>JAGVKQ010000022.1 GCA_020050435.1 Candidatus Caenarcanales bacterium
CAACCACATGTGCCAGCCATCGTTTTATTAGCATCGCTATCACATTCATCAGTACAATCAGGAGTTCCATCTGAGTCAGTATCGGTTTCAGCTATATCGCAACCGCATGTGCCAGCCATTGTTTTATTAGCATCGCTATCACATTCATCAGTACAATCAGGAGTTCCATCTGAGTCAGTATCGGTTTCAGCTACATCGCAACCACAAGTACCAGGAAGAAGTTTGTTTGGATCATTTAAGCAGGTATCATTGCAGTCAGGAGTGCCATCATTATCTGAGTCAGTATCAGCTACATCGCAACCACAAACTCCAGGTTCAGTTTTATTTAAATCATCAGGACAGTTATCGGTTGGAGAAGAATTGTCACAGGTTGCTACTATACATACTTCATCAACACCAGTGCCATTACAACACTTAAGACCATCTGTTTTACATCTTAAATCATTTCCTGCTGAACATTTTGGAATAGCACCATTGCAACATATTTGGTCGCTTTGAATACAAAATGCATTATTAGGATCACTATTGCAATATTCAAAAGGTCTAAATCCACCACTACTTGTATTTCCTGTACATGAAGGTATAGTTTCGCAAACCTGATCAACACCAGTTCCTGTACAACACTCTAAATCTTGTCCATTACAGGAAAAATTACCACTTTCTGCACATTCAGGAAGTGCTCCATTACAACAAAGGCTAAGAGAGCTTCCATTATCATTAAAACAATATCCTTTTTCAGGCGTATCAGTACAAAAGGAAGGTATATGTCCTTGGCCGCCTGTTTGGGAATAAGCCATATTGAAAGGAATGATAAGGGCTAAAATTAATAAAATTTGAATAATTCTTTGCATGAAATGGATATGCCACATTAGGAATATTGATAAATCTAAAAATAAATTAATTACATTAAAAGTATTAGAATCTTTAAAATGATGTTTAGGAAAAAAATATCTGGGTAGAGATTTTTTTAAATCTTGAGCTTAGTAGAAGAAGCAGGTTAATACATAGAATGTGGATAGTGAATCGTGTTCCTAAGAGAAAGATATGGTATTTAAGTACGAACACCCATCAACTATTCACGATTAACCGTTTTATAACTAGTAATTACTTTCATTCTTTCTACTTTCGGTATAATTGGAGGATAAGGAAAAGCCATGTCTGAACCAGAATTAAAAATACCCAGTAAAGATGTCCCTGAAGAGTTGAAAGGGAATTTAATTGTTACTACCTTAGGTGGTTTTGTAGATGTTATTTATAACTGGGCTAGATCAAACTCTGTATGGCCACTTACATTCGGTACGTCATGTTGTGCTATTGAAATGATGTCTACCGGTATGAGTAAATTTGATATTTCAAGATTTGGATCAGAAGTTTTTCGTGCCACTCCTCGTCAAGCAGATTTAATTATTACAGCAGGTACTATTACCCGTAAAATGGCACCAGCATTGATTCGTTTATATGAACAAATGCCAGAACCTAAGTATGTAATTGCTATGGGTGCATGTACTATAACTGGTGGAATGTTCCACGATTCTTACTGTGTAGTACAGGGCGTAGATAGAATTATTCCAGTAGATGTTTATGTACCTGGATGTCCTCCCAGACCAGAAGGTCTTTTACATGGGCTTATGACTCTTCAAAGAAAAATTAGAAATGAAAATCTAGCATCTCGTAGAAAATATGCTAATGATCATAGACCCGTTACTTATGTAGATGAACTTACAGGATTACCACTTCCATTTAGAGAAGATGCTTATTGTGGCGGTGAAGGAAAGGGAGCCTAATGTCAGAAGTAGTAGCAACCCCGGTAGAAGTCACCCCACCATCTCCTGGTGAGTACGGATTATTTTTAAAAGAAAATGGAATAGATTCAAAGCCTCTTGGTAAAGATAGCCAAGATGTTGAAATGTTAGAACTTGAAGGCAAGGATTTAGTAAAATCATGTAAGTTATTAAAAGAAAATAAAAAAACAAATTTTGACCTTTTACTTCTTATAACAGCTGTTGAATTAAAATCCAGCTTTCAATGTGTTTATTTGCTTCACTCTTTAAGCACAAAAAAATCTCTTAGAATAAAAATTTCAACAGGAAAAGAAAATCCAGTTTTTCCTAGTGTTACATCTATATGGTCTACAGCTGATTGGTATGAAAGAGAAGCTTATGACATGATGGGCTTTAAGTTTGAAGGGCATCCTGACTTAAAGAGAATTTTAAATCCTGACAATTGGATAGGTTTTCCACTTAGGAAAGATTACATTCCACCTTCTGATGCATTAAATGGTCCACACCCTGTCAGTGAAAAAGAAATGTCTGATAGAACATTAAGTAAACCCAGCAAATAGGAGAAAGAAATTGTCTATAGTTAAAGACTCAGGTCAAACAGAAAAAGCATTTAAAACCGATGAAATGGTTATTAACATGGGACCACAGCATCCTTCTACCCATGGTGTTTTACGTTTGATTTTAAAACTTGAAGGTGAAACCGTTAGAGACTGCGAGCCTGTTATTGGTTATTTACACAGAGGTATGGAATGGCTTGGACAAAACAGAACTTATGTTCAATATCAAGCTTTAGTAGATAGAGTTGATTACCTTGCAGGAATGTCAGATAGTCATGCATATATTATGGCTATCGAGCAGCTTGCAAAAGTCAAAGTTCCTCTTAGAGCAGAGTACATAAGAGTTATTTGTACAGAGTTGAACAGAATTATTTCACACTTACTTTCTTTAGGAATCTTTCTTCTTGATCTTGGAGCTATGATGGGATTTCCTTTCTATACATTTAGAGATCGTGAAACCATACTTTCATTTTTAGAGGAAGTTTCTGGTCAAAGAATGATGTTTAACTATATTAGAATTGGTGGGGTTTTTAAGGACTTACCTAAAGGCTGGACAAGAAAAGTAAAAAAATGGATCAATGAAGAGTTCTTTAAATATGTAGATGAATATGAAGCTCTTGCTACAAATAATCCTATTTTCTTAGTTAGAACGCAGGGCATTGGTTATATGGATCCTAATCTTGGGATTAGTTACGGTGTAACTGGACCAAATATTAGAGCTTCGGGTATTGATTTTGATCTTAGAAAATATCAACCTTACTCCGTATATGATAAATTGAAATTTAATGTACCTGTATCAAAAGTCGGTGATGTTAATGCTCGTTATGCTTGTAGAATACAAGAGCTTAGAGAATCAGCTCGCCTCATTCTTCAGGCTATAGATCAATTGCCAGGCGGAGATACTGAAGATTTAGAGAAGAATAAAGTAGAGCTTACTAGTGGTGAGAAACCAGTATTTAGTGCAGAAGATTTAATGATAGTTGCCAAAGGTAAGCAAGTAGCAGCAGCATTTAAGCCCCCTGCTGGTGAATCATATGCAGCTGTAGAGTCACCTAGAGGACAATTAGGTGTTCATTTAATAGCAGATGGAAGCTCAGTTCCATATCGTCTTAAATGGCGTTCTCCTTCCTTTAATAATGTTTCAATATTGCATGAAATGGTAAAAAATCAGCCAGTGGCAGATACCGTAGCGATCTTTTCAAGCCTAGACGTGATACTTCCTGACGTGGATAGGTAAAATATGCCTACTATGCAAAAACCCATTTATACAGGCAAAGCAAAAGATATCTTTGAAACAGAAGATCCTAATATTCTTAGAACTTATTTTAGAGATAGTGCTACAGCTTTTAATGCTCAAAAAAAAGGTGAAATAGTTGGAAAAGGAAAGATAAACGCTACTATTTCTACTTTGTTATTTGAGCTTATGGAAGATTTTGGAATTAAGACACACTTTGTAAAACAGATTTCTGAAAATGAACTTTTAGTGAAAAGGGTAAAAATAATTCCTCTTGAAGTAATTGTTAGAAATATTTCAGCTGGAAGTTTATGTAAAAGACTTGGAATTGAAGAAGGAAAAGTTTTAAAAGCACCCATAGTGGAGTTTAGTTATAAAAAAGACGAGTTGGGTGATCCGCTTTTAACTAGAGCTTATATAAAGAATGCATTAGAGATAGCTGATGATGAAACCTTAGATAAGATTACAGAACTAACATTGAAAATAAATAAAATCTTTAAAGAGTTTTTCTTAAATGTAGGAATTAAAGTTGTTGATTTTAAGCTTGAATATGGAATTGATAAAGATGGAAATATGCTTTTAGCAGATGAACTTTCTCCAGACAATTTTAGATTTTGGGATGCCAAGACTAATGAAAAATTAGATAAAGATAGATTTAGGCAAGATCTAGGAAAAGTGGAAGATGCTTATATTGAAATGTTGAAGAGAGTGAAAGAAGGAAAATCAAAAATGACTAATGCCAAAACTCAGGAAAAAACTTTTTCTGTCCGTGTCCAAGTCCTTCCTAAAGCCGATATTTTAGATCCTCAAGGACAAGCTGTAGAAAAGGCTTTGGCTAGTATGGGCTATAAAGGTGTTAAAGATCTTAAAGTAGGTAGAGAAGTAGTATTTAAGGTAGAAGCTGAATCTGAGTCAGAAGCTAAAAATAAAGCAAAAGAAATGTGTGAAAGGCTTTTAGCCAACCCTGTTATTGAAGATTATAAGATTGAAGTGGTTGGATAAGACTGATATAATAAGTCCAATTTATTGAAATTGGCTATGAAAGTAAATTCTTTTAGTATTAGTGATACTGGTTTAAGGAGGAGAATAAACATTCACTCTCCTGAAGTGATTACTGATCCTAAATTTAGAAAAACATTTTTAGACTCTTTATATTTTACTGAAACCTTAGAAATTGATTGTGGCAGAAATGGAGATCCTACTAATGATGTTATTCCTTGGCTTATGGGGCAATTTCATGCATATGTAAGAGCTACTGAGCAAAATGTTAGAGCTGTCCCACCATATATAAAAAGAGTTTATGAAAATTTATTCCGTCCTTTTTCTTCTCATGTTTTTCTGGCTTTTGGTGAAGCTATTGGAAGAGAAGGGTATGAAATCTTAGGTGCAGAGACAGTAGTAAAAATCAAATCTGGTGATGTGTTTATAAATGGTAGTTTTACTTCTGACTTAGCGGCATTATTAGCAAAAAGAAAAAAGATATCTATAAATTGTGGTGCAATTGAACCTAATGGTAATGGTGGTTTGGTTTTACAAAAACTAAAATCAGATGAGTATAAGAAAAAACTTTTTGATCAAGATCATTTGCAGTTTAACTTTGGGCAGGTTTATATAATTCAGTGCAGAGATACTGATAATGTCTTAAGAAAACATGTTTTTATAGATATTTATCCATTACCAGTAAAAAGAAGTGATGAGTCCCAGGAAGCAGCTAATCAAAACTCGATTACTGTTATGCCAGCAGATAGTGGTTTAGACCTAGAAAGTCTTGAGCCAGGTGCTTATAATCGAGAATCAGTAGTTTATGTTGAAGGACGACTTGACCTTACTCGAATTGAAGAGATTTATTCTAATTTAATAGAAGGAAATACAGTTGAGATTAAAGCTTCTGATGATGATGGAGATTATCAATCCGTTGGAATAGTAATTGAAAAAGATTCTTGGAACAATTTGAATATTTATCAAAAGGCAGATTCCTTTCCACCTTTTTCCCATGAAGAAATAGCAGAAAGAGTTCTTTTTCCATTGATATATATTTCTTTAGATAGGAAAGTTAATTTTGTCAATCTTGGATTTAGAGATGTAGGTGGTTTATATGATGAGGTGAGCATTAGTAAAGATGGATCAATTTACGATATAAATTTTTATAATAGTTTTGATTCTTTTTTTAAGGATGATATTTATAAAGAGACATTGCGCTCATTAATAAATGCATTTATAAAGGATTACAGAACCATAAATATTAAATGTGCATCTCCTAGTGAATCATTGGAGCCTGTTAAAGTCTATTTAGATTCCCTCGATTTTAAAGATAGATTTAAAGTTCTTGATTGCAATGGTCAAAACATTGGTCCAGAATTTTTAAAAATAGTAGTACCGTAGTCTTATTTTCTTCTCTTTAAATTTATTTTCTCAGGTTCTATTGTTGGAATTTTTTCATAAATTGGTTCTGTTATCATAATTTCAGGAGGTGCTGAAATCATAGTAATGATTTTTCCTGTAACATTTTTATTTATACTTTCTTTAAGTCCTTGAACTAAATCATCTGAATTGTTTGCCTCAAAATATTTAGCCATAGTACTGGTGGCTATGCACATGAGCTGATTCTGTGCATCAACATCATCTGATACTCCAAAACCCACCACATCAATTTTTAAATCAATTCCAGAAAGATTTATTGTTTTAGCTAATTCGCAGGGATCTCCGCCGCATGTTTCAAGTCCATCACTAATTAATATTATTGACTTCTCCCCTGTATATGGAGAAATGTCCTGGAGTGCCTGAGAAAGTGAATAAGTAATAGGTGTAAATCCTCTAGGTAGGATTTTGTATATTTCAGAAACTATGGTGCGCCTATTGCTAATTCCTGGGGGAACGATTAATTTTGAATCAAAACAATCAACGTAAGGATTTGATTTTGGTGAATTTGCTCCGTATACCCTAAGCCCTAGGTTTATGTCCTGAGGAGCATTTAATAAGACATCATCTAAAGCTCTTTTTGCAATGTGAATCTTTGTTTCACCATTAATTTTTTCTTCCATACTGGCAGAAGCATCAAAAACTATTAGTACAGTTCTTTTATCCCCAGAATAAACATTTCCTTGTGGACTATTTTTTAAAAATGGATTGGAGACTTGTGAGTAGGCGGAAGAAGTCGTGATGAGAGTTAAAATAAATACGAGAAAGAATTTATTCTTTTTCAAAGATTGAATATTTAGCTTCTTCTTCATCACCGGTAAACTCACCCGTTTTTCTTCCCCATATATAAAGTGCAAGAGCCATTAAAGCAAAAATTATACAAATGGTTGCAGCCCCGTAATATCCTGCTCCTAAACCTGCTTTATTTAAAATACAATTTGGACACATATCATTTCCTTTAATACAGATTCATTATACAACGATATTCTTTGAAGGTTAAGCAGTTATTATGATTTCAAAATCCTAGCAATATCCTTAGCAAAATAACTAATAATTATATCTGCACCAGCTCTTTTAATACCAGTTAGCATTTCTATAATTGCTTTATTTTCATCTATCCAGCCATTCTGCGCTGCGGCTACTAACATGGAATACTCTCCTGAAACATTATATGCAGCAATAGGCAAATTAACCTTTTCTTTTACAGCAGAAATAATGTCTAAATAAGGAAGAGCAGGTTTTACCATAATGATATCTGCACCTTCTTTTTCATCAATTAGTGCTTCTCTGATAGCTTCTCTCTTGTTTGCTGGATTCATCTGATATGTTTTTCTGTCTCCAAATTGAGGGGTGGATTCTGCCGCCTCACGAAATGGACCATAAAATGCACTGGCATATTTAACTGCATAACTCATAAGTGCAATATCCTGGAAATCATTTTCATCCAGTGCAGATCTTATTGACTTAATTACTCCATCCATCATTCCTGATGGGGCAATTATATCTGCACCACTGGCAGCTTGAGAAATAGCTGTCTTTTGAAGTATTTCTAAAGTCGGATCATTTATGATTTCTGAATTATGAATGACTCCACAATGCCCATGATCCATATATTCACAAAGACAAGTGTCATTTATAAGTAAAATGTCAGGAAAGTTTTCTTTTATTTTTCTGTTTGCTTTTTGAATGATTCCATTTTCATCCCAGGCAGATGTAGCATGTGAATCTTTCTTATTAGGAATACCAAAAATAATTATGGAGTTGATTTCATTTTCTTTTAATTCTTCTATATGTTTGAGAGCCCCATCCAAAGAAAATTGATAGATTCCTGGCATTGAGTTTATTTTAATTTGAGATTCTTTTCCATCATGAATAAAAACAGGAGCAATAAATTGTGCTGGATGTAAATGTGTTTCCTGAACAAGATTTCTAATAATTTCATTTTTACGTAGACGCCTAGGACGTGACTTTAAATCAAGCATTAAATGCCTCCTTTGGCGGGCAACATCTCTACAGAAAAATAATTTTCTATACTGCTTATCAAGCCTTCTTCAGTATATGGCTCTGCTACTATGTCTGTTCTTCCAAAAAGATCTTTTGTTGTTTTAGCTGTTTCTTCTCCAATTACAGCTATTTTTGTATTTTTGATTTTATCTTTCAAATCATGTTTTTCTATAAGTCCAAAAAGATTTTTAGCGGTATTAGAGCTAAATAAAGTTATGAGGTCTATTCCTTTATTTATTTCATCAATGATTTGTGGAGGGAGATCGTTTATAAAACTCGCATGATATATCCCCCAGTACGTTGGTTGGGGCAATTCATGCCGCTCCTTTGGAGCGAGCCTCGCCAACAGGGCGGGAATTGCCCTTACCGCCTCACGCTCTATATCCTGTGATGGCACTAATATCTTTTTACTTGATAAATCTTCTTTTTCGCTGAGTTCTTTTATCAAGTCTTCCATAGAAAATCTTTTTGGTATAAAATCTGCCTTAATGTTATATTTTTCCAACTCAATATTTGTTTTATATCCAACTGAAGCTATTTTAATGCTTGAGAGTGCTCTAGAGTCAAAACAGTTTCTAGAAAGTATTTCAAAGAAGAACTTGACAGAATTTTGACTGGTGAAAAATATCCAATCAAATGAAGACAAGTTATTAATGATGTTTTTATTATAAATTTCTTTTTCAATAATCGAATAGCTTACGGTCGGACAAAGTATTGGCTTTGCTCCTGATTTTATTAATTTTGATGCGAAAGAAAATGACTGTTCTTTTGATCTGGTTACTAAAACTCTTTTTCCAAATAGTTTTTTTGTCTCAAACCAGTTTAGTACTTCTCTATAGCTAACAACTTTACCAATGATTATTACAGAGGGATGTTTGATAACGGTTTTTTCTAAATCTCCTTTTATGTTTTGAAGGGTAGAAATTAATGTTTTTTGGCTGCTTGTCGTTCCTTTGTAAATGATAGCTAAGGGTGTATCTTTATCCCTTCCAAGAGAAATTAACTTTTCTGTAATTTTAGTTAAATTTCTTGTGCCCATAAGAAGTACAAGAGTGCTATTTAAAGAATCAAAATTCTCCCATTTAATACTGCTTTCTGAATCCTCAGGATCTTCATGTGCGGTGATTACAGTGAATGAACTAGTACAATCTCTATGTGTAAGTGGAATCCCTGCATAAGCTGAAACAGCAGTGATACTACTGACTCCAGGAATAAACTCAAAATTAATATTATTTTCTTTTAAAAATATAGCTTCTTCTCCACCACGACCAAATACATTTGGGTCACCACCTTTTAAACGGCATATGGTTTTATAGTCTTTAGACAACTCTAGAAGTAATTTAAGTGTTTTTTCCTGGCTAACTGTTCTTTCGGGATTGCCTACATCTTTTCCTACGTAGAGAAGTTTTACATTGGGATTTGTAAATAAAGCAAGTTCTAGAATTTCATTGGAAACTAAATTATCGTATGCAATAACATCAGCCTTTTCCAGAATTTCTTTGGCCTTTAAAGTAAGTAAGTCTGGATCACCTGGACCAGCTCCTGTAATGTAGACTGTGGATTTGTTTTCCATAGAAAAAATTATACGGTATGCCTAAAGGACTTAACAATTTCAAGTCCACCATTACGTAATAACATCTCTGCTAGCTCTATTCCAATTTTCTCTGAATCATTTTTATGTCCAGTTACTTTGTCTCTGACAACTTCTTTTCCATCCAAGCTTGCTATTAAACCAAATAAGGTAATGTTATCAGCTTCTGTCTTTGTATAAGCTCCAATGGGGACCTGGCAGCCGCCTTCTAGTTTTCTTAAAAAAGCTCTTTCGCATATTCCAGCTAAATATGATTTTTCATCATTTAATTTGGATATTAAAGTTTTTATTTCATTGTCTTCTTCTCTAATTTCAATGGCTAAGGCTCCTTGACCTACGGCTGGGAGTACTTCTTCAGGATTAAAGTGATAAGAAATTCTATTTTCAAAACCAAGTCTTTTTACTCCAGCATAAGCAAGAATAATACCATCATAATTTCCATCATCTAGTTTTTTAATTCTAGTGTCGACATTCCCTCTAATTTCAATGTATTCAAGATCGGGACGTATGGCTTTTAATTGTGAAGTGCGTCGTAAGCTGGAAGTACCTATTTTAGAACCTGGCTTGAGAATTGACAATTGAGAATTGACAATTGAGGATTCATTTCGTAGGCTCGTAGGCTCGTAGGTTCGTAGGCTCAACATCATTACATCATGTGCTGACTCTCTATTTAAAATAGCGCCTATCTTTAAGCCATCAGGTAATTTTGTCGGTAAATCTTTTAAGCTGTGTACAGCAATGTCTGATTCATTATTTAAAATAGAGTCTTCAATCTCTTTTGTGAAAAGCCCTTTGTCACCAATCTTTGAAAGTGCTACATCTAAAATGTGATCACCTTTTGTTTTAATTTCTTTTAATTCAATCTTTAATTCTGGATGAAGCTTTAATAATTCTTCTTTTATAAAATTTGCTTGCCAAAGGGCAAGCTTGCTGCTTCGTGTTCCTATTGTGATTTTGTTCTTCACTAGAATCTATACTTCAAAAAGATCTTTAATTACTTGAATCTTTTCTTCTTTATATCCAGGATCCTTTAAGTTTTTAATAGGTTCATGCAAGATAGTGTTTGCTATGTTATTTACGATGTAATCAAGTTCTTCAGCTGTAAAAGTCTCTTTGTTTCCTTTTAATTTATTTAACTTGTCTTCTATTGTGCTATTTACTTTTGCTTTTAAATTTCTAATAACTTCAGACACTTCTTTGTTTGAGATCTCTTCTTGGAAAGTTTTTATACCAGCTGAAATTATTTTTTTCACTTGATCCATGTCTTCTTTTGGTATGGAGTTGTTTTTATTATAAAAAGATTGAAGACTATCTATGTCAATCAATGTCACATTTTCTAATTTCCCAAACTCAGGATCTACATTTCTAGGTAATGAAATATCAAAAATATAAAGCGGTTTAGAAACATCTTTTCTTTTAGGCTTAAACTGCTCAGCAAAAAGAATAAAATGAGGGGCGCCAGTAGCTGTAATTATAATGTCAGAGTCATTGATAGACTCATAAACATCTTCAAAAGGAATAGATTTATCTATTTTATATTTATCAGAAAACTCTATTACTCTATGTGGGGATCTGTTTAAAACTACTGTTTCTTCCGCCCCACCAATCTTTTCTATATGATCAAGTGCCAACTCTGCCATCTTTCCTGCACCTAATACCATTACAGATTTTGTTTTAATAGAGTTGCACATTTCATTTGCCATATCAATAGCAGCCGAGCTGATGGATTGGCTGTTCTTAGATAAATTAGTTTCTTTGTGAATGTCTTTGGAGGTGTTAATAACATTCTGAAATAAAAGTTCAAGAGTGTTGTTTAATGTTTTTTCTGCTTGAGCGTTTGAGTATGCAAATCTGACTTGTGAAAGAATTTGTTTTTCTCCCATTACTAAGCTGTCTAGTCCAGAAGCAAGTTTAAATGAATGTTCAACAACCTTAGAATTAGTTAGTAGTGAGTTGTACTCTTTAATAACAGTTTCTTCTAAATTAAGAAACTTAGATAGAAAGCTGTAGATATCTGAAATCGCTTTTTCAAAATTAACAGTGGTGAAATAAATTTCTGTCCTATTGCAGGTGCTGAGAATTAAAAAAGAGTCTAAGGACTTATAATTTTTAAGCTCATTCGTCGCATCTTTCAATTTGTACTCAGGAATTGAAAACTTTTCTCTAATGGCTACCGGAGCTGTTTTATGATTAACGGTAAAAAGAAATAAATCAAAATTTATTGTTTGATCAGATTGATTAATTAATTTAATTTTGTCTTGAACAGCCATAATGCATTCAAAATTCTATCAAAGATATATATAAAGACATAGATCTTTTATAAAGATGATATGGAACCTATTTACGTGTAAATTTCCCTAAAATCATGTTAAAAAATGAACCTGTTAATTCACGTGAAATCTGCTCTTTTTCTTCTTTAGACATTTTCGTCGAATATGATGTTTTTTCAATGGTATTTATTGTTAATTCATGTGTAAGACTTAAAACCCTTTGAAAGACAGGTGATTCACTTTCCAAAACTTTACTAATAAGTTTTTTTACTGTTAACTTTTGGGTGAAATCGTGAAATAAATTATTCTTTTCTCTGTCTTGTAAATCTTTTCCATAAATTTTATGTCTTTCATTTATAAGTTCTGCAATTTCTTTATCTGATAAAGTCTTTACTTCCCCAATTTGTGATGCCTGGCATAAAACTTTTGCTGTAAATTCTAATATTTCTAAATTTTCATATGCAGTGAAAATATCATTTCCAACCGTTATGGAGCCGTGTTTATCAAGAATAATTGCATCGTGACTTTTTAGAATCTCGGTTAATTGTGATTCTTCTGTATCTTTATCAGAATTAGTATATGGAAAAAATCCTACCTCTCCAAGTGAAATAACAGTATTTGGAATAATTGGTTGATTAAAATCTATCCCTGCAATAGTAAGTGAAACTACTATAGGAGGATGGGCATGAATAAAAGCCTTTATATCTGGTCTAGCTTTATAAGCAGCTAAGTGAAGAGATAAATGCTCAGATGGTTCTTTCCCGTTTGTAAGTATATTTCCATTCAAATCAAGAAGAATAAAATCTTTTTCTTCTAACAATCCTTTATGAGTATTAGTAGGTGTGATTAAAATTGAGTTATCAGATGTCTTTAAGCTGAAGCTTCCATCAAATCCTGAAACCAGGCCCTTGTTGTATGCAAGAAGGCATATTGTTTTGAGATCTTGTCTGAGTTTTGTTTCAGTTAGGTTTTCTGTTAATGCATGCATGAGAATATTATAGCGTTTAGCGGATAGCGCTTAGCGGATAGAAAAACAAGAACTTAGAGCCCATTAATTCTAATGATTCTCCTAAGCGCCATACGCTATTATTATATTAATATGGTTGCAGAGCAAACAAATCTAATCGTTCAATCCCCCTTTAAACCGGCTGGTGATCAGCCGAAAGCAATTTCTGATCTTAAGGAAGGAATTGACAAAGGTTTAAAATATCAAACTTTGCTTGGGGTTACGGGGTCTGGTAAAACTTTTACTATTGCCAATCTCATTCAAGAAATTAAAAAACCTGCTCTTGTCATTGCTCATAATAAAACGCTTGCTGCTCAGCTTTGCAATGAGTTCCGTGATTTTTTCCCAGAAAATGCAGTTGAATATTTTATTAGTTATTATGACTATTATCAGCCAGAATCATATATTCCATCTACTGATACTTACATTGAAAAAGTTGCTGCTGTAAATGAAGAGATTGATAGACTTCGACATTCTACTACCAGATCTTTATTTGAAAGAAATGATGTAGTTGTCGTGGCTTCTGTTAGCTGTATCTATGGTCTTGGTGTGCCAGAACTTTATTATGAATCTGCTCTCAAGATAAAAAAAGGGCAAACAATTGAAAGAAATGAATTGCTGCGTAAGCTTGTAAAAATTTACTATGATAGAAATGATATTGATTTTACCCGTGGGAAATTTAGAGTAAGGGGAGAAATTGTTGATCTTTTTCCTATCTACGAAGAGGATGTTATTAAGATTGAATTCTTTGGAGATGAAATTGAAAATCTTACTATAATTGATCCTTTGACTGGAGAAGTAAAATCAATTATTGATGAAATTACTGTTTATCCAGCTAAGCACTATGTAGCAAATGAAGACACTATAGAGAAAGCTTGTGAGCAAATAGAAAAAGAATTGAAAGAAAGATATAACGACTTGAAAGCTAATGGGAAAGAAGTAGAAGCTCAAAGGCTTATGCAACGGACAAAATATGATCTAGAAATGCTTAGAGAAGTTGGCTATTGTAATGGAGTGGAAAATTATTCTAGAATCTTAGAAGGTAGAAATGCTGGAGATCCACCAAAAGTTCTTGTGGATTATTTTAATAGAAAATTCGGAAGAGATGGTTGGATTTGTGTTATAGATGAATCTCATGTAACCATTTCGCAGATTGGTGGTATGTATCATGGAGATTTGTCCAGAAAAAACACTCTTGTGGATTATGGTTTCAGGCTTCCTTGTGCAAAGGATAACAGACCTTTAAAGCCAGAGGAGTTTTGGGAGAGAATGCCACAGGTTATTTTTGTAAGCGCAACGCCTGGCGATTACGAATTTGAAATTAGTGAAAAAGTTGTTGAGCAGATTGTTAGACCTACAGGACTTATAGATCCAGCCATAGTGATGAAGCCTACTCAGGGACAAATTGATGATTTAATTCATGAAATCAAAATCAGAGTGGAGAAAAAAGAAAGAATCCTTGTCTCTACTTTAACTAAGAGAATGGCAGAAGATTTGACTGCATATTTAACAGGTTCAAATATAAAAGTTCGTTGGTTGCACAGTGAAATAAAAGCTTTAGATAGAATAGAAATTTTAAGAGATTTAAGGCTTGGTGAGTTTGATGTACTTGTTGGTGTGAATCTCTTAAGAGAAGGTTTAGATTTGCCTGAAGTAAGTCTTGTTTGCATTATGGATGCTGATAAAGAAGGCTTTTTACGTTCAGATAAATCTCTGATTCAGATGATTGGAAGAGCTGCAAGAAATGTTTCAGGAAAAGTTATTTTATATGCAGATAAAATGACTGACTCGATGAAAAGAGCTATTAGTGAAACTGATAGAAGAAGAAAAGTTCAAGTTGAATATAATCTTGAACACGGAATTACTCCTAAGGGAATTATTAAAGGACATTCTAATTCTATCCTTGAATCATTGAGAGCAAATAAAGATATTGAGGAAGTTGTAGCTGAACAATTGGCCTATGAACATCTTGATATGAAAGAGATTCCAAAAATACTTAAGAAAATTGAAGGTGAGATGAAATCTGCTGCTTTACTTTTAGACTTTGAAAAAGCTGCTAAATTACGTGATGATCTATACGCATTGAAAGAGAAGTATCGGAATGAGGTCAAAAAATGACATCAAGCCGTGTTAAAATATCAAAATGGACTTCTTTAGGAAGAACTCAAAAATTGTTGTAATTATTATGTTGCTATCATTTTTAATGGCTTCTTTAGCCCCTCTAATACACATTTTTACTTTTAACCAATAACATTTATGCAAATAAAGATCTTAGAAAAGGTTTTATTATTTACTCTTCATTTCTTTGGAGTTGTATTAACTTCTTTGTCAAAGTCTCTTGATTTGTTAAATACTTCAATTCAATCATCCAAAATACAGTTAAAAAAAATAAGTAAAATTAACTCTTTTAATTTAAAACAATATACATATAGTTTTTTACTTGCATTTTTAGCTTTGATGTCGCCACTCTTCTTACCTTTTTTCCCTGAAGGTATTGCTAAAAATGGATCTTATGCAAAAACAAGTACCCCTAAAACAAGAGCGTTGAAAGAAATTGAAGAAAAAGCAAATTATTTGAAAAGGAAAATTGCAGAAACAAAAGCTAAAGAAAAAATAGCTATTAGTAAACTTACGCAAATTCAATATAAACTTTCAAATACGCAAAAAAATCTTAGAGATAATAAACAAAAATTATCTCTTACCCAGTATGATCTTGCTCAAACAGAAGATAAGTTGACTGGATTGAAATCAAACTATGTTAGCCTTCAGGTAGAAGCTGAAAGAAGAATTAGACAAATATATCAAGGTCAAAGATTGAGAATACTGGAAGTGTTGTTAAAAACCCCTAGTCTGACTGATTTTTTAGACACTCTTTATTATCAAAAACTTCTTGTAGCTCAGGATAGAAATCTTCTGGAAAGCCTTTCTCAAGAATCTAAAAATATTGAAGAATATAAAGATAAATTGGCAAATCAAAAAATTAAAATTGCTAGTGTTGTTAATGATATAGAAAAACAAAAAATGCAAATTGCTAGAGAACATTCTGTTCAATCTGGTTTAGTTAGAAGATTGCGTACTGAAAGAGGTACTTTTGAGCAGGCTGAAAGACAGTTGGAAAGAGAATCTCAGCAATTAATCTCTGACATAAACAGATTAACAGGGCGTACCGTTTCAGGTGGATATTCTCTTCCTGGAACTGGAGTTTTTGCATATCCGCTTAGAGGTCGTTTAACTTCTCCATTTGGAATGAGAAGACACCCTATGTTTAAAGTGGTTAGTTTTCACAGCGGAGTGGATTTGGCTGCTCCTCTTGGCACTCCTATTAAAGCTTCAGATAGTGGAAAAGTTATTTTTACTGGTTGGTATGGGGGATATGGAAAAGTAGTTATAGTGGATCATGGAAAAGATTTTTCTACTTTATATGCTCACTTAGGTAGTACTGCCACATCAGCAGGAAAGACAGTTAGTCAGGGACAGGTTATAGGCTATGAAGGAAGAACAGGTTATTCTACTGGACCACATTTACATTTTGAAGTTAGAAAAAGTGGTAGACCACAAAATCCTTTGAACTATCTTCGAGGTGGTTAAGGGTCTTTAATTTTTTCAGAGACTTTGCCTGATTAAATTATTCATTTAAATACAGTATATTTATAGGTTACTAGGGATGAATCTAATGATGACACTATTTTTAGTGTCATAGTGGTATATAATCTATGATAGCAGTAGAAAAACTAGTTCAAAAGATTTTAAATAATCAGAAGGATGTCAATATAAATGAGCTAGTGAAGTTTATGGAATATTATGGCTTCACATGGAGAATTGGTTCGAAAGGACATTATATTTTTACAAAAGGGAATAAAAGAGTTGGAGTAGCCGTAGATCATCCAAGTAAAAGAGTTAAAGAGTTTTATGTAAAAGACTGTATAAAAATAGCTCAGGAGTAATATATGAAAAAACCAAGTAAGCAAGAAATTGAAAAACATATAAATTTACCATATTCATTTATTATTACTCCAGAAGAAGATAGAAATAAAACTTACTATGTATGTAGAGTCGGAGAATTGACAGGGTGTGTTTCACATGGAAATACGCCCCATGAAGCACAAAAGAAAATAAAAGATGCAATGTATGATTGGATAGAATCAGCTTTAATCGATAAATGTGAGATTCCAAAACCCACTCTTGGGAAAGAAACTAGGATTACTCTTAGAATTCCAGGTTCTACTGCAGCTAAAATAAAGCTTCAAGCCAAGCAAGAAAATAAAAGCATTAATGAGTTTATAGTGGATAAATTAAAAATTGCATAAATCTAGTGCTATTTAGAAACCTTTATCTTATTTTAATCTTCTTGTATTGATTATTAAGAACTTAATTAAATATAATCAAGCTAGATTATTTAAACAAATATTTAAGGAGATTTTATTATGATGACAGCAGCAATATCAATGACACATTTAGGAACCCACCCACTTTCATCAGCAAGTCCAATAGAAGAAGTAAAAACTGGAGGACCTAAAGGACCCACAGAACCACCTAAACCATCTGGAAATCCTACCGCTACTGTTAAAGGAGCAGCGCACTTATATTCTGTTTTATTTAGAATGTTAGCTGATGCAGATGATTTTGCTAGAAGTACTGGAATAAGTAGAGAAGTCACGACTACAAATAAAACCACACCAGAAGGTTTTGAATTTACAACTAGCCTTAAAGTAAGTGGAAGCAGAGAAGATAGAAATAATGCTCTCAGAAAATTAGCTGATGCTTTACCAGGTTCAGTTGCTAAGATAGATGAAGGAGTTCTTCAAATAGGAAGCCAAACACTAACCTTGAGTGATGCAGCGAAAATATCAGCTGTTTTTGATGAGCGTAATTTAAGTGCAGCTGCTAATGCTTTCGGTAATGCAGTTAAAAGTAGGTTGAATCCAGAAAAAACAGTAGACATGCCTTCTGACTCAGCTACAGAAGTAACAGCCTGCACTCCGGTTAATTCTAATGTTGCTTCAGGTACATTTACAGACATTGCATCTGCTGGACCTGAAGTTCTTTCAGCTCTTCAATTAATACCTACAGAGAGTCGTGATAAAGTTCTACCTTTAATTACTAAAATTGCTTCAGAACCAGATGATAAAATAGCTTCTAAAGTAAGATCTTTAGCTGCAACTGCAGAGACTTTATCTACAGTTGATCCTGAAAATGTAGTTGTTGTATTAAAGCCAGTTCTTGATGCTTTAGTTAAGTGTGATGATGCAACTATAGTTGCTTTAGTAAAATTAAGCACACAGCTTACAACAAATACAAGTGGTCCAACTATTTACCCTGGACCTGGTAATGATCGTGATCCCGCAGCTTAGTTAATTTTAAAATATAAGCTAGGTTCTTTTTGAGATTGCTTCACCCTTTTCCGCCGAAGGCGGACCCGCCTTTGGCGGGCAGGGTTCGCAATGACAGTAGTATCTAATGATTTATCCTATAAACAATACTTTGGCTTTTGCTTAAGGTGATTTCAGAGATAGATCCACATTCTGTTTTAATAGACCAGAGTTTTTCTATTTTTGCATCTAAAGAATGTAAGAGAAAAAGTTGTATGGGTCCAGCGTGACTAACGACTACTATGGTTTTATTCTGATGTTCTTTTAAAAACTTATTTTTAACCTTTATTACTCTTTTATGGAGATCTAACATAGACTCTCCATTTTTAGGTCTGAAGCTACTTAGATCACTAAACCATTTTGAAAAATCAAGAGGATCACTCTTTTCTACTTCATGATAAGTTTTTCCTTCCCAAACCCCTTCTGACTTTTCAATCAAGTTTTTTTCTATAACTATATTTTTAATATTTAATTTCTTTGAAACTATTTTTGCAGTGTCTTTTGCTCTTTTTAGTGGACTTGAAAAAATGTGATCTATCTTTTCATTTTTTTTCTTTAATAGCTTTAAAAGCTTTATGGCAGCATTATTTGCCTGGATGATTCCTTTTTTTGTTAGCTCTACATCTAAGTGTCCAAAAATCAATCCACCTCTATTTGCAAGGGTTTCACCATGCCTAATAAAATAAATCTTTGTTATGGGCTCTGAGTAGTTAAGTATGCTTTCTTTAGGCTTTTTCATATTTTTTATACTAATAAGATACCAGCTCTGCTAATCTTAAATAAAATTAATTAAGTATTACCCAAGCAATACAGATTGATTTACAGAATATTTCATTGATTAAAGAAATCTCATTTGTTATAAATAAAAGATAATTTTAAGAACTTGATTGGAGAAAAATAAAATGACTTCAGCCCCTATAGCAGCAATAGCACTATCAGCTACAACCTTACCATCATCTGCACCTTCACCCAATAATCTACCATCTGGAAGTGGAATGTCTGTAGGAAATGCCATATTTGCAGCAGCACTAAAACCATTTGATGTAGATGCTGCATTTGCTGAATTAGATAATTCTGCTGCTGTAGCTGGAGCAAAGACATCTATTTATAAGGATGAATTATTAGCTCAAATTATCAAAACCTCTTTAGCTATAGCAAAAGATGAAAACGGTGGCAAAGTTACATTTCCCGTTGTATTCATGGCTTTAGAAGTTGTTGGAAAGATAGATTTTGGTTATGAAACTGAAAGTCCAGGGCAAAAAGTTGCAAAAGCATTAAATCTTCCGAAAGCAGATACCCATGGTGAACTTGCATCCTTTGTACTGAAAGAAATAAAGGGAAATCCAGAGAAATATGATTTGATTTCCATAGATCCTGATTTGCAGGCAGCAAAAGCTGAACAAGAAAAAACTAGAGATAGCTGGGTTAAAGCTATTGCGAATAGATTTGATGATGGAACAGAAGTAATAGTTACTGTCCTTCCTAGTGACTTGAAAAGAAATGCAGAAGTTTTAGATGCTGGTCAATTAGATGCCTTTGCAAAAGAATTAGGATTTGCCGATAGGTTTAAATTTGCAACAGCTGTTCGGGCAGAACTTTCAGGAAGAAAATTAGAAAGAAAGAGAAATAGAGAAGCTCAGGAAGCTGCATCAGCAGAAACAGTTAAACAAGAAGCCATTACTGAATATGGAAAAACTGAATTTCCTAAGCTTGTTGCTGGGTTTGTAGAAGCACATAATGGAACACCTTATAATCTGTCAGAAGATAAAATAGAAGTAGCTATTAAAACTCTTGGTTATGGATCCAAAGCCCAGTTCTTGGAAAGATCAGGATATAAAGATTTAAAAGAAGTAGGAAAAATCTTAGAAGAAGCAATTTTAAAAAATCGTGTTAAAGATGACTTTGAAAAATTAGCAGAACAGTTTAAGGATAAATATAAAGGAAGTCTGTTTACGATACCTGATGATGTTGTTTCAGAAACAATTAGAGAAAATCATTATTTTGGAATGATGAATGAAAAAGCTTTTGTAAGTTATCTTGGATTTGAATCCTTGGGTAAATTAAAAACAGCATTGATCGACAAAGTTGTTTCCAGTATGGAGGCTGGTAGTGCTGAAGAAGCCACAAATAACAAAACAATGAAAATTGATGGAGAGCTTTTTGATTTAGTGTTTTATACAGATATTGCTTGTAGAAGAGAAGGGCATGGATTAGCAACCATTGTAGATTTCTATGAGGCACTAGAAAATCACAAAGCAGAAAATCCTTCAGGGAAGTTATTAGCACAAAAAAATTCTAATACAAGAGCTCTAGCTGCAAGAGTTTTACAAATAGTTAATCACCAATACATTTATTTTGGTTCTGGTGGTGTAGCTGGTGAAAGCTACTTTAGATCACAAGGTGTTTCTGATGATTTATTTGATGTGGTTTATAGAGCTCATGAAGTTGCTTCTAAAAGACCAAGAAATAAAAAAGTAAATCGTGATGATTTACATTCTGCTCACTCTTTTCATACTGCTGTAGAACCTAACTCTTCAGTAAGGGTTAAAGGTACTGAATTTGATGAACTTTTAGATAGAGCATTAGTGATAGCAAAGAACCCAGATGTTTATTTATATACAGGAGATATTAAAGAAGAGCAGAAGTTAAGATTAGAAATAAAGAAAATGGAAACAGGTAATGAAGCTCTAATTAAAGCTGAATGTAGACAAATGATTGATAACAATCTCTATGACATTGTTTTAAGAGTAAATTCAGTGATGAGAAGAGAAAGAAGAGAATCAGCTACTTTTAATGATGCGATAGAAGGGTTAGAAAACTTTAGAGCAGAAAAAACTACTGTTAGTATAGAAGAGTTAGGCTTTAAAGATGAAAAAGCTTTATTAGCAAAAATCTTAAGAATAGCTAATCATCAAGATAGATACACTTACATGAAAAAGAGACCAGCAGCAAAACCTTAAACTATAAGGGTTTTAATTTTTTCTTCGATATTAAGAGACTCATAATCAGTGCAGTAGCCGGTACTGAAATTATAAGTCCTATTGTTCCAGCCATTGTAGCTGTTATTTCTGACACTACCAACTCAAGATTTAAGTACTTTACTGGATTTCTATCGTGACTAATAAGAAGTAAAAGAGGAAGTGCCATTCCCGTATAAGCTAAAACAAGAGTGCTAGTCATCGTACCCATAATATCTTTTCCAACATTCATTCCAGAGTGGTAAAGCTCTTTTAATGAATAGTTTGGATTTGCTACTTTAATTTCATATATAGAACTAGATATAGATATGGCTACATCCATAACTGCACCAAGACATGAAACGATCATCCCTGCTGCAAGTAAGCCTTTAAAATTAATTTCATAAAATTGATTTCCCCAAAGTATCATGGCTTCTGTGCTGGATAATCCTGACAGTGGAGCTTTGTCGATTACGATAGTAGCTATGAGTCCACTGACAGTAACTCCAATTACTGTACCTAATGTGCTAGCTAGAGATTTTATATTTATTCCAGCTACAAGAAGCATAGTCAAAACTGTAGCTAAACAAGAAGCTACTACGGCTCCTAAAAGAGGATTCACTCCTTTTTCAATGGATGGAATTAAAATAAAAGCTATGATGGATATAGTACAGGCAAGAGAAATTATTGTTCTAAAGCCTTCCCACCCGCCGATAATAATCAGAAGAAGGAAAAAAGCTATACCTAGAACCCAGATAACATTTTCTCTATGGTAATCAATTAAAAAATAATCTTCATTTCCTGTTTCTAGATTTTCTGTTTTATTGACTAAATATACTTCTCCAACTTTACCAATAATAGAAAAAGCTGGATTATCAGGAATCTCATTAGTAGCTGCTCTTTCTTTTCCTTTGTCTTTTCCTGTTAATATTTTTAAAACTACATCCTGGGTTCTTTGCTTGTTTCCGCCTGGCAAATCTTCTTTCCTGTCTCCAATTATTTTTATAACTTCAGCAAGACAATAACTGTCTTCAGTGTTTAATTCACTCTCTCTAGAGGTTTGTGTTAGGGCAGACTTCAAACCTGCTCTTTCTTCGGATTCTTTAGATGAAGATTTATCTAAGGCTCTGTGTGTGACTGTTAAGCCTAGACTTTGGAAACTGAGGAAGATTATAAATATTGAGTATAGGACTTTTTTCATGGTTTTGTTTTACCCTTTGTGAAACTCTTCTGCATGGTATGAGCTTCTTACAAGAGGTCCGCTGAAAACTTTTTTAAATCCAATGTTTTCTGCAATTGCTTTAAGTTCTTGAAATTCATCAGGGGGTAAATATCTTTTAACGGAAAGACTGTCTCTGTTAGGTTGCATATACTGACCTAGGGTTAGATAGTCACATTTATAATTAACTAAATCTTTCATGACTTCTATAATCTCTTCTTTTTCTTCTCCTAGACCTAGCATGATACCTGACTTGGTAATAATTTTAGAATTTGTTTCTTTTACAAACTTAATTAATTCAAGAGATCGTACATATATGGCTCCTGGTCTAACTTCTTTATAAAGCCTAGGAACTGTTTCTAAATTATGGTTATAAACATCTGGAGTTGCATCTACTACATTTTTAATACAATCTTTATCCCCTCTAAAGTCAGGTGTTAGGACTTCTATTGTGATTCCAGGAATTTCTTTTCTTAATTGCTCTATAGTTCTAACAAAATGCATAGAACCTTGATCTGGTAAATCATCTCTATTTACTGAAGTCACTACTACGTGTTTAAGATTTAATACTTTTGCAGCTTGAGCAACATTTTCTGGTTCATCTTTTAATTAATTGCTATCAAGCGGAAGTTCTGGTTTCCCTTTAGGTACACTACAAAAAGTACAACCTCTGGTACAAGTATTTCCAAGAATCATAAAAGTTGCTGTGCCAGAAGAAAAACATTCATTTCTGTTAGGACAACGAGCACTTTGGCAGACAGTATTTAAATCATATTCTTGTATTAATGAATGAACTTTTCTAGATTTGTTATTTAATAGAACATCTCTTTGAAGCCACTCTGGCAATCTTAATGGTTTATTTTCTATGGTTTGGTTAGACATTTATAGGTTAATAATAGCATTTATGTATCTGCAAGAACCTTCTTATTCTTTGTAAAAATCTTCTTAAGTAGATCCTTGTCACTAGAATTAAATGTTTTTAAAAGAACAAGACATAAAAAGTAAACAAAGATTAAGAAAATCATTCTTATAAATATATTTATATGATCTAAGCAATAAGCAGTAATAAGTAAGCTTATTGCACCTGACAAAGTTGGTTTTAAAAATGCTTTTACAGTATCAGAGACCTTCCAGATTAAATATTTTCTTCCTATGCTAATAAGTATAATTACAAAAAATGCTTCACTAACTATCGTGGCATAGCATGCTCCAAATGATGCAAATCTAGGGATAAGAAGAACATTTAACAATATGTTTAATAAAGTAGTTGAAGCTTGGCAGTAGAGCATGTTTTTATGTTTATGTAAGCCAATAAAAAACAAACTAAATGGTGTTGCTATGAATCTAAGATAAATAAATAAGCTAAAAATCTGAACTAGAGGAATAGATAGATCATATTTCCTTCCGAACAACAAATGAATAATTTGACCTGAAAAGAAGTAGATTAAAATTGCAGAAGGAGTTGCAATGATAATCATATATTTTAGTATGATATCGAAAACTCTTTTTCTAGAGTCCTTTGAATTCTTGTCATCTAAAATTCTATACACTGTTGGTAGCATTGCAAACTTAACTTGACCAGGAATAATATTGGCTATTCTTGTGAATTTAATAGCTGCACTGAAAATCCCTACAACATGTAAGTTTGCAAAGAATGAAAGTAAAACAGTGCTAATTTTTGCATAAATACTTAAGAAGAAATCGCTAAAACTAAATATTAATGAGTCTTTAAAGAAATCCTTTATTAGAGAAAGTTTTAATTTAGGTCTTAGTAGTAAAACAGAATTAATTAATGAGATTATAAATGAAATAAAACTAAGTGTTAAAGTGGCAATAACTAGAGATAAAACAGAATTGTTATAGGAAAGTGCAATGTAAACTATAGTCAGGTATAAAACAGTTTTTACTATTCTGAAAAAAGATATAAGTTTAAAATCCCCTAGTATTCTTCTTATGCTACTAAATACAGTGCCGAAGCTATCAAATATAATACTAAGAGTAAAAATTAAAATTATATTTAATGTTTGTCCTCTATAACCAAAAACATAGCCCAATATCCAAACTAAAAGAAGAGTTGGAATAATTAAAATAGTTTTTACAAATAATGCATTTCCAAAGCTGACTTTGGTTTTTTCAATATCCGTGGATCCAAATTTTAAAAGAGTTTTATTTAATCCAAAATCACATAAAAATTCAAATAAACCAACAAAAGAAGCTACTGTAGAAAAAAGTCCAAAATCTTCTACTGTAAGTTTTCTTGCAATAAAACCAATTGCAATGGCGCTTAAGCCTATAGAAATCATAGAACTACTAAGCAACAAGAAAATGCCATGAGAAAGTTTTCTAGATAAAGATTCTTTTGTCATGAAGAAGGTAGAGTGGCAAACTCTATCTTATTACCCTTCTTCTGAATTATCAACTAAAGTCAATTGATTTATTACAAGATCACTAAGTTCACTGCTGGTCATAGCAGCATATTTTGCCCAAGTTGATCTAATCCATTGAATCATAAAGTAATCTTTGTTTGTTTTTAAATGGTTGGTTATAAAATCTTCTACATTGGGGAATTTTCTGAAGTAATAAATAGCAGAGACAGTATTAGCACATGTAATAGTTTCTTTACTTAAACCATCATTATTTTTTCCTTCATTAGTGTAGGCTAAAACAAATTTAACGAGTAATTCATGTGAGTTAATTAATAAACTTTCTTCTTGAATTGGTAAATTGTTATCCATGTCTATCTCCTTGATACTTGTAAATGAAAACCTTGTAATAATAAAAAGAACAACCCGTAGGAATCTTGACAGGATATTTCTACTATCTGATTAACAAATGGTTAAGTGTTACTTGATTTTAGATAATTTTCTAAGTATTTCAAACATTACTATTCCAAAGGCTACTGAAACATTTAAAGACTCTAGTTTTGCACTTATGGGAATCTTTACCAGGAAATCACAATTTTTTTTAATTAAGGGACCAAAACCTTCATGTTCATTACCCATTAAAACTGCTACTTGTTCTGGATAAGAAACCTGGTATATAGATTGTGAATCATCTGAACCTTCTGTACCTACTACCCAAAAACCATTTTCTTTTAATTCATTTATTGCATTTATGCAATTAACTACTCTGGCAAACTTAACCTGAAAGAGTGTCCCAGCACTTGTTTTAATGGTAGTCCCATTTATTCCTACGTGTTTTTTTCCTGTTAAAATTATGCCTTCACCACCAGCACCGACAAAAGTTCTAATCATTGCTCCGAGATTATGATTGTCTTCTGTTTCATGTGCTATTAGAATAATTTTCTCTTTACTGTTTTTCAAGACATGTTGAATTAAATCGCTAACATGCATATATTCTGTAGGAGAGATGCTTAAAACCACACCTTGATGAATTTTATTATTTGTTAATTTGTTTAATTTTTGATCAGGGACAAAATTATATGGAACCTTATTATTCTTAGAGTAGGAAATGACACTGTTTTTAAAGTCACTATCTTTAATTGACTCACTAATCCAGATTTTATTCACCTGAACATCACTGTTTTCAATTAATTCAAGTACTGGATTTTTTCCAAATACTAAGTCAAATTCTTTTTTCTCTTCGTCGCCCATTTTCCCTTTCGCCTCACCATTGTTCTATCAAGGTGCAATATTACTATCAACCTCTTTATATTTCTTTTTAAAGAAACCACCCATTTTGGGTTGCTCTTCTGTTGGCATTACTGGTTGTGCTGGTTCGGCTGGTTCTTGCTGAATTATATCCATTGGTGTAGGTGGTTCTTCAACCCTTGGTTCTTGAACCATAATGTTTATATCTTGTTCTAGATTGTCAGGATTTAAGATGACGTCACGTTTTGTTTCTTCTATAATATCTGCTTTGTTTTCATTGTCTTCAGGATTTTCTTTTTCATCTAAATCATCTTTCAATTCATCTTTATTGAAAAGTGGTCCGCTAAACAATCTTGAGAAAGGTCTAAATCTTTTTGCACCATCTGGTACTGGTGCAAAGTCAACAGGTTCTGTACCTGGGAAAAATCGACGTTTAACAGGATGTGATGTATAAGGTGTAGCTAAAAGTCCAGTAAGTGGATCTACTAATAATTCTTTCATAGATGCTTCATCTGGAAATGCGCCCGGCAAAATATCTTTATCTGCATAATATGCCTGGTAGTATTTTTTCCATACCCTGGCTACTATAGCTCCTCCAGTTACACCTTTTCCAAAAATTGGTTTAAAGTGGTCATTTCCACCCCATATAGCTGTGGAATAATCAGGAGTAAATCCAATAAACCAAACATCCCTTGATTTATCTGATGTTCCAGTTTTTCCCGCAACAGGTCGATCATCAAGCTTTGCAAGAGTTCCAGTACCTCTTTTTACTACATCTTGAAGTATGCTAACAAGAACTGATGTTGATCCAGTAGAGGCTGCTCGTATGGGTACAGGATCATTTTTTTCTATGATTCTCTTTTTGGGATCTTCAATTTTTCTAATCAAAATAGGTTTTATATAAATGCCGCCTCTTGCAAAAGTAGCGTAAGAAGCAGCTGCTTCTAGTGGAGAAATAGCAGCACTACCTAGAGCTAATGATAAGTTTGGTTTAAGTTCAGTTTCAATACCACATGCTCTTGCCATTTTTATAACATTTTCAATACCAACTTGTTTGGCAACTTTTACGGCTGGAATATTTCTCGATTTTACTAAGGCTTCTCTGATAGTAATGGTTCCTAGGAATGAACCATCAAAATTCTTTGGCTCCCAAACCATGTCACCATCGGGGTAAGACACTTTGGCATCTTTAATTTTTGTACTTGGATCAATTAACCCCGCTTCAATAGCAGCTAAATAAGTAAATGGTTTAAATGCAGAACCAATGGTGTGCGGATTTGTAGCTCTGTTCCATTGGTGTTTCCAATAATCTCCAACCCCACCTACAAGAACTCTTATTTGTCCTGTTCTTACATCTACAGAAGCAAGAGCATATTGTGTAACTCCTGAAGGTGCATTTTTTATTTCTTCGTTTAGTATTCTTTCTGCTTTGATCTGAGCATCAGGATCTAATCCAGTGTAAACTTTATAACCTTTTGCTTTCAATTTTTGAATATCAAATCTTACTTTTAATTCTTCTAATACATATGAAAAATAGTAAGGGTAAAGTTCAAACTGACCTGGTGCAGATCTAAAGTGAAGCTTTTCTTTCTTTGCGCTTTCATATTGTTTATTTGTAATGTAACCAAACTCATGCATTTTTTTTAATACAAGATTTTTTCTTACTATGCCCTCATGCCTTTCTCTGGAAAGCTGACTGGGGGCTTTTAAAAGACCAGCTAAATATGCTGACTCTCCAAGGGTTAAATTGTTTGCACTCTTATTGAAGTATTTTTGAGCTGCTCTTTGAGCTCCATAAGCTCTACTTCCCCAAAAAACTTGATTCAAGTAAAGTTCTAAGATTTTATCTTTATTAACTTTTTTTTCCAATTCAAGCGAAAGAAGAATTTCTTTTATCTTTCTTGAAAATGTTCTTCCTCTCTCATTTTCAGGGATTAAAAGGTTTTTTACTAGCTGTTGAGTAATGGTGCTAGCACCTTCTACAATTCTTCCGGCCTGGAGATTTACAAAAAATGCTCTTATAATTGCTGGCGGATCAATTCCGGAATGTTCATAAAAATCTTTATCTTCAATTGCTAAAACAGCTCTTTTTAAATAAGGGGATATTTCACTTAGAGGAACGACTTGTCTGTCTTCTTCCCCTTGTAAGAACCCTACAAAATTATCTTTATAATCATAAAGCTCAATAGAACTAATGGGTTCATACTCAGTTATATTATCGAGACTGGGTAAACCAAAATAATCATTTAATGATGGAAGGGCTAAATAAGTACCTATTCCAATCCCTAAAATAAAAGCTAAAAGAAAAAGAAGTCTATTATTCATTGATTCATTTAATAAAAAGGCCCTTAAAATTAAAAACCGGCACAAGAGCGCCGGTTTTTATTATATCTTTTAGATACGGTAAAGATACTTCTTAGGAAAATTCCTTTGAAGCGCCTTCAGCTGTCCACTCGATAGCATCTGGGATACCTTCGAATGCTGAATTGAGTGTATTGCAATGTAATGGTTTTTCTAAACCAGCCCATAGACCTTTAGCAGTCCAAAGCAAGCCACCAACTACTGCATGTACTACAGCTCCAGGAGCAGCACCAAAGATAATACCAGCAAGTGTTTCGCCAGCACCGTCTTCGTCGCCTAATGCGCCTGCTACTGCTTTTGTTCCTTTAACAGCACCACGAACTAATCCTGTTGCTGTGCCTACAAGTAAACCTGTAGCACCTGCAAGAGCACCACCAACAAGCTTGAATGGTAATCCAAGTGTCCATTCAATAACTGGTTCTGTTTTCTTACATCCTGAACTGCTTTCATCTGCTAAAGCAGCTGTAGGAATTAAAATAGTTGCAACTAATAATAGTGCAAGTAATTTTCTTTTTAACATTCTTATTTTGCTCCTTTTTTTGATTGATTAAAATTACTTAACCTCAACCGATAATTAAAGCAAGTGATTGCCATATTGAGAGCTTGCGAATATGTATTTTTTACAAAAGTGTATGCTAATGCATTAATGTTTGATATGAAATAGGTCTTTATTTGCGTAAATTTAGTGTTTTTCTATGAATTTTCCTATTCTTTGTTTTAATTGTTATAAAACGCATCTTTATACTTATGCTAATACAAACAAAAACCATTCTGATTTTATTTATTGTTTTTTACATGCTTTGTTCTCAAAAAGCATATTCTCAACTTTTACTTAAGGGTGGTATCCAAACATCTGTACAAAAAGGAAGTAAATTAGAAATCAAGTTGTCTGCTCCTTTAAATTTTTACTTTAGTGCAGAAGGGGATAAAATCCAGGGACTTATAAATGAAGATATTAAAGTCTCAGATGATTTAGTGATTCCAAGAGGAAGTCTAATCTCAGGATATGTAAAAAAAATTATAGAACCAAAACATTTCGGAAAAGATGGTTCTTTTGAAGTAGAGTTTGATGAAATTATTACACCCCATAATATTTCTATTCCAATTCAAGCAAGTACAAGTACAGATACTAAAAGTGTTTCTGAAAAAACCGCAGATATTGTGACTTATGATTCTGCTCTAATTGCTTACGGTACTTTTAATGGGGCACTTGCTGGGCTTCAATATGGTGGGATTCCTTTAGCAGTGTCAAGCCATGGAATTAGTGTACTTGCAGGAGCAAGTGTAGGAGCAGGAGCGGGAATAGTTGGTTCTCTAATAAGGAAAGGAAAGATTCCTATTACTACATATGGAAGTACTTCGAGCTTTCTTTTGAAAAGCAATCTTTATATATTAGGAAACCAAGATGAGTTAAAAGCGGCAAGCGGTAAGCGGACAGCGGTAATTCCAGAATACAAAGGGTTTCGATTTAATCCTGTAGTAAATAAACAGCAAGTTGAAGTGAATATTCTAAGTCATTCAAAGCTCCATGATAAAAAATATGGAAATTATATTGAAATTAAATTAAATATAAAGAATAATTCAAATCGCTCAATAAGCATTTCTGACTTTAAATTGGCAAATATAAAACAAGCAAAAAAAGAGTACTTGAATCCTGATCTTTTTTTAACAGGTCTTGAATCTTTAAAAACAATTAAACCGGGAAATGAATTAGAAGCTAAAGTCACATATTTAATTCCTTCCAAGAAAGAAAACTACTCTATTGTTCTTGTAGATCCTTTAGATATGAATGAGATTGTAACTATAAAACTGATATAATACTTTCATGACTGAAAAAACAATAGAAGAAGCGGAGAAACCTGTGTCAAAAGATTGTAATTATGAAGGAATAGACTTAGATTTAATCTCATATTTTGGTGGGAAATTTATCCCGCTTCGCGAAGCAAACGTAAATATTATGACTCATGCATTTCAGTATGGTACAGGAGTGTTTGAAGGAATTCGTGGTTACTATAATGCTGAAGAAAAACAAATGTACATTTTTCGTATGAAAGAACATTATGAAAGATTACATAATAGTTGTAAGTTGATTAGATTAGAGTTAGATAAAACTGTAGATGAGCTTTGTAAGATTACTGTAGAGCTTATGAAAAGAAATAAGCCTGAATGCGACATGTACATTAGACCGAATGTTTATAAAGCAGGTATCGTTGTGGGTCCTTCATTAATAAATAAAAATGGTGGAAATCCTACAGGACTTTCTATTTGTACTATGCCAATGGGTGACTATGTAGATATTTCAAAAGGGCTTCATGTTTGCGTTAGTAGCTGGTTTCGTGTAGAGGATAATGCACTCCCTGCTCGTGGAAAAATTCAGGGAAGTTATGTGAATGCTGCACTCTCTAAGACCGATGCTTTGTTAACTGGCTTTGATGATTCTATTGTTTTATCTGGTGATGGACATGTGTCAGAAGGCAGTGCCATGAATTTATTTATAGTTCGTGATGGAAAACTAATTACTTCTGGAGTAGCTTCAAATATTCTTGAAGGAATAACCAGAGCTACTATTATTGAATTAGCTAAAAATGAATTTGGGATAGAGACTATGGAAAGACAAATAGATAGAACTGAATTATATGTAGCTGATGAAGCATTTTTCTGTGGTACAGGTGCTCAGGTAAGCCCTATAACTAAAATTGATAATAGAGAAGTGGGTACAGGAAAGCCTGGAGCTATTTCTAAGAAATTACAAGATCTGTATTTTGATGTAGTTAAAGGTAAAAAGGCTAAGTATAAAAACTGGTGTGAGCCAGTATTTTAAAATTATCCTATCAAGAGTTTCTTTTTATTAATGATTTTTAACATTATTACTAGGAAAAGTACTTTATCTTAAAAGCTTTAAAGTCATATACTTAATAAGTAATAAGCAGGAGTATGTATGTCAAAAAAAATCAATTTGTTATTTATAGTTTTATTGCTTTCAAGTATTTCACAGGCTTCTTTTTCTCAAGTTTCTCAGAAAAGTGAAACCACTACTGTAACAACTACTACTATCAATAATGCAGATATAAAACTGGAATGTCCTGGTTATGAAAAACGAATAGAAGAACTAAAGTCTAATATACAAATCTTAGAACAAAAAATAAGTGAAGAAAAGCTAAAAGGTGAAAATCTAAAGCAAGGTGTAATAGATGCAGCAGAAACTAAGATTAAAGAATTAAATGAACAAATTACATACAATCAAGATATCTTAAATGTGTGTAATGGGAAATTAAATAAACCTGATCCTAGCAAATGTACTAATTTTGAAAAAATAATTCAAAACCTTAATTCAAATAAGCAAATCTTAGAGAAAAGAATAGCTGAAGAAAAAGCAAAAGGTGAAAATGCAATGCCATCAGTTATTGATGTAGCTGAAACTAACATTAAAGGACTTGATGAAGAAATTGTTCGTATGCAAAAAGCATTAAACACTTGTATAGAAGTTCAGGATCCTTTAGCTAATAAGTAATTTTAAATATTGGAAGATCTGAACCTTGAATAAATTCATAGGAATTATCACATCGAAGTTTGTGACCTCCTGATAGAATTTTATAACTTAACCAAGAAGGTGTAATGCCTGTTTTAGAGCATTCTTCACAAGGACATGCAAGGTGTACTTCTTCTATTCCTTCAAGGTTATTAGATTTTAAGAAGTCTAAGATTCCTTTTTGTACTAGAGTAAGAAACTCTGATCCTTTTTGACCGGCAATTGTTAGATTCTTAGAGCCAAAATCACTTTTAATTATTACCTCCTTAGGATTATTAACAGGATCAGAACTAAGACATATTACGGAGGGATCAACATCAGTTACATATTTGCCTAGTTTTATTGCTAGAAATGGTATTGAATACCCTTCATGAAAAGTTTTTATTTTCATTGCTGGATCTAACTTCTTTTTTGACGTTTCATACAAATGATAAGGTTGATTTATAGGAAAAATAATGTCGTCGCCGTGCTTTATTAGAACATTTAGTTTTTCTAACTCACTTATTAGATTATCTACTTCTTCTTTAATTCCTAATTTACTCAAAATGCCAACAAATTCATTTCTGCTGACCTTCACCAACTCTTCTTTGGATCTACCTTGGCTGGATGCTTGATTGATAATTCTCATTGCAAGATTACAAAAATAAAAATCTTTTTCTGTTATTTCCTGATTTGGTAAGTCTGTAGCTAATTTAAGAACTTCATCCCTTAATTCATCAATTCCATCATTAGAGCTACTATCTACATAAAATACATCAACCCCATTTTCTGGTTCTGGACTTTTACCAGGATCACAATAACCACCCCTTGCCGTGTTGCAATGAGTGTCCACAGCAATAACATTTGATCTATTCGTAGGGTCAACTATTTTTTTCATTACTAACCATTGAGATCTGGCATCATCGATGTTAATTTGTTCTCTATTTATAGTTCTAGTTACTAAAAAGAGAGGATGAATTTTTCTTATAGGTTCAATTGAAGGAATAAAATGTTGTATTTGCCCACCACAATCTATATAAACTATTCCATTTGCTTTATCTCTTGTTAAAGTCACATTAGGGGTCATAGCAGACCCTTTTTTAAAACCACTACCAGTTAATCTTCTAATGAGTGAAGTTTTACCAGCATTACCTTGTCCTATTACTGCTATAGGTTTCATAGATTTATCCTGTCAACTATTCTAGTAAAGAGGTTGAAAGATAGCAAATCTTTATCATAAGAAAAACATTAAATTTCTCTAATAATACAAATTAAGAATTTATTTAGTAATCACTACTAAAGAGTCAGATATTACTTTTCCCTGCGCTCCTATAAATCCAGTTTGATTAGGAATAAAACGACCATCTGTATCGATATGTCCTACTCTAACATCAGACATTCTTTTTCCTAGTGATTTTAAAAATCCATGTAAAAGAGGCATGTTTTCTTTTTGAATAGTTCCTTCTATATCTGAGTGTGTAAAATTACAAAAATTTCTATCTGATGCTGCTGAAATAACAACGTTTCCTCCTCTAACAATTAACTTTGACATTTCATCAAACCAAGTTTCTGGTATGTCTGCTACATAATTACCTACATTAGCTAGTCTTATATCGGATACACTTTCTGGCGTTCTGAAAATATAAGGTAGATCTAAAATATCTGCTTTAACTAACTGAACATTTGTAGTTTCTGCAAAGCCTATAAAACTTCTATAAACCTCTTCTATTAAATCTGACCTATCAACAAATGCAAATTGTCTATTTGGAAATTTTGTTGTTTCTGGAATTTGTCCAAGACCGCTAATTCCTGTGCAAAGATCTAAATGTATAAGACCATTTCTTCCAGAATTAAATACCGGCATTATTTCTTTTCTACCCTCAGCAATATTAAAGCCAAATTGTAATGATAGTAATCTAGCAATTTTTTTTCTTAATTCAGTATCATTTTGCATGTCCAAAACTGCACTTGCTATTTCTTCTACAGGTTTGCTTGCTTCTGGATTAAATGCTATGTCCATTGCTTTTTGTATTGGGTCAGAGTGTTGTATAACACCGGGAAATTCGCTACTTGCTCTGTTTATAAAATAAGGTGCCATTTTAGAGCTTCCTTGCTGAAGGCATCTAACAACTAACATTTTTTTGTTTGGTGTAACTATGTTTTGAGAAGTTATATAAAAACAAATTTCCCCAAAGAGAACTTGATAATCTCTTTCAAGAGTATCAATTGTTTCTTCTATTTCTGTTCTTTTTGATGCTGGAAGTTTTCTTTTAAAATCAGATTTAACTTCTTGACCAAGTGTTATTAGCTCTCTTGCTAAAGTAACTTCTTTGGAAGCAAGTGTTCTGTGTACATCAGAAGTTGTAACCTGTGCTGATGCTGAAGCACTACTGTGACTAGAATCTGGTGATAAATATAATCTTTGATTTAAACTAGTAATCATGGATAAATATTGTAAATAAAAGTCTTAAATTTGATATTAAATTCCTCTAATAATACCTATTTAAGGTGAGTTGGCATTTCTGTGGAATAAAAAATATATAGTAGTTAAGCAACTGAAAGTTCTTCAACTAGTTTTGGTAAATTAGCAGCTTGACTGGTTTGTCTGTGAAATAAAGACCTAAACTTTTCTAACTCCCCGTCATTAGTACCTACATTTGTAGAGTGTAAAATTAATTGTATCCATGGATAACTGCATAAGGCTTTTCTAGCAAATCGTCCACCATTTCCACCATGTTCATTAGGCATCTGAAAATCAACTACTACAAGTCCTATATCCCGGTGTTCTTTTAACTTGGCTAGTCCGTCATCAGTATGCTCAGCTTCTATTACTGTATGCCCAGCTCTTTCCAGAAATCCTTTTGCCATACGTCTTTTAACAAGACTATCATCGACAACTAATATTTTCAACTGTACTTGTGAAATACTCATAGGGCGAAAATTATATCTTGAAAAATTTCTTAATTAGAGCATTTTTATAAAAACTTAAGATTTTTTATTTCTTCCTAGCCCAGACTAATCTGCTTCCATAAGTGTTTTTATCGAATGACAAGATGTCAAAACTGGATAAGAGTCCTTTTAATTCTTCATCTGTAAAATTTCTTAGCATCATTCCTTTTCTCATGTCATCTGTGTAAACATGAGTAGAATCTTCTAATTCAAAATATTCGCCTTTGCCTGAACCTACTTGATCAAAGCATCCGAAGAAAAATCCTTTATCGACTAAAGTTTTACTTATCTTTTCAAAAACTATTTTTGCCTGGTCATATCTAAAATGTTCAAGTGAAGAGTTTAAAACAATGGCATCAAAAGTTTTTTCTGGGAATGGCATTTCGAAAATATCACCACAAACAAAATCTATGTTTTGAATGTTGTCTTCTTTTTTCCATTGATTAGCTAAAGTTATGGCTGCTTCTGAAATATCCATACCAGTAACATCAAAATTATATTTAGATAGAAAAACTGATAACCACCCTGAACCACATGCAAGGTCTAATACTTTTTTTAGTTGAAACTTTTTAAATTTTCTAGCTACTTCGTGAATGTAAGGTAATTTAGGTGGATCTTTGTGAATCTTAGTGACCCTAGTCCATGCAGTATCCCAAAAATTTAAATTATCTTTGTAAATCTGTTCTATATCTTGGTTGTTTTGTATTGCACTCATTACTGGTTTATGGTTGATAGTTTATGGTTTGATGGTGTAAGGATTTCCTTAAGATTATTAAATACTAGTATAATTTAACATAGAACAGTAAGTAATAACATGTATCTGGAAGATAATAGGAGTGAAAATGGATAAGAATCTTAAACATCAAAGTAAAACAGTTTGTGATGGTCCAGAACGTGCACCACATAGAGCTTTCTTTCGTGCAATGGGATTAGGCGATAAAGAAATCAGCCAACCATTTATAGGCGTAGCTACTACATGGAATGAAGCTACTCCATGTAATTTAACTTTGCATGATCAGGCAGAAGCAATTAAAAAATCAATTTCAAAAAATGGTGGAACACCACGTGAGTTTACAGCAATTTCAGTTAGTGATGGAATAGCCATGGGACATGAAGGCATGAAATCATCTCTTGTTAGTAGAGAAGTTATTGCTGATTCAGTAGAGCTTATGATGCGTGGACATTGCTATGATGCACTCGTAGGAATTGCAGGTTGTGATAAAAGTCTTCCTGGAATGATGATGGTAATGCTTAGACTTAATCACCCATCTATTTTTCTTTATGGTGGAACGATTATGCCAGGAAAACATAATGGACAAGATATTACTGTTCAGGAAGTTTATGAAGCTGTCGGTGCGCATAGTGCTGGAAAAATAAGTGATGAAGAACTTTATGCGATAGAATGCGGAGCTTGTCCTGGAGCGGGTTCGTGTGGTGGTCAATTCACTGCAAATACCATGGCATGTGTAGCAGAGGCGATAGGGATTGCATATCCTGGAAGTAGTGCATTTCCTGCTATTGATCCGCTTAGAGCTAATATGCATGAAATATTAGGTAAAACCATAATGACTCTCTTAAAAGAAGATATTAAACCACGCGATATTATGACTAAAAAAGCATTTGAAAATGCAACTAGAGTAGTAGCTGCTACAGGTGGTTCTACAAATGCTGTTTTACATTTGCCAGCTATGGCATATGAAGCTGGATTTAAATTCACTGTGGAAGACATTGAAAAAATATTTAATGAAACACCATATTTTGTAGATCTTAAGCCAGGTGGAAAATACACTGCTTATGATGTTCACAGAGTAGGTGGTGTACCTGTAATTTTAAAAGTTCTATTAGATGCAGGTCTTTTACATGGTGATTGTTTAACAGTCACTGGTAAAACAATGGCTGAAAATTTGAAAGACATAAAGTTTCCAGAAAACCAAGATGTAGTTCGTCCAATTTCTCAAGCAATGAGTAAAACTGGTGGAGTGAAAATTCTAAAAGGAAATCTTTCCCCAGATGGTGCAGTAGTAAAAGTAGCAGGATGTAAAAAACTTATTCATCGCGGTCCAGCAAAAGTATTTGATGGTGAACAAAGTACATTTGAAGCTATTATGAATAAAGAAGTTAAAGCTGGTGATGTTGTAGTAATTCGCTATGAAGGACCACAAGGTGGACCTGGTATGCGTGAAATGCTCTCTGTTACAGCAGCACTTTATGGTCAGGGATTAGGTGCTGATTGTGCTCTATTAACTGATGGAAGATTTAGTGGTGCTACACGTGGACTTATGGTGGGTCATGTAGCTCCTGAAGCTTATGTCGGTGGTCCTATTGCTTTACTACAAAATGGAGACATAGTAGAAATCAATGCTGAAAAAGGAACCATCACAGTAGAACTTTCTGATAGTGAATTAAAATCCAGAAAAACTAAATGGAGAAGACCAGAACCAAATTATAAATCTGGTGTTTTAGCAAAATATGCATCATTAGTAGGAAGTGCTAGAGATGGAGCGGTTACTACTGCTAAGTTTGAGAAAGAACCTTCAATAGTTTAATAACTTCTTGAACAGGTAATTAATATGGAAAAAAGTGAATTTACTCAACTGTTACAAAATGAAAATGAACATATAAGTAAATTGCATAAGATTGTTCTTGATTCAGTAGATGAAGAAAAGCTTTTAGCAGATAAGGTTTACTCATCTACTGAAAGCCTTTCCTTGGCAGATAAATTAGCAGATAAAGTTGCTGAGTTTGGTGGAAGCTGGAAATTTATTATTTTATTTCTAGGAATGATCATATTCTGGATTGCTTTAAATGCATATTGGTTAAATAATAAAAGCTTTGATCCTTATCCATTTATTTTATTAAATCTTATTCTTTCATGTGTCGCAGCTCTACAGGCTCCTATTATTATGATGAGTCAAAACAGAAAAGAAGATCGTGATCGTAAACGTGCTGAAAATGACTATTTGATAAATCTTAAATCAGAAATTGAAATTCGTAATTTACATCAAAAATTAGATTTACTTATGATTGAGCAAATGAAAAATCTTCTTGAAACACAGAAAGCACAAATGGAAAAACTTGAAAAGATTGAAGAAAAACTAAATTAATCACAAAAATAGTTGGCTTAAACACCACTAGAAAAATTTGCTTGAAGTTCTTTAAAGGTTAGATAAGTGCTAACGTAACTAATTCTTCCTGCTGCATTTATATCAAATCTAATTCCAGATCCATCTATTTCACTAACTGCTCTTTCTGCTGTATCAACTGTTTTAATAGGGCAAGTTATTTCTCTATTTACAAATACTAAGAAATCTTCAACTGGATCTTTTAAGAAGTGCAAATCATCTAAAAGAAATGGCTTAGAAGAGCTATTTACTTCTAATGTTTGTTCAGCAAGCATTTCATCTCTTTTATCTAAATACAATCTTAGTTCTGCTATTTCACCGGGTTCTAATCCTAAGTTATCAAAACTAATCTCTGCTTGAGGTACGTAAAAAAGTGGAATTTTCCTAGGGTCGTCTAAAATCGTATCCATGTGTAGTTTTATGAAATCTTTAAGAGGTAATGCTGAAAGTATCCCAGCTGAAAGAGGTTCTATGGTTATACCTTCTAAATCCCCTACTAGAATCATTTCAAATGCCTGAATTTGATCTCTTCTTTGAGTGGCACTTTGAGAATCTTCTGTTAATGTTACAGGACGATTGTCCTTTAATTTTTCAGTTCTTATACCACAATCAATAAGACTTTCTTTTAAGTTAGGAATTTGTGTTTGGTCTTGTAATGTACTTATTCTTCCTCTTAAAGATTTTTTGCCTGTTCCTTTTGGAAGAGCATCAAGTGCATCCAAAGTCTGGAGAGTCGTAAGTTCTGAAATAGTTTTAGATTCTCTTCTTTCAAGGAGAGCAGCTCTAATGGCTTCAAGAGTCGTTGTTGTTTTTGGACCTATTCGTGTAACGTTCATATAATTTCCTAAAATAAGTTTTTTAATTATAGGCTGTTTTACACGTCCCTTTTATTAATTTTTTCTAATGTTTGAGAAAATCATCCTAAAGATGGAGTAATAATAAGAGATTATTTAATAGTTTTTATAAAAAGCTTCAATTGTTATTGTGTCGCCCCACTCATTGCATTTAACTTTTATAAAATCAACTTCACCTGATTTAATCTTTTCAGTTAGTTCGGTAACTGCTAATTGAGCTTCTGTACTTCTTAAAAGTAAGCTATCTTCTGTAGGATTTATTTCTATATTAAAGTCTTCAAAGATTCTAGCGCTTTCAATTAAGTCTTTCAAATCTCCAATAATTACTCTTTTATTTTTATCACTAATTCTTATTGTGTTTTCTTCTAGAACTCTTTGTCTAGATTTTATATATTCTTTTATTTTTTTTGTAATAAGGTTTTCTTCTCTGTGGAGTAAATTTACTCCATTAATTGAGAGTTTTCTATCATAAGGAATATCACCTAATTGCAAATCAGTATTAAACAAATCAATTAAAGCTACTAAATATTTTTCAGAAGATATTTCTTCCCCCGCTAGATGTTTTTTAACGCAATCTTCAGCTTCTTGAAAAAGCTTTCTGTTACCAAAAGGTGATTCTTCATCTAAAACTAAAACAGCTGATTGTAATCTTCTGTTTCTGGATAAAGAATTTACAAGTACTTTATCATCTACTGTAGCAATTTGATTTATTATAGAAAAACCTGTGTCAGCATCCACCTCGCGCCATGATAATGCTTGTTGAAGTTCATCGATTAAATCAAATGTATCGCCTTGTCTCGATAAAGCAGTATGTGATTTTACGATAGTATTACCAAGAACTGCATTTATCGCAGCTCTTTGAGCTAAAACATCTGCAAGCTCATATACATCAAAATAAGGACTAATTTTTAAAAGGTTCATAAAATACTTAGTAGCTATTATAAAATGCTTTACATTTTTTCTCAAGTTTAAAGTAAACCGACTTCCCTAAAATAGACTATACCTGCTGCAAGCTCCAGAGTGTTATGCCGATTTTTAACTTCACGTCGAAATTGGAAGTCGGTTTGATTTCGCTCGCTTAATCTCTCGTGGCAAACCACGGAGTATTAAGCTTCGCTCAAATAAGTTATAATAAACTTGCTTTTTTGAATACTGACTATATTTATAATTTTCTGAGCTCTATGGCAGGTGTCGCCAAGTGGTTAAGGCCCCGGGTTGTGGTTCCGGTATTCGCGGGTTCAAGTCCCGTCATCTGCCCCATATGGGAAGAACAGAGGCACAAGCCTCTTCCTTCCCTTTATTTAAGCCACTTTCAGCTAGTTCTAACCTAACATTTGCATTATCAAGCTCTTCTTTGTTTTCAAGAATAGGTTTTAGCCAGAAAATAGGCTCTAGCTTTAGTTTCCTGTCTTTTAAAACAAAGTTCAATCCAAGTGAAGCAAGTACTTCTTTCCTCTTTTGTATATCGCCATTATCAAAGGCTTTCTTAGCGTTTTCAGCGAAATAAAAAACCCTTTGTGTAAGCTCAATCCAATCTAATGACCTTTTGTGAGTCTGGTCAAGTCTTTGCTTTATATTGACTAGTTCATTCTTTAAAGTCTCTTGCTCTTTGATAAATTGTTCATCTGTAATCAACTCACGATATCTCATTTGAATCAGATTATCCAATTGCTTTTGAGTTTGTACATAAGATTTTTGTTGCATTTCATATTCTTGATTTCTAGCTTTTACTTCATTATCATTTGCTTCTTTTACTTTTCTTACTGCCCATTCTCTAAATTTTGTACTTATACCAAATCCACTTATTTCTTTTAATATTTGTTTTTCCATATCACCTAAAGTAATACTTGGTTGATTACATTTATAGTTTTTATTTTTCTTAGTGCATCTGTAATAAATATATTTTGCTATATCACCAGTGCTTTTTATATGTTTAAATTTCTCTTCAGCCGTTACATAACATCCACATTCACCACATTTAATCATTCCAGTAAAAGAAAACTCATGAGTTTTAGCTCTTGGTTTACCTTCTTTTCCTAACAAGAATTGAACCTTATCAAATTCATTTAAAGTAACCATAGCTTCATGCTGACCAGGATAATTAAGCCCGCTATAACTAACTATTCCAGTATAAAAAACATTAGTAAATATTCTATATATGCTGCTATTAGATAGAGGTTTATTTCCACCCTTCTTACCTCTTCTAGTTCTAAATTTCCAATCTTTATTTGCAATCTCTATAATTTTTGGTGGATTATAATTTCCTGTAAGCATTAAATCCCACATTTTGCGTACCAAATGACATCTTTCAGGATCATTAACTATAGTTCTAGTAGCAATATCATTTATGTAGCCAGTAGGTGCATAGCAAGGAAGCCAGCCTTTTTTTACTTTACTTTCTAATCCACGTTTTGTATTTCTTTTTAAATCAATGATAAATTGATTAGCCATTCCACTTTCAACACTAAACAATAAAACATTGTCTTCAGGTTTATATTCTCTGGTATAAGTCCTTATAGATTTAATCGTACCTTCTTGAAGTAGCCAACTGATTTTTCCACTATCTATAGGATTTCTGCTTAATCTGTTTATTTCCCAGCATAAAATACCTTGAGCTTCTCCCTTTTCTATCCTTTGAAGCATATTTTCAAAAATGGGTCTATTGTTTGGCAATTTAGCAGATTTAGCTTCAGTAAAAGTTTTAACAATTTTTAAATCAAATCTCTTCGCTACTTCTTTAAGTTTATCTAACTGATCTTCAATAGACTGAACCTGCCTATCTTCAGCTTCCTGAGATTTTCTTACATAAATAAAATATTTAATTTGATTATTTTCTGACATCTTCTTTTATCCCTGTGAAATGATCAATGAGTTCATTCATTGGTTTATCTTTCCTATTCTTTTTGCCTTAGGGAAGTTACCTTTTGGTACTTCCTTTTTAGGCTCTTCTTTAGGCTCTTCTTTAGGCTCTTCAGTATTTCTAGTAATACTTGTGTGTATTTCTCCTATCACTCCACCGACAATTACAACAAGTATGGGCAAGGCTACAATTGCCATTCCAATGTCTACTAGTTGTCCTATACCTGCTCCTATTGTCATATATTAATCCTTTTTATTATTTTCTGACATCTTCTTTTACCACCAACCATGTTTTAGCAATTTTTATTCCCTTCAATGAACCCGCTTTTATCCTTTCCTTTAATGTTGTTGCATTTGCATAACCTAGCTTTTCAGCATCTGCTAGTGTTATTAATTCTTTCCCTTTTTTGTTAAACACCTTTTCTTGCATTTATTACTATTATACCCTTTCTTGTTCTTGTCGGTATCGACAATTCTTTAATACATAAGAGTTATTTATATATTTTTCAAACTTAGTGAAATTAGCTTTAAACTTCTGTAGTTTTTTTATGTAAGCATTAAACTTTCTAGTTGTATTATTACGGTATAAAGGTCTCTTTGCTCTTTTCCTTGCTTCTTCTAGCTCTCCTGCACTTATTTGTTTACCAAATTCCTTCCACTTGCCACTTAAATTACAGGCTTCATAAGTTAAATCATGACAGCTTCTGCAAGCGAAATAATGACTATAATTAGGCTTATATAAAACAGCACAGAGCTTGTTACAGGGTCCATTATTTGCTTTAATTGAGGAGCATAGGAAGAATGGCCTTATACCCCCAAGACTGCAAGGCAAGTAAGCAAGCTTAATATCATAATCAACAAACTCCTTTTGACCATAATTATTTTTTGAACAATACTGAAGGTTTATTGATGGATTATCAGCAGCATTTGCAAATGAAAAGCTTATTTCATGTATGTCATCATTAATTACCAGCAATACTCCTGAAGAATCATTATCAAGGAATCCTTGCTGATTTAAAGTATAAATAGACAGCTTTAAACAGTCTTCTACTTCAGTTTTCTTATTCATTTGGTAATTTATCATAATTTACTTCTATCTGATTAGCTTAAAGTATCATCCCCTTGCCTAAATAATTAGAGATAAGTATTGTTGATAGCCTTTTCAAGGTTTTAGCTTTTTTGAAACTATATGTATAAGAGCAAAAAGCTAAAACCTAACTTTTACATTTAAGACTATTCATCTTTAACTAAAATATACTTAGTACTATAATCACCTTTCCCACCAGAACCTACTTTTAATATAAGTTCTTGCGTTTGCAGCATTTTCAAAGCTTTAGTTATTGCATCTTTACTAAACTCTTTTGGAACTAATTGCTCATCTATCTCTTTCCTTAAAAGTCCAAGTGGCACATTTTTTAGAATTTCCATGATTCGTTTACTGGCTTTTTCAGATTCCTTTGGCTTGCTATCAAACACAAAATTACTAGCACTACCCTCACTCTCAAAAAATATTAAATTATTCTCATCTGTAGCACGTCTGATTGCGATAGGCTCAACTTCTGGACCCTCTTTAATCTTATTGGGTGTTAGCTTCAATAAAGGGCCGTCTGTGGCTTTCTCAACTACTAAATGGGTATCTAGGTAAGAAAGGATATCTGAAGAACCTCTCAATTTTTGAGAAGCTTCTTCCCTTATGTCCTTTACTTTCTTTTTGTGGTGATGTGTAAATATTACAGAAATTCCGAAAGTTCTACATTTTGCAATTTGACTGAAAAAATTATTTGTAACTTCTGACTCATTTTCTGATCCTGTTATAAATCGCCTGAAAGAATCCATAATCAATACTTTAACGCCTCTTTGAGCTGCTTTCTCTAAAGTCTGATCCCATATCTTACCGTCTTTATGCAGAGTAACTACTTGATCGCATGAAAGAATAATATCTTCACTTTCAATAACTTCTTTACCACCTCTCATACATTCAAATCTTTTTTTAAGATTAGATAAAATACTTTCTTTATCTAACATCCATACTTTTTGTTTTTCACACTGGAATTTATTTAGCCACATCCCGCCAGTAGCAAAACAAATTGCTAAATCTAAAAGCAAGAAAGTTTTATAACTTGCTGGATCACCAGAAAGCATTGCTATACCTTTTTCTTTCAATAAAGTATCTACTATCCATTTAGGTTCGGGGAAATCTGATCTAAGTAAATCTCTAATAGTAATTGGATTTAACCAAGAGCCTGGTTCATGAGCTGATTCATATTGCTCTAATGCTTCAGAAGCAATTCTAGAATTACTAGCACTATTGAAGATAGAACCAAGTTCACCTTTTATATATGCTTCAGCATAAGTAGAAGCACATTTATCTTTAGCAAATGCTTTGAACATTTCCCATGCAAGTTTTTGTTGTTTAGGGAAACCTGAATGTAATTGCTGTGCTATTAAATATAAGTCAGTATTCCTTTGTCCTTCTGGAATCTCTGCTGATTCTAATATATCTTGAATCTTCCCTTTGTTAGCAGAACCATCTTCAAAACATGATTCTAAAAGTTCGTAAGGTAATTCTGGAATGTCATCCCATGATTCAGGGAACTCAGTAATTTTATAAGCATTGCCATTTGGATGTATTGATGGTGGAGCAAGTACATAACCACCTTCACCACGGAAATCTACACCAGGAATTCTCCTGCAGAAGTTAGGAAGTGATTTCCCTTTTGGCATTTTAAAATAAAAATGTAATCCACCATTTCCAGTTTCTACAGTAAAAGTATATGGAAGCTTAGAAATTAATTCATTTGCTTCTGGTGTTGATTCATCAATGTCTATTACACAAATGTTTGATAAATTACCAGTAATGATTGCTATATTTTGAAACTCTTTAAACCATTCAGTTATTTCTTCAATGGTTGGATGTCTTTCTTGGTATTCCTTCCACTTCATTGAAGGGATTTTAGATTTAGGTGGAAGAGCAAGAATTGATAATCCTTGACTGCAATAATAAGTTACTAAATTTCTAAATGTTTTATACTGCTCTTCTGATTGTTCCATTTTCCTTCCCCTTAATCCAAATCCATAATGATCTGCGTTATCCTAATCAATTTATTTGCAGCATCTAAAGCTAGTTCCTTACTTATTTCTTTTCCGAACTCCTCTTTGTATATAGCTTGAAATTCTTCAAGATCTTCGTCTGTAATCTTCATTGTTAGTTTCCGTATACTCTGGACTTGAGCATTTTGATATTGTCAAAATAGCTGCGTGCACTCACTTGAAGATTATCCGACCAGTAATCTTCAATAACTTCATCAATACCGTCATCTTTTTGAAATATGAATAAAACTTTTTTAGGGTTCAATTTATTTAAATTAATCAATGTGTAATTTGTAGAAATCAAACTAGAAGCTAGCCCAAGATCAGAAGTCGAAAACAGTTTATTTTGAGTAATAGTTCTTATCATAGTAATTGCCTAAAAAACAAAAAAGCCAAAGCTGATTTACAACTCTGACTTTAGCTAATTGGTATGTGAATCACATGAGACTCACGTGACTCACTTTAATAGTTTCGTTTTATAGTTTTATCTTTCCAGGTAAAAAGCTCTTGGACAATATTTGAGTTTTCTTTTACCCTGTTGTTAATTGCCAAGTAAGTGTCATATACAGATCTTTCATTGGTCTTTACATTGTCTGTAGCAAAGTCTTTTCCTGTCATTTCTTCAAACACCTCTGACCAATCTACTGGTACTTGAACTTTACTATTAAACATTACCCTACAAAAACAATGTTCATTTTTGCCATAAGGCAATGTAATTTTATTATCATTTATAGTGATTGTTCCTTTTTCATTCTCAAAGTTGCTAATTAATTTTTTATCATTTACCCTCATAGCATTTAATCCTTCATTTACAATTGAGGTTTTTAGAAATATATTTTCTAGCAATTCTAATTCTACATAAATCTCATCTTTATCTTGAAGTTTGTTTCCTTCATTTTTGTAAGAATTAATAAGCCATGATTTTCTTTTATTCCAAATTTTGTGTAATTTTATTTTTTCATTGGAATCCATTGTAAGTAAAGTTCTTAAAACATCAATTTTTTTATCTTCAACCTCACTTAATGAAATAGGAAATTTTGAAACCTTGAGATTTTCATATTCTTTTAAGAGTATTTCTGAAAGAGCTTTTTCTTGTAGCTGAAGGCTATAGTATTTTTTATCAGATTCTCCTCTATCTAGTAAATCCATTTTGAAATTGCTTATTTCATTATTAATATCTTCTTCAAGTCTGCTTCTATCTTTAACACTAATACTTACCTGAAGTTCATCTTTATCTATAAGTTCTTCATTATTGCTAAGGAAATCAGCTTTATTTTTGATGTCTTCTAAATATTTATTTGAATTAGCAACAAAATACTCAATTGTATGTTCTATAAGCTCTCTGTTTAGATCAAGACCCATCAAATCAAAACTTATTGTTTTATTAATGCTGGACAGTTCACTTAAACAAAATAGAATATCTCCTACAGAATTATTTGAAAAGGATAGTTTATGTAGAGGAATTAATTCTGATTCATTGAGCCTTAAAAGTATTAATTTAATATATAAGAGGTGATCTAAGAGTCCTAAGTCATATTTATATCTTGTTTCCATCGTAATTTTAATTTATTTTAAAGTACTTTACTTAATAATTTTACTTCAATTAAGGTAAAAAACTATTCTTCCCAGTCTAAAATCCAATTAGGTTCAATGCAGTAAATATCACATAAAGCCTTAAACTTATCTACATCACAGTTGGACTTCCCCATTTCAACTTTTGATAACTGGGATTTACTCCAGCGTATCTTATGAGTTTCATATAAAAGCTTTAACGCTTGGCTAAGAGATAAATCCATTTCTTCCCTAGCCTGTTTAAGCCTTTTATTCCAAGTGTCAGTACTTTTCTTAGGTTTGGAAGCCATCGTACTTGTAAAGATAAATGGCTCAAGTTATAATCGTTTCGATAAACGAAACGTTTCATTAAAAGAAACAGGATTTTGAAACAAAAATGTATAAAACAATCTTTATTTCTATATACTTTTCCTTTATAGCTATTTTTTGCTTACCTATACAGGCAAAAGAAAAACATATATATGAAAATGGTTATCTGGCAGATATTCAAATCCAACAGAGTTACAGTAGCTCATATGTAGCTGGTATAGGTAGTGGTAGCTCACAAAATATTTTTTATCCCTTAGTGAAAGTAAATGGGATTACTTATGTTGGTCAGACATCAAGCAAATTAAAAGACTGGATAGTCGGTCAACAAATTAAAGTTAGATTTAATAAAGAGCAAACTACAATGTACCTTAAAAGAGATAAGGGTGGAGATTTCGGTATTGAAGTTGTAAAAAGAGTAATGGGAAATGAAATTCACAAATAAACAAAAAACAATCTTAAACTTGTATGCTCTTACAATTTTTATAGCCTGCTTTTTATATGTTCCAATTAATTATAAGTACCCTAATCCTGAGGTTGTAAAAAACCAACAAAAAACTATTTCTGAACTAGCCACTCTCTTAAAAAAGAACCCTAATTTAGCCCCAGAAATCATTTCTCTATATTCCAAATATATCACTCCAATTCTTAAAGAAGCAAATAAGAGTGTGGGAGATTTTAAAATTCACTTTGGTTATTATCCAATTTGGAGTAATGCCTCTGAGGTAATATTAAACAAAATTACAGAGGATTATAATCGACAATATGGTGCAAATATACCAAGAGAGAACATTGAAATTATTAAAAAAATAACCTCATCGGCAAAAATAAATTCATCAATAGACTTCAACAAGATTCTCATTGAATTGATAGGATTAACAATTATTGCTGGAATTTTATTTATTCAAGCTGGTGAAAAAGATGAGAAGTAAAAATATGGGATTGTGTAGTAATTGTATAGAGGAAGCGAGGAAATCATGAACGACTTTTTATTTTACTTGCTTCTATTCCTTATTGTAGGATTCCCTGTTAATCTTTGGGTAGTGTTTTCGATATTTCGCATAGTGTTCCCTGAAAACAGAGTGATAAATAATCCTACATTTATATTAGCTGGTTTTGTAGTCAGCCTAGTTTTGATGTGCTTCCTGTTTAATGCACCATTAGGGCCAAGTGTCGAGACCATGAAAGAAACTTTAAAGGAATATGAAAGGGAAGAAGAGGCAAGGGAGTTATGAATGATTTAGAAAAAGAAATAGTATATTTTTAACTAGCAATTCCCCGCTGCTTGCGGCGGGGTTCTTCATTGGAGCATATAATAAAAGTATGAAATTCATCGAAAGCGATTTTCTTAAATTTGTTGTAGTTATTCTTTCAATATCTTTATGCATGGTTAGCAGTGCTAACGCTCAATTTATTGACACAAAGTGGACTGTTGTTAAATCTGTAGGTGAAGCATGGTTTGAAAAACCTAAAAATGTTATTGGAAAAACACAAGAATTTTACAAAGGTTGGGCAGATGGTTACTTTTTTCAGTGTGATTATGAGGGACAATCTGCTACATATACAAAATATTCTCTAAATCAATTTTTCAATAATCCTGAGTTTGAAATCTTTAAAAAAGAAAAAAACAACTTGTCATTTTCTGGTAAAAATATATTTGTTCATAGAATATCTTGCAATGGTAACAAAAGAATACTTTATCCCTTTGTTACAGTAGAGCCAGGTAATAAGGCTTATTATTTATTTGAAGGTGCTATATACATTTTAGAGTACAAAAAAAATTATAAGCAGAGAAAATATTGATCATTTGCGGTTTCTATTTTTATTAACAACTAAAGCCATAATTAAAGCTATTTAAGGCTTATAACTAATTAAACATAACCTGTTAAATTTAAACTAATGCTGGAAAGGTTTACAACTGAAAATATAAATAAACTTGGTGATGAGAGTTTTGAGGAGTTATGCAAAGCTCTTTTATGCAAGGTAATAGGCCCAGGGATTAAGCCATTTGGTGCTGGTAAAGATGGGGCAAGAGAAGCTACATTTGAAGGTAAAGCTTCATACCCAAATGAACAATCTGCTTGGGGAGGCAAGTGGATATTTCAGGTTAAGTATGCTGACTATTCAGTTGATCCAAGTAAAGCAAGAACAAGAATTAAAGGATACATAGATTCTGAATTAGAAAAGATCAAAGACTATGGATATTTTAAAGATAATAAATGTGATAACTATATTCTTATTACTAATGTTCCCTTTACTGGTGAGAATAAGGTGGGAATGCATGACAAAATATCAGAAAAGATACAAGAAATTGAAAATAACTTTCCTGGTAAAAAAATTGATTACTGGGATGGTGAACAAATAAGAAATTATTTAAGAGCATATCCTGACTTGAAGGAAGAATTTTTTCCATCCATTTCTCAAAAAATACTAGATGAAGTTATTAAGCAGAATCAAACTAGTATTAGGGTAGAACAAAAGTTAGATGCTACTGGTAACAACAAAGATAAACTTGAATTAATATCTTCACAAATAAGTGAATCAAAGTCATTAATTGATAATAACAAACCAGGTTCAGCATTGATAATTTTAGAAAAGGTACAAGAAAGGTTTTTAAATGTTTTAGATGATGAAAGTAAGTTTAAATTGTTTACCAATATAGGTGTAGCAAAATCTAAATTTATCAAAGATGGTTCTGAACTAACATTTAAGAGGCATATAGCACAATGCTTTGATGATGCATTAAAAATTAAACCAAATGATGAAAAAGCATTATGCAATGCAGCTATTGGAAATCAAATGATAGGAAATGATAAAAGAGCTAATGAGTTAGCTATGAAAGTCTTAGAAATAAACAACTCCTCAGATAAGGCTTTTTCAATAATAGTTAATTCCTTAAGTAAGAGAGGAAAACTATTAGAAGATATCCTGAATGAAATTCCTGAAAAATATCATAGCCAACCAAGAACTGCATGTAGTATAGGTACTTCTCTGTTTATAAAAGATAAAGTAAAGGATGCTAGAGATTGGTATGAAAAATCTATCAATAGCAGAAATGAGTCAGATGAAGACTTGGCAAAAAAACTATATTCTACAGCTACTGTTCAATTGGCAATCAATGAAAAGAAACATAAAGGATTTGTTTCTGAAGTTTTAAAAAAAGACTTAGAAAAGTCAATTAATTATTTAACAGAGATATGGAAAAAGTTTTATAAGACAGAACTAATGCATCTGTATATTGATGTTCTTGGTGAAAGAGCAAATGCTAAGCACTATTTAGGAGAAACAAAAGAAGCAATTAGAGATATGGATTTTGCATTAGAGCAGGAGCCAGATAATCTCTTAGTTTTAGTTAATAAAGCAAATATGGAGCTTTCAATAGGAGAAATTAGTAATAAGACTATAGAAAAAGTTGAAAAGGTTTACAAAGGTAGTGGGCATGATCAACTCCCACTGTTATTAATAGATTTATTGGTTGTTGCAGGAAAAGAAAAAGATGCCATTCCTCTTACTGAACAATATATCTTAGATTACCCAAATAACTTATACATAGAAGACATTAAACAAAAACTAGTAGTTTTGTATTTAAGAAGGAGTACGAAAGAATCCTTGGAGAAGGCTAAGGCTCTCAACAAAGAATTGATAAAGCAAAATCCAAAGTCTATATTACACTTTATTGATGAAGCAGAAATAAAAAGGGTTGAAGGAGCTGATGGTAAAAGCTCGCTGTTAGTAGCAATAAAAAGTGTTAGTGATGAAGCACTATCTGGAGAACTGCTTTCACTGGCTGAAACGCTATTTAAGTTTGGCTTATTTAAAGAAGCTGCTGATATTTATAGCAGGATTACAGATTTGAACATTCCTAGCCCAAATTTGGAAAAATTGTTATCTGCCTTATCAAGATCTGATCAAGGAAATGAAGCTATGAACATATGTAGAAATTTGCGTTTAATTCATGGTCCGCTGATTGGATATTCAGATGAAGAAGCAAGACGCTTAATAAATAAAGGTGTAAAAGAAAATAAAAAAGAATTGATTGAAACTGCAAGAGATATTTTTGAAAAACTTATAGAGAAGCATGATAATGACATTTGGCTGAAAATTAACAAAGCAACTTGTGATTTTCACTTAGAAGATTTTAGTAAACTCAATACTTTCCTTGAGAGTGACATTAATATGGATTCATTCGATGAAGAAATGTTTGTTAATCTTTCAGTAATGCTTCTTCAGCGTAACTATTTTGAAAAAGCTGTTCATGTAATTTATGAGGGATGGCGTAGATATCCAACTAGCTTAATAATTGGAGATAAATACAATGCAATATTTCTGTATTCATCTAGTCATTTAAATATTGAAGAATTTAGAAAAATCCAAAAAGCTAATTATGGTTGTGCCATATGTATAGAAGGGGAGAGGAATAAAGATCAATGGTTCTTAATTGAAAATAGGCAGGATATAAGACAAGAGATTAATGAAATAAATATGAGTAAAAGTAAAAGTTTAGTTGAGCAATTTTTAGGAAAGTCTATTGGCGATGAAGTTACTATAGGTGGAACTCTTGGATTATCTAATAAAAGAAAAATTAAAGATATAATCCATAAATATGCTTATGCTTTTGACAAATGTGTGGAATATACAGATATTCATAATCCATCTGGCACTCAAATGGTAAGAGCACATATAGATGAGAATATTACACCAGAGGACTTTATTTCACTATTAAATCAATCTGTGGAAGAAATGAAGAAAAGAACATCAAGCAACGAAGATATTGAATAACTAATATAGGTATTAATTATGGATGACAAAGAAAAATTTATAAATAGAATTATTAATAGCATTCTTAAGCCAATAGAAGAAAGACATAAAGAAAATATATATAGTGAAATATTTGAAGTGGTTTGCTATGACTTAGGATTAAATGCTAATGATTTAATTGCAGAAGAAAATAAGTTCAATTTGGGAGGAGTTTTCACTCACATACCTTCTTTATCAGACATAGCAAATGGTGATTTTAATACTGTTCTAGAAATAATTGAATCAATTTATGCATATTTCAACTTTTCTCCTGAAATTCAATCGGAAATATCCTCCAAAGTATTTTCTGCACTAGAACTTGCTAAAGATGCTTTGGGTATTAAATGGAAAAATGGAAGCTTTATAAGAGAAAGTACAAGTAATGCAATTAAAGAAGAAATATCCTTTATTGTTAACAACGAAAGAAACAAGTTTATTGAAAGAGTAGCATCAAAGATATTTGAAGAAATTCAAAGAAGACCAAACTACAAAGAATTGCTAAGTGAAGCTTGTTTCTATTTAGGGATAAATTTAAAAAGTAAGATAAAAAAAAGATTTACAGGGTTAGGGACTAATACTTATTACCCTCATTTAGTAGATTTAGTTAAAAGTAATTTTGTAGAGGCAGTAAAGTTAATTATTTTTTTGTTAGAATATTTTGAAGATGACAAAACTACAAAAGATAAAATACTACAATATTTAGATCTATCTTTATCTCTTTCGCCAATTGATATAGGCATTAAACTAAAAGATTTTAAATTGCTTTTTTCAGGCTCAGATGAAGTTATAAATATTAAAAATATTAATAATTTAGATAGAATCCAAGATATAACAATAGACGAATTCAGTAGAAAGGCAAACGAAAAACCTTTAAGATTACATATAGATGACATCTTTTCATTTGCCCAAGTAAAAAATATTAAAGTAAGCGATATTAAGGATCTACTTCCTATATCTCTACTTGAAGATGAAATTCAAAAGCATTTTGAAGATATTATTGCTGAGCCTGACCATAAAAAAGATTGGGGTGGTGAAATTAATGATTTATACACATCTCGTTTACAAATTATAGAAGGGAAAAGAGTTACAGCTGCCTTTGCTTTGAAAGGACGTGGAACTCCTGGAAGATTACGAATAAAAAATTGTGGTAAAAATGGAGATCAGCTTTTAAGACTTTTTGAATCGCCAGCTATACTTTTTGTAATTCAACATATAGGTGTAATAACAGAAGAAGTTATAAAGGATGTAGAAGGCAAAACAGCACTTTTAAGATACAAAGGTATTGAGGCATATTATTGTATTATTGATGGACATGATACGGTAAGAATTTTGAAAGCCTACAATAAACTATAAATATCCTCAGTCAAGGAAATACCCTATGCTACCAAGCCATCCAAATGACCCCTTGCACCCAAATACCCTGGGGTGATTTATGTTCATAAGGACTTTAAATAGTGTAAGCAGAAGTAGGGTAGAAAATTAAACAAATTACTATTTACCATCTCAAGTCTCAAGCGGGGACTCTATAACCGAAGCCCGCTATATCAAACCCAATACCCAAATACCTGGGGGGCTGTTATATCCATAGTGTTTGAAAAGTAACCTGTTTCAAAGCAATAGTAATGGACTGCTACTCCTAAAAACACTATGCTTTTTAGGAGTAAGGTAGGAGACTTAAGCCACATCTCTATAATCAGGAATATACAAATGCCCCTTATGATTTATAATTGCAGTTCTAACACGTTCTAGGGTGTTGCCCATTTTTTATTCTTTATGATGTTTTACTGTTTCATTAAAAAATGTAATCTAAATATCTAAATTTCTTAATATTTATAGCTTGACTTTGTATTTTTTATTGTTTATTCTCAAATTAAATGACCATATATTATGAGTAAATTAACTATATTACCTTTGGATAGGTATCTTTCATTGGCATGGTTTCATCTGGTAAGGAGTTGTGAACCATCCACTAATCGTGTAGCTGTTGATTTTGACCAGACTTTTCCATCTGAAAGATTGGAAGAATTGGTTAGTCATACGCAAAGTGGAGGTAATGATGGAATGTTACCTTTTCGAGCGGTGGGTTATACAAAAGCAGACTATGCAAACTTAGTAGGAGTGGAAAGCTTTAGACAATTAAGAGAAACTCTTGCTAAATTAGCAAATCCAAATGAAACAGAAGAAATACTATCTTTAATTTTAGAAACAAAAGCAGCAGCAAGAAACATTGAACCTAAAACATTTTTCTCAACTAATGGAACTCCTATTAATACTTGGGAATTTGTTGAGATGTTTCCTCAATTTACAGATTTACGCTATATTGAATATCTTGACCCTAATACTATTTTGCGAATACAAGAGCATGCAAGAAGATATTTGTTTCGTGAATATAAAATAGATAAAACTGGAGAACCCTCTGGAGCTGAAAGATTACTTCTTGCAAATGAAGGTGATGAGGGTTTGTATAAATCTGCTGCAGTTGGTTTTAAAAGAAGTGTGCCTCTAGATACGCAGCAATTTTTTTTAGACTTAAATTACAATTTAAAATATGCTCAAGATATTCTTACTAGCAGGATTCATAAGAGAAAAGATGGAGTCATGGTAGATTCAATAATGACAGGACCTCTTTTTGGTGATGATACGAATTCAGATATTAGGTGGATTAGTCTTTGGGTAAAGAATGATCTCCTGGCATTATTTAAGAACATTCAATTTAAAAGAAAAGAAGAATTAGCTGATGAAATCACTTCTACTATTTGGAGAATAACAGCAGAAGTAGATTTAGAACAAGCAACCCAACTCGCAGATAGAGAAATGAGGGGTCAAATTGAAAGATTCGATATAGATCAAGCCAGTATTTATATACTCAGGGAGTTATACAATATTGTTCTAAAAATGAAACAAGCATAATATAAGTAAAACTAGTTTTTAGCAATTAATTCAACTCTTCTGTCCTACACCATGAGATGACATCATCTCTATCAAACACTGAGTGGGCACAGCAGCAGGAGTAAAATCCACATCAGATATTCTAATAGCGCCATGTTGCAACCCAACTACATTTCCATTTATATCTACTAATGGACCACCACTAAATCCTGCACTGCTAAATGCATTATGAATAATATGTTCTGTTGATTCTTTTTTCTGCATTTTTTCAAAAGAACCAATTGTAATTAATTGTTCACCTTGCATAAGAATTGGATTTCCAATTAAGAATAAAGGCTCCTCTCTATCAGTAGGAATTTGTGGTGAAATTGACAGATGTTCATTTGTTATATCAGCAATTTCTGGAATTCTAATTAAAGCCATATCAGGTTTATAGGAGTCCATATAAAATGCTCTTTCTGCTAAATGGATAAGCTTTGCTCCATTGATTTTAACTTTTCTTTTTCCACCGATAATAATTTCAGTCTGCAATTTTGAAAGTAGTTCTCTATCTCTTTCAAAATTATTTTCACATCTAGTTTCAAATCTTGTATGACCTGGGCGAGTATCTATAAGATCACTTATTACATGGCTGTTTGTAATAATGTATCCATTTTCTGCTGCAATAAATCCTGTTCCATACCAATTATGGTTACTATGATCTCCACAAAACCGAACACTTAAATCATGTGCTCTGCATACATTTTGAAATGCTTTATCGCCGGCTAAATCCTCTCTTCTGAAAAAGTAAAACCCTATATTTTTATTTGCTAAATCACTTTCTTTTAAAGCTCTTGGTGCATATTGAGGTCTCATAGCGACATGACTTTTTCTAAGTGATCCTTGTAAAAAATCAGCATTGGTAGTGGGTCCTGCTGTTCTAATTGTAGGTCTTTGAATTTTCATATTAAATTAGCCGTTCAATTCCATTGAAGCAAAAACTTAAAGTCTTAATCAAGTTTTTAAGATTAAATTCTTTTAATAATTGAACTCGCTGCCGCCGCTGCTCTAACAAGCTCTACAGTGTTGCCCATATTTATTCATTTACTTATAAATTTGTCAAATCTTCAACACAGTTTAGTAATTAATACTAAGGGGTAGAACTACCTTGGAGGGTTATACCTATGTTTATATTAGAAGTATCGCTAAATGGAAACGGAAATGGAAAATCACAGGCCGACTACAATAGAGAATCAGATCAGGGATTAAGAATTCTTAAAGAAGCTACACAAGAATCATCAATTTTAAAATGCAAAACCAATTCTTCTAAGATATATAATTTTGCTAAAGAATTTAAAAATCTTCCAACAGATGCACAATTAACTGTTGCAAAATTAATGCAATGCAGTGTATTGAAAAATAAAGGACTCTCCGCAGAAGAGATTATAGAAAACCCAGAGTTGATTGAAAGAACTCTTTCTGCACCACAGGAACAAGCTCCTAATGCTGACACTGAAACATGTAATAAGATGAAGCTAATAAATGTAGATAGAAAATTACACAACTTGAAAAAGTATAAGACTTCATTACAAGCATATTACAATATGCATGATACTAAGGAAGTTCCTTTTTCATTACCCCAGATAGAGATGCAGATTAGAATGTTTGAAACACTTGAGGAATCAGGTGTAAAAGATATAAATCTTCCCTTAAAATCTGTTGAGCAGGAATTAAATGAAGCATCTAAGATATTAAGATCATTGGAAAGGCAAAATGAAGCTCAGGCAAAGGTTATAAGTGAAATGAAAAAAGCTTTGCTAGAGTACAACTTATAGATTCTAAGCCAACTCGTTTAATATTCCTTTGATGCTTCCAAAAAAGGAGCTTCTAGTTTGTTTGCCTTTAAGTTCTTCTTTTATGGCAAATTTCGCCCCATCACAAAGCTTCTTAGCTAATGGTTTTGTGGTAAATAGCCTTTTTGTTATTAAGCCAGCCAATTTTAAAAATGCATTCATATTTTGAGCATAATAAATTATTTTTAAGGAGTTATTAAGCTAAATACTAAATTAAAAAAAATTAATCTTTATGTAGATTGCTTGCCCCATGTTAATACTTGTCAATATTTTAAGACTCCATCCCTTTTATAAGCAGGGGTGAATTATGGGAAATACTTTAATTGCTGGAAAAGAACCAGGAACAGTTTTTAAATCTAGTGTTGTTAGAACTGAGGCTGATAATGCTCCTCAAATAGAACTTGCTTTTGCTGAAGATGCTAAAGATAAGGTAGTTCTTCAAAAAGAAGAAAAAAAGGATTCAGATCCTAAAGGTGATTTGAACAAACTATTAACTGACGCTTCTGAAGGAAAGATTTCTCCTGATATATTGAAAAAAATTGATGAGTTATTTCCTGCAATTAGCAATCAAATAATAAATAGACTTGCTCAAGAGGAAGGAAAGAAAGCTAATCCCTCTAAACTTGGAATTTTAAAGAGCTATACAAAAGAGGAAATAGAAGCTATTGATGTTATCTTGAAAGATTTAGAAAAAGTTATTAAAAAATTAGATGGAAATAACCAGGAAGAAGCTATTGAATTAAATACTAGTTTGAAATTACGGTATCACAGATATCAGGGCTTGAAAGCTTCTTTTTCAATGGCTAAAGATTTTAAAGATGTTAAAGATGGAAAAGGTAAAGTAGAAGAAAAAATACTTACTGTTTTTCCAAAAAGAAATCGTCTCCGTAGACTAGTTGAAGAAACTACTGGGAAATTAGCTACTGCTGAGGGTAAAGAAAAGAAAGACCTTGAAGAAGAACTTCTTAAGAGTAAACTTGATTTGAGTAATTCTTTAGGTGAATTAGAAGGATTAAAGTCAGTTGGAATATTTGTTGATATTCAGGTTTTAGAGATGAGGCTACCTCCTCCTCAACCAAAACCTAAAGCTCCTAATACCTGCGAATAGTTAAATTTCATTATATTTATTGATAATAGATTGTCTTTATAATTAAAAAAAGATAAATTTCCTTCTTATTGCTTTAAATTTTACTCTTTTTGTACATTAAAGAAAATTAACCTTTTGACCCTTTATATACAGATTAATGGATGTTAAAATCCTATACTTAAAGCTTTATATAAAGGAAATTATAAATGAAATTGAAACTACACACAAAAATATTTATAGCAATAGCTCTTGGTATAGCTACTGGATACTTCTTAAAAGACATAACACCAGTTTATATAGCTCCATTTGGTCAGATATTTATGAGGTTATTAAAGCTTCTTGTTATTCCTATAGTTTTTACTTCTATTACTCTTGGTGTTTATTCTATCGGTGATACTAAGCATCTTGGCACCATTAGCTCAAAAGCATTTATTTACTTTATTTCTACAGGATTTATAGCTACTACGATTGGGCTTATTTTAGTTAATTTGATTAAACCTGGAGTTGGTTCCAGTCTCTCTACAGTAGGTTTAGAAAAAGCAGTTAAAGAGACACCATCTATAACTGAGTTGTTTGTTACTATCGCCCCTCAAAATATTTTTGAATCTTTATCAAATGGTGAAATACTTCCTGTAATTATCTTTGCCATGTTATTAGGTACGGCACTTATTAAAATAGGTGAAAAAGCAAAGCCAGTTGTTGCATTTTTTGACTCAATGTCAGATGCAGTTATGCAAATTACAGAGTGGATTATTTCACTTACTCCTATAGGCGTTTTTGCACTTTCAGCAAACATTGTCGCTACAATGGGATTATCCAGCCTTGTTTCAGTAGTTTCTTATTTCTTTACTGTTGTTCTGGGATTGGTAATTCATGCATTTATTGTTCTTCCTATCGTACTTAGTGTTTTTGGTGGATATTCACCAGTGGCTATGTTTAGAAATCTTTTACCAGCTTTAGCTATAGCTTTGCCTACAGCTAGTAGTGCAGCTGCACTTCCTGTAACCATAGAGTGCTTAACTAAAAAAGTTGGAGTGCCTTCTAAGATAGCTAGCTTTATAGTTTCACTAGGTACTACGATTGATATGAATGGTACAGCCCTTTATCAGGGTGTTGCAGTAATGTTTATAGCTCAGGTATATGGAATCCATTTAGATTTAGTTCAGCAAGGGATTATCGTAGTAACAGCGTTCTTAGCTTCAGCAGGTGCAGCAGCAGTTCCTGGAGCAGGTCTTGTAACTATGGTTATCATTTTAAATGCAGTAGGAGTCCCTATAGAAGGTTTAAGTTTGATTCTTCCTGTAGATAGACTTCTTGATTCATGTAGAACACCTGTAAATCTTTGGAGTAATTCAATAGCTACAGTTGTAGTTGCTAAGGCTGAAGGTGAACCTCTCGTACCACATTTAGAAGGTACTGATGAAGATCCATTTGTTGGTATTTCAAAAGAAGAAATTGAAATGCTTGAAAAGAAGCTAGAAAGAGTTCATTAATAATAACTTCCAGCTTTTATGACTTTGTTTATAACTGAAACCTGCTTGTCGTAAGCTTGAGATAGGCTTTTAAAAATTATATCTATTTTTTCTTTTCTTTGAATCTGTTGAACAGAAGATAGATTTAATTTAATCGCTTCATTTAGACCTTGGATGATACTTTCTTTATTGATTTTTCCATAATCCCCTGCTTTTATCTTTTTTACAATACTGCTTAATTCTTTTACAGATTTAAAAATATCCTTATTTATAAGATTTAAATCTGTCTTTGGATTATGTATGTTTGATCTTATTCTTTCCTGTAAAAGTAATAGATTCGATAGTTTTTGAAGAAGTGGAGAAGCATTTTCATATTTTATTACTCTACCTTCACCACAATCAATCGTTTCACCACTAAAAATATCTAATATACTTCCTTTAAAATAATTAAGCTTTCCCATACATATAGAATCTGGTGGATTGATTTTTCCATGTGCATTTGTGATTTGGTTTAATTTTTGATCTATTATGTTTTCTGATTCTTTTGAACTGTTAATAATTAATCCAATGCCAACCCCGTCTATGATAATCCACTTTTTAGATTTACCTTTTATAAGTTCTTTAGTCTTCGTATCTAGTAAGATTTTCTCCACTTGTGTGTTCGCTATACAGTCTCCAAGGAAGAAAATATTTAGCAGTATTATTAATACAACTTCTTTCATTAGATAAGTAATCATTTAGTTTTTGATTTAGCGACAAGGGCTTGTTTTTTTTCTTTAACAAGATTCTTATCTATAAATAGATTTTTAACAAACTTGCCTTCTTTAAATTCTGTTCTCATCTTTAAAGAACCCTTTTCATCATAATAATTAGCAATTCCATTTAATTTATTATTTTTGTAAGGAATCTCAAATTGTAATTTACCATTTGTATAATAAGCATGACTGATGCCATCTTGCTCATTATTTTTAAAGTTCACAGTTAGCCTTGTCTTACCATTTGGATGATAATTTCTATGTAGTCCTTCTCTAGCACCATTTTTAAAACCTTCTTCACTTTTCAAAGAGCCATTTTGATTATAAGTTTTTACTATTCCATTTATTTTTCCGTTTAAGTAATTACCTTCTTCTTTTAATTTCTTATTCTCATAAAACTTTTTATAAGGACCGTTTAATTTTTCATTTTGAAAAGTGACTTGTTCTTTTGTCGCACCATTCTTATAGGTAATCTTATGGAGTCCATCTTTTCTCTGAGTTGAGGCATAAGATGGATTACAGATAGCTAAAAAATTTAAAAGTAATATTGTAATTGATTTTTTCATATTTTTCATCTCTCTATTTTAACAGGTAGCCCATTTCTTTCATTACTGGCTCTATGACTGGATATGTCTTTTCAATTAAGTGAATGTTTTTTTTCCACTTTTCTTTGTCAGGCTTACTTATATAGTTCACTTCTGGTAACTTTTTAGAAAACTTATTTAAACCGCTACAAAGTGGGATATCGATAAAATCCGCCATTTCTTTTATATATTTTGCAGGATTTTCAATTAAGTCTTCATATTTTAGTATGTATTTTCTTTTGTCTTCAATACTATTTAAGCTATTCATAGCTGCTTTATTTGACTCTGCCCATTGAAAAGCAGCTATCTCTTCTACTGAATGTTTTCTATAGTTTTCCCATTCGGGAGGCAAGATAAAACTCCAGTTTTTTACTTCTTTTCTTCTGTATTTTTCAGAACGTTTCCACCCTTCTATTAGAGAGTTAATATTACTTCTACCATCCCGTTTTAAGAAAATGAATTTACAATCAGGAAAAAGCTTGTTTATAAATGGAATTCGGAAGCATGTCTTGGGAGACTTTTCTATAATTCTATAATTTTGAACAAATAAACTCTTGAATATTAAATTCTCTTGCCCAATAAAATCTAATAGCACTTCATTGTTTAAGCTATATTGCCTAACAAATGAGCCCAGATAGTAGTTGTTAAAAGTAAACTTATGAAATTCATTAAGTAAAAATTCTTTATTTGAGGTGTTTAAGTCTGATTCTGTTAATTGATCGTTCTTAAACTCTATTTCAGAAAAACTATAAAATCTTTCCCATATGTCAATAGTTTCTCTATATTGAGACCAAAGCTCTTTACTGTTACTCAAAACAGTTAGCAGTAAACTGGTCCCAGAACGCGGAGCACCTATGATTATTACTGGTTTTTTTATTTGTACATTAACCATTCTTTTACCGAGGCTTAACAATATCAAATTTAAGTCAAATTTTCCCTAATATCTCCTTTTATTCTATTACAGGGGACAAAATAATGACTGTAGAGTTATCGGCAGATAAAGCAAATTCCACTTTTAAATCCAAGGTTGTATATACTAGCGAGAAAATAGCAGTACCAAATAATAAAAATGAAGATCAAGGTGAAGGTGAAGATATCTTTATTTCAAAACCATCTAACCCTACTCTTGTAAAAGCAAAGTCTACTGGTATTTTTGCAATGTTTTCTATGGCTGTAAAAAACTTTGTTTGGGTATTTATCAGTCCTGTTGTTAAACTTTTAAGTTTCATTGAACAATGCAGATGTTCATGGGCTTTGGAAAAAGTGAAAAATAGAAATAATGCTAAGACCAATGAAGAGATTGAAAAATATCACAACTCAGTTTTATTTGATGAAAATAATCCTGATGAGAAAAAAATATTTAAATATTTTTTATCTGATAAAAAAGGAGAAAAGCCTTTAATTGTTTTATTTATGGGGAATGCACAAACTCATTTATGGTCTGATTCTGATGCAGGAATGATAAAGCTTTATGAGAAGTTAAAAAAGGATAATGAGGCTGATGTCTTACTTTTTAGAGTAGGAAATGCTATAGATGATGTTAAACATAAATTATTTTTATCAAATGATTGTTCACTTAGTACAGATATTGTTTATCAGCACTCAGTAAATGTTTTAGAGGATGCTATTTCTGGAAAAGGAATTTTTGCTGGTCATAGTAAACCATCTAAGGTTTCTTTTGTAGGTTATAGCTGGGGTGGCGGTACTGTGGATAAGCTTTTAAAAGAAGATTGGAAAAGAATAGGACAAAATATTCCAGTGGCAGCTACTGTCCAAATTGATGCAGTAAATCTGGGTCTATATAATCTTAGTACTCCTGTATTAAACAGACCATTTCATTCTAGAAGTCATTTAAATATTTTTCAAAATAAATATGATTTTTTAAACGGATGTAATCAATCAATTAACGTTGCAGTTGATCAGTCTATGGTTATTGCTGATGAGAGTTCTATACATAATGGAGTAGATGACAATCTTGAGGTTTTATCAACAACTTACAGCTTTGTTAAGGAAAGAGTTATTGGAAATAAATAGCTTATAGTCAAAAATGGTATTATGATCTATAATTTAAAACATGTCAGAAAAGATGAAAAAATCTAATGATGAGTGGAAGTCAATGCTTTCAGGAGAAGAATTTTACGTAACACGTTTGAAAGGTACAGAAAGAGCATTTACTGGGAAATATCATGACTGTAAAGATGAAGGCATTTATAAATGTGTTTGTTGTGGAGTTGAACTTTTTTCTTCAGAAACAAAATATGATTCAGGTAGTGGGTGGCCTAGTTTCTATGCTCCAGCGAAAGAAACAAATATTCAATCAGAAGTTGATAGTAGTAATAATATGATTAGAACAGAGGTTAAATGTAGCAATTGTGAAGCACATTTAGGGCATGTTTTTACTGATGGACCAAAACCTACTGGATTACGTTATTGCATTAATTCCGCATCTTTAAATCTTGAAATAAATATCTAGTTGATAAATTCTGAGCTAGTAATTTGATCGTTTAAATTATCTATATTTTCTGAGATTGTATCTGCTCCTGATGTAATTTTTGTTACGCCATGAGAAATTGAAATTGCTTGTTCAAATATTTCTCTTATCATATAGTCTTTCTCATTACTTTTATAGTCTCTCCGTAGCATTAGTTCTGAAAATCCAACTATTATTGTGAGAGAGTTGTTTATATCACAAATAATGCTATATAGGTCTTCTTGGCTTAAGTTGGCTACTGGTTTAGATACAAACAGTGGCATGGTGCTTGAATACGAAACTATATTATTTGCTTCAATAACTCTTTTATTGTGGATGTAAATTAGAGAAATTGCAAAAACATAAGAACTCATAAAGAATGCAAGTTGAAATCCAGTTAAAAGTGCAAAGCTTGAAAATCCATAAAATAATATATAAGTAACTATTATTGCTGTTCCTACCAGTTGGTTTACTATTACACATTTCTTAAGTCTGATATTTTTTATTTGTTTGTCTTTTATATAAACTGCACTGACAGCAAAAAGAATTGATGTTACGAAGTATAGTATTTGCCAGCTGGCTAAAACTAAATTAGCTGTAACTCCATACACTGCACAATATATAAATAGCAGCCCTGCACCAATTACTTGATTTCTTAAAAGATTGCTTTTTAAGTGCTTTAAATAAATATCTCTGTCTGCTATGTTTTTTTGATGCATTGTGAAACCCTTATGTTTAGTACTTCCTGTTAAAGTAATATGGTAGAAAACTCCTAAAAAATATTGTGGCAATTTCGACGTAATAGAAGATTATCTTAAGTAAATCCTTGGGTAACCCTGAAAGTATGGGTCTAGGTCTAGATGTTGCTACTTAAAGTTGCTTAAGGGTAGTGTTAGTACCCTTGAATTTTGCTTTACTACCTAGTTCTTATATTTATAAACCACTGCTAGAAGATGAGCTTTTTAATTGATCTGCTCCATCTTGTGGCGGATCAGAAAAACTCATTCCATCTATTCTTGTGCCGGGGGAAAATTTAGAAGTTGATTTTAAGAGCTTATCGTGAGGGGTAAATAGAGTGAAATTTAAATCTCCTATTCTGTTTTGTGATGTACCCTGAAGGTTAATGTTATCGAAAACTATTTGATCGATGACTAATCCATCCTGAGTAGAGATAGTGATTTGTTCTTGCCCACTGTTATTTATCCCTATAGTTCCTGTATCTGCTATTTGTGATTTTATTGAGCTTGAGAAATTAGAATTGCTCCCACCACCAAAAATTACAATTGATTCAAATCCCTGAAGAATGGTGTTTGGTGGCATGGTGTGTCTGACTCTTGTATTGTCTGATATTAAAAGATCACTAATATCTAGTGGGCTTGATGTTACATTAACAATTTCTATAAACTCATCTTGATCACTTTTGAAAATACTATCTTTATTTGTGTCAGAGGTTGGGGCTGCTAAAACTTCATTAATTATCAATTGTTTTTCTAATACTGGACTTTTAATATTTACAGTAGTAGATAATTCTATAGATTTGTCCTGATAAGAAATCTCAATGGTTACAGAACCGTTTTTTAAAGGCTTTATTAGTCCTTTCTCTGCAGTAATTACACTAGTTGTTCCTGTTATTTTATATGTAGCATCTTGTGTGATTTCAATCTTAGTGTTGTCGCTATACTCTGCAAAAACTTGAATCTGTTTTTCACTTCTATCTGAAAAATTTAAGATGTCAGGCGTAACTGATAAAGCTATTAGTTGATTGCTTTCAGGAGTACTATCTGGGGTAAGTGTTGTTGTTGAAGATGGTGTGGGTGTAGACATTGAGCTGCTTGATGAAGTGGATGGTAATGAAGATATGGGGGTGGGAGCTTGGGGGGATGGGGAAGGAAGAACAGGTGGAGCTTCACCAGGAGAAAATAGTTTACCAGGGTGCTTTATAAAACCACTTAAATCATCTTTTCTTTGCCATGAGGGATCACCGCTTTTACCCGTAGGATATGCAATATAATCAATACTACTACCATTGCATTTAAAGTCCACCACTGCTCCGGAATTACTTAAATTAAATTTATTCTTTTCATTGCTAAAAATAACTAATCGAGAAAGTGCTTCTATGAAAGAGTCTTTTTCAAATTCAAAAATAGGCTTTTCAACTTCATTAACAATAAACTTGCATTTGCTTAAATCAAACCTTTGATCTTTTAGGTTTTTTAACTCTATAAATTCATCTTCATTTACTTTAGGAAATCCATCCATATTAGCGTCAGTTTCTTTAATAAATCCTGAAGCAAAAGGGAAAATCTCATCAATAGCAACTTCATTAAAAAAAGGATTTCTTGGGGTTTGAACTAATATTTCTACAATATAATCTAATTTTAAATTGGTAGGCTTCCATATAAACTCTGCTTTTAAATTTGTTCTTCCATTAGAAATAGATTCTATCGCGTTGTCTTTTTTGATAATTTGTACGATACTTTCATCTTGAGAGGTCGTATCACAAAATTCCGTTATATCTTTTTTCTCTCCACTGTCAAAAAACAACATAACTTTATATTTGCTGTTTTCATTTAGCATTTCAAAAACACTTTTAAATAAATCAATTACTATAAAAATTGGCTTACCTGAAGAAGTGTTAAAAAGAGTGATTTCTTTGCTGGGGGCAGAATCTAAGTTATGCTTTCTGTAAAATGAATATATTTTAAAAGGACCAATTTCTATATCTTGAGGAAGCTTTAATTTACATGATGTATTTGATAATATATCTGCTTTAATATCTTTATTATTTAGGTGAAAGAAAAGATCATATTTTTTATTGAAGTCTCCTTTGAATACAATTTCCATGCCTGGGCTTGCAGAAACATCAATGGGCTCAAAAATATTAGGTGAATTGAAAGTTACTTTTAGAAATGACTCCTCAGGGAAAATCACCTCTTTACTCTTATATCCAAGATATTCAGTATATAGTTTGATTTGTGCATCTTTTTGAAGTGCTATGTTTGGTGTAGTGAAAACTAGTAAGTTTTTCTTAGCTGAGACTATTCGACATGGATAATTGTTTATAAATATTTTATTTGCATTTATAGGGGTCTCGAAAAAATTCTTACCAAATATTTTTACTTTTTGTCCTGGTATTAAGTAATTTGGTTCTATTCGAGAAATCTCTGGATCTTTACCAAGGCTATCTATATCAGGAATTGAAAAAGCTAATCCTTTCAATCCTATTAGTAGCACTAACAATGCAATAAGAATAATATTTTTACTTCTTTTCATATCTTGCCAAGTACTTTTTCCTTTTCTCAATTTCTTTTGTAAACCAGCCCCCAGTCCTCGAGTCTATTTGACTAGTGAGCTCTGCTATTTCAAGATCTCGTTTTATCTTCTCATTAACTGAAAGATTTTCTAAGTACAGATTTTCAAGTTGTGCTTTTCTTCTTTGAAAGTAAATCCTAGTAATGTCATCTAATAAATTTTCTTTTATATTTGCAGTAAGTCTAGCCTGACTTAAAACATTATTTATTTCATCATCATATATAAGCTGATCAGTGTTCCAAAATACAGATACCTGCTTATAATTCCGACCATCTCTTTGAAGCTGTAAAGTCTTATCGGAATTAAATTTATTGTCTAAAGAAATATCTGTAGAAATGCCTTTTTGAAGTTCGGAATAATTAGAATTAGTATCAGTAGAATTTAGATCGAAAGAAACTCTAGGGACTATGTTTCTCAACCTTGCCTGTGTTCTATATCGTTTGAAATCGTGGCTTGTGGGTAATGAAGAAAATTTCAAAGCTTGTTTTTGCACTTCAATGGCTGATGGTTCTAGCTCTTGTAGATAGGTAAATGATTTCTCTATCTCACCCTTTAGGACAAGGGTTGATGGTTTCTCTTGCCCTAATCCAAACAATCCTTCATCTGTAGCCGCATAAATAGTTTCATTGGATGAATTTAGGAAATAAACGTTTTTATTGTTTTCTTTTGTTCTTATTCCACCTGCTAGCTCATTCCAGAAATCATCTTTTAATTCAAAAATACCGCTGGCAGTAGCAGCATATAAATTGTTTTTATCTTCTAATAAATAATAAGCTTCATTAAAGCCATCAATGTTTTCTTTTATTCCTTGGCTTATATTTTCCCAGGAGTTTTCTTCATATTTATATATTCCTCTTCCGCAGGCAGCCAAGAGGTTGTTTCTATTATCAATTAACAAATGCCTACAGTTAGTTCTGTTGTCAGGGAGTCTGCTTATGCCATCACTTCTGTCTTCCCAGGACTGGTCTATTGAATTTAACTTGTAAACCCCATTTGATGTACTAAGGTATAAATCCTCTCCATTTTTTAAAATAAACAATGCTTCATAATTACCTGATTCTATGTTTGGCTCTAGACCTTTATTTGATCTTTCGCAGTTTCCCCCATTACAGATCCATAAACCATCATTACTGCAAAAATATTTTTTATTGTTGTCTACAAAAACTGAGTTTATATTAAATGAATCAGATTTAGCACGTTCAAACACTTTCTCCCATTTTGCTTTTTCAAGACTTGATTCATATGCGCCAAAACTTGTAGCAATGTATATTTTGTCTTCATAAATTTCTATCCAGTTAACAAGAGCATTTCCATTTTCATCTTTCTCTAAATCTTTAGTTCCAAAGTCTTTCCAGGTCTTTCCTTTATCTTTGCTTACTTTCACTCCATTTCCAGTCCCTATAAACATTTGCTCATCTTTAAGAGCTATGCTTTTTACTACTCTTTGTCGTGGCTGATAAACTAGCTTCCAGGCTTCATTTGAGCTTCCTTTTGTCTGTAAGCATGAAATAAAGAATAAATGCAAAAAGCATAAAGTAAAAGACATTTGTACTACTTTTATCGTCCATATTTTTCTCTTTCCTTTAAACATAAGGAAAAGAATTTATAGAAAATAAATAAAATCTGCAACTCGTAATATGATACCTACGGTTACATTTGTTACGTTCTTGATACCCTGGGTTACATTTAAATATTAAGATTTGGTTAAATAGTAAATTTTTCCTATAATCTATCAAAAAACCTTTCTCCGTGACTTTATATAAGCACAAGGAATTAAGGAGAGTGAGCGATGACACAATTAACAAATATATTAGAAAACAAATCAATATCAAATGAAATAATTCAAATTAGTCATATCAAAGGTGAGTCAGTATTTATGACTGATCCAGAAGGTAAAAGAATTGAAGTTAAATACACAGAGCAAGGATCAAAAATAGTTTTTACAAGAGACTCAGAAGGCAGAGCAATAGCTATTGAAGAAAGAGTAAATGGAACTAAGCTTTATCATATATCCAGCGACAGCTCAGGTTTACCATCATCACATGAAATTAAAGATGATCAAAATGAAATTGTTTACTTCTATGATGTAGTAGGTAAACTTCAACATTTCGTAGAATTAAAAAATAACGGTGATAGAATCAGCACAATTCTTGATACTGGTTGTATGTATTCAATTGAACAAAAACAACTCGGTGGAATAGTTTTCAAAGCATGGAAAGTAACTGCAGAAGAAACATTTGAAGCAATGGTTTGGTTGCATCAAGATGGTGAAATTACTGAATATGGTACTGAAGATGTAATCGCTGATATTTATGCAAAGTTTTCAAGATTTTTAGATGGCGCTCGTGTTAAATCCTAGTAGAAGTTGCGTTGATTTCTACTATCTCCTCCTTGCAAAGAACCCCTCCTAACCGAGGGGTTTTTTGTTTATTATATTGCCACCAGACAAGCTGGTGGCTTCCTATGATCAATTCTATGCCCTTGTACGGATCCACCAAATAAATTGGATGGATCCTTTATTTGTGAATAAGTTTTTGTTTCTTTATAAAAGGTATAGGTTCAAACAAGTTGAACCTTTTCGCTAAAATATGAATTCAATGGGTCGGATCCACCGAATCCATCCTTCGGGAAACTTCGTTTCCTCTTCGGATGGCAGGAAATCGGATGGATCCTCTATGTGCGAGTAAGTTATAAATAGCTTTCTGAACTGGTCACAATTTGTGACCAGTTCGTATTTCTGTCTCTACAAATACTTTCTGCTATCATATTACAGGTATTTGGGAGGATATTTATGAGTAAAAGATTAGCGATTCTAACTGGTGGCGGAGACTGTCCAGGATTAAATAATGTAATTAGAGCAGTAGTATTTCAAGCAGTAAAAAAATACGGTGATGAAGTTATTGCCTTTGAGTATGGATGGAAAGGTCCCATCCAAAATATCACTAGATCGTTAACTCTTAAAGATGTAGATCATATATTTAATGAAGGTGGAACGATAATTAAAAGCTCCAGAACAAATCCTTATAAAGTAGAAGGCGGTCCACAAAAAGTAATGGATACCCTCAAGGCAAATAAAATTGATGCATTAATAGCTGTGGGTGGAGAAGATACATGTGGAGTAGCAGATAAGTTGGTAAATGATTTTAAAGCTCCTATTGTTTGTGTACCTAAAACTATCGATAACGACTTAAATGCTACAGATCAAACCTTTGGTTTTGATACATCTATTTCTATAGTTTGTGATGCCTTGGATAGATTACATACGACTGCTAAATCTCATGACAGAGTTTTAGTTCTTGAAGTTATGGGACGCCATGCAGGATGGATAGCTACTATGGGCGGAATGGCTGGAGCAGCAGATTATATCTTAATTCCAGAAGAACCATTTGATATTAAAAAAGTAGCTGAAGCAATTAAGATTAGAAAAAAAGAAGCTGGTTACGCCATTATCGTAGTTGCTGAAGGTGCAAAGTTTGCTGAAGGCGAAGTTTTAAAAGATCAGGAACTCGATGCTTTTGGTCACGTAAAACTTGGTGGAATTGGCGATAGAGTAGCAAAAAATATTGAAGAGCTTACAGGCTTTGAAACCAGATCTACTACCTTAGGTCATATTCAAAGAGGTGGATCACCTACAGCTTATGATAGAGTTCTTGGAACTAGATATGGACTTGCTGCTGTAGATCTTATTCATAACAATAAACTAGGAAGAATGGTTTCACTTCAAGGTATTAAGATTACTGATGTAGCTATTAGAGAAGCTGTTGGTACCCTTAAAACTGTAGAAATGACTATTTATGATCAGACTAGGGTTTTCTTTGGTGATGAAGTAAGACCAAAAGCAAAAGCGTGAAATTCAGGAAGGTGAGGTTTGCAAAACTCACCTTCACAGACCATAATGTATAAATGAAAAGACGTCTTACAGGGCGTCTTTTTTTTTGCTAAAATTAGCTCATGCCTAAAAATAAAAAAATAGGAATATTAACTGGTGGTGGAGATTGTCCAGGATTAAATGCTGTAATTCGTGCAGTAACTAAATCTGCTCACGAAAATGGATATGATGTCATTGGTTTTAAAGATGGTTTTAAAGGACTAGTTGAAAATGATTTTATTGAATTAACTGATTGTATGGTTTCAAATATCTTAACTCAAGGGGGAACGATTCTTGGGACTTCTAATACTGCTAATCCATATAGGTGGGCAAAAAAAGATAAAAAAGGAAATCTAATATTTGAAGATCTGTCAGAAAAAGCCATTTCAAATTTTAAAAAAAATAAATTAGAAGCATTGGTTGTTTTGGGTGGTGATGGTTCCATGGCAATTGCAAATGATTTAGTGAATGATGGACTTAGTATAGTAGGTGTCCCAAAAACCATTGATAATGATCTTCCCCATACTGATATGACTTTTGGATTTAATACTGCTGTTAGAACTGCTACTGGAGCTATTGATAAAATTCATACTACAGCTCAGTCGCATCATAGAGCCATGGTTGTAGAAGTAATGGGACGGTATACAGGCTGGATAGCACTTTATAGTGGTGTAGCTGGTGGTGGTGACATAATTTTAATTCCTGAGATTCCATATGAAATAAAATCCATTTATAAAACAATAAAAGAAAGAAAAGAAAATGGTAAGAACTTTACTATTATTGTTGTTGCTGAAGGTGCAAAACCTAAAGGTGGAGATTTAACGGTTAGGAAAGTAATTAAAAATTCTCCTGATCCCATTAGACTTGGTGGTATTGGAATGAAATTAGCAAATGAAATAGAAGAGAATACTGGCATTGAATCCAGAGCTACGATATTAGGTCATATTCAAAGAGGGGGTGTGCCTACTCCATTTGATCGTGTACTTGCTACAAGATTTGGTGTAGAAGCTGTGAATCATGTTTTAAATAAAAGATATGGAAAAATGGTTGTTTTAAAAAATAATGAAATATCTTCTGTGCTTATATCCAGTGTTACCAGTGAAGTTAAAAATGTGCCAAAAAATTATAGTTTGATAAAAGCTGCAAGAGCTGTTGGAACGTGTTTCGGAGACTGATATGACGATTCTGGAATCATTTCAAAACTCATTACTTTTTTTACCAGATAAAAATAAATATGGTTCGCCTGAAGGTTGTGGCTTTCCATATGAAGAAGTCTATATGAATACTTCTGATGATGAGAAATTGAATGGATATTTTTTTTCATCCCCATCCGATAAAGTAATTCTCTATCTACATGGAAATGCGCAGAACATAAGTGCTTGGTATGAAGCAGGAGTGGAGATAAGAAAAAAAATAGATGTAAATGTTTTAATTGCTGATTATAGAGGCTATGGGAAAAGTACAGGAAAACCTAGTTTGGAAGGCGTAGTAGAAGATGCTTTAGCTATGTATGATTATTTGATTCAAAGAGGATTTAAAGAAGAAAATATTTCTCTTTATGGAAGATCTCTTGGTGGTGGAATAGCATTAGAATTAGCTAATAGAAAAAAAGTAAAGTCTGTAACTTTAGTTTCTGCATTTACATCTCTTTTAGATATGGCTCGTGAGCATTATCCACTAATTCCAGCTAATGTCATTAGAAATGACTTCTTAAACTCTAGAGAATTAATAAAAAAATTAACCTGCCCAATCTTTATAGTTCAGGGTGATAAAGACAGTATTGTTATGCCGAGTCATGCTTTTAACCTTTATGAAGCAGCACCTGAACCTAAAAAGATTTTAATCTTGAAAGGTGCTGGACATAATGATTTACTGCCTTTTTACAATGATGAATACTATGAAACTTTAAGAGAATTGGTGTTGTGAATTAATTAGGTATTACAGAAAAGTCTACTTGAAATTAAGATTTCTAATTGATAATATTTATCCAATTAATTTAAGAAGGTTATATGATTTTATCTATTTCTGTTAGTACTGCTCAAAGTAGATTTTTACCACAAATTCCAATGAAATCGGTGAGATCATTGTTAGGAAACAGAGCTATTTCAACGATTGCTACTCTGTTTGGGCATGCTATTCATCCCTTAGATGCAGCAGTAATTAGTACAAAGTTTTTTAGACAGATTTCAGATAAAATTGGTGATGCTTCTATACTTAATACAAGAGCAATTCAGGAAGTAAATTTCCCAACTTCGGATGGAAGACTTTTACATGGTTACTATATTCCTGCTGAAGAGAAAACTGATAATGTGGTTTTGTTTTCCCATGGAAGAAGTGGGGATGTGAACTTCTGGTGTCCTTCAATGCTTTCATTACAAAAGGGCTTACAAGGACAAGACAAAAATACCAACTTATTTTTATTTGACTATAGAGGGTATGGAAAAAGTGAGGGGAATAGACCTACAAGATTAACTGCACCTAAAGATGCATATGCTGCTTGGTGTTTTTTAAGAGCTGCAAATTTCAAACCTGAAAACATTCATATGGTTGGTCATTCTACCGGGTCTGCTGTAGCTCTTAAAACAACTATAATGTTAGAAAAATACAGAGGAGAAAAACCAGCATCTTTAATTCTTGCTTCTTCTTATGAATCCCCCAGGCAAGCTGCAATTTGTGCTAAACCTGGGATTGGTCCTTTGAAAGTTTTTGTCGTTGGTAAAACAATCTTAAATCCAGAAGTAATGATACGTAAAATTAGTCCTGCAGTTCCCGTGAGATTTATTCATGGAACTGGTGATAAATACTTTCCACATGAACACTCAGAAACTTTATTTGAACGATCAGTAGCTTATGATAAAGATATAATTTTACGTGAAGATGGGCAGCATGTTGAAATTTTTACCGAACTTGGTCCTGCTGAATTTGCAAGGTTAACTTCTTTATTCAATTAATAAAGCCAATTTTTTATTTATTATTACTTCAGGTCTGTCTAATTCTTCTTTAAAGTGATATCCAAAACCTACATCGCTAAATTGAATCTTTCCCATCTTTTCTTTATTAGTTAAAGTTATTGGCATATTGATTTCAAGATTTGAAAGCTTGAAAGAAAATACTGGAGTGTGTCCAATAATCTGATAAACATTTGGAATGTCGATGTCATCTAGGTTTGTAGGGTAGATCTTAAGTGCAGAAATTCCTGTTCTCCTCCAGATGAAAGAAGTATTTATATCGTTTTTCTTAGAGTACATGTTAAATAAAGGATCATCTGTAAATGATTTCATCATTAGTTTCCAGTCAATTCTATTTGTTTTTTTGAATTCAATGAACATATCATATGCAAACTTTCCATGTTCTTTTAGTCTTTCATTTAATTTGTGAGCAAAGTCATAAATATCGCTATTTTTTTCTAATCCAAGTTCTATAAAATCATCATTAATTGCAAAGCTGTGAATATATAAAATAGGGAAGTCCTGTAATTTATCATCTGCTACGTAAGCCGCTAATATCTCTCCATCAGCAATATTTTTTAATAAGCTTTCTGTAACTTGATAATTATTATTTATATCTATTACTGAATCCTGCGCTGGAAAAATCAAAGGGTATCCATTTGGATCTCTTTCAAAGAAAGCCATTTCATGGTTTCCTATTAATCTGTAGATCTTTACTTCATTCTCAATTTGTTTATTTACCCAAAAATCAACACAGTCACTATTTTGCCCTCTGTCATAAAAATCTCCCAGAAAAATATAATCATGTGTTTTTTTGAGATTTAAGTCACTATCTAAGAGTCCATGTCTATATAGAGTAGTTATCATGTGAACTATATCTCCATGAATATCAGGGATATACACAGTTTCTCCATTTGAAAAAGATAAGTGAGGGTCTTTTTTTATAGTCTTTAAATGCTCTTTGAGCTTTTCAATTAACTTATTTGTTTTTTCTTCAATTAAAACGCTGTCTGCATACTGCATTTTCCCAGCAGTTTGAAATGTCTTTTTTGATTGTTTTAAAGATTGTGTCATAAGCTCTGGCTTATATGTGCCAGATATATTGTTTATATCTTATCACTTATCTCTTTAATTATGTTCTGGGCTATTACTATCCTCTGGATTTCTGACGTGCCTTCGTAAATCTCAGTAATTTTTGCATCTCTTAGGAATCTTTCCGCGTCATATTCCGTAGTATAGCCGTAACCACCTAAGATTTGAAGTGCTTTATTTGCAGCTTTTGATGCTAGTTCACTACAGAAAAGTTTTGCTTCTGCTGCCGATTTTGTAAATTTTTCACCAGTATCATGTAAGTTCGCTGCTTGGTAAGTTAATAATCTTCCTACTTCAATTTCAGTAGCCATTTCAGTTAGCATAAACTGAATAGCCTGAAAATCTGAAATCTTTTTTCCAAATGCTTCTCTTTGTTTTGCATATGAAGATGCTAAATCAAAACAAGCTTGTGCTATTCCCAAAGCTTGAGATGCTATTCCTATACGTCCTCCATCGAGAGTAACCATTGCAATTTTAAAACCTTCTCCAGTGCTTCCAAGTAAATTTTCTTTAGGTACTTTTACATTATCTAAAATTACCTGACAAGTAGAACTAGCTCTAATTCCTAATTTATCTTCTAGTTTTCCAAAGGAAACTCCAGCCATATTTTTTTCTACAATAAAAGCACTAACACCTTTGTGTTTAGCTAATCCTTTTTCTTTTAAAGTATCCAGGGGGATTTCTTGAGCAAGAACTACATAAACATCTGCTTCTTTTCCATTTGTAATCCATGCTTTTGTCCCATTTAAAAGATAGTAATCACCTTTGTCTTCAGCTTTTGTAAGCATAGCCTGAGCATCTGAACCATTTCCTGGTTCTGATAAACAAAATGCTCCTAAGAACTCACCCCTAGCTAATTTTTTAAGATATTTTTCTTTTATAAAATCAGAACCAAAAATATTGATAGGTATGGAGCAAAGAGATAAGTGTGCAGCTAAAATTACGCTGGTTGTAGCACAAACTTTGGCTAATTCTTCTATAACTATGGAGTAAGAAACATAGTCCATTCCTCCGCCACCGTACTTTTCAGGTAAAGTTAGTCCTGTCATTTCCAGCTGTGATAGTAATTCAAAATTTTCTCTGGGAAACCTATGTGTCTTATCTATTTCTCTGGCTTTCTCTTTAAAGTTTTCTTCTGCTACATCACGTATTGTTTTTCTTAAGAGTTCTTGGTCTTCAGTAAGCTTAAAGGTCTGAAAGTCTTTTTCTAGTACTTTTTCCATGTTTTTATTTTAACATTAAAAAAAAATAATGAATCTATCTTGATTTTTTAGGTGATTTATCTGAGAATAAAGCTTAATGCTTTCTATATCCCCTACGACTTTAACAACTCAAATAAAAATTCCAATCCCAAAGAAAGAATTTATTGCTCTTTCACATTCAAAAACTATTGATAATAAAGCTTGCTTTAATTCAAATATAGTGAGATTTGGTTATGAATTAATCTTAAATCAAGAACCTGGATTAACTGGGCATCACTTTTTAGAAGAATGTAGAGAAATGATTGCTGATGTAGCCAAAGCTCAATGTGATCAAAACCCTAGCATGGGTAATATTCAACTTCCTGAAGCAGAGATAGTAGACTTGTCAAAAACGGTTACTGATATGGGATATTCTAGAGATATTGTAGAGCCTATTGTGGAATGTGCTTATGATTTTTTAAAATCTCATGATGAAAAGACTGCTCAATCATTTTTACTTAAATGTGATTATAGTGTAGCTAAAAGGGTTTTAAGAGCAAAATATATTAGAGATGGAAACCAACTAAATGAACTGGACAATTCGACCTGTCGGGCTTTAATGAAACACAAACTAATTGAATGTGCAACATCTATTTCAAATAAATCCCTTGTATCTTGCGATGAAAAAACAAGAAAAAAAGCTCTTGAAGATTTTGAAACTATATTAGAAGTCGTAGGATTAGGAATCCCTGAAAATGTTATTGATTTTAATGTGATCTCTCATTTACAAGATCCAGGGAAGGTGTTTTTTATAGGCGATCGTGTCAATTTTGGTAGGTATTTAGCAGCTTAATTTTTTCTCTTAATAACTTCTTTTGCTGCTTCTGCAATTTTTTCTTTAGATAAACCGTAGTGAATTAAAAGCTCATCGCCTTTTCCACTTTGACCGAATATATCCATCACACCAATTTTCTTAAGTGGTGATGGTAATTCTTCTGATAAAACTCCTGCTACAGCATCACCTAATCCAGCGATTACATTATGCTCTTCACAAGTTACTGCGCAGCCTGTTTTTCTAACTGAAGCTAAAATCGTTTCTTTGTCGAGTGGTTTAATAGTAGAAACATTTATGATTTCTGCACTGATGCCTTCTTTTTGAAGAAGCTCTTGTGCCCATAATGCACGACTGACCATAACTCCACATGCAAAAATAGATACATCAATTCCAGGTTTAATAACCTGTGCTTTTCCTATTTCAAACTTATATTCTTTTTCATCAAATAGAACAGGGACATTAGATCTGCCTAATCTCATATAAACAGGTCCGACAAACTTTGCAATTTCAAAAGTAGCAAGCTTTGCTTCTGTAGCATCAGCAGGGACAATAACTGTCATTCCTGGAATTACTCTCATAAGTGCAAGGTCTTCAATGATTTGATGTGATGCACCGTCTTCCCCTACTGTTAAACCAGCATGAGTAGCGCATATTTTTACATTAAACTTATTATGGCAAACAGCGTTACGAACAAATTCCCATGCACGTCCAGCTGCAAACATAGCAAAGCTAGATGCAAAAGGAATCTTGCCGCATGTAGAAAGTCCTGCTGCTACACCGATCATATTTTGTTCAGCAATTCCCATATTGAAAAATCTATCTGGAAATTCTTTAGCAAAAAATTTAGTCTGTGTAGATCCACATAAGTCAGCATCTAAAACAACTACATTAGGATTTGTTTTCCCTAGCTCAGCAAGTGCTTTTCCATATGCCACTCTGGTAGCAATCATTTCTTTAGATTCAACTACTGTTGCTCCCATTAAACTAGCTCCTTAAGTGCATTAGCCAGCTCTTCATCATTTGGTGCTACACCATGCCATTTGACTTGGTCTTCCATGAATGTTACGCCTTTGCCTTTAATAGTGTGAGCAATAATTACACAAGGTTTATTTTCTTTTGGTCCTATTTCATGAGTCTTTAAAATAGCGTCATTGAGCTGATTTAAGTCATGTCCATCTACTTCCTGAACATGCCAATTAAAAGCTTCAAACTTTTTACCTATAGGCTCAAGTGCCATGGTTTCTTCAGTCCAGCCGTCAAGTTGAATTCTGTTTCTATCTAAAATTGTAGTTAGATTTCCTAAATGATAATGCCCTGCTGACATAATTGCTTCCCATGATGAACCTTCTTGAAGTTCGCCATCACTTTGAAGTAAGTAAATTCTGTTTTTAAATTTGTTTAATCTGGATCCTAATGCAGCACCGACTGCAAAAGTAGAACCTTGTCCGAGTGATCCTGTAGAAGTTTCTACACCAGGAACGCGGAGTCTGTCTGTGTGACCTTGGTAAGGAGAACCTAATTGTCTAAAAGTTAAAAGATCATCACCTTTAAAATATCCAGCTTTTGCAAGAATAGAATAAACAAGTGGAGTTGCATGTCCTTTACTGACTACAAGCCTGTCCCTGTCTGGTTTCTCAGGATTCTTCGGATCATAATTCATCACTGCAAAATATAAAACAGCAGCAATTTCGCATGCAGACATAGAACCTCCAGGATGGCCTGAGGCTTGAGCATTTACCATTTTAAGGATGGTTTTACGGAGATCTTTACAGATTTCTGTGAGTTCTTTATGTTTTTTCTCGCTAAGTGGCATGAGATAAATATTTTAACAAATGAAAGGACTCTCTGAGGCGTCTTTACCTCTTTCATATCACTGTTGAGACTTGCCAAGGCAAGTCTTTACGGGCGGACTTGCTTAACGGTTTTCTAATCCCAACTCCTTATCTTCATTGCATCACGCACTCTGTGCAATGTTTCTTTTACGGTTTTTCTTGCTCTTTTATTTCCTATATCTAGTATTTCAAGAATTTCTTTTTCATTTTTCAAAGATTGTCTTTTTTCTCTAATGGGGTGGAAATAATCATTCATGATATTTGCTAATCTGGTTTTACAGTCCATACATCCTATAGCAGCAGAGTGACATTCTTTTTTTACGGTTTCCAAAGTGTTTTTATCTGCAAATATCTCATAGTGTTTATATGCTACCTGACAATTTTCTACATTTCCTGGATCTGTTTTTTTCATTCTGGCAGGATCTGTAATCATTTGTTTTACTTTTTTCAATGTCTCTTCAGGACTGTCTTCCATCTTTATGTCATTCCCATAAGACTTACTCATTTTTCTTCCATCAACTCCAGGAACTGATGGTGTTTCAGTAAGTAAATGCTGTGGTTCAGGAAATAAATCTGTTTTGTAAATGTGATTAAATCTTCTGGCAATATCTCTGCTCATTTCTAAATGTGCTACCTGATCTTTTCCTACTGGTACAGATTCCCCCAGGACACTTAAAATATCTGCTGTTTGTAAAACTGGGTAGCCTAAAAGACCATATGTAATCTCTTCATTTTGCTTTTCTGATCTATATTTAATAAAAAGATTTAAGATTTCTTCCACTTTTTTTATATCATCTCGACAACAAGCAATAAATCCGCTATGTGACAAAGGTATATCATTTGCGTTTAGTTGGACAATGTAAGATGTTATAAATTTTATTTCATCATCTAACATTGCAATGCTCATACTATGGATAAAATTAACTAATTCTCTCTCTGCGCCAAGTTCCTTTAGTCTTTTACTTAATTGAAATAAAGCTTGATTACTTGGTAGATTTTCTTTTAAAGTAGGATCTCTCTCCACCCAGTTTTGGTAAGTAATCATAGAAAGTAAAAGATGCAGTTCTGCTACTTCTGGAATGGCTGATTGAACGTAGAGAGTACATTTATTCGGGTCTATGCCAGAAGCTAAAATATCTTTTGCTACTTCTATAGTATTTTGATTTAATTCATGAGTGTCTTTATATTTAGTAGTTAATGTGTGCCAGTCAGCTATGAAATAAAAACATTCATGCTCATCTTGGAGTTTTGCCCAGTTCCTAAGTACACCTAAATAATGTCCGATATGGAGTGAACCTGTAGGTCTTATGCCTGAGAGTAATCTTTTTTTAGCCACGAAATTTATTATATCGTAACAACGTCATTGCGAGGAGTGTAACGACGAAGCAATCTCACAATCGTCACACGTTAATAGATTGCCACGCCTCATTTCATTCGGCTCGCAATGACGTGTTGCGTCTCTTACGATATAATTGCTTTATGACTGAAAATAAAAAACTAAAAGTAGCAGTTATTCAAATGACTAGTGGTTCTGACAAAGAAAAGAACTTAGAATCAGCTACTAGCCTAATAAACTACGCTATAAAAAAGGGAGCTGAATTTATTGCTCTTCCCGAAGTCTTTAATTTCAGAGGACATTTAGATGAAGCAGCAAATGCTGCAGAAGAAATACCTGGACCTTCTACTGATAAGCTTTCAAAAGTTGCTAAAGAAAATAAAGTTTGGATTTTAATCGGCAGCATGATGGAAATAATTCGAGCTGAGAGCCGAGAATTGAGAGCTGAGAAGAAAAATCGCAGCTCGCAGCTCGCAGCTTGCAGCTCAAAACCTTATAACACATCTGTTCTTATTGATCCAAAAGGAAATATCGTCGCCAAGTATAGCAAAATGCATTTGTTCGACATCAAGTTAAAAGGAAAAGAAATATTAGAATCCAGCAGAAATCAAGCGGGTGCAAAACCATGTTTAACAGAAGTCCATGGTATAAAAACTGCCCTCAGTATTTGTTATGATTTACGATTCCCAGAATTATTTAGAGATCATTCAGAAAATGGTGCAGAAATAATTTGTGTGCCATCTTCATTTACAAAAGTTACTGGTGAAGCTCATTGGGAAACATTACTGAGAGCTAGAGCCATTGAAAACCAATGTTTTGTTCTAGCACCGAACCAGGCTGGCATAGGATCTGGCGGAGTGAAAACTTATGGTCACAGTATGATTATAGATCCGTGGGGAAAAATCTTAGCAGAAGCACCAGATACAGGTGAAGCAGTAATTACTGCAGATTTGGATTTTACTTACTTAAAAAAAATTAGAGAAAACTTACCTTGTTTAAAACATAGGAAGATGTAGAGAATATAAATTAAGCAGCACTCTTTGCCTGAGCTATTAAAAAAGGAATAAGTCTGTTTATTTCATCAATTTCTAATGGGGTAAACTCTTTATGATCATAAGGTAATGTAAGTCGAGCAGTAGGCCTATCACCATCATCATGGGCATCCAGGTTACTTAAAACCCAATGCTTATCTAGTCCTTCAGCTTGATAGACATTATCTAATTCACATTCAGCAGACATTCCCATAGTATCCTCTATTACTAAAGGAAGAAAAATCCCGCCTTCACTTGCATCGATAGCAATATTTCCTTTATAATCAACTTGTTGTTTAAAAGAAACATTGGACAAATCAGAAACCCCCCTTCTAGCAATTTCCAAAGAATCTCCATCCCCAGAAGATATTATTATTTTTGCAATTGAAGGATTAGCTGCTAACATTTTCACGAAATCTTCACTTCCAGGAAATAATTCATCTTTAAGATTAATTAAGGTTCTGCCACAGTCTATAACTGCAATAGCTTTGTCACTTGAAAAAGTAGGCTCTTCAGGTAACTTTAAGTAGGATTTTCCTAGTGATCTAAATCCCGCCCACGGATAAGTGGCATCTTTAATTGGAATTGTAAAACCTGGAATATCTCTAACTGATAATGTCATTTGTGATTTCCTTAAAATGTTTTTATCATAGTATTATTTATTTTTTTATTAATCAAGTAAAGTGGATTAAATTTCTCTAATAATACGGATTTGGATTAACTGACTACCGTCTCTTGTTTATTTGCGCCGAACAATGTACTTACTTCTTTGTTTTGAATAACAGCCATCATTAAGATATCTCCACCTGGATAGCCGTAATAGCCATCTATTAAAAAACCATTGTCATGAATTTGATCTTGTAAAACTTTTGGTTTTATTTTTTGAACTGAATTATCTATTTCTTCTTTCTTGAAACCCGAAAACATTTTTTCAATAAATCCAATTTCCGTATTTGCTGAAATAATCAACATGCCAGTTGGAAGAAGAAGCCTTCTTGCTTCATTATAGAAAGGTGCTGTGCTGTGTGGTGTACTGGCTTGTTGCAACAAGCCAGTACGATCGCATAACGAATAATCTATCACTATGCGTGTAAATGTATTGTCTTTTAAATCTTCTATTGTGGGTGAATTTACAATCGAATTGTTTTCTTTTATTTGATTAATAAATTCTTCTTCCCATTTACCGACAATAAGAACTGATTGTCCTTTACCAATAGCTTTCAATATTCTTTTTTTTATTTTCTCTGGTTTTGTAATCATTCCTTCTCCCTTACTTGCAATTAAAGGATCCATTCGATTTACTCGATGGATCCGAACAGACTGTTGGTACAGTCCAGGGAGGTTTCAACTTGTTTGAAACCCCATAAATAAAAGTAGGAGTCCCCCATAAGCCGGGTCCTGTTTATGCAGTCATCTATCTAGGAGTAATGTCACCATTACCCTCAAGCGATGTCGGCAGAATTGAGCAGCGGGCCGCTGTTTATCAATCCTATACCTTAATCTTGCACCTTTAGCGGGGTTTACCAGGATTACAGTCACCTGTAAAACTAGTGAGCTCTTACCTCACTGTTGCATCCTTACTGTACATCCCGAAGGATGTATTAGCGGTGTACTTTTCTGTGGCACTTTCCTCACGCTCACGCGCACTTCGCATTACGAAGCGACCAGCCCTATGGTGCCCGGACTTTCCTCACTTTAAAAAAATTACCAGTAAACTGGCATAACTTTTCTTAAAGCGTAACTGCTTGTGGAACTCCCATAAAGAATTATAGATGATTAAAATTAAGGCTTATTTGTTTAATTTGTAAATCATTTAACTATTATCAACTTATATTTAAAAAATCTGATATGTCTTATTTATTCATTGTTGAACTTTAACTCAAGATTTAAGGTTCCTAAAAAAACTAATTCTAAAGTAATCTTATCGAAAAATGAATCCACTATGTAGTTTAGATATTTATTTGAATATATGTTTTTTGTTCCCATGATGTTCCCTTGTAAAATTTAGGTTTACATTGTTCATACTATGTTTCAATTTTTTTTTATGTGCATATAATATCCCTGTTGCCCTTCTTAGGGTTGGATCAATATATCAGGGAGGTTCTAGTGAAAAATTTGAAAAAATTTACTTCTTGTTTAATACTTTTTTCATTTGTATTAAATCAAAGTATTTTATTTAGTCCTGCTCTTGCAGCAACTAATGCTTTAAAGATCAAAACTGCTGATGGTACTAGTACTGTTTATGGTAGTGTACTTAAACCCAGCTCAAACAGACTAAAAGTAAAAATTCCTGCTTCATTGCTTAAAGCAATTAGAAGTTCAGGCATTGAAAGTCTTACAGTTTCAATTACAAAAATAGCAACAGAAGGCCAAGAAAGTAGCATTTATTCAATCCCTTCAGAAAATTTAACCTTAGTTGGAAAACAACTTTTAATAGATTTACTTCCATGTTTAGATACTGCAGGCTCTACAGTTACAGCCGGAGCATTATCAAATGGATCATATAGTTTCCAAATCGCATCAGGCTCATCAGAATTTAGTGGTAGCTTTGATTATAAAGCACCAGCAGTAGTAGTAGGAACCGTTGACACAGGTACAGCAGGATGTGGTGGTGGTACTAATACCATTAACAGCTTATCTGGTAGTGCTATCAGTGGTGCAGTTGCTCTTTCAAGTTCTTGCACATTCTTTAATGAAGTCCAAGCTGCCAGAACAACAACAACTACTATGAGTGGCATGTCCGGTAAAGGTGGAAAGAAAAATAGATCTTTATTCCAAGAAGATGCAGGCACTGAAGATACAAGTGGTGATGGTGCAACCGTTCCTGCTGCTGAAGATACTTTCGTATACGTAGATCCTGTTACAGAAACAGAACAAACTGTCGCTGAAGTTGAAAACGTAGTAGTAATTGAAGATGAAGCTACTGGCGAAACAGAAGTTGTTGAAGCCAGTGCTCCTGTAGATTTAGTAGAAGATGCTGGTGGAGACACAGAAGTTGTTGTAGATGCTGACAGTACAGAAGAATATGATAATGCTGTTGCTGAAGCAGATACAAATAACAATGGAGAAATTGATACACCTGCTGAAGTTCAAGCTTTAGAAGACGATCTTTCTTCTTCATCTTCTTCTAGTACATCAAGCTCATCAGGAGATGTTTCATCAAGTGGTGCTCCAAGCAATGCTCAACTTAAACCAATTGAAGATCCAAAACTAATTTGCGAAAGATTACGTGAAGGAATTGGAAAATTAAAAGACTGCAAAGGAAGCGATTGTCCAAAACCCCCATGTTTTCCAGATGACTTAAGAGCTAAGTTAAAAGAAGTATGTGCGGAATTACTTGCTTTAATCCCTGCAGTTAAGTGTGAAAGACCACAACCTGTTTGTGGATTACAAGGTGGACAAAGTCAACAAGGACCACAAGGTCAACCTCCAGCAGGTGGAACCAGTACAGGTCAACCCCCAGCAGGTGGAACCAGTGGTGTTGTATGTACTTCAGATCAAATAAATTCTTGTAACCCAGCAATCATACCTATATGTGCTGCAGGTGTAGCTCCAACTATAGATTCAACTAGTTGCTGCCCTACTTGTATAAAACCTCAAGAATCTCCTCCAACAGGTGGAACTAGTGGCTCTCCTCAACCAACTAGAAAAGCACAATTAAGTCCTGGTTCAGGACCTTTAGGTGCTAGTGGTGAAAATGGATCTCAATGTCAAGATTTCAGACCACCTCAACAACCAAGTATTTGTAAACTTTGCAATACTGCTGGTCCAGAAGGTTGTACAGGTCCAGAATTAGTAAATAACACTGCTAAAGATGGTACTACTTGTATACTTCCTGAAGTTCAATGTATTCCTTTCACATCATTAGGAAAAACAAGCCCTGATGTTAAGTTCGATGGTATATGTTTATTTGGTGATGGCGATCTCACAGTAGGTGAGGAAGACGATAAACCAAAAGATCCAAATACATGTAAGCCATTCCAATTTGATCCAGGATTAGCATGTCCACAATTCAGACCAAGTTGCGATATTCAAAGTTTGACAACAGCAGAAGCATTAAAAGCTTTTGATCCAGTTTGTTGTAAACTTCCTCCACAAGGACAACCTGGTGGACCACAAGGCGGAACCAGTACAAGTGGTCAACCTCCAGCAGGTGGAACTAGTACAAGCGGTCAACCTCCAATTCAACGTTTAAATGCTGATCAAGTTCAAGGTAATAATTCTGGATGTCTAAGAGATAAATACTGTGGATTAATTAACTCCGGTACTACTCCTACAGATGATGACCTTGCTAAACTCCTAAAATCATGTACGCCAGGTGGACAACCAGGTGGAATGAGTGGACAACCAGGAAATTCAGCTTGCATTGAAAAATGTAAATCTGAATGTGGTGAAGATCAAGCATGTTTACAAACTTGTGGAAAGAGCTGTCAACCAACAGGTGGAACCAGTGGACAACCACCATGTGATCCAAGCAAAGATCCAAATTGTAAACCACCAACAGGTGGAAACAGTGGACAACCACCATGTGATCCAGCAACAGATCCAAACTGTAAACCACCAACAGGTGGAACTAGTGGACAACCTCCATGTGATCCAGCGACAGATCCAAACTGTAAACCACCAACAGGTGGAACTAGTGGACAACCTCCATGTGATCCAGCGACAGATCCAAACTGTAAACCACCAAC
>JAGVKQ010000030.1 GCA_020050435.1 Candidatus Caenarcanales bacterium
ATAAAATAGTTGCTGGTACATGCGGTTGTGGCGTAGCTGAAACTGATACTGATTCAGATGGCACTCTTGATTGTACTGATGAATGTGATAGCGATGCTACTAAAACGATGGCTGGCACATGTGGTTGTGGTGTAGCTGAAACTGATACAGACTCAGACGGAACATCTGATTGCAATGATCAATGTAAGGATGATGCTAACAAAACTGAAGCGGGTCAATGTGGTTGTGGAAATGCTGACACCGATAGCGATGCAGACGGAACATCTGATTGCAATGATAAATGTCCTAATAGTAAAATTAAATTGAAACCTGGTTTCTGTGGCTGTAATGTCTCAGAAATAGATTCAGATGATGATGGTTACCCTGATTGTATCGATGGATGTCCACATGATAACTCTAAAACTGAACCTGGAATATGTGGTTGCAAAGCACCAGATACTGACACAGACAGAGATGGCTTAGCAAACTGTAAAGATCGTTGTCCTAATGATGAAAAGAAAACAGAGCCTGGTCTTTGTGACTGTGGAATAGCTGACACTGATTTAAATACAAATGGAATTCCTGACTGTAAAGAGACTGCTGGACTCTTAGCAAATAACTTAGCTCCGACTCCAACACCCACTCCAATAGAAAGTGCTTCACCAACACCATCCCCAACTCCAACAGAAAACCCCTTAACAACTGAAAATATACCAACAAGCACTCCAACAAGTACTCCAACACCACCTCCTACTTGTTCAGACAATAAAAAACTCTGCAGTGATAATCTATGTAAAGAATGTTGTTCAACTCAAGACTGTTCTAATGGAAACTTATGTACAGCCGATGGTATTTGCATTCAGGTTGATACTAACTGTAAAATATGCAAAGGAAAGAAATGTCCTAAAAATAAAAAATGTGTTGAATGTTTAAAAAATAAAGATTGTCAAGATGGTTTCAGATGTAATAAAACAAAATTTACCTGTGTGAAACCAACGTCTAATCAAACTCCAAAACGCCCTTCGTCCAAGCATAATAAAGGCCAAGGACCAAAACAAATACAAAGATAAAAGCTTCAACAATAAGAATGGTTTTATTTGTGAAGTAGTCAAGAACTGATGCCCAAGGCACTAAGAATACGAACTCTACATCAAAAACAATAAACATAAGTGCATACAAATAGTATTTAACATCATATTGAATTTTAGTGTCATGAACTACATTCATTCCACATTCATAAGGTTGTGTTTTTGCACCTTTTGGACTATTGATTCCAAAGATTCTCTGAATGGTAATGGAAAGAGTTAAAAGCGTTGCTCCTAGTAGGAATCCAACAGTAGTAAAAAGCATTAGTTGTGAAAATTGTGTGTCTAACATATTCCTTTCTATTTATAACATAAAGAACAGAAATTAATTTTTATATACATTCGTATTGCTATGAAACAGAGGACAGAAGTTAGAGAACAGAAGATGGAATTCTAACCTCTGTTCTCCGTCTTCTGTTCTCTGCTCTAATCTCCGCCTAACACTCTTCCTACATCCCCTAAAGGTCCTTTACTAGCTTCACCACGAAATATTTCATTTTTGAATCTAGACCAAGGTAATGACTGTAAAATCACTTTTCCTGGACCAGTTAATGTAGATAAAAACAATCCCTCACCACCAAATAAAGCAGTTTTAATATTTCTCATACTTCTCACATCATAGTTAACCGTTTGTTCAAAAGCTACTATACATCCTGTATCCACCTGAATGGTTTCTTTTTCAGCCAACGTTTTTTCTACAGTCAATCCACCACAGTGAACAAAAACTTTTCCATTTCCTGAAAATTTTTCAAGAACAAAACCTTCTCCACCAAAAATTCCTACACTAAACTTTTTTATAAAAGCAATATTAATAGAAACGTTTCCAGTAGCACATAAAAAACTATTTTTTTGTGCTTGCCATGTAGTAGAGCTATTTACATCAATTTCAAGAACTTTCCCTGGATATGATGGTGAAAAAGCCACTTTTGAACCATCTTTTTTTGACTTAAAGACAGGAAGAACGAAAGATTCTCCGACAAACATTCTTTTTAATCCACCAACCCATCCACCTGGGACTTTTATATCTATATCAATATCGCCTTCCATAAAAAACATTCCGCCAGCCTCAGCCTGCACAAATTCACCAGAATTCAATTCTAAAGTTACTATTTGCATTTCACTGCCTGAAATTTCATGTTTCATTAAAGATTTTCCTTATATTTAATTTGTGGGATTTTCCCCTTCTTCAACTTTTGGATTCTGCGAATCTTCTATTCCTTCTGTTTTTTTATCTGCTTTTGGTAAGGTTTTAAATTCAGCTATAAACTCTTTATTTAAGAACAACCTTGCACTTACTTCTTTATTTTCACTTATAGGATTTCTAGCTGTAACTTCAATTAGTTGATTAAGCTCTTCTTGAGTTACAGAAGATTCATAAATATCAATCTGACTAGTTCCTTCAAAAAATATAACTCTATAACTACTTATTTCTATATCTGAAACTTGATCAATTTTAAATGAGATTGTAGGATATAAAAAATCTCCAACTCTTGAAACTTTTATAGAACCATCTTGAACTTTAAACTTAGCATTTAGGTTAATAATTTTACTCAATAAAGAAGATTTTCTTTGATCAGTACTACTGTCACCTATTAACAATTTTGCTTTTTCAGCATATTCTTTCTTTTTTTCTTTGTCATCCGATTTTGAAGCAGCTTGTTCTAAAGCTTCAGCATAAGCAATTTTATATTCATCATTTTCTTCTTCAATTTGAATAGCTTCTTCAAATTTCTTAGATGCAATTTCTATCTTCCCTAGATCTCTATAAACAAGTGCCTCTTGAAACTTAACTTCTGCATTTTTACCTAAGACTTCAGCCCTTTCAAGCACATCAAGAGCATCTTCATTTTTATTTCCAGCTCTTAAATCTTTTACAAGTTGTAGATACTTAGGCATTAGAAGCCCACGAAGACTTTCTTTTAACTCAGTTTCTCTAAGTGCAGCAGCAACATTGAAAGCACCTTCCCAGATTTTTACGGCTTCAGTTTCATCAGTAAGAATTTGACCTATTTTAATCTGGTTTTTCACGATGCGTTTTGAATTTTCTTCTAGCTTCATACTTAAATATTTTTTTGCAAAGAAAGAAGCCAATTTTAAATCTCCAGCTCTTTGATTAGCTTCTGCAAGATCAACTAAAAAATCCTGAAATTCTTTATCATCTTTTAAAGTAACAAATAGTTGTTTGTCTTTAACCACTTTATTTGCATCTTCATATTCCCCAGAAGACAGGCATGCTTTTGCCAGTAAAAATGCAATCTCATCATTGTCTGGATAATGATTTAAGCCATCATTTAGGGTTTCAATCGCTTTGGCAACCTTACCACTTGTAAGATCAGTGCTTCCCTCCATTAAATACCTATATGGGGTTCCTGTCCAGAAGACAAAACCTGAAAAAAGAATTAATATAAATCCAAATAAAATACCCAAGTTCTTCATAATGATTTAATGTTTAACGACAAAGGATGCAAAAACATTTATATTAGATATTGTACACTGTTCTAGAAACTAGAAATAAGATACTAGAGGATAAGAGAGAACAAAAACTTAGAAATTCATATGTCAAAAGGTAAAATATTTGTTCTAACAGGTCCATCAGGGGTTGGAAAAGGTACTGTCGTTCAAGGTGTCTTAAAAAATTTAAATAATATATATCTTTCTGTTTCTGCTACTACAAGAGAAAAAAGAGAAGGTGAGAAAGAAGGTACAAATTACTTCTTCAAAACTAAAGAAGAGTTTGAATCAATGATTAAAACCAACGAATTCCTAGAATGGGCAGAATTTGCTGGAAGCTATTATGGAACACCAAAGATACAAATCAACAATTATCTTTCCGTAGGAAAAGATATACTTCTTGAAATTGAAGTTCAAGGGGCCAAACAAATTAAAGAAAAAAGACCAGATGCAATACTAGTATTTTTAGCACCCCCTACATTTGAAGCACTTGAAGAAAGACTTATTAAGAGACAGACTGAAACACTTGAAAAAGTAAAAATAAGACTTAAAAAAGCAAAAGAAGAAATGAAAGAAATTTCATTGTTCAATTATTTAGTTATAAATGACCATTTAGATGAAGCTATTGAAAATGTAAGTAGTGTTATTAAAGCAGAAAGATGCCGGATTGGTTGATAGTCTGAGGGTTTATAGTGGATGGTAAAAGGGAACATAGGACCAGTAAACCAACAGTCCCTAGTCCTTGCATCCTACCGTCTATACAGTAATTGCTAAAAGCCAAATGCTAATATAGAATTAGTTATCGGAAAAGTTAATTAGGAGCCAAATAAAAATGTCAATGAACCAGTTAATGAGTGACTTACTTTCTGAAGCAGAAAACAGATATGATTTAGTTTTAAAAGTTGCAGGACTTGCAAAGCAGATTAAAGAAGAAACAAAAGAACTTGAAGGAACAACTAATCCTGTAATCCAAGCATTACAAGAACTTTCTGCTCAAAGAGACGGCACAATGCTAGTAGATATAAAATAAGTTACAAGTTTCAAGTTATAAGTTTCAGCAGAACTAAAATCAGATATGTCCACAAAACCAAAAAACATAATTTTAGGTATATCTGCAGGCATAGCTGCATACAGAATGTATGATCTTGTCAATGAATTAAAAAAACAAGGTCACAATGTAACTGTTGTTTTAACAAAAGATGCTAAAAATTTTGTAAGTGAGTTACCGCTTAAAGTATTGTCAGGAAATCCAGTTTACTCTGAAATGTTTTGTCCCAAAGAACAAAACAAACCTATTCACATAGACTTAGCAGATAATGCTGATCTTGTTCTTGTGGCTCCTGCTACAGCAGATATAATTGCAAAAATGGCAACTGGTATTTGCGATGAGTTGATTACAAATATTCTTTTAGCTACAACTGCTCCGGTTTATCTTGCTCCAGCGATGAATACAAACATGTGGGATCATTTCACCACACAAAAGAACATTGAAACTTTAGTCACTAAAATTGGTTACAAGATTATTGCTCCAGAAGAAGGGGATCTTGCCTGTGGTTACTCAGGGGTTGGGCACATTGCTCCAAATGAAAGAATTATTAAAACTATACTCCTTGGTGAAAATGAAGTTAGACCACTACTTGGGAAGAAAGTTATTATTACTGCGGGCGGAACTAGAGAAGCCATAGACCCCGTTAGATATATTGGAAATAAAAGTTCTGGAAAAATGGGCATAGCCATAGCTGATGCTGCTTATAACTTAGGTGCTGATGTAGTTTTGATTTCTACCGTTTATGCAGAGAAAAAGTATCAAGTAATTGAAGTTGAAACAGCACAAGAATTACAGGAAGTTATTGAAGCAGAGTTTGATAAAGCTGATGCACTTATTATGGCAGCAGCTGTAAGTGATTACAAACCCATGAAAACTTCAAAACAAAAGATAAAAAAGAAAAATGAAGATTTAACTCTTGAACTTATTAAGAATCCTGACATTTTAGAAATTCTTGGCAGAACAAAAAGAGAAAAACAAATAATTGTTGGGTTCTCAGCAGAATCAGAAGAAATGGAAAAAAATGCAAAAGAAAAACTTGTAAAAAAGAAAATAGATATGATTGTTGCAAATGACATAACCGTTCCAGATTTAGGTTTTGGTTCTGATGAAAATGCCGTTATCATTTTGACTAAAGATGGTCAAAGAGAGTGCTTACAGAGACAGCCCAAAATTCAAATAGCAAAACATATATGTCAAAAACTTGCAGAGTTATTTTTAAGTATAAAAGAGGCTAAAGAAGTATGAAAAAAATATTCAGTTTATTGTTAGTGCTTTCAATTTCCACACCATGTTTTGCAAATAACAGTGATAGAGACTTGCGGACGCAAGTCTCAACAAGCAATCCAACCCAATTAATATCTGCCAAGAAAAAAGACCCAAAAACAGCAAAGATTGAAGCAAAAAAAGAAGAAATAAAAAAACCAAAAGTAATAGTTGAATCAGAGTACGAACCTGCTTTTTTAGGTTCACTTCTTGATAATCCTGAGAAGTACATAGGAAAAAAAATTAAATTCAGAGGCAAATTTAGTTCATTTACTACTCTTGCTTTAGATTATGACCCAGCTCTTAGAAAATCTAAAGATTACATCTCTCTTTGCATTTTTAGACCTGATACAAAGATTCCTTTATCAGAGTTAAAACTCGCCTATCCATTAAGCGAAGCAAAAGAAAATCTTGTAATTCGTGATGTTGAAGAAGGTGATTTAATTGAATTTTATGGTCAAGTATTTAGTGCTGCACTAGGTGAGCCTTGGGTTGATGTTGATTCTATTAAAAATTTAAACCTTACTAAAAAAGAGAAGATCGCTGAAAAAACAGAAAAAAGTAAGGATGCTACAAAAAAAGACACAAAAAAGAGTAAGAAATAATGAAAGAATCCTTCTTTAATGAGTTGATTTCTAAAACTAAAGAACTGTCGGGATTAGATGTTATTTATTTAATTGATGACTCATTCCAGGTCACTAATGTACATAAAGTAAATGATACTAGTGACTATTTAAATAACATTATAAATCTAATAAAGAAACAGGATTCCTTAGAAGAAGTAAGTAAACCTCTTTTTTCAGATAATTTTCATACTTATACGCTTTTAAATGAATCAGGACTTATCCTAATTACCAGGTTGAGTTCTGATGAAAATTGTTACCTTGTTGTTATAGCTGGCGAGAACAATCCTGTAGATTTAATAAATTTATTCAAAATTTGCAAGGAAGCCAGACAAAAGTATATGTCTAGTACTCAGTTGAGTTCTTAGTTGCAATTTTTCATTCTTAAGGGTTCCTTAAATCAGATTCTGTACTATAATTTTTAAATAAGAACAGCTCGTTCTTAAATAAAGTCAAAGAGGTATTTATGGCAAATAAATCAATAAAGAAAATTTCAAGTTTATCACTAGCAATTTTATTTTCAATTCCAGGACTGAGTTCTTTTGCTCAAAGTGGTTACCAACAACCAATTGAACCTGATGAATCATACGATCAAATTCTTCAAGGTGGAAGCAAACCATTACCTCCATCAAATGGTACAGGAAATCGTCCTTTACGTGGAAGAGTGGTTGTAGCACCTGCAGGTGCTAGATTCCAAGCAGCTGTAGTTTCTACATTAAGCTCTGAAGTTAATCAAATTGGAGATGTTGTAACTGCATCTGTATCCAGTCCACTCATAGTAGGAAATGATGTTGTTATTCCAGCAGGAAGTCAAATCATTGGTCAAGTGGTAAATGTAATTCCTTCAGCTAGATTTATGGCAGGAGCAGGTGGTCAGTTAGAAATTAGATTTACATCTATTCAAACTCCAGATGGTCAAAGATATCCACTTAGTGCTTCAGTAGATACTACACAGTTTAAACTTCAAGCTGAAACTGGCGGATCAAGAATTGCCAAAGGAGTTGGTAAAACAGCTGTAGGAGCAGGACTTGGAGCAGCATTAGGAACAGCAGTAGGAGCTATTGCAGGTGGAATGCCTGGACGTGGTGCATGGTCTGGAGCCGCAATTGGCGGGGGACTTGGTGCATTAGGCGCTGTAGCTGGTAAAGGCTCACAATTAGTAATTAAGGGTGGAACTCAGGTTCCTATTCTTCTTGATCAACAACTACAAGTTGTTGTACCTCAGCATTAAGCTGATTAACTGACAGCTCAAATTGGTATAAAGAAATCATGGCTTCAGGAAAAACCCATGATTTTTTAGCCTTAACCACCACTCTTGGTGCCAGTTATTATTTGTCTATTGCTGGAATTACTTCTGATTTTTACTGCATTTTAATTTTTTCAATTGCATCTTTATTCGGCGGTTTAATGTTTGGTCCTGATCTTGATATTAGAAGTGTTCAATCTAAGAGATGGGGTCCCTTAAAGTTTATTTGGCTTCCATATCAGTCTTTTGGTCATAGATCTAAGAAAACACAGAGTCATGATGCTCTATTTGGTCCAGTGGTTAGAATACTATATTTTTATCTAGCAATTGTTTTTCTCTCTATATTTGTGGCAGGACTTTTTAGTGTTTTTAATTTAAAGCTATCTCTTGGATTTTTATTTTCCATCTGGAATGTAATTCTAGAGATTCCTTTAAAGTATCAAGTTTCATTTTTAGCGGGGCTTTGGTATGGAAACATTGTTCATTATTTAGCAGATTGGTTCTGTGCTTTTACTCCGAAAAGAAAAAGAGTCTGATACTTAACCTGGATTAAGCTAAATTTTAAATAAAACTTTAGTACTTATGAAGTATTGATCTTCTATATACATCTGTTATACTAAACCCCAAGTATGACATCTCTAACCATTTCAATACCTCAGGTATGTAGGGTTGTAAGCTCATTAGTACCATCAAATCACATAAGAAGTCTTATGCACGATGTTGACTATCAAGTAGCTGCAGTAGATCTTGTACGTCCACCTCTTGATAGGATACCGCTTCAAGCACGGCATAATGCTAGCAATGAAGCACTAGAATCAAAACATCATAAACCACTTATACATAATTCAAACTTATTAAGTTTTGAGGCTATGGATGAAGTCACTCATAAAAGAGTTGATGAAGAGACTTCACATCTTCTTGAAGAAATAAGACCAAGTTTACCTATTATAAGAGAATTTCTACTAAGTCTTGAGGAGGAATTAAGCGAGATTTCTAACTCCAGAGGAATAAGAACAATTATTGATGAGGATTTACTAAAAGATCATAATCCAAAACTGGAAATGAATTATAAATCAAAAAAGTTAGCAGCAGATTTATTTTATTTATTAGCAATAGAGTGTAAAAGAAATCTTGAATTTAATAAAGAGCTGGAAATAAACTATGGAGATCCTACAAAACCCAGCTCATCAGAATTACTACTTTTAATCTCTGACACTATTGGTGAAATTGGTAGAGAATTCAAGCTCTCATATTTAGGTGTTGATGTTAAAAAGAATGATTGATTAAAACCCTAATAACTTAGCAATTTTTCCTAAATCAGCATCTACTTCTAAACCTTGAGATCCACTAGCTTTTATAGCTGTGTCAGGATCTTTTAAACCATTTCCAGTAAGAACACAAACTACTGTAGATTCAGGTGTAATTTTTCCAGCTTTTGCACTTTTTAAAAGTCCAGCTACAGATGCTGCACTGGCTGGTTCACAGGTAACACCTTCCATACCATGTAAGAGTTTATATGCAGCTAAAATTTCATCATCAGTCACACAATCAATAAAACCACCAGAATTATTTGCAGCATCTACAGCTGATTTCCAGCTAGCTGGATTTCCAATTCTAATAGCAGTAGCAATGGTTTCTGGCTTTTCTACAATTTTATTTAAAACAATGGGTGCTGATCCTGCTGCTTCAAAGCCTATCATTTTCGGTTTGTTGCCTTTAGTATATTCACAAAAGCCTTTCCAATATGCAGTAATATTCCCAGCATTTCCTACTGGAATAGCTAATATATCTGGAGCACGACCTAATTGATCGCAGACTTCAAATGCTGCACTTTTTTGTCCTTCAATTCTATAAGGATTTACTGAGTTAACAAGAGTTATAGGATATTTTTCAGACATCTCTCTAACAAGTTTTAATGCTATATCAAAGTTTCCATGTACCTGAACAACTTTCGCTCCGTAGATCATTGCCTGAGATAATTTTCCTAGAGCTACATAGCCCTTAGGAACAAGAACATAGCATTCCATCTTATAACCATTTGCACGGGTGCGAGCAGCATAAGCAGCTGCACTGGCACTGGTATTTCCTGTACTAGCACAAACAATAGCCTGAGATCCTTCTTCTACAGCTTTACTTACAGCCATAGTCATTCCACGATCTTTAAAACTACCGCTGGGATTAGCACCTTCTACTTTTAATAAAACTTTTAAACCTGGCACATTACATAATTTTGTAATATATGGTGCTTCAACAAGAGGAGTATTTCCTTCACATAAACTAATAATGGGTGTTTTTTCTGAAATGGGAAAGTGTGAACCATAAGCATCGATAATACCTTTCCATTCACGAGTAGAAGATTTTGAAATCATACGTAAATATTGTAGCAGGATTTTATGTCATTGCGAGGAGGGTTTTACCCGACGAAGCAATCTCACCATCGTAATGCATTAATAGATTGCCACGCTTCACTTCGTTCAGCTCGCAATGACGTGTTTTGACATGCTAAAATAAATTCATGAAATTCTCAGTCATCACATTTCCTGGCTCTAACTGCGACACAGACTGTGTAGATGTTTTAAATAGAGTTTTAAAACAAGATGTAGTCTCTGTTTTTCATACAGAAGAAAATTTACCTAAAAATACAGACTGTGTAGTTCTTCCAGGCGGATTTAGCTATGGCGATTATTTAAGATCAGGAGCCATTGCAAGATTTTCAAAGATTACTAATTCTATTATTGATTTTGCAAATAAAGGTGGACTTGTTATAGGAATTTGTAATGGATTTCAAGTTTTATGTGAGATGGGATTGTTAGAAGGTGCATTAACCAGAAATAAAAGTTTAAGTTTTATTTGTGATGATGTTTACTTAAAAGTAATCGATAATAAAACACCATTTACCAGCTTATATAAAGAAGGTGAAGTTATAAGAATCCCTATTGCACATGGCGACGGAAGATATGTAAATAAAAACACTGATAAAAACATTATTACATTTCAATACTGTGATAAAAATGGAAACATAACAGAAGAATCAAATCCAAATGGATCGATATTAAACATTGCAGGGATTACAAATAAAAAAGGAAATGTTCTAGGCATGATGCCACATCCTGAAAGAGCTTCAGAAGCACTGCTGGGAAATGAAGACGGGAAAAGACTTTTTGAAAGCGTAATTAGAAGCCTTATAAAGATTTAGCTAACTCTAATGCTTTTTTAGCATTCAATATTCCATATCCAAAATCATCATCTTTGCCACTTGAGCCTAAATCATCTGCTGACTGAGTAAGAATAGTTCTAACTTGATTAGCAGTAAGATTTGGATTTATAGAAAGAATTAATGCTGCTACGCCTGATACCTGAGGAGCAGAAAAAGATGTCCCTGTTACTGCTGCATATGAACCATTAATGGCTGTAGTTAAAACATCAGTACCTGGGGCCACTAAACTTACATGTCCACCTCTTGTGCTATATGATTCTATAGAATTATTTTTATCAACTGCACCGACTCCAATAACACCATCAAATGCTGCTGGATACCTAAGTTCATTAACACCAGAGTTGCCTGCTGAAGTTATTATAACTAAGCCTCTGTCTTCTGCTAATTGAATAGCATCTCTAAGTGAAAAAGAAAATTGATTTGTACTTAAGCTAATTTGGATTACTTTTACACCAAGCTGATAGGCTCTATCAAGTGCTGAAGCTACAGTGGAAACTCTTGCTTGACCGAACTCATCAGTCACCATGATTGAAACGATTTGCGTATTCCAGGAAATGCCTGCTATACCTTGGTTATTGTTTGTATTTGCTGCAATTATTCCAGACACCTCTGTACCATGTCCAATGAGATCATCTAAATCATCACCACTTACACGTCCCTTTAAATCAGGATGAGTAGATTTTACACCTGTATCCAAGACACCTACTAAAACAGTATTTTCAAACATTGTAAGATTCCAGGCTTTAGTAGCATTTATTTGTTTTAGATAGTATTGTGATTTAAAGTTAGAATCATTAGTGGTTACATCAGGCAGATTCTCATCATTTACAATCATTAAATTATCAACTGGAAGATGCTTAGTAACTGAAATATAATTCTTTTCATTACTGCTTTGATCAAAAGAAAGCTTGTAGTCAGGTTCCACTAAATCAAACAAACCGCTTTTCTTAAGCTTTTCAATTTTTGCTAGCTTTGCTTTTATGTTTTTTTCTTCTAAAGGAAGTACATATAATTCATTGTTTATTTTTTTATATTTGAATATGCCCTGTCTACGCATTAGGACATCAGCTCTTCTTAGCTTTAGAACTTTTTGAGTAGGTTTTAAAATAAGAGAATCAAAATCTTCTTCTTCACTTGCTTTTGCAAAACCACTTGTTATAAGAACAAATGAAGCTGCTATAAGCAAGGTTATAAAACCAAGTTTTTTCTTTGATTTATTCATTAGTTTCGGTAACCCAGCCAACCTTTTTAGGCTCTGTGGTTTTGCGCCCCACAATTACTTGTGGTTTGCCTTTGTCGTCTTATTGACTTAATCAAGTATTCGGATTTACTATGATTACCTGTAGTATTCCGCATCCACTAAAAGATGTAGATAATATTATTTGAATGAACACTAGGCTTCTCCCGTAAAGGCAGTTATTCAGAAGAAACAGGAGATATTTTTAGGGTATTATCCCTGCATGTTTTTCAAATTTAGAGTTAAACTTATAGTGTGTTTTAAACTGTAGGGAAAGCACTACACAGAATGGAGCTAATAATGATTGAAGTTCAAAATGATCCAGAAGTAAAAATTAAAGAATTAGGGCTATCCTTACCACAGGCCCCAAAGCCTGTAGCTAGCTACATTCCGACAATGATTGTGGGAAATCTTTTATATACTTCAGGCACTCTACCCATGAAAGATGGTAAAGTCGCTTATTTAGGAAAAATGGGAGAAGAAAATAACTCCATTGAAGTTGGACAAGAAGCATGTAAATTAGCAGTATTAAATTCTTTAAGTGCAGTCAAAGAAACGATAGGAAGCTTATCAAAAATAAAAAGGATTGTTAAAGTAACAGCTTTTGTAAATAGTGCTAATGGCTTCACTGACCAATCAAAAGTAGTAAATGGTGCATCTGATTTACTTGTAAAGGTTTTTGGTGAAGAAAAAGGGAAACATGTTCGTTCAGCATTAGGTATAGCTGAACTTCCATTAAATGCTCTTGTTGAGATAGAATTTATATATGAACTTAACTAATAAAAAAAGAAATCTTGGGCTGCTTGCTATTTTTATAATTGTTTTAGGTAGCAGTATTTTTATGCTATCTTCCATAAGCACAGGATCAAAAGGTACTATTTCTGCAATACTACAGAACGATTTAAACTTACATAATCCATCAGGAAATATAACAGCTGTATCCACTACAGACCAAGTATTAGCAGATGGTTCAACCTTACCAAGAGGTACAAAACTTCTAGGTAAAACCAGCTTAGAAGGTAATAATTTAATTGTATTTTTTGATTCTATTGAAACATTAGATGGTATGAATCAACAGTTTATAGGGAAATTAACAATTAATAAAACAGACAACACACAAGCCAGCGGAGTATCAGCAAAACTTGGAAAGACCTTGTACAATCAATCAAAATCTAATGTGTTGGGTGCAATTTTTTACAATCCAGGAAATTCTAAAGTAGGTGATGTGTCAGTATTACCTAGAGGCTCAGCACTAAAAATTGAAGTGGATTAATAAAGATTTAGTCTTCAAATGTTATGATTTTACATGTTAACCAACCTTACTCGCACAAAAAGGATTCATCCGATTTATTCGGTGAATCCGATCATACGGAAAAAAGCAAAAAATAAAAGCTCAAGCTTGTCTTGAGCTAAAAAAACAAATGACAAGTATATTATTTGAACAAAGACCAAAACCACAAGGACCCGATCCTATAGTAGTGGCTTTTTATTCTATAATTCCAGGACTTGGTCAAATTTATAATGGGAAAATAAGTAAAGGGGTTTTATTTCTCTCTGCAAGTCTTTTAAGTCTTTTAATGTTACTTGGTTCTATCTTTCCAAAAGCAACTCTGCCTATAGCACTTTTCATTTTAAGCACTTTAAAAGCAATTCTAGGTTTCTTTTTTATACTAGACTACAAACCTTCCCCAGCAGCAGATCTATTAATGGAATCAATTAGATTTGGTGGATCATTTTCTACTCTGCTTTGCTTGATGATATTTGGCTTTATTCTTTACAGCATGATTGATGCTTATCTCGATGCAGAAAGAGCAAGACAAAGCAATGATCAAAGACTTATTCTTACAGACTCTACCAATTTTAGATTTTCAGAATCTGCAGCAGGTTCATACATCATTCATTCAATTGCTTTTATATTACTTTTTTGCCTTAGTTTATTCTTAGTCATTCCAACACATAAAAAAGAGCAAGTTACTGAAATTGAATTTATAATGCCTCAGGTAGAATCAAAACAGCCTCCTCCACCAGAAACAAAAAGAAGATCCACTGTACAATCTGTAGACCAAGGTAAACATGATCCTCAAAAACCTATTGCACCAGCCCAGATGTCTCAACCAGTTTCTCAACCACCACCAATGGCTGCACCTCAACCACCTAAACCAATTTCTCCACCAAGACCAGTTCAACCTCAGCCTAAACCTGTCGTTGAACCACCTATGGCAATTCAACCTCCTATGCCAAAAGCAGCACCAAAAGCAATGCCCAAAGTAAGTCAAAACGAAGGGCTAACACAAGCACAGCCACAACCTGCCCCAATAAGACCAACTCAAAATTCATCAAATACAGGTACTGGTAATAATAATTTGCCGCAGCCAGCAGCTCCAGATGCTCCATCCAATGGCGGTGGTTCACCAGGAACAGTAACAGGAATTGCAATAGTTCCAAAGGTACCTGGTTTTGGCGGAGTTGGAAATGCTGGAAATCCTCCACCAAATTCAAGACCAGGTGGACCTACAAGCTTAGCGGCAAAAAAAGATATAGATTTTGGTCCATACATGAATGACTTACAAAGAAGAATAAAAAGAGCATGGAGACCACCTCGGGGAAATGAATCTAAAAGAGTTATTGTAACTTTTAGAGTTGGTGTAAATGGTGAATTATCTAACCTGGCTATAAAAGTAGGTAGTGGTTTTGAACCTTCAGACAAAGCTGCATTACTTGCAGTGCAGGCTGCTGCGCCATTTAATAGATTACCTGAAGGCGCTCCACCAGGTGTAGATATTGAATTTACATTTGACTACAATGTTTTTGGTGATAAAGGGTACTACAGACAGTAAGATTCTTTAAATATGTTAAAGTTTTTAGAGGAGAAAAGAGCTAAATTATGGAATCACACGCAGCAACACATGGAAACAAATTCTTTGAGTATTTCTTTGCATTTATGGTACAAGATTGGTTTGCCTTTTGGCCAATTACAATTTGTTCAGTTTTAACAATTGCTGTTGTTATTGAAAGATTCTTTTACTATATGAGAAATAAAAGAGATGTTGCTCTTTTCATCCAAAGACTTCAAAGAGAATTAGAACGTGGAAATTTAGAAGTAGCTCAATCCCTATCAAATCAATTAGGTGGGGTAATTGGTGAAATAGCTGAAGAAGGAATTAGATTAATTGCTGTTGAAAAAGAAGATTTTTCCAGAGCATTTGATATTACTGTAAATATTGTTAGCAGAAAATTAGAAAAGTATCTAACTGTCCTAGCTACAGTAGGTGCAACAGCTCCATTTATCGGATTGTTTGGAACAGTAGTAGGTGTGATCGTCACACTTCAAATCTTAGGTGAACAAGGTGGGCAAACTCAAGAAGTAGTTATCGGTATTGCAAAAGCACTTATTGCTACTGGGTATGGTCTTGTAGTAGCTATTATTGCAGTAGTTATGAATAACGTTTATAACAACACTGTTAAAACTTTTGAAGAAGATTTCCAATTACTTAAACTTTTATTTTTAAGCTTCTCAAACACTCCACCAGCACCAAAAGCACAACAAAGTGGACCTCCTGGCGGATATAGAAGATAGAACAATTGGGCAAAGCGACGAGAGGCAATAAATGTCATGTAGGGGCATTTTACAAAATGCCCTCAAACGAAAGGGAAGTTAAACAAAAGTATGTCATTTAGCAGTGGTGGATCCAGCGGCAGACAAAACTTCAGTGATATAAATATCACCCCACTTACTGACGTTTTCCTCGTGCTTTTAATCATCATGATTTTAATAGCACCTATGATGAATCAAAGCTCTCTTAAAATAGAACCACCAATGGCTGCTCATGGAAAATCAGAGCAAAATAATAAGACCATCACCATTGAAGTTAGCAAAGATGGAACCATTGCTATAAACAGTAAAATAATTTCAGATTCACGAACACCTGTTGAAAAAATTCAAGTATTAGTCAGTGATGCAATGAAAGCTGAATTTGAAAAACTAGGAATGGCTCCAGATGAAGTCCCAGTAGCAGTTAAAGCTGATGAAGATGCAAGACAAAAATATGTAGTGGCTGTATTAGATGCTGCAGCTGGAAATAAAGTCAAAAAGCTTAGAATAATCACTCAGCAAAATTAGAATTCTCTATTTCTTAAATCACTTTGCTGTAGAAGTGATCTTCGTGCTTCTGGACTTAATTGACCTTCTGGTAATGGCTTATCATCTGCACCAACTTGTCCAGGTGTTTCACCGTCAAATGGAATAGCTTCACCTTCACCAAATTGACCTCTTCTATCAATCCAATTAGGAATTAAAGTGGGTCTGGGAGTTACTTGATTATCATATTGAAATGCATGATTCCGTGGAATTATTTGAGTAAATGGTGGATATTGCTGTGGAGAAGTAGTATGTGGATCATAAATTACATTTACAATCATTTGTGGACCCTTTACAATATCACGTGCAACAAATCCCCCTGCAGCAGCACCAAGCAGTGAAACAGCTAAAACAGGACTTGACATCCGCACCATAAAGTAACTCCTTATAATATTGGATTTATTTTAACTCAAAGCCAAGTATTAATCAATAAGTTTTAGAAATTATTTAGATTTAGCCTTGCTACTTTTAGCTGTATTTTGTGCTTCTTCATATGCAAAGGTTAAATTACGCGAAGCAAAGACATAGGGACATTCATATGGATTTGACTGTAAGTTTCTTAATTCAAGCATTGTTCTGTAAAATTGGGTTGGATCAGTATTTTGATTTTTTGAAACCCATTCTCTCGCCTCAGGAACTGTTAAATAGCCATTCTCATCAGAGTCTACCTGTGAAAATGTAGTCCCTCTTGCTTTATCAAAGTTTTTTAATGCAGATTCTTCAAATCTACATCTACCAACAGCAGCCATTCCTAAGAAAGTAACGGGAATATACAACAATGCTGTTGCACCTGCTGCAACTCCAATTTCCCCGGCCGTAAAACATCCTATTCTCACTCTTAAACCCCTTACCTAAGGTAACCATATTAATACAATTTTAGCATTTTTCTATGTGTTTTAATTATCTATATGGAGAAGAAAGAAAAAATAGTAATAAAAATAGGCACAGCCAGCATTAGCTCTATAAATAAAGGGAAAGGCATTAATACTTTAATTGTTAAGAAATTAACCTCAGTAATTGCTCAGTTAAAGAAATCTGGACATAAGATAGTTTTAGTTACTTCAGGTGCTGTAGCGCTCGGGCTTAAAGAGTTGAAAACTTCAAAAGCAAAGTCTATTTTAGAAAAACAAATGGCTGCATCCATTGGTCAGGTAAAGTTAATGGAAACCTATGAACAATGTTTTTCTAAATATAAAATTACAATAGCTCAAATACTTCTTACTAGAGATGGCTTTGAACAAAAAAATGTTTATCAAAATGCTAGAGAGAATTTAAACTCACTACTTAACTTAGGAGTAGTACCTATCATAAATGAAAATGATGCTGTAGCAAATGAAGAAATTAGGTTTGGTGATAATGACATGCTAAGTGCCATGGTCAGCGATTTAATTAATGCAAATAGACTAATAATTTTGACAGATGAAGAAGGATTATATGACAGTAATCCTAAAACTAATAAAAAAGCAAAGTTAATTCCCATAGTGAAAAAAATCACAAAGCAAATTGAAAAAATGGCTTCAGGAAAAGGAAGCGAACTTAGTTTAGGCGGGATGAAATCAAAACTTCAAGCAGCAAAACTAGCCACTTCATCTGGCATTAAGACGCATATAGTTTACGGGAAATATCCGAAGAGTATTTTAGATACTTTAAGTGGAAAAGAAGTCGGCACTACATTTTTACCTCTATGAAACCTCTATCTACAAAAGATTTAGACCTTTATGAAAAAGATGACAATGTCGGAGAACTAGCACCATTAACTATTCACCTGGATGAACTTAGAAATAAAATAATAATCTCACTAATAGCGTTTTGCATTGCTACTATTCTTAGTTTTTCATTTAGCAAAGAAGTCATCAGACTACTAACAAACATATCTCCTTCTGACACCATTTTCATACAAATCAGACCTGGTGAATTTTTCTTTAGCTGCATTAGAATATCTCTTTATTTTGGAATAGTTTTATCTTCTCCTGTAATAATCTGGCAGTTAGGAAGTTTTATTCTCCCTGGATTAAAGCCTCATGAAAAGAAGATTGCTTTACCAATATTAATTGGGGCTCCATTTTTATTTTTAGCCGGTTCTATATTTGCATACTATTTCATAGCACCGTCCATGCTTAATTTTTTATTTGGTTTTGGGGAGAGTGTGATTTCAACCAGCATTAGTATAGAAAATTTTATTTCTTTCACTTTAAGCATTATGGCTATGTGTGGATTAACATTTCTTTTACCTGTAGTGATTTTCGCACTTGCAAGTGTTGGAATAATAGATACAAAGATTTTAATTTCAAGCTGGAGATATGCTATTTTTGGTAGCGTAGTTTTAGGTGCCATCCTTACACCAACCCCTGACCCATTTAATATGAGCATCATAAGCGGACTATTAATTACTTTATATTTCTTAAGTTATGGATTACTACTTATTTGTAAGAAGTAATTCTGTGGCTTTCTTTATATCTTTTTCTCTCATCAAGCTTTCACCCACAAGAAAAGAATAAACATCAGATTCATTCAACAACTTAATATCACTATTTTTAAAGATTCCAGATTCGCTAACAATAACTTTATTTTCTAAATCTCTTTTATATTTAGTGACAAGTCTTTTTGTGGTTTCTAGTTTTGTTTCAAAGGTTTTAAGATCTCTATTATTAATTCCTACTAGAGACATGCCTTTGCATGTCTCTAAAGCAATCTCCAGCTCTCTTTCATCATGGACTTCAACAAGAATATCGAGGTCATTATCCTGAGATAGCTTATACAAGTCACCTAGTAGGGTCGTATTGCAATACGCCTCTAGCGTAAACGCCCCAACAATGAGTAAAACACAATCTGCCCCTAGAAAAACAGATTCATAAATCTGATAAGGATCAACAATAAAATCTTTTCTGAGAATTGGTAGACTTACCTTTTTCTTTATTTGTTCAATATACTTTTCATCTCCTTGAAAATATTTTTTATCAGTTAAAACGGATAAGCAACTGGCACCACCGGCTTCATAAGCACATGCAATTTCAACAGGATTAAAGTCTTTCCTGATGATACCTTTAGAAGGGGAAGCTTTCTTTACTTCTGCTATTAAGCCAATTTCCTTTTTATCTTTTTTATCTTTTAATTTCTGATAAAAAGGTCTTTTATCTCTGTTAACAGATTTAGCTTTTTTCTTGATTTCATCAAAAGAAATAACACTGCTTGCTTTATCAACCTCAGTCTTTTTATAAGCAATGATTTCTTCTAGGATGTTCATGATTCTTAAGACGGGACCATTGATTTCATGCTATCAATTAAAATTTTAGCAATCTCTGGTCTGGTAAATTCCACAGGTGGGATTTCACCATTGTTTAGCATTTCTCTAACCTTAGTACCGCTTAAAACGACATGGTTTGATTTGTCATGTGGACAGGTTTTAAATGATGCCATATCATTGCAAGCTTTACAGAAAAAACTATGTTCAAAGAACATGGTTTGTATTTTCAAATCATCTTCTTTTAATTGACTGAAAATTTCCTGCGCTTCATATGTACCATAATAATTACCAACACCAGCATGATCTCTTCCTACGATGAAGTGAGTACAACCATAGTTTTGTCTGATAATGGCATGCAACATAGCTTCTTTAGGTCCAGCATATCTCATACTTGCTGGCATTACACAAAGCAAAGCTCTGTTTGGTGGAAAGAATTCAATGGTTCTTTCATAGCATTTCATTCTTACGCTTGCAGGAATGTCATCACCTTTTGTTTCACCCATTGTAGGATGTAAAAGTAATCCATCAACCGTTTCAAGAGCAACTTTTAAAAGATATTCATGAGCTCTATGAACAGGATTTCTAGTTTGAAAAGCTACTATTTTTTTCCATTTTCTTTCAGCAAATACTTTTCTTGTTCCTTCACAACCAAGATTAAACTCAGAAAATTCATCATATAAATGCTTTAGAAGTTTTACTTCACCAGCCACATAATAACTACCAGCTTCCATTAAATATTTAACTCCAGGATGAGCAATATCAGTAGTCTTATATATATTTTGAGCCTCTTTGTTTTGGTCAGGTTGATAGATTTCACTTACTGAAAGAACTGCAGCAACTTCTCCGCTGTCATCAATAAGTCCTATTTTCTTTTGATCTTTAATAGTTTCATATTCTTCTTTTTTTACTTGAAGAGCGATCGGTATCGGCCATGTCAAACCATTTGCTAATCTCATATTTTCAACAATTGACTCATAATCCTTTTTAGAAACAAAACCATTTAATGGAGAAAATGCTCCAATTCCAATCATTTCCAAATCGCATTGAGTTTTTTTAGATACTTTTAGTGTTTTTAAGGTTTTAACTTCTTTTTGAAGTTCTTTTAACTCTTCACCTTCAGCAAAACAATTAATTAGCTTCTCGCCATGTGGCTTTATAACGTTGTTCATGTATAACTCCTATTTATAAGTAGCGAACTAGTTAATTTTAACCTATTAATGAGTAGAGGACTTATCTTTACACTCTGCTATGATGGAACTATACATTTCTTTCAACGGTCAAAAGTATTATATGGCAAAAGATAAAGATCTAACAAAAGTCACCATAATAACTCTTCTAGGGTTATCAATATTAGTTTTTAGTCTCTTCTGGTTAAAAGGATATAAATTCTACAATCAAGAGAAAATCAAAGTATCTTTTGAAGATGTAAGTGGATTAGAAGAAGGAGCCATCGTCAGATGGAGTGGCTTAAGAGTAGGAGTAGTTGAAAGCATTGATCCGGTAATTAAATCAGAGGAAAAAACAAATAAAGCTGAAAATAAAAAGAACGCACCATTAAATAAAGATAATGAGGATTTAAAAGCAACTGCAGAAGTAAAAATAGTTGAAGACTTAAAAACAAAGATTTCAGTTACTACAGAAAAAAATGAATTAGAAAAATTAAATAAAGATCTTGAGATTTCAAAGAGAAAACTTGAATTACATGTCAAGCAAGGAATTACAAGAGAAGAGCAAAAATTAAAAGAAGAAAAAAGCCACGTAGTAGTTACTTTAGTAATAACTGAAAAAGATGTACCCTTTGGTCCACTATCTACTGTAAGCATTGTACCTACGGGATTTATTGGTGAACAATATGTGGAAATTAGTCCACTTGTAAATGAAAGCTTTCAGGGAATAGATTATAAGCCCATGTTTATTTCAAAGGAACCTCTCAGGTTTGAAAGACTAATGAAAGCAAACATTGAATCTTCTGAAGCATTTAGGGATGCAATCACAAAAATAAATAAGTTAGTTAAAGATGACGATATAAAACTTCTAATCTCAACAGTAAAAGATGTTAGTCACGTTGTTAAAAATGTAAACACTTTAATTGACAATGCTGGTGTTTTAATTGGTACTACCAGTGAAAAGCTTGATCAGTTAGCCACTAGTTCAAATCAACTCTCAAAAAGCGTGGTACAGGTCAGTGACAATTTAAATAAAATCATTGGTGATGATGAAATTACAAACAATGTCAAATCCACAACTCAATCTTTAAATATAATAACCACTGAGGTTGCAAAATTATTTGATGAGGAAGGGTTAGCAAAAGATATTAAAGACATTAGCAATTCTGCAAAATCTACTTCTGTAGAGCTATCCAGCTTCATTAAAGATTTAAGAAAAACTCAAGAAGAACTTGAGCTTACAAAGACAGTGTCTAATTTAAATGCATTATCTACAAAATTAGATACGTTAGCTACAGAAGTAAACACTGTAGTAGCAGATAAAGAATTTCAAAAAGATATAAAACTTACAGCTAAACAATCTAGAGAAACTAGTGAGAATCTCCAAAAAGCATCAAAGAAATTAACAAAACGATTCTTACTATTTAGACTACTGTTTTGATTTTGGCTTTAATAGCATTATAAACTTTTTCAGTATTTGGAACAGGTATATTTTTTTCTTTGGATTTTCTAATAACAACTCCTACTAATCCTTCAAGTTCAATTTCTCTACCCTTTTCAAAATCCTGAAGCATTGATGTTTTAAAGCCTTTGTAGTAGTAAGAACGATCAATGTTGTACTGAACAGTGTCTTCTCTTATAGCTATATCATGAGCAACTGCTACAGCTTTCACTTCTTCCATAATATTTTTCAATAGCTCTAAAGTATCAGAATCACTTAAAATCTCATCTACTGTTTTTCCGGTTACGACACTTATAGAATTAAAAGATGTATTCCAAACAAGCTTATTCCATAAATCTGCCAAAATATCCTCTGACACTTTTACATCCACTCCACATTTTTGGAAAACATCAGAGATATATTGAACTCTTTCACTCTTAGATTTACCCAACTCGCCTACAAAGCCACCATTGTAACCAAACTGATAAATAACACCAGGTTCTTTTAATTTACTAGCCACAAAAACTAAAGCTCCAATAGCATTCCTAGAGCCAAAATATCTTAAAATAATATCTTCATTTTCAACACCATTTTGAAAAGAACCAATAGCTGTATTTTCTCCTACATTCTCTTTTATTAGTTTACAAGTCTCTTCAGTATGATAAGACTTTGTACAAATAAAAATATAATCAAAAACACCAAGCCCTTTAGATGAGTCATATACTTTTATAGGAAACCTTGATTCTTCTTCTCCTAAAATCAAAGTAAGCCCCTTTTCTTTTAAAACTTTATAATTTTCACCCCGAGCAATAAAAGTAACATCATGCCCAGCCTTTGCTAACATACCGCCATAATAACCACCGACTGCACCAGTTCCAAAGATTAGGATTTTTTTATTTTGACTCATTGCTTAAAATCTCCCTCAAAACATTCATCTGCAAATTCCCACCAGTTAAAACACAAACGACTTTTTTTCCTTTAAATATTTCTTTATTTTTTATTAATCCGGCTAATGATGCAGCCCCTGCACCTTCAGCTAAATTGTGAGTATGCTCAAGAAGCAATAAAATTGATTTTTTAATCTCATCATCACTAACTACAAACATATCATCTACATATTTTTGCATGATATTAAAAGCATATTCAAAGGTACTTCGTGTGGCTAAGCCTTCAGCAAAAGTATTTAACGAAGGATGAGAAATTAATTTTTTCTGTTTAAAACTATCATAAACAGCAGGTGCACCACTAGCCTGGACACCATAAGTTTTGATTTTTGGATTTAGATTTTTCAAAGCAATAGATGAACCGCATAGCCCACTACCACCACCAGTAGCTGTTATAAAACAATCCACATCAGGCAAATCTTCAAAGACTTCTAAGCCTATCGTTCCAACCCCTTCAAAAAGTTCTGGCTGGTCTACTGAATGTACATAAGTATAGTTTTTTTCTTTCGCCAGTTTTTCACAATAATTCCAGGTTTCAGCAACATCTTTTCCATACAAAACCACTTCAGCTCCTAAGTCTTTCATAGCTTGAACCTTAGCTGAATTCGCACCAACGGGTGCAGCAATTACCACCGGTATATTAAAAAGCTTTCCTGCATAAGCAATAGATTGACCATGATTTCCTGTCGATCCTGCTAGTAGGGTCAAGTCATGACTTGACCTTTCATTGCAAACCCCACCTTCCTGTGACGTTAATTTCAACACATAATTAACCCCGCCCCTCACCTTAAAAGCACAGGTAGGATTATGATTTTCATATTTGATATAAACTTCAGCTCCAATTAATTTACTTAAAGGTTCAGAATATCTAAGTGGTGTTTTTAAAAGATATTTAGATATTCTTTGTTTTGCTTTTTTTATATCTTCTAATGTGGGAATGTATAAGGCTTTTTGCATGGATTAATTATATTACACCATACATTGCTCTCCAAAATATTTTTAATCTCATAGGGAAATCATCAGCATTTGGTATAAGCATCTTAGCAGGTAAAGATTTCAGGTAACCTCTTTCAAAAGAATTAAAAGCAGCAAGTGTTGTTAATTCAAGATTCGGCATAAATCTAAGATCATCTGTGACCCTTCTCCCAACATCTTTAACTTGATCTCTAAAATTATCATACTCAGGAACCTCACCAGCTAATGCAATTAAAGTATTTCGATGAATTGCATCTGATATTCGACTTGAGATTTGAGTTATACTATCAGGAATTCTTTCACATACGGAAGGGAAAGGAGTAATTCCTTTTTTATCTTGAACATCTTTAAGCACAGTACTGTATACAACATGATTTAAAAGTAAAATTATAGCTCCAATATTTCTAGATTTATCTCGCCCCCTCGCTCTCATTCTTTCTGATACAGAAGAATCTGTTAAATCTGATATATTTTGCCTAATATCACCTTTCTTATCTAAAATAATTTGAATTACATCTTCTAAATCTTTTTTTGAAGCAGCTTTTAAATCAAAGTCACTCAATACTTCTTTTAGAATAGTTAGAAAATCTCTGATTTCCTGCTCACTTAAAACAAAAGACTCTCTTCTTTTTTCATTTACTAATGTTTGAATTAGAAACGGGCTCTCTCTCCTTTCATCAAACAATTCAGAGGAAATTAAGGTATCAGCAACTTTTCTAATAACAGTAGAAGAAGGTTCATTTTCTAATAGTTCATTTAAGAGTGTATCCTTACAATCAAATCTTGGTAAAGCACCTGTTTTTCCCTTAAAAGCAGGCATTCCTCCATTGAATGGTTCTACATTGAAAGCATATAATCTTCTTTTTATATAATCGACATCATTTAAATCATTAGATGTTTCTGCTACAATTTTCTTTTTTACTCTTTTCAACTCATCTTCTAATATTTCTTGTTCAAGTTTTGTAAGCTTAGCTAAGGGTATGGTTACTGAGCCACCTTTTTCTTTTATTACAGCAACAATAGTAGCTTTTGTTACCTGTGACCTGCTGCACGCTAAAGAAGGCAAAGGCTTATCAACAGGAATATCAAATAATAACCTGGTTAGATTTTCTGCATTTGTATTACAAGCTATTTTAAAACCACCAGATAAGTGTTTAGATGTAAAAAATTCCAAAATATCATGATGGTATCTTTTTTCAATTACATTTTCCCACCAAGCATCAAATTCTCTATCAGTAAAAGTAAGTCTTAAATTTTTATTATCTATGCTTAAAGTTCCTAAACCAGGCTGAGCTTTAGTATGAGCTGCATGGAAATTATATAAAGCTGCTGTTCTAAAAAATGCTTTATTATCCCACCTACGCTCTATAAGTGCTTCCCACGGTTTGATTTGAGATTCTCCAAACCCAAAAAGATAAGGATGTCTTCTACGTAATGCCTGGACAGCATTCATACCAGAACCTCTTAGGCAATCATTAGCTAATCCATTATATTCGGCAGGAAGAGAATATTCATCTCTTAAGAAAAAAGATCTGGCTTCTTTTGTTTTAAACTTACCACTTCCATGATCATCAGCATCCACAGATTCAAAAAGTTCTGGGTTATTTATCCTCAAATTGTCAACCAATTCATCAGTTACACAATCTATTGTTTTTCTATGCCCAGATTGTTCTGCCCACATTCCTCTATGTAAAATTATATGAGGTTGAATTAGTTTTATTAGATTTTCATCATTCAATCCTCTTACACCAAGTTTAACTGCTTTATAATTATTATTTGCTTCTTCGCATCCATTTAACATTCCCTTTAAACCATGAGATATCAAAACATCTCCCCAATTTCTTTTCCTAATTTCCTTTAAATTTAATTTTCCACTGCGAGGATTATAAAGTCTCTCCCCAAAAACCAATACCCAGGTACAAGCTCTTTGAGCATTCATTTCACCATCTTCACCACTCCACTTAACACCTGGCAATAACCATGGCCTTATTTTAGGGTTTTTTCCCTGCATAGAATCAGGACATAAAATCTCTACAATTTTTTCAGGAGATTCACTTTCTAAAGCAGGTCTAAGTTTTCCATCTGCAACTTCCTTATGAAAACTTTCTACTGTTTCTATATTTCTTGCAGTAAGTAAATGTCTTTCATTAAAGAAGTAATATTTTAGTAATGTGGCTTCGCACTCTTCGATTTCATCTTTAATTTTACTAGGCAATGAATCCAGATATTTATCTGTATAATCATAAGCAACAAGTGCTTTTAATTCATTATCTTCTAAATTACATTTAAATTTTCCTGTTTGAACTAAATACTCTAAAGTATTAGTGAATTTATTTATATGAATTTTCCTAGAGTCACCAGGTATAAATCTGATACCATTTGTCTCTAAATATCTTATACCTTCCAGTTCTTGCAATTCAGCTAGTTTACTAGGCGCACGACCACTTTCCTGTAACTCTCTTATTGTTTTTCCAAGTTTTACATCTTTATACTTAGCTTTTAAAGTGTCAATTCTTTCAATTCCTTGTCTTAGTAAAGTAGCTATTTCATTAGCCCTTTTTGCTTTTCTTTCTCTTCTTCTGGTAGCAGTTCTATCTTCTAATCTATATTTTTCACGTGCTTCATTTGGAGGAAGTTTTTCATCTAAAGGCTTTAAAAGTGCTGGAGAAGCACCCACTGAAAACAATCTAGCTCTTGCAGCCAAAGCACTATCATTACCATTCACTGCACCATTTCCAGCTGGAGAAGATGCCACTGTACTCATAGCAGGGGTTAGATTCCTATGAGATATTGAATCTACAACTCTTGCGATTTGTTTATCTACTACTTTCATTATTTAAGATCCCATAGCATATCGCCAAAGAGCACTAACTCTGGATGAAAATTCTTTAGAGCCTACCGTCAAATAGTCCTCAGGAATTCCTTGTACAAATGGGTTTGAGATATTTGATTTAGCTAGCTTTGCTACTACAATAGCTTCTAATCCATTAGGGATTTGCTGACTTTCTCTTAAAGCAAAAGCAAGATCTGTTTTAAAAGTTTCAGCTGTATATTGCACATCAGTAAACTTAACACTTTCATTAGTTTGGTTATCAAATTTTGTTTTAACAATTCTTGTTTTTAAATGCTGTAATTCTAACTGTTCTAAATCTGTACGCGAAGAGCTTTGTGCAATCTTACTAAATCTATCAATCGTATCGCCATAATCCATATTTTTATATTTTGCATAAATCTTTTCCCAGTTTCCCCTAATAACTTCTGCAGTTCTTTCTGCTTGCTCTTCTATTTCAGCAATCTTTTCAAATCTTATCCCACTATGCAAAAGTGAAGGAGAACCACTTCTCAGCTTATTATGCATACCTTTCATACAAGCCTGTGCAGCAAAATAGCTAAATGAGTGATCTAAAAGTTTTAACCTAGTCAAAGCTTCTGGAGCTTGCCCATCAGATTTTATTTTTATCGCCTCAAGAAGAACATCTCTAGGGTTCTTTTGTGTAGCCAATACACTTTCTATGGTAATTCTTAAGTCATCCCTAAGAGCATCATTAGCTTCTCCAGGAAAAAGATACTCTGAATTAGTTTTTATAATTTTCAAGATATCTCTTATATCATCATTACTTAAAATATAATTACTTGTTTCCGCATTTTGTGCATTTAATATTTTTTCTAAATTAGAGCCTTCATTAGTGTCAGATGAAGAAACGACTAATGCATCCGTCAGTTTGTATAGAGTAAAGAGATTTTCTACACTACTAAATGGAGTTAATGCTGATAGTACACCAGGGCTATATTCTGTAGAGAATTGTTTTGAGTCATATGTAGAATCAACAGGTTTAGCAACTTCACTAGAAACTTCTTCTGAAGTAAACAGCTCCTGTTTAAAAGGATTATTTAATACTATTTCAAATTTGTTTTTCTTCATCTCGGAAATCATTTCTTTTCCAGTTAAGCCATTTGCCACTTTTTGCCCTAGTAAAAATTCTAAAGCAGTTTTAACATTGCTACCTAAATTACAATGAAACCAAGTTCCTGTATTTTTAACAAAGAAACTCTTTAATCCTTTCCCATTATTACCTTCTGGATCATCACACCACTTAACAAACTGTGCTTTTGTAAATCCAAAAATAGGGCTTGGACCAGAGAGATCAAGCTCTCCAAGTCCAGCATCATGTAGTTTTACTGCCATTTCCAATCTGGAAAGATCTTCTCCATATTTTCCAATTCTAATTCCAGCATGCGAAATCTCCCAAATATGAAATTGGTTTGGTCGCAATCCAATTAAATCTGGATATTTATGAGACACTGCTTTTAATGAACCACGTCCCTTTAAAGCGTTACTAGCGACCCTTTCATAATATCCAGCAAGACCAAAGACTTCAGATCTTTTCTCAACATCAATTTCTCCATCATATGAAAAGTTTCCAGCAATCACATGTTCTGAAAGCTGATCCAAGACCTCAAAGCCTTCCCAAGTACCATGATGTTTATAAGACCAGGGATTTACTCTATTATTTCCTATACCTACAAGATTAGGTTCAGCAAATCTCAAGAAATTAACAAGTCCACCTAATTCAGGATGACGTTCAATTAATCCCCTTAATCCAGATTTTTTATTATAAACAAAGGGAGCAAATGCTCTATCCTTAATTTTATCAATTCTATATTCTCCCACTTCATTTACTGCATCTGCACCATATTTTAAAAACCATTTAGCAGCTCTCACTGCTAACAATTTTCTTAGCAAAAGTTCTTCATCATCACATTCTCCACTCCATTTAGCCATGTAATACATTGACCATTCTCTTACAATAGGATTTTCACCCTCTAAATATCCAGGGAATGAAATTTTACATAGCTCAGGTCGTTCAATTTGTAACAGACAATCCAAGCCAGCTTTTACTAAATCATCTACAGCCCCCTCATAGTTTTCTAATAATATGGGAGTATCTTTTTTCTTAATATTGATATAAAACAATCTACCAAGTGTTTTTAGTCTTTCCTCTAGGTGTGGGCTGTTTGCATTTAATAATCCATTAGGGAATTTAGACAGTAACCCTTTTTTATTAAAGGAATTGTTTTTTAGCGAAAAATATGCAGTAAGGGTAAACAATTCTTGATCACTATTTAAAGTTTCAGCATCACCCGTTTTTCTTACATTTGCATATGCTTTTTGTGCAATATCTTCAAATTTATCCATTTCAACATACTCAGGAGAAAGCCGTGCTTCTGTCCACATGAATTTTACTTGTTCTGATATTGCTTTTGCTTTTTCAATTTTCTCTGTGTTAATTCCAGGAAGCTTAATTTCACTTCTAGGAACTTCATTCAGATTAGGTAAAGAAGCCCTATCATATTTAACTTCTAGTTTTTGTTTAGGATTTCCAAAACCTCTATTGATCCTAACAATACTTACACCAGACTCATCAAAAGGAATTGGTGTGTGGCATACAGTAGCTCCACCATTCCCTACATCTCTCCTAGGGATCAAACATTCAACTGTAGCACCAGGAGCAAATCCTAAAGTAGATGTAATTTTTTGTCTTGTGGGTTCAAGAACTCTTGGTAATGGATCTATTGGAGTGCTAACTTTAATTCCTGAAAGAAGCCTTTCTTTAGGCTTTATCCCAGTATCTACTGCTATAGGTAATATTGCTGTTGTCATTTTCTTTCCTTAAGAACCCACGGCAAATCGCCAAAGAGCACTAACTCTTAATGCAAATTTATCGTTATTTGGATTTATTAAACCCTCTGGAAGCAATGTAATGTTTTTACCATCTTCCATACTTTTCCCCAAAGCAATCATTGCAACTTCTTCACTCACTACTAATCCACATTTTTTCCTGATATATTCAACATCTCTTTCAAATAAACTACCTCTCATAAATGTTTTTTCTATAGCTTTATTAGATGCTTTTTCATTAAACCGCTCATTAAATCTTGCTTTTATAAGCCTTTCAATATGGGATCTAAGCAATCTTTCATCATCTATCATTTCTACACCACGATAAAATTCAGATTTTATTTTTCCAGGGCTAGCAAACATAGTTAATACATGAGTGGTTTCAAAGTATGCTTCTTCCCCACTTGAATAAGATTTTCTAAATGGATGATATATACCACTCCAATGTTTTTCTAATTCTACCGTTAAACGATCTGCTCTTTGAGTTATATCTCCACTAGGACTTTCTATAGAACTATGAACTCTTTTTCTTTTTGCAGCTTTATCTTCAATAGTTCTAATAGCAGCATTTCCAATTATGTACTTTATGAAAGTATCTAAGATTTGTACGCTATCTGTGTTTTCTGGTAATTTGCCTTTTGATGAAACTTCATATGCTGCAAGTAAAATATTTCTAACATCATCTTTTCCCCTAGCCAAGGGATTAAGTGCAGCTGAAAGTGCTACTTTAGCTGGCTCTTTTAATTCAATCTTATCAAAATCATCAATATTTTTTTCAACTATTCCTAAAAGTTTTCTTATATCATCATCACATAAAGCATGTCCACCCCCACCTGGCAACTTAGCAAGTAATAAACTTTCTAGAGATGAGTTTGATGGATTTTGAGAACCAATTACAAATGCATCTACCACTCTAGAAATTAATTCCACATTCCCTGGTTTAAAAACAGAAGGGAGTAAAACATCGTCATTATCATTTTGCATCCTACAAGCAGGTAATTCTTTTCTTTCACAAGGAGCTTTAATTACAGTAACTAAAGCTTGTGCTTTTTCGGCAGCTGCTTCTCTAGCTCTAGTTACTTCTTCTTCTCTTCTTTTTGCTAACACTAAAGCTCTTCGAAGAGCTTCTGTAGCAGTTTTTGCATCTCTGGACACTTCACTAAGTACATCTGTAATAAGTCCTTTAGCTTCATCTGCAGCACCTTGAGAATTTGTTCTAATTTGAGTTATTCTTTCTTTTCCAGTTCTTGCTTCTTCTAGAGTCTGTTTATTAGAAACCTCTGTCTTTGCAGCATCAGCATTATCAGCAACTTCTTGAAGCTTGTTACGGATCTCATCTTTTGCAGCATCAACTCCATCTACAGGTTTTTCCAAAGGTCCTAACTCTCTGGAACTTAAAATAACAGCTTTAACATCTGCTTCAGCAGTATCAATAATGGTATTAGAACTTTCAGCAACTGTTCTAGCGCCTCCTACAGCAGCTTCCATAATACTATTAGCAGCATCTTTAGCAGCATTAATTTTCACTTCTTGTGTAGTGATTTTTCCTTCCTGAATATCAAGTTCACTTAAAACTCTTCCTAACTCAACATCTATATTTTTATTAGGCTGTTCTACTATTTTTTTAGCATTTGCTTCAGCCTCAGAAACTTCTTTTATTGCAGCTTCAATTTCAGTTACCGGAACATCATATCCTCTGGAAGTTACACTCAATGCAGTTGCAATTTTATCTTTATTAGAACCAATTCCTTGAAGAGCAGTATCTTTTATAGGGGTGATTTTGCCTGGTGCCTCAGTAGCTATTTCTTCAACTTTAGCTTTCACACTACTAATTACTGCCGAAGCAGGTTCTTTTATTTTTTTAGGATTAGCTTTTGCTCTTTCAATGCTTTTTAAAGCAATATTAGATTTACTAATAGCACTTTCTTTTGCTCTCCTAATTTTTCCTATTGCTATTTTTTTAGCTCTTTCTTCTTGTACTTCTGCTCCAACATCTGCTGGTTTTAAAGATGTTTTTAAACTTTGTCGAGCAGAAGCAACCTGTTCAGAGATTTCACAAAGTGCAGTGTTAATAGCATTTTTAGCCTCATCTGCAGAGCTTTGAACACTAGTTACAGCTTGTGTTATTTCTCCTTTTACAGCTTCAGCCTGTTGAAGAACACCATCTCTAGAAATCTCTTCACTTACAGCACTCAATTCTTCACTAGCAACATCAGGAATACCTCTAACTTTTGCTTCTTCTCTAGCGATTCTTCCTGTTTGAGCACTTGCTTCACTTCTAACTTCTCTTGCTTTTCTATCTATATTTCTTATAGCTTCTCTAGCTTTCTCTTTAGCACTTCTTTCAGCTTCATTAATTTTTCCCCTAACGATTCCAGCTTCTTGCATAGGCATTTGTACAGCACTTGTGATGTTATCTTTGCCCTCTGCAATTGCGTTATAAGTTGTTTCTTTTAGAGAAACAATTTCATTTAATTCACGATCAGACAATACTTTAATATTGTTTTGTGCAAAATTAATTACTGCCAAAGCATTATCTTTTATTTCTTTAGGATCAGGCTTTGGCTTTTCAATTCTTACGGGAGCAACTCTAGGTTCTCTAATTCTTTGCTCTCTTCGTGGTCTAGGTTCTCTTCGTTGTCCAAACTCTCTTTGCAGTCCAGATTCTCCTAGTAGTCCAAGTTCTCCTAGCAGTCCAGGGGTTTTTCCTGGTTTAGGTAATTTTACTCTAGGTTCCCTTTGTACTCTTACTCTAGGCTCTCTTGGGATTTTTACTCTAGGCTCTTTTGGTGGTCTTGGTTTTCTGACCTTAGGAGCTCTATTTTCCTTAGCTTCAATTCTACCGACTCTTAAAGTATTACTTGATTTTCCAAATCTTGCTGTTGTACTAACAACTATTGATTTCCCAGCAGCATTGACTTTCCCCGAATTGCCTAACATAAATTCTTCTAGTGGAACATCAGCTCCACAAATTATTACTGGACTTTGAATAGGATCTTCTTTTTTTTCAACTGGTGCACTTGCCTCTTCTTTCTTTGGAAATAAAACTCCATGTACTTTTACTGGACTCTTATTAAAATTGTGAAATGCAGCACTTAAGTCACAATTTTCAAAAAATGCTTCCCAGTCTTTATCTTTAAAGTGCTCATTTCTCCATTGCAAAAATTCTTCCAAAGTATAATGAAGTTCAAATCCATTTTTTGTATATTTTGTATTAGGATTATTTTTACCCAATCCAGCATCCATTAAACTTCTAAAAGTTACATTTCTAAACCTTTCATGACCACTCTCTCCATCCCATTTACCTATAAACTTAAATCCAGCTAATCTATCATCAATTTGTCCAGAACCATACCCTAGATCTTGCGGAAATGATTTCTGTAGCAAAGGAAAGATTTCATCTAAACCGCTATGCCCTTTCCAGTCAGACACCTCTGCTCTAAATTGCCCAGCTACATCATTAAATGTTTTAAGTTTTTCAAAGTCTAATCTACCATCATCTCTTACAACCCTCATTCTTCTCCGGGCTACAAATTTTGAAAGTCTATCAATCATGGGAAACTTCATGTTTTCCAATTCTTTCAATAAAACCCCATTAGCCACTCTCCAGGGTCTAAGTATAGGATCCGTCTCATCATGCATCCAGTTTGGAACTGAAGCATCGATTAAGTATCCAACTTCAAAATTATTTGTTAAATATGTTGCTCCAAATGACTCCAACTGTCTTCTATAATTAGATAGATTTTCAAGTTCAAAAGCATTTTTTACACCTTTTGAAGCATAAAAAAGTTTCATAAGTGCACCAGCTCTTTGAGTAGAAGCCTCTACCTTATCAGGATCTATAAATCCTTTTGGTACTCTGTCTAAGAAGCTCAAGTCGCCATTTGACGTATAATGAACTGCAAGTGCCAAAATATTTTCATCTATAATTTCAGCACTTGAATTGAATACAACATGATCTATATCAACCTCTCTAACCAAGTCTTTGAAATTATAGAATTCTATACTTGATTTAGGTAATTGTTTATCAGTATGGGATTGCTTTGCAGCTTGAACTAACGCTAGTGCTTTTACAATTTGTTCAGAATCTGACTTTAATAGAGGCAGTTCTATTTTTTTTCGAGCAGTATCAGGATCTAAAGCAGTATCTATTATGGGTAATTTTCCTATTTCAGCAGCAGACAACTCTATTGCTCTTAATTTAGGCTTTCTTTCTTTCCCTTGACTATCATCAGTATTTGAAACTGGAGATAGTCCAATCCTCTCTAGAACATCAATATTAGTTCCAATATTAACTCTTCTAGTTTTAATAGTTAGTTTTGCTTGGGCTGAATCAATTTCCATTAATTTAAACTTTTCTTAAATGCTTTTAATTTGCTGTAGATTTTAATCATTTTACAAGGTTAATAAGCAGTGAAAGTTAAAATCGTATTTCAATTTTGTCTAGTTAAAATTTCTCTAATAATACTAATATTCTTCTATTAAAAAATGTCTTTTTTTACTACTTAAAACTTACACGTCTCTATATAACGCTTGAAGAAATGGTGATGCTTGTAATCTTGCTCTCCATTCCTCTACACTTCTTTCAAGTTCTAGATCTTCCTGTCTTTCCTCTTCTTGTATGCGTCTTTCTAATGCTTCAAGTCTTTCTTGACTCATAATTGCAAGTAAAAAACCATCTACTTCATCAGGAGGAACAACAGGAAACGCAGTACAATCATCATAAGCACTTACAGGATCAAATATGACTTGAAGCGTTCCTCCATTTTCTTCAAAAAGTTTTGTTATCAATTGTCTTTGGAATTTTTTTTCTACATTACCAAAATCAGGATTCATATCAAAAAGCTTTCTATATGCCAATGCAACATTTCGCCCACATACATCTTTAAACCCAGGAAATCTAATTTTATTTTCAATAATATATTTAATAGGATCTTGAGAGTTTCTTTCCATCCACTCTTCAAATTCTCTTTGGGTAACTGTATAAATCCCTGGAGTTTCATGAGTATCTAATTTACCAATTTCTAAAGTGCTTAAAATATAAGCAAAATACTCTCTGAATAATCTTTCTCCGTCATTACCTTCCCACATATTTCCAAAACTTATATCTCCTGGATGGATTTGATCACTTTTCCAACCAAATCGCTCAGGATATTTATGAACTAAGGCTTCATAAGCATTTCTGAAGTTAGATTTTTCAAAAATTCTTTTATCTACTTCACTAAATCTTGTTGACCATCTAGTTTCATTTAAGATTCCTGCATTAGTAATTTCTCCATCAGCATCAGAACAATTAGCTCTAACAAGTTCGCTTGTGATCATATCCATATCTTCATTTGAGATTCTTTCATGTTCTTCACCTATTTTCAAACTTAACTCAGCAATTTTTGATCCTTTAAATTCTGGTAATCCTAATAAAATTATCTGCCTGACACTTCTTCTAGGAGTAATTGTCAGAAGTCCTTCAAGTGGATTTCGTTTATCTCCTAACACCGCTTCCCAACCACCATGCCTACTAATATGCTTAATAGCATCTACATCTATTCTCTCATTCGCATCAATTACACCTGCTACAAATTTTAAAGTATATCGAACTGCTCTGCTTGCAAGTTCTTCACCTTCATGATTTTGCCACATATCTTTGCCTCTAATTAACCAGGGTCTTATAAACGGATAATCCCCATCTGTAAGCTCAGCGAATGTATTGCTAATCAAGGCAGGAGCACTATTATCACTCTGATGAATTAATATAGGCAAATAATATGCCTGCAAACTATCTGCTAAACCTACAATTCCTTCTATGTCTTTTGCTGTTTTATATCCTTTTAAATCTATAAAATAATGTTTTGCTAAAATCCTTAATTTGGTTTCTTTATCTTGATCAAAAAAATTATCAGGAAATTTTTCAAAGCCTAAGAATTGGTCTGTTCTTTCACTTTCATCATGAACCCGGAGGCTGTAATAAGCACATAGAGCAGTTATTTCATTATCTATATCCAAATCAGATATCCCATTTTTTAGAGCTACCAATTTTAAGAATTTAATAAACCTGTCAGATGATGTTCTTTGCATGCCAGGCTCAAACACTGGTACTTTACGATTTCTTACACGAGCGTCATGCAATCCGTTTGCTTCCTCTTTAATCATAGAAACAAGTTCTTTTGCGATTTGCAGTTTTATGTTTCGTGTTTTAGTTTCTTCACTTGATTCAAGAAGTAAGCTTTCTCTGAGATCAGACACAAAAGCACCGCTTGTTTGAGTCGCTAGACTTACTGCTGCCCCCTCAAAAGCAAAAGTATTAGAAACTGAATCTGAGTCAACAGGTGAAGAAGCGAATTCCTTTATAGAAGCTACAACAGTTGCATGATTAGCTTTTGGAATTGAATTAGCAGCACAAGCATCACTGAGACGAGGTGGCAAAGTACCTAGTTTAGCCCGTAATCGAGTTATAGAATTTGATCCTGTCATTTAAATTAGGTTTATCCTAGCATAAAGTTTAAAGACATTTCTAGAATGTTAATAAAAGTTTAGAGGTTATTAAAAAAATTAATCAATAATCTGCCTCTGGTGTTTTTTCAACTCCTAGAGGGGCGACTAGTGTATATTGGTTTTTACGTCCGGCAGAAAGCTGTTTCATTTTATCTAAAACATCTTTCATACTTTTTTCATTTAAAACTAAATATTTTCTCAATTTCTCAAAGTCATCACTATTAGTTTCATAATTTCTAATAATTTCTTCACTTACACCTGCTTCAATGCAACTATGTTTAAATACAGCAACACTGTATCCAAATACATCACTATCAAAATTGACTTTTATAGATCTTAGCCACCTTAGCATTCTAAGTCCAGCAACTGGGCTGGTTTTAATAGTTTCCCGAACTGGGGAAACTTGTCTTTGAACATAATCAGTAGGATAATTCAAAATTGGTCTATCTACCGCTGCAATTGGTTTTGTTCCCATTTGAACTTCTGAATTAGGTTCTACTTTTACTTCTGCAATTGATTCTATAACTGTTTTCGTCTCTATAATTGTTTCTGGAACTGGATCTAGAATTGGCTCAGGGACCACTTCTGCATTGGGTTTTATTCCCACATTAGCCAATTCAATTGAATAGCTCCCTCCATTTCTGGATAGCAATTCTAGAAACGATCTATTAACACTTTCTGTTTCCAGATTTTCTGCAGCTTCAATTTTAAAAAGTAACTTAATAGCTACACCTAATTTGTTTTGTGCAATTTTTTCAAAACCTCCTGAAATGGAAACAGCTCCATGATCAAGTATTGTTCTTAGGGATTTTTGTTGACTTCTAAAATTGGTTTCATATGCACGTTCAAATGAATCCTTATCTATAGTTACCACTGTAGATAAAGGAGTTGAAACAATTCTAGCCAAACCTGCTTTAGCCAAATTATATGCAAACCCTTTTCTAAACAATTCAACTCCTTCCTTCTCGTCCCACTTCCCTTCCCAACTAAATTGTTGAGGCTTTATTTGATCATCGTTATAACCAAATGAATTAGGACAAACTCTTTGAAGAGCTTCATGTGCTTTAACTCCAGAACGAAGTTGACAGCCTGGTGCTACGAGATCATACATCCTTGCCCAGTTCACTTCCTTAGCAATTTCTGGGTTGAGATTACCATCTGCATTTAAGACTTTAATCCCCTCATCAGGTAATCGATGCTCGACAATATAATTAGTAACATTATCAATTAAAAGTTTTCCATCAGATCCCTGATCTTTCCACATGTGCTTAGTTCTTATTTGCCAAGGTTTTATATTATGTTCTTCAAGCCCAATTAAATCCGGTGCTGCAAGCTTTAAGGCATCTCTAACATTTTTTGTATGAGGACAACAAGCATACATGCTTTTCAATCCATATTCGTCTTTTGAGAAAACCTCTCCCCAATTAGTATCTTTTATGGTTTCTAAATTATAAGACCCGTCTTCATTTACAACTTTTTCTCCATATTTAAGAACCCATTGAACAGCTTTTCTTGCAGTGTTTTTTCCTTCTTCCCCACCCCACTTAGCTGTAGTGCTTTGTAATACCCAATCTCTTACAATAGGGTTTGATCCTTCAAAAAAACCTTTCCGGCATACCATCCTATAAAGATCAGTCAGCTCAAACGCTCTAACAATAGATCTGAGTCCAAGCTTATCTAATTCGGGATATACACCTTTTGATTTTTCTAAATCTGCAGGACTTTGAATTCCTTTCAAATCAAAGAAATAATGCTTCATTAATAGCTCAGAAATAGCCAGGAAATTATCGTCATTAGCATTGTATAAACCAGGATGTATTTTATCTAAAAAGCCGTTTTGTTTTTTTAATAATTCATCATGATCAGTTATCATAGAGTAAAAACCAGTAAGTGCAATTAGCCCCTCATCTGTATCAGCACCATCAAAATTTCTATCTGATCCAGCGATCTGTTTAATTATTTGTCTAAATTTTGTTCTACCAATAATTTTAGTATCTTTATTTACCTCTAAGTGAGTAAACTCGTCCTTATTTTTTCCCTCTTCAATTCTTCTAGCTAATTTTTTTGCTAAAGCTACTGTATTAAGTCTGCTTTCAGTAGTTTTTTTTGACTCTAGTCGAATTGACTCTTTTGGAAGTTTTTGTACTTTCTCAATAAATTTTGGATTGTATTCAACTAGTAAAGTTTTTGTGGAATCACCAGCTTTATATTTAATTTCATAATTTCCAGTAAGCTTTGCAACTTCCTGATGAATAACTTTTTTTGGTTCAGATACTTCTCTTAAAATAGCAGCAGTCATTTCTACTGGCAGAACCAATTGAACAGGAGGACTTCCCCTTCTTGAATTAAACTGACTTCTAGAACCAAATAGATCAGAAGAAGCATTATCATCAGGAAAAATGACTTCATGAGGTGGTGATTCTTGGCAAAGAGGTTGAAGTCTTAACCAATGTCTTGGAAACAATGCTCTTTTTGTTAAAATAGACATTTTAAATTGGCTCCATAATAACACAAAGACAATAAGAATTAAATGTGTTTTTATCCATTAGGAAACCCCTCAGGAAGCCTTTGTAAAATACCTCTTGGATTACCATCAGATCTTATGTTTTTCTTAACAGCTTCTATAATTTGATTTTGACTTGGTTCTAGTCCCAAATCTCCACATATCTGATTAGCATATAAACACAATTCATCAAATGCCATATTTTCAAACCTAGCCATTTGAATACCTGCTCTTTTAGCTGCGCATAATCTTTCAAGGGATATAGAAACAAGCATAGCTTTCCTGGCTTCTTTTGCATTATTAGCATAGTGATAGTCTATGGCTTCACAATCTTTTTGAAGGGAAAAGCTTTCTAAACTCTCTACAGTCTGTGAATCATATCTGGTACGAACTATAACATCAGCAATCATTGAATGTGCAATAAAGTTAACTAAACCAGAAGAAAATCCATTATTTAAATTTAAAATGGTTCTTTTTGTTTGATTCTTAAACATAGTAGGATCAAACCCTGAGGGGAAATCTGCCGGTTTTGTATAGAATCTATCCTCCAATAAATCTAAACTCAACCTAAAAGAATCTTCAAGCAAGCGCATACTGTTATATCGTTCTCCATTAGGGACTCTTCCAACTCTTTCTAAAACCATTCTTGGATTTATTTCAGGATCTAATAATAAATCTAAATGTCTTGCAAACCTTACTCTTGCAGGTAAAGTTAGAGTTGTAAGAGGTATCAATTCTCTTATAGAAATAACCACTTCTCTTAAATTATCACCAGAAACCAAATAACCTCTTGCATCTTTCATAGAAGTCATATCTCGCAAAGAATATTTATCAATTGTAGACAGACGACGCCAAGAGTCTTCTCTTGTCTCTAATACTTCTATAGCAGTATTTTTATTAGGATCAGGAATTTTCAAGTTCTCTGCTTTTTCTAAAAATGGATTTGCATACAAATGGCAGATCTTTCCTCTGACAGCTTTAGCTTTTAAAGAAAATCGTTGTTCTTCAGATATCATTTTTCCACCAGTAAAAGAAAAACATACAGATCTAACTTCTGGTAATAGATTTAAAAGCAATCCCTTAGATAAAACCTTTGGTCCTTTCTTTATTTGTAGTGGTTCTCCATTTCCAAATAAAGTCTTATAAGCATCAAGCGTTTTATCAAAGGCTTTATACAGTCTTTGCTGCGTAGCATCAGAAACCAATTCAGCAGTAATAAAACCTCTATCTGATGTATTTTCATCCACCCATCTGACTAATTGATCCCTGGAAAGTGTATAGATTGGCAGGGTTTTACTTCTATCCAGAATCCCTAGCCCGCACTTTGCAAAATCAATAACAAGTGATTCAATAGCAAACTGCCTTCCATTTTCACTGTCAAGATTTTCAACGGGTCTAGCACTTGAAATTCTTACTGTATCTTCAAAGCTCGCAGGCAAATAAGAATGTCTTCTCCTTAATGCACCTATATGAGTAGTCCCTGACTGTTCACAACATGATAAAACAACACTATTATATTCACTATTCCAGTTAACTTGACCTGCTTTTTCATTTAACTTGCCTTGAGTAAAAATATCGGGATTTCGTGTTTTTAAATCCTCTACGATATAGTCTGTTATTAAATCTATCATTAACATTCCATGACTAATTTCATCCTGCCACATTCTTTGTCTTTGAAAATCCCACTCATGCAATTGATCTTTTCCTTGTCCTACTAAAGGCTGTTCACTTCTTACCACTCTTCTATCCTGAAGAGTTTTATAACCAAGTTCTACTACTTTTCTTACACCACCACACTTTTCTATTACTCTTTGCATTTTATGCTCTTCTAAAGCAGCTTTCCATGAAATTTTTCTAGCTTCTTCAGATTTAAACTTCCCATCAGCATCTACCAAACCTAAGCCATATTGAAGACACCAGGCAGATGAATTTCTTTTCACTTCTTCTTGATCAATTTTTACAATTCCAGGGATCGAACATTCCTCAGAAGTTCCATCAGTTTTAGCTGCTTCATTTCCAAACAACAGAACATCCATTTCCCACATCCTTAGAGGAGGATTTTCACCATGAAAAAGTGAAACAATTTCACCATTATTTAATTGCACGGGGAAACCATCACTAATTCCCTGAACTATACCAAGTCTAGTAACCTGATCTAATCCCAAATTTTTTAATTTACTTTTCCACCCTGAAAACTGTTCTATAGCTAAGATATTGTTTTTTTTAAGTAAGTCTACAAAGAGGTGTTCATATAAAGTTTTAATTCTTACTTCATACCCCTCATCTCTACTTACAATCATTTTTGGTAAAAGTTTACAAACACCATCTGGATTTTTAGAATTTTTTGTAAGAAAGCATGCGACTAAAGTAGCAAACTCTTCATCCCCCATATATTCAGGAGTAATTCTTTTTACGATTTCTCTCACCTTAGAAAACTCTAAAGAATCAACACTAGGCATTAAGTGATCTTTTTGATAGGCTCTTTTATCAGTAATATCAATAGCATCAAACATATCTAATGCTTCTTGTAGCCTGGCTTTGTATTCTTCACCTTCAATACGGCTTAAAGAGAATGCTTCTTGTGCACTAGTACATATTTCAAAAGCTCTTCTTCCTAAAACTTCATTTTCTTCATTTCCATACTTTTCACTTAGTGCCTTATCTCTTTCTAGCTCTATTTTGAGAGCATCTCTTACTTCTTTTGCTTTTTCCACTTTAAAATTTCTAGTTTTAGTGTCGGTAACTATATGGATTTTTTTTCTGGCTTCATTTTGATCAATACCATTTTTTATTACGGGATATCTTCTTATGACTGCTTTATCTCTCGCTTCAAACACATCTGCGACGAATGGTGAAGTTACACACGAAGCAGCTAATCCATCAGTTTGTACTATTCCCGAAACATCATTTACTAAAGCTTGTCTTAGTTGTGGCTGCAACTCTCTTTTAACAAGATAAAATCTGGTAAATTTTGTAGGCAAAATAAGTCCAGGTTTTATAACATCACTATTCAAGACACACATCCATTCAGCAAAGCCAATTCTGGAAATGCAGCAGACAGTGGATCTTTAAATCTATCTTTAAGATAAGTTAGCCCGTTTACTTCTAAAAGTTCATCAACTTGAGTTTTTTTAACCTTACTTAAATAAGTAGAAGAAGAGGCATCATCATATAAAAAGACATAACGCATCAACTCTCCCAAAACAACATCTGGTGCAGATTTCAAGCCATTCAAAGAAATGGACTTATTTTTTAAAAATGAAAATAAAGCTATTCCTTTCACTTCATGATTTAGAGAAAAAACATCTCTCTTAGCTATTTCTTTTACGGCTTCATCAAAATCATAATAAGTAGCTTTTTCTAGTCCGCTCTCAAATAGCGGTTTTGCTGATAGCTCTCTAACAATTTCTAAAGCTCGACTACAATCTTCTAAGTTGTTTCCTGCTATCCCTGAAAGCAAACCAACCCTTCCCTGCTGAGAATAAGGACCAAGTAGAGGATTACCAGCAACCACTGCAAATCTAAAAAGCTCATCCATTAGTCTAAGTGAATTATATTTGCAGTTTCTACTTACAGTACTGTGTACTTTCGATTCATAAAGTTTAGTTAGCATATATCTTGGATCAGGAGATAATGCAACAACATCTTCCAAATGTCTTAAGAATCTATCATCCATAGCATCTTTCAAATCCACACATGCAGCAAATCGCCCAAGAGCTATCATTAGGTTTTTTAATTCCTGAGTAGTAAGAACATAATCTCTACCACTTTTAGCTTCCATCAATCTTTTAAGTGAAAAATCTTCTGCATGATTATATCCTGCTTGTAGAAATCTTTTTTCTGAAGTTGCAAATACCCTACCTTCATTTTTAAAGAATTCTTGAGCCAGAGTTCCTTCTATATCAAACCTATTCGAATCAACTAACAAAGAACCAGAACTTAGAAGATGAAATCTGCCATTCTTATAAGGAGAATCATTGGGCTGTACTAATAATTTTGCTTTTTGTTCAAGTACTGCTTCTTGTTTAGTAATCTCATCACTATTAAAGACCAAGACATATCTATCACCTCTCATCAAAGCAGGGAAAAATCCTTTTCCTTTTGCTCTAAGAACTTCTGGAACAGTTTCATTATTATAATCCCATCCAAAGAAATCTAAAAAAGTATTTCTTCTATTTTTTCCATGAGAATTAGATGCCATTTGTGACTCTATATCTTGAAATATATTTTCCACCACTACTCTTTGTTTTGGGTCATAGATTCGATCACACCAAGCATTTAACTGATCTCTAGTAAAACTATAGACTGCTGGTTCCTGAGATCGATCAATTTCACCTAAGCCTGCATTTGCAAAACGCTCTGCTATTAACTCTCTTAGATACTGTTTACCACCTGGAGTAGCAAATTTTCCATGATGTTTTGCATCCACTAAATGTCCTGCACCAGCCTCAAATAAATAAGGATATTTTCTATTAAGTGCATTTTCTACGGTAAGACTTGAGGCTGTCAAGCATGAAGGAGCAACTTCATCATAATAATCTCTCCAGTTTATACCTTGATACGTTTTTAATCTATCACCATCAAACAGTTTAGGTATTTCATTTTTCAACCTAACTTCTACAATATATTCAGTTACTAAATCTATAAGGTGTTCTTCTTTTCCTCTAACTTTTAAAGGCTTTGTCCATTTGCATTGTTGATCTAGCTCCCATGGTTTTATTTGATCATCATCCAAGCCTATTAAAACTTTTTTAGCACTTCTAGTTCTTACTAATTCCTCTGAGCCTACCTGAAGAAAACTTATCGTTCCCCCTTCTTCTCTAATTGTCATATCCATATTTGAAGCTATAAGAAGTTTGCTCCATTTCGCATTTCTTACTTTATCTAAGTCCCATATGCCATTTTCATTAACAACTTTTTCAACATGCTTTAGAAGCCATGCTGATTGTTGAGCATTAGTGTGATCTAACGTGTCATGAGTTTTTGACAGTCCTTCTTTCCAGTCTCTTATTACAGGATCTTCACCGCTTAGCCAGGATACTTTTTCACCATTTTCAGCCATTCCAAAAAATGCTCTTCTTAGCAATGGCTTTAAACCAACTTCTCTAATTTTATAAAATCCTATTCTACTAACTTCATCCCATATGCTGGCTTCTTCTAAATCTTTAATATTCTCTTTTTTATAGATATCCACAAAAATATGTTCTAATACTGTTCTTGCTTTTATGGGGTCTACTTCTTCAGCATCAACTGAATCTTTTCTAGTATTTGCAATTGTCTCTGTAGGCAATGCACTAAATACGCCTCTGGGATTTTTAGGGGATTTTATCAAGAAACAACAAACCAATGTAACAAACTCAGTATCATGACTTAAAGAGGGCTCTAAAGCATTAACAGCAGCTTGAACATTTTCAAAAGTAACAAATTGAACTCCAGGGTTTAAGTGCGAATCTCTATATGTTTTTGATTTAAATTCTACAGCTCTCAACATATCTAAAAGCTCTGCTTTTTTCTCTTGATACTTAGCTGTTCTTTTGCTCTGACCTTCCGTAGAATCAAATTCTTGAATTAGTTTTTTAGCCAAAGGTCTTAAGTCTTCAGGATGTCTCTTTATAATCTTAGTAGCAAACTTATAATCACTAGCGAGTTTTTTCGCAACTTCTTTTGCTTTTTTTACTTTCCATTTTCTTTCATCTTTTCTTTCTTTTGGAATAAGAGGAATTGATTGTCTTGCTTCGTCTGGAGGCAAATTATTAGAAATTTCGGGAGGATTTTCTAACTGAATATCCCTTAACAGTAAAGAATAAATAGGATGATGATTTGTACTTATCCAGGGTATTTCTTTTTTTTGTCTTGGAATAAGGGCCTTACGTATAGATTGCATTTTCTTTGTTTCAAGAACGGGGGTAGTTCCTCGTGCAAATCCAGGCTTACTTATATGTGGTTTTCCTATGATAGTAGACATCCTGAAATTCTACTTTTTCAGAAGTTTGTTTACCTTAAATCCATTTAATCTAGATATGCTTTTTTGGCTTAAAAAATAAAGAAATTATTAATTCACTGGAAAATCAGTAAATCACTGCCTCAAACCCACTTGAAAATACTTCTGATGGGCTGGCTTCCAATGATAGGTATCATCTAAATATTTAAAAGGGGCATTTAAAGTGGTACTAGTTTCTCCTGACATTGAAGCAAATGTTTTTCTATTTTCAGCCAATTTTCTTTCTTTTGTACCAGCCAGAAAGCCCTCAGCCATTCTAAGTTTAAAAATTATGGTTTCTCGTTTTATTGCACTGATTCCATCCTCATACTTTTTAAGTTTTTTCACTTCAGGGATATTTATTTTTGTTTCTTTTTCTATCCAAAGCCTATATTCATTAGCAAGACTTCTCTTTAGTTCTTCTTCTTTACCTTCTTCTATCATTCGAATTACAGATGGAGCCCTCCATTTCTTCTTCACATCTTCTTCTTTTTCACTAAAAGCAACTTCCGTATCATAACCATCAAACAATATTTCCTTAAAACGATCTTTTAAATCAGGATTTAGCTCTAACATTGCAGAGACTTTTTCTCCGATAAACTCAGGTCGACTTCTGTCAAATTCATAAATACTTGCTTCTCGCCTAAGTAAAAATTTCTCCAAATTAGCTTTTAGTCTTTTATTTTTACTTGAAGTACTTCCAGGATAATTACCATTAGGATTATATTTACTTCTATCCTCATCTAAACCACTTGCTAGATATGCAAGAGCTAGATGTCCATTGTGCATTGTTCTAAATAATCTATGGATATCCCTTACATCTTGCTCATCTTTCCTGAATTCACTTTTAATAAGCTTTGCTTCACTATACCTATAGTAATCATCTGCAACTGACTCCTCAGGGTTATTAAAACCATATCTAATATCCAGATCAATTTTTTGCCCATCTACCAGTTGATAGGTTTTTAGTTCACGAGGAAAAACATTTCCCCCACCCATAATTTCATAAGGTAATTGATAACCTCCAATCACCAGTGACATTGAATCAATTATAAATTTCTGAGTATTAGTTAGATTTTCTTTTCTTAATTCATCCAGTGCAGCACGTCCATTCTCATCTGTTTCAATTATTAAATTTATTCTTTCTATAAAGTCTGCATTTGGCATCTTTTCATTGACATCTATATTTAAAGCAGATGCAACAGCAAATCCCACTCCACGCATTTCCTGTGGAGAAGTAGCACCTCCTAAACTTTTTCTAAAGAGATCCGTATTCCCTAGCTCAAAATCTAATTTTTCCTGGCTATTTCCAAAAGATATTCCCAATGTTTGAAAATTCATTTCTCTTTCATACGAATTATCAGTTGCCAATCTTTTTCTTAACGCTTCTGCAATTTCTGATTGGAATAAAAATCCAGAAGTAGTAAACTCCTTAACAACTGCATTCAAACCATTCCATCCATTAGCATCAATTGATCTTTGTCTGCCAGCAGTAGTAGTGTTAGTGTCAAAGACTTTGATTTTTTGTCTTTCAATCAAGGGAGAAAGTATACCTATAAATTCTCCTAAGATTTGTTCTTTAATTAGTTTATTAACTTTCGCCCTATTTTCAACAGGTACAGCTGGGTAATATGTAGAACAATTACTCGGTGATCCTTTATGTTTTTCACTTCTTACTTCAAAAGGGAAATAATAAGATTGTCCCATTGAATTTATTCCTGCAAAAAATCTAAAAAATCTCCCTACATCTTCTGTAACAGTTAAGCTTTTTGTAATATCATCAGATTCAAGTAATTGTTTTTTTAATTCTTTAACTTCATCCGTCACGATAGAAGAAAAATATTCAGGATTTTTTTCAATTACACCATATAAAATATATGGCGCCCAACCACAGTTAAAAGTTTTATCCGAGACACTTCCAGCCACCCTGGTAATTAATGCATCAAGTCCTCCGGAACATGAGTTAAATTTCTTTTGCCCAAAATAATTATCAGAAAGTATTTTAACCATTCTGTCATGGCATTCTTTTATCTGGGTTTCATTAGATTTTCCACCTTTAATTTCTTCACCAGTAAAATACTCTCCGAAACATTCAGAATCCCATGGCACTTCAAAAATGAGCTTATGAGTCTCTGCATCTAAATCTGCTTTCTCTAATTTGCTAACTCCGATTAATGCTGCTTCATAAGTATCTAGTATTCCTGTAGTAAATTTTTTCGAACCTTCCCTCTTTTCATCTTCAGTACTTTTAATAGATTGCAAATCGGGGTGAATAACTAAATCGCAGGTTTTTAATCCATTTTGTATGAAGTGTTTAGCAACTTCTTTATTCGGCAAAACCGCATTTCTTTTTATTACTTCTGTATACTCAGGGAAAAGATCACCCACTAAAGCTGCTTTTTCTCCATCACTTTTTCCAGGGAATTGACTAAAGCCCTCAATAATACTTCTTCCAATATCTTCTAATTTTATCTGGGACTCTACATAACCTTCAGGCACACTTTCAGCTTTATTTTTAGGATCGTTTTGAACTTTACTCTCTATTTCACTCTCAAATTCATCAGGCTCTTTACTTTCAGCTTTTATTTCAATTTTACTTACAGGTTTAGCTACAGATTTACCCACAGGTTTATCTTCAATTGCTACTTTTGATTTGTACCATTTTAAGAACTCAGGAAAATTTCCTTTTGCAATCTTCACGAAATCATCTGCAGCAACTTCTTTACTAAAAAGTTCATCTAATACTTTTAGATCAAAAACATTACTTTCAACTGCATTAACTTCTCCCATATCAGAAAATACGAAGAGCCCAGCTATACCAGCAGCTGAAGTTCTAAGAAAACCTCTTCTTGAATCAATCCAAGGCCCGCTTCTAGAATTAACAACAGCAGGTTTAGCAGGAACAGGCTTAGGAGAAGCACATTGCTCAGGAATAGATTCAATACCAAGTCCAGACATAAGGTTCTGTCTTTCTGAGCGTTGATGTACTTTAGGAAGAGAAGGAATCCCTGTAGTTCTCATTTATGTCCTTGATTTCTAATTAGATTTAGATTAACATAAAGGCATTAAATTACAAGAACTACATAAAGAATGTAATGTAAAATTTTGCAAATACTCACACAGTTAGCAAATGAACGTACTGTCTCCATAACTAAAGAAACGATATTTTTCTTTTATAGCCTCATCATATATATTTTTCAAGTTATCCCATCCTATCAAGGCACTGACTAAGAGTAAAAGACTGGATTTAGGCAAGTGAAAATTAGTAATTAAGGCATCTACGATTTTATATTTATAACCTGGGGAAATATAGAGGTCATTTTCGCCTGTACAGACGTTGTATACAACGTCTCTTTCGGATAAATATTCCAACGTACGTGTCACAGTAGTTCCACATGCCACTATCCTTTTTCCATTTTTCTTATGTTCTAATATTTTTTCCCAAACGTCTTTTTCTATAGAAAACTTTTCAGGCATTAATTTATGCTCTCTAACATCGTCAGTTCTAATAGGCAAAAAAGTCCCTGGTCCCACATGAAGAGTTAGATATAAAATCTCCACACCTTTGTTTTTTATTTTTTGTAGAAGTTCTTCTGTAAAGTGAAGTGATGCTGTCGGTGCTGCTACTGCTCCTGGCTCTTTAGCAAAGACTGTTTGGTATCGATCTGAATCTTGCTTATGGTCCCATGGTCCTATAGTCTCATGGTCTCTTTTAATATATGGCGGCAAAGGCATTTGCCCGACTTTATCAAGTATGGTTTTCAGATCATCATGCGATTGAAAACGAATGGTTTCATTATCAATGATTTCGATTTCAATGTCATCCTGAGTCTTAGCGAAGGATCCGCTTACGGTAACACAAATACCCTGTTTCAAATCCTTCCTCGGATTAGCAAAAACCTTCCACGTTAAATTATCAGCACTAACAGAACTTATTAAAAGAATTTCTATTTCTTTTTTCTGTCCTCCGTCTTCTATCCTCTGTCCTCTAAATTTTGCCCTAATCACCTTTGTATTGTTTAGAACCAGTACATCATTTTCATTCAAGAAATCAACAATGTCATAAAACTTATGGTGAGACATTTCTTTTTTGTCTTTTTTATAGACAAGTAACTTGGATTCATCTCTTTTATCACAAGGATATTGTGCAATTAACTCTTTTGGCAGAGAATAGTTATATGTTTCAAGGTCGTATAATTGTTCTTCTGTAATCATGAATAATGAAAAAACACAAATTGAACTTTCAGTAATTATTTGCACAAGAAATCGTGCACGCAAGCTAGCCACTCTCATTCAGTGTTTAGGTTCTCAAAGAGATATTGAAAAACTAAACTGGGAAATTATCATAGTCGATAATAACTCAACTGACAATACAAAAGAAGTAGCATATGCATTTTCTGAAGGTAGCAACTTAAGAATTAATTACATATTTGAACCTAGAACAGGGCTTTCTTATGCTAGAAATATTGGAATACTAGTCTCTAAAGGTTCATACATACTTTTTATTGATGACGATGTATTGATACCAAAAGAATTTGTAAGTAATGTTTTATTTGGAGTTCAGGAATTTCCAGAGTTTCATATTTTTGGCTTTAGAGTTTTAGCTGACTGGCATGAAACGACGAAAAAGCCATTATGGATAAATTTTAAAAAGCCTTTCAATTTAGTTCAAAGTTTTTTACCCACACATGACTTAGGAAAAGAGCCTCTACAGTATCCAAATAGATATTCCAGAAATCCTATTGGTGCAGCATTTCTAATTAAGAAAGAGATTATTGAGAACCTTGGACCATTTAGAGAAGATTTAGGTGCTGGTCAAAGTGGACTTTGTGAAGATACTGAGTTTTTTTGGTATGCCATCTTAAAAGGTTATAAAATTTTATATTGGCCTTATGCAGCCATTTATCATCCTGTTTTGCCAGATAGACCCACTTTAAATTATTTACACAAATGGTATTTCAATCTTGGGAAATCACTTTATTTAGTTAAGAACTCTGGAAGACTTTTAAACAATAGAAAAAAGCCTTTACTAGGAATAGAAGGTTTTATTACAAACAAATTACCACCTATATTTGAAAAGATTTTACTTGATATAAAAATATTCAATGTTTCATTTTTTCTATTGATCAAGTTTTTACTCGTGGTAATTCTTTTACCTCTAAGCATTCCTTTACTACTAATAAATAGAACTTTTTACATTTCTACTCTATTAGCAAAAACACTGGGTGAAATGAAGCAGGCTCTGCAAAGAATACATAATTAACCTATAGCTTTTAAAGTTTTTACAATTAATACAATACTTAAAAAATTGTTAATTATGTTCTTAATTTCCCCATAAGAATCAATACATTAAAAAAAATTAATCTCTCAATACTTTTATATTCATTTCTCTTCTGTTAGCATTATTTAAAATATTTTAGATGAGTATTAAGTATAAGGAGATTTATAAATGACATTAGAAGTTATACCTGGGGTTTCAGCAGGAGCAAGATTTAGGCACGAAGCAGAAGTAACATTTTATGGATTTCAAGCTACAGATCCAGATGGTTTTGGTTCAGAAATTATAAAAGATGGAAAACCCAATTTACTACAAGTACCAGACAGATGGTTCCAACAGTCATTTCAACTTAGTGATGATGCAGCAGTAAGAATAGCAAAACCACATCCTAGTGCAAAATCTACAAGAGATTTAAAAATTGCAGGTCCTGTTTTAATTACTGTATATAACCCAAGTGGTGAAGGTAAAAAAGAAAACTTCTGGGTAACAGCACCAAGAAGTCAAACTATTACAGATTTCGCTTCAGAATTCTCAGCCTCTTTAGATAGCAAAGACTTTGCAGGTGTTACAAGCAAAATTACTTCACGCGGTGCAGCAGATAGACAATATTTACTATATGACGTAGGGAATTTAGTAACAGTAGATGTTCCAACTGAAATAAGTCCTTTAAGCTAATAAAATAGCCATCAAATAGAACTAAGAAATTATCTTTATTAATTCTAAAAAGAATCTTAAGCTATACAAATGTACAGGTTGTAACCCTGTGTTTATAGTTAAAAGAATACGTATTTTTGTCAATATTACACTATGAAAGTCAAACATAACAAAAATTGATTTGTAATTCCTTGACCAAGTCACATCACCTTGATAGAGTGTTACTCCGCTATTTAATTTCCTTATCTCCAAAGTGCGATAAGGGCTAATTAAAAAGAAGAAAAAAAAAGAATCTCAAAAAGTTTTTATTCTTTCTTCTTTATGTAGCTGTGGCCTGTTAAATCAAGCCGATGAACTCTGAAAACTGCATACAAATAGATTAGTTAAATATCGAAGTTAGTTTTAAGTTTCAATCAAGTTTTTAGAAATAAAAACAAGAATTGAAGCACCAAAAAAGCTAAAAACAGATAGATAAATGTAAACAAAAGCCTAAATACAGGTGACTAGACAGGTTGGGGGCAACCCTAAAATGTAATAGCATCTGTAGTGTCAATTCAAAAAAATTGACGTAGTCAAAAAAATATCTATTGTTCTCTGTAATGGAGAATAATATATCGATCTTTTTGTAGTCTAGAAGATTACAAAAATAAGCTACAAAGGGCATACGGCGGATACCTTGGCACCAGCAGCCGATGAAGGACATAGTAAGCTATGAAAAGTTGTGGTGAGCTGCTAACGAGCTATGACCCACAAGTTTCCGAATGGGGAAACCCACATAGATTCAACTCTATGTATCATTAACTGAATTAATAGGTTAATGAAGGTAAGCGAGAGAAGTGAAACATCTCAGTAACTCGAGGAAAAGAAAACAAATCAGTGATTCCCTTAGTAGCGGCGAGTGAACGGGGAAGAGTCTAAACCGAATAGCTTGCTATTCGGGGTTGTAGGACTGCATTTAGTACTTACGAAGCTAATTGAACAGAGTTGGAAAGCTCGGCCAAAGAAGGTGATAGCCCTGTAAGTGAAAGTTGAGTAAGACGAGCAGTATCCTGAGTAAGTCGGGGCACGTGAAACCCTGATTGAAGCCACCTGGACCATCTAGGTAAGACTAAATACTGACTTGTGACCGATAGTGAACAAGTACAGCGATGGAAAGGTGAAAAGAACCCCGGGAGGGGAGTGAAAGAGAATATGAAACCGTATGCCTACAAGCAGTTAGAGCACATTTATTGTGTGATAGCGTGCCTGTTGAAGAATGAGCCGGCGAGTTAGTGTGTCTAGCTTGGTTAAAAAGTAATTTTTGGAGCCACAGCGAAAGCGAGTCTGAATAGGGCGCGTATAGTTAGACATATTAGACCCGAACCCTGGTGATCTAACCATGGCCAGGTTGAAGCGCAAGTAACATTGCGTGGAGGACCGAACCAATTAGTGTTGAAAAACTACTGGATGAGTTGTGGTTAGGGGTGAAATGCCAATCGAACCAGGAGCTAGCTGGTTCTCCCCGAAATGTATTGAGGTACAGGGTCAGGCTAAAGCTTTGTGGAGGTAGAGCACTAGTTCGGTAAGGGTGGTGAATAACCATACCAAATCGAGTTAAACTCCGAATGCCATTAAAGTGATACCTGGCACTGAGACAGTGGGTGATAAGATTCATTGTCAAGAGGGGAACAGCCCAGACCGCCATCTAAGGTCCCTAAGTCAATGCTAAGTGACAAAGGAGGTGGAATTACACTGACAACCAGGAGGTTGGCTTAGAAGCAGCCACCCTTGAAAGAGTGCGTAACAGCTCACTGGTCAAGTGATTCTGCGCCGAAAATATCCGGGGCTAAGCATTGCACCGAAGTTGCGGGATTATACATTTATGTATGATCGGTAGGGGAGCGTTGTATTGTAGGATGAAGCTCAATCGGAAGATTGGGTGGACGAGATACAAGTGAGAATGTCGGCTTGAGTAGCGAAAAGGAAAGTGAGAATCTTTCCCACCGAAAGCCTAAGGATTCCCACGGAAGGTTCGTCCGCGTGGGGTTAGTCGGGGCCTAAGACGAGGCAAGAATGCGTAGTCGATGGATAGCAGGTTGATATTCCTGCACTAGTGAGTAATCGTTATAGAAGTATATGGACCTAGGAGGTTAAATTGCGGCGGTTATTGGATTCCGCTCCAAGCGCGTAGGTAGTCATTGTAGGAAAATCCGCAGTGGCGTTATGACCTGAGGCGTTATGGTAATTGTCTACGGACAAGAAGCAGTTGACACCACACTAGCAAGAAAATCTGTGCTTCAAGATTATTTGCTACCCGTACCATAAACCGACACAGGTAGGCTGGTAGAGAATACCAAGGTGCGCGAGATAACTCTCTCTAAGGAACTCGGCAAAATGCTCTCGTAAGTTCGCAAGAAGAGAGACTGTACTTTGTGAAGAAGTTAACTTTCATAAGCATCGTACAGTGACACAAGGCAGACCCAAGCAACTGTTTACCAAAAACACAGGTCTCTGCTAACACGTAAGTGGATGTATAGGGGCTGACTCCTGCCCAGTGCTGGAAGGTCAAGGAAGTTGGTTAGGAGCAATCCAAAGCTAGCGACCAAAGCCCCAGTGAACGGCGGCCGTAACTATAACGGTCCTAAGGTAGCGAAATTCCTTGTCGGGTAAGTTCCGACCCGCACGAATGGAGTAATGATTTGGGTGCTGTCTCGGAGAGGGACTCGGCGAAATAGATTTATCTGTGAAGAAGCGGATTTGGTGTGCCAGGACAGAAAGACCCTATTGAGCTTTACTGTAGGCTGGAATTGGTCGCGGGCGTTGGATACGTAGTATAGTTGGGAGACTTTGAGATCTTGCTTTCGGGTGGGATGGAGTCGTCAGTGAAATACCAATTTTCTTACACCTGCGCTCTAACTGAATACCGTTATCCGGTATCAGGACGGTTCCTGTCGGGCAGTTTGACTGGGGCGGTCACCTCCTAAAAAGTAACGGAGGTGCGCAATGGTTCCCTCAGGTTGGTCGGAAATCAACCTTTGAGTGCAAAAGCATAAGGGAGCTTGACAGCAAGACAGACATGTCGAGCTGGTACGAAAGTAGGCTTTAGTGATCCGGTGGTTCCGCATGGAAGGGCCATCGCTCATCGGATAAAAGTTACCATAGGGATAACAGGCTGATCTCCCCCAAGAGTCCACATCGACGGGGAGGTTTGGCACCTCGATGTCGGCTCGTCGCATCCTGGGGCGGTAGTACGTCCCAAGGGTTGGGCTGTTCGCCCATTAAAGCGGCACGTGAGCTGGGTTCAGAACGTCGTGAGACAGTTCGGTCCATATCCGGCATACCCGCAAGATATTTGAGAGGAGACTTCCTTAGTACGAGAGGACCGGGAAGTACAGACCTCTGGTTTACCAGTTGTCACGCCCGTGGCATACGCTGGGTAGCCATGTCTGGAGAGGATAAGTGCTGAAAGCATATAAGTACGAAGCCCACCTCAAGATGAGATATCTCATACCATAAGGTAGTAAGATCTGCCAAAGACTATGGCGTTGATAGGTTGCAAGTGTAAGTACAGTAATGTATTCAGCTGAGCAATACTAATAGATCGAGGGCTTATTTTTTCTTCTTCTAGACTACAAAGAGATCAATCGATGAAGTTGTAAGGGTGTTAACTACCCTTACGTTGTATGCAGTTTTAAGCGTTCTAAAAAAAATATTGTAAGGGCGGGTGTAATACTCGCCCTTACGTTTCATGTAGTTTTAACCTGTCCAAAGATTGTTTCTTATAAAATATATTTATGACATTAACAAGGCTTAGAGGGGTTTTATTTGGAGCAGTCACTTTAGGTTTATTTAATGGAGGTGGAGTTAAAACTGTACTTCCCAAGATTATAAATGTAGAACCAGAAACTCCTACTAAAAGCTTTGATGAGGATTTACGAGAAAATTCAATTCACCTTGCTTACCAGGTTTTCTTAGAACGATTTAATACATCCGAAAAACCAGACTTCTATACTTTTTTAACTAATCAAAAATCAAGTGGTTTATATACAAGGGAAACTATAGCTGGAGCTTATGTTTATACGGATACTAAAACTAGGCACACTTTGAAAATATCTTTATCCGGTAATATTCTTGAATCTAATGGTGTTAAAAAAATCTAGATTTACTTAATTTTAAATTTTAAACTTATGGATTGAAACTAAATATTTACTGATCGGTCATAATTAAAAGAAAAAGGGGGATATTATGGGAGACTTAAGTACACTTTTAAATTCAAATATTACACAGTTAGTAGTAATCGTTGGTGGGTTTTACTGGTTAGGTAAAAAAGTAGATGAGCATTTTGACGCATTAAATAAAAAATGCGACGAGAAGAAAGCAGCGTAGATTCAAACTGTAAAATTTATAAGCCTACTAGCCCATAAAAAAGGTTTGTAGGTTTTTTTTATTGATATATTAAAAAAAGATAAAATAATTTCCATTTTATACGTACCAGACTTATCATTACCCTAATTTCAGGAGTATATATGAATTCAGTAGATGTTTTAAGAGGTGCTGTATATGGTGAAGATAGTAGCCCATATACAAGTATGGTTAAAAAAAATATGCTGCATCTTACTATTCCAGTTTCAAAGAGTGGAGCAGTTCCAGCAAAACCCCCAAAGACTCCTTTTTATCAGGTAGGATTATGTGCAGAATTACTTGATATAAGACAAAGTATAGCACCAAATAATTTAAAACTTTTAGATGTGGATGGTGTTACAAAACAAGGTGAAATTTTAGAGCTTGATGAAGGCATGGATCAATTGCCTGAAGCATTTTTTGAAACGTTAGGGAAAGTAAATAATGAAATTGAAACGGCTACGGGTTTTAATCCTGATAATGATAGCCCATTGGCACATTTATTTGCCCCGGACGCTGCTGTTACTAAGCCACGCCCTTCTAAACCCTCTTCAAAACCAGAACCAAACGGCAAAGTGACTGAACAAGATTTAGAAAGACTCCATCTAGATATTGATAGGTTAGAAGAAATGGGACTTACTGTTGCAATGATTAATGAGCGTGGAATTACCTTAGAGCAATTAACAGGGATACTTCAAAGTTAAGCTTATACATATTTATTCTTGCTTCTTTGAAATTTACCATCTAAAATATATACAGATGTTAAATAAAATCAAAGAAAAAATTCTAAACAAAGAAAGAATTACTTTTGAAGAAGGAGTTTCTTTATATAAACATCCAAATCTTTTAGAAATTGGTGAATTAGGAAGATTAGCTCGTGAAGTAAAAGCTGGACCTGAAAAAGCAAAATGGGTTTATTGGAATAAAAACTTACACTTAAATCCGACCAATGTATGTATTGGGCGTTGTAATTTTTGTGCATTTGCAAAACTCCCTGGTGAAGAAGGTGGATGGACTTACACCACAGCTGAATCTCTGGAAAGGGTAGCAAAAGGTGTAAAAGCTGGAGCTAAAGAAGTTCATATTGTCGGAGGATTAAATCCTAAAGCAGCACTCCCATATTACACAGATCTTTTAAAAGCTATAAAAAAAGAATTTCCTAAATTACATTTAAAAGCATTTACAGCAGTAGAAATAGAATTTTTCAGCAAGCTTACTAAATTGAGTTTTGAAGAAACTTTAAAACAGTTAATGGACGCTGGATTAAATAGTATGCCTGGTGGTGGAGCAGAAATATTTTCTAAATCCGTTCGTGATGACACTTGTCCAGATAAAATACCAGCGGACAAATGGATGGAAATCCATGGCATAGCTCATAAGCTTGGGTTAAAAACAAATGCCACTATGCTAGCTGGAATCGGTGAAAATGTAGAAGATAGAATAGATCACATGATTCAGCTGCGAGATCAACAGGATAAATCGGGTGGATTCCAAACTTTCATCCCACTTAGTTGCCACTATGAAGACACAGAAATAGCCGGTACAGTTCAACCTATAACTGCATTTGATGAATTGAAAAATATTGCTGTATCCAGGATTATGCTAGATAATTTTGATCATATAAAAGCCTATTGGATTCAATTAGGTGTAGGTGTGGCCCAGATAGGTTTACAGTTTGGTGCTGATGACTTAGATGGCACTGTTCAGGAAGAGAGCATAACCCATGCTGCTGGAGCTAAGAAACGTGGTCTTGAAAAGAATTTCATTCAAAATCTTATAGAGGATGCTGGATTTATCCCTGTAGAGAGAGACACTATTTATAATGTACTAAACATAACAGTATAATTTCTTATTAATTTGAAATATAAGCCTTTATTAAATCTTTAAAATAGTAAAATTCTTCTTAATGAGATTATCAAACTATTTAGGCTCTTTAGCGAGCAGGATGTTTGGTTTACGAACATCCTCTAAAGTGAAGAGAACTACTGTCAGTGATGAAGTAGATAAAATATTAGATTGTATAAATAATAGGCCAAAGCCCCCTGTAGGATTAACAAGAAGAGATTTTAATCAAACCAGTGCTTCTCTTACTGCTGGGACGATGATTCCAGACATGCCCATTGATCCAGCTTTACTTGAAGCAGCCAAAGAAGTAAAAGAAAAAGTCTTACCTAGCATAACTAACCCAAAGTTTAGAGAATTTTTATTTGATGAAATTGTAAACTTAGCTTTTAATAAAAAGTACAGTCCAAAGACTGAAATATTTTACCCTGGCACTAAAGACTTTCCAGGTGAAACTCGTCCTTATGAAAGACTTACTCCACCTGTTTGTGAAAGAGATATTCATTTTCCACTTAGAGATTTTACAAATTTAGATGGGATGTTTAGTAAATTAGAAACATCAGTTAATGTGGAAAATATCCTTTCCCCAGGGCACACTAGTGATGATGATATTCCTGGTCCATTTGCATGGGGTTATCCGGTGAATTTTGAACATGTAAAAAATTGTCCTTATTGTCTTGGGAAATGGTCTGAAAGCTGGATAACACTTTCAAAAGAATACGAGAAATTGTTAGTACCATTTGAAGAAGCAGTTACATCATTTCTTCAAGTCCTTCCCTCTATACCAAACTCAGAAATAATTTCAGGATTTACGACAGGAATGGAAGAAGAGAAAACCCCTAAATTTTATGACAGCATTATCCATAGATTTGTAACGTCTGAATACTTCAGAGAAAATCATAATTTTGATAACGTTCCAGATGAAGGTGAGATGAGAAAATTAGTTCATAGTTTTATTGAAACCACACCGAGAGATGAGTTCAATGAAGTAATCACTGAAAAATTACAATCAGGGATTGAGATTTATAAAAGATGGATGGGGGATCTTACTCCTGCCATACAACAAATCCAATCAAAAGGATTGTCAGAACTTTTAGAGAAATTTAGACCTAAGGCTATCAAACAAAATGAAGATGAAGTTAATGATAAAGTGGAATTTATTAAAAACAGAATCAGGCAAGTCTTAAAAGGAAAAGAAGATTTCAAAGGAACACTTTTAATTTTTCAATTTAGTTCTGAAATGGATGATTTTAAGTTAATAAAAGAGGTTTTAAATGAACAGGGAAATGAGATCTTCAGAAAAAACATGAGAGTTATAAGGGTGCCAGATGACCATTCGTCATATGACACTCTTTATAGAGCATTAGAATATGCTTACAGAAATGCTGATAGAAAAGATGACAATTTAGCTATAGCATTTCAATCCAATAATTCAAAATGTACTCATTCACCAGAGTTACAAGCTTTATATGACTATGAGGTTTACTTACTTCATGAAGTAACAAATTACATAAACTTAAATAAGCAACAAAAAGTTAAATTTCTAACTGCTCCAAGGTATGAAGATAGGGAAAATGATGATGAAGAGAAAACTTTATCTTATTCAGACTTTTTTATACAATGGCTTAATTCTATAGAAGAGGAAAGATCACCCATACCGGTATCAGCCACACTGGTAATGGAAGACAGAATATCAAGAATTATCAGTGAAAGATATAGAGATCGTTAAAAATATAGTCCATATTTACATAAAGTGTTATAATATATTTCTGAAATGGAAAATCCCCACATAAAAATAGATATAGAGGGAGACTTATATTTTGATGGTAATAAACTTACCCACGATAAGATTATTGAATTTTTTAAAAAGCTTGACTATGAAAAACTAGATGACTCTACATATCAGCTTAAATGGCATCAAAATAACATTACACAAAGAATAAATATAATTCCTGAAGACACTCTTTTTATTGTAAAAGATGTGGTTAAAGAGGGTAGTGAAATAAAGCTTATTTTAAATGATGAAACTCTTGAAAAGTTAGATACATCTACACTAGAGTTTATTGGAAATATTCCTTATGCCATGATTAAACGTGGAAGAATAAAAGCCAGATTTAATAGACATGCTGCATTTAGGCTAGGCTCAGCAATATTAGGATAAGATCAAAAACAATATTAAATAAATTTAATGTCGTCTTATTGGCAGTATTTATGGGCTTTTAAGCTTAAATAATGCTTAAGAACTAGGTTAAACCTTGCTTTTTTAGCAATAATCGAAATGGCTATATAAATCTTATTTAAGAACACTTTTTATAGATATGACCAGCACCCCACTCCACAGGCTTTTAGTAATTTCTTTTGAGAAGTTATTTTAGGGCCAATTTTAGAAATTAAGCAATTTTAGGTAAAACTTTAAAATGAGTAATGAAATTCCACGCAGAATCCATCAGCCTTCAGAAAATTTAATGGCTTTGAGAGAAGTAATAGCTCATGCTCGTGCAACAGGAAAATCAATAGATGCAAATACTCAGAAAGCATTAGATCGAGGATTAATAAGACAAGATCTCAGTAAAATTCCGGAGGAAAAAGAAATAAGTGAAGAAAAGCGTCAAGAAACCTTTCGTTTTATGATGGCTAGATTTGGAATACTTACTAGAGCTTGTCCTGCTGGAAGCGAAAGTGAACAATGTCTTTTTGAAGAAGGTTTTATAGATAAAGTTTTAGAACACTATGACATAGAATATTTCTATGCAAAAGAAGGGATTTCTAGAGCGGGTTTAACAGAAAAAGATAAAGACCCAGGATCTAATGACACCACTCCTTTTACTACTGATGAAAATGGGCACAACCCACATCATGTATACATTTTAAAAGATAAAAAAAATGGAGTAAAGTTCTTTTTTGGACCAGATGATTTAGAAACACTTTTTAAAGATAAGAATCATTTAATAGAAAGAGCTATCGTTTTTCATTTACAAGAACAAAGACAAAGAGGAGTTAAATTTCATAAGTCAAGGTTAAATCAATTAGAAAAAGTTTTATTAATCTCTACTAAATCCACTGAACCAAAAAAATCTGAATTCAAAAAAACAATAGATGAATTAAAAAAGATTAAAAATGATTATTTCACTGATACTGATTTTGAAAAATCTGATAAATTGATTGCTGATTTCAGTACTGTGTGGGATACTCACTGGACAAATGCAGGAAAAGATGATGCCTGGCTAGAAGACCATAACTTAGATCATTTCTTAACAGCTATGAAAGAAATTAACAGAAATAATGTTAGAAAGAATCCAGATGTTTTAAGCTTGCTAAATCCTGACACAGCGACAATACAAAAAGAATTAAATACAAGTTTTGCTTTTATTAGACTTGGTCCTTTAGGTGAGCCTAATGAACTTAGTGACAAAGCAGTAGAACTTATAACCAGTACATTTAATAAGTTAAGAAATGAGCAAACACTCTGTCACATTGGAGAAGAAAATGTAAATGGAGAAGATGGGAAAAGCTCAGCAGCAACAGCAAAACACCCATTGGCTACGGTTAAGGGACAAGCATCTCTTTATGTAGCAGAAGCTCTAATTAAAGCCTCACCTGCCCCTAAAGTATTAAATGTTTCACTAGCCACACCTGGTCCATTGTCAGCTATTTTAAAAGATCTTACAGGAGGTGATGCTGTAACAGTTACTGATATTTGTACTCGTAAAGATGAACACACTCCAGCAGAGACATTTGATGTAGTAGTAGCAAATCATATCTTCCATAAGATGACAGGTAAAAAAGAAGAAGTTATAAATAATCTTATAGAAATCAGAAAAGCTATGACTAAAGATTCTACTCTTATGGTCACCATGCCACAACAGCATCAAATGGCTAAAAGTAAATTCGGAGAGATCTTTACAAGAGCTGGCTTCAAATTAGAACACCCTCCAGAAATAGAAAGAAATACACCCACTCCTGCTTATCATGAATTAACAGCAAATAACGCTGCAGCAAAAGGCATTGTAAATAAAGCATTTGAGGTTTGCACATTGAGATTAGACACTGAACTTTCAGAAAAACAAATTAGAGAAAATTTAAATGGTTTACCAGGTAATTTCTTTGAGACTAAAAATCCTGCACAAAATGGCACATATGGTTCCAGGGAAATACTTCCAGAATATATTTTACGAATAGATTACCTTAAAGCATTAGCAGTATTAAATGCCAGTGCTATTGCTCAGGAATTTATTGCCACAGATTCAAGACCAGTTACCAGAGCAAATATTATTCAAAATCATGAAGCACAATTTGAAGAGTCACTAGCAGCACTTCAATATTTCAGTACTACTGATCATGGTGGAATAGATTTATTAACTGAATTCCAAAAAGATAAATTGGCTGGAGTTATTCATGCATATGATGAAAGATTTTTACCAACTTTAAGTTCTACACAGGTAGACTTCGTCCAACGTAGCGCACATCTTATAACTACTGAAATAGAAGATTTACCACCTCATCTACATGGGATTCTAAGATCTGGTTCTAGTAGTCAAGGAGATAGATGTACTTTATGGGATGCCTACCAAGCAGAAAAAGCACACAGATCAAGCCCGCCTCAAACAAGTGTTTTAAATCAAATAAGACCCAGACAAACACTTGCAGAAAAAGTTAAATATGCATTTGAAAAAAGACTGGAAATATATAAAAATTATGATAGGGGTGAACTACCAGAAATAATTCATAATTTAAATCCAAAAGATAGAAGTAAAATGGTTTCTATAGGAGAATTACCTACAGGTAGAGTTCAAGTCATCCCAAATAGCATTCCAGATGCTGAAATAGCTCTTAGCTTTTTAGGATTAGATAAGTCAGGCATCTGCTCCACACTAGTTATCGACAAAGATAGAAATTCTTCTGCATACGTATTCCCATCACAGCTAGTAAAAAATAATGAGCTAAGTTCATATTTTAAAAATGATGGAACTGATCAGTTTACAATTAGATTAAACGCCTTTAAAAGCAATACAAACTTTACTAATCAAATGTTAGCAGGCACAGAGATTCCGATAGAAAGAATTAATGGCTTAATAAGTGGGCAGCTAGAACCATTTCGTGCAGAAGTAGAAATCTTAGCCCATAGATTTTATGTGACACCTGTGGTATTAGATCCACTCTATGAATATCGCGAAAATAAACCAGAGCCCACTCCACTTCCTCCTACTCCTAAGCCACAGCTCCTTTTACTTGGTCCTAAAACTCTTTTAGGCTTACCATTTCATAAATTAACTTCAGTTTCTAACACCACAGATCAAACCCCACCTGTAGATCCCACAAGCTCTACCACAACCAAAGTAAACACCACTCCAATAACACTTAAGTGTCCTTTATCTGAAATAGAAATAACTGTAGAACCAAATGAAGATGGATCCTTCAAGAGAAAAGACATATCAGATTTCGTAGAAGAGTCGCTAGCAGCTTTAGAGTTTGCTACCCAAAACAAACATTTAGAAGATGAGATTGTAACGGGGAGATGCATTCAAATAATTAAAGCTTTATGGGACGAGAAATTTGTACTCAGTCTAAATAGAGATCAATTAGATTATTTAACTACTATTCTTCAATCAAACATAAGATCTAACCGGTCTGTAACCATAGAAAGTCTATCAAAACGAACTCATGACAGAAGAGGTAGTTTAATAAAGAAATTCAGGACTCTATTATCAGAAAGAATAGCAAATGTCATCTCTAAAAAAAGAATTGATGCTACAAGTGGATTAGGTAATTCTGATCTAAATGATATAACCGCTGCTCTATCAAGAATAGGAAAACTACCCGCCCATGTAAGTACTGGTAATAAAAGCAAATCATTATATTCCAAAATTGCGGAATTTAATAGAACTCATTTAATTGCACCTAGAAGACTATTAACACCAGAACATGTAACTCAGCTATTTACAGATAAAACACCAGTAGGGGAAAGAATTAACTGCTTAAGTAATAATGAAAACTATTCACATATTGGACTTAAACATTTTTTTATTGATTTTTTAAAAACCACCTACAATATGCCGCAGCAAACTACAGAAGATACATATACTATTGTAGATTCTGTTTGCAACGGAATAAACCTTCTTGAATTACAAAGACCTACAGTGTTTTTACTTTCAAGGTTTTTTGGAGTGCACCCCACTGACATAGATCCAACAGATCTAAATCCATTAACAGATTTCCCAGTGTTTGCAACTCCTCCAGCTGGACCACCACCTCCCCCAGCTAATCCTACTCCCCCATCAGCCCCTACACCACCAGCAACTGGGAGTGTTAACTTTGCAGCATTAGGTGCAGTGTCAAAAGAAGAATTAGTAGCATTACTTAATAGCAGAGATTCTTACAAACCATTAGATTTTGCATCTATAGATGAAAGAATAGAATTATATAGAAAACTTCCAGGAAACCATACAGGAAGAAGGGATATAAATGAAGCTGTTTTAGTAGAGTTAGCGTTAGGGTTTGTTGAAAAACACTTAGAAAATCAAGGAAGAACTATACCTGAAATTAATGCTCTTTATCTTTCAATTATGGAAAGCTGGGATTTAAAACTTGATTTAACATTATCTACTGAAAACAAAGAGAAGTTAATTCAATTACTAACAGAGAAAATACCAACATCTCATAAAGTAACAATAACAGAGAGTGTTGATGTAATGGGAGAGATTACAAAAAATTCAATTACTAGTATCGAACAACATGGAAGTAGTAGTTTGGTTTTCAAAAGATCTAATTTAGCAACTAGATTAGATTTTACAATACAAGCACACTTAGGGCAGATAGGAGATGATTTAACTATCGATCCAAACAAATATCTTAAAGGACATCCATTTTACGAATTATTTGAATACACCATTCCTGCCAACTCCCCACCTCTTAGCAATCATTCATTAATATCTGTAAGTGGAGATCCCAGAAGCTTAGGGCATACAGTCCATACCGTGCCAGCTGTAGTTATCCCGCACAATGAATTAACTCTAAGATATAACCTATTGCATAGTGCTAGAGAAAGAGTTCTCGCTCATTGTGCAAATAATAATGTAACTCCTTTTGGTTTATATAATCAAATAATTACAAAACATCCTGAAGCTCAAACCCAAGTACCGACTTTAAAAGAAGATATTGAAAAAATATTTGACGGGAGCTTTGATTGTAAAAGACCTTCTTTAACAATTAGTGCTATATGTGTATTATTCGGCATTGAAGGCACAGCTTTCTTGCCTGAATGTGACTTATTAGAAGCAAATAAATCCAGCACTACTTCAGCAACACCCAGCCCTTCTCCTTCACCTCTCGAAGCACAAAACAAAAAAGATACTGACTTAATAGCAAAAGAAACTAGAAATTTTAGACCACTAGATTCAATGTCACTAGCTGACAGAGTTAACTTATATAAAACGCTTCCAGCAGATGTAGAAAGAAGAGATTTGAATGAAACTATTTTAGTAGAAATTTACTTATATTTATTTGAGGGATTTTACTTAAGTAGACCATCTATAAAACAAGACATAAAAGATAAATATAAAAGAGTAAGAAAAGCATGGGACAGTGATTTTTCTATAACACTTTCAAAAGAAAGAAGAGATGAGGTTCTAGAAGTCTTAGATTCAGCAGTTGGGCAAGCAGCTAATACTATTGAAAACCAAAGAACCAATCCTTCTATGTTATTTTTAAGAGTTCCTCTCAGTGAAAGAATAGCAACTGAAATACAAAAAAGATCCTCTAAAATAGACTTTGCTACTTTTGAATTCCCTGCTAGCGTAAGTGAACTCATAGAACAAACTGGTTTTGGGTGTGGAAATAAGAGACCTCCCGCCACGCCAGGATCAAATTTAAACAAGGCTTTCCTTGTTGTTAACAAAGATAAGAAAGGAGACATAATTGATCTTGCTGAAGTGGTTTCATACCAACATTTAGCAAAGTTATTTACTCCACTAGTAAGTCCTACAGAAAGAGTTCGAGCTCTAATAACAAATAGCAACATAGATTATAAAAGCAACGAAACAAATAAAGACCCTGAATTAAGAACAGTTAAGAAAATATGTGACGATTCATCATATAGACCAACACCTGATGAAGTAAGGCAAGTTGCAGATATTTTTATAATAGCACCTGAGGATCTAGGGTTTAACTTAAATCAATCCATTTCTAAATCCGCAGCAGCAAAACCAGCAGTACCAGCATCAGATCCAAAACCAGCAAGGGTTATACCAAAAACTATTTCACAAATATTAGATGAAACTAGCTTTAGGATTCCAGATGAATTTAATCCATTATTTGTTGAACTAGCAAAAATAGTTAAAAATGGATTAGGAAGTAAGAAACTCACTTTAGAGCAAGCTAATGGAATTTTAAATGCTTCTAGAGAGGGTGCAAAAGCAATCGCTAACTATTTACAAGAAACTCTAGGATTCCAAAGAAGCAGATCTACCTCTAATTCTGGTGAGATTTTCACAGCCATTAAAGACCATTTAATAAAATAAAAAATATACTTTTATTAAGTAGGCATAACCTTTTAAAATTAAATGTAGTATAATTATTTCAATTCACAAATATAGAAATATTAAAGGATAAATATGCCTCCAGTAGCTCATGTAAGCCCTGGCTTAACCTATAAGTTATTTAGACCAAGAAGTCGTTTAAGTCCAGTTTTTCGAAGTGCAAACTATGTGGACAATGGAATGATTGTCGGACATCCTAAATGTGGTTATGTGCCTATAGCTTTAAAAAAAGATGGAGAAGAAGGATGGGATCACTTTGTAGTTGAGGAAGAAAAGGCTAAAGGTCTTTTAAATAGTAAAAATATTAGACTTAGTAGAAAAAATGACTTTTCAGTTCACGATCAAAATGTGTCTAGTTTATGGTCTAATACTGAATGTATATGGGAGCATGATGAACCCAGGTTAAGAGAAGGACTACAATTCTCTATGGCTTTTCTTGAAAATGGTCGGATGGGCACTATATATAATTCAGCCTCTAAATGTCTCCCTCCAGATGCATGGAAATTTAAAGTTGAAAAAAATCGACTTATCTCTTTAGATGCCAGAATGCCAGGTAGTTTTTCCTATACTCTCTCTGTATTTAATTGGCTGGTTATGGATTTAGAAAATAAGACTTTAGAACCTACTACCTTGGAACCGATTTTGAAACCTATTGAAAAAGCTTCACCAAATGAAGTAACAACACAACCAAATGACAGGGTTTATGATGCATCACTCCTTGCAGCCATTGTTAGAGGAACAGCTGCTGCACTTTAATTACCACTCATCCATTTAATCATTCTTATAAAAGGACCCACAACTGGAAGATTACATGCAATCTCTACCGCACCCTTCTCTGTAATTTTAGATGGGAAATTAAAGAAGCATCTTCTAGAAAATTCTTGACCTTGTGAATCTAGATTTCCTACAACTTCTAGCACTTCCTGAGTCATAGAAGGATTCTCATCTCCATATTTTTGAAGGTTTTTTGCTTCGATTTCTTTTTGCATTGCTTCTGTTTCTGCTTCAATCTTTTCCATAGTAGATCCAGGAGTGTTTTCATTTATGACTGACATAAGATTTAATCTATGTCTTAACTCTTGCCCTCTTTCATGTGCTTTTTGATCAGAGCTAACATTTTTATTATCGTTTTCAGTATCAACTAAACGTCTTTTCACCCTTACATTCTGCTCTATGACCCTATTTGGGCTATTTCTAAATACAACAGATGGCAATTTATGTGGGTTAACTGGATTAAGTGACATAGTAATTTGATACTAATAAATTTTAGTAATCAAAGTCAATGATTTCTTAACCAACAGAAAAACTTATGCCCAGCGTGGATAACTTCCCAGCCATTTATTTATGGGATTTTAGACAAGCTAAAATCTCCTTAAGTCGTGCCTCTCACATGAACGGATTCACCGAATAAATCGGATGAATCCTTAAGCTGTCCACAGCGGGTAACTTCCCAACCACCTATAAAAACTAAACTCTGAGGCTACTTCACTAAGTGCTCTTTTAAAAGAGTCATCTTCTTTATGTCCCTGTAAATCTATAAAGAAAATGTACTCACCTAGCATTTTTCTAGAGGGGCGAGATTCAATTCTTGTTAAGTTTATTTTTTCTTTGGAAAATGCCTGTAAAACTCCTACTAATGTACCTGGCTTATCAGATGGCACTCCAAAAGCAATAGTGGTTTTATCAGATCCAGTTTTACTCGGTGTTTCAGTACCTACCAGAACAAATCTAGTAAAGTTTTCTTTTTCATCATTTATTCCAGTTTCATAAACAGGAAGCTTATAAATCTCTGCTGCTACTTTAGGACCTATGGCAGCTAAACCACCATTAGAAGATTCACTTACAGTTTTTACAGCTAGAGAGTTACTGCTCATGGGTTCTAATTCTGCATTAGGAATAAACTTTTTAATATAGCTTTGGCACTGGCTTAATGCCTGAGTATGTGCTAAAACTTTTTTCACATCAGATAGATTTTTATTTCTTGTTATTAAGCAATGCTCTATAGGAATAATAATTTCTGCATTTATAGTAACCTTCTGAGATACCCTCATCATCTGATCTAGTGTTTCACCGACAGATCCTTCTATAGAATTTTCTATAGGGACTATGCCTGCTTTAATTTTTCCTGAGTTAATATTTTCTATAACCTGAGAAATAGTCTGAAGTGGAATACTTTCAGGAATATTACCCTTAAAATATTCTTTAAATGCTAATTGTGTAAATGACCCTTCTGGTCCTAGATATCCAATCATGATTAGATATTTTAGCATCTAGTGACACATAAAAGAAATTAAGGTTTAATTTTACAAGGTAGAACCCTTCCAGCAAACCCAGATCTTGCATGGGCAATAGTTATTCTTATATCCTCTAATTTTATACGTTCAAATCCTGAATCGGTTTCATTAACAAATTTTCCCAAATCAGTTGTTTCCAGTTTATTTCCTAAATCATTTCCTTTAAAAACTCTATTTTCACTTTCTACATATTCATCGACTACAACGCTTTCACTAAGATGTTGCGGATTTATATTATTTCCTTCACCACAGTATATATAGCCTTCTGCTTCTAATAAGCTTAATGTATCTGGACTTAAATCAATAATATTTGAAACATGTAAAAAGCTTACTTCATTTCTATATCTTAAAGGAAACCTTGCATGATTAACTTCATGGAATTTATCTTCAGGACTTAAAGCATTATATTGATCACCAGTATTAAAAATCAAAAAATGACATGGACATAGATCTGGACAATCTCTTTCAATTAATAAATGAACTAACTGTGCAATATGATTGCAATCTCCATATTTTGCCTCTTTTAAAATTCTTTCATATTCATTAGCAGTAAAGGCACCTTCTACATTTAATTTTCTAATTAAAGTCTCGCCTTTAGATCCTAAGAAACTCACTTTTCCAGAATCTGGACGTGCTTCATTAGCAATATATCGAGATAAGGATTGCCTAGGGATTTTTTGGCTTATCCTATTTACAAAATCTCTTGCAGCTCCTAATTTATCTACAGAATTCATAGATAAAATTGTATATAAATTTGAGTTCTGATAAGATTAAATTTCTCTCATACAAAGAGTTTCTAGAATTAGAATCACTAATTTAATTAGTATAGTAATTATTTATTAACCACCTAATCTATATCCAAATCCTCTAACGGTTTGTAAAATTTTAGGTCTAGCTGGGTCTTCTTCTAGTTTTTGGCGTAACCAGCAGATGTGAACGTCTACGGTTTTTGTATCGCCATCATAATCTAGTCCCCAAACACGTTCAATTAAATCATCTCTGGAATAAACACGTCTTGGATTGTTCATAAATATTTCAAGTAGTGCATATTCTCTAGGTGAAAGTGAAAGTTCTTTATCTGCTAACCACACACGGTGTGATGCTGTATCCATAATAATGTCGCCGAAACGAAGTCTCTTTCCTGGAGCTTGAGTAACTTGTTGGGCACGTCTTAAAACTGATGAGATTCTGGCAAGTAACTCTTCCCATGTAAAAGGTTTAGTTACATAGTCATCTGCACCTGCTGTTAATCCTTCGATAATATCTTCTTTTGCTGTTCTACCTGTAAGCATAATTACTGGCGTAAAATCTTGTTCAGCTCTAATTAGCTTTAAGAGTTCAACACCTTGAGCATCTGGCAAAGTCCAGTCTAAAAGTACTAACTCTGGTTGCTCTCTTCTAAATGCTTCAATTCCAGTTTTGCCATCATAAGCAGTAACGGTATCATAGCCTTTTTGTTTAAGGTTATATGCAACTGGATCTATTAAATTCACTTCATCATCAATTAAAAGTATTTTATTTGCCATGGATTTTTCCTCAATTTAACTTTTTATTTTTTTTTAACGCAACTTTAGTCTTTATATAATTAACGTACCATAATCTAGGTTAAGATAAACCCGTCTTAATATTACTAACTCTTTTATAACTATTCAAGAGGTAATTGAATTATGAAGCTAGAACCAATTCCTGGCTTAGATTTAACCTCTATTTTGCCACCATGAAGGTCTACAACGTTCTTAACAATAGATAGCCCTAAGCCTGAACTGCCTTTATTTTTAGTGCGGTCAACCCTATAAAATCTATCAAAGATTTTGGGTATTTCAGATTCTGACATTCCAATACCAGTATCATCAACTTGGAAGCTGCCTGGGTTTGGGCCGGCTTTTACAGTGACAGTTGATTCTTCAGAACTATACTTAATAGCATTTTCAATTAAGTTTTGAATGACATGATCTATCTGTTCTTGATCACCAAAAATTTCATATCCCACAGGGACTTCATTTATAAGTTTTGTATTTTTCTTATCAGCAAGAGTTTGAAGAAGTTTTATGGCATCATCTGCTCTGGATCTTAAATTTAGTTTTTTCTTTAACTGAGAAGCTTTTCCTGCTTTTATTCTGCTTAAGTTCAAAATTTCATTTACAAGCTTTGCCAATCTATCAATTTCTTCATTTATATTTTTTAAAAACTTAGGAGCAATATCAGGGTCATTAATAGCACCCATTAAGAGACTTTCAGCCAAAGTTTTTATATTAGTTATAGGTCTTCTTAACTCATGACTCATTTCACCTATTGATTCATGTGCAGTTTCCATTACTTGAAGAATAATATTTTTATCGATCGTAATTATTTTTTTTGCTTTGAGAGATTTGGACAAGCCAACTATTTCTTTTTCAGTCATATATTCAGATTCAAGAATCTCTGTTATCTGATTATTAATTTGACCAAAATCATTCTTTCTAAAGTCTTCATCTTTCAATTCAAGGATCTCAAGAACATACTGATTCCAGGAAGTTATTTTTTTATTAGAATCAAAAAGAAGTAAGCCTATTGGTAGTTCACCAATATATTTCTTCAATTCTTCAAATGTCTCTTTAGTTTCAGGCATATAGACTAATTCTATCTAATTTTATACCACTTACAACCCATCGCTTACCAATTTCTTATTAGCCCGCAGATATATAGTCGTTTTTATTCTCAGAAATTATTTTTTTCAATTCTGGATAATCCTCAAGTTCAGGATCTTCTTTAATTATCTGAATAGCTTTTTCTCTAGCAACCTCAAGCGTCTGACTATCTCTCAGTAAATCAGAAAGGTGTAAATCAGGTAGACCACTTTGTTTAGTTCCAAGGAAATCACCAGGTCCCCTGATTTTCAAATCTTCCTGAGAAATAATAAATCCATTATTTGTCTTGGTTAAAATACTAAGCCTGGTGATAACATCTTCTGAATAGTTTTGCGGAACAAGTAAACAATAAGCCTGATTTGAATCTCTGCCTACTCTTCCTCTTAATTGATGTAATTGTGAAAGTCCAAATCTTTCTGCATTTTCAATCATCATTACAGTAGCATTTTGAACATCCACTCCAACCTCAATCACTGTAGTCGATACAAGCACATCCAATTTCCCATCTTTAAAAGCATTCATGACTCTATCTTTTTCATCAGATTTCAATTCGCCGTGCATAAGACCAATTCGTAAATCCTTTAAAATATTTTTTGAAAGCTCTTCATACTCTATAGTGGCAGCTTTAGCCGTCAACTTTTCAGACTCTTCAATTAACGGGAAAACAATGTAGACTTGTCTACCTTTCGCAACTTCACCTTTAATAAGATCAAATGCTTTAGCCCTTTGCCAAGGCTGAACAATAGAGGTTTTAATAGGCATTCTACCTGCTGGCATTTCATCTATTTCCGACAATTCTAGATCTCCATGCATGGCTAGAGCAAGAGTTCTAGGAATAGGTGTAGCAGTCATAAAAAGTCTTTCTACATTTTTTCCTTTTTTCAAGAGATCATCTCTTTGCTTAACACCAAACCTGTGTTGTTCATCAATAATTACGAGTCCAAGATTTTCAAACTTAACATCATCCTGAATAAGTGCATGCGTCCCTACGATGATTTTCAGTTGACCACTTTCAAGCTGTGAATGAATTTCTTTTCTTTGTTTTGCAGGAGTGCTTCCTGTTAAGACACCTACTGAAATACCAAGAGGATTCAAATATTCCTGAAATCTCTTAGCATGCTGGAAAGAAAGAATTTCAGTCGGTGCCATAAGAGCGGTCTGATAACCATTTTCAATAGCTAAAAGCAAAGCTAAAAGTGCAACAATAGTTTTTCCACTTCCTACATCTCCCTGCAAAAGTCTGTGCATAGGATCTTCACTCATCAAGTCATTCTTTATTTCTTCATAAGCTTTCTTCTGAGCATTTGTAAGTTTAAATGGTAAAGAGGATAAAAGTTTTTTCACTAGCTGTTCTTTAGGATTTTTTATAGCCAATCCCTTCTTTCCTTTTTCTACATGATATCTTCTATAGCCTAATCTTAATTGCATAAGAAAAAATTCCTCAAAAACCAATCTTCCCCTAGCAAGATCACAAAGCTGAGAACTAGTGGGGAAATGGATTTGATTTAAGCTAGTCTTTAAATCTACAAGCTTTTCTTCTTTCAAGATTTTCTGCGGGAGTGTTTCAATAATATTTTCACTATAAACATTAAATGCATTAGCCATAATCTTTCTTAAAAACTCTACTGAAAGCCCTTCAGTGAGAGGGTAAACAGAGACGATTCTGCCTACATTTAACGAACCTTCTTCATTCTCACCCCCAAGAACTTCAATCGTGGCACCATCTAAACAAACACTTCTTGAGAACTTATCAAATGAAACCTTTCCAGAACAAACAACCTTTGCACCTATAGAATATTGTTTTTTATATTGCTCTTTCATAATCCTTCCGAATTTACCAGCAAGGAATTTTGTAATAGAGATCTTTCCTGTAGCATCCTGAATTACGATCGTAAAAATGGTTAAATCTTTTCTTTTAGGGGGATTGAAAGATCTTATCCCTTTTATAACTCCAGAAACTGTAACTTCTTCATCTATTTTTAAATCTCTAATAGGTAATTGTTTTTGATAATCAATATAAGCTCTTGGAAAATAGTGAAACAAATCATTCACATTAAAAACACCTAACTTGTTTAATGTCATAGAAAGCTTTGGTCCTACACCTTTTACATATTTAACATCTATTTTTTTTATATCCTTCTCAAAAGATTTTCCTGCCGTAGAGGCGCCCCGGCGAGGCGTATCTACTATCGGTTTTGGCTCTTCAACTGTCAACAGTTTTTTATATTCTTCAGATATCAATCTGAGAATTTCCTGAGCTTTGTGTATAACATTAATTCTTGAAGAAATATCCTGTGACGGATATGAATAAAACAAACCAATTAAAGACTTTAATCTTTCTCTGTCTTCTATTTCAATTGATAGCTCTTTAGTATTTTTAACTACAAAATCCGAGAACGTTGTTTTCTTCCCTTTTGCATTAATGTAATGTTGATCTATTTCATAGTTAATAGCATCTTGTATTGTTTTTAATTTTTTATAAAGTGGGGATTCCATATGTTTATGCTAAAATTCAGGTATGTCTATTATCCCAGAAACATGCTCATTTGGTAATTTAAAGCAAGTAGACGAACCTAAGGTAATGGTTATACCAGTGCCATATGAGTATACGACTTCATATGGAAAAGGCACCAAGTATGGTCCACAGGCTATTTTAAATGCCAGTACTAAATTAGAGTTTTTTGATGATGAGCTTTGGCTAGACACTTCTAAAGTCGGAATTAATACATCTAGTTATGTAAGCTGCGAATTTGTAAGTAATAAATCGAGTAAACCATTTAATGAGCTTACTCAAGCGGTAAGAACTGCTCATATATCAGGAGCACTTCCTATTGTTCTAGGTGGAGAACAATCTATAACATTTGGTTCTGTAAAAGCTATCTATGACCTATTCCCAGAAGTTTCAATACTACATTTTGATGCTCATCCTGATTTAAAAGAAACAAATAAAAACAATAAATATAGTCACACCAGCTCAATGAAAAGAATATTAGAAGCCATGCCAGAAGTGAAAATCATTCAGCTTGGTATAAGAAATATTTCAAAGGAAGAAAAAGATTACCTTGAAAATGAAAGTCCAAATATAGAAATATTTTTTGGAAAAGAAAAAAATAAATGGAATCTGACGGACATTTTAACCAGTCTCAGCAAAAACGTTTATATAAGCTTTGATTTTAGTTTCTTTGACATAAGTATTATGCCTTCTACTGGAAAGCCTGAGCCAGGCGGGGTTTTATGGGATCAAACTCTTGAGATAATTAAAAATGTTTGTGCTTTTAAAGAAATTGTCGGAATGGACTTTGTAGAACTTTCTCCCATTTCAGGATTACATGCTTCTGATTTTCTTGCAGCAAAGCTTATTTATAAAACCATTGGCTATACATTTGCCAGACAGTTAGGTGCTTTAGATCAGAAAGAACAATTAAAAAAACAAGAGATACTTACAGGGGCTAAGACAAATAGGATTGGCTAGAAGGTGAGGTTTAGAGAAAGCGAGGTTTGCAAACCCCGCTTTCCGATTCTTGGAGTCTTTTGAATACACTTCATCCCACTAATTCTTTTTATCTCACCAGGTGCAGTTTTAATTGCAACATCTTTTGTATTTTTATCATAGCCAGAGATTACAAAGCCTAAAACATTGATTTTTTTCTTCTTCGCATAATCTAAAGTTAAAACAGTATGGTTTATAGTCCCCAAGCCTGGTCTGGCTACTACAATAGCTGGATAATTTAAATCTTTAATGAGATCAGATACAAGATAAATCCCACTAACAGGTACAGCAATTCCACCAACTCCCTCAACGATTACAACATCAAACTTTTTCTCTAACTTTTTAATATCAGAAATTATTTTCTTTATGTCAATCTTTTTTTTCTCAAACTTACTAGCCACAGAAGGAGCAGCTGGCAACTTAAGAGTATAAGTATTAAATATTGGGACTTTCCCATCTGTCAATTTAGCCAACAAATCAGTATCCAAATCATCACCTGTTTGAATAGGTTTTGAAATAGCCACTTTTTTACCTTGCTTTAAGAAAGAAAGAGCCAATAAAGAAGTGTAAATGCTTTTACCTACACCTGTATCAGTAGCAGTGATAAATAATCGCTTATGATTTAATAACATGGGTTTATTTTACCGTATAAAAAAAATAGAGACGTTGTAATCAACGTCTCTACAGAGGGGTTATTAACAAGATCGTTTATTTTATTTCTTACCTCTTAAGAATTCAGGGATATCAAGAATGTCAGATGCCATTCTCTTTACCTTATCATCAATAATGGTCTTTGGCTTAGAAGCAATAGCTTCAACAAGTTTTTCTTCTTTCTTTTCAGATTGAGGTGATACAGAACCAAAGAATTCTTTAGTAAACTCTTTAGTTTGTGATTTTTGTCTTTCTGAATTTTGTGCTTGCATTGTAAATCCAGTAGCAATTACAGTGATTTGAACTTCGCTGCCGAAGTTTGGATCGATAACTGCACCGATAATAATGTTTGCATCATCTTGAGCAAGTTCATAAATAAGTCCTGCTGCTTCATGTACTTCATGAAGTGTAAGATCACCACCACCGGTAACATTGAATATAATTCCTGATGCTCCGTTAATAGTAGTTTCAAGAAGCTGACTTTCAATTGCTTTTCTAGCTGCTTCAAGAGATCTGCCTTCACCAGTAGCTCTGCCAATTCCCATAAGGGCTGATCCAGCATTGCTCATAATGTTCTTAACATCTGCAAAATCTACGTTAATTAGTCCAGGGATTGTAATGATATCTGAAATACCTTGTACACCTTGAAGTAATACATCATCAGCTTGTTTGAATGCATCATGAACTGATGTTCTTCTTTCAATAACTTGGAGAAGTCTGTCATTAGGAATGGTGATTAAAGCATCTACTTTTTGTTTTAATGCTTCAATTCCTTGTTCTGATTGAGTAATTCTTCTTCTTCCTTCAAAAGTAAATGGTCTTGTACAAACACCGATAGTTAATGCACCTAAATCTTTTGCAATTTCCGCAACAATGGAAGCTGCACCTGTACCTGTTCCACCACCCATTCCACAGGTAATGAAAACCATATCTGCACCTTCAATAGCTGATGCAATTTCATCTCTGCTTTCTTCAGCAGCTTTTAAACCTACGCTTGGATTACCACCGGCTCCAAGGCCTTTTGTTAATTTTGTACCAATTTGAATTTTATTTGGAGCAGAACACATTTTTAAGGCCTGTATGTCTGTGTTAATTGCCCAGAACTCAACGTTACTAAGTTGTCCTTCAATCATTCTATTTACTGCATTAGTACCAGCACCACCGACACCGAAAACTTTTATATTGGCAAGTGAAAGTTTTATTGAATCAAAAATATCTTTTTCTTGTTGCATAATTTCTTTTATAACCTCTTCTTTTTTTAAATAATCGTTCTACTTTAATTAAAGACTCAAAGTAGACATATGAGTATGCTATGACTGCGCGGCAAAAAATGCAAGTACCAAGCCAAAGATTTTTTTTGATAAAAAGATAAGAAGTTGTTATTTGGAAAATTCTAATTTGGCCTAGAAGCCTTTATTTAAGGAGTGTTGAAGGAGTTTAATAGTTAAGATTTACATAAAAAAAAGTTCCCAAGTAGCTTTACGATTAGTTATTCTTCATATCTAAAATAGGTGTAATTACATACCTTGACAATTTAAAGAATCTTTTTTAGCTGATTTTGGCTTTAATCTTCATTTTTATCATCAACTTCATCAAATTTCAAAAGTTCTTGCTTTTCTTTTTTTCTAGACCTTGATCTTTGCTCAAGATCTATCTTTGGTCTATGTTTATTTTTCTCTTTTTCCCTGCCACCAGTTGCTTTAGATTTAGATTCTATTTTTGAACCATAGCTAATTTCTTCTCTAGCTTCACTAATAATTGCCAAATAACTATCAATTCTTGAATCTACAATATTATTTTTTATTTTTGCTCGTTCTAAATTACAGCCATCTTCACCTAAATGCAAACAATCAGCGAATTCGCAGCCAATGTCATTTAATTCATTAAAAGTCTCAAGTATTCTGGACTCATCCATGGATGCAAATTCAATTTGACTAAAACCTGGCGTATCAACTAAAAACCCTATTTTATTGTTAAGATTCACTCCAATAAGATTTACATTTCTAGTGGTTTGCTTTCCTTTATTTATAGAGCTTAAGTCACCTATTCTTATATCCAGATCAGGACTTAGCGCTTTTATCAAACTTGATTTACCAACACCTGAAGGACCAGTTAAAACAGTAGTTTTAGAAACAAGTATTTTTGAAAGATCTTCAAGCCCTTTTTTATTAACAGCTGAAGCATAAATAACCTCATATTCACTGTTTTTATATATCAAATCAATATCTAACTTCTTTAAATCAATCTTATTAATGCAGATTGAGATTCTGACTCCGGGCAATTCATAGTTTATAAAAGAAAGGTATCTATCTAAGTTATATAAATCAAATTCAGGATCACAGCTGGAAAATACAATTAAAACTTGATCAATATTAGCAATAGGGGGCTTATCAAGCTTATTTTTTCTGGATAAAAGATCAACTATTACACCTTGCTTGACGGAAGTTAACTCAATTTCAACATCATCCCCAACAAATAATAACTTCCCTTCCTTAAGAAGCCTTCCCCGTGCAAAACACTCCCAAACTTTCCCAGAAGAATCCTGAACATAATAGAAATTAGCAAGTATTGTTATTATTTTTCCGTTAATTGTTTCCATTATTTAGTTTGACGTTTCATTCGTTGAAAGTTATTAAATTCCTCCTGCTCAGTAAATGACTCAGGCACTGGAAGTTCTTGCATTGTAATCTCATTTAAAAAGAAAGAAAGTATCGGTAATATAGGCATTAGTATAAAGCAAAAGATTAAATCATATCCAATCATGCTAAAACTCAAATGCCAGGTAAAATCTAAAAAGCTAGGGTTAAAGAAAAGTAGGTATGTAATCCCAATTAGATGAGTGCATAATACAGGAAGAAAAATAAATAAGTATTTTTTGTCAAGAGACGCAGTCACTACGTCTCTACCATCAAACTTCTCATATAAATAACCACATAAATAAGCATTTAAAGGTAAAGAAATTAAATATCCAAAGGTAGGCTCTTTGAAATAATCAAAACCACCCCCTCCTGCAAAAATTGGTAGACCAAAAATACCAAGTAAAACATAGGCTGAAATAGTAATTAAGGCTAATCTAGATCCTAAAATTACTCCGCTTAACCAAACCACTATTGTTTGGAAGCTATAAGCATGGAATTCTGCGCTGAACTGTGGACAAAGACCAAGTAAGTAAGGTATTAAGCCATCTTCAAAAGCTCTTCTTTCAGAATCAATTCTTACAAAAGGCAGTTCTACATAAAACAAATTACAACAATAAGTTAAAGCAAGTACAAAAAGTACTATTAACCAACGAAACTCTGAAACTTGCTTATACTTCATAGAACTTAAATTCTATCGCATATATTGCGTAACCTCGCTTTCACCATAAACTTTCCACTAGATACCAAGGGCCAGATTTGATACCATTATTCATATATGACTGACGATAATACTGGATCATCATTAGCAAAACTTTCAAGGAAAAATGTTATTCCCATAACATCACTTAGTGATTTGGGAAATGTAGTAAATGAAGTACAAAGCCAACTAAACTCCTTAGTTTCAAAGCTTGATAATGATGTTAGTCCAGAGTTTAAAGCCCTAATGGAAAGCTATATAAAAAAAGCAAATGAAGCTGAAGAGCTAAAAGTCACCTTAGAGAATATAAAACAAAAATCAGATGGCATAAAAGGAGATATCTCTCAATTAAGAGATACAAATAGAAACCTTGTGAATGAGCTTCAAAATACCAGAGAAACCCTTAAGAACATAGATGATGAGCTAGACAATGTAAAACACATAACAAATAGAACAGAAGAAGAGTACAAAGATAGAATAAAAACATTAAAAAAACAAAATATAGAATATGAAGATAAGATAAATCAATTAGTTAAAGAAAAAGAGGATTTAAAAAAAGACCTAGGCGGAAAGATCGATGAACTCATAGAAATTCAAGAAAACATTAGACAAGAGTTATTAGATCAAAGCTATGAATCCAGAAAAATTGAACAGGAATTAATGATTCAGAAAGATAACTTAAAGAAACAAGTAGAAGAGTTTGATCTTTTACTTAAAGAACAACAGGAACAACTGGAGCTAAAGATAAAAGAAGTCGAATACAAAGATGCTCTCTTAAACCAATTCATCAAACAATCTATGAATGAAAGAATAGTTACTCAGACAGATAATTATCTGGAAAAACCAAAGAAAAAGATTTTTGGGTTGTTTTAGGTCTGTAGGCGTCATTGCGAGCCGAATCCATTCGCTATGCTCAGGATAAACTCCGTGAGGCGTGGCAATCTCACAACATGTTACGAAAATAATATTGATTCGTCACCCGGTTTATTCTGAGTACAGTGTTAAACTTCAGCTCTTTTAGCTGCTCGCTCCATAATCTGTTCTGCAATTTTTCCTTGTATACAATCTAGAGCCGAATTCATTTCAGCATCTTTGTCGAGCTTGTAAGTAAACCCTGGACAATATTCTTTAATTGCAGTTTTTTCACCTGGAATCGATGCTATCCAAGTATCTATTATTTTACGACTAAGGTTGAGAGCTGTTTCATAATCAATTGTCTTTTGAGCAAGTATTAAATCATTACTTAAGTCATTAAAGTATATTCTAAATTTCCCATCTTCATCTAGGCAACCATTTAAACTATCAGCTCCAAAAGAAGTTGAAAAATTAGAATTAGTACAAAGAGTAACCATATCATCTATTGCCGGAGAAATAACGCCTAAAAAACTTCTTTCATTTAATTCCCCTGGTGGATAGGGAGCGATTCTATGTGGTGAGGAATCTGGATTTTTAGCATCAAAGACAAGGTAAGGTAAATCCTCATATCTTGACATCACAATTGCAGGAAACTCAGTTTCTCCAACCGTAACAGGTATTATCTTTGCCAAATTATTTGTACATAATCCTAAGTCTCTAATTTTATTTGTTGTTTCGGGCTCATAAAGAACTAATTCCCACTTAAATATTGATAGATGTCCAGATAAAGTATTCTTGGCACCTGATTTAAAAGTGGATGGTAATCCTAATGCTAATCTATTTCCTTCCCACTCTATATCAAAGACAGCTTTTGTGCCACCGAAACCTAAACATCTTATTACATGAGCTTGTTTTCCACCAATAAATACTGAACCCGCAATCTTATCAGGAATATCTTCAGCCCTTAAACCAGCTTGGCTCCCTATATGAACCAAGTTACCTAAACTACTGTTAGATAATGAATGTATAACCCTCTGCACAGCAGAAGAAGTTTCTACATTAGCTTTTGGTCTAATTTCAATTGCTGGGCGAATAAATAAATATGGCTTTGCACTAACTGAATTCATACAACCTTCCGAAGGAAACACAATCTATTAATTATCAACTAATTCATATTTCTTCATATATTACAAAGTATGCTTATTAAATTAATTGATCAAAATATATTTAAAAGCTTAATCCATCCTTAACTTATCAAAGGTTAAGAAACATTTTTTCGTCAAGCTATCAAATTTTTCCCCTTAACCTCTTTTTATATATCGAACAGTCTCAAAGAACTGATCGAAGACCATATGAATATAAAAACATATGAACTTAAAAATATATAGGGAGATAGATCATGTTAAAAACAAATATTTTAGAAGTTGATGAAGCGGCTATTAAAGAGACTGATATTGAGGTTTTTGAAGATATTGAAGAAGAAAAAAATACTGAAGCCCCACTTACTGATGACCTTGTAAGGGTCTATTTAAGAGAGATTGGCAAGATGCACGTCCTTGATATAAGTACAGAAGTAGATTTAGCAAGAAGAGTTCAAAAAGGCGACATTAAAGCAAAGCAAACCCTTGTAAGGCACAATCTTAGGCTTGTTGTCTCAATAGCAAAAAAATATTTAAACAGAGGAATGTCTTTCCTAGACTTAATCCAAGAAGGAAACCTCGGACTTATGAAAGCAGTTGATAAGTTTGATCCAGAACGTGGATTTAAGTTTTCTACTTATGCTACATGGTGGGTCAGACAAGGAATCACTAGATCCCTTTCAGATAAATCCAGAACTATTAGACTTCCAGTACATATGGTAGAGCTTATTAGTAAAGTAAAAAAAGCAGCCAGAAAAATTGGTGACACGCTTGGACATAATCCAACCAATGAAGAAATTGCAAAAGAGTTAAATCTTCCAGCGGAAAGAGTGAAAGAAATTACTCAGATAATGGAGCTTCCTGTCTCACTTAACTCAAAAGTTAATTCTGATGATGAAGGTGACTTAGAAGAATTTATTACTGATGATGAAAAATGTACACCTGAATACAAAGCAAATGGCATGCTACTTGGAATGAATATAAATAAAGCACTTAAATGCTTAACATTAAAAGAAGCAGCTGTAATTAAGTTTAGATTCGGATTGGACTGCGGAAAAGAAAGAACTCTTGAAGAAGTAGGAAAAATTCTTGGTGTGACTAGAGAAAGAGTCAGACAGTTAGAGTTTCGTGCACTTAAAAAGCTTAGACTTCCTGGTGCATGTGACAATCTTAAAGACTATTTCGCGGCGTAACACTTTATAACATTCAAACAATTAAAGACTTAGGGAAACCTAGGTCTTTTTTTTGTCCAACCTCATCATCACCATTTCACTTCTCACCCCCTTGTCAGACAAGGCTACCTCCTCACCTTTCAGGGGGAGAAGTTAATAATTTCTGGGTAGGCTCTCTATTTTATTAAACGATTATTAGATGGTTGTAGGGACAGCTATTAGGCTATTCACGCTTATTTCCGCACATCCTTAGTATGGGCTTAAAAGCCTTTGAAATAAGCAAAATGAATATAAATAAAAAAATATTTCTATTATCCATAATATCTCTATTCCTTATATTTAGTGGGTTTAGCGCATCTTATGCTCAGGATGAAGATGCAGCAGAAATACAAGAGGATGATCAGCAAACTGATGATTACGATACACCTGCATATAGAGTGCTAGGTAGAAACTTGACAGAGACAGAAAGCAAACTATATCAAGATCAAAGTGAAGAAGCAATTAAAAATTATGTTTTATACAAAGAGCAAAGGCTTGTAATCGTTAGAGCTTTAGGCGCAGTCGGTGAAATCAATGCAATAGATAAAGTCTTAGAAAGAGTACCAAATACAGGAGATAAAACATTTACTGAGCTTGTAGAATTCTTCACTTCATTGAAAGAAAAATATGGAAGAGTTTCCACTGGTGTAGATAAGGTTTATATATCAAACATAAAAGATGATGATGTAGCTTTTAGAGCAGCTGCTCATGAAGCCTATGCAAATGTTTTCTGTAATGATTTAAGTGCTGAATCTGAAGCTAAAATTTTAAAGTATTTTAAAGATGAAAATGCTCTTACTTACTCTAAGATGGTAGTAAAGCTTCAATCCACCATGACAGATGATATAAAAAAAGCAATTTTATTTAGAATCCTTAAAGAAATAAAAAGAGGCGATCTTAAAACAAATCAAAACTTTGTAAAGAAAATAGTAGGACAAAGTTTTACCTGCGACAACTTAAGAAGACTATTAAAAGAAGTAGGGAAGTAGGGTAGATAGGCTAATCAACTATTTTTAAAGTTAAAGATCCTTCACGGACCTGACAATAATCATTACCAGGGAAAAGAAAATAATTCCCAACTACAAATGGCGAGTGATCTACATTTAAAACTTCACCATTAATTTGAATTTTCTTCTCATCACAAGAACGGTGCATTTGATGGAGTATATTTAAATCAAAATTCACACCTGCTGGAAATTCTAAAGTATGTCCTGCTTCTAGATTTCTAGATAAATCTCCTGGATCATCCCCAGGTTGTACTATTATGCTTTTAGGTTCACCTACAAAAGCTTTAGTTTCATTTTTTAAAAGCTGTAATTTAAATGGTTGTTCAGCCAAGGATTTATATTCAGTAAATCCTGTTTTATCTAATTTAATTTCAATCCCACGAGGATAAACATTTTCAATAATTCCATCATCTCCATTAAATAATACTTTTCCTTGCATAAGAACTTGATCAAGATTTGGATCAGTAAAGAATTCGACTCCTGCAAAATCAACAACTTTCCCAGCTTCAAGCGCTTCTCTAATCTCAACATCTGAGCGACCTCTAGCAAGAAAATCACTATTAGTAATTACATCAGTACCTTTAGGAGGAATTTGTAATCGCTCTATATCTTCATAAAAAGCAATACCGCTCTCCAGGACAATTCCATCAAAATCAAAAAAACTAACAATTTCCTCATTTCCATTAATCAATGCTTTTTGTTCAAAAGATGCACTTAATCTATCTTTTAAATCAATCCCAATTCCATGACGGTCATCTAATCTATCAAAATTAATAAAACTAATTGCTTTTCCTGCTTTAAGTGCCCCTACGATTTCATCATCTGAATGTCCTCTAGCAAGGAAAACATCCCTAGTGGTTACATTTGTTCTAGGTGCTAAATCATCATCAGATCTACCCAGAATTTGTAATCTATGAACATCCTCTAAATCTACGCACTCAGAACCACCAAGAGTATAACTAATACAAATACCATAAAGTCTAAAACTAGTAATAATTCCTTCTTGTCCGTTCATTAAGACTTTTGCATCAGTAAAATTTTGTTGTAATTCAGCCAGTAGCTCATCACTAAATCCATCATCTGCTATAGATTGAAAGCCCACTGTTTGTCCAGCATTCAACCAATCAATCACTTCACCATCATTACCACCCGTAGCAGTAAAAATGTCTCCATTTCTTCCTCTACTAGAAGAGACTCTTCCTCTCATATCAGAAGGCCATCTATTTCTTGCAGCTCTATCTTCTGAGCTCGGAGAACTATGACTAATACCTATAGGAGCTTTAGAAATACCCAGTGCTATTTTTAAATCAGATTCATTTGGCATGGGCTCATTATGTAATCTTCTAACCGTATCGATGTCATCAATAAGTTTAGCTTCATCTAAAACAGATCCTTGATTTAGATCTAATGGAATAGCTACAGTAGCTGAGCCAGTATGAGTCTGAATAGCTCTACCTTCTTTAGTCAGTATAACCACTGATGCTCTTTCATTTCTTCTATCACTAGTAGTCCAGTATGTAACGGGTCTGCCGATCTGTGGCTTTTTGCCTTTTTGCAAAAATAAATATGTTTTATCAGAGTCTAGCTTTTGAACCACTTGTTCTAGAATATAGTTTTGTGTTCTGAAGTCATTTTCATCTACTTTAGTATTACTAAGCAAAACAGGTTTATTTACTTTAGATATAGGTAGTGGATCTTCTAAAGGTGAGACTTCTAATATAAATACTTTTCCAGGAAATCCTGGGTCTAATACACAGCCATTAAAATCATATATACCACTACCTGATTCATAAAGTTCTCCACTATGAACTACACCAGAAGCCGTCTTACCAGATCGGTCCTGATATACATTTCCAAAATCAGTAATTAAAGTATATGATCTCCCTCTAGTAAGATCAGGACTAATGCCATGTCCAGACCTGCCCATAAAATGTGCTACTGGCTCAGGTATACCTCGTGCAGAAGTTGTAATCCACTGAGGGGAGTCATTAAAACCCCTTACTCCATAAGCAGCCAGAGTTCTTGCCGCAGAATAGACATCATCATCTGGATAGCGAGGAAATCCAATACTTGCTCTAGGGAAAACAGCATGAGGTAAGGTTTTTGGTTCTCCTAAAAAAGCATAGTGCCTTTCCTGAAGATGTACTGGAAGTCTGGTTCTTCTTCCACCTAAAAATATAAGGGTTTCATCTTCTCTACGATCAAATTCTACTTTTTTAAATTTTACTTCTTTAGTTTTTCCATCATCTCTAGTGTTTTGTGAATTTAAAAGAATCACATTATAGATTCGTCCCGGTTCTAACTCTCCAGAAACAGGCTTCCCATTTACATACTCAGCAGAAATTAAAGAAGGATCATATTCAAAATCTCTTATAATTTTATCCCTATCACTACGAGAGAGTTGAAGCTTAGAAGAAGCAGAACTAGATGAAGAACTTCCAAAAGGTACAGGAGTACGAGTAGGTGGGACTAAAGCAGTACTAAACTTTAGTGGAGTACTTAAACCTGAAGGTGAAGTAAATGTAGGAACTACTGGTGCTATTTCTGGAACAGAAGTATTTTCATCTATATCTAATCGAATTCCTAACATCCCCTTTGTCTGCAATGCATTAAAATCAGGAACTTTTAAATCATTTAGCACTTTAAGTGCAGCTTTAAGTTCATTTACATCATGTCCAAATCTTCTTGCTTTTTCTACATTAGCCTGTTCAATTATCCAAGCTTTAAGTGTTTTAGAATTTCCATCAGTAGCTTTAGTTAAATTTCTTATAGCATCAATTGCTCTTAGCACTGCGAGATCTATAATCAAATGTCTTTTACTACCCGCTTCAAATGTTTCATTAGGATTTAGCAATAACCCTAGCTCTTTATCAAAAGCAGTTAATAATTTCCCTGCAGGTGTTCCAGGGAATAATTGATTTGCTCCAGATGGTTGTCCTACTATTTTTAATGCTAAAGCCATTGCACTATTTATAGCCTATGAGTTAAAAAGAGAAAATATATTACATGATTAAATCTATTTAAGATTAGCCACGATTTATCTATGCTAGGGGTGATTTATTACCCCACCTTAATCTCCATCCGATACTATAAATAACATATCCAAGTTATCTCACAAACCCCGCCCTGATGAAGCGGGGTTTTTCTTTTGTGGCAACCAACTTTCCAGGATTTACCCAGTAGGTGCAATTCATGAATTGCACCTACAATCGCCCAATTTAAATAAACTGGATTCATAAAATAAATCACAAGCTTAATCTCTACAAAAACAAGGCAATAAAATCGGTCACATTGTAAATGTTATAAGTGGAAAGCCTCTTTAAACAATAACTGGTAAAAGTTGTTTAGGATTTGATTGATCAGTTAAAAGCTGATCACTAAAAGCTTCTTTAGCTGCTTCATATCCCTTTTGAAAGAGTTCAATATGATCATGTGATTTAACAGCAAAAATATCAAGCTGAGCGATGGAGCTGACATCAGGATTAATACAAAGGACCTTTCTTTCTGTATTTTCTGATTTTTGATTATGATGTAAAAAGTCTATAGCTTTTTGTTCAAACTTATGTACCAAATCATCAAATGGATATCTAATTTTTGTTTTTTGTTTACACTTTAATTGAACAGATATAGTAGTACCCTTATCCCAAATATCATCAGGACAAAAGCTTCCAAATATACCATCTATATGAAGTCCATTTGAATACATAACAGGCTTAAATAAGCCAGGAATACATGTAGTAGCCGTTAAAACCTTTGACAAGTTAAAACGTGCACCATTCCATATCTTTTTTTTCATTTTAAGAATATTAAATGTGGCTATCCATAAATTTTCTTTAGGTTTACAATATGCAGCTATGGTCTTTCCAAAAGTACTGTGATCAAACATTCCACCTAAAGCAAAAGAAGGTTTTGTAAAATATTTAGCATAGCCAAACTGTAAAGTAAGATTCATTAAATCTCTAGCTGGCAAATTATTCGCTCCCCAAGTAGCAACAATAGCTCCTCCTGAAGTACCAGAATAGTTTGCTATAGGGATATTATTATCCTGAAAATAAGCTAAGACTCCCACATGTGCTGCGAATCTTACTCCTGAACTTGAAAATGCTATGTTATATTTCATATGTGTCTTTTGGTTAAGTTAGTTATTAGATCAGCTACAAATTGGTTTCAAAGAAGTCATTTTAATTGAAGTTCTTCAAACCGTACAAAGATTCTAACTTTGATGTTATGTTAATTTACTTAGTTCCAATGGTTTCACATTTGTTGTTTTAAAGAAAGTATTAATAAAGATAATGTCCTACACCCCACACAGATATTCTACCCAAAAGAGGTTACAAGAGCATAAAGAAAGCAGGAAAAAAGCAGCTTCTTTGCCATTATTTAGACTATTTTTAATTATTCTTACTTTTTTCTTAATAATTTTTTCATTGAATATTTACAATCCATCATTAGTACCTGGTCAATTAAGAGTAATTAGTTTAAATAAAAAGAAAAATATTTTAGTTCTTGGTTGCGATGAAATTTTATCTAAAACAGAAGAACATGGTCAAAAAATTTGGAAAGGCAGATCTGACACTATCGCTATAGTAGGATGTGATGCAGAAAAAAACACTTTAAATATTTTAAACATTCCAAGAGATACTAAAATTAGAGTTCCTCATTTTGGTTTGCAAAAAATGAATTTTTTAAACTCAATTGCTGGACCAATTTTCACAAAACGCGCTCTGGAGAAAATGCTAAAAATAAAAATTGATTCTTATGTAATTGTGAATGTAAAAGGCTTGAATGAGATTATCGATGAAGTTGGTGGCATTACAATTGATGTCCCCCAAAGAATGCAATACAAAGATTATTCCGGGATGTTATTTATTGATTTAGTGCCTGGGAAACAAGTATTAAATGGTGATCAAGCGCTAGGATTCGTAAGGTTTAGACATGATGCACTGGGTGACATAGGAAGGATTCAAAGACAACAAGCATTTATTAGAGCAGCGATAAATAAGCTTTGGGATCCAGTGACTTTTACTAAACTTCCTCAGCTTGGTTCAATGTATGAAAAAACGATTTTAACTAATATGAAAACAAAAGAACTGATCAAAGTCGCAAACTTTGCACGAAACGTGCCCAAGAAAAATCAAAGTATTGTAATGCTTCCAGGAGAATTTGGAAGTGAGGATGGTGTTAGTTACTGGGTAGCCGACCAAGAACAAACAAGAAGTATTGTTAGAAGATTATTTTATGGTGAAAAAATAATTGAAAATGATGAGCCTATTAAAATTGCAATTTTAAATGCTTCTAAAAAAGATAATTTACTTGCAACAAAGCTTTCGCATAGGTTAAGACAATACGACCATTCTATTATGTACACACAAGATCACAAGTCATACTTAAAGACTACAAAGATATATGCGCAAAATGGCAATTATGAAACCGCTTTAAAAGTAAAGAAAAATCTTAGGAATATTGGAGAAATTATAGTAGGGAATTTTGGTCCACCAGACACAGATGTTACTATCTTAGCTGGAGACGATTTAGTAGATTTTATAAATAAAGAAGGCAATTAATCAATTATTATGCTTTTTGACAGATTTTTTTTAGGTGGCTTAATTTTAGGAACCTGGGCTTTTATAAGGCTTTTTGAGGAGTTGCTTCCTGATAGAGCTTTAAACTACTTACCTAAGCCACTTGCCATGTATGCAGTTCTTATATTTGTAGCTTCAATGACTTTTTATAGTGCCTGGCTCTTTTTAGTACAAAGAAGAAAAGGTTATTTCAAAACAAGATTTGAAAACACTTCTAATCAAATTCCTACTTTAAATAGCTATCCAAACATAGATATTTTTGTTGCAGCTCACAATGAGGAGAAAGTAATAGGATCAACCTTAGAAAACTTATTAGCATTGAATTATCCAAACTATAAAATCTATGTAATAAACGATCGCTCTACTGACTCCACAAAAGATATCTTAGATAAATATTGTTCTCAATTCCCAGAGAAAATAAAAGCATTTCATAGAAACAATGAAAACAGCTATGGTAAAGCTGCTGGATTAAATTTTGCTACAAGAAACACTAGCAGTGAATTAATAGCAGTATTTGATGCAGATGCAAGGATAGATTCAGATTATCTTCTAAAGATGGCTCCTTACCTTGAAGAAGAAAATGTAGCTGCTGTTCAATCTCAAAAAAGAATTTTAAATGCAAGCTCAAACTATTTAACGACATTGCAAGAAAATGAGTTTTGCATGGATAATTACTTTCAATGTGGAAGAGATGCCATAGGTGGACACGTAGAACTCCGAGGAAATGGACTTATCATTAAAAGAGATATTCTTATAAGCATAGGGTATTGGGATGAACAAACACTTACTGATGATTTAGAGCTTTCCACAAGGCTCCATGTAAATGGCTACCAGATTAGGTTTTGTCCAGAAACCATGGTTTTAGAACAAGCACCCATGGACTTAAAATCTCTTTTTTTACAAAGACTTCGCTGGGCAGAAGGTAGCCTGAGAAGATATTTAACTCACATACCAAAAATATTTGGACCAAATAAAGAAACTAGACTACACCAGCAGTTTGACTCATTTGTATTCTTAAGTCAGTTTGCTATTCCTATCTGGATTTCCCTGGATTTAATTGGTGTAATAATAAGATATTTTCAAGATCAACAAACTCACTTCACCAGCATTATGCTCATCTCATTTGCAATTTGGCTGATTACTCTTGCAAATTTAACTTTTGGATTAAGAATATATAGGAACTGTTCATGGAGAACAAGTTTTAAAAGAGCCATAGAAACCAATCTTTATCTTATGGGATTTTGGACTCCAGTAGTTTTACTTACTGTAAGAAAAGTTTTATTTAGCAGAACTATCGGCAAATGGCATAGAACTGAACACTATACTGAAGTAGAATTAGAGAAAACTTAAGTTATAATAGTTATAGTCCCATGGTCCAATAGTCTTATGGTCTTTTTCAAAATACAAAGACCATGAGACAATGAGACTATAAGACCATATAAAAATAGGGTTTCATGAAATTATTAGATTTTCTATTCAAAAGATTAAAATCATATGGTGTTGATCACGTATTTGGAATACCTGGCGAATCAGTACATGTACACTTTCACTACCTTGAAAAAAGTTCTTTAAAAACAGTAACAATGACTCATGAACCATCAGTAGGATACGCCACCGATGCATATTCCAGAATACGTGGTTTAGGAGCTGCTCTGGTTAGCTATGGTGTAGGCTCTTTAAATCTGGTGAATGCTGTAGGTCAGGCATATGCAGAATGCTCACCCATGGTGGTAATCAGCGGTGGTCCTGGAGTAAGTGAAAGAAAAAAATATGCACATCTTCACCATAAAATCAGAACTTATGAAACCCACCAAAGAGTAATGAGTGAAATAACTGCTCTTAGTATCATCGTAGATAATCCCATTACTGCAGGAAAAGAAATTGACCGTGCATTGAGCATGGCAGTTATGTATAAAAAGCCTGTTTACATAGAAATTCCTAGAGACATGGGCGAAATAGAAATCGTTGAAGAGCCTTTTCAGAGTCCACTACTACCAGAAGACAATCAAGCATTAAATGAAGCACTTGATGAAATAGTTTTAATGTTAAACAATGCTAAAAATCCTGTAATCATTGCAGATGCAGAATTGTCCAGAATAGGACTTCAAAAAGAGTTAATTACTTTTGCTGAAAGAGTAAATATTCCTGTAGCATCAACTATTCTGGGGAAATCAATATTTCCAGAAGAACATGATCTTTCAATGGGAGTTTATTTCGGTCAGTTGAGTAATCCTAAAGTCGCAGAGTTTATTCATAACTCTGATTTTAGATTAATGCTTGGTGTAATTTTAAGTGATATAAATCTTGGAATGTTTACTGCAAAGTTTTCACCAGATGATGCCATCTCTGCAAACATCGATGGCTTAAAAGTAAAAAATCATTTTTATCCACAGATTGGTTTAAGTTTCTTCATGAAAGGATTACTAGAAAGAAAAGATATAAAAAAACACAACACTACTTTTCCTAGAATCCAAGTTCCAAATTACCCTACTGGGAAAGACTCAGATCCTATTACAGTTAAAGCAATGCTCACTATGACTAATGACTTTATCGATAAAGGTTACAGGGTGGTTTGTGATGTGGGTGATTGTCTTTTCGGTGGACAAGAATTACAAACAAAAGGTGGTTCTACATTTTTATCCCCAGCTTACTATCTGAGTATGGGCTTTGCAATACCAGGAGCTATCGGTGCTCAAATAGCCGATCCTAGTAGAAGACCATTAGTGATGGTCGGAGATGGTGCATTTCAAATGACAGGATTTGAAGTGATTACCATGGCAAAATTAAAATTAAATCCTATAATCATTTTATTCAATAACACTATTTATGCCACATTGAGATATTGTGAACCACCAGCTACAGCACAAAGACATGACTTACCTAGACTTGATTATGCAAAAATAGCTGAAGATTTAGGTGGAGTAGGAATATCAGTTAAAACAGTGGAAGACTTTAAAAAAGCTCTTGAAAAAGCAAAATCTACCAATGATACATTTGCTCTTCTTGATGTACATTTAGATGAATACGATATTTCTCCAGCCCTAAAAACATTTGGACAAAGTTTGGGGACTTTTGTGGAAGCTAGTGCAGCAGGGAAATTGAAGGGTTAAAGGATTTCTTCAAGATCGCAAATTGCGACCTTGATAAGAGGTTTTTAAAACCTACCTAAAACCACCCAAAGTAAATAGAAATAAACTGCCCACAATACAAAGAAATAGCTGTCTAATCTATCTAAAATTCCACCATGCGATAGTAATAAATTTCCAGAGTCTTTTAACCCAGCATCTCTTTTTAAGAGTGATTCAAACAAGTCACCAAACTGACTAAAAATACCTGCAATTACCCCTATCATTACTCCATGAAATAAATTATGATTAAAGGCCTCTTGATTAAAATAAACCAATGTAAGAGTCATTAAAAGGCTAAATACAAAGCCACTAAGTGAACCTTCAAAAGTTTTCTTTGGGCTAATTTCTGGTTTAAGTGGATTTTTACCAAAGATTTTTCCACCAAAATATGCACCGATATCACAGTAAGCTACTGCAAGAATAGTAACTATTACATAAATAAATCCCAACTCTCTAATTAAAAGAAAAAAGCTAGGTAAAAGTCCTGTATAAACAAAACCTAATACTGATGCTCCAATATCTGAAATACTGGCAATAGGCTCATTTTTATTTCCCCTAAAAATAAGTCTAAAGAAACATCCAATTACTCCAAAAGTAAAAACAAAAACATAAAGCTTAAGGGGAAGATCTGAAGGATAACCAAAAACGGGGAGAGATGTAGTGAACCAAAATAATATTCCTACAAATCTAATCCACCATTTAGATGGGTGAATCCCTTTGGCACGAACTATATTTATATACTCAGAAGTAACTTGAAGTGTAACAAAAAGCCCAATTAAAGACAAAACCCATCCACCTATATAAAGGCAAATAAAGAAAAATACAAAAACAGAAAGCCCAACTAAAAATCTATTGTTCATTTCAATATTATACTTTAGCTACTAAGAATGGGAATTACATAATAAATACGATATTATATTTAAGAGATGCCTGAGAAAAGCAAATATGACGTAATTATAGTAGGGGGAGGTCCATGCGGGCTTTCATGTGGAAAGATATTAGCTGACAATGGCATTAAAACACTTTTAATACAAAGATCCACTCATGGCAACAGTCAATCATTTTACAGTGGACTAGTATATGAGGATTCTTTAAAAGGTATATTCAGTAAGTTTTGGGAAGGAAAACCTCAAGCACCTTTTGAAAGGTTTTTATCTAAACAAAAATCTTATATTTTAGACAAAGACTCATTCACTTCCACAGATACTGATTTAAAAAATGGAAACAATTTTGTTGTAAATAGAAATAATTTCAATGCCTGGATGACTAAACAGCTAGATAAAGCTGGAGCAGATATTTTAGATGAAACTATAGTTAGAGGATTGATTATTGAAGATGAAAAAGTAGTAGGCGTAAAAACTGACTCATTAGAGTTTTATGCTGATACTGTAGTTATTTCTGAAGGGGTAAAATCAATACTTTGTAAAAAAGCAGGGCTTAGGAAAGGGGAGATTACACCCGATGAACTTTATCTATTCGTAGAGGAAGTTTTAGAGTTGCCATCTAAAACTATAGAAGAAAGATTTGAGCTGGAAACAGGTCAAGGAATTGCAGGGAAATTTTTTCCACAAAAGTTTTTCAATCTTGAAAGTATTGGATATTTTCATACAAATAAAAAATCAATAACCATTGGAGTAGGAGTGTCATTTTCAGACTTAATAAAGACTGCTATAAATATTAATTTTTGCATTGAAGGTATAAAAATTCATCCGCTATTTAAAGACCTTATCAGAGGATCAGAAACTATTAAATACGCTTCCTACATGCTTCCAAGAAAAATATGGAAACCCAACTCAAATCCAAAAAATCTTTATGGGGATGGTTATATGATAATAGGAGGCTCTTCACTAGTATTAGATATAAACAGTCCAGATATTTCATCCCTACCAATGCTCACCAGCAAACTTGCTGCTGAAGCAATAATTTCTAAAAACCCTTCTTCCTATCAGCGGTCTCTCATAAAGGTAGTCAAAGAATTAACCGATAGAGACGTTGCAAGCAACGTCTCTACAGTGGATCTCTCCAAAACAACTGCTGTGGGTGACATTTAAATGGCAAGACCTAAAAAAGAAAATAAAGTTGAATTAATGGGCATTCATGAGAAATTGCTCATCAATAAATTCCGTCCAGATACTGAGATTCACATTAAAGTTAATCTTGACGCTTGCCTGGTTTGTAAAAACAAAGAATGTACAAAATTCTGCCCTTCAAGGGTTTTTACCTGGTCTGAAGCGGATGACCAATTATTAGTAACATATGAAAACTGCTTAGAATGCGGTGCTTGTAAAAGTGGCTGTCCTTATGAAGCCATAGAATATAAGCATCCTAGCGGAGGATATGGCGTAGGACAAGGCATATAAGACTGAAAAGACTAGGAGCATATGCCTTATCAGCCATGTTCTATAATAGACACATGATCTCCAAAGCCATAAAAAGCATTTACACGATTTACAGGGAAATATTTTCCCAATTAGGTTTTCAAGGGATTAAAAGACTAACTGCATTTTTTACTTTTGCATTTAAGCTGAGCTTATATGTATGGTTTGAAAACAAGGACTTTCTAACAAAAAACCACACAATATTTTCAATAGCTGAAAAATTTGACCCTTTACTTAAATTACCAAAACCTGAAAGAGAAGTAAAAAGAGCAAAGTGGGTTTTAGAACAGATTCTTGAACTTGGAAGTACCTTTATAAAACTTGGGCAGGTAATGTCTACAAGAGCTGACTTGATTCCTCTTACTTACATGAAAGAGCTTGCAAAACTTCAGGACGAAATACCACCTTTTGACGATGACTTAGCATTTAAAACAATTCAGGAAGAACTTAAAAAGCCATTAACAAGTATTTTTGCTGAGGTAGATAAAGTAACTTTGGCTTCTGGAAGCTTAGGGCAGGTTTACAGAGCAAAACTTTTAGATTCAAATAAAGAAGTAATAATAAAGGTTCAAAAGCCAGATTTAAGAGACATAATAGAACAAGATATTTTTATTCTTAGAACAATATCCAAAGAAGCTTCAAAATATCCTGAACTAGTAAGAGGCACAGATTTTGAATCACTTTTAGATGAATTTCTCAAGGTGCTCCATGAAGAAATAGATTATATACAAGAAGGAAAAAGCTGTGATCACTTTAGAAAAAACTTCAAGGGCTATTATAGAGTTTATGTTCCTAAAGTTTACTGGCAATACACGACTAGAAAAGTTATTACTCTTGAATATATAAAAGGCTATAAAATAACAGAAAAAGAAGAGATGCTTACTGCTGGCATGAACCTAAAAGAAATTACCAGAGAAGGTTGTAATATTTATTTAAAACAGCTTTTAACTGATGGCTTCTTTCATGCAGATCCACACCCTGGAAATCTTAGAATAATGGAAGATGGAAGACTTGCATTTTTTGATTTTGGAATGGTTGGGCATGTGTCTAAAGAGTTACAAATAAAACTTGTAAACACTATGATTCATTTGATAAGTAAAGATTACAGAGGAGTAGTAGAAGATTTTGCTGCATTGGGATTACTAGATAAAAACTGTACAAATTTAGATGACGTAGCAAAGGACATAAAGCCACTTTATGATGCTCGTTTTGAATCTGACAATGAAATTAAAGCCAGCTTTAAACAAATACTTGAAGACATGGCTGAGATTGTTTATAAATATAAATTTAGACTCCCTGTAGAACTAGCACTTATTATCAGAGCACTATTAACATTAGAAGGATTGGGACACTCATTAGACCCAGACTTTAATGTAATAAGAGCTTTCATACCATTCATTCAAAGATACATGTTTACTAAAGAAGGTGCATGGCTTAGAGAACATATAACAGATAAATTATTTTCAGGTAGTTTAGGACTTCAAAATCCTGACTTAATTTTAAGAAACAATCAAATTATCTATGAAGAAATCATAGGTGATTTTAAAAATAAGTTTATAGAAGTAGTAAGTTATAATTAAAAGTTGAGCCTACGAATTTAGTCTCGATCTTGAATTCTGATTTTCTAATTCTCTAGAAAGGGCCCATAGCTCAGTTGGTAGAGCGCTTCCATGGCATGGAATAGGTCAGGAGTTCGAATCTCCTTGGGTCCAAATCATTTATTAATTTAATTCTCTATTCTTAGTTTAAAAGTACGGTTCCCGCCCGCCCACAAAGTGGGCGCGGCGAGGCTCGCTCAGCGAAGCTGAGCGGCGACTCCGATTGGGTCCAAATTTAGTTTCAAGATGTAAGGAGAACCTGATAGTTTAGGTTCTGAGTTCTCCTTGAAACTTACTACTTAATTCTTGCAACTTATTTTAGCCAACGGCTACATCAGCTACACAAATATTTAATCCACCTGATACTGCATCTTGTGCTTGATGGAAAATTAATTGCTTGTGGTAATAGGAAGCTACCCTTCCTTTTATTTTCAAAGTATGACTATTTACTTCATCAAAAGTTAAACCACGAACTGGTACACCTCTTGCTAAAATATTTTCTGCTATTTGATCAATCACTTCTACAGAGAATAAAAAGTTGGAAGTAAACACTCTTGCTAAGGTATACTTTAAAGCTTTACTTTTCGTTTCTCTATTACTTGGAATAGATAACCAAGGGTTTACACCATATGCATGCATTTATAAATTCCTTAAATATTTATGATGAAAATCCTGATTGACGAGCCAAAAATGCATGCATATGAGCACGTGGAGAACCTGAATGAGCTGGGTATACGGTTGGCTGTGAGGTTCTAGAATTATCTTGTACGCCTGAATCTGAATTAGAAGGACTAGCTACTTGTGTCCTGTTTGATGTTGGACGAACTGCACTACTTAAACCATGAACTAATGAAAACTGCATATTAATATCCTTAAAAAATTTGCATCATTGCACGGATTAAAGATTGTACGGGTTTTGCAGTGTTTTTACATTGATATTTATAAAATTTTCATATTTAATGAGAAAATAGTGCTTTTTCAATAAAAAGGACCCGTCCGATTCACTCGGCGGGTCCGATAAAACGTATTGTTTTAAAGCAGGAGACTTCAGCTTGTCTGAAGTCCCAAAAACGAAGTTATTTTTTCTTGCTATGAGCTTGGAAGTCATGATAGAACTTCTTAAGGATTTCAGCTGCGATTTCTCTTCCGCCTAATCCGAATGCAAGAACAAGAGCAGCCACTATACCAGTAAACAATATCTCAATTAATGGTTTTGAGATTTGTAATTGGTGGAGTGCGGCTAAAACTGCAAAAGTATAAATAGCTCCTTTTGCAAGTCCTGAATAATAACCTAAGTCATCATTTGTAGCTGAAGTGACTATATTTCCTACAAATGAAGAAACGATAGTAGCTACAACTAAGATGATTACTGCAATAAATACATTTGGTAGGTAATGGAGTATTTGAGTAAAGAACTCATTAACCTGAGGGAGATTTACAACATCAGCTGCTGCAATAAATATAACGATTAAAATTATCCATCTTACAACTTCTTCAATTAAAGTAGAAACTTTAATCTTTAACCCTGCATTTCTCAAGGTTTTATGAATATGTGTTTTTTCAAGTAAAGTGTCTAATTGCAGTTTTTCTAAGAAACCAGCAAGAACTTCACCAACACCCATTGCCAAGAGAGAACCTAAAACTATAATTAAGCCAGCCCCAATCAAGTGTGGTGCTACGGATACTAATCTTTCTGCAAATAAAGCCCATGCTTCATAAAGTGCGTTATACCAACTAACCCAGTCGAATAAATCTAAAATGTTCATTTTCTTTTACCTTCCTCTTTCTCTAGGTCTATCACCATTGAGTCTAGTATGTTATACCCTGGGTATTTATAGAAGCTATAATAAAAAAGGCTGTTCCCCGAGGGATAACTATGCAAAGTATTGTTAATTAATGTTTCTTTAGTATAGCTCTATAGGGGATCTTTTTAATTCAAGATAATAAATTATTCATCAAGTAAATCTTTTGGAGCACTTGGATCAGGAGTAGATTCACTCTTTGGCAACTCACCTTGAGATGAATTATTTTGATTAGCTCCACTTTCCTCAGCTTTTTTTTCTTCTATTAATGTCTTTAAGTCTCTAAACATGGAATCAAAATCTGATTGTTGTGCATCACCAGGTTTATAGGTTTGCCCAAGAATTTCTAATTGACTTAGTAAAGATTGTAATTCTCCAGCAGTATTATACTTACTCATAGAAAAATTCAATAAAGAAGGATTTCTCGACTGTAGTCCAGCACCAATTGGTCCTAGATATGAATTAATCTTTTTTTCTAAAGATTGTTTATTTACTTTGCCAGTTTGCTGATTTGTCGAACCAGAAGAAGATGCTTGCTGAGTATTTCGTACAGGACTTTGCTGAGGGGAACCTCCAGGCAAAGGCAATTCTACTGTTATTTCACCAGGAAAAGTATTTTTAGGCAATGTATTAAACTTCGTTAATTCAGCATCACGAGCAGTCAAATAATTTTTAACATATTGCTGGTAAAAACCTACCAACTTATTAAATGAATTTCCATCAGTAATTCCTTTTAACATTTCTCTAAAGTTATCCATATTTTTTCTAACAGAACCTCTATCTTTAGCTATTTCTTCAGCAGAAGGGGGATTAACGCTTTCATTATTTAACAATTTAGAAAGGACTTCATTAGGATTAGGAAGATTAACATCTCCTGTTTTCTTAAAAAACTGAGAATTATTTAATTCTAAAGCCGTCTCCAGATTATCCATGTAATCATGCTGATAATCAAACAGTGCTGAAGCAAGCTTTATATTTTCTGGAGTTTGTTCTTGCTTCTTTAATTCACCTAAGAACTTTGTAATTTCTTTTGAAATAACCAAATGATTATCACGGTGAGAATTCCAGTTAGCTCTTAAATCTTCTGGTCTTGGAGCTTCTACTTCTTCTCCATCTCTTAATTTTTGGATAACTTCATTTAAACTTTTCAGAGGAGGTTTATTAGGATTAGAAATAGCCTGAAGCTTTTCACCCAATACAACTTCAAGATTATCCGTGTAACTTTGAACAAATTTATATATTTCATACCTTGCATGGTCATCATCAGTATTATTTACTTTAAAGTCTTTCAATATGTTTCTAAATGCATCTAGATTTTTTCTAGCACCATTAAAGTCATTTCTTATATCTGTTACAGATGGGGGGCTAACTTTTTCTTTACTTTTCAATTTAGTAATAGTGTCACCTACTACTGGAAAATCTACTTTTTCTTTTGGTTTTGCATTTACTTCACTTGCAAAGAGATCTGCATCCATTAAATTATCAAGATAATCAAATTTATAATCCATCAATTGAAATGCAGTATTTAGCTCAGCTCTATTCCCTTCTTTGTGAACTTTGTCTATATATCCTTTAATAGCATTTGAATCACCGACTAAATCAGCATAAGCTTTACCTAGATTTTTCTTCATTGTTTCAACACTCGGTGGTTGTATCCCGTTTTTTACTTTATCTATCAATGTTTTTATATTTATTTTAGGTATTTGTAATCCTACTAATGGACCTGAATTTCTTAGTAAATCTATTCTATTTCTTATTTGATTGGATGCTGGTTGATTACCACCCATAGAACTCATACTGGAAAAAACATCTCCACTTCCAGCAACGCTTACATTTCCAGCAATACTTATATTTCCACCTAATCCCTGATTAGGAGTAAAAACATCAGTCCCACTATTTACTGCTCCACCAAAACCTGAAGAAGCAGATGCGCTGCCGAGTTTAAACCAACCTTGTCCAGCAAAATATACCTGTGGAGGGCAATCTATTCTATTTCCTCTATTTCCATGAAAACCACCTGAGAATTCTATACCGCCATCATCACGAACTTTATAAGTTCCATTGAATCCTTTTCTGCTAAATGTTCCATTACCATTATCAATTAAATCTAACTCAGCTTTTCCCTGATCTGCATTAGCTGAAATGCCAGGAGGAGCAGCTTTAAGTCCAATTATTTTTCCTTCCCTAGCATTGAATGGAGGAACATAAGAACCGTTATTAGACGTTCCAGAATTGAAATATCCATTTCCAAAAAGTCTTCCTGGATTTCCATTAAAAAACTGAAAGCCTGATCTATCAATAGGGGAATTTAATCTTGTACGAGCATTTTTTAAAAGTACGCCATCTAAAATCAATCCATTTGGATTTTGTCCAGGTGAATTAAAGTTATTTGGATTTATTGCATTCATTTTGTTTTAGGCTTGTCTATTAAATTTATTTCCAGGGTTACGTGAAGATTGAGCTTCTGGAGGTGGTGCACTTTCTTCTGAAGCTGGTGGCACCGGAACATTTGGCATTGTTTCTTTTGGTGGGGGTGGCATTACTGGACCTGTTGGACCTTGAGTTCTTGCTGATGGTTCAGTCGTAGGTAATTCCGGTTCTAGAGGACTGGGTTCTTCATATGCTGGTCGTGCTGATGGTTCTGGTTCTGGTACTGGTACCGGTTCTGGTACTGGTTCTGGATTTGGCTGTGGTGGGTCTAACTCGAGTATTAAAAGATCTAAGATCTTTTGACAGTTTTCATCTTGTGGGAAGGATGATTTGTTTTGAATTAACAACTCTTTCAATGCTATTTTTTCCTCCTTACTAGCATTTTCACCTTTGCTTATTACTAGATCAAACTGTTTTCCTAATCCACTAGGATCAACAGGCAAATTATTAAAGGCTTCATTTTTAAAGATATCATTAGCCATTTCAAGATTGCTTCCTGCAAATCTTTCTCGTACTGCTGGTGGAACTGCTGGTCCATTTCCTTCTGCTTGTGGTGCTGATCTTGGTGGTACTGCTGGTCCTGTTTCACCTGTCGGTCCTGTTGGTTCTGTTTCACCTGTCGGTCCTGTTGGTCCAGTCGGTCCTGTTGGTCCTGTTGGTCCAGTCGGTCCTGTTGGTTCTGTTTCACCTGTCGGTCCTGTTGGTCCTGTTGGTCCTGTTGGTCCTGTCGGTCCTGTTGGTTCTGTTTCACCTGTCGGTCCTGTTGGTCCAGTCGGTCCTGTTGGTCCTGTTGGTCCTGTCGGTCCTGTTGGTTCTGTTTCACCTGTCGGTCCTGTTGGTCCAGTCGGTCCTGCTGGTTCTGTTGGTCCCGATGGTTCTATCCGTGGAGCCGGAATCTCAGCGATGATACTTTTAAGCCTGCTTATTATACTTTCAATCTTTTGTCTCAAAGTAACATTTTCAGGTTTATTTAATGCTTCATTTAGACCAAGTACTATATTTTCTAATGCTGCTCTAGATAAACCTTTTAAATCTTCAAACTCTGTAAAGCCTCCACTTTCATTTTGAATCATTACATTTACAGAAGGATTTCCATTCTTTAAAGCCTTTATATCTTCAGTTAATTGTTTTCTATCTACTGGTACAGGTTTAGTAGAGGGGTTAACTTCTGTTGATCCACCTAATCCTCCTGCATTTCCTGGAGGAGTACCAGAACCCGTAATGCCTCCATCAAAAATATGACCTATTTTTTTACTATCACCATGTGCGGATTTTGAAATTTCTGCTGGTGCAGCATTACCATCAAGACCTACTTTAAGAATTACATTGTCAAAACCAGGATGATCTGATTTTCCCTTAAATGAGGCAATAACATCCCCAGCTTTTACCTCTATGCCTTTAGCTTTTCTATCTGCAATAACACCATTAGCAATTCCATTTCCTAAATCACTAAAAAAATCTTTAAAACCAGTAGATCCTTTACCCATGAAAGTACTACTACCCATAAGCTCAGTCCACTGCTTAGCCATCAGCTGTACGCTAAACGGAGTGTCTTCATTTACACTCTTTAAGAATAAGTCTTTAAAATCTTTATGAAAGTCAGCTTTATTTTCGTAATTCTTTTCTCCCCAGGCACGAATAGCATTCATTTCCTGAATACTTAAAAACTTTATATTTTTACCATCATTATTCCAGAATGTTTTAAGCATAGCTCTAATTTGTTTTTGCTTAGCCGCTTTCTCTTCTAGCCCGCTTACATCTGTTTTACTTGCTATACCTTCAGCTGCACTTAGTCCTTTTTCTGCTGACACATCATAAGTATTTCCAGCAGTTGCTTGTCTTGCTGCTACTCTTTTGTTTTGGATATCTTTTATACCATCTGCATTTAAATCTCCTTCTGCATCTGGTCTAACTAAATCTTGTGGATTTGTAGCTGGTTGACTTCCTACCTCTGTATCTACTTTTGCATCCGGACTTTGAAAAATATTTAAATCTTCTGTATGCTCCCTTAAATATGTACTTACTGCACCAAGCTCAGTTTTAGTAAACATATCAGCACCCTTAATGTCACCATTTAAAAGTGCTCTAAAAAATTCCACTTCATCAGCGCTATCAATAACACCATTTTGATCTCCGACAGAGTCAAAACTATCAATATTTTCTTTAAGAAGCTTTCCTGCTTTCTCTACATTTAAAGTTCCATCTGGATTCTTGGCCTCTGCTTTTAGTTTTTCTAATACTGCTTTTTGTGTATCAGTTAAAGTTATTTGTTTCGGTGTTACGTTATTAATTTCGCTCATTTTTTTACCCCTGTATCGGTATTATCGGCCTATCACTACTCTTCTTTAATTTTGCTATATGCTAGTTATCCCTACATTAAGCCAAATGAACTATTTGAAATAGTTTATCTATAGATTTCATACCCATGGATATACCAGAGTTAAAAAAACTAAGAAAAAATAGTTTAATAGGTGTAGAGAGAATTAGGGGTAGCCTGATTATTTCTTTTCTAAAAGAAGAGCTTCTAAATCTTTAAGAAGAACTTCAGCTAATGTATGTGCTTGTGTATCAGCAGAAGTAGCTAAAATATTTTTTACGACTTCTAATTTAGTTTTTAGTGCTTCAATTGTAGTTTTGTCAGAATCTTCTTTTAAGTTTGTAAACAGTGGAGTTAGGGCATCAAGTAGTTTAACAAATTCAGGACCTGGGGTTCCCTCTTTAGCCCTTTCAATGAATATAGTAGCACTTACTTTTAGCTTAACCGTAGCAGTTACTGGTGTTGGAGAAGGAGGTGATACAGGCGTAGGAGCACTTGAAGTTTTTAATTTCTCTAAATCAGCAGATAAGTCTGTTAGAATTTTAGTTAGTTTAGCTACTTCAGCAGTGTTAGCTTTAACTGCTGCATCTTCCTTAATTTGAGGTTTTAAATTTTCAAGAACAGCTTGTAGCTTTTTTATATCTTCTATACTAGTTTTATCAGATAATTCCTCAATTATTTTTTTAATTGATTCTTCTTTTAAGGGTTCTAAAACGTTTGGATTCTCAAGCCCCTTTAGATCTTCTGGTATTTTATTAAGCCTATCTTTTAATTCTTTTGGATCCACCTTTGCAGGAGTTCCACTTGCTGGTGGTGTTCCAGTTGGTCCACCCGTTGGTCCTGTGCCTGCTCCTGCACCTCCTGGTCCAGTTGAAGCTGGTATTGCAGAAGGGCCTTGTGCCTTTTTAATTTCTTCAGCAGATTTTCCTAAAAGTTTTCCTACTTGTTCGATAAGTGATTTAAGCTGATCTTTCACGCCATCTTTTAGTCCTGCTATTCCTAAAACCTCTATAAGTTGATCAAAAAGTAATTGTAAAGCTGCTGGTTCACCAGACAAAATAGCAGGAATAGAAGGAATACTTTTTTCAAGATCTGTCAAAGCTTTAGCCTGTGCTGCATTAGGTTTGAGGCTTGTATCAGCTTTTATGCTCTTAACAACTTCACCTAATTCTTTTTGAGCAACTTCTGGATCCACACCTATCGTTTTACTTCCTTCTGGTGCTTTTATATGTTCTATAAAATCAAAAGAAAGATTAGCACCTTCTTTTTTCACATAAAATGCAGAACTTCCAAATGGACCACCATCTACATCATAATTTCCTAAAACTACAGCTTCACCATCTGCAAGCTTATCTATTTTCTCTTTTAAATGTGGGACGTTCTTACACATTTCACCCAGCATTGATTTATAAAAGTTTTGAAGTTCAGTAGTATGCCCACCTTTTCCCCAATCAGTACTTTGATGAAGTGCAATAAAAGTATCCATAGTAAATTGAGCGTCATCACCAAAATTCTTATGGATGTATTCACCCATTTTTTTACCGAATAATTCTAAAGCAGCTTTTTGTTTATCTGGAGGAAGCGCTTTTATTGCTTCTTGCATGCCAAGAATTTCTTCCATTCTAAATACTTTTCTTTTTTCACCACCAATTGAGTCATTATTATCCCAAAGCTTTTGAACTACATCTTCCATCACGGCATCTTCAGATATATTTCTGCCAGCAATAACATTCCCTACAGTTGAAACAGCCCTTGATTTACTTACAGTAACACCTCTATTAGCACTTTTATGGATTTCATTCAGCCAAAGACTTTGCTCTGTATCATTTTTTAAGCGAAATGGTTTTTGTATTAATTCTTGAGTAGATAAATCAAAATCTTTACCACTAACTTTTACTTTCAAACTGTCTGGTGCAGCAGTTTTAATTTTTTCATTTACAATTTTTGTGAGTTCATCAAATAATACCTTCTGATCCCCAGTTAAATCTTTACCAACAGCTTCAAATGCACTGAACTCATCTTTGCTAATGCCATCTTTCTTGTCAGCATCTATTGCTGCTAAAAGCTGCTTGGCTTCATGAGTAGTATCTAATGGATTTGTTCTATATTGTTTAGCTAAAGTTAAAAGTTTATTTATATCTACCATTCTTCATATTCGAAATCGGCCCGTTATCTACCTTTTTCAAATCCCCCCGTGTATTTGTCCTAGTCCTTTAATATCTCCTGCTTATATTTTGTAGCTCACTATAGTTAAAGAATTATTAACCCCATAGAAAATAGGGGAAATATTGCATAGTATCTTTGTCTTACCCGACCAAAGACAATTTTTAAAAGATTCTTCCTAAAGATCACTCGTTGAGATGAGAAGAGATAGGGGCAAACCTAATTCAAGAGATCATCATGTCAGCATCCTTAATCAGCTGTACTGCCTGAAGCATAGCTCTCTTAAATCCATTTAAATTATTTGGTTTCCTTATATATAGATCTGCTCCATTTTCATAAGCATATTTCATTTCAGCACTACTATCAGAACTCGTAAAAAAAACAACAGGAATTGAAGAGAGCTTTTCTTCAACTTTTATTTCATTTAAAACTTCAAATCCATTCATCAACGGTAAGTTAATGTCTAACAAAATCAAATCTGGCAACTTTTCAGATGTAATTAAAGACTCTTTTAATGAATCAATAACTTTTTTACCATTCAATATTTTTTTCAACTGGACATTTAACCCTAACTGCTTAAATGCTAACTCCGTTAACAGAGAATCATCTGGATTATCCTCTGCATGCAAAATACAGTATTCTCTATTTTTTTCTTTCATAATTAAATAATATATTCAGCATTTGAGTCATACCTTGGTAAAGTGAAATAAAATTTACTACCATTCCCTTCTTTAGAATCTATCCATATCTCACATCCATATTTTTCAAGAATTTTTTTCACTATAGCAAGACCAGCTCCAGTGCCTTCGTATTCATCCTGACTATGTAGTCTCTGAAAAAGATCAAATATTTTCTTGTGGTAATCTTTATTTATTCCCACACCATTATCTTCCACACAAATGCATAATTTTTTCGGGTCAAAATTTAAATCTTCAGAAATATAGATTTTAATTTCTTTCTTTCTAGAGGTGTTGAATTTTATGCCATTGGCTATGAGATTTTTAAATACTGATGAAATTTTTTCTTTACTACCCATTACATTTGGAAGTTTATCTAAAAGAAGGATTTTTGCATTGTTTTTTTCTACAAATGCAGTAAGTTCAAATTGAACTTCCATAAGCAAAACATTTAAATCAACTTCTTTATTTTCTTTTTCTTTTGAACCTCTACTTGCTCTGGAAAGATTAGTTAAATCTTCAATCAAGCTTCTCATTCTATGTGTAGCTTTAACTATTCTTTGGAAATAATCATTTTGATCATCAGTCAAATTCTTATTCAACTGATCCTGAACAATTCCAACAAAACTTTCTATTGTTCGAAGAGGCTCTCTTAAATCATGAGAAGAGATATAAACAAAAGAATCCAACTCCTGATTAGTATGCTTTAAGCCTTCATTTGCATGAGCAAGATCTTTTTCAGTTTTCTTTGCCATATCTAAAAGATGATTTCTCTCAAGAGTACTGGAAATAATATTTGCAGTGGTTTTCATGAATGAAATTTCTTCATCATCAAAATCATGATGTTTTATATAGTATTTTGTTATTGCACCAATTGCCCGACCATTAACGATAAGTGGTACAGAAGCAACTGCCATTACTTTATTTGGCTTTACAGAGTCAATAAAAAATTTAGAAAAGTTTACTTTCGTAAAAGCTGAGTCTTTAATCAGAACAAGTTGCTTATTTAATATTGATCTTACTGAAGGCCAGCTTTCATTTACAGCTTCACCATCTAGAGTGAATTTAAAACTATTATAAGTGTCTACAAAACTATTAGGAAATCCATATGCGGTATCTAACCTAATTGTTTTATCAGGTCCATCCATTAAGAATAAAACGCCATAATCAGCACCTGTCAATTCGCAGAAAGATGCCAAAACCATATTTGAAACATTTGATAAATCTGAAGTCACAAGACTAGAACATGCTGAAGAAATATCTTCTATTGCTTTTAATCTTTTCAATGTTCTTTGTAAACTGTTGGTTTTTGCTTTTAAGTAATATTTAAGTGGTTGAGTTTGTTTAGGGATTTTTAAACCTTCTTCTAAGAGTTTTGAACTGGGAGCCACTACAAATGAACAAAACTCATGATTTTTTACAGAACATTTATTTTCAACACAGTATAAATCTTTAGCGACCTCAGGATTCACAAAACTTTCAATTACCATCATAAAGCCTGCTATAACACCTCTGGAATAATCACAGACAGTATCATGATCTAACAATTTCTTTTCTTTATGTCCCCATGCTTCAAAACAATTGCTTCCAAGAACTTTTATATAACCATTTTGCAAATCACATTCTATTAATGAATAAACACCGAAACCCGCTGAAGAATATTCTGCCAATGCTTCTTTTAATCCGCTTTCATCTGGAGTAATTTGTTTTGCTTCAATTAATTTTTCCAGGAATGATTTGGCTCCTTCTATTCCTGCTCCATAGAATATATCTCTTGCTCTAATACCAACTTCATTCCACAGCCCTTCTCTAAGTGTAAGAAATCCCCCAGTAATGTCTAACAAACACATCCTAGACAATCCAACTTCTAATTGGCCTAGCTCAGGGATTGAAAGCATAGATGGCACATGCTTATATAGTTTCTGAGAGAAATTAATTTCTTCCATTTATTTATTATGTTTAGAGATGTTTAGAGGACTAATTGAAAACATATTAGCATTAGCAAGATCTATAAGCTTGGATTCTCACAAATATAAAATTATTTTTAATTTGGCATGTTTTGAGTAGAAATAGATTAAATAGATTTAACAAAATCAGAGGAAAAGTATTAGGCAAAGTTACATAAACTCAATTGCTTAACAATGTAATGAAATATTATTCTATTTAAAAGTAAGAATAAATCGTTTTCTTGATGTTTTATAAAAGAAAATGATTAAATTCAGAATTGGAAAAAATAATTAGTTCAAAAAGTTGATATGGGGGCCTTGAATAAGATAATAAGAAGATATATACTCAAGTTAATAATCTGTTAAGTTAATTAAAAACGGCTTCTATTCAAGGCTATGGGACTTTCTTAGCTCTTTAACCGATGGAGGTAAAGAATGGACAAGAAAACACTGAAGAAGACGAGATTACTAATAGTAGATGATTCAAGCAATAACAGGGCTGCTATAAACTATTGGTTAAGTGATGAAAACTACGAGATTCTTCATGCTATTGATGGTCCAAGTGCTATAAAACTGACTCAAGCATTTGTCCCTGACATTATTCTTCTTGACTATAATCTTCCAGGAATAGATGGAATTGAAGTTTGCCAAAGAATAAGAGGAATAAAATCCCTTCCTTTTATACCGATAATAATGATGAGCTCTCATGCACCAGAAGCATACATCATGGCTCTTGAACAAGGGGCTGATGAATTTATAATAATGCCTATATTGCCAAATGAATTAAAATCGCGGCTTAGAGCAATGCTTAGGTTAAAAGATGCTATTTGTAAATGTTCATATATAGCACAAGAAAATAAAAAGCTACAAGATTTAGATAAAATTAAATCGAATTTTATTTCTAAGGTCTCTCATGAATTAAGAACACCACTACAAGCAATTTTAGGTTATACAGACATTCTTTCCGAGGGGTTTCAAGGAGAGTTAAACTACTCTCAAAAGTTAATGGTAAAACAAATCAGTGAAGCTGGTGACAAATTACTTGATTTAATAAGCCAGATACTTGATTTTGAAAACATAGAAAAAGAAAAAAATTCAGCTTCTATCAATAGTGAGATTTTTACAATTGAAGGAATGTTTAATTATATTTCAAATACAGTTAACCCTTTAGCCATAAAGAAAAAAGTAAATTTAAATTTTATTCTTGAAGATACAAATATTCAAATGAAATCAAATAGAGAATATGTACAGAGAATAATCTTAAACTTACTTTCTAATTCAATTAAATTTTCCAATGAGAACAGTAAAGTCATCATTTCAGCCAGAGATTTAAACAATGAGGGGATAGAATTAAAAATCCAAGACGAAGGCATAGGAATCTCAAAATCTAATATTGCATATATCTTTGACAAGTTTTGGCAAGATGATGACTCAATAACAAGATCTTATGGGGGGGTTGGAATTGGACTTACAGTTGCTAAAAAGTTAACAATACTCCTTGGCGGCTATATAACTGTGGAGAGCAAACCAAATAAAGGTTCAACATTTATAGTTGTACTACCTAAAGAATTTAAGGAAAGTGCATCAGTAATATTTGAAGAGAAATTAGAACACGCTGTATAATGTGTTATTATTTTTATTCGTCATGGATTTAAAACCTCTAAAAGAAAAATACAATCTAAAAGATTTGGAAGTGTTTAGTCAGGATACTTTAGACTATAGAGTAACGTTCTCAGCAAATAATTTAAAACAAGCCGATTTAACCCAAAGAAATGGATATGCAGTCAGATTGATTGATAATAAAAAACTTGGATTTGCTTCAGCTTTTGGAGATTCAAACATAGAAGAGCTAGTAAAAAAGGCTAAAAATCTCTCGAAATATTCACCTGACCTAGAGATTGAATTTCCGTCTAACAAAAAAAAAGATACAAAGACAGGCTCTAATCAACAGTCTGATGCTAATCCTGAAAATAATTTAGAAGACTTTAAGAACAAAGGTTTAGAAGTTATTGATTCAATATTAAAAAAAGCTCCTGGAGTGTTAGTAGACATTTCTTTTGATTTCAGTCAGCTAAAGGAAGAAATAACTAACAGTAACGATTTATCATACTCGCAAAGAAGTAGTACTTATTCTTTCTCTGCAAGCATTAAAGAAACAAATGAAAATGATTTTATTGAGGTTTTCACTGCATCCATAGATACAAAATTACCAGAGTATGAAGGTTATATTTTAGAGCTTTTAAATTTATATAATCTTTCCAAGAAACAAGCAAAAATTAAAAATGGTAAATATCCTGTACTTTTCACCAGTAAAGCTGCAAAAGAATTATTTGGCTTCGTAGAAGATGCTATAAATGGCAAAATGATTGTTGAAAAATCTTCTCCGTGGGGAGAAAAACTTAACAAACAGATTTTAAGTAAAAATTTAACTATTAAGCAAGATCCTAGATTTGGTTACATGGCAAAAGATTTTGACGATGAGGGAGTTGAAATAAAAAGCATGAACTTCATTAAAGATGGAGTATTAGAAAACTTTTATTTTGATTTAATTACCGCTTCTAGGTATGTGGGCTCACAAGCCCCCCTCTCAACAGGGAATGGATTTCGTCCTTCATTAGGATCACAAGTAAATCCAAGTATATTAAATATGATAGTTACGCCAGGCAATAAGTCATTAGATGAAATAATTAAAAGCATTGATTATGGTTTATTAGTTGATCAAACTATGGGTGGATTATCAGCAAATATTTCAGGGGATATGTCAGTTAATATAGACACAGGATTTTTAATAGAAAAAGGTGAAGTTATAGGTAGAGTAAAAAACACTATGATTACAGGGAATGTCTATAACGTATTAAATAATGTTATTGACCTCTCTAATTCTCCAAAATGGTACTGGTCAAATATATACAATCCCGATGTTTTAGTAGAAGGATTTAGTATAACTTCGGAAGCCTAACCCTAATTATTGTTTTTTAAAGTGGATTTTTGTCTTAATTTGGGAAAAAACTTATTATGTTCAAAAAACATTCCTACTTTATTTTTGTACTTATTTTTCTTAGTTCCTTTTTTAAAGCCCATGCAAATGATGTAAAGCTTCAGTCCACTCAAAGTGCTTTTCAATCTATAACTTCCGATTTAGCTGATGCAAAAAATACAACAGGAAGTAGCACTAAAGGAGCAAAAAATACAAGCAACAATTTATCATACGTTATAGATATGCTTGATGAGATATCATCTGAAACAAATGACTCATGCCAAGGATCACTAAACGAAGCTTATTTTACATTAAAGAATGTTTCAGAAAATATTGGGAAAAGAGTATGTAATCCTAGAAAAAAAATCTCTAAAAAAGCAAAGTGTATTTCTCAGGATATTATTGATTCAGTATCTCCAAAAATTGAAGATTCATTTACAGCATTAGAAAATATTTATAATACTGATACTGATGAAAATGAGATTTCAGATATATGTGATGGTGAACAAAATACTCCTACACCAATTCCATCACTCAGCCCATCACCTAGTTCTTCTCCTACGCCTAAGCCATCTCCTACTCCTGCACCTATAGTTTCTGATGATGTTGGCTCATGCAGTTCAAGCCAAATAATACCTGCCACAGAAAGTTTACCTCTAAATTCAAGCTCTAGCCTTAAAGACAATAATGGTAGTTATGATTTTTATAAATATTCAGATAACTATGGTGCTGTTTTTAAAATAAAAAATAACACGTATGTTCCAACAGAAATCAAAGTGGTATTAGATTCTACTGATTCATATAACATTAATCCTACAATTCCTGAAGTAATTTATATTCCTGCCAGAAGTGAATTAACTGGATTTAAAATATGTGCCACTTCTAATTCCTGGAGATATAATGGCTACACTTTTTTATATAAATTCGGATCGTCTAGCAGTATTTATTCCGGCGATGGAGAGTATTACTTCCCATATAAAGCTGACCTTTCCTTTAAACTTATACAAGGAGAAAACGGGACATATAGTCATCTTGACAGCAGTTTATACTCCTTAGATTTTGGAATGCCAGAAGGTACTGAAATAACCACATCAAGAAGTGGAACAGTAATTGCATTTAAAGAAGATTCAAATGAAGGCGGACCAGATCGTGAATTGTATAAGGGTAAAGCAAATTATGTATGGATTTTACATGATGATGGATCTATAGCTTCTTACCTTCACTTAAAACAAAATGGTGCACTTGTAGAGCTGGGGCAGAAAGTTAATCCTGGGGATGTAATAGGACTTTCAGGAAATACTGGACATTCAACAACTCCTCATTTACACTTTCAAGTCGTTATGCCAAGAGGGTTTGCTGGATATGATTATATTCCCATTAGATTTAAAGGGATCAGTGGAGCTCTTCAAGAAGGAAGCTCTTACACCGCCACACCCATATCAAATTAATTTCTTTCATGAATTCCTGTAGTTGGTGGGGGGACATCTACAGTTTTAAATATTTGTCCATAAGGATTAACAATTCTTACAGTCAATTTATCAGGAAGTTTTTTATTACCTGTCAAAGTGTATTTTGCTACTATAACCTTTTTACCTTTAAAAACTCTAATGTATTTTGGTTGAAGTTTTTCATTTGGAGTTACAGTTATGCTACTTTGTAGCTTGCCAGTATTTATTTCTTTATTATTTCCTATAATTATTTTCTTTTTGAAGAAGTTGGTGCCAAGAACAATAAACTTGATTCTACTTTTTCTTCTAATTATTACAATAGATTGAATACTGGGTTGCAATAATTCAATTTCCTGATCAGTTAGTGTTTTAGACTTAATGATTGAAACATCTAATTTTGCTGTAGGTGCACCATTGTCGAGAAATATAATAGATCCTGCTCCAGCAATAACTTCATTTGGAACTTTAGAGGTATTTAAATATATCAATGAAGGATTATCTGGGTTTTTAATAACGGTTACAGTTAAAGTAAATTCCTGATTATTTGAATCTACAATTTTTACTTGAATTTCTGTGCCACTTGGAATATTTGCAAGATTAGTCTTTGCAAAGTCAGAATTAGCATCGACAGAAAATGAAGCAGGTGAACCGGCTAAAACTATATTGTTTTGTTGGTTTATTGAATCTGCCCCCAATCCAAAACTATCTGTAATTAAACTTGGAAGTTCAGGAAAAGTAGCCATTAATGAGGGGAGTGAATCTACATTAATATTTGAAACAGGAATTGGAGTAGGGGTAATATTATTTCCACTGCTGTTTCCATTAGGTGTAGAACTTGTTATAGGAGTTGATGTGGGAGTCGACGTTGTAGAGACGCCTGATCCAGGCGTCTGCACGGGAGTTGAAGTGGGCGTAGCTGTTGGGGTGGCAGTTGGAGTGGCTGTAGCAGTGGATTGAGGAGATGGGGTCGGAGTCGGTGAAGAAACCAATAAATTAGCAACAACTACAACTGATACGCTTAAATCCTGAGATGAAATAGCAGAGTAGTTATCCTGCGATCTAACAGTAAATGCAATTGTCATTCCCACTTGAGAAGATGATGGTGTAAGTGTATAAGTTGCTGTACCAGGATTACTTGTACTACCCACAGCAAATATACCTGCTGAAGGGCTTGCAGGAGTAGATAAAGTAATCATGTCTTGAGTGTCTAAATCACTTGAGTTGAAAGTTATAACAAGCATTTGCCCATCTTTTACCACATAAGGAGAGTTAACTCCTACATCAGATCCATCTATTGTTGCTGATAAAACAACTGGGGTTTGAGGAGCTCTATTTCTTGATAAGCTAACTGTTTTTGTATCACTACCTGATAAACCATTAGCATTTGAAACATTAACCGTTAGGGGTTTATTTGTAACATCATTTGGTCCTGCAGGATTTGTATTAGTAATCTGAATATTACAAGTACCTGTCACACCATCTATAGAGTTTAACAAATCAGAACTTACTATTGAATTAGAAAGAGAAGAACCAAAATTCAATGTGCCATTATTTCCATTTCCAGAATAATCTCTTACATTATCAGAAGCACTATTAGAATCGGTATCTTCTAATCGGTCAAATCTAAACCAAGAAACTAAACCTTTTGCATTAATCATTTTTCCTGGATTTTGGAATAGTCTTATAATTTCTTCTGATGCAAATCCTCTACCATAGACTTGTAGATCATCAACCAAGCCATCTACATAACCAAGAGTTGATTCTGACTTACTCAGGCGTAAATTAAATCCCGAGTCAGTACTTGCACTACCTGATGGTGTAGATATTTCATTTATTATTTGTGAAACACCATCTACATATATTTCAGGGTCATTTAACGAAGATTGATTATCATACACTATCGCAATATGATGCCAGCTATTTGTTGAGAATTGAGGGAAAGACCATTTTCCATTTCCACCAGAGAAATTATGCACAAAAATATTTCTACCACTTGAAGGATCAGTAGCTAAATACCAGATATCTCCTTTACTAATTAAATAAGAATTGATTTGTGAAACAGGAGCCTGAATATCAAGCTTTGTCCACAAACTTATTGTTTTCACTGGAATATCTCTTAGTTTTAACTGATTACCAAAATCAATATAATCATCTAAACCATCCAGATTTACTGCCCTTGAAAAAGCTGTAGGAATCACCGAACAGGACTGGGGAAAAGAATTACCATCAAGACTAGCATTAACATTTGTGGGATTTAATAAAATTGAAGTGTCTGGAGTATTGTCAGTAACAGTAACAGAAATATTATCTCCTGACATTAAACTATTCCCCTGAGGAAAAGTAGTAGTAATCTGAGGGCTTGATCTTGAAATAAAAATTCCACCAAGTTCAAGGTTTGACAAATTGCCAGCGATATCACTAGCAGTACAGTTTAATTTTTCTACCTGGCTAATACCAGGAGAAGATGGAATTAAAAAATTATACTTAGCCAACTTATAAGAATACTGATTAGTCCAACCGCTATTTGCATTAAAATCAAAATTAACTAACATTGATGCTAGAGAAAAGTCCTGAACTAAATTGTTTGAAATCCATTTTTTACCTAAAGCATTTAATACTGATGAACTGTTAACAATAGAATCATCGAATCTCCAAAAACCATATATTCCACTTGGGTTAGAGATTTGATATGGTGATTTATGGTTTAAATTTATTTCTTCCTGACCTAGAATTCTCTTATAAATCTGAATATTTGAAAGCTGACCATTATAAGCCTGACTAGAATCAAAATCTCCACCTATGGAATTTTGGTCTTGCCCAAAAACCAATGAACCACTAGTAGTTATAGAAGATCCAGTAGCTAAAATCCCAGAATATGAAAGCACACTATCTTTATAAACTTTTAATTCACCATTATTTGATCTCCAGCTAACAGCTACAAAATGCCATTTATTGTCGTTTACAGATACTCCAGTAGAAACACCACTTCCCATAACATAAACATTTAAATTAGCAGCTCTAAAAATCAAATAATCATTATCTGATGTAGTTGAAGCGTAAGAAATTAATCCTTGCCCACTATTAGATGTCATAATCCAAAAAGTAGTGGTGATTTCTTTTGTAGGAAAATCCTGAGCAGGATTTAAAATTAAATAATCATTACTTCCATCAAATGATATTCCAGATGAAAAGCTGGATCCTACTGGTGAAGGGTTTGACAAAGTTAAATCTCCAAGCAAACAGCTTAAAGAAGCA
>JAGVKQ010000002.1 GCA_020050435.1 Candidatus Caenarcanales bacterium
TACTCAAGGTACTAATAAAATTAGAGATATTGCTTTAAATAATGCTGCTAATTTATCTTCTCAAGCTGTTACTAATAACACCACTGATACCACTGCTCCGGTTTATCAAAATGATGCTGCTGTTAATAGCACTTCTCTAACTTTCACCTACAATGAAGATTTAAATACTACTGCTCCTGCTACTGGGCAATATACCTTATCTGGTACTGCTGCTACTGTTACCATGGTTGGTATTTCTGGAATGACTGTTACCCTCACTCTTGGCAATGGTGGCGTTCTAAACGGGGAAACTGTTACCTTCTCTTATGCTGTTCCTGGTTCTAATCCTATTAAAGATCTTGCTGGTAACTCTGCAATTCTTCTTTCTAGCAAATCTGTTACTAACAACACTCCAGTTGCAGGCGACACTACTCCTCCCACAATTTCATCACTATCTCCAACAAATGGTAACTCTGGAATTTCTATAAGTGCTGATTTATCTATTACATTTAATGAAAATGTTATGTTAGGCTCCGGTCTAATTACCATAAAGAAAGCATCAGACGATTCTATTTTTGAAGCATTGGATGTAACTAATCCTAGAATTTCTTTAAGCAACTCTACCCTATTAATAGATGTTAATCCTACAAATAATTTTGCTAATTTTACTTCATATTATGTAGAAATAGGAGCAATGGCTATTAGTGACACTGCAGGAAATAATTTTGCAGGAATATCTGACATGACTTCATGGACATTTACTACTGAACCAGAATATATGACAGAGCCTCCATCTTCTTCAACCAGTGGCTCAACATCAGGTTCAACAAGTGGCTCAACTAGCTCTACTTCAACAAGTGGATCAACATCAGGTTCAACAAGTGGCTCAACATCAGGGTCAACAAGTGGTGCAACTAGCTCTACTTCAACAAGTGGATCAACAAGCTCAAGTAGTAGTTCTTCTGGAACACCAACAAATGGAATACCAAATATCTCTGGAAGCACTACATTTATAGACTTCACTCAATCAATCCTTGACACCGTAGACCCAAATCATACTCCTTCAAGTGAAAATTCTAAAGTTGCATATGCAGGGTCCCCAACAAGTTTTGAAATTAACTCTAAAGATGTAATAAATAATATTGAAAACAAATTAAGTAGTGGACAAGGAAAACTTACTATAATATTAGTGGATTCTAAAGGAAAAGAATTCTTAGTAAATGCAACTATAATAACTCTTTCTGACGGAACCAAAACCATTAAAACAGATGAGCTTCCTCCTGATGTTACTCCAGGACCAGGCGTATTTATTATTCAGGTAGATGGTGTACCACAAGCGATGTTAGACGTCAGTATACTTAGCACCTTAACAAGAGGTTCTACTGATGGGCAAAAACCAAAAATTAAATCTGCAATTATAATAAGAAAAGCTCATGGAAAAATACTTAAAGTTATAGTTAGCGGAGAGAATTTATATGACAAGGAATTATTCTTAAAACTAGTAAATAAAGATGGTTCTCTCATTGATGAAAGTAAAATAAAAGTACTACTTCAACCCTCAAACAATATAACACTTAAGAAAATAAGAATTGCAAGTAATCAAAAAGTAATAGTCCTAACCTTTAAAATGAATAAAAACATAGAAGGAGAAGCAATTTTAAACATTATTACACCGTACGGACAAATTACTAGAAACGTTTTCATTCCTAGATGTACAAAGGGTGTATGTGGAAATGAATAAAATAAAGATAATAATAACTTAACTTCCTAGCTTAGATTTCATTATTTTTGCCTATAATAACTATATGAACATTGATTTGAAAAGAATTTGTTTGATTGCTATATGCTGGATATTAACTATTTCTAATTCCGTTGCTGCAACTAATGGAAATTTAATTTTCCCTCTTATTCCTTCAAGGCTTACTTCAGTCCCACCCCCAACTCCCGTTTTATTTGAGACTGGATCAAAAATGACTGATTCAAATAATGTTATTTTCATCGGGTCTGAATTTTGTTTTGCAATACCTTCAAATAGCGATTTAAATCAAATAATAAATTCCGATCAATCATCCAGCATAAAAATCAAAATAACTGATTCTAGCAATCAAGAGTTCGAGCTAACACCAGAAGTAATTAAACCTAGAGGTAAAAATATTTTAGTTTTAATTAAATCAGAAGCCCTTAGTACAGATGCTGTAGAAGGGAATGGAACTATAGATATAATTCTAAATAATGAATCACTAAAACAAGACAAAGTGTTTATTTCAAAAACATTAGCAAGCAAACTTGGGATCCCATCAAGCTTAGCCACAAAAGTGAATAATGTTATTTTATTAAATAGAGTTAATAAGGATAATCTCAACAGAATCACTGCTTTAATTGGTGGCAATAATTTCTATAAAAAAAACTTACCTTACAATGATACTATCTTAAAAAAAAGCAGAGGATTGACTCATGCATCTCTATTTCCTAGAAATGAATTTACATCAATAACTTCTAGAGTTCTGAAGGGTAATGAAGTATTAAGATTAAAATCTCATATAAAGAAAAAAAGATTTGACAATGATATTTTTGTTTTAGTTGCCAGCCCTTTTGGCTTAGAGATAAAAACATTATCTATTTCTAAATGTAATGGTAAAGTCTGCGGCGAGAATTAATACATTTAATTTGCAAAACTTACTTCTGCTTCCCCGGATTCACTACAAATGGGAAAGAAACTGTTCCTCTTGGTGTAATCAGAACTAAAACTGCATTAGTACTTGTTTTAACATCTTCAGCTAAACCAATTTTTATCTTCATTCCTTTTCCGCGTCTTCTAACTTTTTTCTTAATTATCTGTGCATTTAAAGAACTGGGGTAAACAGTAATTGTTGTTTTAGGTCCTTTATTCTTTTTAACATCCTTAATACTATTTCCTTTTAAAACCACTCTTCTGCTGGCAAAATTTTCACCTCTTAACATCAAAACTAAATTATTATCAATTTTTTTAAGTTTTAATCTATTAATAACAGGTTTCCCTAACTCTGTTTTTTTAGAATCACTAATTCTTATCGTATCAGAAAAATCCACTATCTTAAGTAATCCACTTAAGACTTTTCCATCTTTTAGATTTAATGTGAATATGGAATCTCCACTCTCAATGGTATCTGGCAAAGTCAATGTAAGAATGACTTTCCCCGTATCAGTAGAAATATTTGTAACTATAAATGGCAAATCTGTAAAAAGCTGTTCACTGCTGTCTTTTATATTTATGGAATCAATTTCAATATTATCAACTCTGTCAGACAAAGTAATTTCAAAGGATGGATTAGAACCTCCTGTATAAGCAATTCCTATCCTTCCTGTTAAATCACTATCAATAGGAGTTTTTGAAATGTCCGGAAACTCTGGAGTAGACACTACATCAACAAATTGTGTACTGTCTATTAAAAATGGTTTATCTACACAAGTCCCTGAAGTGATTTTCGTGCCACTTTTACAGACTGGAAAATTTTGTTCACACTGAGGACTTTCTCCAGACTTGCAAATAAATAGTTGTCCACGCGTACAGTCAGGAATATTTTTATTACAAAATTGTTTGCTAGGCTGACAAATACCCATGCAAGATGGAAGTCCTAAACTACATCCTAGTATCCCACCATCAGTACAAATAAATGAAAATCCCGGATCACAAGTAGGAAAGCCAAAAGCACAAAATGCTAAGGACTCTCCACCCCCTGAGGTCGAAGAGGAGGAAGAACTAGACGAAGTCGTTGAGCCTGATGAAGTAGTTGAGTTAGATGAGTTCGATGAATTATTTCCTGAAGTTGTTGAAACCCCACCACCCGTTGTAGATGATGAGCTGGATGAAGAATTGCTTGAACTGGAGGAAGTACTTCCTGATGTTGTTGAAGACGAAGAACTGCTTGAAGAACTACTTGATGAAGTAGAAGAGCTAGACGAGCTAGTTGAGCTAGAAGAAGATGAGGTGCTTATATTTGAGCAAGTGTTATTTAAAAAGATAGAGACATTATTACTATTATAATTTGAGACGGCCAAATCGATCTGTGAATCTCCATTGAAATCATCTGAAGTGACCCATACAGGAGTACTTCCAGCAGAGAAACTAAAGTTATCCTGAAGAGGTAAATTTACTCTACCAAGCAAAACTGAAATATTATTACTGTTTATATTTGCAATAGCTACATCAATTTTTGAGTCACTATTTAAATCAACAGAAGCCAGACCAAAAGGTCCAAGACCTGCACTGTATTCAACAACATTATTAAAAGCTCCATTGCCAATTCCATAAAAAATAGAAACAATGTTGTTATCAGTGTTTGTTACAGCCAAATCAATTATTGAATCTTTATTTAAATCACTGGAAATAATAGCAACAGGTTTACTAGAAACAGAATAATTAATAGCATTTTCAAATGTCCCATCTCCACGACCAATAAAAACTGAAAGATTTCTACTGTCATGATTTGTAACTGCCAAATCTACTTTAGTATCACCATTAAAGTCATTACTTGTAACAGATACTGGTGTTGTACCAGTGGAGTAAGTATTATTTTTTTGGAAGGTTCCATCTCCCTTTCCAAAATAAACAGCTATATCATTTGTAGCATAGTTTGTAATGATTAAATCAATTTTAGAGTCTTTATTAAAATCATTTGAAATTATTCCAACAGGTGTTCCACCGACAGATAAGCTAATTGCATTTTGAAAGGTGCCATCACCTTTACCGATCAAAACAGAAACACTGCCACTCCCATAGTTTGTAACAGCCAGATCAATTTTAGAGTCACCATTAAAGTCATTAGCTGTTATTAAATATGGTCTTAAACCCACATTATAATTAATAGCATTTTGAAAAGTACCATCACCTTTACCCAATAAAATTGAAATATTATTACCACTGGCATTAGCAACAGCTAAATCAATTTTAGAGTCATTGTTTAAATCTTTTGAAACAACCCCAATAGGTCCATTTCCTGCAGCATAGTGAGTCGTGTTTTGAAAAGATACATCAGGACTACAAATTATTTCAGCAAAACAAAGCAAAGGAATACTGCCTTGAAAACTAAGAAGGCAAATAAGAATAATCACTAATAAATATTTAAAGAGAATACAAATACCTCTAGGATAAACTTTACTGTCAAAGAATTAACTCTTAATTAAAGTAAATTATATCGCTTATTTATTAGAAGTAAAACATCTATTTAACCGAGCCTTAACCTACAAATCAACAAAAAAAAGACCCACCAAATCAATGGTGAGTCCGATTAAATACTATGGAGTTAGCAGTTTACACAAATGTAAGTGCTTTTCCAGTTTTATTTGCTCTACCTGTTCTACCAATTCTATGAACATAGTCTTCATAAGTAGCTGGTAAATCATAGTTTATAACGTGAGTTATATCAGCAATATCAAGTCCACGAGCAGCAACGTCAGTAGCTACAAGAGTTTGAATTTTATTAGTTTTAAAAAGTCTTAAAACTTGTTCTCTCTTTGCTTGAGTTTTATCACCGTGAATTGCACCGACTTTAAAACCTCTTTGGCTAAGAGTAACTGATAGATCTTCAACTCCTCTTTTTGTTCTTCCAAAAATCAAAACTTTTTTAAAGTCTTCATTTATGAGTAAGTCATGGAGACTCTCAATCTTATGACTTCTATCTTTAACTTTAATCACATCTTGGTCTACATTTTCAGCAGTATCACCAAGTTTTACTGATACCTTAACTGGATCTTTTAAAAATCCTTTGATTAAGTTATCAACTTCTTTGGAAATTGTAGCTGAGAAGAACAAAGACTGTCTTGGTTCAGGAATCATTGCTAGGAGTTCTTTAATATCATTAATGAAACCCATGTCTAACATTCTGTCGACTTCATCTAAAACAATATTAGTAAACTTAGCTGGATTTATACATCTTCTTTCAACTAAATCTTTCAATCTACCTGGTGTACCAATAATAAAGTTCGGTCTTCTCTTTGAAAGAGAGAACATTTGACTTCTAATATTTGCACCACCAATACATGCTACTGAATCCATAGACATGTGTTTTGAAAATGCTTTAAACTCTTCATCTATTTGTAGTGCAAGTTCTCTGGTAGGAGCCATGATTAACACTTTTTCATTCTTACTCTTAAAGACTTTTTCAATCAATGGAATTAAGAATGCTGCTGTTTTTCCTGTTCCTGTATTTGCTATACCAAGTAAATCTCTACCTTCTAAAATTGAAGGGATTGTTCTGTCTTGTATAGGTGTAGGAGTAATATATTGCTTAGCAATAATATTAGCTTTAAGTTTGTCATTTATATTAAAGTCTATAAACTTATGAACTGGTGTATATTCTTCAACCTCAGTTTTTACTACAGCCTTTTTAATGTATCTTGACGTCTCAATATCTGACCCAGGTCTTTGACCTCTAGATGGTGAAGAAAATCTTCTTCTGGAACCACCAAAACTTGATCCTCCAGAACCTGATCTACCTGAACTGCTAGAACCACCTCTACCCCAACTCTTCTTCGGGGAATTTCCAGATCTACGCCCATTATCTTGATCTTGCATATGTTTTTCCTTTTTTGTTTTATATTTTTATGGCTTTAGACAAGCAAAAAAACCAATAAATATTAATTTATTTATTGAACTGGATCACATTAACCAAGATTTATTTGATATTTCTGAGCTAATTGTTTTAATAAACTAAGACAAATGTCTAGTTTTGATCCTTAAAAATTATTAAAACAGAAACTCTTATATGTTTATTAAAGCTTATCTTTGATTTAAAAACCTTACATTTAGTAAGGGAGCATCTATTTAAAATGATTTTTAGACTTTTAGTATAGCATCAAAAAAAATCTTCATTTCAGAAATACAAGACAAAATCACTCATTATCTGAAGTATTAACGTCAATCTTAATATTTTTTTAATTTTTCTTACAGTCCAATTTATCCAGGCCAAGAGATGAAATCCCATAATAAACAACAATAGCAATAATAACAAAATCTATAAAAGTACTAATAAAGTTCCCCCACATGATTTTTGCAGGACCAATTAAGATAAAAGCATCTTTTAAATTTCCTACAGAACCCAAGGCAACAGCAACAAATGGGTTGATCAAGTCATTTACAATTGAAGATACTACTTTTGAAACCGCTCCACCTAAAATAAACCCAACAGCTAATCCAATAACACCTTGTTCTCTAATAAATTTCACAAAACCACTCATAATTACCTCCATTCAATTTATTAAATAGTATTATAAATCATCCCCATGAACAATAGAACCGAAAAAAGAGAAATGAAAATAGCAATTATAGGTGGTGGAGCTGCTGGAATGATGGCAGCCGCTACATTACTAGAAGAAGTGGTTGATGCTGAGATTCATTTATTTGAGAAAAACAATGTCTTAGGAAAAAAGGTAAGTATCAGTGGTGGTGGAAGATGTAATGTAACCACAGGAATAAATGATAAAAACATTTTGCTGTCAAAATACACAAGAGGAAGTAAATTTTTAATTCCTGCTTTTGGATTATTTCCCCCAGACAAAGTCTTCAAGTGGTTTGAAGAACAAGGCATACCACTTAAGATTAAAAATGATTTAAGAGTCTTTCCAAAATCTGACAATGGGAAAGATGTAGTAAAGCTTTTTGAGGACTTGTTTAAAAATAAAATTAAAGTACATTTAGATTTATCAATAGAATCAATAGAACCCACGGAAAAAGGATTTACACTAACAACAAAAAATGGAAAAGATTGTTTTGGCATAGTAGTTATTACCAGCGGTGGAAATGCCTATAGGCATACTGGCTCGACTGGTGATGGCTATGATTTTGCAAAATCTTGCAAACATTCCATAACTAAACTTGGTCCATCTTTAAACAGTTTTGAGGTTAAAGAAGATTGGTGTAAAGAACTTGCTGGGATAAGCCTTGAAAATGCAAAATTAATTACAAATACAAACAAAGAGAAAACATCAGCAGTAGGTCCTTTTTTATTTACACATTTTGGAATATCCGGTCCTGTGACATTTGCATTCTCAAGCAATACAGCCTTTGAAAAAATAGATAAAAAATGTCCATTAAAAATTGGTTTGATACCAAATGCAGAATACAACTTCAATTCCCTTGATAAACTTCTTCAGAATTTAATTGCTGAAAATGGTGCAAAACAAATTATAAATATTATTTCCGAATTAACAACAAGAAGACTAGCAGAAGAAATACTAAAAATTTCAAAGATCAATAAAGATAAAAAATCTGCTGAGATAAAAAAAGAAGAAAGAAATGAAATATCTCATTTATTATCAGGTAAATTAGAACTGAATTTAATTGCAAGGAGAAGTGGGGATGAATTTGTTACTGCTGGTGGAGTTGATTTAAATGAAGTCAATAGAAAAACTATGGAATCTAAAATTTTACCTAATCTATATTTTGCAGGAGAAGTTTTAGATATAGACGGCTTAACTGGTGGATTTAATTTACAGTCAGCTTGGGCAACTGGCAGACTCGCTGGAACAAGTATTGCAAGGAAATTGAAAATAGAGAATTAAGAACTTCATATTAGTATTAACGGAAATATTGCTTACTTTTGTTATAAAATATTCAGGTTAATAAATCTGAATTCTGATTGTAATTAAATAAATTCTTATGAATTTACAAAGATAGGATTTATCCGATTTACTCGGTAAATCCGATCAGATGTAAAGCTAGACATAAGAGGGTTCAGCTTGTCTGAACCCAAACAAATTGCCCATCTAGCTCAGTTGGTAGAGCACGTCCTTGGTAAGGACGAGGTCGCCGGTTCAATCCCGGTGGTGGGCTTTCGTAAGTTACAAGTTGTAAGTTTCCAGTTGCAAGGAAAAAGAAAAAACAATTGCAATAAAAAACTTGTTCTCCTTGAAACTTATAACTTAAAGCTTGAAACTGTCCTCCCGGTGGTGGGCTTTCGTAAGTTACAAGTTGTAAGTTTCTAGTTGCAATCAGAACCAGTTTATTTTCCTTGAAACTTGCATCTTCAAACTTGAAACTGTCCACTAAGGAGCAATTAATGCCATCACTAATAAATTTTATAACTATAACCTATGCCATTATGCTTTTTATTGGAGGTTTAATAGGGTTTTTTAAAGCACATAGTACTGCATCTCTTTTAACGGGGACAATAAGTTCTGTAATAGTAATATCTGCATGGCAACTTTGTTCTAAAAAACCAAGAGCTGGTTATTTATTTATTTCTGCAATCAGTTTAATTCTTTTTATGTTTTTTCTAATTAGATTTACTAAGTCATATGCATTCATGCCTGGTGGATTAATGCTTATTTTAAGTACAATCACTTTATTAGCTTCAACAATGGGATATTTCGAGGTAAACAAAGGACCTCAAACAAACGAAGAAGATGAAGAAATTAAACAAGTAGAAGAAAAAAGCAAAGCATAAATGTTTTACCTTTCACATGAAGGATTAGATATAGAGGTCGTGAAGTTCTTTAACCAGTTCTGCGGCAAATCACAATTTTTAGATACATTAGGTCTAATTTTCTTATCGGTAGATGCTCTTAGAACAGCGATTTTAGTTTCAATCATTATTGGAATATGGGCTTACGGTCAATCTAAAAATGATTTGTTCTCAAAGAAAAAAGCGCTTAGTATTTTATTTATCATAGTATTTTCACTAAGTATCATTGAAATTTTAAATGCCATCATAAATAGTCCAAGACCTATAGTCACTTATGAAAGTGTTATTAATAACCCTATTATCACTAAGAACACAAAAGCACTATGGGTAGATGGTTGGGCAAGAAACAGTAAGCATGGATCATTCCCCAGCGATACAGTAGCTCTTCTTGCAGCAATGGCTTTTGGAATTTTCTTTTGGGATAGAACAATTGGAATCATAGCTATCTTATTTGTAACTTTTGCAGGAATCTTACCTAGATTATATTTCGGGCTTCATTATCCATCTGACATGATAATTGGATTGTTAATTTCTTTAATATCCTGCGTGGTGGTAAATAAATTAAAATTCTTTGATTCAATTTCTAACAAGCTTATTGAAGTTGAAAAAAAATCCCCTTTTCTTTTTGGTACGATCGGATTCTACACTTCTTACATAATTGCAGATAAATTTATTCTTATAAGGAAACTTCCGCTATGGATTAAAGCCATGCTAGGGAATTAACTATTTCCCCGCTAAATTTGTAGGAATATCTTTCAAGTAATCTGGACAAAAATCTCTTACACCCTGAACAGAAACACTAACCCCAAATTCATTACCTAATATATTTTTTCTTACATATTCAGCACACATAGGGAAAGCTCTTAAAAACCTTTTAGTACTTTCAGGATTTCTTAACCCCAACAAAGATGATCCCACATCAGCAAATGATTCTTTTCTCCCACAGAACTGATAAGCCAATTCTTCCCTCAGATCAGAAGGCATTCTTTGTTTATCTATTTCATAAGCATTTATATATTCTTGGGTATCAGAATACCATCCAGAACGAGCATAGGTATATCCACTTTGAATATATTGTTTTTTGTGGTTTGCATAGCTTGGATCCTTTGAATTAATATAATAATCATTATTAAAATCATCTAAAGCATGAAAGAGTTCATGAGCAACAACTTCATCCATTGAATAGTATCTCACTTCATTCAAATCAACTATTCCACCAACAGGATAGGTCTCATGTATTTGGGGAATCATTATATTTTTATCACCATAAATGGCTGCGGTTTGTGACCTTTTTCTTCTATCATTACAATTACTAGTAGATATAACAGGTAGATTTCCCTCTGCTTTTAAAGTTTTATCTAAAGCTACATCTGCTATTTTCCATCCAGGATAAAAATGGTAATAAGTAGATTCCACATCTTTACCAAGGGATATTTTTATACCTCTATTAATAAACTGTTCAACAAGCTTTGGAGGGAATCTTTTTATAGCATTATCTGTTTTAAAAAGAAAACCTGGACGAACTGAAGTATGAGATGGAGTCTGTAGTATGGGTGAAAAATTATATCTAATTCCATATCCATCAGAGTTATCATACACTTCAATATTTCCGTTCAGTCCTAGCTTTCCACCTTCCACAAAAGCCACTGGTTTATTAGAATCAGTACTTCGTGGAAAAGGCTTTCCCATTGTTTTGTATTCATCAGAGATCGTAAAAGGCTTGAGAAGAGTAGATTCTCTTTTTGTGACGATATGAAACGGAGTACCGGGTGCATCCACTCTATAATAGAGAAAATCATTTTCTGAAGACTTAACTACATCTGTAATTCCATAAGTAGGAATAGAACCACTCTCACCTGCTTTTAAAAAAGAAGGTAAAACAGATACACCAATGCCTGCTAAAGATTGAACTAGAAAAGTTCTTCTATGTATTGTATTCATAAATAAGGTGGTTTGATTAGGATAATTATACAGTTTTTAGCTAAAAAATATATTAATTGTAATATTTGAAAAATCATTGTAAGAAAAGGTTAATAAACTAAGTAGTTTAAGAACAAAAAATGAAAAAACTTGTTAAAAGTTATAGATAAAGAACGGAGAGAACAATGAAAAAAGTACTTTTATTAGTTTTAGTTTTAACAATAGGATTTCTTAACTTTTCAAAAGCAAATGCACAATCAATAGAAGTCGGGGCAAAACAATCACTGAGCATAAGCAGTCCTGGATTTTTTCCATTCACCCCAACTGGAAACACTGCACTAGTAATGGTATTCCCAACAAACCCCATAGTAACAATAACAATTTCAAATTTTTTAGGTAACACGTTTACATTAGCACCAGCACAAAACTTTGCTGAGATAGGCACACCGATAGAAGTCATGGGAAACACTTCTTTCCCAATTGACTTTTCTGAAGGAGGTCCTGATTTTAGTGGAACTTTTGGAATTTCCCTGGCTCCACAAGGATCAGTAAATTTTGACATTACTATTACCCCAGGAGAAGCAGGAACATCTTCATCAACTTCATCCAGTACTACGGGCGGACCAGTTACAGGGGATTTATTTAGCCCAGATTCATTTACTGTCATAGGTGGATTCTTAAACGATTCCTTAGCTAATACTCTTTCTAATGCTGCTGATAATCCAAACTGCTCTTCTTCGCAATCAGGTATAAACTCTGCCTTAATAAATGACACTTTTATTAATCAGCTTTATGATGATTTACTTGACACTAATTTCTCTTCCCAAAGAACAGTTATAGGCTCAGATGATACAGATGGATTCACCCTTTCAGTGCCATCAAAAAAAATAAATTCCAAGGGTAGCTTAAATGTTAAATTAAACAATACTACTGATAAAACTAAAATTTATCTAACCGCTATTTTCCCATCTACATCGGAAAGGCAATCAATAATGGTAGGAAGAATGCTTACAGATGGAATCGATGTAACATTAAAGGAACAAGACCTTGTAGCTTTAGCTGCTGTCCAACATGCTATTGTTTCAGCCACTATGCCATGGCAGCTTTCAAATAACGGTGGATTTTTTATCACTCAAGGTGGTGGCTGCGTAGGTCCATACTGCACTATAGTAGAACAAGGAATGGTAGTTATAGTACCAGGCGGTTCATGTACTCCCGAAGTTCTAAATAAAAGAAAAGCTGGATATCCTACGGTAAACCCCAGTAAACTTTTTGATCCATTTATTTCAGCTGCTGGTGTCATTCAACTTCCTACATCCAGTATCGTTGATCCATCAAATCGAAACGTTAGTAAGTTTGTAAAAGAAAGTAATTATCTCATTCTCCAGCCTGTTCCGCCAGGAGCAATGTTAATTCAGAAATTGAATTTAAATTTGAAGAAAAACTAATCTGGCGCAAATCCAATCAATTTTGTCATTGCGAGGAAGGGCTTTAGCCCTGACGAAGCAATCTCACAAGGCAAACAACGGGAACAAGGAAACTTCATAAAGCATAATTGCAGATGTGAGATTGCCACGCCTCACTTTGTTCGGCTCGCAATGACACTAGTCTGGTGCAAAGCCTCTTCTCATAGTGTTTTCAGTAACCACTCTGGGTTCTACAAACTGGAGCAGGTAATCTTTTCCACCTGCTTTTGATCCTATGCCAGAAAGTTTAAATCCACCAAATGGTTGCCTAGAGACCTTAGCACCAGTACATCCTCTGTTTATGTACAAATTCCCTACTTTAAATTTTTGTTTTGCTTTTTGAATATTTCCAGGGCTTCTGGAGAATAATCCCCCAGTTAAAGCAAACTTTGTACCATTTGCTATTTCTAAAGCATGGTCAAAACCATTAGCTTTAATTACGGCTAAAACGGGAGCAAATATTTCTTCCTGAGCAATTCTGGCATTAGGACTAACATCTGCAAAAACAGTAGGTTCTATGAAATAACCATCAGGACTTCCGGCTTTACCACCGATCAATAATCTGCCTTCATTTTTACCAATCTCTATATATTTTAAAGTGTTTTCAAATGCAGACTTATCAATAACTGGACCTAAATATGAAGAGGTCTCATCCGCTGGTCCTTGTTTTATACTTTTTACAGCTTCCGTTAACCTTGTCAGAAAAATATCATAGTTTTCTTTAAGCACTACAACTCTAGAACATGCTGAACATTTTTGACCAGCATAACCAAAAGCACTATAAACAACTCCACTTACAGCTTCATCCAAGTCAGCGTCATCATCAATAATAATGGCATTTTTACCACCCATTTCACAAATAATTCTTTTAACAAAGTTTTGACCTTCTTCAATTTTAACTTCTGCAGCAAATTTGCTTATAGAAAGTCCTACTTCTACTGAACCAGTAAAAGCAATTAAACTTATATCTTTATGTTTGACTAAATAATTTCCAATCGTACTGCCATTTCCTGGAAGATAATTACAAACACCGTTTGGCAGACCAGCTTCTTCAAGAATCTCCATCAATTTATAAGCAATAACGCTAGCTTGTTTTGCTGGCTTCAAGATAGCAGTATTTCCAGAAATCAAAGAAGCAGCACACATACCAGTAAGAATAGCGAGGGGGAAATTCCATGGCGAAATAATAACTGAAACTCCCTTGGGTTCATAAAAAGAATAATTATCCTCACCACTAGGGCTTAAAAGTTTCTCTGGAGTAAAAAGCTTTTTAGCCTCTATAGAATAATAAATAAGAAAATCAATGGCTTCAGAAACATCTCCATCTGCTTCTTCCCAAGGTTTTCCCTCTTCTAAGACTATAACTGCATTCAATTCAAATCTTTTATTTTTCATAATGTCTGCAGCTTTAAAAAGAATTTCTGCTCTTTTTTCTACAGATACTTCTCTCCAGGAATTAAAAGCATTTAATGCTGACTTGATAGCATTATCAGCATCAGCATACTCAGCCAATGCAAACTTTCCTATAGATTCAGAACTCTTAGAAGGGTTTATAGAATCAGCCCACTCTTTAGTTTCTACTTTTTTACCATCTATTATAAGAGGGTATTTTTCATTTAAATTCTTTTTTAGACTTTCCAGTGCCCTGGACATTTTTTCACGATTAGATAAAATATTGAAATCAGTATCAGGTTCATTCCTAAATACGTCATTGCGAGAATTCAATTGTGAGATTGCGGAGCCTGTCCCGAGCATTGCGAGGGATCCACTCGCAATGACGCCTGGTGCTTTCAACAATTTCTCCTCATCAACACCATCAGCAAAACCTTGTTTTAAAAAAGAATCATTAGCAGTATTTTCCAATAGCCTTCTTACCAGATATGCCATACCTGGCAACATCTCACCACAAGGAGAATAAACTCTAACTCTTTCTCCCATTTCTACAAAAGCTTCTTTTATAGGATCAGCCATACCATATAAAAACTGATATTCCATGGCACCTTTAGGCAAATTAATCTGCTCAGCATATGCTTTAGCATAAGAAAGTGATCTTATATTGTGGCTGGCAATGGCTGGATAAACGTAAGGATAATTATCAATTAATATCTTAGTTAACTTTTCATAGTTTACATCTGACTCATACTTATGAGAAAAAACAGGACATTCCCATCTTTTTTGTTTTGAAATAATGGTTTCAGAATCCCAATATGCACCTTTTACAAGCCTAATAGATATAGGTGTTTTACGAAGTTTTGCCCACTCTACAAGTCCGATTAAATCTTCTTCACTATCTTTTAAATATGCCTGAATTACAATGCCAGCATCTCCCCAATTTTTAAATTCTTCTTCAAGTAATGTTTCTTTAAATACAGCAAGAACGATATCTTTAAAGTGATAATCTTCCATATCCAGGTAAACAAAAGCACCTGATTCTTTTGCAAGTTTATATATGGGTCTTAATCTTTCTTTTAATTTCTCTACAGAGTTTTTGAAATCTAAAGCATCAGCCTGTGAATAAAGAGAAGAAAGCTTTACTGAAACATTTGCTTTTGGCAACTTCCCATAAGGAGAATTATCTATTTGATCAATATTTTCCCATTTAACAGACTCCTGAGAAAGCCCAGAGATAAGATCCATATAAAGATCATGGTAATATTCTGACTCTTTTTCACTTAAAACTGCTTCACCTAAAATATCTACAGTTACAGTCATATTTTTTTTTCTGAGATCGGAAACAGTTTTAATAACTTCTTTTACATTTTCACCAGCTATAAAGGTTCTAGCCATTTGATTTACACCGGTTTTAACAGCAAATGAAGCAGCTTTTCTAGTGAGAATATTTGAAGAACCCACATCAGAAGCAAACTTGATCAATTCAGAATGTTCACCTTTAAGATTTCCAAAATATTCTTGAATATGATTAGCTAATTGTTCATCAGTTTTCAAAGATGGTAAAACATCTACAAATCTAAAAAGCTCTATTTTCAGTTTCTCATCCTTCATTCCAAGCTCCATAAGTTTAGAACTCCAGAATGAGCGATCAAAAAAAGAAGATTTAGAAGATCTAACTTTTTTAAAAATTTCTTTTCCTAGATTAATTACTTTTTCTTCAAAAGATAAATTGTTTTGAATCATTGCTTTTTCAAATCTCTAAGAATATAATACAAGATTTTTTTAAAAATTATTGAAATGGTGATGGGGTTGCAAGAGGGGTAGAATCACATGAACATGGAACAAGAAATGGTACCCAACTAGCACAATGTCCGACGACTCCAAGATTATTAGTACAAGGATATCCTGGCTTAGCGCATGAAAGATTAGAATTCTCTCCACAAGATACAAGTCCGCAGCAACAAGAGATATTACTATGAGGATGGGTCCCCGCAGGGCACGTTCCAGGATTTGGCTGACATCCTGCCAATCCAGCACATATATTAGGTGTAGAAGTAGGCGTTGGAGTCGCTGTTGGGGTAGGAGTCGGAGTCGGTGTCGGGTTTCCACAATAGCTCATGCTTGAATATTCACTTTTTACACAAGTTAATCCTTTACAACATGGACCAGCATTAGTACACTCTCCACTTGAAGGGATACAACATCTCCCAACACTACTACAAAAGAAGCCAGTACAGGCACGCTCACAGGTTCGTCCAGGACAACACTTTCTATAAGTATCGTGACAAGATCCTCCAAGAAGTGCACAAGTATTTTCACAAATACCATTACTACAAGTACCCGCAAGACAGGGCTCTTGTCCTTGTTTAGTACAACAAGGTTGACCTACTAAAAGTCCACATTGGACACACTTATTATTTCCATCACAAATTGAATTAGAGGAATTACATGGATTATTGTTTGGATTTGGAAGTGGACAACAATCAGAACCATTAGAACCACAGGATTCACACCTACCAGATTTACAAACATTCCCTACCTGACAAGCATTTCCAGAAGGACAACAAGACTGTCCCTGTCCACCACAAAGGTCACATTTTCCACCTACACATTGTAGATTAGAAGAATTACAAGCACCGCCATTACAACAAGGTTGTCCAATAAAACCACAGTTCTGACATGTTCCATCTTTACATTGACCAAATTGACAAACATTACCAGGACAACAAGAGTTACCAATATTTCCACAATTTTGACATTTTCCATCTATACATTGACCAGACATGCAGGCAGGGTCAGTCGTACAACAAGGATCATTTAAATAACCACAAAATTTACATTTACCATCAGTACAAGCGAGATTATCATTGCATGGGTTTTCACCTGGAGCTGTACAACAAAGATTGTCTATAAAACCGCAGGTTTTACATTTATTATCTGCTGAATCACATGACAAGCCAGACATACACATGCCATCACTGCAACAATTAGCATAGAGACCACCACAATTTTTACATGTACCATTGTCACAAGTATCAGAAGAATAACGACATGAAGGCTTACTTGGATCAGTACAGCAAGGATCATTTGTCCCACCACAGTATGAACAAACATTTGAAGAAGTGCAGCTAACTAAACTGGGCATTCTACATCCACCCCCTGGGCAACAATCACGTCCAGGATAACCACAAGGTTTACATTTATTATCAGGACTACTACAGACTAGTGTATCCATACCACTACAAGCTGTAGAACCAGAACAGCATGACTGGTATACCTGACCACAACGAGCAGAGTAGTTTTTTTCATTTGGTTTTTTATTTTTCTTTTTATTTAAACTCTTAGCGTATAGCTTACTCTCTTTAGATAGACATCTAGATTCTTTACCTTTTTTTATACATTTTAGATTCTTAGAACATTCAGCAGTGTTTCTACAAACTTCACCTTCTAAAATTCTGCACAGGCTATTTTCACAAACACCATTCAAACACTCATTATCTGAACTACAAGAAATATTTTCACTCAGTATAGCCTTCTTACATACATAATTTACATCATCCTCATCTTCTGAGCCAACTTCACAAAGAGCAGATTTATCTTTAATATAATCACAACAATCATTGTCATCACTACAGTCTTCTCCTGAACTCTTACAAATAGACAATTCAATAGAACGACTTTGATCGCCAAAACCATTTGCATCATTATTTTTTATCTGAACAGGTTCAATCTCATCAAAACTTTCAATACCGCTGGGAGTAAAATCATCATTATCAATCTGAGCCTTTACTTGAAAAGATAAAGCTAAAATAATAAAAATAAAAAATATAATTCTCTTCAAGATGAATACATCTCCAACATCTATAGAATTGCTTAAAAGAATTAACAAGAGGTTAATTCCGATTTAATTATATTTAACTTACAGTAAGTATAACCCTAACATACAGCATTAAGTCCCAATTTTAACAATAAAATGGAAGTTTTCTTTTGAAATAGGCATAACAGAAAGTCTGCTTTGTTTTATAAGAGGCAGTTCAGCTAGCTTTTTTTCTTCTTTTATCATTTCAAGTGTAATGGGGGTTTTTAATTTTCTAACGGGCTTTAAATCTACTACAACCCACGCTCCAGTTTTATCAGTAGGATCCTGATAGTGTTCTTTTATAACTTCTGAAATCCCAACAATTTCTTTACTACTAACACTATGATAAACAAGAACTTGATCACCCTTTTTCATCAATTTTAAATTGTTTCTAGCCTGGTAATTTCTAACACCATCCCATGTAACTTTACCTTCAGATAAAAGTTTTTCAAAGCTATATTCTTCAGGTTCAGTTTTAACCAAAAAATAATTCATAGAAATTATTATAACTTATTACTCGAAGAACCCATTAAATTCAGAGCTTTCAATAGATTTAGCTTTAGAAGGGGAGAATGTGATTACATTTTCTTTATTTATATCAGGGTTAAAAAGCTTTAAATAATCATCCAGTAAAAGATGAATACCACTCAAAATTTCACTTTTTCTATATTCATTTGAATTATTTTCAAAAGCAACAAGATTACAGCCCAGCCTTGATTCTAAAAGTTTGATTTTATCTAAATCATCTTTGTTTAACTTCGCGGGGTTTCTCATTTGGTTAACACTAAGTTCTGACTCAAGCTTTGCTATTTGTTTAAACTTCTTATAAGCTTGCAGTAAAACCTTAAAATGATCTAAAGAATCTTGTTCACTTTCTTTAAATTGATTTTTATTTGTATTTAAATTCTTTCCCATAAACAATGGGACGAGGAAGAGTCTCCACTGTTTCCAAGTATGACTTATCAAAGAACATTAGGGCTTGCCCTGAATTACATCTTTCTTAACATTGATCAGATAGTTGCTATGATTTGTAATGGAGAAAAAAATGATTAAAGACAAATATGAGGTTTTTAAAGAATTAGATATTTCAAGTTCTACAGAATTATTAAAGCAAATTCAAAAAAATGGCACCATCGTTTTTGGTGCATCAGGAGAAATGGGCTCTAAGATTTCTTCCACTTTCGCCAGAGCCAACACACCTGTCATCATGCAAGATATTAATGAAAAAAAATTAATTGAGTCTAAAGAAGCAGCCCTTACTACACTTGAAAAGGCTGCCTCAAAGAAAAAGCTTTCAAAGAAACAATTAGAAATTATAAAACAAAGGAAACTAATAAATGAAATTGCTGTTTTCCCTGAAGGAGGGAAAATCCCCTTCAATGAAATTAACTCTCCAGAGGAAGCCATATCATTCTTAGAGAAATCTATTCCAACTCTTAAAGAGAAATATTCAACTTCATTTATGCTTCTTGAAGCTGGTCCAGAAATTACTTCATTCAAGCAAGATGTTTTTAAATTTTTTAGCTATGCACTAAAAGATGAGAATGCGGTTTTAGCTACAAATACCTCATCATTAAAAGTAGATGATATAGGTAATAAAGTTAAAAATCCAGAAAGAGTAGTTGGTTTTCACTACTTTTTACCAGCACACATAAATTCATTAGTTGAAATAATAGCTGGGACTAAGACTTCTCCAGAAGTTGTTCAAGCTATGCAAGATTTAGCCATTTCAATGGGTAAGAAGCCTATCATTGCCTGGAAGGATTCTAATGGTGCCATAGCAAATAGGATACTCGTAGGTGTTTTAAATGAAGCGGCAAAGCTTTACGATGAAGGAGCTGGGTCACAGTCATTAATTGACAAGATTTTTCTTGAGACTTTTTACCCTAAGCAAATCACCATTGCTACCAGTAAAGCTCAAAAACAATTTCAAGCAGCACCTAAGCTTTCTTTCTTTAAAGATGAAAAGTCTTTATACGCCAAGATAAAAGAATGTGATAACTCCATGAAAAAGGAGGTAAAGACGTTGTATACAACGTCTCAACAGAAAAAAGAACTCCTAGAAACAGCAGAAGGGAGACTTAGACAAAAAGTTTTATATGCTCAGATATTAGAAAATCACGCAGAGTTAGGGTCATTTTTTACACCTGCTCCCTGTGTAGCAAAGTTAAAAGTAAAAGCACAAGAACAAATAAAAAAAATCAGGGAAGCTGTAAGTAATATTGAAAATGATTTTGAAATTATTCCTTTTAATTTTCCAGAACCCAATCAACAGCCACAATCCACCAGCCAAAAGCCACTAGTCATATCCGATCGCCTAAAAGCAGCCTATATCTGCATCTCACAAGAAATTTACAATGAAGGATTAGGTACAATTCATGATATAGAGCTTGCTTGTAAAGAAGGGTTTAAATGGAACATAGGACCATTTGAGTTAATTTATTCTTTAGGTAAAGATGAAGTGGAAAGACTAAGCAAATCAGCAAGTGAAAAAATAACAGGGGGAACTGGCATTTCAAAATCTGGCGAAGTCGTGAATGTAAAGGAATCAGACATTTCAGGCATTCAAACCTACACACAAAACAATATTGGATTTATAGTACTGGGAAGGTTACATATTCAAAATCTTCAAATGATGCAAAACTCATTGGGTCCATTAACATTAAGAGCCCTTGAATCTGCTATTAAAGACTTAGAAAATAGTTCTGTAAAAGCTATTGTAATCAGGAGCCAAGGTGGTGGAGCATTTTGCTCTGGAGCAGATTTAGACTATATAAATGGTTTAAATTGGGACACGGAAAAAATTCTCGCTTACAGAAATCAAGGGAAAAATTTAATGGCTGAAATTGCAAATTGCAAAAAGCCTACTATTGCTATTGTAGATGGACCTGCTATAGGTGGCGGATTAGAGCTTGCTCTTGCTTGTGATTATAGAGTTATGACTGATCAAGCTTTTGTAGCAATGCCAGAAGTAGCTCTTGGAATTATTCCAGACTGGGGTGGAACAGAAAGACTTCCAGCCATAATAGGAAAAGACCTAGCAAAAAGAATGATATGCACTGCAGAGTTAAAGAATCTGGGACTAAAGTTAAATGCTGAAGATGCTTATGCTTTAGGACTTGCTGATGTTTTCTGTCTTCAAAGTGAACTTCCTATTTTATTAGGAGATTTAATAACAGGAAAAGCTAATGTAAACATTTTCACCAAATCAGCTCCTAAATTAAATCATGAAAGAAAAGACTATCCTGAGAATATAACTAAGAAATTCTACTTAAATAAGCCTTTTAAGCATAAGCCAAGATGGATTACATGCCATGCAGCAAAGTTTGCTGAGAAGCTTATAGATCACTCTCATGACCTTAATTACTCTAAGAGAGTGGATGATGATGATGCTTTTAGAGAACTAATCAAATCTGGCAAGCTTGTAGCAAAGATCTATATAAATCCTTTTATTTCTCTTGCACAGAATAAAGTTTTAGCACCAATGTTTGAAAAAATAGGGTTATTGTAGATTTTTTTGATTAAATAAGATACTATTAAAAACAAGTTGTTTAACTGAAAGAAAAATATTTAATGATAGCTGTTTCATCAAACGAGCCTATTAATATTCGTACAGGAAACAAGCCAGAAAAAGCTGGTGAGGTTCTATCTAATCCAAGGCGATTTACTTCTCATAATTTACCCGTATCTAAACAATTTGATGAATGGATTAATGAAAGTGTCACTGAAGGTTGTAAAAGTAACGGAAGAATAAGATTTTTATTAACTAGTGAAATCAAAGCTCTTTTACATTCACTTACCGATGCAGACCAAGAAAAACTAGCGAATATAATAAAAGCCATAAAGCAAGATAAAACACATCACCACTTATATAGAGGAATGATTTTTGGTGGTGGTGAAATAAGAGTAGTTCCAGAAGTAGCTGGGGCTATGATAATTAATACCATTGCTATTCTCTCTGGTCTAAAAAAACAAGAAGGTTTATTTAATAGGTTTTATGGTTGTTCAGCTGGTGCCATGCCAGCAGGTGCCATGGCTATGCATGGATTAAATTCTCAAATGCTAGATGAAAGTACAAAAACTCAATATGGCAAATTTTATATGGACAGACCAAAATTTGAACACTGGATAAACAAATGCTATGCAAGATCATTTGCATCCACTACAGGAAGAGCTGTAGATATAGTTACTGGTCATCATTTGGAAGAACTAGGAACAGAATTCGATGTATGTGCTGGGAAAATGAATGGCAAGGCAAAAGAATCTACAATGTTATTAAAATTATTAAGAGGCCAACTTGGAATAGAAACTAAGAACATACCGCTAGCAAAAATAGGAAGCGCTACTGCCAATTTACCGTGTCTTTTTTATTATCCATGGGATAGAACATTTGGAAATTGCGTTTTAGAAGAAGGAAAAGATTGTTTCTTTGATGCAGGACTAATTCCTGGAAATGATTTACCACTTGATCCTATTAGAGAAGAAGTAGAACAATATAGAGTAGACAGATCTAAATTACCATCATTTTACTTTTTAATAGGCAATCAAGCAGCAACTAAAGATCAGGTCAGGACTTTAAGAGAACTAGGTGGTAGAGAAGAAAAAGAAAAAAACATTAATCCAATGCTACTTAGATTCGGCAGCAAGTTATTAAGTTTACTCTACATGTTTTCTTCAGGTAATAAAACATTGGAAGCCATTAATGATCTTGGAATAGATAGAGCTTATATAGAAGTGAGTTGTGCTGCTATAGACCCTAATACAAATAAAATAGAACAACTTAAGCCAGGAAATATAAATGCAAGAACTGAGACAAAAAAAACTTTATTACTAGCCAATATTCCTACAAAAGAATTCAGAGAAATGAATCATCCATTTGAAACAGTGATTGATCAATTACATTCAAAACTCATAGATGCTTCTTATATAAATTCACACGGTCAGCTGGGAAAAAGTCCTTATGATTTGTATCTAAGTGATATAGATTCGAAGATTACATTACCCCAAACCACTGACAAAGGACAATCAAGAAATGTATTTTTAGGTAGAGCTGCAGCTGCTTTATAAAAAAAAAGAACCTACTAAATTAGCAGGTTCTTAAGTGTTTTTCTTGAGATAAGGATTATAAATCGCAAGGTCTTACTGTACTTCTGCCATTTTCTTTACAACGCTTCATTGCTTCTTTAAGCATTTCTTCTACTTTTGCAGAAAGAGCTTCAACAAGGTCACCATCTGATCTAAGTTCTGATTCTTTAATTAGATCTTTTATTTTAGAGCCAACTACTAAATTTTCTTTTGACATAAGCACTCCTTTGTTAGATTCCCTCAATTCTTCAATATTCTTAAGAATTAAGCCTTACAAAGAATTATATTACATAGACTAATGAAAATTTACCAGAGGGGATAAGCACATTTTTTTACTAAACTGAATAATTAAGGCTTAAAAGTATGAATTTATGCAAATTTATTAGAATTTATACAATTCTAGACTTTTCAATTTAGAATTAACTTATGGAAATTAAGAAACTAAATGAAGCAGAAATCAAAGTTAACCTTGAAAGGTTAAGAGACTGGAAGCTTGAAAATGGAAAGCTCCACAAGCTTTTCAAATTTAAAACTTTTAGAGATGCTTTTCAATTTATGACTGGCGTTGCAATTGAAAGTGAAAAATTAAATCATCACCCAGAATGGTCTAATGTCTACGGAAATGTAGATGTGAAACTTATTACACATAAAGTAGCAGGCATTACTGAATTAGATTTTAAGTTAGCTGAGAAGATGGATGAAATTTTTACATATGGACAATGACACAATAAAAATCATTTGACTTAATTCCTGCAATATATTTTTTTATTAAATCTTCTTTATCAGAGACATTCCCTTCAGTTATATGTTTCACTCCTATTGATTCAAGTAAATTTTTAATCGATATGGTTTTAATATCATTTTCTATTTTCATTCCTAAGTGAGGCTGTTTTCCTGTGGAAACGGCTCCTTGATTATCTACAACTAACATACAAATAGGATGGTTTTTTGAAACCGCTTCGCAGATTCCAGGAAATGCGCTATGAAAGAAATCACTATCTCCAACATAAGCAATTCCTTTAAACGGAACTTTGCTTCCTGCTCTTTTATAAGATTCAATTCCACCTGAAAGATATGAAACAGCACAGCCCATAGTAGTTTCCATATGGAGCATATCTTCAATACCTTTAGTTTCAGGCACTCTGGACGACTGACCTGCATCTCCACAATAGAGTGGTCTTACACCAGTTTCTTTTACTGCTTTTTGCAAGCATTGAAGCATGATTTTAAAGCCATCATCATCTTTAAATGAAGGAGCATGTGAAATGGTTTTATGTGGTGGAAATTCTCCAGGATGTTTATTTTGATTTAAAGCATTTACTGAAATCTTCAAATCATCATCTCTAAACTCTCCAACTTTCCTAACATATCCATTTAGCTTTCCTAAAATAGGAATATTAAATCCATGTCTTTGAGCACAATCTCTGACTAAAAGTTCTAACAATGGCTCTCCTTGATCTATGACTAAAACTCTTTCTTTATCTTTTAAGAAATTTACGATTGTTTCTTCAGGCAGAGGATAAACTGAAACCAATTTTAAAAGACTTAAATTAGATGTTAAATTTTCTAATTCAAGTTGTGTGGCTGGAAACCCAGAAGCTATCACCCCAAGAGTGGAGGTACCATTTACTACATTTATTTTCAACTTATCAAAGAGCTTCGAAATGTCAGCTTGTTTTATAGCAAGTTCTTCTCTGTCTTCTTCTACCGTTTTAAAAATAGAAGTCCATTTATCAATAGCATCAAATGGGATGTCTACAAATTCTGTATTCAACAACATTTTCACATCATTGAAATCATTTTTATTCTTATCATAAATTTCTTTTACAGCACGCCCTGTTGTTCTAATAAAAAATGGCAATCTAAACTTTTCAGAAAGTTCATATGCAAGCAATGTACAAAAATAAGCGCTGTATTGATCACAGGGTTCAAAAAAAGGCAAACCAGCATTAACATAAATCCCTCTTGAATCCTCTTCATTTTGAGATCCCCAGGCAGATGGATCATCAGCAATAAAAAATACTAGCCCACGGTTTATGCCTATATGATTTAAGCAATAAAAATGATCACAAGCCAGATTCGTTCCTACATCTTTAAAAACCACAAGAGATCTTTCACATCCTGCTACTGAACTTCCAAAACCTTTTGCAGTTGCAACGAACTCATTGGGTAAATAGTCCTGGACATCAATATCTTTTGCATTTTCTCTAACTTCATCCAGCAATAAAGATGCTGGCCTACCAGGATAGTTATAGATAACTTTTACATTTGATAATTTAAGCGCTTCTGTTATTGCAGCATTTATAGTGCTAAGAAGTACAGTTGATTGTTCTAAAGAATTTTTTAACATTTGATTCATGTAGTTATTTATATCAAATTTTGAAGCTAAAAATACCATAAATAGTTAGTTTTTGGATAAAAGTTAATTTAACAATTTATCTATGAGAAATAGGTACAATGCTTAGCTGTATAAGATTCTTTTTTAATATTTTATTTTTCATATGAATATTTCAGCAACTCAAGGTGTTCAGAGTAGTACTAGATGGCCTTACTATAGGGATCTAGCTAGTATACTTTGCTCCAGAGAATCTACATATAGAGCTGGTTTAGATTTAACAGGGTTTGAAATCCCTACGGTTCTTGGAGATGTTCTTAGCTTTAGAGGAGTAAAAAAAACAATTGAGTCATTTCTAGAAGGATCTGCTGGTGCAGGCTCAATTGCATTAGCACCTCATGTAACCACGTTCATGGCTAAAATTCTTGGGAAGTTTTTATTGCCTGAGGAACTACAAAAAAACACCTTAAATCTTATAAAGCTAAGTATGGGTGATACAGATGATTTAGAGTCTCTAAAAAAAGGTGTAGAGCTAGTAAAAGACAAAGAAAGTCAAGATAAAAAATTTATAGCTTCTCTATATGAAAAATCTGGCAAAATTGAAATTGCTAATAGATATAAAAATGAAGCGGATGAATTAGTAAAATTTTGTGATGAATTAGAGATCAATGAAAAGACAAGAGAAAGTATTAAAAAAATCAAAAAAGCATCTATCATTGCGCAAAGCACGATAGAAGGTGCTTGGTGGGGCGGCTGGGGATTGATGCTAAGAGGTATTAGAAAATATATATTAAAAGCTGATAGTTATACTGGTACTGAGACATATGCTACAGAGTCAGGCGATGGAGAGATGAAGTTATGGCAAAAAATCATTGGTGTTGCATGTATTTTTATAGCACCAGTTACAAACACTGTCTTATTAAATATTACTGACAATAAAGAAAAAGTAAAAAATAGTAAGTTCTTAAAAACTATAAAAGAAAATTTTGATATGACTCATGGTGTATATCCTAAATTAGGACTATTATTTTCAATAACTTCATACCCTAAATGGATAGGTGTCCTATGTAGTTCTCAAGGACTTTCTGAGTTCTTAGAAAGACTTCTAACCGTAACGACTATAATTCCATCTTGGTGGATGGGACATAGAGTCACTAATGGTGTTTTTGCTAAAGGTGCAGATGAAAGAATAGCTAAGAAGTATGACATTGAAGGTGGAATCTTAGTAGAAAATGAGTTCTTAAAGAGTGAAAACTCAGCAACTAGAAATTTACCCGAACCCGCAAAAATACATCATGTTTTAGAAACAGCTAAAGAACGAGGAGCTCACTTAGATGAAGAGACTAGGAAAAAACTAATGAATGATGTAGAAGATGAACATGCAATGTCTTTAGGAAAAGGGTTTGCAGCACACTCTGCAGGGATTTGGGTTATTAAAATGGGAATTAATCAGATAGTAAAACAGTTTACTTTGTGGAGGCAGGCTGCTTAACTTTACTTTTTTGTAAATCACTCCAATTGTGAGCTCTAGTATCAGTTAACTCTAGCTTTTCCTTTTCAGCTTTTTCTCCACCAAGAGCATCATAAGCTGACTTTGGTTTATTATTTACAGTCATAAAAAGATTTACAGCAAAAAATACTAAAAATAAAATTAATAATACAAAGGATCCTTTAAAACATTTTTCATATGAAAAGTTCATAAGTTATAATGACGTTACAGATAAATTTTGATTCCATTCAGATCAATTTTTTTATAAAATTTATGAAAAACCTGTATTTCTCGGTATAATATTACCCTGCAAAGATACCAATCTTTGTTTTTTCTGATTCTTTGGCTGGGTAGCTCAGTTGGTGAGAGCGGTGGATTCATAACCCACAGGTCGGCGGTTCAAATCCGCCTCCAGCTATTAATAAACAATGCCAATCACCCTTTCCATTGCCATAATTACGCTAAATGAAGAACGCATAATTGAAAAAGCAATAGATGCAATTTCAACACCATGTTATGGATTACCTTTTGCAAATGAGATTGTAGTAATTGATTCTGGAAGCACAGACAAAACTCTAGAGATTTTAAAAAAACAAAACATAAAAATCTTCCATCAAGATTGGTTAGGTTATTCAGATCAAAAAAACCTTGCTATTTCAAAATGTTCTGGAGATTGGATTTTATCTTTAGATGCAGATGAAATCATTACTGATATTTTAAAAAATGAGATTTTAGAAGCTATTAATAATCCTAAAGATAATGTAGGGTTTAAAATAGCAAGGAATTTTTACATAGGGAAAAGATTGATAAAACATGGTGGATACTATCCCGATTACCAGTTAAGGCTTTTTAAAAGAGATACAAATGCACAATTTCAAAAAAGAGAGGTTCATGAAAGCATTAAGCTTGATGGGAAAGTAGGTTACCTAAAGAATCCATTAGAACATTTTGCTTATGAGGATTTAGATCACTATAAAAAGTCTTTAGAAAAATATGCAGAATTAGCAGCAAAAGAAGTGAAGAAAAAAAATCTCCCGCCAAAACTACGATCGACCTGGGCATTTATTTATAGATATATTTTCAGATTCGGATTTTTAGATAAGTCTCTAGGTTTAGAGCTTGCAAAAGCGTATAGCAATTACGTTTACAGGAAATATTATTTAGCGTAGAGATGTTCAAACTTTTGCTGGGACAGAATTTACATAAGCATAATAAATGCCTTTTAATGTCAGATAAGGATCAGATAAATCATATTTATTAAAGAATCTAGTAACAATGGATGCATTCCCACCAGTCAAAACAACTTTTGGTTTTGATTTATATTTTTCTTCAAACAGTTTCAAGTAATACTCTACAAATGCAATCTGACCAATAATTACTCCCTGAAGCATAGATTCATCAGTGGAAATAGCAAGTGGATTCAATTCACTAATCTTACACTCTCTGGCTATTTCAACATGTGGCAAGGTAAATGTTCTAGTGCCAAGAGCTTTTAATTCTGTCTCAAAGCCAGTTTTAATAAGACCTCCAAGGAAATTACCTTTCAGGTCAGATGCAGTGGCAGTAGTAGCTGTGCCGAAGTCAAAAACAACGATAGAGCTGAGTCCTGTAAGCTGCGTCTCGCTAGCTAAAAGTTTCTCACTGTTCAGCGCTCCAATTAAATTACAAACCCTATCAATTCCAAGAGTAGGATAAGTATTTTTTATTGTTTTTTGAGTATCAGTTTTTATGTTTATAAATTTGATTCCATAATTAGAATTTATTTCCTGAGCAGAATCATTAATATGTGGAATAGATCCTGCTATGGCTACTGTATAATTCTTATTTTTCACTTCATCCCAGGGCAATAGACTTAACTCAGAATGAAGGTTACGGTTATAATCACCGACAAGTTTTCCATCCTGAACTATACCCCAATGAATAAAGGTATTTCCAACATCAATTACAAGAATTTGTTTATCTTCTATCATCTTACTTTTAATTATATAACGACAATGTTAAGGATCACGAAAATTTAAGATTCTGACTTTGACTCTTCTTTAGAACTTCCATTTTTACTATTTTTTTTATGTTTTCCATTTCCATTTGATTTTTCGGTTACAGTTTCTTTACCTTCAACCTCAGACTCTTCTACTTTTCTTAATCTAAGAAGCTTAACTCTGTCCTTATCTTTAACTTCAACTTTTAAAATATAACCATCGCTTTGGACTTCATCTCCTACATGAAACTCTGTTCCTATCAATCCAAAAGTATAACCACCGATAGTGTCATAGTGCTCCATTGAAAAGTTTGTACCTAATTTTTCATTTACTTCATCTATAGTTAACTTCCCATCAATTAAAATATCTGCATTCGGAAGTATTTGAATGGAGTCCACTTCTGTATCATATTCATCTCTGATTTCACCAACAATTTCTTCTATAATATCTTCCATGGTTACTATCCCTGAAGTACCACCAAACTCTCCAATAACAATTGCCATTTGTAAAGATTTTCTTCTAAACTCAGTGAGGAGATCATCAAGAGGTTTACTTTCAGGCACTTTAATAATTGGCTTTACTATTTCTTTAACTAACTTTTTGTCATTCCCTAAATGTGTTTGTTCAAGCAAATCTCTAACAGTTATCACACCAATAATATTGTCTATGGATTCTTCAAATATAGGGATTCTTGAGTGCTTAGATTCAATCACAAGCTTTAATGCTTCCTCAATAGTTTCACCTGAACCTAATGAAACAATATCAGGTCTTGGTGTCATAATTTCACGTGCTACAGTACCAGGAAAATCAAAAATATTTGTAATCATTTCTTTTTCTGATTCTTCAAGAACGCCTTCTTCATGACTTACATTTAAGAGCATTCTTAATTCGTCTTCAGTGTATACAAAAGTTGTTCTAAGATCAGTAATCCCAAAAAGCCTCAATATCGTAGATGCTGATGAATTTAAAAGAATAACAAGTGGACTTGTTATTAGTCTAAATATTTCAAGTGGCCAAATAAGCACTAATGCTGCCCTCTCAGGATTAATAAAAGCAATAGTCTTAGGAATAATTTCACCAATCACGACATGGAAATAAGTAACTATAAGCAATGCAATAGGAAGTGCAATTGAATGTGCAGTAACATCAGTAATAGGTGAAGGTAAAAACCCCTCAACGATAGGAGTTAAGAATTTCGCTATTGAAAGTTCACCTATAGCACCTAGAGCTAAGCTTGATATGGTTATCCCTATTTGTGACGTAGATATATAACTATCAATTTTATTTAAAGCCTTTAAAATTAGCTCAGCCGTTTTATCCCCTTCATTAACCATTTGCTCTACACGTGTCTTGTTTACACGGGCAAGAGCAAACTCAATTGCAACGAAAAACCCATTTAGTAAAACGAGTACTAAACTAAGAAAGATACCAATTATTAAATCCATCTAAAATCCTCGCAATAAGTATTTAAAGCGATTAGAGTTATTTTCTTTTCAGTTATAAAATTAAATGTCTTGATTGTAGGGTATGTGTTTAAAATGTGTTTAAAACAGTCGCTCCAAATTTTAAGTAAAAATATTAGCATATGATTTATACCCATACAGGTTAAAATTAGGGTCAGAAGGTTAAAATATCGTAATTTTAACAAATTTTACGTCAATACCATAAATTTTCAAGTACTTAATAGTTGGTATATAAGAATTAAAGCTTAGTTAAACTTATTATCTATGAAACCTTTAAACAAACTTTTTTGGATTATTTTATCTGTATTAGGAGCATATTCATTTGCTGTTGTAGCCCAAGTCATAAATCCTGGTGAAAAAATAAATGCACTTTGGCTAACTGTAGCGTCAATGTGTTTTCTACTTTTAGGTTATAGATTTTATGGCAGATTTATAGCCAATAAGATTTTAAATCTCGATGATAAAAGAATTACTCCCAGTGAAAGATTAAACAATGGACATGATTTTATTCCTACCAATAAATATGTAGTTTTTGGACATCACTTTGCAGCAATTGCTGGAGCAGGTCCTCTTATGGGACCAGTACTTGCAGCACAGTTTGGATATCTCCCTGGCTTTCTTTGGATTTTAGTGGGTTCTGTTTTTGCAGGTGCTGTTCATGATTTTATTATTTTAGTTATGTCACTTCGAAGAAATGCTAAATCAATTTCAGAATTTGCTAAAGAAGAAATTGGACCAATATGCGGCATAGCTGCAGGAATTGCTATTTTTATTATTATGATTGTAGCTATGGCAGGTCTTGGTCTTGCTGTAGTTAATGCTCTAAAACACAGTGCCTGGGGACTTTTCACAATATCTGCTTCTATTCCAATTGCTATGTTTATCGGATTATATATGAAGTTTTTTAGACCACATAAAACCTTAGAAGCTTCAATAATAGGATTTGTTTTAATTATATTAGCTGTTATTGGCGGACAATATGTTCAGGACAGTCCGACTCTATCTAAATATTTTATTTTTGATGGAAACACTTTAACCATAGCTCTTGCAGTTTATGGATTTTTTGCTTCATGTTTACCTATCTGGCTACTTTTAGCTCCCAGAGATTATTTAAGTTCATTTTTAAAAATTGGTGTGATTTTATTTTTAGCTGCTGGTGTAATTTTTGTAGCACCAAATCTTGAAATGCCAAGAGTAACAGAATTTATTCATGGCGGCGGACCGATTTTACCAGGAAAAATGTTTCCATTTTTATTTATCACTATTGCATGCGGTGCCATTAGTGGTTTTCACTCTGTAATCGGATCTGGCACTACACCTAAGATGATAAGACTGGAGTCTGAATGTTTATTTATAGGTTATGGTGGAATGCTTATGGAAGCCTTTGTAGCCATCATGGCATTAATAGCTGCATGCATACTTTATCCTGGAGATTACTATGCTATCAATGCACCCATCATGCCAGCATGGGTAAGTCCAGTAGAGTTAGATGCATTAACAAAACTCGTGGGAGAAGATAATTTAGTAGGCAGAACAGGTGGAGCAGTAAGTCTAGCAGTCGGCATGACAAAAGTTTTAAGTGCTCTTCCTTATATGGGACAGCTCTCAGCTATTTGGTATCACTTTGCCATAATGTTTGAAGCACTTTTCATTTTAACTACTATCGATGCAGGAACTAGAGTTTCCAGATTTTTATTTCAGGAATCGCTGGGCATGATTAATCCAGCCTGGGGTGATTATAAGAACAAAGCAACAAACATAATAGGAAGTTTATTTGTAGTATGTGCATGGTCATATATGATTTTTTACGGAAATGTTTCTACCATTTGGCCTATATTTGGAGTAGCAAATCAGCTTTTATCAGCTGTAGCTCTGGCTATAGGATCTACCATATTAATTAAAATGAGAAAAGAAAAATATCTAGCTCTCACTGCTATTCCTATGTTTTTTATGTTTACGGTAACCATTACATGTGCCCTTGAACAAATCTTTAGTCCAACATTCGGCATGATATCAAAAATAAATGCAGCAGAAAATCCTCAGCCTTTTATCATAAACTTACTTTTAATCTCATCAATATTAGGACTTTCAATAATTGTTTTATTAGACTCGCTGCATAAGTGGTATTTATTCTTAATTAAAAAGATACCTTTTGAGTTACATGAAAGTGATGAGGGAAAAGCCCATGATCATCCTATACATGAAGCAACAGCTTATTTGAGCTAAAAAAAACTACGTGTCTAAGTTAAATATATTTAATATTACACTTGTTGAAATCTAGAAATAGCAATGTTACGATAATCCGCATCGGTTTGGCAATTTTATTTAAGGAGATTTTTTATATGACAAGAATAGGTAGTGATTTTAATGCCGGGATTCCACGAAGAGGTAAAATGTTATTAAACAGAACAGAAGACTCAAGAGGAAGAGATAGATCTTCTGCAATAAGAAGAGCAGGAAATATGGCAAAAGTACATGCAAGGGGACAAGAACCTACATCAAACGATAGTGGTGATGAAAGACTTCATGCTGAAGATATATTATTTGCATAATCAAAGATAGGCATTTTTTGTACGGGCAAATAGTGGCAATTCATGAATTGCCACTACGACTCTCTTTTATAGATTTTCCTGCTTAAGCCTTAACAGGAATTTTAACAACCTTTTTTACAAGATCAACAACCTGACTAGGTAAATCTGCTACTTCTACATTTGCGTCTTTAAATGCTTTTAATTTACTTTCAGCTGTACCTTTATTTCCTGAAATAATAGCACCAGCATGTCCCATTCTTTTTCCTTCTGGAGCTGTTCTTCCTGCTATGTAAGCAACTACTGGTTTTTTTACATTTTTCTTTATGTATTCAGCAGCTTCTTCTTCAGCAGCTCCACCAATTTCTCCCATAAGAACAATAGCTTCCGTTTCAGGATCATCATTAAACAATTTTAAACAGTCTATAAATCCAAGACCGATAACTGGATCTCCACCTATACCGATACATGTAGACTGACCGATTCCAGCATTTGAAAGAGCAAGTGCCACTTCATAAGTAAGTGTTCCACTTCTGCTAACCATACCTACTTTACCTTCTTTATAAATAATTCCAGGATGAATTCCAATCTGACATTTACCAGGTGAAATTACTCCAGGGCAGTTAGGTCCTACTACTTTAATTCCTCTGTTTTTTGCTTCACGAATAATCTTTACTTCATCATGAGGTGGAACACCTTCAGTAATAATGATGACCAGTTCCATGCCAGCATCAAAGGCTTCATATGCAGCATCTAAAGTAAGACTTCCAGGTACAAAAATACAACTAACTGTTGCACCTGTTTTTTCTTTGGCTTCAAGAACAGTGTTATAAACTTTTACTCCATGTACTTCTTGTCCACCTTTTCCTGGTGTAACACCAGCAACAACTTTAGTACCATAATCTAACATTAGCTTTGTATGAGTTTTTCCCATACCGCCTGTAATTCCTTGAACAACAACTTTTGTATCTTTATTAATTAGAACTGACATTTGTTTCTCCTTACGTGAGGGCGAGGTTTGCAAACCTCGCCTGCGCTATTTATTTTCCTATGGCGACTGCTTCTTTGACAGCACAGTCTAAATCATCAATAGATTTAATTCCTGTACCCTGCATAATCTCAGCTGCTTTTTGCTGATTATTTCCAAGAAGTCTGACCACAAGCTTCTTATCTTTGTTTTTAACTGCAAATGTTTTAAGTGCTTTTGCTACTTCATCACAAGCAGTAATTCCACCTAAAATATTCACCAATATTACTTTTGCACTAGGATTTTCTGCTACTAAATCTAAAGCACGAGTAACTTTAGCTTCATTTGCACCACCACCGACATCTAAAAAGTTTGCTGGCTCTCCACCAAAGTTTTTAACTAAGTCCATAGTAGCCATGGTTAGTCCTGCACCATTACAAATAATTCCGATTTTTCCAGTAAGTTCTACAAGATTTAAACCTGAAAGTTTTGCTTTTACTTCTCTCTCACTTATGTCTGTAAGATGGCTTGATTCCCAACCTTCAAAGTATGGCTGCCTATCGTAAGAATCTTCATTGACAGTCATCTTTCCATCCAGAGCCATAATTTTTCCATCTTTTGTATAAACAAGAGGATTAATTTCAGCCAGATCTAAATCATATTTTTCATAGACACTATAAAGTTTATTTACAATGTCGCAAAATGCATTTAACTTATCTGTTTCAATTCCAATTTCATAAGCAAGTTTTCTTGCTAAATATGGTTTATATTCTCCTTGAATAGGGACAATTTTTACTGAATCAGAAGACTCAATCTCAACTCCGCCTTCACTTGATCCGAGTAAAATATGACATTTTTTTCCTCTGTCCAAAGTGAATGCTAAGTATAATTCTTTTGCTATTTCTGTTTTTGGTTCTATTAAAACTGATTGCGTTTTTATTCCTTTGATTTCAAGTTTTAAAAGAGTTTTTGCAATTTCATATGCTTCTTCAACATTATTTGCAAACTTAACTCCACCTGCTTTACCGCGTCCCCCAGTTTGGACCTGACATTTCATAACCACTGGATATATGACTTTTATACTAAATACTTCTTCTGCTACCTTAATGACCTTTCCTTTAGGGACTAAAATACCAGCCATCTCCATAATCTTTTTCGCTTCAAATTCAAATAGTTTCATTTCAAATCCTTCCTTAAAATATGCAAGGTTATTATTTTAACGTACTGTTTTATTGGGGTTAGGCTTAAAGTGAGCCAAAACTGTCCTAAACAATTGCAAAATACTCTCAAAAATTAACATTTTTTCAAATTATAAAGAAATTCTTAAGAAGATATGATAGATTGGTCAGTTGTTTCTTGTCTTTTGACCTGAACTGGTTAAAGAGTTGGTTATTTCTGGGTTAAACGGAGATTAAATTATTAAAAAAAGGTTGACATTTCATTAAGGAATCGTGAATAATCGAAGTAGGTATAAAACTAATTTTATATTTCATCAATATGTAATTAGATTTACACTTTTATCACAATAATTTAATTTAAGTCAACTTTATAAGAAAATAAATGTTTAATAAATACTACTTAAACCCAGCTACACGTTTTGACGAACTAAGTCTTCCGCGTGCGAACAGGCTACCTGCATCTTTAAAAGATAGGGGAAGTGCAGCTCTAAATACATCATACGGTATGGGAGTTCCTGGAGATCTTAAAGAAGATTTTTATACTAAGCAAAGAGCCTGGGGAATAACAAATAAAGAAGTTGGTGAAAAAGCAAGCTCTAGTTTAATCACATCATTTTTTACAGGACTTGTAACAGATTATTTAAGTATTTTAGAAGACTCACCTGCTTTAAATATCGTAAAGAAAATTTTCACAGGATTCTCTAGTAGTTTTGAAGGACTAAGAGATCATCTCATGTATGAACACCTCTATGGACAAGGGATTAGCAGCAACTTAACAAAAGCTGAGACTATTGATCAGAAAGCAGCCTTAAAATCAGAGAAGGTTCCATTTCTTGATGACGTGAGAGAAAATCTTTTACAACAAGAGCTTTTTGAAGAAAATATTGTTGGAAAAACCGGTGAGTTGGCTACAATAGCAGCAAGAGTAAAACCATTTGGAAATTTAATAACCTCATTACTACCCACTGAATACAAAAGATTCGTAGACACTATAGTAGATTTACCAGCAAAATGCTATTGGAGACTTAGGTTTTTTGGTGGCTCATTACATGCAAATTTTGTAACCACTGCAGTGAACCTTGTTAAACATGGAGTTGGCTCAATGGTTTCTAGCACTTCACGTGAAAAATATACAACCCTCAAAAAAGAATTACATGAAAAATCTGCAGAATACTTTAAAGATAAAGGATTAAATGATGTAGCTAATACTGGAGAGTCTTCATCTTTAAGTCTTTATTTTAAAATGCTACAAAATAGATTAGGTGAACACTGGAAAGCTTTCAGAAACCCTGAAGCAGCAATTAGTGAGAAATTAGAAAAAGGTATAATTTCTAAAGAAGATAATGTTAGTGCAAAGAGACAAAAACTTGCTTCTATAACTGATCTTACTGCACCATTTTGTGCAGCATTTGGATTAATAGGAACGATAGTATTTGATCCTCTTAGTAAAATCGCTGCCATAGCAAATATAGAAACAGGAAGAAACTTATTAAATGCTGCTGCATCATCCAGAAAACTATTCCAGCTTGCAAATTATATTCCAAGATTTATGCTTCCAGAATGGCGTGCTCGTAAAAAAGCAGATGAATATGCATATGCAGTTACGGGCGAAGGCGCTAATGATCCTAAACTTGAAGTAGCTAGACAGCTTTATTATGCACATAAAGCTAGAGGACAAAATGCATTACTTGGGTTTGTAGTAGCAGCATTAAATATTTCAGAACCTTTTGCACATTTATTTGGTTTTGCTAATAGTGAAAGTAGGCTTGTAAAATTTATGTTTAGTGCTTTACAAAGGGTAGGGGATACTGGATTCTTACAGTTCTTTACTAAGAGAAGACAACATTTAGGTGAAGAAAATTTTGCATTGTCATTTGCCAGAGAATTGGACTACAAACAATATGATAAAAGAGTTGCCATGAGAGAAGATTTATCAGCTGTAGACCTTACAGGAGTTGACCATACACTTGAAGATCTAAACAAAATAGCAAAAGAAACTATGGATAAAACAGGAATTCAGACTAACAACGTATTACATGATACTGTTATAAATCCAGTTATTAGGGCTACTAGAAACTTAAGTAGTAAAGAAACCGTAATTCCTCAAAGGGAGCTTAAGTGGGGGTTTGGTACATAATTAATTTAAAGTCGCGAATATTAAATATATTTAATATTCGCATCATTATCTCACATCAGGAACAAACAAAATAGTCTTTAGTTTAAATAGATTTAATATTTTATCTTAATTATTAAAACATTTAATCTTTGAGTTTATCTTTGATTTTTAAGGCTACTTACTTTGATACATTTACCTCTGTAGAACGGTTATCTACGTAGTAGAAATAGAAGTAAATACCCTTAAATGAAATCAGCAGCAGTATTAGCACCATCAATAGCTCCTCAAACAAGGCCTGAGCCTGCTAGAGATGCATCTCCAGAAATGGTTACCTCTCCTATAGCTAAAAAAGAGCCTGTAGCATCAGCCGTCACAACTCCAACAGTAACAACAGCATCGGACACTGATTCAGAAAATAAAGCAACCGTCCCTAATTTACTTAGATGGGTTGGAGATGCTGCATATAGAGCTCTTGCACGACTTGGTGAAAGCTTTTGTGAAAATCCTTATTTAAGAGTGCTGTACAGAGGTGGGACAGAAATAGGAAGAAAAACAGGTGAGCTAGTAGGGTACAAAGCAATAGTTGGAGAAAAGATTCAATCTAGCGACTGGATGCATGCATTAGTAAGATCAGCTGAAAACACTGTAGGATCAGCCATACTTGAACCAAGTTTATATACAAATAGACTAGCAAGAATGGGTGTAGGGTTTCTAAACATGGTAGCTAGAGCTGCGACAAGGGGAATAATGTTTGCTGCAAACCTCATTCAAAAACAAGAATTAGGGCTTGAGCATTTCGTAGATGAAGGTTTAAGTAGAACTCTATGCAGAGGGATTTTTATTGATTCAAGCCCATCAGTTCGCACAGCAATGAGCTTTGTAGAACAATTTGGAATAAATGCATGGGTCCACAATTTACCTGCAACAAAAATGCTTCAAAAGTTTTCAAGTAAAAAAGCAGCTTAGATTTGTTTCTAGTCGGGATACATTAATTTAATACATAAGCCAATCTAAAAAAGCATCTATGCAGATAATTCCAACTGTACTCCACACCGTACTATAAGATGTCATTTGACCCACTTCTTTAGCACCACCACGAGCACCTAGACCAAATGCTGTATGAATAGCTATTAAATAATTTGCAAGGATAAAAGCTTTTATAAATGATTTAAAAAAATCTTTTATTCTAAGAGCTCTCCACACTGAATCTAAATAAATATTTACTTCAATACCAGCTTGAAGATTAGCCACTAACAATCCACCGATTATGGCAAAAAAAGCTCCGATAATAACAGCAAAAACAAGAGAATAAATCATTCCTAAAAGCCTACTAGCTACAAGATAGTTTATTGGACTTACCTTAAACAATCTCATTGCAGCAATTTGTTCTGTAATCTGCATATGAGCAAGCTCAGCCGTAATAGCAGTTCCAGCCTGAGCAGCAATTGCAAAGCTTACAAATACAGGAGCAATTTCAATAATTGAAGTTAGAGCAATAAGAGCTCCAATAGCATCTCTCCCTCCATATTCCTGCAAAGACTTTGCAGTCTCAAGAGAAATAACCATTCCTGCAAAAGTAGTCATTAAAATAACCATTGGCAAGGTGTTAAAACCAATAGATACAATTTGTTCAATAATTAACTTTCTAGGGACTTTAAAAGTAAAAATTGCTAAATAGCTTTTTAAAAGTAGAATAATACTAAGGCCAATTACATTTACCTGATTTTTCAAAGAAGGTATATTTGGCGGTAAGATAGTTAGGCTTGAATTAGTATTTGAATTTTTTATTTGAGGGTTCATTTTAATGAGTGAGATTTTATTTAAAGAAAACAAGTTACTGGTTAATGGTAATGGATTATTCTCAAAAGAGGAAGTGAATGTTTCAATCCAAAAAGCAAAACCAGGTTCTGGGATTACTTTTGTCTTAGGGAATGAAAAGATCAATGCCAATGTAAAGAATGTTTCCAATGCTACCAGAAACACAGTTTTAAGCACTTCAGGTGGGGAAACAATCTGCCTAATAGAACATTTTCTTGCTGCCTGTTCATTATTGAATGTAGATGACATAGAAGTTCACACAAATAAAAATGAATTAGTAATGGGAGATGGAAGTGCCATACATTGGTTTGAGGCTTTTAAAAAAGCTAGTCTTATAAAAGATGAAAAGATTATTCAAACTCATAATATTAAAGAAACTATCTTAATAAAAAAAGATAAGAAAGAAATTGTTGCTATACCTCACAATGGATTTAAAGTAAGCTATGCAATGGATCACCCTCATCCTGCTCTTGGAAAAATGTGGGCTAGCTTTGAAGCTACAGAAGACCCGATGAAAATTTTAAGAGCAAGAACTTTTGGAACAAAGCAAGAAAATGATTTTTTCGGGGTGACTGACAAACTACTTACTCTTTTAGATGGTGAGTTTAACAAAGAGCTCCATGAACCAATAGAGCCTGCTTATCATAAGGTTCTTGATATTATTGGAGACTTAAGACTTTGTGGAATTAATCCATTGAAAATAAATATGCATGTGATTGGTTTTAGGAGTGGACATGAGATGAATGTGGATTTATGTAGATCGTTAATTGTGAATTGTGGATTGTGAATCGTGCTTAAATACGATAGACCTCTTCAAGAAGTACGATCAACGATTAACGAATCACCATTAACGATTCCCGAATCCAATTCAGTGCAAACTGCGTAGCTAACCATCTTATATCAGCACGGGAATACTTGTAAGAAAATTGTTTCTTTTCTACTTTTACTTTATTTCCATAAGCTATAGCAAAATACACCAAACCAACAGGTTTTTCTTTACTTCCACCAGAGGGTCCGGCTACTCCTGTAATTGAAAAACCCATATCAGCAGAGGCTAAATCTTTTATCCCTTTTGCCATTAAAAAAGCTACCTGGGGACTCACAGATCCATGTTCTTTTAAGATTTCATCAGGGACATTTAACATTTTATTTTTAGCTTCATTTGCATATGTAACCAGGTTTAATTTTATATATTTAGAACTTCCAGCTACATCAGTTAAACGCTTAGACAAAAAACCACCAGTACAAGACTCAGCCAGAGCAATACTTTTTTTCTTAGCTATTAAAAGCTTCCCCACTATTTCTTCAAGGCTTTCTTCATCATCACCAAAATAATAATCTTTTGTTTTTAGAAGTATGGACTTACAAGTTTTTAAAACATCTTTTTTTGCTTTTGCTAAATTCTTTGATTTAGATGTTACACGAATCTTTACTTCTCCCAACCCTGCATACGGAGCCACAGTAGGATTTTTCAGATCAAACACAGGCTCAATCATTTCAGCAAGAGCTGATTCACCAATACCAGTAAATTTAAGTGTTCTGGAAAAAATAGAATTTCCACCTGAGATTTTTTTCAAATATGGTTTAGCAGTTTCATTCCACATAGAGTAGAGCTCACTGGGGACACCGGGAAACGTCAAGATAGTTAATTGTGGATTGTGGATCGTGGATCGTATCCCCTCTCGTATTGAAATACGATTCACGATTAACGATTCACGACCCACGTCCCAAATGATCCCTCTAGCAGTCCCATTTTCATTTGGAATCCACTTAGCATCGATCGGTTTATATGCTTGCTTTTTATTCATTGCAGGCATTTTTTTATATCCACGACTCGAGAATTTTTTTTCAATCTCACTTAAAACTTTTTTATCCAAAGTGGGTTTTACATTAAAGTAACTAGCAATTGATTCATGAGTTAAGTCATCTGAAGTAGGACCCAACCCACCACTTGTAATAATAATGTCTGATCTTTTTAAAGCCAACTCTAAAACCTCATGAATTCTTTTTTCATTGTCACCGACCGTAGTTTGAAAGTATGAATCAATGCCAAGCTCATGAAGCTCACTAGCAAAAAACTGAGCATTAGTGTTTACTATCTGCCCCATTAAAAGTTCAGTTCCAATACAAATTATTTCAGCTTTCATAATTTCCTTTCAAGCAATTCATGATCTACAAATTCTATCTCTATAATCTTAGTCCTGGGTTCATGAGGAACAAACATTACATGCAATTGGCAACAAAGCCATATAAAACTTATAAGTATTATATGAAAAAGAATAGATAAAGAAGAAGCTTCCAACCATGGATGTCCAAAAAACATGTTATTCCATCTATTTATAAACTTTTTTAAAAGAGTTGAGTTAAAAGACATACTATAATTTATACTATACTCGTTAGGCTTATTTAAAATAAATTTAGGGATAATAAAAAAATTATGGACGTAGCAATTGCAGTAGCATTTTCACTTTTAATGGTTGGTGGGGTTTATCTAACTGTTTTTCTAATAGGCACACTTTCTCACCACGAAGAAGAAGAGGAGGGTTAATAGTTGGATAGTTTATAGTAAAAGGAATTCCTTAATACCATACACCATCAACCATATAACCATTAACTGTTCTACTTGCTATCGACAGACCAAACTGGTTTCCAATCTAACAATTCATCACTTTCCATTATCTTTTTAGTTCTGTTTAACATTACCTTAGAAGCCTTATCACTAGGCATAATTTCAAGACATTTCCCCCAAAGGTTTAGGGCTTCTGAGAATTTTTTATCTCTATAGTTACTTAAAGCTTCGGAATAAATTTTTATCACTTCATTATATTCATCACCATCTATAACTTCAAAGATTCTTACGGGTACATCCTTTCCTGGAACCAGAACAGAGTCTATTTCTCTGATGCTAAATTTTGACTTGTCTAATAAGCTATATGTTTTTTCTGAAATTATAATTCCAGTCCCATACACTTTATTAACCCCTTCTAATCTACTGGCTACATTTACAGCATCACCAATAGCACTGAATTGAGCCCTCTGTGGAGAGCCTAAATTACCAGTAATTGCTATACCAGTATTAATTCCTATTCTTATTTTCAAATCCTCAGAATATCCCATCTCTCTCCAGCTTTCATTAATTTGAATTAGCTCTCTCCTCATAGCAATAGCACAATTCACAACGCTTTCAGCTTGGACAGCCAAATCCATATGTTTTGGAGTTCCCCACAGAGCCATAATGGCATCTCCAATAAACTTGTCTACAAGACCATCATGTTTATGAATAATTTTTACCATTGCAGTTAAAAATTTATTTAAAATATTAACAATAACTTCAGGCTCAATTTTTTCACAAATGCTAGTAAAGCCTTGAATATCAGTAAATAAAATTGTTATTTCATGCTTCTTTCCACCCAGAGCCAAATCTTCTTTTCCCATCTTTTCGATTTCTTCAGCGACTTGTGGAGAAACAAGCTGTTTAAATAGTTTGGCTTGCCTTCTTCTGTTCAAGTCTAAGATGAAATATTGATCGAAAAAATTAACCACATACAAAGGTAAAATAAGACCATAAACTGGATATGTAGGCGGTATTGAAATATTAAAAAATGTCAACAGTAAAAACGAAGTAACAATATAAAGAAATGAAATTGAGAGAGTAAAATACCATGCCTGAAATAGTTTCGTTCTAAATCTTGAGATAATAAAAGTAGTAAATAGTCCTAAAATAATCAGTAAAACTAACAGTAAAAATCTATCAAGCTTAACTATATAATTTCCATTTAAAATATTTGCAGTAATTGTTGCCTGAACTTCAACACCAGAAAAGTTTGGAGTAATTTTTGAAAATGGTGTAGCAAAAGAATCTGGAGCTCTTACACTTCTAAAAGGATCAATTGAAGCCTTTAAATTACTTCTACCTACAAGTACAATTTTGTTTTTAAAAAGCTTTGCATTCCCACTATAGACTTCCTCTAATGCCTTCCAGTATGGAATGGTTTCAATAGTCCCACAGGGACCATAATAATTAATTAAAATATTATCAGGCAAAATTTTATTAGCTAATTTGATTTTTCCATCATTTAAAATAACTGCTTTTTCCCCGTGGTAAAACTGGGCTATTCTAAGTGGTATGGAGCTACTTATAGCTGGATCTTTATAGAACTCAGGATGAACCAACTTTGTTCTCCTTACAAAATTATCATCATCATATGAAACAGCACTATTTCCAAGAAAAGAGACATCATTCCCCAAAGCATTAACATATGTGTCTATGGGAATTGCAGAATAATACTTTGTATTTGAAAGAGGCTCGGCTTCACAAGCAAGAAAAACATTCATAGCATTTGATATAGAAGCTGCAAAGAAATTATCATCTTCTTTTCCTGCATCAACAGTACTCATAGAAGTTTGATTGCCACTTATATCCTGCGTTTGCAAACTTAAAGGTGAAATAGTATCAAAAATAATATCAAAAAAAACTGCTTTTGCTCCTGCCTCATGTAAAGCATCGACTAAAGCTGCATGAAACTGCCTAGGCCAAGGCCAAGGGACTCCAACTTTTTGGATAGAAGTAGCATCAATACCAACTATTACAATGTTGTTTGGTAACTTTGGGTTTAAGTTTAAATTATGTCTAACCAAGAAGAGTAAGTCATAAGTCTGATTTTCAACATCTTGTAAATAGTTGCTTACTAAAGGTATATTTTCAAAGTAACAAATTAAAGAAGTCAATATAATAAGTGAGGAATAGGCAAATGTTCTAATTAAAGAATTAGAGGCAAGGTTTTTTATTTTAGATAAATCAATTTTCATAAAAGTACTTATATTTCTTTTACCCTGGCTAATTGGCTTTTTTGTGTTTTTGTTAAGTCCTATAATTGCCTCTTTTTACTTAAGTTTTACAGAATATGACATTTTAAGAAAGCCGATCTGGATTGGATTGGATAATTATAGGCTTTTAATAAAAGATCCTATTTTTTGGCAGTCATTAAAGATAACATTCATATATGCAGCAATTACCCTCCCATTGTCAGTAATCATTGGCATTTCCTTAGCAGTTATGCTAAATCAGAAGTTAGCGGGGATTTCAGTATATAGGACATGCTTTTATCTCCCCAGCATTATCCCCCTTGTAGCGAGCTCCATAATCTGGCTCTGGATTTTTAGAGGTGACGAGGGTGGACTATTAAATCATTTTCTAAGCAAGCTAAACATCCATGGTCCCCTTTGGTTTAGTGATCCGAAGTGGGCTTTAATAGCTTTAATAATAATGAGCTTATGGTCTTCGGGAAATTCTGTTTTAATTTATTTAGCAGGCTTACAAGACATTCCTGAATCTTTATATGAAGCAGCTGACATCGATGGTGCGAGTTTTTGGCAGAAGCTTTTTTTAATTACAATTCCCATGTTATCCCCTACAATTTTTTTCAATGTAGTCATAGGAATAATTTCAGTTTTTCAATATTTTGTACCAGCTTACGTTATGACCGCTGGTGGACCACAATATTCTACAACCTTCTATTCGCTCTATGCCTATCAAAATGCTTTTGAAGACTTCAAGCTGGGATATGCATCCAGCATGGCTTGGATACTGTTTGTAATTGTTATGGCTTTCACGTGGATTGCATTTAAAGGCTTTGCTTCTAAAGTACATTATCAGGGGAAATAGAACGGTTGGATAATTTATGGCTAACTGGTTAATTGGTTTATTGATTGTTCTAGTTACAACTAGTATCTTACCTGTATCTGCTCAAGAACAAACTACAGAAACACCTGTAGCGGCAATTCATGAATTGCCGCTACTTAAAACTGCATCAGGAGTTGGCTACAATATTCAAAAATATTCAGGTTTTAATTTCATTACTGAGCATTTAACAGAAGCGGTGGTTAAATCTTATTTAAAACTTAAAACTAAAGCTAAAAAATCTAATGTGGATTTTGAAATATTTAGCGGTTGGGATTTGATTAGAAAAAAAACAAAGTCAGTTGAAATAAAATCAAGCAATTTAATAGTGGAGGGTATTCCATTAAGTTATTTAGAAGTGAAAGCAGATGGTCCAATATACATAAAGAAAGTTTTGACTCCTAAAAATAAGAAAAAGAATATGTTTGTTTTACCTGTTTCTATTAAAACAAAAATAATAATTGATTTAGATAAAGTAAATGAAGTAATAACAAACCTCCCAAAGTGGAAAAAAGTATTAAAGAATGTAGATTTTCCTTTACCCCCTTTTGGCAGAACAAAGGTTGAGATTATAAAGCTTCAAATCAATGCCCAAGAAAATGGCTTTATAAATGTAATTACTTCAGTCAGAAGTCTTGAAAACCCTAATGCTGAACCATTAGATCTAAGTTTTACAGGTAAGATTGTTTTGAAAGAAAAGAAGGTTTTAATTCAGGACATAGAGAGTCAAATAGATGATATATTTACAAAAGATTCTGATTTAGCTAGGTCTTTCAACACTTTTCTGGAGGAATTAATAAATCCAGTATTTAATTTTGAGAAATATGAAAAGAAAGGGCTTAAAATAGAAAGTGTAGACTTCCAATACGATAAAAATAATTTAATTATTCTAATAGATGCAAAAAAACTACAAAACAATTTCAATTAAACAAGTCTCATTATTTCTTTCAATGTTGCTTTTATTATTTTGCCAATTTTCATGCTCCCTCTTTAATTCAAAAGAAAAAGGTGTTTTTAAAAGAAGTGTGACAAAAGCAAAAATATACTTTGTAAAATCCACAGGAAAAGATGATATATCACTGGTCCCTATTACAAGAAGAATTTCAAGTGATGATAGTCCTATAGATGCCACATTAGGTGAGCTGTTTCTAGGTCCTACAAAAAAAGAACAATTAAAAGGATTAATGTCTGAGATTCCAGAAGGCACCAGACTAATTAAAAGTGAAGTAAGTGACGATGAAATAGTTGTTGATCTTTCATCTCAGTTTGTTACAGGTGGTGGGTCTGCAGCTGTTCAGCTTAAATACTTACAGCTATATAAAACACTAAATGATATTGCTCCAGATAAAAAGATTTTTTTACATGTTGATGGGAAGCCCATTAAAACAATTGGGGGAGAAGGACTGGAAGTCACACAACCCATAATGATCATTAATGATTACACTGAGAAATATGAGAAGACTGAGAATCTTCAACCGTAAAATGTAAAATGAGTACAGAAAAATCACAAACTATTCTTTCAAGATCAGAACTCGATACTTTTAAAGCAGGTTATGAACTTGGTAAAAAAGTCTTAGGAAAAACTATTATTGGTTTACATGGTGAACTTGGTGCAGGGAAAACTGCTTTTGTAAAAGGAATTGCTGAGGGGTTGGAAGTAAAGGAGTTAATAAATAGTCCTACTTTTCTAGGGATCAGTGAAAGTTACTCAGGAAAACTTCCTCTAATACATATGGATTTTTATATGAAAGTCCAAAAAGAAGAATTAGTAAGATCATATTTAAAAAGCGATGCTGTAATAGCTATAGAATGGATTAAAAACTTTAATGAGATTTTCAAATCAGATCTTAATCCAAACATTAATGTATTTATTGAATACATGAGAGATAAAGAGAATATTATTATTGACAATGAAAGACAGATAAAAATTGAATGGTTATAGCCTTAATTAACACGTAAAAAGTTACATGTTATACTTTTAATCTAATATTTAGAGGTAAACATGGTCAAAACAGTAATTAAAAACACATATGAAGTAAACGTAGTCTTTAAGGGAAACTTAAGCGAAGACGAGTTAGAAAAAAATATAACTCAAATTGAATCCACAATCAAAAGTTCTGGTGGAGCAGTAAGTAAAATTGAAGACCCACTTAGAAGAAGATTCACTCATAAAATGAAGGGGATAAAAGAAGGGTTTTACGTAAACTTTATTTTCACATCACCGCCTGAACTTCCAAACACATTAAAAAGAAATTTATCAATATCTGATGATGTACTCCGTTACATGGTAATTAGAAAAGAAGGCTAATATGAGTTTAAGCTCAGTAGTTTTTTCAGGAACGATAAAGAAGGATCCAGAAAAAAGGTTTACTCCTTCAAATATTCCTGTTGCAAATATAATTCTTGAAATTTGCTATTTACCTAAAGGTTCTAAAGGTGAAGAAGTAGCATTAGCCAGCCAAACAGTTAAAGTAAATGCCTGGAGAGATCTAGCAGAGTATTGTGAAAAGAGCCTTAAGGCTGGGGATAAAATCACAGTTTTAGGCAGAGCACAAATAAATGCTTACACCACTCAAGATGGTAAGAAAAGAAGAGAATTAGAAATTGACGCTATAAATATTGTTCTTTTAAATGACCTCATGTCCATTCAACCCCCTATAAACAGCAATAAAAAAGAAGAAGAAACAGAAAGAAATACTGAGTCATTTAAAAAGACAGATGGTGCAGAACAATCATCAGGATTTGATGAAGTCTTTACTTCTAATGAAGAGATTCCTTTTTAAACTTTAAACTTCATCACAACAATCTTGTCATTGCGAGGAGGGTTTACCCGACGAAGCAATCTTACAATGTAAATAGCTGAAGCAGCTAGACTTCATAAAACGTAATTGCAGTATGAGATTGCTTTTAAAAATCCCCAATTCCTATTTTAGATTTTGCTATAGCTTCTCTTATATCTTTAAGTGTATCGCCTTGTAAAACTTCACCAGTAATAAGATTCTCCAATCTAAAATCAGTAGCATGCTCTAAAAACTCACTTCTGATACCAGCTTCGTATATATTTTGTTGAGCATCAAGATGGCGAGCTTCTACTCTAAAAAAAAGTAAGCTTGGAGTATCGAAATATCTTTCACATCTTGAAGAGTAAACGCCTACAGAATCTTTTATACGTTCTTTATGAGCATAAGGATGAACCTGAAGCCCTTTAGCTTCTTGATCTTCTAATTTATTACCTGGATGTTTATTTGTTAATATAAGCCTCAGTAATCTTGATCCTCCTCCATGAACACATTGGCAAGTAGTATTACTGTAAACTAAATCATCTTCAAAGCGTGGTCGCCTATTTTGCAAACCTTGCACGTATGGGGGGTCCCTTTTTACTTTATTAGGATCATATTCTGAAATTGAAGCCTTGCCTTTTCCAAGTAATTCCTGCCTTCTATCTTCAACTTCTGAAAGTAGTTCTAGAGTTTTTTGCCTCGATAATACTGGCTGCTCAAAACTATCAGGTATTCCTGTTGTATCTCTAAGAAGTTTTAAAGCTCTAGTATCCATAAAACTGACATCAACAACTTGATATCTTTGATAAAGCATATCTTTGAAGAGCTCATTGCACATCAAAAGATTTATAGGCATTTTTTCTAGCAGGATATCTAAATCTTGAAGAAAAATCTCTTTGTCTGTATCTAACATTCTTTTTAGTCTATTAACCATTCCTTGATCACTGGCAGATAGGTTACCCGAATGAATTCTTTGAATTAGCCTCACAGATTCAAGTATTGTTTTTTCTGTAGATGAAATGGGAATGACTTCCGATTGTACTAATTGACGAAAGAAATCCTCATTTCTATTTAGATTTCGCCTATAACTAGCCTTTAAAAGTTGTTCTCTTTTTTTAGCAGAAATAGTAACATTGTTTAATTCTAAATTTTCTAGTTCAATCAATTCAGCCATTTTACGATTATTAGGAAATTCTTTTAATCCAGCCAGCTCTGCCTTTTCTTCATCAGATAAATCATTTCTTTTACTCAATTCCTGAATTCGATCTGAGTAATTAGTTAAGCTATAAATATCCTTTTTAACATCTATTAACCATTGTTCATACTCTGGACTCATTTCACCAGATAAATCTACTTCAGGCTTGACATCTGCACTTTCAGTTTCTGCAATATTAGTAAGTTTTTCTAATGCCGGGGTTTTGACAAACTTATAAACAAATCCTGCTATGCCAGCAACAGCAACAACTCCCGCTCCTCCAAATAAACCTTTGTTTTCTTTCAAATAACCGACTATGCCACCAAGAAAACCTACTCCCAAAACTGAAGTAGCAATATAATCCATTAAAGATCTTTTTTCCAAAAATGTAGGTTTCTTTTTATCTTCTGAAGAAATTTTAGTATAAAGCTTATTAATATCATCCTTAGTAGGACCTATTAAATCCTTAGCAAAAGCAGGCCTAAGTATATAAGGAATAGTCTTATTTATTACTGTTACTGTATTAGACATAGTATTTTTATAGAGTTCTTAAATATCTCTTAACCAGAGCATAGCAATTAAAGTCTTGTAAATTCAAGTTAATTCATAGTACTTTTGTCCAATATATGTGTGATGCAAGCATCAAGGCTCCTCACACATTAAATTTAAACTCAATCACATCACTGTCTTGAACAACATATTCTTTTCCTTCAAGACGAGCTAAGCCAGATTCTCTAGCTGCAACCTTAGTACCTAATCTCATTAAATCATCATATTTAATAACTTCTGCTTTGATAAAACCTTTTTCAAAATCAGTATGAATAACACCAGCAGCTTGAGGTGCTTTTGTATTTTTTAATATAGTCCATGCTCTAACTTCTTTAACTCCAGCAGTAAAATAAGTAGAAAGCCCAAGCAAGTCAAAAGTAGCTTTTATAAGATCATCTACCCCACTATATGGAACATTCTTATTACCATTTTGACCTAAGATCTCTGCACGTTCTTCTTTAGTAAATGCAATTAATTCTGCTTCTATCTTTGCACTAATAGCCACACATTTAGCACCAGTCTTTTCAGCATGCTCTTTTACTTTCATGTAATAAGGATTAGATATAGGATTTTTTATATCTTCTTCAGAGACATTTGCTGCATAAATTACTGGTTTGTTCGAAAGTAAAAAAAGTGATTTATAAAATATCAAGTCTTCATCAACAAATGAAGAAGTAATGTGTCCAGTCTCACTTAACTCTTTTTGAATTTTATTTAAGAGTTCAAGCTGAGCCTTGCTTTCCTTTTCATTTCCTTTTTGTTTTTTAGAAACACCTTCTATTTTTCTTTCAATAGAATCCAAATCACAAAGAGCAAGTTCTATGTTTATAATTTCAATATCCCTAAGTGGATCTACTTTTTCTTCTACGTGTATGATATCTGAATCATCAAAACATCTAACTACATGAACGATAGCATCCACTTCGCGAATATGATTTAAGAATTTATTTCCAAGTCCTTCACCTTTACTAGCACCCTTAACTAAGCCTGCAATATCTACAAATTCAAAAACGGCAGGTACAATTTTTTCAGCTTTTATTAAATCTAAAAGCTTCCCCAATCTTTCATCAGGAACAGTTACTATCCCTGTATTTGGCTCAATAGTACAAAAAGGGTAGTTAGCAGCTTCTGCCTGATAGTTTTTAATTAGTGAATTAAAGAGTGTAGATTTCCCAACATTTGGAAGCCCTACAATACCAGCACGATACATACTAATTTCCGTTCTTTTTATCAGATCCAACTGGCTGAAATGAATCCTTTAAAGCAGCCTTCGGATCAACACTCATTTCAACTTCTTCAGGCTGAGCTCCATCCTGTGATGGAACTTCTCTGATTTCATCTCCAACTTGCAAGACTCTCTTTAAAGCCTCAGAGTTCATGATATTTTCAGGTTGCTTCTCTGCATCCTGAATTTTTTGTTCAAGCTGTTGCTTTGCTTGCTCTTGAGCTTGTTGTTGCTGTTGTTGAGGTTGCTGAGGTTGTTGTCCACCGTATTGTTGTTTTTGTAGCTCTTGAGTTACAAACTGCAATTGGCTTTGAGCATCAGTAAGCTGTGATCCAGGAAGTCCTAACTGAATAGCTGAACTATATAACTGATATGCAGCACCTAAATTTCCTTGTGCTTGATAGATTTTACCAGCCAAATATCTAGCTTCAGGATTTTCAGGATATAGTCTTCCAATAATATGATTGAACTGTTTTATAGCCTCACTAAATTTACTTGGTCCTTGACCATATAAAATCTTTGCATAATTTAACCTTGCAGGCCAATAGTTAATATCTGCATTAAATGAATTTTTATATGCTTGTTCAGCTAAAGGGATAAAGGAGAAATCTTTAAAGCGACTAGCATAGCTAAAGTAAACATTTCCTTCTCCTGCCCAAGCTTCTACGTTATAGTCAAATATTCCTCTGGCTTTTTTGTAATAAGTAAGTGCTTCATCAAACAATGGCTTAGAGCCTGATTGTTGTGCTTTTAAAAATACTATTTCACCAAGCTTAGACCATCCATATGAATTGTTAGCATCAGCCTGTGTGGCAGATCTAAATGCTGCTTGAGCTCCATCAACATTTCCTTTATCTGCACGTATTCTACCTAAAGCAATATAGTCATTAGCAGAAGAAGCAGGTGCTGACTCAGACTTAGCTAAATATGCCTCAGATTCCACTTCATTGCCTTCTCTATTTGCTACATAGAATTTAGCAGAATAAGATTCTACAGAAGGATTTAATTCAACTGCTTTATTTGCAAGATATTTAGCAATTTTTAAGTTTGGATCTACAAGTTTTCTACTTGGATCATTTAAATTTGCTTTTTTCACATGAGCAATTGCAAGTCTTGCTAAGAAGCTTGCTTTTTCAGCAGGAGTATTACCATAATTTGTAAGATACTTTTCAACATTACCATCAGTACCTTGTGCAATAGAATCCAAGTTGTCTCCAATAGGTGCATAGAATAAATGAAGTTTCTTAGGTGCTTCAAACTCAATGATTACATTATCATCAGTATTAATTCTTTGAGCCAAAGGAAGATTTTTAAGCCTTGGGACTTTTAGAGTTTGAGTTTCTGAATAATTAATAAGCTGATCATCACCAAGTAATAGCTGGGAAACAATATCAACTTCATCATGAATTGAAATTCTTCCAAGATCATCGAGTGTTTTTACATTTAAAGTAGCACCTGATTTTCCTTTTGCAACAAAACTTGTTTTAATTCTGTTTTTAATTCTTTCTACATCAAGTTCAATAGGCTCATTAGAACCAATTAAAAGAATTTCACCAGCAAGTCCAGGACGGAAAAGATAGACATAACCATCTGATACTTTTTTACCATTTTCATATTTACCAAAAGATTGCTTGAAACTATTTACAAGCACTCCAAGATATTCTGGTGTTATAGAGTAAAGTTGTATCCATTCACAGAATAAACCATTTGGTTTCAAGTGTTGAGAACCAAATCTCCAGAACTCTCTAGTAAAGAGCTGAGATGCACCACTGACCCATGGATCAGCAGGCTGAGAAATGATGATGTCAAATTTTTCTTTTGTAGTTAAAAGATAATTTCTTCCATCAGTATGAACAGCTGTAACTCTTTCAGCAAGAGGATTTCTTTGTTTGTTAAGAGGGGAGCCATTTCCGCCTAAAGGATTTTTATCAATAGGTGGTTCAAAAAATTTATCTCCATCAATAACAGCTTTTTCAAGTTCACAGACTTTAACACTCTTTATGGATGGATAACGAACTACAGAACCTGTAGTGCATCCGCTTCCTAAACCAACAACAAGAGCGCTTTCAGGTTCACCCTTATGTAAAAGAAGTGGGAGTTGACCTAAAAGAACTTGGGTAACCATATCTGCTTGAGATGGACCATCACCATCAGTAGGAACACCTGCATCAACCTTACCATTGTTTTTAAGAAGTGTAGTATTTCCATTTTCATCAGCCGTAATAGTTACAACAGTGGTTAAACCTTCTTTATAAAATTTTATTTTTTCTCTTGAATTCTCAAACTTAAACAATTCAAAGAATTGTTTTCTGGTGAGGTTTTTATAGGAAAGAGAGTGGTAAATAGCAACACCAGTAGTCATAATAGACTTATCCCAAGTAGGAATTAAAAACAGACATGCAATGGATCCAACAATACCTGAAATGTAAATCCAGGAAGTTGAAATCTTTACTTGTTTTTGATTTAAAGCCTCATTATTTAAAGTGTCTTTGTAAACTATATAGAGACCAGTAGCAAGAGCAGCAAGAATGCCAATTTTAGTGGTGAATTGAATACCACTTCCAAACATTCCAAAAAGAGGAATAAAAATAAAGCCTGTGGTAAATGAACCAATAATACATCCTAATGTATTTAATGAATAAAGCTTACCTACTGATTCACCAATATGATCTGGTCTAGCTGAGTAAACTCTAATCACAAGAGGGAAAATCATTCCTGAAAGCAAAGTAGGTGTAAACATCACAACACTTGAAACTAAAAATCTATTCATTGTAAGTAAAAACCAACTAGTAGAAGGATCATCAGGAAGTTTTTGTGCTTGTGATAAAAACATCCATGGCAATTCATTAAACATACATGCAGTTAAAAAACCACTAGCTGCAATACCACAAAGAAGCATTCCTATCCAAAATACCGGTCTTTCTATTTTCTCTTGATACTTAGTCATTACTGCTGAACCAACTGCAAGTCCCATTAAAAACGTAGTGAGCATCGTAGAGAATGCATAAGTAGAAGAACCAAATACAAGAGTCAAAGTTCTTGTCCAAACAACTTCAAATACTAATGCAACGAATCCACTAACTGCAAAAGCAAACATACTTAGCTTTATCAACTCAAGAGGAATATCTTCTGACTCAGCAGCAATTAATTCTTCGAGGTTTTCATTTTCTTTTTTATCTGCATTAGGAGTTTCAATCTGAATGGTTTGATTTGAGTTGGCAAGAAAAATAACAGCTGAAGCTAATATTAAATTAAGAAACGCTGCTATATAAACAGTGTTGCTCACACCAAAGTATGGCAAGAATACAAATCCACCTAAAAAACATCCAAAAATTGCACCGACAGTATTTATGGTGTAAAGAGCACCTACGTTAAATGCTGCCATGTCAGTTCTGACATTGGTTAGATAACGACTTAGTATAGGAAGAGTAGCTCCCATCAATATAGTAGGAATTGCAAGTAATAAAATTGAAATGAAAAATCTTACAAGGTATGAAATAAACTGAACATTTTCAAACATCTGTACAACTGTTTGCCAGATTGGTGCTAAGAAAGCATCACTAAATAAAGTAGGTACTAAAAGTCCATAAATACCAATGGCTAATTCAAGAACAGCATATGCAAGTAATGGCTTTTTAACATGATCAATATATCTTCCACCTAAATAACTACCTAAAGCAAGACCACCTAAAAATGCTGTTAAAACAGTACTAACTGCAAGAGTGGTTCCACCAAAAACATAACTAAGCATTCTGGTCCAAACATTTTCATAAATTAGACCGCTAATACCTGATAATAAAAAGCAACTGAAAACTATTATATAAATTAATTTATTTGTTTCAGCATCACTACCTTTTTTTTGGTTTCTTGGTTTATCCATCGTTTGTGCAGAAGTGTTTGACATTTTTAATCTCCGGTTACTAAAAGCCATAAGCCAATAAAGCCTGTTATAGTATAGAGTAGAAAACATGATTTTGGAAAGGAATTGATTACAAATTTAGACACATGGATACAAAAGTAGAAAAAGAAAACTTAAGGAAGTGGGCTAAAGAAGTAAGACTAAATATAGACTTAAAAACTATTAGCTCCAACATATTAAAGAAAATAGTAAATCTAAAAGAATACAAAGCTTCAAAGAATGTTATGTCATATCATGCAAAAGAACTTGAGGTTTCTTTAAAAGACTTATTTGATGACAAAGAGAAAAATTGGTTTCTACCTACGATTGGATTACCAAACTACAAATCCTTACTTGTTGTGCCTTATTTACCACACAGAACAAAATTAAATTACGGTATTTTTGGAGTATATGAGCCAGAAATAATTGATAATGTTTTTTTTGACCAGGCTGATAAAAAAATTGATCTGGATATAATTTTTGTCCCTGGGCTTTGCTTTAACAAAGATGGGTATAGAGTTGGCTATGGGAAAGGGTTCTACGATACATTTTTAAAATTGAATCCTAATGCTTTAAAAATTGGATGTTGCCCAAAGTCTTGCATGATTGAAAAAATACCTGCTGAAGAATGGGATATTAAAGTAGATATGGTTATTACGGACTAGATCGTTAATGGTGAATGGTTAAACGTGGATCGTGCTTAGATACAATAGCTGCCTTCTAGGAGCACGATCCACGACTCACGATCCACAATCTTAACGTTCCCTTAAACATAGCTCTATATATTACCTTTAGTTTGGCAAAACCAAATAGAGGAAATTACATGGTTGTAGCAGAAAAATTTAAAGGATCTACCGGTTTATACACCTATAATAAAACCGTTACACTCCTTCCTCAAGAGGCAAGTGAAAAAGCTACACCACCCGTTTTTACCAATTGTAAGTCTGACAATAAATAGCTTTTTACAGTAAAAGAAAAAGGCTGGGAAGAACAAGCACAAAATCATATGGATGAGTATAGAAAAGCAGAAAGAATACTAATTGTTAATTTCTATACTGGTGGAACGAAGTACTCCAGAGGAGTTCTTGATTCAATCTATAGAGGCGTTAATTTATTAAATCCGTGATTCGTGAATAGTTAATCGCGAATCGTGCTTAAATATTAGTGTGCTGTATTAAAGCACGATCAACGATCCACTATACACAATTAACAAATATGTTTTCAGGCATTATTCAAGAAATAGGCACAATTACAGCCCTTGAGAGTAAAAATGGACTCTTAGAGCTAACTATTTCTTGCGAAAAAATCTCTGACATTGAGATTGGAGATAGCATTGCTGTGGACGGATGCTGCCAAACAGTAGTTAGCAAACAATCCTCAGTTAATAACAAACAACTATTCACTATACAAGCTACCCAAGAAACTCTCGACAAAACAAACTTTAAAAATTATAAAGTCGGCTCAACTATAAATCTTGAACCTTCACTAAGAATGGGAGATAAAATCAGTGGTCATTTGGTTTCTGGCCATATTGATGCTATAGGAACTGTTTATGAAATAGAAGATATTGAAGAAAATAGAATTGTTAAAATTGAATACCCAAAAGAGTTAAATAAGTACATAGCAAATAAAGGATCAGTAACCGTAAATGGCACAAGCCTTACTGTTATCAACTCAAAAATTAATGAAAATTTTATTTTTAGTTTTACTTTAATCCCTTTTAGCAGAGATAATACCAATCTTGGCTTGATTAAAAAAGGTAATCCTGTAAACTTAGAAATAGATCTGGTAAGTAGGTATTTAGTTAATTACTTAGAATCATCAAGCTTGCCAGTAAAAGCATAAAATGAATAAAAGTCAAAAAGAAGTCAGTTTAAAAGATCATCTTTTTAGCACCGTTGAAGAAGCTATTGAAGCTGTTAAAAATGGTGAAGTAGTTATTATTGCTGATGATGAGAATAGAGAAAATGAGGGTGACCTTGTTTGCGCAGCAGAAAAAGTAACTCCTGAAATTATAAATTTTATGGCAAAAGAAGGTAGAGGACTTATCTGTCTTACCCTTGAAGATGACTTAGCCGATAAACTTGAATTAGATAATATGGTTTCTAAAAACTCCAGCTTATTCACTACTGCATTTACCGTAAGTATCGATGCTGATAAAAAGTTTGGTGTTACTACTGGAATCTCAGCAGGTGACAGAGCAAAAACAATACAAGTAGCAATTGATGAGAATTCCAAACCAAGTGATCTGGTTAGACCAGGACACATTTTTCCACTAAGAGCAAAAAAAGGTGGAGTCTTAAAAAGAGTAGGTCAAACAGAAGCCTCTGTAGATTTAGCTAAGATGGCTGGATTAAAACCTACTGGTGTAATTTGTGAAATATTAAATGATGATGGCACTATGGCTAGACGTCCTGACTTGGTCAAGTTTGCAAAAAAATATAATTTAAAATTTATAACAGTAGCTCAATTAATTTCCTATAGACTTCTAAGAGAAAGATTTGTAGTAAGAGAGGCAATGGCTAAACTCCCAAATGAAACTGCAAAGAAATATAATACTGAATTCCAAATAGTAGCCTATAGAGATACATTGAATAATAAAGAACACATAGCTATCGTTTGTGGTGATATAAAAGATAAAGAAGATGTATTAGTTAGAGTACACAGTGAATGCTTAACTGGAGATGTTTTTCATAGCTTACGCTGTGATTGTAATGCACAGCTAAATGCAGCTATTGAAAGAGTAGCAAAAGAAGGTACAGGAGTAATTGTTTATTTAAAACAAGAAGGACGCGGAATTGGTTTAATAAATAAAATCAAGGCTTACGAACTTCAGGATAAAGGTTATGACACAGTAGAAGCAAATGAAATGCTGGGATTCAAGGCAGATCTCAGAGAGTATGGTGTAGGCGCTCAAATATTAACTGATTTAGGTTTAACTTCTATAAGATTAATGACAAACAACCCAAGAAAGATTGTCGGAATAGAGGGTTATGGGTTAAAAGTAACAGGACGGGAGCCGATAGACCTTCCTAATGAACATAATGAGAGTTACTTAAAAACAAAGAATGAGAAAATGGGACATATCATAAATTTAGAGAACAGAGGACAGAAAATAGAGGATAAAGGGTAGAAAATGTTTTTATATATCTTATTCAGATTAGCAAAAAAATATCAAGAGAATAAAAAAATCACAAAAAAAGATTTTGTAGATATTTACTCATCAGTAACTTCCATAGGCAAAAAAACAATAAATCGAATCTATACAAAAAAATAAAATGCCCAATATCTTTGAAGGAAATTTAACAGCACAAGAAAATGACAAGTTTGCAATAGTAGTTAGCAAATTTAATGAGTTCGTCACTGAGAAACTTTTAAAAGGTGCAATTGAAACACTTATAAAAAATGGTGTTAATGATAAAAATATAGATGTAGTAAAAGTACCAGGTGCATTTGAAATTCCTACAGCTGCTAAAAATCTTTTAGACTTAAATAAATATTCAGCCATAATCTGTATCGGGGCAGTAATAAAAGGTGAGACACCACATTTTGAATACATATGTTCAGCTATTAGTAATGAAATAAATTACCTGGGAGTACTAACAGGAATACCTGTAATTTTTGGAGTAATAACTACAGATAACGTAGATCAAGCTTTAGATAGAGCTGGCGGAAAAGTCGGAAATAAAGGCTCAGAAGCTGCAATGGCTGCATTAGAAATGGTAAGCGTGATTAAGAAATTGAAGAAGTAAACATTAATTAACTTTTGTAATTTCATCTTGAAAATAAAAAGTCCATAAGATAAGCTTTTACTAATTGGTAAAAAAGGAATATTCATGAGGGTTTCTCTCGGAACAGTTTTGCTTCTACTTCCATTGGTATCTACAGCATGTAGGTACGATAATCCTGCAGCAGATGCCACTCCGCAGAAAGTTACAGCAAATGAAACTGGTGCTGTTGCAATAGCTGAAACACCCACTGCACTAAAAGTACAACTTCGAGAACTTACTGATGCAGAAAAAAAAGTATTAGATGAAATTGAAGATTTTTTAAAAACCTATACTGGAAATGGCGTTTATAATTACGGATCGATAGATAGATTTATAGTAGGTGTAAGGCAAGACGTTAAAGGAATTCATGACTTTGCAGAAAAAATGCCTAAAGAAAATGCTTATCAGAGACTTAGAAGAAATGCTGCTTTAGCTTATCCAGACACTTACTTTAAGGGACAAGTAGAAGATGAAACGGAAGTAACAGCAAGAGGTTTAATGGGAGAATTTCTTGAAAAAATGGGTGTCGACCCAAAAACAGCAGAAACACCCGATGATATAAATGATATTAAAACCCTTGTAACTAGTGATCTTCTCTTTCAGGTTGATCGTAATATACATACTTTAAAAAGAATTATAGAAGAAGATCAACTCCCTGGCACAAAAGTAGCTTTTAAAGGAGGAATTACTTTAAGCCTTGTTAGGGAGATAAGAGAAAGAAAAAGCCCTGTTCCTTATGGTGCGAAATTATCCAGCCCACCATTATTGGCTACGCCGTGAATACTATTAAAAAATACTCAGCTAATCTACTTTTTCATTATTCTTTACACCTAAAAATCCTTTTATTATTGACGCTTCGTTATTTATACTTTCAAGCTCTTTAACTATAACTTTTTCAACTTCAGCAGGTTGCATAGTATTTCGTGCACCAGTCAAAGCTAAAAGTTTAGATTCTGCTTTTGCTCTAAGCTCTGACAATGTAACTAACTTTGCTTTATAAATTTCAACCTGTTTTTCAGGCAAATTTGCCTTACTATTATTCTTTACATCCAAAAATCCCTTTATTAATGATGCTTGCTCATGTATCCTTTCTAGAGTTCCAGATGTAACTTTTACAATTGAAGGATTACCATTTGGATTGGCTACCATA
>JAGVKQ010000017.1 GCA_020050435.1 Candidatus Caenarcanales bacterium
ACAATCAATGCATGATATTGACCAGGCTTAAATGCAGTAGTAAAAGCTTCTGGGGATTTTACTCTCTTTAAATTTATATTTCTACTTTCAGGATGTCTGCGCCAATCATTGGGACTAAACTTAGACCTAGTATTTAGCCATAAAACTCTATGGACATTAGGCCACTCCCGAAGATTAACCTCTGTAGTCATTATTATACTAATTATCTCACATTAGATGCCTAAACTCAATTTGTTTATTTTAAAGGCATTTCTTAAGTTTTTTGCAAAACTCTCTTAGGTCCATGAATAGGATCTTCTATGATAATCGTATGTTCTCTCTTTTGACCAACACTAACGATAGCTATAGAAGTATCAAGAAGCTCTTGTATTCTGTTTAAATACTTTTTAGCATTTTCAGGGAGTTCTTCTCTTGTTCTACATTCATTGGTAGAAGATTTCCAACCAGGAAGTGTTTCATAGATTGGTTTTACCCTTTTAAACACACCGCTAAATAAAGGAAGGTCATAATATTTAGCACCAGTAAGAGTGTCTTCATAAGCTATACAAATATTTATTTCTTCCATGCTGTCTAATACATCTAACTTTGTAACAGCTAAACAATCTAATCCATTTACACGAACTGCATATTTTAAAAGTACTGCATCTAACCAGCCAACACGTCTTGGTCTGCCAGTAGTCGTACCAAACTCTGCCCATGTAGTGCCTGTAGCACGAAGCTCATCTGCTTCACGTCCAAAAACTTCTGTAGGAAATGGTCCCTCACCGACTCTAGTAGTATAAGCTTTACTAATACCAATAACTCTATCTACTACAGTTGGTCCGATTCCTGCACCTATACAAGCTCCACCAGCTACAGGATTTGAGCTAGTTACATATGGATAAGTACCATGATCTAAATCTAACAATGTACCTTGAGCACCTTCAAATAAAATGTTTTTCTTATTTTTAATAGCATCAAAAATAAGTGCTGAAGTGTCAGTAACAAATGGTTTTAATTTTTCACCATATTCTCTATATTCTTCATAAACTTTTTTTGGATCTTCTGGTGGAAGAGAGTAGAGTCTTTCTAAAATTACATTTTTTCTAGGTACTAACCAATTTACTCTTTCTTCTAATTCTATAGGGTCAATAAGATCAGCCATTCTAATTCCAAATCTATCTGCTTTATCTGCATAAGTCGGTCCTATTCCACGACCTGTAGTTCCAATCTTTTTAGTGCCACGTCCTCTATCTTCAGCCTGATCAATAGCTAAATGGTAAGGCATGGTGACATGAGCAGCAGTACTTACTTTTAATCCACCGACTGCAATTCCACGTCTCTTTAAATCTTCAATTTCAGAAAGTAATATTTTTGGATCTATAACTGTTCCAGGGCCTATTACGGCAAATTTATCTTTATAGAGAATTCCAGATGGAATTAAGTGAAACTTATATATTTCACCATCTACTGCTACTGTATGTCCTGCATTACTGCCGCCTTGATAGCGAACAATTACATGAGCATTCTTTGCAAGAAGGTCAGTAACTTTTGCTTTACCTTCATCACCCCACTGAGCACCAACTAAAACTACATTTGCCATTTTGTATTCCTTAATTTATGGAGTTTCAGACAAACTGAAACTTCCTTTTGCTATGCTTTCCGCTTGCTCGCATTTGCCGAGTAAATCGGACAAATGCTTAAATCGTGAGTACATTATTTAGACCTGTTAAATCCAAACCTAGAAATCATAGCAAATTAGGGAGCAGAAGTCAGGGGAATTAATTTCTTAAACTTGTATATTAGATTTTATCTTTACTTTCTTGGTCTACTTTATCAAAACCTTTAAGAAGGTTATCCACATATTTAGAAAGTAAAAAAAACATCAATAAATATACAGGTATAGCAATTAACTCAATATCAACTTTCATATTTCCTTACCTTTAAAACTTTATATCCTCTGATTATACACCACATACCAATTTTAGCTGTAATTATAGCTAGTAAAACATAAAGAATAAAAGCACCTACTCCACACTCTTTTACTAAGGCAATTGATTCATAAAAAATTCTTCCAGCTGGAGCTAGCATAGCAAATCCAGATATTTTTAAAACCTCAGATCTATATTCAATATGTTTATCCATCACAATAAAAATACTATCAAAATAAATTTTGCAAAATGTAACCCAGGGTTACAACAAAGATAAAAAAATCCTTAATTTTCAATTCTCAATTTTCAATTGTTCTCTCCCCATTTAACCAATTCTTAACTAAACCTCACTCTCAAGGTCAATTCTTTTCTTAACCCTACTTTGGTTTATTTATGGAGCTTCAGACAAGCTGAAGCTTCCTTGTATCAATCCAAGAAGCTTGATCGGATTTGCCGAGTAAATCGGACAAATCCTTCTATGACAAGGGCATTTTTAAAATTTAACCAACCTTTAACGCAACTCTTTCTTTAACCTGCCTTTGTACAAAGTGAAGGTAGTAGTTATTACTAACTTTATTTATAAAAGATAAGTAAAAGTAATTTAAGGAAAAGAATATACAATGTCGGCCGGAGCAACAATATTAAATCTGACTGCCAAATATACACCTAGTGCTATATCTGCAGCAAAAAGTATTTTAGCTAAATTTGCTCCTAACGCAGCATCTGCCATTGAAACTACTGCTGAAGTAATAAGTGCCACAGTAGCTGATGGTGGATACGCTAAATCTCTTTTAAATGCTAAAGAATTAATTGGTTCCACTGGAAATAGTTTTGGATCTCAACTTTTAGTATTAAGCAATGAACTGGGAGATAGCTATCCAGAACTAGCTTCAAAGCTTGATAAATATGCAAGCAAACTTATGATAGATAGAGGAATTCTTTCAGAAGATGAAATGAAATTTATTCATGATCAATTACTTCAAATTTCTAATGGGGAAGAAGCTCATCAACAAAACACTACTGTTACAGCCAAAGACACTAAACAATCCCTAATAGAAGAAACGCTAAATGATAACATTCGAATTATTACAACCTCTAAAGATGGTGCAAAAAAAGAAAAGGCTATAGAGACTCTGGCAAGACTTGTAAAAAATGGGGATTTAACTGAAGCTCAAATTGATGAAGCAATTTTATCAGTAGAAGTAAAAATACCTACAAATCACGAAACAGAAGTTCATACAAATGAATTCTCTACAACAGAAACCACTAATCATTTAGAAAGTGACTCTACCACAGCCGTAGAAAGTGAAGTTATTAATAAAACAGACATTGCTGATATCCCATTTGATTTACTTGAAAAAGCATTTACCTCCATATTAGGAAATGATGCTGTGGGCTTAATAAAAGTATTACGTACTTCTGAAAATCTTGAGGCTTTAGGAAATAATTTTAATGCTGTTATGGAACATCAACCTAATTTTTTAGAGGAGTTATTTCCAATAATTAATGGTGAAAATGTTCCTAATAAGAATTTTTTAACTACTGCTGGAAATCTTTTTTATGTTGCTGGAAATCCTATGGAGCCAAATGACGTAAACAATTTACACATGATTTACAACAGAAGATTTGCTAACCCTTCCGAAACAACTCCATCCCTTACTCCCGAAGCTCCTGGAGCTGATTCTCCTGAAACAGCAAGAACCGATCAACCTGAAAAGCCCTTAACACAAGCAGATTTACAAGCAGCATATAAAAAAGGACAAGAAGAAACTGCTAGAACTTCCAACAACACTACTGGAGAAATTAAATTAGATTCAGGCGATATTCATCATGATGTAGGTGTATTAGAGCGATCTGTACTTGAAATGCTTACTAAAGAGCTATCCAGACCAGATACAATTTATGGTGCCCTTTATGATATGGCTCGCAAAGACGGTATGCCAGAATCCTCTGATAAAGCAGGAATACAAAAATATCTTCAGGAGCAGCTTTTTGGTAAGGAAAATAATGCACATGAATTTACCAATGCAGTAACTCAGTATCTTGGGTATTTAAAGGGAACTAGAACAGAAAAACCAAATATAGAAGCTTTAAATACCATGCAAAAGAGAGCATATCATGGTATGACATGGGGACTTTGGATAGCAAAATATATTCCCTCTGGTGTTCAAAGATTTTTAGGAAAAATGAAATTAATTACTCCTATAGCAAATGGTTTTCTTGGAAGGATTCCAGTAGTAGGACACTTCCTCGTATGGGGATTATCAATGTTTAATGAATATGGTGTTGGAACTCTTATGATGCATTCAGACAATGTTCAAAATATGACTAATGCCGCTGACAAATATAAACCTCAACCATCTACCACACAACCAGCAGCAAGTAATGCAGCTTAAAAAGGAGAAGAAAAAATGAGAGCACTTAAATTAATGATTCTAGACCTTATGAGAATTTATCCAGGAATGTTTATGTTTTTATAAGCTCAAGACAAGCTTGAGCTTACAGTGATCAATCTCATTTGTCGGATCGGATTCGCCGAGTAAATCGGACGAATCCTTTCTTTGCCAATGCATTATGCACAACATCTCTACTCCCCTGGCACTGTCATATTTTTAATTCTTATAGAAGGTCCACCTACACCTACAGGCAAACCACTTTGACCACATTTTCCACAACCACCAGATTCATCCCAGTACATATCATTTCCTATAGCTTCTATATCTGACAATGTTTGAAAAACATTTCCCGAAAGGTTTACATCTTTTACAGGCTCAGCCAATTTTCCATCTCTAATCATTCTGGATTCACCACTAGCAAATGTAAACATCTCTCCATTAGTCTGTCCACCTAACCAATTTCCTGCCCATATACCAAGTTTTACATCTGAGATCAAATCATTTACTGTACTCTTACCTAGTTCAATCCATGTATTTGTCATTCTTACAATAGGTGGAAATCTATAATCCAAACATCTAGCATTTCCTGTCGGGGTTTCATTCATTTTTCCAGCTGTTTCTCTGCTGTGCAATCTTCCTACAAGTATTCCTTCTTTTATAAGATAAGTGTTTTGTGCTGGTGTCCCTTCATCATCAAAAGAAAAAGATCCTCTGTGATCAGGCACATGTGCACCATCTAAAATATTTAAAAATGGCTCACCAAACTTTTTTCCAAACTTCATAAATTCTTGCATCTTTGGATTTTCAAAAATAAAATCACCTTCAGATAGATGCCCAAAAGCTTCATGAACAAAGAGCCCTGTAAGAATAGGGTCTATCACTACTGTATAATTTCCTGACTTAGGTGGTTTTAATGTTAATTGATGTACTGATCTTTTTCCAGTATCTAAGATTCTTTGATCAAGATTTTCCATCTCTTCAAAGCCTTTTCTAGAACCAAGAGTTTCAGATGCTACCTGGACTGAGCTGCCTTCTTTAGCTGTAGCAGAAAATCTTGCTTCCATATCTACCCAGCCATGTTCTAAATATGCCCCTTCAGAATTTAAAAAAGTTACTTTTTGTGTCTTTTCAAAATAGCGACTAGTTGTAGTGGTCACTTTATCTGAAGTGGAGAGAAGAAGCGAATTATAGTGCTTAAATAAATCCACCTTATAATCCAGAGTTAAAGTTCTAGGGTCTTTTCCTGCTAGCAGAATAGAACATTTTTTTTCTATGGGATTGACTAGTGACAATTTTGATTTTTCATTTATTGCAGCACCTAAAAATCTAGATTGATTAATAGCCTCTTCAATATATTTTTCCAAAGAAGTCAAATCGTTAAAAGAACAAAAGCCCCATGCCCCTTTATACAAACTTCTAACATAGCCGCCATGAGATTGCGATTCACTTAAATTATCCAGAGACTTACCAAGATACCTAATATTTGTAGTTTCATTTTCTTCAAATCTAATTTCAAGGTAATCAACCTGTTTTTTATACTTTTCTAACAGGCCATTTAGTTTGTCGCGCATTTAAATCTCCTTAATAGAATTGTATCAATCATTCATTCAAGCAACAGATCATCAAAGATAATGTTCCCCTTAGGTAAATTTTCTTTAAACATTGTAAATTTTAAAGATTTTTCAAGTAAATGATTGGTATTTCAACCAATTAACGTAGAGCATAGGTTTATTAGAATCAGAGCTGGGAATGAAATAATTATGAATGGGGTTTTGAGAGCTTAACCAATTCATAAATTATTTGTTTTAGCCTTTTACGTAATCAATATGAGACCAGAAGAAAAACAATTTAAAATCAACAAACAAGAAGAAGATGAATTAAAATCAACTCTTATAAATAAACTTCTTGAATTGCAAGGAAGTTCTTTAAATGCTAAAGAACAAATTGTTACTTTGGTTAATTTTGTTCAATCAATTCTTGAAATTGACACGATTGCTGTTTATGCTAACTTTGCAAGTGAACAATTAAATCTAATAAATTCAAAATCTGGCGCCAAACAACATGCAATGCTTGGATATATGCTTGAAAGCATTTCAGAACAAGTAGATTTCAAAGAACAAAGATATTTTAATAGTTTAATTCCATTGTCAGAGTTGAATATCAAAAAAGAACTCTCACCAGCAGATCAACATACTTACCTTTATCCTATAGTTTCTCCTCATGCAAAACAAATTTACGGCATTGTTCTAATTACAAATCCAAAGGGATTAAACACTCCAGAAAGAAATAAGATTTTTCTTTTTTTATTAAACTATATGACAAAAATCATAGAAGAATCTGATCTTACTTCACAGGTACATGAAAAAGATCACAGATTAAAACTTTTATCTAAACTTTCAAATTCATTGAAGGGTATTCTAAAGGCAGAAAAAGCAGTTGAAATTGTTATTAAAGAAATTTACAACTTCTTAAAAATAGAAGATATTTATTTCATACGATGGATTCCTCAGGAAAAAAGACTTGAAGTAAACCAAGAAATAACAGCAGATAAAAAACACTCCCTAAAAGGATTTTCACACATAGCCAGCAATAAAAATCCTCTCATAAAACTTTTATATAAAAATCAATTATTAACATATAAGAACAAAAATATAAGAAGACTTAGCAAAGTCTTTCTAGGAAAAGAAACACCTTCAATCTTTTTTTTAATTCCAGTTTTAATCAGAAGTGAACTTCTTGGAATTATTGCTTGTTCCAGTACTTCTCCCTTCACGGAAGCCAGCAGTGAAGACTACAGAATCACTCAGGATATAGCAGGACAATTAGCTGTTATTTTAAACCAAGCAAACTTATATGAAGAAAGCTTATCCACAGCTCAAAGAGAATTTTTATTAAACTCCATTACCACAATGATAAGAGACACCCTTGAAGTAGATGGTGTTCTAGAAAAAACTGCAAGAGAAGTCGGTCAAGTTTTCGGAGTGAATGCCTGTGGTGCTTTTATACATAAAGATATTGAAGATAGTAAATTTTCACAAAGAGCAATTTGGGCAACATCTGATGAATTTAAAAATAAACTTATGCGACTTCCTCTGGACTCCAATGATGAAACAGGACCAGAATCTCAACTACTACCGGATCCTATCACTCAAAGCGTTGCAATCTCAATGACAAGTTCTCATAATTTTGGTAAAGCACAAACTATTATTGATGAAATAAATTGTAAGTCTTACCTTGCCTGTTCATTGAATAAGGGAAATAAAACTATAGGTGTTTTAGTACTTGCTCATTTTGAACAACATAGAATTTGGACCAATTCTGAAATCCAGCTCTTAGAAGCGATTACAGATCAGGTAGAAATGGCTCTTTCTCAAGCCGAGCTTTACCAGCACGTTCAACAAACAGAAAGACAAATGAATTTGCTCCACCAAGTAAGCTCAGCCATTAGAGATACTTTAAATATTTCTACAGTTATGGCAAGAACTGCTCATGACCTTGGCGAAATTTTATCTTCTAGCAGATGCTTTATAAGAAGACTTAGAAGTGCCGATCCTTTAATAGTGTCAGCCACTGAACAAGAGTATTTAAATAAAGACCAAGACATAGATAAAGCTGCAGACTTAATTCTTGAATTTGAAAAAGAATGGCTTGAGTCTATAAATAAGTTACCTGAAGTAGAAAGAGCAAATGCAATTCTCAACATCACAGATATTGAAGAAAAATATAAAGATGTTTCCGGACCAATGAAATCTATTTTAGAAGCTATTAAAATTAAAAGTTTTTTAGGTGTTCCACTTGTAGCAGCAGGTCAAGTCATAGGCTCACTTTGTATTCATCAATGTGAAAGAAAAAGAAGATTTACAAAGAGTGAGGTTGAATTTGCAAAGAGAGTAGCATCTGAAGCATCAGTTGCTGTATTGAATGCTGATTTATTTGCCAGAGTAGAACATCAAGCTCAAAGAGACAGCCTGACAGAGCTTTACAATCATGCTTACTTTCAGACAGCACTTCATCATGAAGCAGAACGTGCAAAAAGAACTGGCTCTGATCTTTCAGTAATTATGATTGATTTAGATTATTTAAAACAAATTAATGATAAGTTTGGTCACAAAGGAGGAGATGAAGCAATTACTCTTGTCTCTGGAAAACTTCTACAGTGTTTACGACAAATGGATGTTGTAGCCAGATATGGTGGTGATGAGTTTGCTATTTTACTTCCTGAAACCAACCTTGAAATTGCTGAAACTATAGCTAAAAGAATATTAGAAACATTAAATAAATCTATTCATTCACAATGGGGTCCACTGAGTGCCAGTGTAGGAGTTTCGGGAACTCCACATGAAGAAAGAAATAAAGATGCACTTTTAAAAGCCGCTGATGATGTAATGTATGTCTCTAAACGTGAGGGTAGAAATCGCGTAACATCATCTACAAAACTTGATGAGTTAGGACCAATTGAGAAGAAGCCTATTAGCAGGGGCGAAGCACAGCAATAAGAACGTGTGGGAGTATCGGCATAGGCAATAAATACTACTAAAAGATAAAATGTTTTTAATCTTATTGAAGGTTAAGAAAGTTAATTGCTATAAGATTAGAGATACTATTTTTTAGAGTCTTAACAATGAAAAATGCAGGCATACAGTTTTTATTAAAAGCTTATCCGAATAATATTTCGCATTCCGACTTTAGATATCGTCAGGAAAGAAGAAAATTAAGCGGAGAAAAATCTCCTTCTGGCAGAGCAGAAGAAGTAGAGGATTATTTAAATATTCTTCAAAGGACTCATAATTCTCATAATGAAAAGCCATGGGTGGTAAAAAATGTAAGGAGATACTATCATGAAGTGCATGTTATTAAAGAGCTACCAAGTAGTTATATAGAAACACAAAGAAGATTAGCAGCCGAACAAGGACATGGAAATTTAGAAATTACCAATGAACTAAAAGGTAGACTTAAAGAAACCGTTACTTCCGATCAAAAAGCAAGTTTAAATTTATGGCTAGATTACCTAACGTCACCTGATACTAGTCATTATCCTATGTGGGTTAAGTACTGGGTATTTAACAGTATGGTTAAACTATCTGCTTTTGACATTGAAAAGCAAATTTTTGGGGATAGAAGTAAAAATACGGTTACACCTTTTCCAGAACTAAATAGAGAAGCACTGGCCTGTGTAATAGATACTGTTATTAAACTAGTAGAAGAAAATGATTTAAGTAAAGATGTTAGACTTATAAGTTTTAAGAAACTCTATGCAAATGAAATTAGTAAAATCACAGTAATTAAAGAAAGTGATTTAGAAAATACTAAAGGGGAATGGATAAAATATCCCCAGGGTTCTGATCACATGAAGCTAGTAAAAGCTCTTCAGGGGAAAAATACAGGTTGGTGTACTGCAGCAGAATCTACTGCACAAACACATCTTCAAGGTGGAGATTTTTATGTTTACTATTCATATAATTCTTCAGGAGAGCCTGCATTTCCAAGAGCAGCCATTCGAATGGAAAATGAAGATCTAGTTGAGGTAAGAGGAATAGGAATAGGGCAAAATTTAGATCCATATATAAGTGATGTAGTAAATGAAAAATTAAAAGAGTTTCCAGATGGAGAAAGATATAAGAAAAAATCAGCAGATATGAAAAGACTAACTCAGTTAGTTGAAAAAACAAAAGAAGGTAATGATTTAAATATAGAAGAGCTTAAGTTTTTATATGAAATCGATTCAAAGATAAAAGGTTTCGGCTATGAAAAAGATCCTAGAATTGAAGAAATTATAGAGAAAAGAGATAAAAAAGAAGATTTAGCAAAAATTTTAAAATGCCCAAAAGAACAAATAGCTATAAATGAAGAGGAAATAAATGACAATACTATTGTGGCTTACAATACTATTTTGGCTTTAAATTATCCGCTTAAATCATTACCAGAAGGGCTAACACATATCAGTGGAGATTTAATTCTTATTCAGAGTAGGCTTACATCACTACCAAAGGGACTAACCTATGTTGGTGGAGACCTGACTCTTATGAGTAGTCAGATTACATCTCTGCCAGAGGGACTAATACATATTGGTGGGGATTTTGAGCTTTGTCATAGTCAGATTACATCTCTGCCAGGGGGACTAACCTATATTGGTGGGAATTTTGATCTTAGACATAAAAGTAATAAGATTACATCTCTACCAGAAGGACTTACCTATGTTGGTGGGAATTTAGATCTTAGAACTAGTCAGATTACATCTCTACCAGAAGGACTTACCTATGTTGGTGGGAATTTAGATCTTGGAAATATTACATCATTACCAGAGAGACTAACACATGTTGGTGGGAATTTATATCTTAGTAAGAGTCTAATTACGTCACTTCCGAAAAATATAAATCAAATAGTAAGAGGAAAGGTAATTTACATTTAAGCTATAGAAAAGTCTAATATTAGGCACGTAGGCACATATTTTATTGCTATAATCTTCTTGAATGTACAACATCTCTGACACCATAGCTGCAATATGCACTCCAACTGGGGTGGGTAGCATTGCTGGCATTCGTATCTCTGGAAAAGACAGTTGGGATATCATTCAAAAGATTTTCTCTCCCTGTTCTCTATCCCACATGCAAGCTCAACATGGATATATAAAGGAAGACGATAAAACAATGGATGAAGTTATTGTTCTTCCATTTAAGGCTCCAAATAGTTTTACTGCTGAAGACGTAATAGAAATTTTTACTCATGGTGGAAATCAAGTAACATCAATGGTTTTAGATCTTTGCCTTAAAAATGGAGTGAGATTAGCTAAAAATGGAGAGTTTTCTTTTAGAGCTTTTATAAATGGAAGAATAGATCTAACTGAAGCTGAGGCTATAAATGATCTAATTAATGCCAGCAGCTCAAAAGCTGTTTTTTCTGCTAATGAGATTCTAAGCGGTTCTCTAAAAGAGAAGGTTAAAAGTTTTCACGAAGAGCTTCTATTCTTAGTTACAAAAATCGAAGGTTCTATAGAGTTTCCAATGGATGTTGGAGAATCGAAAAAAGATGAATTAAAAAAAGACCTGGAAAAAATAAATTCAGAGTTAAAAGTTCTTATTGAAACATCAAAAGAAGGTCAGATTTTAAGAGATGGATTAAAAGTATCTATAATTGGTGCACCAAATGCAGGGAAATCAAGTCTATTAAACAGACTCCTTGAAAATGAAAGAGCAATAGTAACAAGTACTCCAGGAACTACAAGAGATACCATTGAAGAGAAAATAAACTTAAATGGCTATCCTATCGTTTTGGTAGACACTGCAGGAATAAGGCATGATGGGAAGTTGGATGAAGCTGAAAAGCATGGAATAGAAAGAAGCAAATCAGCTCTTGAAAAATCAGATTTAGCGCTTGTAATTTTTGATGTTACGGATAAAAAAGAAAATTACTCAGAGAAAATATTAAATTCTATCAATGGAAAACCTAAGATTTTAGTAGGAAATAAAATGGATTTAAATCCACAGCTCCCGGCTCTCAGCTCTAAGCTTGATATTCTCATTTCTGCCAAAGATGGCACTAACATTGATAAGTTAAAATCTCTTATAGTAGAAAAAATAAAACTCCTCTCACCATCAACCATAAACTATCAACCATCAACTTTTTTTATAAATCAACGCCAAAAAGAACTTTTAATTCAATGCTCAAACTCCATAGATTTTGCCACGGAAATCATAAATAAAAATGATCCAGAAGATTTAATTGCAGATGAGCTAAAAAAGGCTGTTTCAAAACTTGATGAAGTATCAGGACAGAAGGTGAATGAAGATGTAATTAATAATATTTTCTCTAAGTTCTGTATCGGGAAATAACATCAGTCCTTTAAATTGATTCCATCATCAATCATTGCCTGAGCAACATCTTTAGAATCAAACTTTAACTTTCCTTCTTTATACTGTTTCTTTAATTTCTCAAGTTCTTCTTTATCTAAGCTTTTACTTTTAGCCTTAATTGACTTATTACTAGTTTTTTTCTTTTTTTTCATCCGATAACTAATTTAACCCATGTTAAGGAAATCATCTTAATTGGTTTTCATATAATAAGTTCACAAGAATAAATGCAATTACAGATTAATTAATTAATTATCAATAAAAGGAGTAATTATCAACTTTTTGCTTATTTAAATATTTTTCTATAACAAAAAGTGCTCTTTTGGAGATAATCTGATTTAATCATACATAGGTGAAGCGAAAAAGTATTTATATATTCAATTTAAAATCCTAGTTTTTTTTATTCATTACGTTACAATATTTGAGGTTTGGAGGACAAACATTAAATGGCAGAAACAACTCAGATAAATAAATATAAGCAGAAAAGGTCAACATTGTCTCAGGACACCTTTTTATACCCAACACAAAGTAAGCTTTATACAAAAGAAGAATTTGAGCTTTTAGATTCAATTTATTCAGATGGCTCTATTGGTATTGGCTTAGACTCCGCTGAAACTGCTAGAGAATTTCAAAAGGACAATTTTTGGGTGAGAAATAAACAAGAATTGTTGGCCTTACAAAGCAATAAAAGCAGCTTATTAAATAATGCAGGCTGGTTTACAGCAGGAATGATGCTGACATCAGTAGCCTTTCTTATCTATTTTCAAATGAATGGACGTGAAATCAAACAGAAACAAGACATACAAATTATTTTCCAAAAGTCTACTCAAGTAATGACTGATAAAACTGCTGATGAAGCAGTAAGTAGAAAACTTGAAAGTAATGAGATTGCTCAAAGTCAAACAAACACTACCCCTAAAGCTGCTAACAAAGAATTCAAGTTTGAGCTTCCAAAATTTGCATTATTCACACCAAAGGCAGAAGTGCAAAAACCAGTTCAAGAAATTAAGCCAGAGCCAGTAAAAGAAGTAGTCACAGAAAGTGCTAAAGCTCCAATACAAGTAGTAGAAGAGACAAGCACTATTAAACATCATGTTGTTAGAAGTGGTGATTCTCTCTGGATCATTGCAAATAAATACTATTCAAATCCTTCTCAAGAAAACATAAAAAAGATAATGAGAGCTAATAATATAAGAAGTATTTATAGCACTTTACGTTTGGGACAAAAGTTAGTGATTCCTTCATAACTTTGTCATTCCCAGCTTGAACGGAATCCAGAACCATTGGATTTAAATAAACATATGTTTCTGGATTCCCGCTTTCGCGGGAATGACAATATAATTACTTATAAATGAACATTCTAAAATATTTTTGTTTTCTTCTTTTCCTTAGTTCACAGCTCGCAGCTCACAGTTCGCAAGCTTCGGTTTCTAAAACCGTTCTATTAAACAATATTGAATACAAGCAAGTTCAAAATCCAATTGGAAAATTTGGGGGGACTTTAAATTTATCCGTTCTTGGAACTGGACCAAAAACATTTAATCCTTGGGCATCTACTGATAACACAAGTTCTGAATTATCCAGATTAATGTTTGACAGTTTGTTTGATGATGATCCTGATACAGGTGAAATAATTCCTCACCTAGCAAAAAGCTTTGAAATAAAAGATGGCGGAAAAACAATAATAGTAAAGCTTCGGAAAGGAATTACCTGGTCAGACGGCAAACCAATTACTGCAGATGATGTAGTTTTTACCTGGAATGAAATTGTATTTGGCGGATTAGAAGGTAGTGGATTTCAAGCATTGTGTTTGATAGATGGTAAATTCCCTGAAGTAAAAAAAATAGATAATGAAACCATTGAGTTTAAAACACCAATCGTTTTTGCACCATTCCTCAGACAAATTTCTTATCCTCCCGCTCCTAAACATATTTTTGAGCCTCTTGTTAAAAAAGCAAAGTCAAAAGATGAAGCAAAACAAATTTTTAATCGCTTCTGGGGAACGAATACTACTCCAAAAGACTTTATTACCAGTGGTCCATTTAAATTAAAAAGATATGTCCAAGGGGAGAGAATTGAATTTGAAAAAAATCCCAACTATTTTGTAATCAATACTGAAAATAAGAAATTGCCTTATTTAAACAAAGTGGTTTTCGCTACAATTCAAGATCAGGCTCTTGAACTATTTAAATTTTTAGCTGGGGAAATCGATACTACAACTATAAAAGGTGAAGATGTAGCACTTGTAAAAAAGCTAGAAGGGAAAAATAAGAAATTTAAAACGGTAAACCTGGGACCTAGTACTGGAACTGAGTTTTTAGTTTTTAATCTCGGCTATAAAAAAAAAGAGGGGGGGTGGTTTAACAATAACTATTTCAGAAAAGCAATCTCTCATGCTGTAGATAGAACTAGCATTGTTGATAATGTCTTAGGTGGGGTGGGCAAACCTCTTTTTACATCTGAGTCACTTGCTTCAATTTACATAAACAAAAACTTAGCCAAAGGTCATCCACAAGATTTAAAAATAAGTAAAGAACTTTTAATAAAAGGTGGCTTCAAGTGGGATAAAGAAAAAAATCTTTTAGATGGTAAAAATCAAAAAGTAGAATTTACAGTTTTAACTAATGCTGAAAATGCTACCAGGCAGTCTATTGGTGTAATAATCCAGGATGATTTAAGAAAGCTCGGTATAAAAGTAAATCTAAGACCTATTGATTTCAATACTCTCATTGTTAAGTCAGACTCCGGGGACTGGGAAGGAATCATTATCGGGCTTACAGGAGGTTTTTTTGAACCAAATAGTGGATCAAATGTCTGGAGAACTACAGGCAGATTACATTTATTTGATGGGTCAAAACATAAACCAAGAGACTGGGAAATTGAAATAGATAAAATTTTTAATGATGCTACAAAAGTTGTTGAATTTGAAAAGAGAAAAAAACTATACGATAGATTTCAGGAAATTGCTTATGAAAAATTGCCTTTTATTTATTTAGTTTCACCAATTAGAATTTATGCTTATCAAAATACCTTAGGAAATATTAGACCTACTGTTTATGGTGGCGTTATTTATAATCTTGAAAGTATTTACAAGAAGTAACCTTGATTTACAGATACCAATCTCTGACTGCATTTCAGGTTATTTGGACTTTATTGCCAATGTTTTAAATTTCTTAACAGAAAAACTAAATTTTCCTTAAAAATTTGCCTTTAAATCAAAATTAAGTCAATAATTTAAACACCGAATCTCGCTATGAAATATTAATCTTTGCTCTATAAATAAAAGTTTATAAATAAAGATTATACATTGTGAGAATCGGCCGTAAGGCATTAAAAAAGGAGTGTGATTACCTTGGCTACAGCAACAAAAAGAACATTAAAACCATTAGGTGATAAAGTAATCGTTCAAAAATTAGAACCACAGGAAAAAACTGCAGGCGGAATTATTATTCCAGGAAATGCACAAGAGAAACCACAAGAAGCTAAAGTAATAGCTGTTGGTCCTGGTTTAACAGATGACAAGGGACAAAGAAAACCTTTAGATGTAAAAGAAGGTGACCATGTACTTTTTGCTAAGTACAGTGGTACGGAAGTTAAATTGGAATCAGAAGAGTATTTAATTCTTTCTGAAAAAGATATCTTAGCTATAGTAAATTAATAATAAACGCTTTAAGGAGGCGATAAAAATGGCAAAACAAATAGTATTTAATGAAGAAGCACGCAAAGCACTAGAACGTGGTGTAGATGCTGTTGCTAACACCGTAAAAGTAACCATTGGTCCAGCAGGACGTAATGTAGTTCTTGAGAAAAAGTTTGGTCCACCTCAAATAGTTAATGATGGTGTAACTATTGCTAAAGAAATTGAACTTGAAAATAAACTTGAAAATGCAGGTGCACAATTAGTTAGAGAAGCTGCTAGCAAAACAAATGACGTTGCTGGTGACGGAACAACTACAGCATCAATCCTTACTCAATCTATCGTAAAAGAAGGATTGAAAAACGTTGCGGCTGGTGCAAAACCAATGCAATTAAAAAAAGGTATGGAAATGGCTACTAAAATTGCCGTAGATGAAATTAAAAAGATTGCACAAGCAGTTAAAGACAATCAATCTATTGCTCAAGTAGCTACCGTTGCAGCAGGAAATGATCCTGAAGTAGGCAGAATGATTGCTGAAGCAATGGATAAAGTAGGCTATGACGGTGTTATAACAGTTGAAGATTCTAAAAAACTTGTTGACACTGAACTTGAAGTAGTTGAAGGTATGCAATTCGACAAAGGCTATATCTCACCTTACTTCGTTACAGACCAAGAAAAAATGGAAACAACTCTTGAAGAGCCATTCCTTCTTCTTGTAGATAAAAAGATCAATCTTCTTGCAGATATGATTCCTTTACTTGAAAAAGTAGCAAGAGCAGGAAAACCTCTTGTAATCATTTCTGAAGATGTAGAAGGTGAAGCATTAGCAACACTTGTAGTAAATAACTTACGTCAAGTTTTAAAATGCTGTGCTGTAAAAGCTCCAGGATTTGGCGACAGAAGAAAAGCTATGTTAGAAGACATTGCAATTCTTACTGGCGGTCAAGTAGTTTCTGAAGACCTTGGACATAAGCTTGAAAGCGTAACAATTGAAATGCTTGGTAAAGCAAGAAAAGTAGTTGCTGGAAAAGAGAAAACTATTATTGTTGCTGGATCTGATACAAAAGCAAAAGTAAAAGAAAGAATTTCTCAAATTCAAAAAGAAATCGATAAGTCAGATAGTGACTACGATAAAGAAAAACTTCAAGAAAGAAAAGCTAAGCTTTCAGGCGGAGTTGCAGTACTTAAAGTAGGCGCTGCTACTGAAACTGAATTGAAAGATAGAAAACTCAGACTTGAAGATGCATTAAATGCTACAAAGGCTGCGGTTGCTGAAGGTACAGTTCCAGGTGGTGGTTTAACACCTGTACTTATTTCTAAAACTATTTTTAAAGAAGCTGAAAAACAAACAGGCGACTTTAGAACTGGTATGGAAATAGTAGCTAGAGCATTCTCAGCACCTTTAAAGCAAATTGCTGAAAATGCAGGCTTATCTGGTGAAGTAGTAGTAGAAAAAGTACTTAGCTATAACGATCAAGTTACTGGCTTCAATGCTGAAACTGAGAAATATGAAGACATGAGAAAATCAGGAATCATTGACCCAGCTAAAGTAACTAGATCAGCTATTCAAAATGCTACATCTATTGCTGCTATGTTCCTAACCACTGAAGCACTTGTTGTTGATCTTCCTGAAAAGAAAGATGCAATGCCATCAATGCCAGGTGGAATGGGCGGAATGGGAGACTATTAGACCACTGACGTAGATTACAAACACTTAAGACCGGATTAAAAACCCGGTCTTTTTTTTGTTTTGCGGCGTAGATACGCCCCGGCGGGGGCGTATCTACTGGGATCTTTGTCCTAAATTAAAAGATTTAGCCCTTCTCATAACTTTCCTTTAACTATGCGGCCGTTTAATACATGCATACAAGGAAATCATTTTTCTAACGGGAGAAAATATATGTCAACTACTACACACATTGGAAATGCAAAGATTCAAGAATCTTATGATGCAGCTTTAGAAGGTAGACTTTCTAAAGTCAATAAAAGAGCAAGTGATGCAATTAATTCATTTAGCGAATTAGTATCAGAATTAAACAAGCTTTCAAATGAAACAACAGGCACTACAGCTAAAAAAGAAGTGGCCGGAATTACAGCTGATTTAAATAACTCAACAGTAATGGTTACTAGAATGTTAGAAGCTCAATTAGCAGCATTACATAATGTTGTTAAACCTGATGCTGGCGAAGCAGCACCATTCCCAGGCTAGATCTTACACGTATTTTAACCATAAAAAGGACACAATTAATTGTGTCCTTTTTTGCGTATAAAGCAAGATTTTGTCTTAAATGATATATTTATATATCATATGAAAGCTTTATATCCGGGTAGTTTTGACCCGATTACAAATGGCCATTTAGATGTTATTAAAAGAATTACACCTATTTTTGGTGAAGTCATAATTGCTGTACTAAATAATAATGAAAAATCTAATACAATTCCACTTAAAGATAGATTAGAACTAATAAAAGAATCTACAAAAGGGATGAAAAACATCTCTGTTGAAAGTTTTACTGGTCTTACAGTCGTCTATGCAAAATCTAGAAATGCAAATGTAATAGTACGTGGCTTAAGAGCCCCTTCAGACTTCGAATATGAGCTTGAAATGTCTCAAATTAACTATTTTCTGTCAAATGGCTTAGAAACCCTTTTTATAATGACAAACCCAGCTTATTCTTTTATCAGGTCGAGTAGGGTTAAGGAAGTAATTGAACTTGGTGGTGATGTGAAAGAACTTGTCCCCACTCCTGTTTATAAGTATCTTTACGAAAAAATAGACTTAAAAAAATAAATATTGAAGTGTATAATACTCTTCAGAATACATGAGGTAGGTGAAATGAGCATTTATAAGTTAATCGACAGACTTGGTTTAGTAGTTGAAGAATCCCAATCAATTCCTTGGAGTTCTTACAAGCTTGTAAACATTGAAAAATTTTATGACCAATTAGAGCTAGTCATGTCTAAACTTCCTCAAGAAATTAAAGAAGCCACATCGATTTTAAATCAAAAAGAAGAAATTTTAAGTCAAGCACAAATCAAATCAGACAAGGTTTTAAAAGATGCTCAAAAACAATCTGATGAGCTTATGGAAAATACTCAGTATAAAGTAGACAAAATGGTAAAAGATTCTGAAATCTTAAAAAAGATAGAACAAGAAGCAGAAAAAATTAAACGTTCAATTCTTCAGGAAGCAGAAGAAATTAGGATGAAAGCACTTAAAGAGTCTGAAGAGATGAGAAAGAAAGCTTACGATGAAGCTGAAAATGTAAAAGTTGGAGCTGATCAATATGCTGAAAGCGTTTTATCCAGTCTCGATCAAGATTTAACCAATGCTCTTTCCATAGTAAGAAATGGTCAAAAACATTTAACATCAACCAAAGGAAACAGCAGATTTTCACCACAAACGAATGGTAGAGATAAAGAATCAGCTATTGTTTAACCAACGTATCATGTCATTCTGAGCGGTTAGCGAAGAATCCACTAACGTAATTAGATTCTTCAGTCGCATGGCTCCTTCAGAATGACATTTTACGTGATGTCTTGTACTGCCAAACTACCCCAGTGAAATTTTTGTCTAATAGTCCAGTAGAAATCACTTTCTTCACCCAATAATCTAATTAATTTTGCATTTACTTTTGATTTTTTTACTTTTACTGACTCATGAGCTTTGATCGGATAGTTTTCTTGTCCATCCATTTGTAAAATGGTGCCTTGATGGGCTCTGTTAAATGTAATAGTTAGTTCTTTAGTATCTGAAACTATATGTGGTCTATTCGTCAAACTATGTGCACACATAGGTACAATCTCTATACCTCTAACTTCTGGATCCATAACTGCACCACCAGCAGCCATTGCATAAGCAGTGGATCCTGTAGGTGTAGAAATAATCAATCCATCTGAATGATAGTCAGCTACCGGTCTTTCATTTACACTAAGTGTTAAGTGAAGCATTCTTTTATCAACTGCACGATAAATAACGATGTCATTTAATGCAATCATACACTTATCAGAGCTTGAGATTTGAGCTTCAAGCATAGCTCTTTCTTCCACCCTATATTCACCAGCTAAAACCTTATCTAAAAGTTCATGAACATTTCCAGGTCTTCCTTCAGTTAAAAATCCTAAGTGACCGGTATTCACACCAAACATTGGAATATTTTTAGGAGCTAAAACTCTACTAGTACCTAGCAATGTACCATCGCCACCAAGAATAAGTGCAAAATCTAAATGTTCACTCAAATGAACTAGATCACTATCTGGAACTCCCGTCTTATATATGCAAGTGGTTATTCCCTTGCCTGATAAATACTCTCCAATTTTTTTAGCAAAATCTAGATTAGAACTTCTGGTGGCATTGTAGATTAGACCAATCTTTTTCATAGCATTATTATAGCAAAGGGACGTCAGCGCCTCTTCACTAACAACCTATGTGCTTCTTCCACCGTATTATGAATAGTCTCCTCTGTCACTGAGCCCACATCTTTTTCATTAAAAGTTATATCTAACCAAAATTCAATGTTTCCTTTAGCACCAGTAATGGGAGAAAAAGTTAATCCTCTTACAGCAAGTCCAAGATTAGTTAAATTTTCTGTATATCCAAGAAGCAAGCCCTTGTGAACATTTTTATCAGTTATTATTCCTCTCTTCCCAACCTCTTCAGGAAGAGCTTCAAACTGTGGCTTAAATAAAGTTAGAATATTTGTCTTTTCACCCTGATCAACAAGTTCCATTATGGGTTTGAACACTTTAGAGAGAGAAATAAAAGATAAATCAACTACACAAATTGTAGGTCTAGGATCATCTTTTTTATAGAGCTTATCTGGCATTAAATAACGAACGTTGGTTCTTTCAAGAAGTATAACTTTAGGATCTTTTCTTAAGCCATAGTCAAACTGACCATAGCCAACATCTATTGCATAAACTTTGCTTGCACCACGCTTTAAGAGACAGTCGGTAAATCCACCAGTAGATGCCCCTACATCAAGACAAACTCTATCAACAATACTAAGCTCAAAATATCTAAGTGCTCCTTCTAATTTTATTCCACCACGACTTACATAAGGGTTTGTAGTAAATAAAACAGTAATGTTTGATTTTATATCTATAAAAGTACCTGGCTTTGAAATCTTTTCTTTATCTACTAGAATAGCTCCTTGCATTATGGCTGAACGAGCTTGTTCACGTGAAGGAAAGTATTCTTTCTCTACAAGAAAAGTATCTAAACGTTTTTTTTCTTTTTTAGGTGGCACAGATTGATTATATTATATTTAATTTAATCTACGTAAGATATTTGTAATATCAATACCAGCTTCTTCAGTTTTCACTCCTATTGTAGAAAATAATTCACCAGTATAGTGAGAACTGCGTAATGAGGTTAACATATCCCTAATTAGCCTTTCATCGTTTCTGTCATTTTCTAATCTCACAATTTCTAATGCTTCTTTAGCTTTATCAAAACTTGAATTTTTAATTAAAGGAAGAAGTAATTTAGTTATATCTCTTTTTTCAAATGAATATCTTTTTTTCTTTCCAGCCAAGACTACATCTGCATATTTTTCATATCTTCCAGATTTATACAGTACAACTAAAACTATATTTATTGCACTTGGCTTTAGCTTAGACTCACTGCTTTCTATCCCTAAAATTAAAACATCAGAAGAGCTGTCCAGGTCAACTTTTTGTAGGTTAATAGCTAAGCACTCAAACATATCAGCAGAAAATGAATATTGCATTTTTAATGCTTCAAGAAAAATATCTTTTGCTAATAAAGAGTCTCCTGTTTTAGCTATACGAAAAATAGAAGTTGTGATAGTAGGATGAGAAATATTATATTTATTTTGAAGTGCTAGAAGTAATATTTGCCCTGCTAAATCATCATCTCTACTAACCTTCTTCCACATATCTTTCTCACGAGGAGACTTAAGACCAATCTCTGTTTTAATTAAGACTGTTTCTATCTGCTCAGATCTAACAACATAGTTTTTTGCTAAAGCCAATCTCGTTAATACAGCAGCAGTTTGAAATTCCTGCTCGTCAATAAGCTTAGAAATGTTTTTTTGCAAAGCATGATTCACTTCTGGATGAGAACACTTATCGCTTATACTTAGCTCATGTATAAAATCTCTAGCGACACTTAATGGGTCAGCTTCTTGACCATTAGATACATCAGAAGGACTTATTAAGAAATGAGGCCCGCGTAGTACTCCATTCCCCACATTAGTTACTTCTCTTCTTGTTAATAGTGACATTGAATCCTAAATCTAATTAAGAGTATTATAGTGGTTTAATTTTTAATTTAGGGGGAATTGTATATTATTTACGAGAAAAGACTTTAATTACGTTATATGCAGTATCTCTCTGCGCTGCATTTTTTCCTGTTTCCTGAATAGAGTGAACTATTTCATCTATAGTCGCACAGTGTAATGTTCCTGCCGCTGAAACTACATTTTCTTCAAGCATAGTTCCACCCATATCATTTGCACCAAAAGCTAAAGCCAACTGTCCAATTTTAATTCCTTGTGTAACCCATGAAGATTGAAAATTTTCTACATTGTCTAAATAAATTCTAGAAATAGCAAGTGTTTTTAAATACTCAAGACTATCAGATGATTTTATATCTTTCTCATCAAACTCTTTTCCAAGCGGACTATTATCCCTCTGAAATGTCCAAGAAATAAATGCAGTAAAGCCATTTGTTTTATCCTGCAATTCTCTAATTCTATCCATATGTTCTATGCGTTCTTCTAAAGTTTCTACATGTCCAAACATCATGGTAGCTGTAGTTTTTAAACCTAATTTATGAGCTTCTTCCATTACACCTAACCAACGATCAGATTTAATTTTCAATGGACTAATTTCATTTCTTACTCTATCTACTAATATTTCAGCACCACCACCAGGAATAGAATTCAACCCTGCTGTTTTTAATCTTTCTAAAACGGTCTTAGTATCTAAGTTAGATACATTACAAATATGATCTACTTCTGAAGGAGAAAGTGCATGAAGTAAAACAGTAGGAAAATCTTTTCTCAGCCTTGTAAATAAATCCTCATAGTACTCTATTTTTAAATCTGGATTGTGACCACCCTGTAAAAGGAGTTGGGTGCCCCCCAACTCTACAAGCTCTTTTGTTTTTTCTTGTATGGTTTCATATGAGTTTACATATGTCCTCTTATCACCAGGCCAATATGCAAAGGCACAAAATCTACATGCTGCCGTACATGAGTTCGTATAATTTATATTTCTATCAATAATAAAAGTAACTGGCTCAGAATCAGGATGATGTTTTCTTCTAACTTCATTTGCCCATTGACCAAGTTCAATCAAATCAGCATTTTTATAAAGATCAAGTGCTTCTTCTTTAGAAATACGTTTATTAGAGAGTTTGTCAATATTAGGTTTTGTGAGGAGATGCATAGAAATATTATAGCGTAAGTGTTTTTTAAGCTGTCAATAAACTCTTAAAGCTAGCGATAAACCCTTGACCTGACAATCTTTGATCTGGGCTTTTATTTAGACCTCTCATAACTAAATCATTCATAGAGTCATTACTTAAAGGTTTTGGATCTAAGCTTATAGTATTTTTTAATATTTGATCTCTATTTGGACCCGCAAATGGTGATTCTCCTGTAGCAATTTTATAAATTATTGCACTAAGAGAAAAGAAGTCTGCCCTAGAATCAACATCTCCACCACTTATAATTTCTGGTGAAACAAATCCAGGGGTTCCACGTAAACGTCCTGTTTTTAAGGCACCTTCATCAACATAAGGATTAGAAGCAGCACCAAGATCTATTATATGTGGAACCATTTTTCCATATTCATAACTAAGCAAAATATTAGCTGGTTTAATATCACAATGAGCTACATTTTGTTCTTTAAGAAAATCAAGTGCCATGGCTACAATAAGCATTGCATTTAAAATCTCTTTTTTTAATTGCTCTCTTAAAAGAATTCTTTGATCAGGCATAAAACATTCTCTCAAAACATTTTCATAGCGAGAAATGCCAGTATGTGTTCCTTCAGTATTGGTAAGAGTTAATGCTGGTCTTTTCAAATCTTCAAAAGGATCTTTTCTTTTTTGTCTAGGAATTTTTCTCTCAGGGTTTAGGACTCTGCTATGTATTAAATCAATTGCTTGTTTTAATGATATTCCATTTATTAGATCCATGACTCCAAATTTCCTAGAATCTATGGCTTCCCCAATAAATTTAATTCTTGTAATATTTGGATGATAAAAATTTAATCCAGCTTCAAAATCCCAATTCTCTACATCGTCTGAAGATTTTCTTCTTACTTTAATTGCATACTGATCAGATGAATATTCAGAATGTTCTGGTGCTGCAAAAATCACTTCTGTGCCTAGCCATGGGTTACCTGTAGCAAATACACCATAAATATCAAGCGGTCCTAAAAAAGATTCTTTAGGTATAAATCTATGATCATGATTTTTATTAAAAATTGCATCAGGGAAAACCGGTGTTAAAAGACCCGTCAAATCAAACTGATCTCCTCTTTCTGAAATGCAATCACCTATAGGACTTCTTGCATAGAGTGTAGTCGATAAGCCTCTTGAAGTACAAACTGGTGTAGGAATTAATTTCATATTTAATACTAAATAATAGGTTATTTATCTAGTAAATTTAATAGCAATATATGATTAAATTTCTTTAATCTACCTTCTTAAAAACTAAACAAGCATTATGCCCGCCAAAACCAAAAGAATTTGAAATAACTAATTTTAAATCTTTAACTTTTCTTGCTTTATTTGGAATAAAATCCATCATATCAAATTGTGGATCTGGATTATCTAAATTAATCGTAGGTGGAAGTGTGTTTGTCTGAAGAGCCATTATGCAAGCAATGGCTTCTACAGCACCAGTAGCACCGAGTAAATGTCCATGCATAGATTTTGTAGAGCTAACAGGCAAATTACCCATTTTCATTCTGTCACCAAAAACTTTTTTTAATGCAATGGATTCTACAGCATCACCTACAACGGTAGCTGTAGCATGAGCGTTTACGTACTGAACATCTTCAGGTTTAGAACCAGCACTTTCAATAGCAAGTTTAATAGCTCTGGAAGCACCATCTCCATCAGGAGAAGGGGACACTACATCAGAAGCATCAGAAGTAGCACCAAAACCAGCAAGCTCTGCATAAATCTTTGCTCCGCGAGCAATAGCATGTTCATATTCTTCAAGAATTAAAATGCCAGCTCCTTCACCCATTACAAAACCATCTCTATCTACGTCAAATGGTCTGGAAGATTTTTCAGGCTCATCATTATATCTAGTGGAAAGAGTTCTTGCTGCACAAAAAGATGCAACACTTACTCCAATCAACGGTGCTTCACAACCACCTGCAATCATTACATCAGCAGTACCTGACTGAATAGCCTTATATGCATCACCGATACAGCTAGTACCAGTAGCACATGCAGTAACAGTACAACTAAGTGGACCCTTAGCATTATGGTAAATAGAAATATAACCAGCAGGCATATTTGCAATCATGGATGGAACTGTAAAGGGGCTAATTCTTCCTGCACCTTTTGTCTGTAAAACTGTATGCTGTTCAATAATAGTTAAAATACCACCAGCAGCACTTCCTACAACTACTCCCACTCTTTCAGGATTAGGATAATTTGTTAAATCTAATTTCGCATCTTTAATAGCATTAATAGAAGCAGCTAGTGCTAATTGAATAAATCTATCTGTTCTTCTAATTACTTTTAATTCTAAATAACTTTCAGGATTAAAGTCTTTGCAAACGGAGCCAACTCTGGCAAGATCTTTTGAGGTATTGGTATCCTGGAAAAAATCCATTTTAGAGATTCCAGACTTACCTTCAGTTATATTCTTCCAAAAGTCTTCTTTACTCTCACCAAGTGAGGTAATTAAACCCATTCCAGTTACTACTACTCTGCGTTTCATAGTCTCTAATATACCAAAATAGGGGCACGCTATGTACCCCTATTTAAGATTTAAGCTTGATTTCTTCTATTATGAGTGAGAAACAATGTAATCAACAGCTTGTCCAACTGTAGTGATTTTCTCTGCTTCTTCGTCTGGAATTTCTACGCCAAACTCTTCTTCAAATGCCATTACTAACTCAACTGTATCAAGTGAGTCAGCACCTAAATCGCCAGTAAAACTAGCTGATTCATTTACTTCACCATTATCTACGCTAAGCTGTGAACAAACTACCTTTTTAACTCTTTCTAATGCTTCTGCTCTATCCATAACTTTTGTCATATCTCCCCCTCAAAATGAGTTTAAACTCTGGTTTAGAATAACATAGAATATTTCTCAAGAAAACGCATTGACATATAATAAGACCCATGACTGTTAGCTTACAGGTAATGTTAAGAATTTAACCTTTACTCTATATAAATTACATTAAAATTATTTTATTTTGTATTGCATTAGAGCTTGTATATAATAAATTCAATTGTTTAGAGGAGAATTATGACTGCAATAGTAACTCTACCAGTCTCAAGACCACAACCAACTTCTTTGACTACACCTACAAGTCTATCTAAAGAATTAGACATTTTATTCCTTGCTCTTGATGATAAAAGATTATTTCAAGATCCTAAGATAGAAGCAATTCAGCTGCAATATGATGGCAGAATATTTCCTAAATATGAAGGTCGTAAATATCTTCAGGCTAAGGATGAATTAATTACTGATTTTACGGGACCCCTTCCAGCTTTAAGAAATCTACTTAAGGAATTACATACAATAAGAATAAGTAAAAGATGCTTTATGGAATCCCCAAATGCTTTAAAAGAATTACTATTAAGATACGATGAGCTATTAAAAATTCAAGATCATAATAGCAATTATAGATTTCAACATGATAGCCAAGCAGTAGAAATTACTACAATGTGTCACTTTAGAAAAGGTCAGCTTGCTTTTTATGTGCCTGGTGAAACAAGTGTTTTCAATGAGTACATATTAGGACTTTCTGCTAAAAGACAAACTGTTGATTTAGCTATATAAGATCTTTAGATCTTCTACATGAACATTCCGCCATCTACTACGATGGTTTGTCCTGTTACATAAGATCCGCCACTAGCGAAGAAAAATACTGCTTCAGCTACATCTTCTGGCTGACCAAATCTACCCAGAGGAATAAATTTCATATATTGATCTTTTACTTCTGGCTTTAATTTTTGAGTCATTGCTGTATCGATAAAACCTGGTGCCACTGCATTACAAGTAATATTTCTGCTGGCATATTCTTTAGCAATGGTCTTAGAAAGCGCTATAGCACCAGCTTTTGATGCTGCATAGTTTGCTTGCCCCATATTCCCATGCATACCAATAACGCTAGCTATGTTTACGATACGTCCGTAATTTGCTTTTGACATGTGCTTAATAACTGCCTGAGTAACTTTGAAAATACTGGTTAAGTTAGTTTCAATAACTGCACTCCAGTCTTCAAGTTTCATTCTCATAAAAAGAGTATCTTTAGTAATTCCTGCATTATTTACAAGAATATTTATCTTTCCAAACTTTGCCATTATTTCTTCAGCCATTTTTTCTACACTGGCTACATCTGTAACATTACAAACTGCACCATGAGCCTTAAATCCTAAATCTGTAATTTCTTTTGCTCCAGCATCTGCAGATTCTTGAGTAAGATCTGTAATAACTGCAGTAGCTCCAGCTGCTGCTAATCTTTTAGCTATTGCTAAACCAATACCACGGCCTGATCCAGTAACGATAGCTACTTGATCTTTTAATAATTCACTTTTTACTAATTTTGTTTCTTCCATTGTTTGTGTGGACATATTTCCTCCATCTTAGAAATTAGAGTTCTAGAGTAGCAAAGAAATAGAAATTCTTGCAATGAATTACATATTTATTCCAAATAATTGCATAATTTTTTTATATTATTTTAGATATAATCATATGGAGCTCAAAGGTCAAACCTGAGAATTAGAACCCTGAAAATCAAAACAATGTTTTCCTTGAAACTGGAAACTTAAGTCTTGCAACTCCTTTTGCGGGTGTAGTTTAATGGTAAAACGAAAGCCTTCCAAGCTTTAGTCGAGGGTTCGATTCCCTCTACCCGCTCCATTTTTTCAATAACTATAAACTAAGTTTTATTTTCTTGAGCTTTACACAAACAAATAGAAAGCTCAATACCATCATCAAGCTTTACAGAGCTCAAAGCTAAATCACAAACAAAGTTAACTGGAAGAGCCTTTTTTACATGTTCAACAGTCCATAGCTTTGCCATAGGAAAGTTAGTTGTTAATGCTAAAGTATAAGCAACTCCAGAAGGCTTTAAAAATGTTTTGAAACCATCCAATGCTCTATGGTTAACCTCAAAGTTTTTACCAGCAAATGAATCAACAGCAGTTCCTTTAACTGGTTCTCCTTCCATTATTGGATTATTAAAGAAAATAAAATCAAAAGCGACTTCTTCTTCAAGTATCAATGTTTTTAAATTATTATAAAGGTCACTACGACAAAAAGAGATTCTCTTTTGTACTTCATTTGACTCTTGTTCAACGTTTAGTTTTGTACTTGCAATTGCATTTTCTAAAATATCCACTGATACTACTTTTGCACCATGTCGCGCAGCAGCAATTCCTACAACTCCACAACCACAACCTAAATCAAGTACATTTTTATCTTTTAGCTTTGTAGACAAGTCATCAATTAGGTTCAGAAAAAGTGTAGTTGAGGTTTGAACAGGACTCATCACACCTTCACACACAGTAAATTTCCTGTTTAATTCAGGAACCTCTACTAAAAAACTTTTTTCAGTTAAACTCATTTTTAATATACCAATATTTAGATGTTCATTAAGATTATATCTCAAGATAAGCTCGATCTTTCTTTTGCAGTTTTTCTTTGACGCTCTTTAATTTATTTCCAAAGATTAACATTCAGCCCCATTAAAACAGCTCCATAATCCTCATGCAAAGCATCAGAGAGATCAGTTATTCTAAACTTGACTTTTTGTTCTTTCAAATTAATTTCAGGCTTAACATTTAAGGAAGATGAACTTACTCTGCCTCTTGCATCTGTAGGAAACTTCCCCATTAAAACAAGATTTATTTTATTCAAATCATTAACTTCAGTCGAAGTTAGTCTAATAGTTTTATTGGTTCCAGCACATTCTATAGTAGGATTATGTAAAAATTGTAATAGTGTTTTTCCTGGAACGAATTCTTGCCCTATACTATAAACTGTTCCATCACTATGCTGAATGGCTTCGCCTTGTGGAATTATGCTATGTTCTACATCACACTCTGTACCACTAATAGTAATTTTCTGTTCGAGCGGATTTGGATTTTCATTCAAGACCCGGTGAGCTACTTCTGTATCATACTTATATTGCTTTATAACATCAAAAGCTCTACCAGCATGATGAGCTCTTTCTTTAAGCCCTGTATATGCTTTCACAACGACTCTACCTGCATTTAAATCCTGACTAACTTTTACAAGATTAACTGTAGAATCACTACCTTCACCCAGTACTTCTTTATCTCCTTGCATACATCTAATTACAATTTCATTAAGATCCAATACAGGTACATTACCCTGGTCCAGTGGGGTAGATACACCTAGGACAAATTTTTGGGGAGTCATGTGGCTAGGGTATACAAACATAATTAAGCAGCCATTTTCCTTTTACGATTTTCAATCATTCCCATCATATCCAACTCATCAACACGCTGTTTTACAAGTCTATTCAAATCAGCTAATTCTGCTTTTGTTTTCTTATAATCACTTTGTAATTCATCAACAATGTTTCCATCTTTTTGTAATAAAAAGACTGGGTCTAAAATTTCAGATCCATGGATAGTTGTTATTTCATCAATTTCACAAATTAATCTTTTTTGCTTATCAGCTAACTCAAAGAGCCTTTCAAAGGATTCCATTTTAAAAGTATCAGGAGCAAAAGCTTGTAGTGAAGCAACCAATTCAGGAATCAATTCATTTTTACGTTTTGCTTTTTGGACCTTATCTTCTAATTTTTCTCGTGACAGCTTATCTATTTCATCCATTACTTTTCTTGCATCATCCAATGTAAGATCTTTAACTTTATCTTTAGGCTGCTGAGGAAGATCATCAAGACTATACTTTCCTATGTTAGAAATTGTCTGGTCACAAAGCTCAATATTAGGATTTTTTGCATCTTCATCCTTAACTCGCTTAAATTCAATAAATATAGCAGTTAAGCAATTTTCAATTAAAAAATCGATGCTTTTAAAGTATTGAGCTGAGTTTCTAAGCTGATAAGAAGTTTTTAAAAGTTCGCCATCATAAGGAAGATCTGAAGCCTGGCAAGTAAGTGTTCTTAATTTTTCTGCACTTGTATTTCTTCTTTGAATAATTTCTAAATTTCTTTCTTGCTCTTCTACTATGGCAACAGGATCCAAGCCAAATACATCTCCTGGGATCTTTGTTTTTATTTCAGGAAAATGTCTTTGAGTGTGTTCTGCAATTCTTCTACAATACTGTACTTGTCCTTCTTGAGCTCTCATTTCTTCATTACATTCTGCATATTTTTGTGATCCTAAAGAATCCAATCCACCCATAGCTACTTGATATTCAAAAATCTCTATACAATCAATTGCTGATCTAAAACCAAGAGCCAAGCCCTCGTCATTCATTTTTACATATTCAGAAAAAATCCCTAAATCCCTTTGTTTTCCTGTGGAGATATATGGAGAAATAGGAGTTTCCGCAAACTGCCTTCCGGCAGTAAATTCATATCTAAATACACAAGCCTCAACTAAACCTTGCAATGTATACATTGCAAGCATTTTAGCAGTATCTTCATCATTATGAAACTGAGAAGAAAATTCAGGATGTTGAACTACTAAATCATTTAAAAACTTTTGCCCTTCATTATTTATCTCAACTTTATCAAATCCAAAAGGCTGCATACCTGGAAAATCTTTTCCATATTTTCTGTCAACTTTGTCAGCATGTTTTCCATTTGCTATATCAAGAATTAATTCCCTAATTGTTTCTCTAAGAGTTGGTGAAGTTAAAACAGGTACTGTAGTAAATCCATTTTGACCAATAATTGATTTACCTGGCTGTTTAAGATCCAAATTAATTCTTTCAGAAGCTGCTGCTTCTTTCAATTCTTTAGGAAGAAAAGTTCTTGCCCAGGCTTCAATAGCATGTACACCTGATTCATGTCCTGCATATTCTTCTGGTAATAGTGGATTAGCTGACTGAATGGCTGAATCATGATTAATAAATACTGCATTTAAGTAAGGTGAAAATCCTGCCATGAAAGAACTTGTATCTGGGTTAATATTAGGAAAATCCTTGGTGATTCCTTTTCCATATTCATCTGGGGTTAAATTAGCAGGTACTATCTGAAGAATAACATCTTCATCTAATCCTAAGGTTTTAGCTCTTTCTATAAAAGATGCTTTTGAAGCTGTGGACATCCTAAATGCAAGATTCATTGTATTTCTTAATTGCTCTGCAGATATCCCAAATCTATCAAAACCATTATTATCAAAATCAAGACGTGATGCATCTAAACTTTTACCTTCGCCTAGATTAAGCTCTTCCATAATTTCAAGTATAGGAATTTTTTCATTAAAATCAAACAACAATCTTTGTATTGAGCCATCACTTACTGCTAGATCAACTATTTCCGAAATAGAATTCACAAATGTAGGAACAGCAGATTCCATAAGAGGAGATACAGTGGAAAGCATTGCTGGCAATTCCTCATTTTTCATTTGCAACATTAAAACATTTTGGAGCAAGAAAAACTCTCCCATATTTGAAAAATTAGCGTGCCCTTGAGCCATTTTGGGGGAAAGTTTTTCAAAATGCACTTTATTATCAAAGTAAAATTTAAATGCTTGAGAAAATGGAATTGATTTAGTCCAAAGTTCATTTAAATTTCCTCCATAAGTCAACAAACTTAAAGTAAGAATTGAAGATTTTGCTTCATCTGAAATAGTTGAATCTCCTGACAAGCGATTCAAAATTCCTTTCATTTTTTCTAAATTAACAGGACTTCTATATGCAAATTCATCAGAGGAATCACTCATGAGCCTAGCTGAAAGAGTGCGGATTTTAGCAAAAGCATCTGAATTACTCGAGGTGGGAGATGTTAACGGTAATTCATTTTCAACAATTTTTGGCCTAACTACCTTACCAAGAAGCCTAAAACTTTCTATTAGATTGTTTACTAAACCAATGTCCACATTCATGTATATAAAAAGATACTTTTAGCCTGGAATTGTTAAAGGTTAAAGAGATTTAATCTAATTATTTAGATTCTCAACAAAACACCACAAATTTAAGCAGTTAAACAACCATCTACAAACACTTACACATACAAAATGACCTATGGTGATGACCAGTATTTCCCATAGGCTTTTCTAAATATTTAAACCCATACTTCTCATAAAGTTTAATAGCTTTTTCCATTTTATGATGCGTCTCTAAATATGCAACTTTATAACCTGCATTTTTTGCTCTATCAACTAAGCACGATAAAAGTTTCTTTCCTAAACCTTTACCTTGTATTTTTTCTGTAAAATAGAATTTTTGAAATTCACAAATAGCTTCACTATCACTAGTACCTTTTAATCTGGCAAAACCACCGCCACCTAAAACTTCATCTCTTTCTTCATCAACTACAACACAGTACTTTTTATCATCCCCAGAAAAAGAGGAAGACAAATCATTAAGCTCTTTATCTTCAGAGGTACAACCGCCACCAATAATATCCAACTGTTCCAATGAAGAGATTATAATTTCTTTCATTTGTAAGTTATCTGACTCTTCAATAGCCCTTACTTTAATTTTCATATCTTTAATAAATTATATCTCAAACTCATTGTTTTAAGATTTACAGATTGTTTAGCTCTAATCCTAGCAATTAGCTTAATAAACTTAGTATTATGCTTAGGATATGAACTGGCATTCTTTATCCGTAAAAGAACTATATGAATTTGTCAAATCATCTGATAACGGTCTTACTTCTTCTGAGGCAGAATTAAGACTAAAAGCAATTGGATTAAATGAACTGAAAGAAAAGAAAAAGAAATCCTTATTAGTTCTCTTCTTTAATCAGTTTAGAGATTTCATGATAGTAGTCTTAATAGCTGCTGCAGTTATATCAGGAATGATTGGAGATATCACTGACACTATTATTATTTTAGTTATTGTACTTTTAAATGCAGTTATCGGGTTTATTCAAGAATATCGTGCTGAAAAAGCAATTGAAGCTTTAAAAAAGCTAACAACATTTGAATCAAATATATTTAGAGATGGGAAGCATTTAAGAATTCCTTCCTTGCAAATAGTTGTTGGTGATGTAGTATTTCTTGAGGCTGGCGATTCTATTCCTGCTGATATGCGAGTTATAGAAGCACATAGCTTAAATGTCGACGAATCAACACTTACAGGAGAATCAGTACCAGTAAATAAAGTTAATAGCGATAAGCTAGCAGAGAACCTTCCCATTGGTGATCGCACTAACATGATGTTTAAAGGCACATTAGTAAATAATGGGAGAGGAAAAGGACTTGTTGTAGCTATAGGCATGAATACTGAAATCGGAAAGATTGCTAATCTACTTCAAGAAAATGAACCCCAAACACCTTTACAAAAAAGGCTAGCTGATTTTGGCAAAAAGCTTTCATGCATCATTCTTGTCATTTGCTTAATCTTATTTATCATAGGGTTAATTAAAGGCGAAGAACCAATGAAAATGTTTTTACTTTCTATTAGTCTTGCTGTAGCGGCAATTCCAGAAGCATTGCCAGCACTAGCTACTATTGCTCTTGCCTTAGGGGCAAAAAGATTAGCTAAACAAAAAGCCCTTATTAAAAAACTCCCTGCTGTTGAAACCCTTGGATCAGTGACATATATTTGCTCTGATAAAACAGGAACTCTAACACAAAATAAAATGACAGTTGTAAAAGTACATGAAGAGAATAAAAACAACTTTACCATTCAAGACGTTTCACCGCTCTATTTAGCTATGGCTCTTAATCATGACGTAAAAATGACTCCTGAAGGGAAGTTTTTAGGTGACTCTACTGAAATTGCTTTGGTGGATTATGCAAGTAAAAAATACGAATCTAAAGTTGTTAAAGATATTTTACTAGAGTTGCCAAGAGTAAAAGAATTGCCATTTAATTCAGACAGAAAATGCATGACATCTATTCATCGCTTTAAAGAAAAATATATTTTATTTTCTAAAGGTGCTCCTGAAATTATTTTCAATAATTTATCAGATGAGGAAAAAAATAAAAGTGCAATCACTATAAGCAATGATTGGACTGAGCAAGGCTTAAGAGTGCTGGGATTTGCATATAAAGTTTTTGATGAATTACCTGAATCATTTTCTTCTGAAACAATTGAAAAAGATTTAAACTTTATTGGGTTGGCTGGCATGATGGATCCACCAAGAGAAGAAGTTAAATTAGCCATTAAGGAGTGTAAAAGTGCAGGAATAATTCCTGTCATGATTACAGGTGACCATCCTAAAACAGCCATAGCAATTGCTAGAGAACTAGGAATTTTAGATGATACTGGGATTGTAATAACTGGAATGGAATTACAGTCAATGACTTCTCAAGAACTAGAAAGTAAAGTAGAAAAGATAAGGGTCTATGCAAGAGTTGGTCCAGAACAAAAATTAAATATCATAAAAGCTTTACAAGCGAAAAATCACTTTATTGCTATGACTGGTGATGGTGTTAATGATGCACCATCATTAAGAGCTGCAAATATTGGCATAGCCATGGGAATTAATGGAACTGATGTTAGTAAAGAAGCTGCTCATATGATTCTTTTAGATGACAATTTTGCAACTATAGTAAAAGCCATTAAAGAAGGTCGGAGAATTTATGACAATATAAGGAAATTTATAAAGTATATAATCACTACCAATAATGCAGAGATTTTAACGATCGTTTTAGCTCCATTAATAGGGCTTCCAATTCCATTTCTCCCAGTTCAAATACTCTGGATAAATTTAATATCTGATGGATTGCCAGGATTAGCTTTAGCCAGCGAAAAAGCTGAACCAGATATAATGAATCAGCCGCCCAGAAAATCAAATGAAAGTTTATTTGCAAGAGGAATTGCTTTTCATGTTATATGGGTAGGAACATTAATGGCAAGTATTACCCTTGGTGTACAAGCCTGGGCTATACATGAGAACAATAATAACTGGCAAACATTGGTATTTGCTACCTTATCTTTATCACAATTAGCACATGTTTTAGCTATTCGTAGTGAAAGAACATTCTTATTTAAACAAGGATTATTAACAAATCTACCTTTATTAATTACCGTAATATTTACTTTTTTTCTACAAGTTCTAGTTATTCATCTCCCATTTGCAAACAACATTTTAAAAACCAAGCCTTTAAGCATTAACGAATGGTTGATTTGCATTGGCTTAGCTGTTTTCGTATTTCATACAATCGAATTTGAAAAGTGGTTTAAAAAGAAATTTAATCAGAATTAGAAAGTATAATTATTATGTATGTAGGAATAGAAAGCTAGGAAAGAAAGAAAAATATTAGGAAATACTATGAATCCCAACCAATTTCGCTTAATTTCAATTTCACTTTTTTTAGCTTTAATATTCTGGCTTTGTTATTTAATAATTTCACCTTTCTTATTACACATAGGCTGGGCAATGATTCTTACTGTAATTGTCTTTCCACTTCATAAAAGAATTTTGTCTTTAATAAAAAAGCCTACCTTAGCAGCTTTAACTACTTGTTTCATAGTTTTGTTAATTATGATTATTCCATTAATTCTAATATCTATAAAGGCTACATATGAAGCCAAGGATTTAACAATCTACCTGCAACATAATATAGAAGAAGTAGATTTTGTTCTACTTCAAGAAGATATAAAATCTAAACTTCATCCATTTATTGCTGACATAATCAATCAAGCAATTCCAGATACAGATTTAAAATCATTTATTGTTGAGCGTGTTAGTAAAATTGGAACATACTTTGTTCATCAAAGTATAAGCATTGGAAGAAACATAATTTTATCAATTGTTCATTTTACAATAGTAATGATTACTTTCTTTTTTCTTTTAAGAGATTTTGAAAAAATCAAAGAGTTGATTTCTACTGTTTTACCACTGGGAAAAAGCGACAATAAAAAACTACTTGAGGAACTTGGTTTCACTTTGCATACTACCGTACACGTAGCATTAATAGTAGCTCTAGTACAAGGCACTTTAGGTGGTCTTTCTTTTTTATTTTTAGGACTTGATGCTCCAATTTTTTGGGGAGCCATAATGACTATTTTTTGTTTGATACCATTTATGGGAGCACCAGTTATATGGTTACCTACTGCTATTTTTTTAGCGATTCAGGGTTCCTACATTAAAGCTATTATTCTTGTTTTATGGGGAATGTTTGTTATTGGACTTATTGATAATGTTATAAGAACTTTTTTAATAGGTGGAAGTACAAAATTACATCCTTTACTAGTGTTTTTCAGCGTACTAGGCGGTGTATTTGTATTAGGTCCACTTGGGATTTTTATGGGTCCAGTAATATTAGCTGCAGGTATATTTCTACTAAAACTAGTAAAAGTTGAATATATGCATGATCAATAAAGTAATTAAAAATCTCATCAATTAATCATCTCTTTAGAGGATTTTATTTAACCTTGTGATAAGAATCCTCTGATATAAAAGACACAGTCAACAAGACCGTTTACAAGGAGATTTTTTTTACAAAAATACCTTAGGAAATTCCTAATAAAACTTAATATTTTTATAACTCTATTTTAATACTTAGAGCCTAGTATCCCTCTTGCAAACAACGTAAGAAAGAGGAGATATTATTATGTCACTAACTGCTATACCAGACACTTCACCAATAACTCAGGCAAGATCAATTCTTCCTCAGAAAGCTCCAAAACCAGGAGAAGCCACATCAGCAAAAACTCAGCTTGAAGGGCTTAAAGGTCAAATCAATAATTTAAGAAGTGGAGAAGGAAACGAATCAAAAAATACTGCTGGACTTGGAGGTCCTACAGTACCAACAATTGCTAAGCCTACAGAAGAATCTGCAAAACAACAAGTACAAGCATCGACTCCTCCCAAACAACCTGAACCTGCATCTACTACTACTGAATCCTCAGGAGACAAAGGAGATAAGAAGGTTGAAGGAAAAAAAGAAACAGAAGATTCGAGCAAAGTACAAGATAAAATTACTGAAATGTTTTTAAAGATGATGGAACAGTTTATGCAAAAAATGATGGAGCAAATGAGTAAAGAATCTGAAAAGGCAGATAAACCTGAAGATAAACAGAAAGAAGAGACACCTAAATCTAGCGGAGGTGGCGGTGGCGGACCTCAAGCAGGTGGAGCAGGTGATCAAAAAATGCAACAGATGTTAGATAAAATGCTAGCTGAAATAGATAAATTGGTAGAAGCACTTGGTCCTAAAGAGACAGAAGCATCAAAGCCAGATAACACAAAACCAGATAACAAGCCAGACAACACAAAGCCCATTGAAAACAATGGAACAAATAACGCTGACCCATCAAGTCAGGGAAATAAACCTGTAACCGGAGCAGATGTTCCTAGTGGAATAGATATGAGCAGTAGTTCTACAGATGCTGCTGCAAGTGGCTCACCAATGTTAAAAGTAGCAGTTAAATAATAATATTGAGGTCATCATAAATATTGGTGACCTCTTTTTATTTTTTAGTGCGTATATAGTTGAAGCTACTAAATTTTAAATATAACGAAGTTGAAATATTGAATTCGTATTTTACGTTATACTACATGAAATGAAATTTGGCACTGTAAAAAGAGCATTTACCATAGCAATTATTGTATTTGTGTGTGGCTTTAATAAACCTGCAATGGCACATCACAACCCTACTTTTGGTTTTGCTGGAACAGCAGGGCCTATAATTACTAATCCTGCAAGCACTATTCAAAAAGGACGTTTTACTTTTGGTGTAAGAAATGAATATGTTAATTTCAATGAGTATTCTAATGATGCTCTAAAATTCTTTGCAAAGAAAAAACAGTTTGTTCATGGTGCTCAACACTTTATGAGACCCTCATTAGTCGCAGCATATGGAGTTACAGACAATTTCACTATATCTATTAGTTTTCCCTATAATGTTCAGGGTGGCATTGCTGATGGTTCTTTAAGTGCAAATGGTACACCAATAATAATCAGAAGAGGAACGGCTGACGGACTTGGTGATTTAACTTTATTTGGACAGTATAGATTTTTAAATCTAAGAAAACATGAACTTGAAGCAGCGATTTTAGCAGGTATAACCATCCCTTCTGGCTTAGCTCATGTAAAAGATAATGTAAATGAAAGATTTGGACCAGATCACCAACCATCTAAAAGATCTTTTGATCCTTTAGTAGGATTATCTATAACAAAGAGATTTAAGAAAAAATATTCTTTTGATACCAATTATTTATATACAAAAGCAGTGAAGGGAATTCAAAATTTTTATAGTGGGGATCTACATAACTATAATTTAGCTTTGTCATATAATGTATTTAATGGGCATCATCACAGTCATCCTAAAATAAATGAAACTCATAGTCACGAACATACTCATAAGCATTTCAGTACCTATCATTCTCATGAGCACTCACATACACATAAACAAAATTGGTACACAAATTTATCATTAGATAGTGTTTTAGAGTTAAATGGTGAATGGAGACAAAAGCAAAAATTTGGAACCCTGCAGCCTTTTGGGTTTAAAGATGAAGATAGCGGTGGAACATCTATTTATCTTTCACCTGGTTTTAGAGTTGGGTTTGGGAAAAACTGGTCTACATATTATTCTTTTGGGCTGCCTATAATTCAAGATCCTCATGGTGATGGACAAAAAACTGACTTTAGAATGGTATTTGGTTTAAGTAAAGCATTTTAGCTTTATTAAAATGGTAAAAAACTTAAATTAAATGCTCTCTCAATAAACCACAAAATAGCAATTACACAAATTACTATTGAGCCAAAAATTAAAATTAGACTTCTATAAAAAGATGTCTTTCTGAGTAAAAAAGCAATTGGTGTAAAAATTAATACAATGGCTAATTGTCCCAACTCTACACCCAGATTAAATCCAAAAAGAGAAATTACAAGTGAAGACTTATTTAGATCTAATTCCATAAGTACACTAGCAAAACCAAAGCCATGAATCAATCCAAAAAGAAATGCAATAAGCCATTTTTTCCCATAAACTACAGGAAAGATATTGTTTAAAGCAGCCAGAAAAACAGAAAAAGCAATTACTGACTCTACAAATGCAGATGGAAGAGAAACAATTCCAAGTACTGCAAGTGAAAGCGTTATTGAATGTGCAATAGTAAATGCAGAGATAATTTTCACTATTTCAATTAAGACTTTTTTTAAACTATCAGCTTCTTTCCATGCATTTTTTTCCCTAATTAAAACTGATGCAAATAAAAGACTAAGTAAGAAGAGGATATGATCAATTCCTATCCATATATGCCAGATTCCTTGCCAGATAAAATCCAAAAGTTGCTTTAATTTACTGGAGTCATTTAGATTAAAGTGTTGAGTACTGTTTTCAGGACTAAAAATATAAGTGCTTGTATTTTCTTTATGTCTTATTGTAAGTATTCCTCTATGCTGTGGATCAATATCAAACAAGAAATCATATGTGATATCAAAAGTTTTTGGTAATTTATCTTTTCCTGGGGGATCAATTTTAAATCTAAGTACAGCATATAAACCATCTGAATGTTTATTAACCAAATGATCAACCAAACCATAACTAGACTTTTCCCCTTTAACTATAAAAGAAAACTGAGGAAGAGCATATTCTTCTATATCTTTATGCTTTGCTTTTAATTCTCCCCAGGTGATTTTCCCATCATTATTTTTATCTAGATCTATAGCATAATCTAAATCTTTCAATGATATTTCCCAATCACAAAAGATACTATCTCCTTCCCTTCTAATAAAAATATAGCTATCGCTTGGTTTATGAGCAAAAGAATTTAATGCAAAAGCAAGATTTAAAACAATCTGGAGAATAATAATTTTAACGAAGCGACTCAATGTTTACATCCTCCAGTTTTGTTTTAGTTAAAAAGCTTTCAACCTCTTTTATAGAATCTTTATCTTTTCTTTTTAAAGCTGATTCCAGAAGTATTCTTACATCAATTGGTTCTTTTTGAATTTGCCAGTTTTCTTTAGCTAATTCTAAAGATTTAACAGGATCGTCTAAAAGTTTTAAATAATATATTGCTTCTTCTCTATGATGAACAAAATCTTTTCTAAGTTTTTGCTCTATAAACCTAATACCTAATTCTTCCGAATGAAGCTTACTTTCTTTTATTAAACCCTTTTCTTTTTCTGCAATTGCTAGTCGTAAAAGTAATCCATCGTTATTAGTTCTATCCTTTAGCAAGTTTATTACTTTATCTAATTTTTGTTCATGTAATAAAAAATCAGCATAATTAGAGAGCAAAAAAGAATCATTTGGTTTTAAGATTACGGCTTGATTGAAATATTTTTCAGCAAGTTCCTTTTTATCTAACCTTTGAGCAAGATCTGCTTTTAAAGATAGAATCCATACTTTTTCTTCAACAGGAGATTTTAATAGTCTGGGTGAAATACCTTCAAGCAAAATAAGACTTCTTTCTGCACTACCATTTAAACCTGAGGAATAAGATGCACATCCAATTGCTATTATCTCTCCAGCAGATCTTAAAAGAGGTAAGCAATATCTTTTTGATTCTAAGTATTCGCCCTGTGTACAAAGCAAATTGGATTTTATAAGACAAGCTTGAGGGTTTTCTTTATCCTTCTTAAGTACAAAATCTAAATCTTTTAATGCTTTATTAAATTTATGATTATACTGGCTTATCGTAGCTCTCAATACATACCAATCTAGGTTTTCGCTATCACGTTCAATCCATTTATTTACTATAGACTCAGCATATCCAAAATACCTGGGATCTGATTCGGCTTTCCCAATTTGAATAAACTTACTTGCTGCTTTAAAAGCAAGCTCTGGATCATTTTGATTTATAAAAAGTATTGTTTTAAGTCTTTTTACTTCACCAGAAATTGAACCCTTAGGAAGAACTTCTAAGACTTCTGAGTCTTTGCTAGGAATAAATGCTGCTCCATATGAGCATAAAGATAAAAAGCAAACTGTTAATGCTATAAATAATTTTTCTTTCATTTTTTTTTATAAAAAAAGAGGCATTAAATTTAATGCCTCTCCTGAATTCCTTGGAATAAAGTATTAACTTATGATTTACCAGGATTTGGTGATTTTAGATATGGAAAAGTCTGATCAAAATCATCAGCACTGATAGAAACACCATCAGTTAATGGTAATTGACCAGCTGGAGCATCTGCAACAGGAAGTAAAACCCCTGAAGCAACTCTAAGCTCTATATCTACAACATCGTCACCAGGTCTTCTTCCATTTGGAAATCCTGCATTATCTCCATCAATAACACCTAGTGTTTTTTGTTGGGAAGCAGTTACTGCAGCTATGCTTGTATTTAATCTCATTATTTCTGCAGTAGCATCGGTTTTATTTAAACCATCAACTCCTGTTAAAAATGCTGAAACTAAGTCAGTTCTAGGGAATACAGTAGGTGCTTTATAACCAGCACTACTAAACAAAATTTCCAGAATTGCTGGAAGGGTTGGATTAGTTACATATGAAGCAAATTGAGCATCATCTTTTGGTTCACTGTTATTGAAAACATCTTTATCAGCTAAGCCAATTATAACTTCATTTACAAGAGGAGCTGAAAGTCTGGAAACTTGTACGAGTCCAGCCTTAACCGTTCTTTTTGGTGCATTAATTGTAAAAATTTGCTTTTTATTAGCTAATGCTACTGGCAAACTTGATGTAGTCCATGCTCCAATAATACTACTTCCTGATGTCCCAAGAAGAAATGCTTTTGGAATTTCAAGAGCAATCGTAGTAACGTTTTTATCTCCAATTGTATTTGGTGTAGCATCTGTTGCGCCAAGAGGATTTAAATTTACAAGATCAAATACTCCTCCAAGGTCAACAGCAAAGCCTTCTTTTCTTTGCCCTACAAATACCTTCCCTTGGCTACTAGTACTTCCTGGAAGATTAACGTTATAAATATGCTTTTTAGCATAAGCTTCATAACTTGCAATTGATTTTGTTCCAACATTATCTGATGGTTTAGTGAATTCTGCAGCGCCGCTATCTGCATTAGTAATTGCAGCTGGTGCACCTTTACGTCTTTGTCCTTTAATTAAGTTTACTGTATAACTTTCAACAACATTTGTTGAAGAATTATCAGTAGCATTTGGTCCAATGGCTCCTACATTAAAGAAAGGAACTTTAACTGATTGACCACCTATTCCAAGTGCAATATTTTTTACAGTGTTTTTAAATTTGAATTGGAAGGTTAGATCTTCAACTGCGTCTCCATTATTATCTATGTGAATTTCATAAACTGCATTTGGGTCAAGGGTGAAAAAATTAGGACCACCATAACCATCTTGAAGTGGTTGATAGTTTGCAATAATAGTTACAAAATCACTTTTTCCACTCTCATAACTATTAAAAACATAAAAATCTGTACCATCTAGCTTTGGCATTTTTGCAATACCAGGTGCTTCTCTATGACTTGACGAAAAAGCAGGGATTATAAAATTTAATCCGAGTAAAAGGCCTAAAAATATACTTAAAACTCTTTTCATTAATTGCCTCCAAAAATATTTCTAATATCCTGAGAACCAGGCTATACAATATGATATACGATTGAATTGATTTATTATTCCATTTGTAAATTTAGTACTCTTAATATACTTATCTTGTATAACGCTTTACCGAGGGGATATTTTTATTTCAAAGCTAGAAATTATTTAAAAAGTATTATTCTTATTAAACTTTACTAAGCTGCAATATCAATCAACTGTTTATTTACATAAACCACTGTGGGATTAAGCATTTCATTACCATTCCATTGGTTTTGATTTGAATCAACAAATGGATGCACTGAAAAATCATGCTCCCAAACAGTTAGATTTGCTTCATCGCCTATATCCATTCTCCATCTAGATTCTGGAAGTCTAAGAGCTTCTGCTGGGTATCTGGTAATAGATGCAATTGCATCTTCTTTAGTCATTCCAAGTGAAATCATCTTTGCAACTACATCTGGCAAGCTTTTCGCAGGAGTTTCTAAACTAAAGCAATGTAAATCAGTAGAAGTTGTAAAGGGTCTATAGTTTGCATTACTAAGGAGTTCTGCAGCTACAATAGCACCCATTCCTGCTAAAACATTGTCTTTGTCAAAGCCTCCATATCCATGACCAATATCAAATCTTACTCCTCTTTGTAATGCACTAAGTACAAAAGGTTTTAATCTATTACCTTCATCAAGAATATTACAATTAGGATTTTTTCTAAAAGCATGAGTGACTATATCATCTGCATCTAACATATTAAAGATTTTTTCAAGCGGTGATCCATCTTCTATATGAACCATTACAGGAAGACCACCTGCAAGTCTTGCCGCTTCTTTTGCCATTTCTAGAGCTCTTATTCCAATTTCTTCAGTAGCATTTTGAGTAGGTCCATTTCTAATCTTAATTATTTTTATCGTGTCTGGATTTGCTATGGCTAATTCTGCGGTTTTTTGTACACTGTGATTTGTTAAAAACCAATTTTCTCCTGTTTGCTGTGCCAGACCAGCAGGTGAAATATTTAACATTGCTATTAACATACCATTCATATTTTTTAATGTGTACTTATTAAAATCTTCAAATGTACTCATTCCAGAACTTCCTGCATCTACCTGAAGAGTAACTCCTTTATAAAGTCCATGAGCAATGGGGTCCATTTTATTTCCCCAACATCCAAAATAATGAGTATGAAGGTCTATACCCCCAGGAGTTACAATATCATTTTCATTTAGCATTCTTACTGTATCTGTCCGAGCAACTTCTAAATTTTTTCCCTTAGCTGCAATTTTTCCATTTTGGATTTTTAAATCCATTGTTTCAATTTTATTTGCTTTGGCATCATACACACGGCCACCTTTAAAGATAAGAGTGGTTGGAGTTGTTGCATTTGTTATTGGAGATATGATAGCCATAAGAATTAATGAAAATTATAACAACCATTCTTTAAATTATTTTCTTAAACTTGTATATTTAGCAGCAATATAGTTATCTTTTATAAATATTAAGCACATAGAAACACCCCTACTTTAAAAAGTTAAGCCTGGGTAAATCTTCTTTACCGCTTAGATCCTAAAGGAGTTACTATGTTTTCTAAAAAAATTAATTTTATTGTTCTTAGCTTAGCTGTATTATTTTCTTTTGGATATTTTTCTAAAAGTTCAGCAGAAATAATTACTAGCACATTAACAGATACCTATACTATTAATTTAAACGGGATACATTTAAACAATGTAAGTGGTTTAAATATAAAAGTAAAACTACCAAGAAAACAAGCAGATATTACTACTGGAGTAACATTTACATCAATGGGTGCAAATGTTTTACTTTCTACAGTTACGGGACCTAGTGCTGAAGAATATACTATTAGTTTAGTTCTAACCGGAATGATTACAGATGGAAAAGCTACAATTACAGGGAAATTTATAGATAATTCAATAATTCCAGGAGCTGAGTTTTTAGTTACTTCTATTACACAGGACGGTGGACTTGATTTAACAAACTTACTAACTACAGAAATTATATTTTCAAACTCAAAAGCAACACCTACTCCGACACCCACAGCCACCCCTTCAGCAACTGCAACACCTTCAGATTCAGGAAGTGTGACTGCTACACCAACACCATCAGCTTCAATATCAGCTCAAGCTCAAGATATTATTGATTTAATTAGTGAAGATGGTTCTGATATAGATCCCTCTGAAATTCAAGAAGCGCTCGTCGATGAAGGAGATGCAACAGTAACAATAAAAACAGCTGACTCAATTCAACTTAAAAAGAATGGTTTAAATAAATTGTTTGGTAGGTTAAATGGGTTATTAGGCAAAGGTTTTACTAGTTCATTTAATGATAGAGTCTCTTGTGTGGTATTTTCATTTCCAAGTTATTTAAAAATACAAAATCCTGTTTTTTCAGCATCTGCCAGATTTAATCGTAATACTAAGTATAGATTTTCTAAAAGGATAGCAGCTAGTATACTCCCAGATGGAGACGGACTTAAATTGCTAAGTGGTGAAATTGATAGTACTAAAGTAGGCGTTGTTCCTATATGCTTTGCTTATAGAAAGTCTGATGGGGACAAAGCATTACAAAATACTGCAAATAAAAAAGGTAAGCCTATTGAGAATTTTACTGCAACTGAATATTTTATCGGTATTTTAGATGGAGGCGCTGATATTATATTTGGGGATTTAACAGAGGTAACTTTACTTGCACCTAAAGCTGCTAATGTTCATAATTAATATAGAACTATTCAAGTAATCTCTTTATGGTGTAGGAGAAGGACTTGGTGACGGTGAAGGACTAGGCGTAGGTGAAACTAAAGTGTTTCCTATAACAGAGATTGTATTATTTCCTCTATTTATCACATAGAGCTTACTGGTTTTAGTATTAAAAGCTAATTTTGTAGGTCCTGCTCCTACTGGTATGGTTTTTTCAATTTTTTCACTGTTTAAATTAATAATACTTACTCTATCTGTATCCCTATTAGCTACATAAAGCTTAGTCTTATTTTTATTTAAAGCAAGTCCACTGGGTGTAGTACCACCATTAAAATCATCTGTTTTGATAGAGGTAGAAAATAATCCTTCATCCAATTCAGCTGAAAAGATTTTATTATCTCCTTGATCAGAGATATAAAACTTTTCTTTAAAGGAATTAAAAATAATGGAGTGTGGTCTGTCATTCAGAGATTGAGTTGCTAAAAGATTTCCATCATCAGCATCAATAACATACACATCGTCTGAACCCTGGTTAATTACTAATATCTCACTATTACCCTCATTAATAGCTAAATCTACAGGATTACTTCCAACACTAATAGTATCTAAAACTTTTTTAGCATTTGAATCTATTTCAAAAAGACTATCGGAATCAGCATTTACTACATAAGCTTTTCCAGATCTAGAATTAATAGCTACAGCAATTGGTCTTGATCCTACCGTTATAGACCTAATAATAGAATTATCAGTAGAGTTGATTATTCTAAGTCTATTTTCATCTTGAGCGACTACATAGATCCTATTATTTTTTTTATTTATAGCAATTCCATTAGGTCCACCATTTACTGTAAATGTAGCTTCTACCTCATCAGTGTCACCATTTATAACTGAAACGAAATCATCATTTATATGTGTAATATAAATCTTATTTAGTTTTTGATTAATAGCAATCTGGGCGGGTTCTTTTTCTAAGGTAATAGTTTTTAATACTCCTTGTTCAGCAAATGCAAAACTTGAAGTATAAAAAATTGAAACCAATAAAACTAATAATATTTTTTTGTTTGCATAATCCTATTTTACCAGTATTTTGACTCTAAAAGTCCTAATTCTTTTTATGACAATATTAAAATTTATAGCGAAAAACAAGCAAACCATTCACACAAACACATCCTTATAGGTTATTATTACTAGTAGAAAAAACCCTTAGTTATTAGAGAAATTTAATGATTCTATGTGGGAATTAATTTCAAAACTTTTTGATACTTCTGACTTCCCTGCCAGGTGGCATTGTGGACACTGGACTAGCCTGCATGGTTGGATTCACATAATTTCAGATTTTGCTATTTGGGGGGCATATGCAGCAATTCCAATTATACTTTATTATTTTATTTCTAAAAAAAGAGATGTCCCATTTTCATTTATATTTATTCTTTTTGGTGGATTTATCCTTTCTTGTGGTACGGGACATTTAGTAGAAGCAATAATATTTTGGCATCCATGGTATAGATTTTCAGCATTAATAAAATTTGCTACTGCAGTAATTTCATGGGCGACAATATTTGCTTTAATTCCAGTCATTCCAAAAGCACTTGAGCTAAAAAGTCCTTTAGAGCTTGAAAAAATTGTTAAAGAAAGAACCAGTGAATTAGAAAGGATAAATGAGAATTTGGCCATTGAAGTTGTTCAAAGAAAAGAAGCTGAGGAAGAACAAGTTCAATTAGCTGCACTTGTAAATTCATCATATGATGCAATCATAAGAAAAGATTTAAACAGTGTAATTCAAAGCTGGAATTATGGGGCTGAAAAAATATTTGGTTACACAGCAAAAGAAATTATAGGAAAATCAATAACCGTACTAATACCACCTGACTTGCTAAATGAAGAAGTAGATATCATGAGGAAAGTAAAATCAGGAGGGCCTATAGAAACATTTGAAAGTAAGAGACTAAGAAAAGATGGTTCTACATTTGATGCTTCAATAACAATTTCACCGATAAATGATACTAATGGAAATATTATTGGTGCTTCTAAAATTGCCAGAGACATTACAAAACAAAAACAGATGAAGAAAGATCTGTCCGAAGCAATGGAAAAAGTAAAACAATCAAATCAAGAATTAGAAATGTTTGCATATGTTGCTTCCCATGACTTACAAGAACCTTTAAGAATGGTGGCAAGTTTTACAAAATTACTTGAAGAAAAATATAAAGATAAACTGGATGAAAAGGCAAATAAATACATTGCTTTTTCTGTAAATGGTGCAAAAAGGATGCAAGAGTTAATTAATAGTCTTCTGGATTATTCCCGAATACAAAGAGCTGATACAGAACCAGAAGAGTTAGATTGTAATGAGATAGTAAATGAAGTTATATTAAATATGTCAAATATAAAAGAGACAGGAGTAAAAATAAATTATTTAGAACTACCTAAAGTTTATTCTAATAAGATCCAATTAAGTCAAGTTTTCCAAAACCTTATAAGCAATGCTATTAAATATAGAAGTTCAAGACCTTTAGTAATAGACATCTCAGCTAAAAAAGAAAAGGATAAATGGTTATTTGCTATAAAAGACAATGGCATTGGATTTGATCAAGAGCATGCAGAAAGAATCTTTGAATTATTTGAAAGATTACATTCAACTAAAAGTTATGAGGGAACAGGAATGGGGCTAGCAATTTGTAAAAAAATTATAGAAAAACAAGGGGGGGGGATTTGGGCAGAGTCTGAAGCAGATAAAGGTAGTACCTTTTACTTTACTTTACCAGCATAAAATTTATGAAAGAAAAAATAATTGAAATTTTACTCGTAGAAGACAATGATGGAGATGTTGAACTTGTCTTGGAAGCTTTTAAAAGGTCAAAAATTAAAAATAACATTACAAATGTAGGAAATGGAATTGAAGCTATTTCTTACCTTCGCAAAGAAGGGAAATATAAAGATTTAAATAGGCCTGATCTGGTAATACTTGATTTAAACCTGCCTATAAAAGATGGTAGATGGGTACTTACTCAGATTAAATCTAATGAAGATCTTAATGATATTCCAGTAATAATAATGACTTCATCAAATTCTCAAAAAGATATTTTAAATTCATATAAATTAAATGCAAATTGTTACATAACTAAACCACTTGATTTGGAAGAGTTTTGGAAAATTATGAGTTCAATTGAAGCTTTTTGGTTAAGCACAGTCAAATTACCTAGTTATTCTCAACAGTAAACAACATCTTAAGAATAAATTGTTAAAATTTTTAAACTCCGAATTATTAATATGATCTAAAGAATAGTTTTTCATATACAATTTCACTAATTAATAAGTTGCTATGGGTATCCCTAGAAATATAAGTAGAGCTTGATACTTGTATATTATTGGTAAAATTTAAATGAGGACTATTTATGAATGGAAATATCAGAGCTTTACTTGTAGAAGATAATGATGGTGATGCATTTTTGCTAGAAGAAATTATTTCAGAGAAAAAAGAATCCAGTCATATAGAATTAACTCGAGCTGAGTCAGTATCTCAAGGAATAAGTCAACTTTCTCAAAATAAATTTGATGTTGTTTTATTAGATCTTGGGTTGCCAGATGCTAATGGAGTTACTTCCATAAAAAAAATTAAAGAGCATGCAAATGAAGCACCTATAATTATAATTACTGGCTCAACTTTAAAAAGGGATGAATTAAGAGATTGTATTTCATCCACTGATGAATTTTGTATAAAGGGATTTTTAGATTCTGAATCATTAACTTACACTATTGAATCAGCTATTAGAAATCATAAAATTGAAAACAAATAAGAACTATTCCAAAAGCCCTAGTTCTTTTTCTGAACCAAGTTTTAAAACACCTATATCAGCATAAACCTGCAATTTTTCTCTAGAATCTGAGATGTCTAAATTTCTCATGGACAATTGTCCTATTCTATCTGATGGAGTAAACTCACTTTTTTCTTTTTCCATCGAAAGTCTTTCGGGCTTATAAGTAAAGTTTTCACCCTTTGTATTTAAAATAGAATAGTCATCGCCACGCCTAAGTTCAATCGTGACTTCACCAGTAATAGCTTTAGCTACCCATCTTTGGAGGGTTTCACGAAGCATTAATGACTGCGGATCAAACCAGCGACCTTCATATAAAAGTCTTCCTAATTTTCTTCCAAGAGTTCTGTAATTATCAATAGTTCCTTCATTATGAATAGCTGAAATCAATCTTTCATAAGCTATAAAAATAAGAGCAAGTCCAGGAGATTCATAAATACCACGGCTTTTAGCTTCTATAATTCTATTTTCAATTTGATCAGACATTCCTAATCCATGCCTACCACCGATTTTATTAGCCTCTTCTATTAGTTCAACTGAACTTTTAAACTTTTTATCATTTATAGAAACAGGTAATCCTTCTTTAAAAGAAACAGTAATCTTTTCTGATGCTATATCTACTTTAGAATCCCAGAACTTAACTCCCATAATAGGCTCAACAATATTTATTCCTTTATCAAGAAACTCAAGATCCTTTGCTTCATGTGTAGCACCAAGAAGATTTGAATCTGTAGAATATGCTTTTTCAGTTTTCATTTTATAGTCATGACCACGAGCAGAAAGCCACTCACTCATTTCTTTTCTTCCACCGAGCTCATGAACAAAAGTCTCATCTAACCATGGTTTGTAAACCCTAAGCTTTGTGTTTACCATCTTTCCATATCTATAAAATCTCTCTATGTCATTTCCTTTATAAGTAGAACCATCACCCCAAATATCAACTTCATCTTTTTTCATTTCACGAACAAGAATAGTTCCAGTAACTGCTCTTCCTATAGGAGTAGTATTAAAATAAAATCTTCCTGCTGTCTGAATATGGAAAGCACCACACATTAGTGCTGCAAGTCCTTCTTTTACTAATTGTTCTCTACAATCTACAAGTCTGGCTTTTTCTGCACCATGTTTTAAAGCACGCTTAGAGATATCATCATAGTCTTTTTCATCTGGCTGCCCAAGATTAGCTGTGTAAGCATAAGGGATTCCACCTTTTTCACGAATCCAGGTAATAGCAGCACAGGTATCTAAACCACCTGAAAATGCAATTCCAATTTTTTCACCTTTAGGGAGAGAACTTAATATAGACATTTTTATACCTTTTATTTCAAATTAGCCGTTTTAATTATATCGCATAGGCAAAATAAAGGATCGATCCAATTTATTTGGTCGATCCATGCAAAGCACAGAATTGAAAGATTTCAGCTTGTCTGAAATCCCACAAATAAATATACTACCTTTTAAATTCTATGCAGAGATATAGGTCCTTTTTAAATAGTTCCTTTTGTTTAGAAAACCCAGCCTCATTAGCAATATCTCTAATAACAGAAACACTTTCAGGATAATCAAAATTATAGACATGATCACAAACATAATTTTTGTCTTCAACAGTTAATGCACTCCAGTTTTTATAAACACCAGATTTATACACATTAAACCACTCTTCTCTACTTCCTTTTTCATTTATTATGTCTACTAAAATAAAACAACCTTCTTCTTCCAAAGAATCAAAACATTTTTTAAAAAATCTTTTCTTATCATCTAAAGATAAATGATGAAGCGCAAAGCTAGACCAAATTAAATCATATTTATTTAAAGCTGGGGACTCTAAAAATTCTTTAGATAAATCTTTTACTAAGAATTCTTTTTTACATTTCACTATATCCAAGTTTGTTTTTGCTTCTTCTAAAGATTCTTTAGATAAATCATAAGCGGTATAAGATTCCACCTTAGAATTTTCTAATACCTGTGTCATAAAAAATGCATTTCCCGAACCAAGATCTAATAGTTTAAAAGGTTTATTTGATAATTCTTTTTCAATATAGTTTTTTAAAATCCCATACATTTCACTATGAAACATATAATTATTCTTCACTACCTTAGAATAAACATCCAAGTTGCTAAAATAATCTTCTACATTCTTAAATAAGGGAAAACTATGCATAAAAATATTATAACTCCTAATATTTAGGGTAGAATATTAGAGAATACTGAAAATTTAGTCTTTCTTGAAACTTGCAACTTTATCCTTGCAACTTACGTGCGGGTGTAGTTTAGTGGTAAAACGAAAGCTTCCCAAGCTTTAGTTGAGGGTTCGATTCCCTTCACCCGCTTTTTTTTATGGGGCTTCAAACAAGTTGAAGCCTCCTTTAGGTAAAAGTAACAATCTATCGGATCCGCCGAGTAAATCGGACGGATCCTGTTTACTGACAATACGAAGCTGGGCAGACCCACTTTTTTATTTCACCCTCTACTTGCTCTTCCCCTCAATCTTTTTAATATACTAAACCTGAAATCCTATCTTCTTTTTAGGCTTTATTGGTTCTTCCACTAATTGTTTTATAGCATCAAATACAACTTGAAATTGTTTATCATATTTAGATTCCATTTCTTCTATCTTTTTTCTTAGATCTTTGTGACTTTCTATCATTTCTCTAAGCTTAGTAAAAGTACGCATGATTTGAATATTTACCATAATGGCTCTTTCACTGTTAAGTACACTAGAAAGCATGGATACTCCTTGTTCTGTGAAAACATGCGGTAAAGTCGGATAAAATTTTAGTTTCTTAAGGTTATCACAAATTGTGATAACCTCATCTCGCTCAGACTTTGTAAGTTGAAACATAAAATCCTTCGGGAAACGTTTTTTATTTCTCTTTACTGCCTGGTTTAAAACTCTTGTTTCTACATCATACAATTCAGCTAAATCAGTATCAATCATCACTTTTTTACCTCTAATAAAGTAAATTTTATTTTCAATTTTTTCTGCTGGGATTAGTGCACTTGCCATAAATATCACCGTTTTAATTTGAATGATATTTTACTTCTTAAATTTAATATTTGCAAACATGTAACTCTCGGTTACATTGAATGATACCTACGGTTACATAATTCAACTTCTAACTTTTCTACATTCTATTAATTGTGTGGGTTGGTTTGAAATATAGTGATCCCAATATCCTGGAGAATAAGCAGACGTATCATCAGAAAGAACAAGATCATGCCATTTAATATCATCAAATCCTGCTTTTCTTAGAGCACTTTCATAAGTTTCTTTACTCCACTGAAAAATTTGAAATTTACATGGTTGTAAAATATGCTTTTTATCATAATCAGTAATTGTTAAAATTGACCCTTCTTCTAGATTTCCGCTTGCACTGATGTCACAAAAATATTTTTCACCATTAAAAAGTGGGTTATCAGGATTAGAGTTTAGGGCAAAAAATGGTGAGCCTGGTTTTAAATTCTTCGCAATGTTTCTACAAAGTTTTTCTAGCATATTTTTATCTTTTGCATAGTGAAGAAGAAAGCCTGCAAAAGCAACATCAGCATGAAGTATCCCCCTCATTCTGGATAGATCTTCATTCATAAGAACAATTCTTGATTTTCTTTTACACACACGAATATTTTCTTTTGCAATTTCTAACTGATATTCTGATTCATCTATAGCAGCGACACAATCTGCACCCTTATCTGCAAATAATTTAGCCCATGAAGCATCTCCTGTAGCTAAGTCGTGAATAAATAGATTTTCAAGATTGGGAAGGCGTTTTATTACCGTAGGTACAAAAATACATTTTCTATCATCATGATTGTTGCTTACTTCTTTGTAATGATATCCAGCAGAATTGAATTGATATCTTCTATCCAAAAACTGGGTTTCTAAAAGTGGTGCCGTAAAAGGATTTGAGCTTAATCTACCAATTCCTCCATAAGAAAAAGATAAGTTTGGATTAAAAAGAAAATTCATATTTTTCATAGATAATTAATTATATACAAAAGTATATTATTTTTCTAAATTAACCTCTTAAACATGTATTTGACATTCAAACAATACAAAAGTACTATGTCTTTTTTACCAACCTTTAACCATTCTTTGATATAAATCTTTCATTGATTATTCAATTTTGAAAAAGGAGCAGTTAATGGATATGAATGTAACGGGCGCATCAAGGTCAGCAGGAGCATCACAAGGTACACAAAGTTCATCTGGTGGAGGTGGAGCATCTGGACAAATAGCTCAACTTCAGCAAAGAAAAGCAACTATTCAGGGACAAATAGCACAAAAGGAAGCATATGCAAAAGAATGTTATAACGCTCAAGCTGGTCCCGGACAACTGAATAGTTCTGGTGGTTCTTCTGGAGGATTAGATAAAGCAAAAGTAGAGACTGGCAAAATAATGGCGAACTGGGCAATGGGACCCGGTGCTGGTGCTGGAGAACAAGGAGTAGATCAATTAAAAGCTGAACTTGCTAGTATAGATGAACAAATAGCTAGTTTAGAGAGCCAACAACAAGCTGAACAACAGCAACAAAATGATGGAAGCAGCAATAGCGAAAATCAATCTAAGGTAAAAGAACTAGAGGATCAAGTTTCTAGTTTAAGAACTGAGGAAAGCCAGGCATTAAAACGAAATGATCTCCCTAAAGCACAAGAGATTGATATTAAAATAGACACTCTTCAAAGTAGAATTAATGCTATGAGAGGCGGCAATAAAGTACCTGCTGCTGCACAATAAATTCCATCTTACTTGCAATTAAAGGATCGATCCAATTTCCTGCCCTCCAAAGATTATCGAAGGAGGGATTTGGTCGATCCGTACAAATGTAAAGCACAGCTATAAGAGAGTTCAGCTTGTCTGAACTCCAACAAATAAATGCTAAAATGCATTTGTGCAAACAATTATTGACATCTCAATGCCCATTGAAAATGATGTAATTTCAGATCCAGCACCTTTTGGACCAAAAGTTACTTATATAGATCACAAACAAAGCGTCAGTCAAATAGCAGGATTTTTCCCTGGTCTAAAAAAAGAAGATTTACCTGATGGAGAAGGCTGGGCTATAGAACATGTTTCACTAATTACCCACAATGGCACACATTTAGATGCACCATATCATTTTCATTCCACTATGGATAATGGAAAACGTGCCATAACCATCGATGAAGTGCCTCTTGAATGGTGTTATAAGCCAGGAATAAAACTTGATTTTAGAAACTTACCTAATGGCTATGTAGTTCAGATAAAAGATGTAAAAGAAGAACTTGAAAGAATAAATCATAAACTTAGTCCACTTGAAATTGTTTTAGTAAACACCAAGGCTGGGTCTAGATACGGACATGATGATTATGTAAACAGCGGTTGCGGAATGGGAAGAGAAGCCACATTATTTCTACTCGAACAAGGAGTAAAAATTACTGGTACTGATGCATGGAGTTGGGATGCACCTTTTGTTTACACAAAAGAAAAATATGAAAAGAGCAAAGATTCATCTATCATCTGGGAAGGACATAAAGCTGGAAAAGAAATGTGTTATTGCCATCTTGAAAAGTTACATAACTTAGAGGCATTACCATCTAAAGGTTTTACGGTATCTTGCTTTCCTGTAAAAATAAAAAGAGCTTCAGCTGGGTGGACAAGAGCTGTAGCAATTTTGGAAGATTAAATTCTCCTAGTCTTTTAGTACCACTCAATTCCATTCTTAAGCAAATTTAATCTTTAACCAATGAATATTGATTAGCTTAAAGTCTTTATATAATAAGAGAAATTGGGTTAGTAAAATGCTTTTAACAACTATTCTTCCAAATTTTAATTTATTTAAACTTTTAGCTAGAAAAGCTAACTCACTAAAGGATTTACCTACTGCAAAAGACTCTATTTCTGATTTTGATGTTTTAGGATTAAACCACAGATCTACTTATCCAATATCCAGAGAAACAATTTCTGAAACTGTTGAAGCTATTTTATCTGGAGAAGGATTTTCAAGAACATTATTTTTTGCTGCAAAGAAAAATCTAGCAAGAAGCGGAGAGGCAAATTTTGAGTTTCATTTACAAAAAGAAGGTTCTTTAGAATTGGATTTATTTGATACTTTTGGCTTACATTACTGTGGAAGTAAGAATGGTCTTTTGTTTGTTTCAAGAATTCCAAATGATTCACTTAAATTAGGAGATGATGATGATAAAAGTCCAAGACCAGTTAAAGGATTTAAATTAAGTCCTGATAAAGAAGTACAAATAGGAGATTTAGTATATAGAGGTTTAGATAATGGCAAAAAACTAAAAGTTAGTAGCACTGGAATAAATGATGAGAATCCTAGAGAAATACAATTAATTTTTACAGGTCCTCAATATGACTCACTTCAAACACCTGAACCATTAACAATACATTTAAAAGTTGCATGATTATTAATCTCTTTTGATGTAAAATGTTCTCATGAATGAACTCCAACAAAACTTAAGTAAAGAAGATAAAAATATCCAATTTTATGACTCAGTAGTAGTTTTAGATTTCGGATCTCAATACTCAGAACTTATTGCCAGACGCGTCCGTGAATTAAATGTTTACTCTGAACTTATTCCATATCGCTCCACTGCTAAACAAATAAAAGACATGGCACCAAAAGGCATCATCCTTTCTGGTGGTCCAAATAGTGTTTATGATGAAGGTGCACCTGTTTGTGATCCTGAGATTTTTAATCTTGGCATTCCTATTTTAGGTGGTTGTTATGGCATGCAGCTTATGGCTAAAACCCTTGGTGGGAAAGTAGTTAAAGCTGATAAACATGAATACGGCAAAGCTATTCTTGAAATAAATCCTAAAGATAAACTCTTTCTAGATCTAGAAAGTAAATTCACTAGCTGGATGAGTCATGGCGATAGCGTATTAGAACTTCCTGAAGGGTTTTCTATCAGTGCAAAAACTACAAATACTCCATGTGCAGCTATTTCTAACAAAGACAAAAAGCTCTATGGCGTTCAGTTTCATCCTGAAGTAATTCACACTATGAATGGAATTGAGATCTTAAAACATTTTGTTATAACTATCTCAAAAGCAAAGCCTACATGGTCAATGTCAAAATTTATAGAAGAGTCTATAAATCAAATCAAAGCAAAAGTAGGAGATAAAGATGTTTTACTTGCTTTATCAGGTGGAGTAGACAGTTCGGCACTTGCTTTTTTACTTCACAAAGCGATCGGTTCACAGCTTACCTGTATGTTTATTGATCAGGGATTCATGAGAAAAGGTGAACCCGACAGATTGCTTACTACATTTCAAAATGAGTTTGAAATAAAAGTTCACTATGTACATGCTCAAGAAAGATTTATTTCTGCTCTTAAAGGAGTTATTGATCCTGAAGAAAAAAGAAAAATTATCGGTAGAGAGTTTATCAGGGTTTTTGAGGAAGAGTCAAAAAGAATTGGACCTTTTGATTACTTAGCACAAGGTACTTTATATCCAGATGTTATAGAGTCAGCAGACACTAATTATGATCCAACTAGTGGCGAAAGAGTAGCAGTAAAAATAAAATCCCACCACAATGTAGGTGGCTTACCTAAAGACTTACAATTTAAACTCATAGAACCATTTAGAAAACTATTTAAAGATGAAGTGAGAAGAGTGGGACGAGAATTAGGTGTGCCTAAACGTATTATTGAACGCCATCCATTCCCAGGTCCTGGTCTTGCAATTAGAATCATCGGAGAAGCTACTAAAGAACGCCTAGAAACCATTCGTGAAGCAGACTCTATAATTAGAGATGAAATAAATAAATCAGGACTTTATAATTCTGTCTGGCAAGTATTCGGAGTGTTACTAACATCAGTTCAGAGCGTAGGTGTAATGGGAGATAAAAGAACTTATTCTAATCCTATAGTTTTAAGAGCAGTAACCAGCGAAGATGGCATGACTGCTGACTGGGCAAAACTTCCATATGATGTTTTAGAAAAAATCAGCACTAGAATTGTAAATGAAGTTCCTAATATAAACCGTGTAGTTTATGACATTACATCTAAACCACCTGGCACTATTGAGTGGGAATAGATTTCAAGCTGTAAGAATTGTAAAGAATTGATCTAAGTGCATTTCTTGCAATTTATTTAATGGCTCATTGCTTATTCCTGATATAGTCAAAACTTTTGGATGTTGCTTATGTAGTTTTACTAAGCTACATATAGCAGGTTTATCTATATAGGTAACATTTCCAAAGTCTAATACTAAGCTTGAATTATCTTTATGTGGTTTTACAAATCTTAAAAGCGTTTCGCCCAACGTATCAAGTCCAACAATTCTATCTGAGTCAAGACAGCTATCGGGTTTAAAACTAATCGTAACAACTCCTGCCTTTGTACTTACCGTGGCAATCTCTGCTAATGTTTGTTTTTCTTCAAATAAAAGAGTTCTTACTCTTCCAACTCCTTCCAACCTTGCTAATTCTCTTAAATCTCTTTTTTGTCCTGTTCCTAGGCTTTCCCCTTTAAATTTTTCTATCATTTCTTCTTCTGTATTAGATATTAAAAAGTGTTTGTCGAAATGTTTTATCTCAAGATTTTCTAGAACCTCTGACTTCAAAGATATAAGCCCTAACTTAACACCACTATTTTTTAGATTCTTGCCTAAGGCAAATAATGCCCCTGAAGCATCTTCACCCAGAAAAGTAACCTTAGAGAGATCAAAAATAACTTCATTTGATGTTGTAGTTAGATTCCAAAGCTCATTCTTTAAATTAATTGAATCCACATTATCATCACACAATGACGTTCCTTCATTAAATCGAAAAACACAAAGGTCACCTTTAATTTCTGGCTTTCCACCAGTCAAATGATCTCTTATACTTCTATATAGATTTAGTTCACGACTAAAAGCTCGTGAACTGCCTGCAGAAACAGTTAATGTACTCATTTGTTAAACTCCTTTGTTTAATTAATTGGATTTATTGTAGCACTATAAAAGTTAAGAAAAGAATTAATATAAAATCGCTATTTTATAGACTTCGGGGCTTTAGGAGGTTCATTTTGAATACCTCCTGAAATTGTTGTTCTATTCCCACTATTTTGCCTCAATACTCGACTCATAAGATATCCTGCCATTCCTGGATAACCTTTTTTTTCAAAGGACATACCAAGTATTAAAGCTTGCTTTGGGGTTAATCTCATATTTTATATTTTACTTTACCACCTCATAGGAGAAAATGGCAATAACTCTTTAGCATCTTCCATTCTATCTGAAACTGGAATCTTTGATCTTTCAAACAATTCCTTAGTACTTTTACTTTCAGCTAAAGCCACATAATGAAGCTTTGCTTCATCTAACATATGAAAGCATTCTTTTAATAAGGGGATTTCATCAGGATCTACTGCTAAACTCTTAAAATTTATTATAAAGTTTCTATATGCTAATTGTTTTTTTGAGGTGGCATTAGCTAAAGCATAAAAGTCTTCTCTAATAGCTGATTTTATATGGCTTCCTAAAACTTTTTTATTAAAGTAAACCTCAAATCCATCTCCAAAAAATTCAGGCACTTCTATATAATTCCATCCTCTGGGTGGAGGAATAATTCTTTTAGCCATAAGTCCATCTAAATATTCTTTTCCTTCTACTATATGTTCACATGTAGGAAATCCTTCACAACTAAAGTCAGCTCGTGTAAAATCATCTTCAGCCAAGATTATAAAAGGGATATTGTTTTTAACAAAAAACTCTTTAACTTTCGCTTTTATTAATTGAATGGCTTCCAGGTCAAATTCCGCTTTTCCAAAATCTAATATTAGTCCAGCCCTTCCATCTTCTCTTTCTTTTACACCCTTCATAATTAAAATATCATCTTCAAAACAAGCTTTTATAATTTGATTTGAATCAGAGGCATCTAATGTAAACAAAAAGCTGTTGCTTAGAGGTTTTGCTTTAAATCCCTTCAACCTGTGTTGATTTAGCAAAGGACCTGAGTTTTCTTTAAGTCTTTCTTTTGCTTCGCTTAAATCATCATATACTTCTACCCTATGTTCTCCTAATTCCAGTGTTGTTTTTCTATTACAAGAGTAAATTACCGAATTTAAACCAGAAAGTCTTTCATGAGAAACTTTCAAATACTCAGCAGCAACAATATCTCTAACTTCTATATTTCCAAAATCTATTAAAAGGGCTCTTCCTTTCATAAGAACATTTCTTAGTTTTGCTAACCCTTTAAAGTCTTCATCTAACAATGCCAGCAAACGTTCATTGTCTTTTGAAATAGATCCTTTATAACCTACCTGAATATGAAACCCTCCATTAATTGGTTTTGGTTTTTCTATTAAACCCCAACCAAAATCTGGACAAGGAATAATAACCTCCGCTTTTAGTTCTTTTAATTTCTTTAAAGCACTATTTCTATCAGTAAAAGCCTCTAAATTAGCAGCTCTTAGTCTATTCATTCCATCTACAACACTAAGAACTCTTTCTTCAGGAAGTAATACAACAAGATTGCCATTCATTCTTTCAACTTTGTTTTTCAGTAAATTTATAGCTGCTACAACTTGCTCTCTGGGCTTATCATATAAAACTACTACTACTTGTTTTTGTTTCTTTGCACCGATAGACAATATTTTCTGAGTAAGATTACTTATTAAAATATCATATGACTCTACACCTAAAGTTGGTTTAAATGAAAGGGGTGACATAAGATAATTTTTATCTATTTCCACAAAAACTACATCTTCATACCTATAAGGTCTTTGATAAATATTCAGTGGACTGACTTCTGAAGTAGAAGATGGTTCGATAAGAAAATGCTCTCTTGCATTATTAACCATTTTAAGAGTAGATAAAGCATCTGATTCTAGTGGAAAGAAAGGTATTCCTTCAGAACTTAATACTTCCCTGTTAGATAAATCTGCATTTAAAAAAGCAATCTCTGTATTGTTTTGACTTCCCCATTCACTTATATCTAAAATAAATTCAATATCTACTGCATGTGAATTTGCTTTTATTAAAACACTATCTGCATTTCTAATATTACTGAGTTGTTTTATCCTAATTAAATCCATGGAATCATAGTCAATAATAGGTTTTCTCAAAGAGACTAAAAGTACGTTAGACATTCCAGAATTAACAACTACAGCATTATTAAAATCAAAAGTTAGAGCCCTCTCTTCTGCTCCAAAACTATGACTAGCTCCTTTAAACGCTGCACGAGAAAGTGTTTCACTTCCTAATTTTGCACGTTCTCTTCTCCGCAATTCTCTTGCAAGCGCCAAATTTGCTGGATCTACACCAAGTAATTTTATTATTCTACGGCTCATGTTTTTCTTAAATACTTTAAAAAATTAACATAAAGGCATTAGATAAACATTAAAAAAGTTTAATCTTTACCATCCTTATTTTCTCCATCAAATGATGGAGAAGGGTGTAAAAACACATTAAAAATCACAGGTCTACCTATGAAAAGGATTAGCTTTTTCTGCTTCTGTCTATATAGTATTTAGAAATAAGGAGATATTATGCTAGTAGGACTATTAACAGCATTTTTAATTATTAGCTTTAATTCAAACGCTTTGGCAATGTCACCTAGTGAATATTGTGGCATCCATGCTGAAAGCAAGGCCCCAGGAACTTGTACTGAAAAAGGGGACTGTGCAGTAATTACGACAAACCTTGGTACAGAAGAATGCAAACAATGTGGTGATGGCGGTTGTGAACTTAGTGATTGCAGCGAATGCGAAGAATAAATATGAATTTTAAATTAAGAATATTAGTGATTTTACTCATTGCTATAGGTTTACCTTTTGTAAGCGTCTCTGCTGTTCACTCTGTTGTTGAAGAAGAAGTAACAGAAGATGAAAGTACCGTAGCAGAAGATGAAGATCCTGAAATTGAAAATCATTTAGCTGAGAGAAAAAAGAAAAAAGGAAAGAATCTTTCCAACAATGAAAGCGGTTTCCCTAAACATGTCCACACTGTAAAAGGTGCCGATGATGATGTAGTTTTAGAATTGGACGAATAATGCTGTAAAGACGCCCCGATGGGGCGTCTCTTTAATTCCTATTTCTGCCACCAAATAATATTATTGACCAACGAATAATTTCAATTAAGCTATAAAGTGCTGCTGCTATATAGGTAAAAGCACAGGCTTGGAGTATTTGATTTGCATTTTGTTTTTCATCACTTGAAATATATCCTGATCCTTCAAGTACAGGAATAGCTCTTCCAAAACTAGCATCTAGCTCTACAGGAAGAGTAATAACCTGAAAAATAAAAATCCCAATGTACATAAAAAGGCCAATAAAAGCAGTCATTTTCCATATAGGACTAGATAAGAAAGCTGTCAGCATAATACTAAACATAAGCAAATATGGACCGAACTGACAAATCTGAACTACTGGAGCAATGCCTGCTCTTAGTCTCATAAAACCATAATTTTCAGCATCCTGAATAGCATGACCACACTCATGTGCTGCCACTACAATTGCTGTCAATGATGTGCCATAAAAGTTATCGTTTGAAAGTCTTACAGTTTTAGAACTGGGATCATAATGATCGCCCTGATTAGTAACTTCTACCATTACACTCGTTAAATTATGCCTATTTAAAATTTCTTTGGCTATTGCAGCCCCTGTTCTACCTGCTGATGAAGGGATTTTTGAAAATTTATTCAAAACACCTCTAACCCATAATTGGGGAATTAAAACTAAAGCAAGACCAGCCATCATAAGTAGTGTTAGCATTTTTACCTCCAGAAACAATATTTTGTCATTGCGATCGAAACAATCTTATCTCTTATATTATATAACGAATAACTAACTAAACGTATTCCCAATTTGAACCCTAGCTCCATTAACCCAATCTTTACCATTTAGAATTTTTTTATTTTCTGGTTGGAGTTTATATATGTCGATAGAACTATCTTGTGTTTTTACTCTAATGTAATCTTTAATTTCAACAATTGATCCTATTTCCCCATCCGCCAATTTCTCATCATTAATCTTAGTTTCCCAAATCTTCACGACTTTTCCACCAAATGTACTATAAGCCGAAGGCCATGGCTGCAGGGCTCTAACTTGATTATGAATTTCTAAACTTGATTTATTCCAATCAATTTTTCCTAATTCCTTTTTTAAGGTGGGGGCTTTTGTAACTTTTTCATGATCTTGCTCTATAAAGTTTGCTTTTCCATCTCTTATTAATTCAAGTCCTTTAAGCAAAGCCTTAGCACCAAGTAAACTCATTTTTTTAGTTAGTTCTGCTGATGTCTCATTTTCTTCTATTGGACACTTTTCTTGAATTAGAACTGGACCACTATCCAATCCAAGTTCAGTTTTCATAATTGAGATTCCAGTTTCTTTTTCACCATTTAAAATGGCATAGTTAATGGGGGCTGCTCCTCTATATTTAGGCAAAAGTGATGCATGCACATTGATCACACCTAACGGTGCAATATTTAAAACTTCATCATTTAAGATTTGACCAAATGCACAAGTAATTAAAAGATCTGGTTTTAATTCTTTAATCTTATTTTTTATCTCTTCATCTTTTGAAATTTTCTGAGTTTGTAAAACCAAAATCCCTTTTTCATTTGCAAGTTTTTTTACCGGTGGTTCTTGTATTTTTTGGCCTCTACCTGCCTCTTTATCTGTTTGTGTACATAAAGCAAGAACACTTATCCAGGAAGTATTTAAAAGAGCCTCTAATGATGGCACTGCAAATTCTGGCGTGCCTAAAAAAATGATTTTCACAAGATACAAAAGTACCACGGAAATACATATTATTTTCACTGTTTTTCAATTTATCTTCCTTATGTAAGAAAGCGTAAATAGAATTATTAACTAATTATAAAGATGTTTTGATGTCTGTATTTTACATTGAATAATTACTAGTAATTACTACATAAAAAAGGGAGTTCTAAGTTAAGAACTTTTATTTTATTTTTTTATTCTCACTATAAAATTTCATGATTCTAATTGCAACATCACAAATACAAGGAAGTCGTTCTTATGCAAACAGTGCATCAGATATTAGCTTTCAATCCTCTAATGGGCAAGAAAAATCAAAATCTGGAATAGAAATAGGTCAGCCACCTCAAAGAATAAAAGGTGAAGTTATACATCAAGGTATGAATCCATTTTTTCAATGGTTAAATGGAAAACTAGTCCCAAAAAATCCAGAGAATCCTACTCTCTATGAAAGTACTAGTGGCTATCTACAAAACATCACAAAAACACTTTGGACTACTACACCAATAATTCAAGCATTTGGTCTGGTTAGTAAAAGAGCAAATATGTTTGCCAGAGCAATTTATGGTACATGCTGGTCTGTAGTTTATTCATGTTTAAGGCCACTTAAAGCTGATGCTGAATTACTTACTGATGAGGGTGCAACAAAACCTATATCAGATACCGTTAAAACTTTTGACAGAGCTAATGAACATTTTAGATTAGGAATGGGAAGTATCGTTACAGCTTTTTATGGTAGTGGGGCAGTAGGGATGCTTTGGAATGCCATAACTGGAAATGAAGAAGGATTTGAATCTGCAAGTAAACTCTATCAAAAAGGGATGTTAGATCAAAATCAAGTTTTTGCTTCCATGAACACTAGTATTTGCATGAAAAGAAAATATAATGCAAATCAGCTTCCAGAGGATGACAGAACAACTGGAAACGTAAAATCAACAGCAGAATTTATTGATTCTATTTTATTTTTACCTAATGTTATAGCTCGCGGAATTGATACAGTTGATTTTTTTGGTTGGCATGTAGGTGATGGATTAGGAAAAATTATAAATTCCTTAGGTTATTTTTCATATGGGACATGGGCAGCAAGATTTGGTTTTGTTAAGGGACAGGAATTTAAAGGTGCAGGTGCACTTGAACCTAAAAATGAAGATTTAACTGGTTCTTTAAAGACAATTGATGATGCTCTCTATAACACTCAGAAGTATGGTGCTGAAACTTTTAAATATTCACTGCCAGCACTATCTTTCATATCTTCTGGTCTAGAATTGTTTGGTTTAAGGGATCTAGCTAAACAAGTTTTTAGTTTTGAGGGAATACTTGAAAGATTAAATCCTACAATTTCAGCCTGGTGTTTAAGAAGCCCAGTAATGACTGGACTTATGAAAACACCTAAAGTAGAATCTCTACAATCAGCACAAACACAAGCAGAACAAACACCTGATATTCAAACTCCAGAAGTAAGAGCTGAGGTAAAGCCAGAAGCAAATGCAGGAGCAAGTATAGAAATAAATACAGAAGCAACTACAACAGCAGCAAGTACAATTTTAGCTTCTGCTAATAAGACAGAAATTACAAGTGAAAGAATTCAAAAAGTTAAACTGTTTTTAAAAGGCAAAATCAAAGAAGATAGAGAAATCATAGAAGATATATTTATAGCTGGAAATAAAGGTTTAGTAGAATGGAAGGTAATAATCGGTGCCTGTATTAAGGGTACTATAACACTTAGTATGGTACAAAGCCATATGAATTACTTCACTGATGAAAGAATACTTGATAAAGCTCTTGAAGAAGCACATTTAACTATTTCTGGACGCTATAAATATACTAGAAAAGTCATTAAAGAAGATGTCCCTGGAAAGTCAGACTTAATTCCTTTTAAAATACCTGCTGCAGTAAAACCTCCTGTTGAATTTGAAAGAGAAATTCATAGAGGAATAGTAGAATTTACTAGAACAGGGGATTTAACCAAAGGAGCAACTATTGAACACGTTATTGAATCTGCAAAAAGGGGATACATAAGTTGGCAAGCAGCCTTTAGAGGATTTACCTTAAATAAAAACCAACAAACATGGGAATCATTCTTAGATAAGATTGTTGATGAGTCAATTCCTCTAGAGGAGTTAAAACAAAATAGATTGGTATTTGCTAAACTACGAGAAGGTGTTACTGTAGATAATTCTCAGGATGAAAGAAATTATGATACAGATACTACTCAATATTTCGATATAGCTGATATTGTTTACATAAAACATCATCATGTACTTGATAGTAAATGGGGAGTGGCGGTATAATATTCATAATCCTTAATTTAATCCAGTGAGGTTAAAAGGGTTAAGAGGCACACTGTGTCAAAAGAAATTGAATTAAAAAAAACTTCGCATATTTCAGAAGATTTAAATTTAGAACCCATTATTAAAAAAGATTTTGCCTGGACTAGAAAAAAATTACTTAGTACAAAAGATTTATTAAAAGAAGAAGTAGAACTGATACTTGAAACTGCAAAAGTTTTATCTGAAATCCCTACTCGCCCTGTAAAAAAAGTACCGACTTTAAGAGGGAAGGTAGTAATAAACTTATTTTATGAAAACAGCACTAGAACTCGCTCTAGTTTTGAACTAGCGGGAAAATATCTTTCTGCTGATGTAACCAATTTCTCTATCTCTACATCATCTGTTAAAAAGGGAGAGACTTTACAGGACACAGCACAAACTCTCATCCAAATGGGAGCAGATGCAGTAGTAATCAGACATCAAGACTCAGGCATACCTTTTCAGCTATCTGAGCATTTACCACCTCACATAGCACTCATAAATGCAGGTGATGGCACAAATGAACACCCTTCACAAGCACTACTTGATTTATACACTATGAAAGAATCTACTGGAAATGATGAGCCCTTAGATAGTTTTTTAAAAAACAAAAAGATTACAATAGTAGGAGATGTCTTACATAGCAGAGTTGCCAGATCAAACATTTGGCTACTTCAAAAGTTTGGTATGGATATAAGTGTTTGTGGTCCACCTACACTAGTACCAGAAGAGTTTAGTAAGTTTGGTATAAAAGTACACTGGAATCTGAATGATGCTATTAAAGATTCTGATTTTATAATGGTACTCAGATTACAGATAGAGAGACAAGAAAAAGGATTGATTCCATCACTTGCAGAATATAATAAATTATTTGGACTTAACCATGAAAGAATAAAACTTGCTAAGAAAGATGTAAAGGTTCTACACCCCGGTCCAATGAATAGAGGAGTAGAAATATCTTCAGAACTTGCTGATGATCCTAATTATTCTCTTATAAATAAACAGGTTTCAAATGGTGTGGCAGTAAGAATGGCACTTTTGTATCTTTTAATATTTGCTAGTGGGAAATAATTGCAGGGCGTCATTGCGAGGAATGAAATGACGAAGCAATCTAATAACGTATCACGTAGGGGAGATTGCTTCGTCGCTAACGCTCCTCGCAATGACGTTTTACCATAAATTATTTCTAACGGTATAATATTCATATGTCCACCTACGAATCTTACGCTGAATATTATCACGACCTCACAAAATACTCTCCTGAAGGTATAGCATCAAATCAACACAGACTTGATTTTGACAAACAGCCTTCTGTATTTAAAGAATATCCAAGTCAAAAAAAAATCGATATTTCATATCTTTTACTGCTTGATAGAAATCCATTTTCAGATGTAGGAATAAAGCCTCAGAAAGATTTCACCAATGAAGAAAAATATCTAGCTAAATTATCTACACTTTTATATTTTTCATATGGAATTACTGCTATTGTTCCACATGCAGAAAAGCCTTTTTACATGCGCTCTAGTCCTTCAGCTGGTGGGCTATATCCCAGTGAGATTTATGTAATTTCAGAAGATTATCCAGGTCTTGAAGATGGAATTTATAACTTTCAAGTTGTAAATCAATCCTTAGCACAGATTAAAAAAGGAAAATTTAAAAGTGGTCTATTAAAAGCAACTTTTGATAATCCAAATATAAATGAAGCTAAATTAACCTTGGTTTTAACAGGAGTTTTTTATAGAAGTTCATGGAGATATCAGGACAGAGCTTATAGAAGAATATGCCTTGATACTGGTCACATACTTGGAAATATAGATGTTGTAAGTTCTGCATGTGGATTTAAAGCTGTTTTAGCTGGTGGATTTAACGATAAATCAATTAATGAAATTTTAGAGCTGGATGAGGAAGAAGAACAAAGCTTAGTAGTGCTTCCTTTAATCGATAAAAATAATACTGTTAAAGATTTCCCTAAAGCGCTTCCATCAAAGCTAGATAAAGTAAATATAAAAACCCCTGAGGGAAATAGACTCATTGAATTACATAACAGATCTAATATTGAAAAGTTTGTAAATATACCAAATATAAAAATTCAAAGCGTGGAAGAGAAATTGTCATTCTGTACTAAAGCTCAGTTTGATGAAAATAAAATATCATTTAACTGGAATAAGAACTTATATACTACTCTTCTTAAAAGACGTTCTACCAGAGCTTTTTCAGGTGAGTCAATTTCAAAAGAAGAACTGGCTGCACTTCTAGATTTTGGGTATCATCCTGAACTTTTCAGAAATGAAACCCTGGATCCTAATCCTGATTATTTTGATGCATCATTAATTGAAACATTTATAGCAGTTAATGATGTGGACGGTCTTGAGGAAGGATGCTATTTTTATTCTAAAGATGGCAGATATTTAAGACAAATAAGATTTAAAAACTTTAGAGAAGAAATTCACTATCTTTGCCTTGGTCAAGAGCTTGGTTATAAAGCAAGCGCTGTTATATTTCATACAGCAGATTTATCTAAAGCTGTTTTTAAATATGGGGAAAGAGCATATAGATACTTACATTTAGATGCTGGACATTTAGGTCAAAGGATTAATCTAGCTGCAGCTAATTTAAATATTGGTGTAAGTGGAATAGGTGGTTTTTTTGATGATCAAGTTAATGAAATGCTTGGAATACCTGAACATGAAGCTGTTGTGTATATAACAACTCTTGGAGTACCTGCTAAGAACAGTTGATGGTGGATGGTTAATAGTTTATGGTTTCAGTATTACCATTTACCATCAACCATCAACCATTGACCATCTGTTATATTATTCCTACCTCATGGAAACATTAGAAAAACAGGAAAACAAGAAAATTATAAAGAAAGAAAATGAGCCCACAAGGCCAATTCCATATTTGCCTCATACAGATGAAGACAGAAAAGAAATGTTTGAATCTATGGGGATAAATTCCATGGAAGATTTAATAAAAGGTATTCCGGCTAAATTAAGAGATTTTGATTTAGACTTACCCAGCACAAAGTCAGAAATTGAAATCAATAAAATATTTAATGACTTAGCTAATAAAAACAAGTCATTAAATGAACAAGCATCTTTTATCGGTGGTGGTGTATATAACAGATACATTCCTAGTGTTGTTGGTGAAGTTCTATCAAAGGGAGATTTTTATACCGCTTATACTCCTTATCAACCAGAAGTAAGCCAAGGAACACTTCAAGCTATTTATGAATTTCAAACTTTAATCTGTAACTTAACAGGAATGGATGCAGCCAATGCTTCTGTTTATGATGGAGCTACTGCAGTTATTGAAGCTGCACTTATGGCTTGCAGGGCTACAAAAAGAAAAAAAATATTAGTTTCAAGGAATGTATATAAAGAAGCTCAGGAAGTTTGTAAAACTTATGCCTGGGGGGCAAATCTAGAAATTGATTTTGTTGATTTTGATAAAAATACAGGCATAACAGATATTGAAGATTTAAAGAAAAAGATTAATGATGACATTGCTTGTTTTGTAATCTCATATCCAAACTTTGCTGGCTGTATTGAACCAGTCAAAGAAATTGAAAGTATAGTTAAGAGTAAAGGTGCTCTTCTTGTTGGGAGAGTTGATTTAATCAGCCTAGCCCTTCTTCAATCCCCAAGAGAACTTGGAATTGACATTACGGTAGGTGATGGACAAGCATTAGGTAATTTTGCAAATTATGGTGGTCCACATGTAGGTTTTATTAGCTGTATAAAGGATTTAGTAAGACAATTGCCAGGTAGAATTGTGGGTTTAAGTAAAGATTCAAAAGGAAACAGAGCGTTTACGCTTACTCTTCAAACTAGAGAGCAACATATCAGGCGCCAACATGCCACCAGTAATATCTGTACTAATCAATCATTAAATGCTCTGGCAGTTCTCGTATATCTAACATACATGGGTCCATATGGCTTAAAAAGAGTAGCAGAGATATCACTAAAAAGAGCACATTTCTTAGCAGAAGAACTCCAAAAGATCACACTCAAAAATGGTCAAAAGTTAAAGCTTTCTTTCAACTCTGTCTTCTTTAATGAGTTTGTACTTGAAATACCAATAAGTGCCGCAGACTTTATTAATAAGTTAAAAGATAAGAATATACTGCCAGGGCTTGACTTAAATTCAATACCTGGATATAAAACAAATCAGATACTTGTTACGGTCACTGAGATGAACAGTATCGAACAGGTGAAACATTTCATAGATTCTGTAAAAAAAATATTTTCTTAGGAGGAATTATTCATGGGTTTAAGTAAAGCAAGTTTAATTGATATAGCATCTGACTGGTCATTAGAATCAGGCGAATTAAAAGCAGCGGCTGGCCGTGCTCTACTAGCACTCAGTGATGCTATTGATTCTATAGAAGCTCAAAACGATGATGATATAGCTAGTAGTTTAGAAGACCTCGCTAATGAACTTTATGAACTTGTAGAAGATCAAGAAGCTTAATTTGTTTAGCTCAAGACAACCCTTAACAGGGCTGTGGGCTTGAGCTTTTAGGTTCACTTCTCTCATAGGATTTGCCCAATAAATGGGACAAATCCTTTTTTTTGCAAACACGAAGCTTGCGTTTCTCAATAGGCTTTACAAGATTAAAAATATTTAATTTGACCTAGATCATAAATCTTGATACTTTTAAAGCACTTTATTAGAGGAGAGTTTTATGTTTGGAGTTTCATTATCCCCACGAATGGCTAGATTACAACATTTTAGAAGTCAACCCCCTGAAATTGAAAAAAGACTTAGAGAAGCTAATAGAACATTAAAAAAAATATGTCCTCAATTGAATATTCATTACATTGATCCAAATAAACCTGATTCATCAACTAAATATTTAGCCCACTATATAAGAACTGATAAGCCTATATATATGATTACTGGAACAGTATCATATAAAACATTGAATGAAAGACTGCTATCAAGTAGACATAAAGCAAAATATCCTGATTTTACTAATCCACGCCCAGCTAGAGATAAAAGCCTTAACAATAATAGAGAGCAAAGAACAGAGCTTATGAGCAAGAAATTAGAATTCTATTTTGATGTACTTCAACATATGGTTGATAAAGATATTAGACCATTACTTAATAGTGTAGAAATTGAATATTTAAGACCTGGGCTTTACCTAGAATCTGAACATCCTAATAACCCATATTTATCTTTTATGGGTGAGTAAATTATTTAAGCCTTTATTCTTTGCAAAAGCATCATTCCGATAATGTTATTAACTACATGTGCCACGATTGTAATCCAGAGATTTCCATAGTATAGAAAAAGCCACGCTAAAAAAGCTCCACTAGCGGTAGCCCAAATAGCATAAATCCAGACCTTACCTTCTTTCCCAGTAGGGACATGTAAAAGTCCAAAAGCCAAGCTGGATGGAATAATTCCAATCTTAACTGCAAGCAACCCTCTAAAAAACACCTCTTCACAAAATCCTGAAACCATTGAAACTAGAAGAATGTCAGCAGGTTTTAAAAGTTTAATAATGGGAGATAACGCTTCTTCAAAAAAGAAAACAAGATTCTCAAACATCTTATTCTTCTCTTTAAACTTTTTAGCAAATCTATAAAAGCCATAGCCACTAAAAGCCAATACAATTGCTATACCAACTCCGTAGACAAATAAGATTGGATTAAAAGAAAGAAATTTTATTATGTTGTCTTTAGGAGAAATCAATATCCAAATCATTGAAATCACAAGAATAAAGGACTGAGGAAGAAGAAGCATCCATATTGCACTATCTCTAGTTATACTTAATTGAAGATTATTTTTTTCCATTTTTACAATTGATTGAAAACTTTTTTAGGTTTTATGTATCCGTCTTCAATAAATCCTATAGCTATAAGCTTATCATCAGAAGTTAACAATTGAACTGTTTTTAAAGTATCATCATTAAGTTTTTTTTCTAGTTTTATCTGCCTGCCATGAAAAATATCATTTTCATTGTCTTTATTTATAATAATTTTTTCAAGCTTTAATAAATTCTGTGGCAATATTAAATGTTTGTTTAAATCAATCTTTTCCAAAGACTCCAAGCTTAAACTGTCTTCAGAAGAACAAAAATCTCCAATTTGTGTTCTCTTTAAAGATGATAGAACTGCACAGGTATTTAAGCCTTTTCCTAAATCCCTGGCAATAGAACGAATATACGTGCCAGAAGAACAATGGATTTGCAATTGTACAAAAATATGCCCTTGTAAAGACTTGCCGTGGCAAGTCTCTGCTATCGCATATATTTCTACTTCTTTCTCTTGGACATCATCTAATGTGATTTTATTTTCTCTAGCTAAATCATAGGCTCTTTCTCCATTTATATGAATAGCTGAATATATGGGAGGCTTTTGTTTGATTTTTCCTTGGAATTTTTTTAACTCTACTGTTATTTTCTCTACATCCAAATCAATATTTTCTTCTCTTAAGATCTTACCTGTTATATCATCTGTATCTGTTTCAATGCCAAACAATACTTCCCCTATATATTTTTTATCACTGGGAAGATATTCAAACAATCTTGTAGCTTCATTTAAACCTATTATTAAAACACCCTCTGCAAAAGGATCTAAAGTCCCACTATGTCCTACTCTTTTTATGCCAAGCTTTCTTCTAACAATAGCTATAACATCATGTGATGTCATTCCTTTAGGTTTATAAATATTTAAGAAACCAAACATATCTTTAAAAAGCGTTAGATTTCATTTCTACTAATTTTATCCAGAAGTTCTGTAATTCTTTGTCCTTCTTCCAGAGAATCATCTAATTTAAATATCATTTCAGGAGCAGATCTAATTCCTAATCTTCTACATATTTCACCACGTAAAAAACCTGTAGCATCATGAAGAGCTGCAAGTGTACCAATTTTTTGAGATTCCTCTCCAAAGACACTAAAGAAGACTTTTACATTTCGTAAATCACCGGACACATCTACATGTGTAATAGTTACAAGCCCGCCAATTCTATCGTCTTTAAGATCACCTCTCTGAATCATATCAGCTAGTTCTCTTTTAATTTGTTGTCCAATTCTATCTGATCTATTAAATGATTTCATAATATTTCCCGTCTGTAGAGTCGTAGCGCGCTACGACTCTACAAAAACACATTCTATAGACTGGTTCTTTCCTTCTCTATAATTGTCCAGCATTCTATCTTATCGCCTTCTATGAGATCCTGGAATTTATCAAATGATATTCCACATTCAAAGCCAGTTAGAACTTCTCTTGCATCATCTTTAAACCGTTTCAGGTTATCAACTTTACCTTCAAAAACAAGTTTACTATCTCTAAAGACCCTAGCAATTTGATTTCTTTGGATTTTACCTTCAAGAACATAAGAGCCTGCAATTTTACTTCCTTTACCAAAAGTAAATATCTGGCGAACCTCTGCAACCCCAAGTTTGACTTCTTCTTTTTCAGGTTCAAGTAAACCAAGTACTGCTTTTTCTAAATCTTCAGTAATCTTATAAATAATTTCATAGATCCTAATGTCTACACCTTGATCTTGAGCTGCTTTCATAGCATTCGTATCTGCAGACACATGGAAACCAATAACAATGGCTTTTGTACTTGCAGCAAGGTTAATATCATTTTCAGAGATATTTCCACTACCAACATGCATAGGTCTTACAAGAACATCAGCAGTAGATAATTTCATTACTTCACTAGCAATGGCTTCAGCTGAACCTTGAACGTCAGCTTTAATAATAACTTTAAGCTCTTGCAATTGACCTTCTCTAACCTTACATGCAAAATCTATAAGTCCATAAGTTTCATGTTTTTCTTGTTGTTTTAATTTGTTCTTAGATGCTATTTCTTTAGCTTCCTGATAGGTCTTATAAACCTGAAAAACATCCCCTGCTTGTGGCACATCAGGTAAACCAATGATTTCTACAGGAAATGAAGGAGGTGCTTCAAGAACTTCTTTTCCATGATCATTAAACATCGCTCTTACACGACCAGCTACAGTACCAGCTACCAAACAATCACCTTTCTTTAAAGTACCGTTTTGTACTAATAAGTGTGCAATCGGTCCTCTTTCTTTTGAAAGTTCTGCTTCAATTACTGCACCTGTTGCTTCTGCCTTTGGATTTGCTCTAAGTTTTGCCTGCAATTCAGCATCAGCAACAAGTGTAATTTTTGTTAAAAGATCATCTAAATTTTCTCTCTTCTTTGCACTTATTTTTGAACAAACTGTTTTTCCGCCATAATCTTCTACAAGTAAATCATGTTCAGTAAGTTGTCCTAAAACTTTATCTGGCTGTGCTCCTTCTTTATCTATCTTATTCATAGCAATAACAATAGGCACACCTGCTGCTTTAGCATGATTAATAGCTTCAATAGTCTGTGGCATTACACCATCATCTGCAGCAACAACAAGAATAGCAATGTCAGTAACCTGAGCACCACGAGCACGAAGTGCAGTAAAAGCTTCATGACCTGGGGTATCTAAAAATGTAATTAATCTTTTATTACCATCATAGTCAACAACTTCTACCTGATAAGCACCAATATGCTGAGTAATTCCACCTGATTCTTGATCAGTAATTTTAAACTTTGTTTCTCTAATAGCATCAAGTAAGCTTGTTTTACCATGATCAACGTGACCCATAATAGTAACAACTGGTGGTCTTGGAATAAGATCTTCATCTAATTCCTGAGAAATATCTGCTCTAAGTGAAACTTCCTCTTTTTCAATTTCCGTAATAACTTCATATCCAAGAGACTTTGCACTTTCTACAGCTACTTCAAGCTCAACAGTTTGGTTAACTGTTCTCATTACTCCTCTAGTAAAAAGTAATTTAACAACCTCTGTCTCAGGCATTGATAATTTTTCAGCAAATTGTTTTACTGTAAGCGCTGAGGTAATAATTATAGATGTAGGTTTTTCTACAGTAGCTACTTGAGATTCTCTTTTTTCTTTTTCTCTATTACTGTTATTGTTGTTGTTTTGTTTATCAGCACCACCTCTACGAGTCGGTCTTTTAGACCTACCCATCATTGATGGCATCACTGTAGGTTTGGCCACTCTAAATGGTTGAATTGTTGTTGGTGTATCTTTTCTTAATTCTCTTGGGGATGAGCTAGGTGGCAATGGTTTAATTTCTGGAACCTTAGGTTCAATTTTTTGAGGTTGAACTTCAGGTGGGGGACTTTGTACAACTTGTTGTGCTGCTTGTTCTATTGCCTGTTGTTCTAATTGTTGTTGTGCTAATGCTGCTGCTTGAATTTCTTCTTCTGTAAGCTGAGGGGTTGGCTTAATTCTTCTTACTATTATTATTTGTTTTTTTTGTGGGACTACAGGGACTTCAGGTGCCTGAGACTTTGTGCTTTTTCCTGGTTTCACTTTCTTTTCTGAGTGAATTCCTCTGAGTTCTTGAATTACAGCTTCATAATCTTTAGTATAGCCATGTCCAATAAGAGAAGAAACTATACTTTTAACTTGTCCTTCTTCTATAGAGCTTGAAGCACTTTTAACTGCTAAACTTTGTCCCTCACAAATAGAAACAATAACTTTTGTAAGTTCAGATTGCTTTTGTTTAATTGCTTTTAAATCTTCTCCCTCTGGATTGATATAAATATGAACCAAATCATATATCCTATATTTAGTTAAACTCATTATGCTGCTTCCTCCTTAGCTAAGGGGGCAAAGCCTATTAGCCTATCTATTGTTATTTCATGCGATTTAACCTTTAACATTTTTTCAATTTTCTTTGCTTTTACAGCAAGCTCTAAACAAGAAGGATTTTTGCAAAGATAAACCGATCTACCTAATTGGTATCTATTAGGATTTAAAATTACTTTAGAGGAAGAAGAAGGATCATTAACTTTAACAATACGTACAAAATGTTCTCTTGGAAACTGATTCCTACAAGAAATACACTGTCTGATTGGTTTTTTATTGTTAACGACTATCCCTCCATTTGTACTACCTCTTTATTTAGACCTTTTTATACTTCTGCTTGAACTTCTGCAGTGGGTGTAACTTCTGCTATTTCTGCTGTTTCTTCTTTTTTATCCTTTTGATCTAGAACAACTTTTGTTGTTGCACCTACACCAAATGGCTGCCCTTTAATTTGGCTTTCACTTCTTATATCAATTTTCCATTCAGATAGCTTAGCTGCAAGTCTTACATTCTGACCATTTCTACCAATTGCTAAACTTAGCTGATCATCAGGAACTATAACTTCTGCACGTCTACCTTGTGGATCATCGTACAAAGCTACAGTTGTAATTCTAGCAGGGCTAAGAGCATTTGAAATAAAGTCTATAGGATCTGCCGAAAAACGAATAATATCAATTTTTTCATTCTTCAACTCACTGACTACATTCTGTATTCTTGCTCCTCTACTACCAATACAAGCACCAACTGGATCAATATCAGCATCGTTAGAATGTACAGCAATCTTTGTTCTATATCCTGCTTCTCTTGCTATAGCTTTAATTTCTACGGTACCGTCATCAATTTCAGGAACTTCAAGCTCAAACATTTCTTTAACAAGCTCTTCATTAGTATGAGAAACAATAACGGTAGGAACTCTACCTGAATCTTTTAACTCTTTCACATAGACTCTAATTCTTGAACCAACTTTATATGTTTCACCTGGAAGCTGTTCTCTAGGTGGAATATGTCCTTCAAAACGCCCAAGGTCAACAACTACATTTGGTTTTCCATTGTTTAAGATTTCAATTCTCTTAATTTGACCAGTCATCATTGTGCCTTGACGGCCAACAAACTCTTGTTTTACTAAATCTTTTTCAGCTTCTCTTAAGCGCTGAGTCATGATTTGCTTAGCAGCCTGAGCAGCAATTCTTCCATATTCAGCAAAGTCATCTGGAGTTACATCTAACTCAAGGATTTCGCCTAGTTCTACATCATCAAGCATTTCTTTTGCTTCAGCAATAGAAATTTCTCTGTGTTCATTGACAACAATTTCAACAACTGTTTTAGGTGCAAAGATTCCAATCTCGCCAGTAGATTCATCAAACTGAGTATGTACACCATCTACGTTATGATCAGGAATTCTTTTTTTATAAGCAGCCAATATTGCATCGCAGATAGCATTAATAAATACCTGCTTTGGTATATTTCTTTCGCTCTCTAACTGTTCTGCTGCTTCAAGCAGTTGGGTACCAATTTTATACACAATATTCCTCCTAAGAATTAACTACTAAATCTAAACCTTTAACTGAAAATTCATGAACAGTTTCATTTCTATCAAAACATTCTGCAGGTATGGAAAGACGTTCCAGTGGAACATCTACACCTGGACTTTGCACTTCTAAGCTATAAGGGAAATCAATTTTATTGTCTTCATCTAGCTCATTATTCACGGCTCTACTAACGACTTCACAATCATCAAGATTTATAATTCTATCTTCATGTGAAATTGTTATACGTAAATAGTCAAAGCCACTTTCTCTTTCAAACTTTGCTGACTCTAAGTTAAAACCAAGGCTGCAAACTATTTTCTTAAACATAGGATTTAATCTTTCCAAATGCCAAGAAAATTGCTCTTCAGTTGCTTTAATGTTTTTTTCTTTCTTTTTTCCCATATATACTATCTGAAAAAGAAAGCGAGGTTTTTTGACCTCGCCTTCTTGGGCTTAATTTACATTAATATTTTACCACGTAGAAGAGGGTAAACAACACAGCTTTCAGTATAGACATTTAGCTCTTAGACAATAAGCTTTTGGTTAAGGCTAAGCCCATTTTAAAACCCTTAAAAATATTATATTTCCCAATTAAAAAAGGCTTGGTTAAAGAAAAGATATCTGAAGAAGTAATCTTCCTTGCACCAATTAATTTTTGAAAAGTTGAATTATATGCAGAAAGCTCTCCTAAAAAAGGAGAAAAACTTGTTAAAGCTGCTCTAACTCCTTGATTAAAAGCTATTTCAGAATTTCTTAAAGCAATATAAATCTTCCTGCTAAAAACAATAATTGATAAACAAAGAAGAATAAATACCCAAAGAAAAATGAGTACTAGTATTTTTGCAAAGAAGTAAAATTCAAGCATAAAAACCTATAGCTTAGCAATTTGATCAAATGAAAGTTCTACTGGTGTAGATCTTCCGAAAATACTTACAAGAGCTTTAACGGTTTCTCTTTCTTCATTGATTTCAGTAATTTCACCAATAAAGTCTTCAAACGGCCCTGATTGAATTTTAACTGATTCACCAACGACAACATCAATAACTTTTTTACCTTCTTTTGTCTTGGTAAGAACTTGGCTTTTTCTAAGGATTCTTCTTACTTCTGATGGTGGAACTGGAATTGGTTGTTTGTTGGCACCGATAAATCTAGTAACACCAGGCGTATCTCTGACAATTCTCCAGGCTTCATCTTCCATTATCATTTCAATAAGAACATAGCCAGGAAATTCACGTTCTTTTTTCTCTACTCTTTTTCCTTCTTGGATTTTAGTAATGTCTTTTTCTGGGACAATTACATTGAAAATTTTATCGTCTGCATTTAAAGTTTTAATTCTTTTTAAGATATGCTCTTTAACTCTATTTTCATGACCAGAAGCTGTTTGAAGAACATACCAACTTCTAGTAGTAGACTTTTGTATTTTCTGTGTAGTTTTTGCAATGTCTTTTGTTTTTGCCATTATTTTTCCCTTGTTGATTAGGCAATTCATGAATTGCCTTTACATGAAACGCCTCTACGATTACTTACCCATAAAATAGTTAGCAATAACTTCAAAAATTTTATCAATTACATAAATACTGCCCGTTAAAATGGCGACAAGTATGATTACAGATATAAATTCCTTTGATACTTGGTCTTTAGTAGGCCAAGAGATCTTAAAAAACTCTGTTTTAACTTCTTTTAAAAACTTAATCGGGGAAACTTTTTCACCCTGTGGCTTATTGGCCTCGTCTGCTTGTACTTTCTTTTCTTCCACTACTGTTGCCATATTTCCTTTATAAACTAGAAGTCAGAAGCCCTACCTCAGACTTCTGACATTATCAGATAACATTGTAATCTAGGAAAGAGTAAATTTACTTATAAAGACTAATAAAATCAAGAAATAAACTATTATTTAGATTTGATAATACAGAACGGGGTAGATAGTTTATGGTTGATAGTTCATAGTTGATGGTTTATAGTTGAATGAATAGTCAATTACTATTAACTATTTGACTATTAACCATTGGCCTTTTGCGTCCTTAGTTCAGCCTGGTAGAACGTTGGTCTCCAAAACCAAATGTCGTGGGTTCAAATCCTACAGGGCGCGCATTCAGTTTCAAGATATAAGGTTCAAGTTGCAAGAAGAACCACATAAAGTTTGTTCTAAAGTTTTCCCTTGAAACTTTTAACTTAAAACTTGCAACTTGCCTGGGTCCTTTTTGTTGTAAATAAGTTTAAATAAATTAATTTAATCTTTTAAATCTAAAACCCAATTTGCATCGGTGCAATAGATTTTACATAATGCTCTAAATTTTCTAACTGGCATGTCTACCTTACCAACTTCAAACTTTCTTAAGTTAGCTCTATCTATTTTAATTTTATGTTGCTCATATAAAAGATTAACGGCACCTTGTAAGGATAAACCCATTGCTTCTCTAGATTTTCTAAGTCTTGTATTCCACCTAGCCAATTTCTTAACCTCAATTGTAATAACCAAGGTAATTGACTGGATTTGCTATTGAGGTAGGATGTACCCCAAATGAGTTACAATAATTTCATGTAGTACAAGGTACCTCATGAAATAGAGCAAATTTGAAGGTCATAAGATATGAACAAACGTAAAACACTAATCTTTTTATGCCTGGTTTTAGTAACAGGTTTTACAACTAATCATTCTGCTTCAGCCAATGATGATTCAAGCAAGGTTGAAAACCATTTATTGCTAAGGTGTGATGGTGCTAATAATGTTTCAGCTGACCAGCAGGAATCAGAACCTAATAATTCTTTCTCTCAAGCCAATTTAGTAACTTTAACTCAAGGAGTGTGTAGCACTCCTTTTGGTCACGCTGGCCCTAGAGATTCTGAGTATTACGGTACTAAATGGTGTGTCGATGGTTCATACTTTCTCAATGTATGTACTGGAGATGAAACAGTAATTAGTGATTTATATAGAATTGATGTTTCTAAATTTTCTAAGATAAGGATTGAAACATTAGCAGATAACAGTTATGGGAATATCGGGTTTGTAGTTTTTCAAAGTAATGGTGACAGATTTACAGATTTCTATTTCCCAGGAACAAGTAGTAATTATAGAGAAGAAACATTACGATTCCCTGCTGGTTCTTACTACATTGGTGTTACTGCACGTAAAAGTCCTGATAATTATTTCCTGACTGCAGAATGGATAGATGAAAGACCTGGGTTATCTTTTTGTAGCAATGGCTTAGATGAGGCTGCCTGCAAAGCTGAAGACACAGCCATGTTTATTTTAAATAATCGGAATATAAATAAGGGAATATCTCTGATACTTGATAAAACAAATTTTAGCTCCAGTGATAGTTGCAATATTACATCTTCAAATAGATTTATTACAGTTAATCCAACTATTACAAGTGGCTTTTTTGACCAAACCATAAGAGTAAAAGCAAACAAAAGCTATGCTAATTCTCTTTTAAAACAAGGACAAACAGCTAGCGTAACTATTACCACGAGTTGTACTAATGGTATAAAAATAGAACTTCCTGTTTTACTTAGTAGATAATGAAAATAATCAAGGAGAGAACATGGGAATTGGAAAGTTTATAAAAGGTATCATTGACTCTAAAACACTTGGTAAGAACATTATTGAAAAGCAAGTAGATATATATCAAAAACAAAGACAGCTTTTTCCTAAACATGATCCACATACTCATTTAGCACAGACTTGGCTTTCACGAATGGCTACACATGGAAAAAATGTAAATGATCCAGACTTGCAAACACTAGCATTTAGTGAGACTTATAGTTGTGCATGTATTCCACCTCCATATTGCGCAAGAGCTTTAGGACTCTACATACTTTATAAAGAAAGACCTGATATTATCGGGGCTTATCCAGAATTTAAAGAAGAGTTTGCTGGGCTAATGTTACCGGTTATGCAAGCTCAAGACAATGGAACTGATAAAGAGCTATATAAAAAGTATAATCCAGCAATGTCAGAGAAGTTATAAAATGAGATTTATTGGGAAAATTACACCTGAAGAATTTGTGCTGATTGTGGTTTTTATCATAATTTACATTACTGTATTTCTTTCTTCTGTCCATGACAGTAAAAATAGCCTGCTACATGGGCTTAGCTTTGGTTTAACAATTTTTGGAGCAAAAGCTATAGCACAGTTGGTAAAGAGCAAAAAATGAATAAAATAACAATGAAGGTAGCTTAAGCAAGAACAGTAATAAAACACATACTTTTTGTCGCCCTGTCCAAATAACATAAATCAAAGCATCTTTTAAATTAATAGAACTAGAACTTTTAAGCACGAGACAAACAAACTTTTACGAACTGCCCGTTTTATTTGACATCAAAAAGGGGTGTGGGGTCGAGGACATGTACGATACAAAAAATCTTACGAAAGGGATTGACCAAAAATAAGAGTTCCGCAGACCCCACGCTGGAAGGGGTTTTAAGGGAAACCAAAGAGGTTTCCCTTAATTGTTTAAGTTAATTTATAAATAGACTCTCAAAGCTCGGACCAATCTTACAAAGTTCTATTTCTATTTTCTGCCATACATTACCTAAGATATATGGTTCATTTATATTTAAAGTTTTTTCTAGTTCATCTTTAGAAGGAAAATCATAAATGATAGATGATCCTTAAAAATCACCAAAACATTTTTAAAATTCCTGAGGCAGCTTCTACTAATAAAACAATAAGATGTTTTCTTTGTTTAGATTTTTCCATTTTCTCTATAATTAAATCTATCTCTCTTTGTCTAAAGATTTCATGGATTTGTTCTAGGTCTCCTTGAAGCGAACCTCTTCTAATTTCTAAGGTAGTGTCTACGTCAAATGTAATTCTTCTCTTTTCAACATAGTCTTTATAAGCCATAATAAAAGTTTTCAAAGGAAGATTATTTTCTTTCATTTCTACACAATAAAAACAAAAGTCACTTATAACTTGTTCATCTCTATTATCATAGGAAAAATCATAACAAGCTTCACAAAAATAATTCATCTCTTCTGAAGATGAGCCATTCTGCTCTAAAGAAATAAGAGTAGTTGCAAAAAGCTCAAGCATATGATCTGGCGATTCTGTTCTTAAAAGCTTACTGAAACAAATACCAAACCTTGCTTCAGCTTCTTCTCTTCTATCTTTTTGTGTTTCATCGAATTGGAGGACTTGTAATGAATCAATCGTTGTTTCATATATTCCATACTGAATGGGATCACTTTCAAGACATGTGCGAACAAGTTTTGGAATATTTTTTTTGTCTTGCAGGGAAGCATATGGCAACCATTGAGCACGAAGAAAATGATCTTCCCAACTCGTTGTAGTTATTGATGAAGGTACAGCTATCATAAATTAAAAAAGATTCTACATTAAAACCCTTAAAAATTAAAGTATCTACAACCTTTAATATCAATATGACATATAATTAAAAAATGCTTACACGCCGTGAATTCAATAAATTACTTTTAAGTGTTGTTTTTATCCCATCTTTAGTTGGCTGTACAAGTTTAAAGAAAAAAGATTTTGAAGAAGGGATTCTTAGACTTAATCTAGGATTTGAGCCAGATACCATTGATTGGGCTAAAGCTACTGACTCTTATTCATTTGATGTAATTGCAAATATAATGGTCGGTCTAACTAAATACAATAATGAACTGAAATCAATTCCTTCCCTAGCTAAAAGCTGGGATATTTCGCCAGATGGGAAAATTTATACTTTTCACCTAGACAAAGAAGCTAAGTGGTCAGACGGAAAAGAAGTTCTAGCACATGATTTTGTATACGGTTGGTTGAGATTGTTAAATCCACAAACAGCTGGTCCTTATGCTTATTTAATGTATCCTATAAAAAATGCAGAGGCTTATAATCAAGGAAAAATAAAAGATCCAAGTTTAGTAGGTGTAAAAGCCCTGGATAACTATACCCTTGAAGTAGAATTGGATTCTCCAATTGCATTTTTTATAAATCTTACTTCCTGGGCTGTATTTTTTCCTCAGAGAAAAGACATTATAGAAAAACATGGCAATGACTGGACTGAACCTAAAAATATAGTAAGTTGTGGTCCTTTTATTCTTGAAAAATGGCAACATGAATATAAAATTTCTCTTGCAAAAAATCCTTTTTATAAAAACCCAGAACCAAAATTAAAAGAAATTAAATATTTTATAGTTCCAGAACAATCTAGTGGATTTTCACTTTTTACAAACAATGAGCTTGATTCAGTAGATTCTAGATCAGTACCCATAAGTGAAATTGAAACTATTAGAAAAATGAAAGAAACAAAGTTTTATCCTCTCTTAAGAGCTACTTATATAGGATTCAATGTTCATAAGCCTCCTTTCGATAATCCATTTGTTAGAGCTGCTTTTAGCCATGCCATAGATAGAAATATCTTCCCAAAGATTTTAAGAAGAGGAGAAGTGCCTAGCTCTACTTGGATTCCACCTGGCTTAAGTGATTTTTACTCACCAGAGATAGGATGTAGTTTTAATCCTGACATTGCAAAAGAGTTGCTGGAAAAAGCTGGATTTAAAAATGGTTCAGGATTTCCTTCTGTAACTTTGCTATTTCCCACCAGAGAAGATGCAAAATTAATTGCAGAAGCATGTCAGGAACTGTGGCATAAAGCATTAGGCATTAAAATAAATATTGAAAATCAAGAATGGAAAGTTTATTTAAATACCCTTCAAAAATCTCCTCCTCATTTATTTAGAATGAGCTGGGGAGCAGATTATCCAGATCCTGATACGTTTATGGCTTTATTCACAGCATTTTCAGGCAATAATCATGGGAGATGGAAAAATAAGGTTTACGATAGACTCGTAAATGTAGCTGCAAAAACTTTAGATTTAAATAAAAGACAATCTCTTTATCAGAAAGCTCAAAGGCTTTTACTTGAAAAAGATGTAGCAATTGCTCCACTTTTTTTTAATACTCAAACGATATTAAACAAACCTTGGGTAAAAGATTTTGAGTTTAATCCCATGGATTTGGTTTTTTATGAAAGCGTAAGTGTCAGTTAAAAGATTCCATGGGCATACCCTAAGCTATCAATTTCTAAACTCTGTATTAATAGGATTGTAATTTTCTCTCAATTATCTTCTTAACCTTATATATAAACCGTATAAAAATGAATAAATAGTTAAAAGTACTAGAGTATTCAGCTTATAAAAATACAAAATCTCAACAATTTTTTTAGGATTACGTCTTTGTATTAGTAAATGCAATGTGCTATTAATAGAAGTAAGAAAAAGGTTGTTTACAAATGCAAGAAGCAGCAAAAAGATTTAAACCATCTACAGAAAAAGTTAGCAAAGATTGTCAGCTATCAGGCTTATTTAATATCATTGCAAATAACTTATTAACCGCTACAGAAGTTTTAGGCACAGGTCATAGATTAGAAACAGTGCATGAGCTAGAACTTGTTTCTAAAAAAGCTAGATCTCTAACTAAAGAAATGCTCATAAATCATCAAAACAAAGATAATTTAAATGAAAGAGTTTCCAGCTTGAAAGAAAAAATGTTAGAGCTTATAAATGACTTATCCATTGAACTAAATGAATTAGATCCAAGTAAAAACAAAGATAAAAGAGCAATTGAAAATTTAATTTTAGCTAGAAGATTACTTAGAGAGTCACAAAGAGGCTTGTCTACCCTTTAATTACTTAGAATCAGCTCTTCAGGTTTAGTAGTGGTTTCTAAATCACCATCTAAAAGAGTTGCAGGGAATACAATACCAGCGACGTCTGCTCCTTTTGGAGTTATAACGTTAAATAATTTAATTCCCGCTTCAACAGTAGAAGTAATTTGTGCAGTAACAGTTATTACTGTTTTCTTGACTTTAATCTTTCTAATCGTAATTCCTTCAGAAGGTACAAAAGTTACATTGGTAAGGAAATTTGCTTTTCCTAAAAGTTTTTCTAATTGCCCATCGATTGTGGCAATCTTTTTTATGAAGTTTTCACCTGGTATAGTAAGAATTAGTTTCTTCCCTGAATTTTTAATGGTTGCTGAAAGTGGGTCATTGATTTGTGGTTTTCCTATTGAATCTTTCCCTACTTTAACATCAGGAGATTCTACAACCTGGAGTTTTATATCTGCCAAAGAGTCAGTTCCCACACCAACAATGCTAATTTTTGCATCTCCAATATTTGCATCAGAGGGAATTGTAATTGTTGTAACTAAATCAAGAGGATCTCCTTCAGTAGTCTGGAATCTATAATAATTTCTTTTACTTCTAGCTTGTCCTGTAATATTCTTAAGGTAAGCAAACCCAACAAGGAATGTTCTACCTGAGCTATCTCTTAATATCACAGGGCGACTGGAATTTATGTCAGAGTTATTTACTTGGATAACGGGACCTCCACTGAAATTAACATTACTTGCAAAGGTAAATCCTTGAGGAACTATGAAAAGGGTATTTTCTCCACCTGGATCCAATCCCATAATTGCAGGCAGTTCTACTGTTGCATCATCACCATTTGAAATAGGTGGTAAGTTTGAAATTTCAACTGCTCCTGTAGAAGAAATATCAAAATCAGGATTCTCATCAGAAAGTTTAGTAAACTCATCTACAAGACTTTCTGTCAAATCTTCAGAATCTTCGGGAATATTTATAACTTCTACATTATCAGGCAATCCATCTCCAGCTTCAGATTCCGTGTCATCTGATATAAATGAAACAGTTATTTCTGATGTTGAAACATTGTCATTAATATCAGTAGCATCAACTGTAATAAGACTTTTACCTGGATCAAGCTCTATGGTCTGATTATAGGAACCTGACGGAGAAACAGGAAGGCTTTCACCATTTAAAAATATTTCTTTAATTTGATCATCATCTTTTACTGTAAATGAAACATTGATATTACCAGAATCGCTAAAGACTTCTCCATTTCCTGGAGAAGTAATAACTATTAAAGGAGCATTTGGATTTACTGATAAAGGATTAATATCTAGCTCTGCTTTATTCCCAGCTCTATCCTGAACTACAATATCTATAGGAGAATCTTCTACAGTAACAAAAAAATCAACTTTTTCACCTTTAGCAAAGGTTACGGGTTCTGAGTTTACTAAAATTGAAGTGATTTCTGAGCCTGTCCCATCAACGTTACCAGTTATATTAAAACCATTTGTGGACTGTGTAGCATTAGCAGTTAATATTGGAAGTTTAGTATCTAAAAGAACCTTAATAGCTTTAGAAGATTTATTTCCTGCATTATCCTCAGCAGAGATTGCTATAGACTGCTGACCATCAGAAGAAAAAGTTAGTGTTGCTGAGAAAGCATAGGAATTCGGGGTTAATGATTTACTGTCTAAAGTAAGATTTGCTACTTGCCCATTTACAAGAACTTCTTTTACAAGAGATCCTGTTCCATTAACTCTTCCTACAACTCTTAGTCTTTTTGAATTAACTGCTCTTAAATCAATAGGAGAAAGAACATTTATAGCAGGTTCGATGGTATCAATTCCTGACTGCACATCACCAAACTTAAAGGCTCCTTGATAAATACTTGTAAATTGGTCGCCGGTTAATGAATTTGAAGTAAGAATTAAATCATAAAGCCCAGGGATTAAAATAGCCGGAGTTAAACCTGTTATTGAAAGTCCATCAGAAGAAATACTTAGTCCTGTAGCGCAATTTTCAGAATCAAAACATACACTTATATCTTTTCCAAATCTTGCGGGGTCTACATATGAATCAATACTAAATTGAACCTGTTCATTTATATTTGCTGAGCTTGGTGAAATGGTTTTTGCTATAGGTCCTAAATTTAAATCTGTGACTAAACTTACTGATTGCGTTTCAAAAGGATTTGGAATGATTGCATAGCGACCATTAGGATCAATAGTAAGAGCTGTTTGTCCGCTATCAGTGGAAAGTTCTATTTCATCTACCAGTGATAAATCATTAAAATCAAAAATCTTTAGGAACTTTGAGCCTGATTTTAGAACTAAAACCAAAACTTTACTTTGATCAGGAGTGATGCCAATATCTATTGTAATACTTTCATCAGTTACAGGATTACTGCTTAATAAAAAAATGTTTCCATCAGCAGCAATTGATGCTTTATAAAGCTGGAATCCAGCTGGATCAGTAAAAAGATCACCTGATACTATTGCTGTCATGCCATCTGGCGAAATTGTTGAAATTGTAGGCCCTGATAAAGTAGCACTTAGTACTTTACTTATAAGCATATTTGACTCAAAGTCAAAGAAATGAATAGAGTGATTCCCACTTAAAGTAGAAATTACAGCCTTCTTCCCAGAAGCATCAAAAACTACATTATCCTGAAATGCACCTACATTAGATAAAGAAGAATCGATACCTGTTGTTTCTAAAGTGCCCGTATTATTATCAAATATTGAAATTGATTTACTTAGGGGAGAAGAATGAGTCAAGATTGCTTTACTAAAATCATTATTAAAGTTAATAGAGTCAACTCTTGCTGGAAGACTTATTTTTTTTACCACTAGGTTTTTTTGTAAATCAAAAACAATAAGTTCTGGATTAGAAGAAAGTGTTGAAAAGAATATTGTATTTCCATCAGCATCTCCAAAGACAGGAGAAGTCAATGATGAAATAGTAGGTAATGAATTAATATCAGTTGATTTACTTAAAAGAAGATCTACTAAGATCAGTTTTGCTGAATTAAAGTCTACTCCTTCATTAAAAATAAGTGCCTTATTGTTTTTTTTATTAAGGCTCAATGAATATGAGGCTTGAATATTATTTAATGAACTAACTTGAAATCTTGAAGTATTAGAAAAATTTCCATTACTAAAAGAAAACTTTCTGAGTATCGTACCTGTATCAGCATCTGAATCCAAAACAAGTACAAAGGAGCCATCAGAAGAGATTGCTACATTACTGGGCTTCTTAAAGCAACCCTGATTATCACAGGAAGGTAAAGTACTTAATGTTTCAGCAAATGATTCACTTGGAATGTTTAAAGAGATAAAAATAAGTAGTATTAAACTTACTTTTACAAAAAAATTGATTTTATTTCGTATTAAATTCATATTAAGAGTATCTATTTTATTTGTACCAACCTTAGGGGATTATATGTGTGTCGTTTAGCACTTTTTTATATATCTACACAAATATTTTCAGTGGAAGCCCTAATTTTTCAAAAAGTTAGGAGTTATATTGAATAGAGATAATAAGCAAATCACTTTAATGGTTTATACTTTAATCTCTTAAAGAAACTGGAGCCTGAAAATATGAACACAAGATCAGCATCAAGAGAATTGGTTATTTTGGCCCTTCCTCAATTACCAAAAGAAGAAAGCAAAATCGATGGAGTAACTTTTGATCAAATTTTACTAGCACTTAGTAGATCATTAAGCGATTATGCAAAGAAAAATATAAGTGGCGTATCTGCAGATTTAATAAAAATTGAGAAATTTTTAGCCAATGCTGAAGTTGAACATCCAGATAATGAAGAACGTACAAGTCAGATAAACTCTGTACTTATTCCCGACACAGCAGTTTTAAAAAAACAAGTAGAAGCGCTTAAAAATGCCGCAACTGAGATCTACAACTCTTTAGAATTACCAGAATTGATAAATCACTCCACACAGGACCAGGCAAAAGAATATGCAATGCTCTTATTTAAAACCTACATTCAGAATAAAGAAAAAGTAAATGAAGTGATTGAACAAGCAGCTCTTAGTAGAAAAGATGATAAGAAATGGAAGTTAAATAGAATGGTGAGATTAGACAGAGATGTTTTAAGAATAGCCACTACAGAACTTTTATTTTTCTCTGAAACCCCTACTGAAGTAATTTGCGATGAAGCTGTAAAAATAGCAGATAAATACGGTAGTGATGAAAGTAAGAAATTTGTAAATGGTGTCTTAAGAGATGTCGTGGAGTTAAGTAGAGCTAAGGTTTAAAGTTCTAACGGAATTGTCTAGTTAATTTTTCCATCAAATCAGGACTACTAGGCTCAAATCCAATTTGTATTTGAGAAGCATTGTTAGCACATATAAAAGCACTAACATCATTGCTTAATTTAAAAGTGAATTGTGTTTCTTGTCCCAAATTTGCATCTTGCATAAATCTTCCTAGAGCTGAGGTGAGTTCTTCAATAGCTGCAAAACTATATGATTCTAATCGTTCACCTGTCATAATTTCATCAAAATCCGATAAAAAATACAAGAATTCCCCAGGGTAACATTTTCGATTTGTGGGAAATAAAGCATTTGTAAGTGAGCAAGAATTTATATTTTTTCTACTATCTGATTGTTTAATACCAAATCTTTTTTCTACATGAGAAAAATCATATCCTCTTTTATCTTTAAGGAGGCGTAACTCTGTTTCCAATTTTCCATTTCTTCTAAATATATAAATAGCAGCATTTCCACTACTCAAGTAAAATGAAAGGTAAAAATCCCCCTTAAAATAGGGGTGTCTGCAGTTTTTAACAAAAGGTTTTATCTCTTGATCTAGAACATTGATATCTTTATATGCACATAAACTCCCATCAGTTAGCTCTAAATCTATCAATGTTAAAACATCTTTCACATTATCTACTGGATATGGGAGTCTCATAGCTTCTTGAATTCGTTCAGATAAATTATATGCTCTACTATATCGGAAAAAAGCACCATAGAATGCATCGACTGACGTATTTGTTTCTACTCTTGCCATACTAAACTTATAGCAAAAATGCCTAGAATCTAAGATAAAATCTTTTTAATATTAATAAGCTTCTCTATATAACTTCTCTACGGTTTCCTGTGTAATTGGCTGAAGGGGATTTGTAATGATAGAAATATCCTTTAATGCCATTTTTGCCATTTCAGGTATTTCACTTTCTTTAACACCACATTCTCTAAGTTTTTTAGGTATTGAAAGAGCATCATTTAATTTCTCAACTTCCTGAATAAACCTTTCAGCGCCTTCATCAATACTTCCCAGACTAAGTCCAAAAGCTATTCCCATAGTGGCATATTTTTCTTTACTAACTGACTTATTAAATTTCAAAACGTATGGAAGCATTACTGCATTAGCAAGTCCATGTGGAAGATTAAATTTAGCAGAGAGCTGATGGGACATAGCATGAACAAGACCAACTGATTTTTGATTAAATGCCATACCTGCTTCCAGTGCTGCTAGTGACATATTTATCCTTGCTTTTGCATCATTTCCATTTTCATATACCTTTTTTAGATTTTGAGAAATAAGAGTTATAGCCTGAAGGGAAAACATGTCAGCAACAGGATTTATTCTAAGAGAAATAAAAGATTCTATAGCATGAGTAAGTGCATCCATGCCACAGTAAGCCGTCAACCTAGGTGGGCATGACATGGTCAACTCTGGGTCAACAAGAGCAATTGTAGAAATAAGCGGGTATCCCAAAACAGTAATTTTTTCTTTTTCAGTAGTAATCATAGCTACTATAGAAACTTCAGAGCCTGTTCCACTAGTAGTAGGAATACTAATCTGAGGAGGAAGAAGTTCATGAATGGACATTATGCTGGAACGAGCTGCATCATAGTCTGAAAGTTTTCCACCTTGTTTTGCAAGAAGTCTAACAACTTTACCTACATCTATAGCACTACCACCACCTATGGCTATAACTAAATCACATCCTGCATTTTTATAACTCTCAACTGCTTTAATAACTGTTTCTTCATTTGGATTAGGTTCTATCTCATTAAAGACAGTAGATGTTAGTCCACTAAGTTTTAAATACCTTTGAACCTTTCTTACATATCCAAGTTTTTCTATTTCTGGATCACAAATAATAAATGCATTACTGGACTTTAAAAAAAGAGAAAGAAAACTAATTCTATTTAACACTCCATATCCAAAAACTATTTGTGCAGGAAAGCTAAATCCAACAGCCTGCGTATCTAAGATCTGGCCTATGATTGTAGGATCAATTAAGGGTAGGTTTATTTCTTCTTCAGACATAGTTATATTGTACCCAGAAAGCTAGGACTCTCTACAGAAACGTCTTCAATCTACTTAAATCCAGATTTCCACCACTTAAAATAACTACTGTATTTTTCCCTACTGGTATTTTATGCTCTAAAAGTGCTGCCACTGTACAAGCTGCAGAAGGCTCTACTAAGAGCTTTTGCCTCTCTAAAAGCATTAAAATAGAGTCTTTTGTTTTATCATCAGAAATTGTAAAAATATCATCTACATATTCTTTAGTCAGATTAAAAGTAATATCTCCTACTCTACAGGCTGAAAGTCCTTCAGCAAAAGAAGTAATCTTAGGTAATGGCACAATTTTTCCTGATTTAAAACTTTGGTACATAGAATCAGCACCCACAGTTTCTACACCATAAACTTTTACATCTTTTTTAAACTGTTTAATTACAGCTGCCATTCCTGAAATCAAACCGCCACCACCAATAGAGCAAATAACAGTATCTACTTCAGGTAAATCTTTTATAATTTCAAGTGCTAATGTTCCTTGTCCTGCCACTATATCAATGTCATTAAATGCATGGACATGCTCATATCCTAATTCTTTCTGTAACTCAAAAGAATGATCCATTGCATCTTGAAGTTCTGTACCCTTTATAACTATTTCAGCTCCGTAGCCCTTACAAGCATCAATTTTACAATCAGGCACTCCTTCAAACATTACTAAAACTGCTTTTAATCCAAGTTTTTGTGCTGCATAAGCCACTCCCTGTGCATGGTTTCCACCTGAAGCTGCTACTAATCCTTTTACCTTTTTTTGTTTTAATGTTTTTAAGATTTTATTTAATGCACCGCGCGGTTTAAATGACCCTGTTTTTTGCATATTTTCAAGTTTAAAGAAAATATTCGTTCCAGTAAGTTCAGTAAATGTAGCAGTAGATATAATAGGCGTCCAAACAAGATAAGGCATTATCATTTCATGAACTTTTTTAATTTCATCTAGTTTAAGTTCAGGATATAAAACATCTGTTTGATTAGTCATAAGGATATAATAGCAAAAAGAAGAAGATGCAAGAAGTGAAAAACATTAAGAATATCCTAGAAAACATAGATAAAGATCACTTTCATCTATTAACTGAAATTGGCAAGATTTCAAAAGAAATAAATCAAAAGTCTTATCTTGTAGGTGGTATGGTTAGGGATCTTTTACTAGGGTTTGATAATTTAGATATTGATATAGTGGTAGAAAATAATGCTGCTCTTTTAGCAGATACTCTCGTTAAGAAATTCCCAAATTGCGAGCTTAGTGCAAAACATGATCGATTTCATACTGCAAAAGTGATTTTTCACATAAATGGTAAAAAAATCCCTGTAGATTTAGCAACTACACGTGAAGAAACCTATGACAATGAAAAACTTGCCCCTTTGCCAGAAGTAACAATCTCTGAATTAAAAAAAGATTTGATTAGACGCGATTTTACGATTAATGCTCTTGCTGTTTCATTACTTCCAAATAATTTTGGTGAAATAGTAGATTTATTTAATGGTTTAGATGATTTAAGAAATAAAAAGATAAAAATATTACATGAGAAGAGTTTTATAGATGATCCGACCAGGATGATTAGAGCAATAAGGTTTGCTGCAAAACTCAATTTTGAAATAGAAGAAAAAACTCAAGCATTTCTAAAAGAAGTCATTGAATCCAAGCAATTTGATAACTTAATTGAAAAAATACGAGGGGATAGAGTAAAAATTGAAATTAGATATTTATTTAATTTACCTACTATAGAAAATGCTATAAAAATATTTTTTGAGTCTGGTGTTTACAGGATGGTTAATACTGAATTGGCATATAAAGAAGTATTAAAAAATAGGATTAAAAAAGCAGAAGAAATTCTTTGGGATCATCTAGATGACATAGCTGAGAAATGGATTATATACCTTGGATTAACTGTATGTGATCTAACAAATAGTCAAAAAGAGAGCGTGTTTATCAATTTACACTTACCAAGTGGTGAAATAAAAACTATTAAAGATGGGCTCAAAGCAGGAGAAAAATTACAAGAGAAAAATATTGATTCAATAAAAACATTCCAAGTACTTAAGAATCATTCAATTGAAAGCATAATAATTGCAAAATCATTAACACAAAATAATTTAATAGACGAATATATAAATAAAACTTCAAAAATTAAACTAAACATCACTGGTCAGGATTTAATCAAATTAGGAGTTCCGCAGGGAAAACAGGTTGGTGAAATCCTGGATAAGATCTTAGAATTAAAAATCAACAACCCAGAGATGAGTAAAGAAGATGAAGAGGAAGAAGCAAAGAAGTTAATTCTAGATCTTCGGTAAAAATGCATTTTCTTTTTTCTGATTTGTTTTATTTAACCATTTAAAACTCTTTCTTGCTTTGCTAACTATTTTTTTCTGGTCTTTTGTATTTCCCGCAAGGTCGAATTTAAAATATCTAGAATTGTTTGCACTTAGAAATGGAATAAAGAATCTTGCTTTGCCAAAAGCATCAGGAATTATAGTAATAGCTCCTGAAACTGTATTTGTAACTTTATTAGCTACAGAAGTTTTAGACAGTTTTGCATTTTGGGTTTTTATATTACTTATAGGTAAATAGCCATAGAATTTCATGTCTAAAAGGGACTTATTCAAATCGATAGAACCAAAAGCATTTAATAATAAGTCTTTTGCAGCATAAGCAAATTTTTCTGTATTAATTATACCTTCATCTAATTCAAAATGCCCATGCATTTTATTAAAGCTGCCATCTTGATATTTAAAAAACAAAGAAAATACATTTGATAAATTAAATCCAAAGATTCCACTGCTAAAGAGGTTAGAAAACTGTAAAACTTTTTGAAGAAGAGCCACTTGTCCAACCTTGCCCTCAGTTACAGTAAATGACACATCCCCTTTTGTATTTTTTAAAATTTCCTCACTTGTCACTCCTTTACCAATTGCCATAATTGAGAAGTCTGTATTCCCTGCTAGTTTTGTAGTGTCATCCAGAGATAAAGAAGCAAGAGCTCCCAAATCTATAGCTTTGCCATTTGCATTAAAATCAAAGCTGCCGTCTCTAGGATCATAATATCCAAGACCAATTATATTTCCTTGCTCACTATCTAAAATAAACTTATTTATATTTACCACGGGGTCTACATAATTAGCTGAAATTGAAAGAAACTTTGCATTTAATGCTGCAATCATTACATTATTTACATCAGCATTTAAAACACCACTTTTCCCATCAAAGAATGTGTTAACAGCCCCATCTGTGGCTGTTAATTTCTTACCCATAATATCTGGGATTTCTATTTGATATAACATTGCATAGCTACTTACTTCATATTTAGAAGCAGTTCCAGAAACTGAACCGTTAAAATCTATCATCCCCCACATTTTAAATCCCATAAGGGGGACAAGTGGTTCAAGAATCATATTCAATCCACAGGGTTCATCACTATTAAAAAACAACATGATTTCAGGCTCTTTTGAATTTAGATTTTTTATACTGCCTTTTGTAGTGACTGAAAGTTTGTCTGACTTTAAATTTAAATTATGGATAATAAGATTTAGATTACTAGAATCAAAGTCTACATCTCCAGCAATCGTATAACTTTTTCCATCAGGTTTTTTTAAATATCCAGGTAATTCAAGTTTTAGCATTTCATCTAAAACAGAAACTACATTTAGATTTATGAGTGGCAGAGCCCCATCAAAATTTATTTGGGTAGGAATAATTCCTTCTGAAATAATGGCATTCATAAGTTCAGGATTGATAGACATAACCAATTCATCGGGATCTACATCTGCCTGAATCATCCCTTGAAGAGTAAAATCAGAATCTAAGTAATTATAAACAACTAGATCACAAGCAAATTTATTCTTTTCTCCAACATCTCCCATAAATCCTATAAGGTTAATATTTTTTTCATCAATTAAAACCATTCCTTCAAGCATAGTTAAATCAAATGGAATAGTTTCATATCTTACAATTCCATCCATAAAATCAATATTGCCTGTAATAGTAGTAGGATTAACTAATATATCTAAAGAAGCAAAACCACTTAATTTCTTTAATGCTTCGGCTTGAACACTCAAAGAAGAAGTTTTTAATTGTTCTTTTACAAATTTCCACAAATTACTTATTTCTATATTTCCAGTAATTAGTTTTATTCTTGGTTTTGGGACAGACAATAAATCATTAATTAGACCAGATATTTCAAAAGTAGCATTTTGTATCATTCCAGTAACTGACTCTATAAGCAAATCTGTCCCTTGAAATTTTAAATTTCCAGTTATATCACTGATTGTGTCATCTAAACCGGGTAAGCTAACTCCTACGTGGTTAATAAATACCATTCCATCTAATATTGGTTTTGTCAAAGTCCCAGCTATTTTCAAATTTAAATCACTAGCTTCACCCTTGACAGTTTTTCCTACTGTTTTAAATGGAGTTTTTTCAGTCAATAAAGAAACTATACTATTTAGAATTTTTAAATGTTTTGCTTCTACTATAAGATCTACCTTTTCATCTTCTTTAAGTGAAAGATTTCCTTTTATAGAAAATGGTTCGTTATTTATAAGTCCTTCCACTTTCTCAAATATTATTTTTGTTCCATCAAGAATTAAATTACCAAAAACATTTTTTATTTCCAAAGGGTCATTAGTTAAAAGCAATGCTCCAAGATTATCAAAACCTATATTTCCTTTAATATCTGGAGCTTTGTTTTTATCTATGAAAATATCTAAGTTTAAATTAAGTTTCCCATCAGGAATAATACTATCTACTATTGGAGGCTGCAAACCAGATTGAGTTATAAGATCTTTTAATACAGTTACATTTAAACCATTCCCAGCAAGATTAAATGAAGTAATAATTTTTTCGCTGTCTATAAAACCTTTTATTACCAGAGGTGTTGTTTCTATAGGAATATTCAAATACTCAATTTTCATTATTTGATTATCAAGGACAAGTTTTCCATTTAATCCTTTAATAATGCTTATAAATCCTGAGTTCTGAGTTAAATTAAAGTCATCTAACAAAATCGTACCAAAATACTTGGGCGTATATTGATTTCCTTTTAACTTCAAATCCAACGTTACAAAACCATCATCATTAATAGGTTCAATTCTCATTCTTGTACTAACTGGTAATAAGGATAGAGGTAAATATGGTTTTATTTTTTTAAAGTTAAATCTATTTGTTTTAAATTCTAAATTAGCATCAGGAAATTTCTTTGACCAATTAACAACACTTCCCTTAATGTCATATGTTAACTCATCAACTTTTGATCTAAAGGTATGCAAGTCAATTTTATCTTCACTCACCACTGCTCTTAGTATAAAGTCTGTTTTCGGAATTTCAATTGCTTGAGAACCATCTGCATTCTTAAGATTCACCAAAAAATCTCTAGTAGAAGTTCTGGATCTAATATTAATAAATCTTTCTCCTTGAATTTTTTTGAAAAACAAAATTCCACTAACTTCACCTTTCAAGCTTTTAAGTTCTGGTTCTTTAATTAGATTTGCAAAGTAACCATAAAAATTTGAAAGATCTACATTTTTTGCTGTTATATAAAAGTTGAAATTATCTTTGTCCCAGTTAAATTTATGACTTTCCAGATATTTACCTTTTACATTTAAAAATGACGGAACATCCAATGACCCAATTCTTGTAGTTAAATCAATTCTTCTTTTGTTTGTTTCTGGGGCTATTTCCCAAACCAAATTCAGATCTTTATATAAAGATTCTCTTGATTTTGGGTTTAATTCATCTATTAAATATAAAATACTGTTGTTTAATCTTAAATTATCTACTTCAGGTACAGGTCCTGGAGGAAAGATTTCAATCAAATTCCATTTTCCCTTATTACTTCTAATGACATTCACGTACAAATTTGTAGAGTTAATACTGTAAAAATGTGCATATCTACCTTTAAGAAAATTTCTTATATCCCACGTAAATCTAGTGGGTCCTGCCTGCAAAACAAGATTGTTTTCCTGGTCAAAAAGAGAAATATTTGAAGTAGTAACACCGAGTTTAAATGCATCTAAATCCCAATCAAGGGTGCCTAGTTTTACCACACAAGTTAGTTGATCTTTTAAATTCTTTTCAACAAGTTTTTTTAATTGGTTAATATTTAGAAAAAAATTCAAGAAAATAGTTGCTGTTATACATAAAACAACAAAAAACCAAACTAGGATTCTAATTAAAATTCTTGTTTTTGACATCTTGAAAATTTAAATTAATTTGAGGAGAATTTCATTATTTACAAACATTCCTTTATCTGTAAGATGAACGTTATCCTCAAAAAGTTCTATAAATCCTCCCTCTGTTAGAGTATTCAGCATGTTTTTTACATAATGTTTATCTTTTGTAGTTACTCTTTCAATTGATTTTAAACTAAAGCCTTGATTTAATCTTGAAGTAAGCATAATCTTTTCAAAATCATAGTTAATTGGGAAGTCAACAATAGTCTCAATATTAGGATTAGAAATATACAAATCTAGGTCTTTTGTGTTAGCAGTTCTAAGTCCATTTAAATATCTATGAGCACCCACTCCAAAAGCATAATATTCTTTAGCCAGCCAATAATTCAAATTATGCTTTGATTCAAAGCCAGATTTTGCAAAATTACTAACTTCATAATGCTTGTAACCATTTTCATTCAGGGTCTGACAAAGTAACATATAAAATTCACTGGCAGTATCATCAGTAGGTAAATTTTTAGGATCTTTATAAATATGTTCAAACGGTGTTCCTGGTTCAATAATCAATGAATATGAGGAGATATGCTTAGGATTAAAACTTAAAGCTTTATAAATACTTTCTTCCCAGATTTGTTTTGTCATACCTGGAACAGAAAAAATAAAATCTAGATTGAAGTTAGTAAAACCTGCATTTTTTATTTTCTCAATCGCTTCAATGGTCTCATCTACGCTGTGTTTTCTACCTAATGTTTCAAGGATTTTTTCATTAAAACTCTGAGCACCTATACTAATTCTATTTACTCCAAGTTTTTTATAACCTACCAAGAAATTGTCATTTGCTGTTCCTGGATTTAACTCCATGGTAATTTCACAATCATTTAAAAATTGAAAATGCTTTTTTAGTTCAGAAAATAATTTTTCATATAAATCGGGGGGGATGAGAGATGGTGTACCACCACCAATAAAAAGAGAATGAATGGGCTGTGGTAAATTTCCCATAGCAAAGTAAGCCTCACACTTAGTCTTTATCTCAGATATCAAGGCATCGATATACTCCTCAAAGAGGTGCTCTTTCTTAGCCCATGATGCAAAATCACAGTAAGGACACTTAGTCTTACAAAAAGGTATATGAATGTATATGCTTTCTGGATTCATTAATTGTCAATTTTCCATTCTCAATTGTCAATTATATAAGATCCATGCGTAGTAGCCCCTACATCTAGCTTTACAGCTATTGACTTACTATTTAAATCTATAAAAGATATTGTATTTGTTGTTTCACTTGGAACTATGAGCCACTTACCATCACGAGTAAGAGCTATTTGCCCCGGAAACTGTGTTTCTATGGGTAAATTTATAGTATCTATTACTTCACCCCTATTTAAATCAACAATACTTATAGTATTTGACTTACCATTTGCCACATATAAATATTTTCCATCATAACTCTCTAAAAGAGAAACGGGCGTATCCCCTACTGGTATTTCCTTAATCCCTTTTCCTAATAAATAATTAAATTTTAAAACTGCTTTTTTGTTTCTTAAAGTTATATAAGCATGCTCTCCATCCATACTTGAAACTATTTTTTCTGGACCACCTTCAATTTTTATATCTTTTCTTTTTGAAAAATTATTGTCATTTAATAAAACAAGTGTATTTGTAGTTGGGCATGTGATAGCAAGCTGATTTATTTTTTTCAGAAAAGTAAAAGCAGTAGGAGTTGGCAAAAGATTTGCACTATAAAGATATTTTTTTGTAGGTAGTAAAAATATACTTATATCGTTAGATAAACTATTTAAAACATACATTTTATCCCCCAAAAATTTTACAAGAACAGGATTAGACATAGCTGGCAAGGGGAATTCATTAAATTTAAGTATTGAAGTGTTAATTAGGGTATTAAAAGCCATGAGTTCATAGATTTTATCCTTAGCAAAATCAGGAATATAGAGAGTTTCATTATTACTTACTATTTCAAATGGTGCTCCTTTAGTGGGAGTATTGTAAACCATAGATAGATCCATTAAGTCCACATAGATTATTTTTCCAGTATCAGGGCTTGTTAAAAATAAAACACCTGATAATTGAAGTTTTTTAATATCAGCAGAGTGTGCATTTAATGGTAAACAGAAGAAAATGAAGATCAGAGCTATTAAACTAATAATCTTTCTCATAAATTAAACCAATATTCCAAAGGTAATTATTTGAAAAGGGGCTATATTAAATGTTATTTCCTTATTTTTGCCTAGAGAACTTTGTTTGTCTTCATTTAAGTTAAGAATAAGAGCTTCCTTATATGGGAAATTAATATTCAATTTACAACTATCAATTTGTTTATTTTGTGGGTTAAAGAGCCTCAAAGTAAACATTTTTTCATCGTCTTCACTCCTTTTAAAAGAGCTTAACATCAATTCTGGTGGGATGTTCAGCAATTGTTGAAATTCCATTTTTATTTTTGATTCATAAGCTAAAACGGGTGTTTGCTGTTTTAACTGCTCTTCATGAATATCTATTTTTTTATCATGCAAATAAATGGAGTAATTAAACTCTATCAGCCTGTTGCATTGTGCATCTGGAGTTTCCAAGTGGGCATGAGAATGAACGCTGGAAAGCCTGCCAACAGCACGGATTAAATCAATAGCAAAACCATTTCCATCTTTATACAATTCATAACTAGCAAGTCCTCCCCCAAAGAAAGAAAGTCCATTTTTTCCATTAGTATGCTCAATAAAATTATAAAGTGGTTGGTTAAAAGCACAATTCTTCCAATCTAATGGCTGCCTAGCCCTTTCAATAATTCCAAAAGGTGTATCAGCAGTGACAGAGTTCGTCGCTAAATTAGTAGGAAAATGAAGTCTAATTCTTTTATTTTTTAAATTATTATTAATTTTCGTCTTAAAGTCAATTCTATTTGTATTGAAATAATATGTAGCTTCTATTGTTAAATCAAGATCTTTAATAGATGATTCAAGCTTAAATCTTTTTCTTAAATTGTTTTCTTCTATTACTTCCCACTTAGAGCTAATGGCTAATGGTTGGTGGCTATTGGCTTTTGGTTCAAAATTATACTCATCACCAAGATCATCTTCTATAGTAAATTGGTGAAGGTTATTAAAGTTTTTATCGTTAAACTTAGCATCAAAAGTACCATTATTGTGAAATCTTAATTTCAGAGAAGAGTCAGCAAATGGTTTTAAATTTTCAGCTGCACTTTCTTTACCAGCAATAACCTTATAAGCTTTAGCTGAAAATGGTTTCATGGCTGCATTTAAAACAATCTTAAATCTTTTTATTGCTTGTAATAAAGGAATATCATTTCTGGATAAAACAAAAGTTTCTTCATTAGAGGTTTCAAGAATATTAAAACTTACTTCAGTTTCACCATCCAAGAGTTTAAAGCTATTGATTTCTTTTTCTATTACTGGTTTTGCGCCAGGATCAGTAGATATAGGACCTAATGGAATCTCAATAATAGCTTCCACAACATCACATCTCTCATATGAAGTCAGATTAACAAGATTTAAAAATAAGTCTTCTTTATTAGCTTCAGGCTGTGGAGGATTCTTAATGTTTTCCGTGAGTTTATCTACAAGCTGATTAACCTTTAAATATCTGGTTTCCATTTCTTTATGAACATCATCAATAGAGCAGCCACAAATAGAGTCATGTGCATGATTTTGAATTAGAAGTTTCCAGGCATATTTTAATTTCTCAAAAGGGTATTTAGTGTTATTTAAGAGGGATGAAACGGTAGCAAAAGGCTCAAGAACCTTTTCAATTTTAGTTTGTATACTATAGTTTTGAAGCTTTAAATATACTCTGGATGAGAGAGTACCACTTAGAATTTGTTTATTGTTATCATCTCTTAATTCACCGAAATAAATTGGGAAAGTCTTTTTTAAGCTCTCAATCTCTTTAAAAACATTTTGAAGTGAGCTTTGAGTTATTTCATACTTGTCTGAGCTTTTAGTTTTTTTGATAACACTGAGCAAATTCTTTTGCACAAATAAATGATCACAGCCATTCATAAGAAGAACATGTCCAGAAAGTGTTGTTTTCTTTTGCTTTTCTAAAATTTTATCTAAATATTCACCAGTCTTTTCTTCAGGAATTCTTTGTGCATTGTTATACCAATTGGTCATGCATATTGTCAGGACACTATCACCATTTAAAGAATGCCAATTATGCTCTGCAAATCCATCTTGAATTCCTCTGCCTAAAATAGAGTAGTGAATATTAAACCCTTTAAAAATCTGAGGGAGTTGAGCAATTTGCCCAAACTGATCAGGAAGATATCCGATCATCATTGGCTCACCAAATTCTTTGACATCTCTAATACCATATAAAAGGTTTCTAACGGTAGCTTCTCCACTGCTTAAAAACTGATCTGACAAAACGTACCAAGGTCCTATTAATATATTTTTTGACTTTATAAACTTCTTTAAAAGTTCTTTTTTATCAGGGTATATCTCTAAAAAATCCTGAAGAATTACAGATTGTCCATCTAAATGGAAAATGAAATCATTGTTTTGTTCTAAAATAGTTAAGAGCTCATTTATAAGATCAACAAGTTCTGATCTAAAAGTTTCAAAAGGAAGATACCATTCTCTATCCCAATGAGTATGAGAAATAACATGGAAGGTAATTTTATCAGTACTCAGCATTCAACAACCAATCAATTTAAAAGAATTGGAACTCTTACACTTATAGTTTACTTTATTTGTGCTGCTTTTGGATGGATAAATCTAGTTATATCAAGCATAACTAATAAGGTCTATTACCCTCTTAGAAGTTATCTTATTCTTTTCAATGAAAGTGAAATTAAAAATTTTAGCAAAATTGGGAAAAATATTTTAAATTTCAGCGGCTTCAAAGCCATTATAGAAACAGAGATCCCTTACAAATTAATCAATGATGTGTTTTTTATGGTGGTTTGTTCAATTTTAGCTATTTTATTTTTTCAAGGATATAAATTAGTTCAGTCTGAAAAAATAAATGGTCAAGAAATAAGTAACTTAACCATAGTAAAGTGGTCAATTGCTTTTTCAATTTTAATGACTATTTCAATTCCCTGCAATTCCGCTGATTTATACGGCTATATTGCACGAGGTGCACAGCAAACTTTACATCACCAAAATCCATATTTTGAAACAGTAGCAGAGATTAAAGATTTTAAAAAAAGCTCTTTATTCTTCAATTTTATGTGGCCCCCTCAACCCACTACCTATGGTCCTATATTTATTTCAATTACAAAAACTGTACTTTTCCTAAGTGATAATAATTTTCTTGTCTCTTTTTTTAATTTTAAGCTTTTAAACCTAATAATTTATTTCCTATTTCTTGTTTTCACAATCAATAAGTTAAATCCTGAAGATTTTTTTCTAGTTGCTTTCAACCCACTAATTTTTATTCAAGGGTTATGGAACGGTCACAACGACTTAATTTGTGGTGTTCTAATCTTTACAGGTATATATTTAATAATAAAAGAAGAAAAGTATTTTTCAGGAAGCTTAGCATTGACTTCTGCAATAGGAGTTAAATATGTTTCTATTTTAATTCTTCCAATTGTTTTTATTCATTTATTCTTTACAAACAAGAAGAAAATGAGTGATGTCACTCTAGGTATTTTATGTGGATTAGTCTTAATAGCTATATTTTCTATTGATTATATAGATATTTTTTCATCGGTCAGTAGTGAAAAAATAGGTCGACTATATACAAACATTGATCTAGTCCATAAGTCACTAATTGCGACATTATTCATACTGGGCAAATGCTTATCTAGAGCTCTAAGTCTCAATTTAGATTTAACTCTTATGTTATCAATAATAAAGTATTCAATTTATTTTATTTTCCTAGTCTTTTATCTCAAGATTCTATTTAAAAAGAATGAAGAGCTTATTAGTAAAATGTTTTTGGTCTTACTTACTTTCTTTTGTTTTACTCTTGCTAAGTTTCATTCATGGTACTTATTAAACTTTATTTTATTAATTCCACTATTAAACAAAGATAAAAATAAAGTTTTAATCAAATTTTCAGTACTTCTTATAATGTTTCATACCTTGTCCATAACATTTATTGATCAGGCGAAAATCTTGAATTTTATGTTTTTAACATTTTTGCCACTAATCATTACATATAGAAGCAATATCAATAAACTCACCAATGGGTAATTCGTTTTTCTTTATTGAAAGCAACCATTTCTTTAAAAAGTAAAGTGCTAAACAATCATCATGATTATATTCAATACTCAATTCTAAAAATCTTCTATCTTTTGTCTCCAGATATGAGCTATACCAACACATTGACTGCATTGCATTGGCTTCTTTATTTCTCCATGAAAAGCCCAGCGCCTTTACAATATTCTTGAGAGAATAGCTAGTTACAGGCATAATAAGAGAGTTTTTTATTATCTTTTCCACATTGACAAGTCTAGCTTTTGGTAAGGTTTGCCATTTTTCATTAAAAATCGACTGTTCATAATGTCCATAATGATAAAAAGGTGAATCCATATGATCTCTTAAATAAGCAGTAAGATCACTTAAAAACTGCTCTTCACTTTCTTCAAAAAGAAGACTGGTATATTCTTCTTTCTCTTTATTTACTTTCAACAAACCCACTAGATAATCTACACGTGTAATTTCTGTACCTTTTTCGTCAAAAACCATATCACTTTCAAAATCGATATAAATCTCACTGTTTTCTTCTTCTACTTCAGGGAGTGCTTTTAGATAGATTTTCTTTTCACTCAGACATTTTGCCTGAATAATAATTTCTTTTCTCTTCTCAGGAGTTAACTCTTCTATATTTACCAAGTCTTCTTCTGTACATTGACCTAAATCAGAATAGTTTTTCACTCCAATTTCTTCAAGAGTTTTTTTTATCTTTTTATTTACTCCAGGAATAAGAGATAAGTCCTTTTTTTCATGAGCCTCAGGTAAACAAAAGTTATACCATTGGCACATCTGACAACCTGAATCTATAAAAAGTGGTGGCAGGGTTTCACTATCACTAAGTATTTTTTGACCTTCTGAAATAGCACTAACTACGTTTTTCATTAGAGCAGGAAAATATTTTATCTGAAGGTCCATATCCAGAAGCAAAAGCCCGCCATAAAGTGGGGTAAATCCTTGAATCTCACCAAGCAAATATGAGTAACTAGACAACTGAATTAAATATCTTTCTTTAGCAGTACTAGCTCCCTTAATATCCACTGCATAATAATAATGTTCACCGAGGAGTGAATTTCCTTTTGCTTTAATTAAAAAATCAGGGATTCCTACTAATTCATCATTTTTAAGTACGCCTTGGTAAATAGTCTCTACTCCATTTTGCATGAGTTCTAGGGTAGATTTTAAACCTGTATCAAAATCTCCGATTTTATACTTAGGCTTTTCATACTTAAAAAAGTCTACGACTGTAGATTCATAATTTCTACCTACTTTCCATAATCTTCTTAAAAAATCACTTGGAGGAGTTTGTAAAGCTTTATCCCCAAACTTATTTAGAAAAAGAAGTCTTGGACAACGGTAAAAATTAATTATTTCTGTAACGGATAGATGCATCAAATTCAGGCTGGTAAAACTATATCTTTACTTCCCGCCTGGTGTCCTTCTGTGAAAACTACTATTGCCGCCAAATCCTTTTGAATTACCACTAAATTTATTTGGGTTTGAGAATTGAGAAAAGGGTTTAGGGGCAGGTGGTTGAAATCCCTTTTTTTGATTTTCTGCATTTAATTTTTCGTCAGGATTATCTTTTTGTCTTTTTTGGTCTTTATTTGCCATTTTTTGCTCCTAATATCTTAATTTTACCCGATTTTGAAAGAGATGTATCATGCTTTGGAATGATTAAAGTAAATTTGAAAGCCGCCAACAGGAGTTGAACCTGCGACCAACTGCTTACGAAGCAGCTGCTCTACCAACTGAGCTATGGCGGCATACGTCTAATATTTTACCCTGTTTTTAATCCAGCCAAGCTGACAATTTTTTGTGACGTGAGCCTTGTGAACTAGCAAAAAATTTTGCCAGCTTATAGAGCTGGATAAAAACAGGGGCTCTAAACCAAAAATTCACTCATTCTATTCTTGATATCCTGGAATACATCTTGAGGTTCTTTTGTAGCATCAATTTCAATAAAATTGTATTCTTTAGACATAATATCTAATTCATTAATCATTTTTTCCTGATAGTTAACAAAGCTCTCATAAAGATCTGTTCCTAATCTTAAGTCCATTCCAGACTCCCAATAATTAAATCCTTTTCCTGCTAAAACTCTGGGTATTAAATCTTTAACCCCAATTTTTAGATAAAAAACAATGTCAGGCTTTAGCGCAATGCCATAAATCTCTTTCAACCATTCTCTATCTACTCCACGAACTTTAGATCTAGCTATTAATGAATAAATATATCTGTCATTTAAAACAATAAACCCTGCTTTTAAAGCTGGAAATATTTGCTTCTCAAATCTGTCAGCAAAATCAGTAGCATAAAATAATCCTAAAGTAACTGACCCTAAGGTGTTTCCTTCTTTAGCCATTTTTATACCTTTGCCGGCTAGCTCTGATCTGGCTGCACCTGTATCTACTACTGCATGTCCTTGACCTTCAAGCCATGACTTAAGCATAGTAGCTTGAGTAGTTCTACCTACACCATCAGTACCTTCAATAACAATTAACTTGCCTGGATAAGTTTTACCTTCAGTTTTATAAGAATGTAATCCGTAAAAATCTAGCTTAGTCATATCAATAGGATATCAAATTATATAAAGGAAGTGAATTGCTCTTACAAATTAAAGTGTTTGTTTTATCTTTGTCTCTATTTTACTATCTGCTATATTTTAAATATGCTAAACCAGCTGTTAATAAGAAGAAAAGAGCTTGGGAAAATAAAGATAGGAAGAGGGGATTCTCTTACTTTAACCTGTGACAAGGTTACTCAAACTCCAAGAATTTTTAAAACATCACGTATTCAAGAAGCCATTGATAATATTTCTTTATTAGATATTGAAGAAAAAAAATTACCTGAGCTGGTTATAAAAGCAATTGAGTTCACCTTGAAAGATTTTTTTCTTTACATGCACCAAACTGGACTTTATAATAGACAATTTAAATTTTGGCAAGCAATAGCAAGAATTTCACAAGTTACTGTTTATAAACTCCAAAAAGGAATTATAAATAAAAGGGATCTTAATGTTTACATGCTTGATTTTTGTATTGACCCGAAATTTACTTCAATAAGGGTAATAGTTAATGAGAATAATGAAGGTAGCGCTTCATTTAGGGAATTCAAAGCTTTTTTAGACAAGTCTTTAATTCTCAACTTTGGGAAATTAAAAGGGATTCTCTATTTTACAAATTCCCCCGTTGATGAGTATTTTATAATGAAGCTCCAAAATATGACAAATGCCTCAGATCCTGTATCAAAATATGAATCAGAGCTTTCAGATACTAAAGAAGTAAGACTAAACGTGATTTTATTTAAAAAAGACTTGGAGATCTATAAATTTGAACATATCTATCCTTGCTTAAGAACTAAAGAGCTTAATTTAATATAAAGAATAAAACTAGGAGACTTGAATGAATGATTTTGAATTAATACCAGCCATTGATATTCTTGGTGGTAAATGCGTAAGGTTAACTCAGGGTGACTATGAACAAGTAGAAAGTTTTTCAGATAACCCTATTGATGTAGCAAAAAAGTGGATTGATAGCGGGGCAAGCAGATTACATCTAGTTGATCTTGATGGTGCAAAAGATGGATTCCCTGTAAACAAAGATGTAATTATTAAGATTTCAAAAAGTGTAAACGCAAAAGTTGAGGTCGGGGGTGGGATCAGAACAGTTGAATCAATAAAAGAATATATAAATGAAGGAATTAGTTACATTATTTTAGGGACTAAAGCATTTCAAGACAAATCTTTTCTTGATAATTCAATAAATGACTTTGGAAGCAAAATTATTGTAGGTTTAGACCTTAAAAACAATAAAGTTGCTCTCTCAGGATGGAAAAATGATATTGAAATGGATTTAAGTACTTTAAAAGAGTATCTTTCAGGTGTAAGCGAAGTAATTTATACGGATATATCGAAGGATGGAATGTTAAGTGGACCTAATTTTAAGTCAGTTGCAGAGATTTCAAGCACCCTAAAATCTAAAATTATTGTTTCAGGTGGAATTGCAAGCATTGAAAACATATCAGAATTAATAAATATGAAGAAGAAAAAGCACTCAAACATTTCAGGAGTTATATTAGGAAAATCCCTATATAAAGGAACGATTGAGCTGAAATATGCTGTTGAACTTGCAAAAAAAGAACTCAATTCAAACTCTTAAGTAAGAAAATATAAGCTTCTTTGCAACAATATTTTTGATCTCGCGTCTTTATTTTTGTTCAAGTTATTAATCACATAACGTTATTTTTTTAAAACAGTAATTGAACAAATAAAAAGAAAATGTTATTTTGATAATAAGGTCGGGTATACTTAACTGGGAAAATAAAAAGAGGAAATAAAAACACAAAGATTATTTCCTGAAGGTACAAAGACAAAACGAGTTTAATGTTCATAAAAGAGCAAACACAAAATAAAACAAACATTCTTGACAAACGCAGTCATAATGCACCACTCACAATAGTACCTACTTCTATTTTTACATTACAAGTTTTGGCCAGATTAAATTTTCAAAGAATTGGTTTTATCAAATAAGATAAAAATTGTTTAGAAGAAAAAAGAAAGGAGAAAATCATGGCAGCTAAAAAGAAAGCAACAAAAAAGAAAGCAGCACCTAAGAAAACAGCAAAAAAGAAGAAGAAATAGTCCGTACTGCTTGACTTAACTTCAGCCAAGATAGTTTTTCAACTATCTTGGCTGAAGTGCTTTTAACAGCGGTATAATTTACGATATAGGTAAAAACCTACAGAAGGAATAAGAATATGTCTCAAATCATAATGCTCTTAATAACAATTGTTCAGGCTTATACATTTGTAATGTTCATCTGGGTTCTTCTTTCCTGGATTCCTGAGTTTACTCATTCTAAGTTCTACGGGTTTTTAGACAGTGTATGCTTGCCATTTCTTGAACCATTTAGAAAAATAATTCCACCTATTAATGGAATAGACATTTCTCCAATTCTTGCATTTTTTGCTTTACAATTAGTCACTAATTTGCTTGGATCTCTAGTTAGATAATGGTATATCTTTTATTATTTTTTATTACTATAATTGCCTCCATCAGCATGGGCAAACCCATACTTAATATTCTAAAGTTGCTTAATGCAAAGCAAATTATAAGAGAAGACGGTCCGGCTCACCACATAACTAATAAGACAAAAACCCCTACAATGGGTGGATTTATATTTTTGCTTCCGGTTTTCCTTATAAATCTAATTGGATTATATACAATTCAATCTTTTCGAAGTAAAGAATTAATTACTGTACTTCTAGTAACTTTTACACTTGCAGTCCTTGGATTTAGCGATGACTTTCAAAAAGTACTCAAGAAAAAAAATAAAGGAATAAGTGGGTGGAGCAAACTGTTCATACAGTTTGTGATTAGCATAGCTCTTTTTCTTATATATAAGGAAGGAGATAATTTACTTTATTTAGCTTGGTTGTTTTTTATTATTGCTGGAGCTAGCAATTCTTATAACCTAACTGATGGACTAGATGGGCTTCTTGGAAGTATAAGCATTATTAGTTTTTTAGGGTTTACGGTATTACTTGCTTCAACTGGAAGAATTGAATTAATAATATTTTCTATTACCTTTATTGGAGCTTTAATTGGTTTTCTTTACTATAACTGGCATCCAGCAAAAGTATTTATGGGTGACACAGGAAGCCTAGCTATTGGTGGGGCATTAGGAACGATGGCAATTGTTACTAAACATGAGTTATATTTAATCCCTTTTGCAATTATTCCAATAATTGAAACATTGTCAGTAATATTACAAGTTTTAAGCTTTCAGTTCTCAAAGAGGTTTCTCAACAAAGACAAAAGAATGTTTAAAATGGCACCATTACATCATCATTTTGAACTCTGCGGTTGGAGTGAGCTTTGTATAGTTAAGAGATTTACGATATTTCAGCTTATATTCACACTAAGTGGAATATTTTTACTTTTTACGACAGTAGCTAAATAATACTCATTCACCATTTGCCAGACCTGTTCGATTTATTCGACAGGTCTGGTTTAGATTTGATCACATAAGGCTTCAACTTGTTTGAAGCCCCAACAATTACCCAATCTCATTTAAAAAAGGAGGTGAGAGATCATCAATATGACGACCTTGCTGTTCATTAGACATAATATCTATAAAGTTATTGGTCAATAAGAACGATAAAATAGTTACTGTTTTACGTCTGTTATATCCAAGCTGATTCGCTATTTCTCCAAGTGTCTTCTTACCATCTGCCACTTGTAAGAACTCTTGATCTGCCTGTGCAAGGTGTACAGCTCCTTCTTCTTCCATAGCAATCATTCTTGCAATTTCATCTTTTGGTTTTGCTTTAAAGATAGTTCTTGGGTTAATGCCCATCTTACAGAGCTTACGCCATCTTTCATCGTATCGAATTCCAGTAATTATTAGATCTTCCGTAAGTCTTTTTATAGTTTTTGGTCTTTGAACTGGGTGTGAGTAAAAAGCAAACTTCCCAGATATCCAAAGAAAGATTTCATAAATAGCATCTTCACCATCATATGTAAGTACATGAGCATCAATCACTTGACCATTTTCTATATACATCACCCCATACAATGCACCCTTTTTTACTTGAAGGATTCCATTTGAATTACTCAAATTCAAAAATTTAAGTATAAGAGCAAGGCTAAAATCAGACAATTCTCCACTTAGGGAATGTGATGTAAGTACTTGTTGAGTCTTGGTATCCATATTTTTAATGGCCGAAAATGTTTTAAAACAATAAAAAGCAAGAATTCCCTTTTTTACTTACTTATAATTAATAAAATATAGGGCTCTCTTGATATATCTGCCACAAAAGTTTTAAAATCAAACAGTCTAAAGAACGTAGTAAAGACAAGAAAAGTTAGGATCATCCCAAAATAATGAGAAAAATATTAATTAGTGGCTATTTAGGTTATGGTAATTTTGGTGATGAAGCACTTTTACATGTCTTAATAAAAGACTTAACAGAAACAGGTTTTAAAAAACAAAACATTACTGTAATTTCAGCAACACCAGAATATACTTCTCAACTGTTTAATACAAATGCCGCAAATAGATGGAATTTTTTTGAAATCCTAGGAGCAATAATTGATCATGATGTTACTGTTTTTCTAGGTGGTTTATTTCAAGATAGAACTAGTTTTAAAAGTTTTCTTTATTACTACTTTCAACTTATTACTTCTTTACTTCTTAAGAAAGAGGTAATTTTCTACGGTTCAGGATTTGGTCCATTCACAAGCAAGACATCTAAAGATTTATTATCAGATGCATTGAAAACTGTAAATTTGATTACAGTAAGAGATGAGACTTCAGCCAATGCAGTAGGCTTAAGTCTTCCTGTTACTTGTGATCCAGTCTGGTCAATTGAACCTGATTATTCATTCCAGAATGAGTTAATAAAAGTTAACTGGAAATTACCAATTCTCGGTGTTGCCCTCAGAAATGATAGAGCTCTAAGAAGACATCATATAGATGCTCTGGCAGAGAGGCTTTCCAGAATAATTGCAAGTACTCAAGACTGGCAAATGGTTTTAATTCCATGCATGCATGAAGATATGCCTGTATTAGCAGAGCTTGAAAAAGCAATAACAAAAAGAGCACATCATCCTGGCAGACTGCTTTTTATTACAAACTTTAGTGGCTTTTCAATCCCACAACAAGCAGGAATCTTAAGTAGTTGTGATGTCATGGTTGGAATGAGATATCATTCATTATTAGTACCGCTCGCATCTGGTAAGCCTGTATTTGGTTTAATATATGATCAAAAAGTAAAATCTCTTTTAGATTTCTCAGAGCAAGTAGGAATTTCATTTAAAGATGATATGGAAAAACCCTGGAATTATTTCTGGCAAAACTTAGAACGGTCGACGGCTTTAGCAAAAATTGCTCAAGAGAAAGCATTTCACTTACATAAGAGAAATATAGAGCTATTAGAAATTCTTGCTCAAAAGAACTAACATTATGAGAAAAAGACTACTTGACCAACCAATAGATACTTTAAATCTGACTCAGGCTACTTACTTTGCCAAGATGGCACTTTTGAATCCTAAACAATTAAAAATCATCACTTTAAATCCTGAAATGATTGTCAATGCTGAAAAAAAAATAGAATTTCAGGCAGCTCTTAATAATGCAAACATGGTGATTGCTGATGGAACAGGAATTGCATGGGCATTGAAGTATTTAAATCCTGGGGAATATGAAGATTTTGAAAGAGTTCCTGGAATTGAATTAGCTGAAAAGATAGTCTTATCAGCAAATGAATTATCTAAAAAAATAGCTATTTATGGTGGCACAAAAGAAGTCCTTGAAAAAATAGTTAAAGTTTTCAGTGAAAAATATCCCAAAGTTGACATAGTAAAAACCATTGATGGATTTAGCGAAAAAAATGATTTGGAAATTGCAAAAGAAATTGCTTATGAATGTCCTAATGTAATATTAGTAGCACTTGGTAGCCCTAAACAAGAGCTATGGATAGAAAAATATTCTTACTTATTTCCAAAAAGTATAATGATAGGTGTAGGTGGAACTCTTGATGTATGGTCTGGAGAAAAAGAAAGAGCACCTGATTGGGCTAGAGATCTTCACCTTGAATGGTTATATAGAGTACTTAGCGAACCAAAAAGAATACCTAGGTTACTAAGCTCACATCCCAGATTTGTTTATATGGTTTTAAAGAGGAAGATGGTGGGTAATTACACACCGTAAAGTTCAGGTTTTCTAAGGCTTTCAAACTTTGTAGCTATAGATAAAAATGTCTTTGTTACGAATATAGCTGAGAACATGGATACTAATACACCGATAGCCAATGAGATTGCAAAGCCTCTGACAATTCCAGCTCCAAAAATCAAAAGAACAAAACATGCAATTAGGGTGTTTACGTTACTGTCAAAGATACTGGTAAATGCTCTGTCAAACCCTGCATCAATAGCATTAAAGAAGCTTTTTCCAGCTCTCAGTTCTTCTTTAGTTCTTTCAAAAATAAGTATGTTTGCATCTACTGCCATACCAATACTAAGAATATAACCAGCCACACCAGCAAGTGTAAGCGTAACAGTATGTTCAAAAATAGCAATGGTTACAAGCGTATATAAGAGAAGAGCAAAGCTTGCAATAAGTCCTGGCAACCTGTAAAAAGCTATCATAAATATAACTACAAGAATAATTCCATAAAGTCCTGCTTTTAAACTCTTATCAATGGAATCTTGACCAAGAGAAGCACCAACTGATCTTTCCTGAATAATTTTTACTGGAGCAGGAAGTGCACCTGCATTTAACTGAACAGCTAAATCTTGAGCTTCTTCTGCTGAGAATCTTCCTTCTATTTGGCCTTCACCACCTGTAATAGCTGAACGAACTGTTGGGCTAGAAATGAGTTTTCCATCTAAGAAAATAGCAATTGGCTGCCCGACTAATCTTTCTGTAAGTTTTCCAAACTTCTCAACCGCTGGTCCTTTAAGTGAAAAAGCAATAAGCCAGTTTCCTGTTCCATCTGTAACAGCCTGTGCTTTTTTAAGATCCCGTCCACCAATACCACTAGGAATCCAGATATATTCATCTGCCATGCTTAAATCTACTTTTGCGCCTAGTTTTCCTTTAATTAATCTTGCAGGTTCTTTAAACTCAAGAGATGCTGTTTTTAAAAGTCTTCTTTTTACAATTTCTGGATCTTCACCAGGTATTTCTACTAGGATTCTATCTTTTCCTACTTGTTGAACGATCGCTTCAGTCGTACCTGATGCATTTACTCTATTTTCAAAAACTTTGATTAAACCTTTTATGGTTTCAGGGGTAATTTCTTTTACACCTTCTCCAGGATATGCCTGGAATGTAAGCTGAGCACCACCTACTAAATCAAGACCTAACATTATTTGAGTAGTAATAGTAGCAAATGAGTTTTGGAAAACTACACTGGATCCTTTAATTTGTTTATCAATTACTTTAATATCAAGGTCACTTAAAACATTATCTTTTTTCAATTGGGAAACTGGATCATTAACTTCTTTAGTTAAGCTCGTGACTTTCTGAGAAAGTACATTTTCTTTTTCAATTCTTGCTTGAGCTAGAGTTTGCTCTAGGGTTTTATATCTTTTATAAGAGTCTGTAAAATAAAAAGTAAAAAGCGAGGAAAGAGAAAATACAAATGTCGCTATAACTATAAATAAACGTGTGTTTTTTCTAATGAATTCCATAAGAATTACATTGTAACTTATAGATAAAAGAACTCATTGGTATTGCTATAATATCTGTCTACATAATTGATTGTAAAATATAAATATGTCAAACAAAAATACATTAATTGCCCCTTCCATACTCTCAGCAGATTTTTCTGATTTGAGAAATGAAATTAAAAAAGTAGAAGAAGCAGGAGCTGACTGGATACATGTAGATGTGATGGACGGTTCTTTTGTACCGAACATTACTATCGGTGCACCTGTAGTGAAATGCATTAGGAGTTGTACTAAATTACCTTTAGATGTTCACCTAATGATTGTAGATCCTGATAAACATATAGAAGATTTTGCAAAGGCCGGATCAGATATTATTACCGTACATGCTGAGGCCTGTACACATCTTCATAGAACAATTAGTAAAATTAAAGAGCTGGGCTGTAAAGCAGGAGTTTCATTTAATCCTCATACACCAGTAGATTCTCTTAAATATGTTTTAGAGCTAGTGGATCTTGTTTTAATAATGACAGTTAATCCAGGCTTTGGTGGACAATCATTTATTCAGTCAGTAGTGCCTAAAATTTCTGAAGTTAAAAAAATGTTTAGTGATGCCAACCTTTCAAATAAATACATAGAAGTAGATGGTGGCATAAATTCTAAAACTGCATCTATCGTCAAACAAGCTGGTGCAAATGTTTTGGTAGCTGGTAATGCTATTTATAGTCTTAAGAGTCAAAATGAGATGAAAGAAACAATCTCTCTTATGAAGGCTTAGTTTAGGCTTTCATTTTTAAAAAGTTTTTTTTATTTTTTATAAAAGCAAAATCAACTATAAAATGAATAATTAATGCAGATAAAACTCCTGTTAAAAAATCAGTTAAAGGTACAAGTACGGCAGTATAAACCATCATTGAAAATTCAAATTTACCAGAATGGATTACCTCTTTTATTTCAGAAGGTTTAATCATATTTGAAGCAACCCAAACAAGAATTCCTCCTATACAAGCCATAGGAACAATTTCAAGATAAGGAGCTACATAGTAAGCAAGAATTAGCTTTAAAACCGCTTTGAAGTATCCAGCTAAAGGTGTAACTGCACCAGCTTTAATACTTGTTGCTGTACGTGCTAGTGCTCCCGTACAAGGAAAACCATTTACAAGAGGTGTAATAATTTGAACTAGACCTTGCCCCCAAAATTCTTTATCTGGATTAAAAGGTGTGCCTTTATTGTTTGCCATTCTATCTGCCATAGAAGAACATAACAGACTTTCTACAGCTGAAACAAAAACAATAGCAAAAACAAAATATATGATGTCCAGGAAAACACCAAAATTCATATCTGGAAGGCTCGGTCCAGTAAAAACAAAAAAGTGATTTGGGATAGTCCCATAAATATCTTTTACTATAATTATTCCTTTATCCTTTAGTAAGCTAGCTGATAAAAATGTTGCTGAAGCCATTGCAATTAAAGGAGCTGGAATAAATATAGAGATTCTAAGCAATATTTTTGTTAATGCAAAAGTCAAAAATCCAATAAAAATTGACCAGATATTTATCTTATTTAACCTACCCAGAGCAATATAAATATTATGTATTAGACCTTCATGAATTTCTTCATCTTGTCCAAGTAAACTTTCAAAGTTTTCCAACCCTAAAATATCTTCAAAATTTGTTACAGCAATAGAAATTGCAATTCCAATGGTAAATCCTACAATAATAGAATTTGGTACAAATTTTGCATATTTACCTAGTCCTCCAACTCCCATTAGCATTAAAATAATTCCTGCAATTATAGATACAAAAACTAAAAATCCATGGGCTTGTTCTGCTGTACCACCCCCATGTTCGCCATACTTTGATATTAAACTAGCTATCACTGGAATAAATGCTGCAGTAGGTCCATAAACTTGATATTTAGAACCACCAAAGGTTCTTCCAACCATACAAGCTAAAGCGCCTGCAATAATTCCCTGTTCAGGACGCAAGCCCATAGCCATTGCAAAACCCATAGCCATAGGTATAGCAGTCAAAGCAACAATTAGTCCCGCACTAAAATCCTTATATATTACAACCTTCCAAGTTTCTTTTTTTAAGTCTTCAAAACGGCTATCAAAAAATGTAAAAAACAATTTAATTCTGTCTAGCATTGTTTCTGGATGTTTTCTATTCATTTTTCACCTAATTATCTTTGTGGGTTGAGTAACTTTATGAAGATTTTAACATATTAGAATATTTGAATATGTAACATTACACAATATTTTGATATAATTAATTCTAATGAAAAAAAAGAAAATAAACTTAAGCACTACACAAAATGAACAAATTGACTCCATCTCTAATTTGTTTTCTATTCTTTCTCACCCAGTAAGAATAAAAATTTTGTGGATTCTAAAAAAGAAGGGCGAATTAAGCGTTCATGAATTACAAAATGAATTAAAAGTTAGTCAGTCAAATGCTTCTCAACATTTATCTGTTTTAAAAACACATAAACTCTTAATAGAAGAAAGAAAAGGTAAAGAAGTCTTTTACTCACTTAAAGAATCAAAAAAGCTTTCAAAAGTTTTAGCTAGTGCTATCCATTTAGTAAGCTATCAAATTGCAGCGAACAGCGAACTATTATCTACATATACAGAACTGATGTCATACTGGGCATAATGGAGTAACAATGAAACAAACAAAACATAAATTAATAGAAATAAATAGCATAAGTAGTATTCCTGAATATTTAATAAATACACCCGTTGGAGATTTAATTAAATACCAAAATTGTAAAAGTACTCCAAAAACTTATGAAAAAGCTGAACTCGTTATAGTAATGTGCATGGATAATAGAAAGCAGCTAACAATCCCCGGTAAATTTGCATATATCTTAAGAACAGCTGGTGGAAGAATAACAGGAAATGAATTTAAACTTTCTTTTGCTATAGGATTTGGTGATGTAAGATATGTAGCAATTATCGGTCATACAAACTGTGGCATGGTAAATCTAACTAGTAAAAAAGATAAATTTATACAAGGGCTTATGGAAAATGCTGGGTGGGATAAAGAAACAGCAGAAAATCACTTTAATTCATTCGCTCCATTTTTTGAAATTGAAGATGAGACTAACTTTGTAAGCACTGAAAGTAAAAGACTAAAAGAAAAATATCCAAAGATTGAATTTGTACCTTTTATTTATAAGGTTGAAGACAATAAGCTTTATTTAGTAGAGTAGTTTTAACTAAGCATTAACCACGAAACCTCAAGGCTATATCTACAAGTAGCATATTATAGATATAGCCCTATAACAATTCATCAAATTCTATTTATATTATATATAAGGAAATATATGAAATTTCTTCTCAAACACAATAGAGATGAAGGTGGCACAGCATTAGCAGAACAGACAATAGTTCTTGCTTTTGTAGCAACTATAGCAGTTAGTTCATTCACGGCCTTAGGTAATAGAATTAATTTAGCAGTTTCAAAAGCTACAACAGCTATACCATCTTTTAGCAGTATGACGGGACAGAGTGATGGTGAACGCAGTGATTAATTTACTTTAATGGGATCTTAGTACTTTTTTCTACTTTGTCGCTTAATTTTTTTTTATAGCCTTCTAAATTCTTAGCCACCTTATCATCAAAAGTGCTCACGATTTGTGCTGCAAGTATTCCTGCATTTATAGCTCCATCGAGAGCAACTGTAGCAACGGGTACACCCATTGGCATTTGAAGAATAGATAAAATCGAATCCCAACCATCTAAGGAGTTAGAAGATTTTACAGGTACTCCAATTACTGGCAAAGTAGTTAAAGATGCAACCATACCAGGTAAGTGTGCTGCCCCACCAGCTCCAGCAATAATCACTTTTAACCCTCTATCACGAGCAGACTCAGCATATTGAAACATTTTTTTTGGTGTTCTATGAGCAGACACTATATTTAGCTCAAACTTAACTCCTAACTGTTCCAGAATTTCAGCAGCACCAACCATTATTTTTAGATCGGATTTACTTCCCATTATAATTCCTACATCTGCTGATTTCATGATATTACTTTTACCTTTTCTTTTATTAATTTTACTTTTTTAAATGCCGAGTTTATATCTTCATCTAAAATTGTTACATGACCCATTTTTCTATTTGATCTAGTGTATTTTTTACCATACAGATGAATATAAACACCAGGGATTTTTAATATTTCTTCAATGCCTATAAACTTAGCTTCACCTTCATAACCTTTTTCTCCCAATAAATTTACCATGGCAGCAGGCATTATCATTCCCGTTTCACCTAAAGGTAAATTTAATACTGCCCTTAAATGTTGTTCAAACTGAGAAGTGAAATTACCTTCTATAGTATGGTGTCCACTATTATGGGGTCTAGGAGCAATTTCATTTACTAATATCTCACCTTTTTTAGAAATAAACATTTCTACAGCTAAAATCCCCACTATATTTAAAGCCTTAGCAAGATTTAAAGCGATTTCATTTGCTTTTACTTTTATAGTTTCACTAATACTTGCAGGAGAGAATAAATAATCTACAAGATTTGCTTCTTCTTTAAAAACAAGTTCTATAGCAGGGAATAGTTTTACTTCTCCAGAAAGATTTCTTGAAACAATTATAGAGATTTCTTTTTCTATATCTACTGCTTTCTCCAAGATACATGGTTCATTAAAAGCTTTCTCTAAATCTAATTCTGAGTTTAGTTTTAAAACCCCTTTCCCGTCATATCCTAATTTTCTAAGCTTCTGAACAATAGGAAATGTCTTTATTTCACTCTTCATATTTATAAGAGTAAAGTCTGATGTAGGAATATTGTTTTTTTTATAAAATTCTTTTTGAAGCCCTTTATCCTGGACCATTCTTATAATTTCCGGCTGAGGGAAAATAGTTAGTCCTTCTTTCTGCAGCTTTTCAAGAGCATCTACATTTACATGCTCTATTTCAATTGTTAGCAGATCAACTGTTTTTCCGAAATTATAAACAGTATCAAAATCCAGCAAATTACCATTTACAAACTCTTTTGAAATTCCTTTGCATGGTGCGCTACTATCAGGATCAAGCACAAAACAATGAACGTTATAATCACTGGCTGCCTGAATAAGCATTCTACCTAGCTGACCGCCACCGAGAATGCCCAGCTTTAAGCCATAGAAAGATTTGTCTTTGAGAGCAGGTTTTTTTTCTTCTGGGAGAGTAGGCATGTGAATATTATATAGCTAATTTTCTTAGCCCAGGATCCCCAATACCCTGAATTATTATCTCATCTTGATTTCCTTGATGGAAATCAAACCTTGATAAAGCACAAATATCTTGCTGTCTTAGCCTTTGAGCAGCTCCCGTTCTTTCATTACAAAAAACTAACAACTGTATATCAAGTCCTTGCTTAGCAATAGCTGCTTTCATATCACGAATAACATTATCGTCATCCATGACTACTAGAAAATCATAAGGCTTTCCATGTATACCTTCTGCTGCTGTTTGAACAATGCCATCTATTTCTTCAAGTCTTATTCCATAATGCTTATCTAATGCACTTGCATGCTCAAGAGGGTTAAAGTTTGAATTACTTCTTCTGAGATGTTCTAAAACTTGAGTTTGCAATTCTATATTTCCAAATAAAATTCTAGGAGCTCTATAAAAATTTCTAAAGACGGGTCTATTTGACGAAGTTAAGAGAGCAGCAGCAATACTTTGTGTTATTCTCATGGCTTCTAATATACTCTATAAAAGTTAAGAACAATAAGGCTCATAGGGCAAATATGGCTATTTTTCTTATCAGCCTTATGTGCCTTATCAACCCTATATGCCTTGCCCTATTGTCCTTGAATAAGTGAGTAACCAGCTTCACCATCAAAATTACAAAGGTTTTCTGTCTTAATAAAATCAAGTCCAGAAGCATTTATTTTTTCAAGTAGTTTAACTATTTGAGTATGGTTAACCAATTTACCTTTTTCTTTAGATGTAAAACGGCATCTCCAGTGATCTACACAGAATGTTTCTGAGAATCCTTCAGGCCAAACCTTTACACCACGATTTGTAATCATAGCTAGATTTAAACCTTCGGTTGCATTTTTATTCATTAAAACAGCTAAATCATCTGGCTTTCCACCTTTCCAATCAAGAAAAACATCTACGCCAACTAGTTCTTTTTTAGTTTTTGTATTTGAGGTTATTGAAGTGGTAGATGTAGCAGCCTTATTTACAGTAGCGTTATACTTCACTGCTTTTAGTTTTTCTGGTTTTTGTCCGAGTCTTTTTACAACAGCATCAGCAAATTCTTTAGTCCCTACTTTTTCTTTGCTTACGCCTTCCTGGTAAACATCATAAGTATGGATTCCATCTTCTATGGTTTTCAACCAGGCATTATGAGCTCTTTCAGCTACATCACCCTGACCTATATGAACAAGCATCATAATTCCGCCAAGAAATAATCCTGATGGATTTGCAAGGTTTTGATTAGCACGTCTAGGTGCAGATCCATGAATAGCTTCAAACATAGCACATTGGTCGCCTATATTTGATGAACCAGCAAGTCCTACTGATCCAGCTATTTGTGCTGCCACATCAGAAAGAATATCGCCATAAAGGTTTGGCATAACAATCACATCAAAGGCTTCAGGTGTATCTGCCATTTTTGCTGCACCGATATCTACAATCCAATGTTCATTTACTATACCGGAATATTCTGCTGCAATTTCATCAAAGACTTTATGAAATAAACCATCTGTCATTTTCATAATATTGTCTTTAGTGAAACAAGTAACTTTTTTTCTATTGTTTTCTTTAGCATATTCAAATGCATAGCGAACAATTTTTTCACAGCCTGGACGTGAAATAAGTTTTAAGGTTTGAACCATGTCATTTGTTTGTCTATGTTCAATACCTGAATATAAATCTTCTTCATTTTCACGAACAATTACTACATCCATTACAGGGTGTTTAGTATCGATAAAAGGAGCATAAGAAACACATGGGCGAATATTTGCATAAAGACCAAGGGTTGTTCTAACCATTACATTCAAGCTTTTAAAACCACCGCCCTGAGGTGTGGTAATCGGTGCTTTATAAAATACTTTTGTTCTTCTAAGAGATTCCCAGGATTTATCTTCTATTCCGCCTTTAAAGCCTTTGTTATAAACTGCTTCTCCAATTTCTATAGTTTCAAAATCTATTCTGGCTCCTGCTTCTTTTAAGATATGAAGTGAAGCATTCATTATTTCAGGGCCTATGCCATCTCCGTGAGCTACTGTAATAGGTACATTTTTCATTTTTAAATCCTTTCAGAGGCTTATTTTAACGCAAGATATTAAACAATCCTCAAAACTTTATAATAAGTTAAAATAATTTACATGTATTACTGTAGAACTCTACTTTTTCTATTACTTTTCATCACTATAACTCTCCCTGTTCTAAGTATGGAAAATGATCAAGGCTTGTGGACAGGTGCAACTATAACTACACCTATTACTGAAAAGGTTCATACAAGAATATATGTAAGTCCAAGGTGGTTAGATAGCTCTACAGATTTTAGTCAATTTATTTTACATGGATTACTTGGCTATAAATTTAATAAAAATTTTTCTATATGGCAGGGTTATGCATATAGCAGAACATATATTTCTGATCTTAAAAGAGAACACAGACCATACAATGACCTGGTTTTAGAAAATAATTTTAAGAAACTAAAAATTGAAAATAGAATTAGAATTGAGGAAAGATTTTTAGAAGATATAGATGATGTTACTGTAAGAACTAGATACAGGCTTAGAGGATCTTATCCTTTAGATAAAAAAGAAAAATGGAATCTTGTTTTATTCGATGAAATTTTTGTAAATTGTAATTCCCACTTTGATGGACCTCAGGCAGGGTTAGATCAAAATAGAATTTATGTCGGATTAAATAGAAAGATCAATGAGCATTTTAATATCGATGGTGGTTATCTACTTCAACATCAACACAGAGAAGGTAAAAATAATGATAATTTAAATCATTTTGTATTAGTAAATTTAAATGTTATTTTGCCTCAGTTAATTAAGAAGAATTAAAAATCTCAAAAACTAACTCAAATACCTAAACCACATATAAACACTACAAATAATCAATGACTCTATCATCACTATCATTCCTATTTTACAGAACTCAAGAAATGAAATTTTATATCCACCTTTATGTGCCATTTCAGCTACTACTATATTTGCAGAAGCACCGATGAGCGTCCCATTTCCACCCAGACATGCACCCAGTGAAAGTGCCCACCAGAGCGGGTTTAAGTCATGATAGTGATCTCCAAGATTTTTAATTAATGGAATCATGGTAGCTGTATAAGGAATATTATCGATAAGTGCTGATAAAAATCCTGACATCCATAAAATAGATATGGTTGAAGTTTTAAAGTCTCCGCCACTAAGCTTAAAAATAAGCTCAGAAAGATAATGAATAGTACCTGATTTTTCTACAGCTCCCACTATTATAAATAAACCTATAAAGAAAAATATAGTAGTCCACTCTACATCTTCCCAAATATGTTTTCTATTTTCAAAGACTAAAAGTAAAGCAGCTCCAGAAAGTGCTATGGTACCGGATTCCAAGCCCAACTGCGAATGAAAGAAAAAAGCAAAAATTACAAGAGTAGTAATAAAAAGTGCTGGTTTTAAAAGTTTTTTATTTGTTATCAGTCCATTAAGTGACATTTTTTCTAATTCAGCTTTAGCTGCTTTAGATATTTTAATTTCATCTTTGTAGAACCAGTAAAGTGTAAAAATCGTAAATGGCAAAATCATTAAAATTACTGGACTTACATGAATTATAAAATCCATAAAACTAAGTTTTGCAGCTGAGCCTATCATAATATTCGGAGGGTCACCGATTAAAGTAGCAGTTCCACCTACATTTGAAGCTATGGCTTCACTTACTAAAAACGGTATGGGATTTATTTTTAAATCTTTGCAGATGGTTATTGTTACTGCTCCCACGATTAAAACAGTGGTTACATTATCTAGAAGTGCAGAAATAAAAGCTGTAAGTAATGAAAAGTAAATAAGCATTAAAACACCATTGCCATTTACTTTTTTAGCTGTAAAAATAGCTAGCCATTTCATTACACCGGTTTCTTTTAAGATGTTTACTATAATCATCATTCCTACGAGAAGAAAAATTACATTTAAATCTATAAAATGAAATGCTTCTTCCTGAGTAAGTGATTTAAAAACCAGTAATATTCCAGCTCCTAAAAGCGCCACTACTACTCTAGGAAGTTTATCCAAAATTAAAAAAATATAAACTAAAATTAAAATGATATTTGGGAATAAAACATTGATGCTCATGGGTTTTATTTTAACCTTTATTTATGATTTGTTATATTATTACTTATAAAGAACAAGCATATGATGGAATACTAAGTAAAATTTTTCTATTTCTATCTTCAGCCAAAGCAAGCTTATGCAAACCTTCTTTAGAAATACCACCAATTATTTTTGGGGATCTTAAAGCGTCAATTACAGCCTGTACACTTAAACAAGTTTCTATAATCAAATCCCAATCCAAATCTTTAGGTTGTATTTTTAAAATTGTTTCTATGTCTGTGCTGTGTGCTACTGCTTCCTCTATCCATTCATCTACATCTGCACAATCTAAAAGTAAAGATGATTTTGCATTAATTTCTAAATTAGGATCATCCATTAATCCATATTTGTGCATTGCTCTAATCGTGTGATGTTGATCTTCATGTCTTAGAAACTGTGCTCCAGATGGAATAGCATATTCAGACATCTGACCACCTAATGGCCAATCAAGAAAAGTACAACCATATGGTTTCCATGCTATAGCAAAAGCATCTTCAATAGAACACAGCTCTATAAAAAAAGTTTCTTGTAAAATCTCCCCTATGTCATCTAACCGCTTACATGCTAAATCTAATTCTTTAAATTCGCTATCTGACACTTCACGAAAACTCTCTTTAAATACAAAAATGTCTGTTCCAGGAATATATAATCCAGTTACTTTTGCCATTAAAGCTTTATCAATGTTTTGATTTAAGTCAACTAATGTCTGACTAAAAGAAGGATCATTATTATTTAAAGAAATAATTAAATTATAAATCTCATTTTGAACATAAGGAAATGAAAAAACAAATTCAAGATCACTATTACTTATTCCTAAGAGCTTTTTAGAAATTTGATCTGCTAGTACCTCAACCGGTGGTTTTCCAAATGGAAGTTTTTTCACAGGAGTAAATTTAAAAGGATGATCCCACATATAAGCATCATTTGCATATGTAAGAAGTTTATGAGTGAAATCTAAGGCTAACTGTCCTGATGGTTTCCTCTGATTTAAATCAATTCCAAACAATTTATAATCTCTTTCCCATTGACGCAATCGACCAATTAAATTAACCCTTCTTGTGGGTTTATATTCACCATGTCTTAAGTGCAATAAAAGATCTGATTTTCTTAAATGTTCTAAAAATCCGAGTCTTGAAATATGAGAAAGTGAGTCGTCTTTTTTTAGATATAAAGGTAATTCTAGCGGTCTATTTAAATGCCACAGAGTATCTGATCTACTTAAATTATTAAGGAGATTTGTTCTTCCTTGAACATTAGCAACTGAAATAGTTTTCATAATTTAATTATGAAAAATTATACATTAAGTTGCGTAATCTCGCTTATGGGTTAAGAAACTACTTCCAGTAATGGCCACTTACAGGTAGAACACCTCTAATTTCAATATTTCCATAAAATGTAACTCCTGGATCTCTTTGGCGGAGGGATTGCCTAAAAGCAGCTCCATAAATATTGTTTACACCAACTGTAGCTAAATAACTCTTTGTTCTAGGAGATTCATAAGTAAGGTTAACATCCCCTAATAAATAGCTATCAATTTTATTTCCTCTACTATTTGAAAGGTCACCATATTTTTTACCTATAAAGGTATTTATATAGTTAAAGCTTATGCCACTAGGACTATGCCATGTCCATCCGAATCTTAATCTATTGGGGACTTGCAGAGCTGGAATTTTTCCATTTACTATAGCCAGTGTATTTGTTACATCATCAAAGATCCTATAGTCAGTTTTATTTCTAATGTGCTGATAGACATAGTTTGCAAAGAAACCTACTTGTTTATAAAGAATCTGATTGTAGCTCAGTTCAAATCCAAAATTGTTTACTTTTTGCGATTCATTTCTCAATGGTAAATTATCAAAGTTTCTAACAGTCATTCTTCTGTAAAAAGGTTTTGCTTTAATAAATGCATTTGCAAATGGTAATTTGTTTTCAAAGCTAGCTGCATATTCCCAGCCTTCAGTACCTCTAGTAAAGAATTCACCCTGATTGCTGAAAGGAAGACCAGCGACGTCTTGTGGAGCTAATTCTGGTAAGAATGTATTGTAGAAGGCTTTTCTTTGTCCACCTAATCTAACAACAGAATTGTGTCCTAAATTATATGCAAGTCCTACTTGAGGATTAATAGAGAACCTTGACGTGTCTTTATTTGCACTACTAAAAAGACTCGATGTCATTGCATCAGTTGTAGTAAGGGTAACGGATTCATCTTTTGCTTTCTGGAAAATCTGATCATATCTAAGACCTAGAACCAAATCAGTCCTTGGATTTATTCTAAACAGATCCTGAGTATAAGCTGTAACAATATCGTATTTTGCTTTTTGTTGTAAGTAGCCTATCGTTGATACAGGTGGGCTAACAGCTGTACTTAAAAAGCTAGCATTTACGTGAGCAGGATTAACTGAATGAATCCATTCTGCACCTGAAGTAAACTTATGTTTTTTAAAGTTTGATAAATATCTAAGTTGTGCTCCTTGATTTCTAGGAAATATACCAGCAAATGTTTGTAAATTGCTTAGCTCAGGAATTCCACCATCTAATCTCTTTGATGAAATTTCCCAGAAATATCTTCCAATCAATGAATTGCGAGGATTAATCATGTAATTAAGTGCTAGGTCAAAATTGTTTATGTCTGGTGTAAAAAGAGATCTGGCTTTAGGGAAGTTTTTATCAAATACTCTTACATTGACATCAGCTCTTGAATAAGAAGTTATTACATCTAATTTTTTAGTAGGGCTAAATGCTAAATCTGATCTGAAAAATGATCTGTTTCCTTTTCCTGTAATATCACCAAAAACATCTCTAGTTAAACCACCCTTATACTGTGTATTTAAATAAACATTCCATGGAGTACCTAGATAACCATTAATTTGTGCACCAGCTTCTCTTGGGTATGAAATTTGTTGTTGTCCCCAAAGTCCTTCAGTGGTTACATAAAGTTCTTTTGCTCTAAAAAATCTATATCTTCCATTTGGTGAGCCAATAACACTTGGACTTAAAATTTTACCGATCAGTCTTTCAGAATCAGAAGCAAAGTCAAACCCTTTGTCAAACTCATTTGTAGAGGTCATTGCATTTATACCAGTGAGATTAGTTCCTTTAAGTCCTCTAACCTGTCCTGTACTTAACTGTGCTTGTGCTGCACCGACTCCATCACTTTTTGGAATAACAGGTTGAATACTATTATTGTTATAAATAGTACCCAATGTAAAATGGCTAGCACCATCAATAGGATTTTCACGAAGTGCTTTATTAGCCTGGAAGAATGCCCAGTCAGTCAAACCAAATCTCAAAGGTTCAATACCAAGATTACCTGATGCTACAGATAAGTTTCTACTTTGTCTTGCACCTGCTTCAAGAAGGTTTGGAGTAATTTCAATGGTTTTTTCATCTAACTCAAGTGCCATTGCGTATTCATGAGCTACATCATAAATAATAGATAAACTATTTAAAATCAATGGATCTTTAGGATCAAGTTTTCTGGCTTCAGAAATTTCAAATATGGCTTTTTTAGTTTGATTGCTTTGATAGAATGCCTGACCAAGATATAAATGTGCTCTTGCATTATGTGGATCAAGTAAAACTGCACTTAAAAATTCATCTATGGCTTCTGCATTATAGAATCTACTAATTAGTATTCTTGCTTTTCCTATATGAGCCTCTGAAAGTTCTGGATCAATGCTCAATGCTTTACTAAAGCTAACTTCAGCATGTTTTAATTTTCCAAATGCATATTGAATATCACCTAAACTTATCCATCCCTCAGCACCTTCTGAATCTAAATCAATTGCTTTTCTTGCTTCTTTCTCAGCTTTTATTAAATCATTTTGTGCCGTTAACATTTTACTTTTTTCAGCATGAGGCAAATACCATTTTTCATCAGCCTTAATGGCAAGGTCTACTGCTATAAGTGCTTCTTTTTGTTTATGCATTACAAAAAGTGTTCTTGCTCTCATAAGATGAGCCAGTGATGAACTTGGATCAATTTTAATAGACTCATTAAACAATGTAAGAGCTTCATCAAAATGTCCCAGAATTAAATTCTTAATTCCAAGAATAATAGTAGGTTCTAACTTGTCTGGATTTTCTTCATAGTTTTTCTTAAGTGATTCCAGGTCATTTTCAATCAAGTCTTTCTCAAGGTTTAAATTTTTGGGGAAGTAAAAAATCCACTGGGTTGCATTTTCACTTTCTTCTACAGTAATTGATCTTTTAACAGGAGCCGTATCAGGAGTGGATTCTCCTTGCTCACCCTTTGCAATAAGAACTGAACCATGATCATTAGAAAGCTCAGCAGCACCATCTAAAAGAGTAAGTGATGTTTTTTCATCATCTGCTTTAATTACAAACTCTGTACCTCTAATTGCAGCCGAACCAGATTTTGTATCAATGTTTAATTCACCAGGCCTGTTTTTAGTTCTAATCCACATTTCACCAGAATTTTGTTTAATTTGTGTTTTATCAGTTTGATTAGTTTTTGCAGATGAAATTACGTTCTGAATAGTTACTTTAGAGTTAGCATTTAATTTAATTAATGTCTCATCTCTAAGAAGAATAGCTGCTCTTGCATTTGGGCCTGTAATAACGATGTCTCCAGGATCAAGGTTTAAAAATGGCCTTCCGCTTACCGTTTGAGAGCCTTTTTGTATAGTGACAGCGCCGGATAAACTCACTATTCTTCCTGCCGCTTTTTCATCAGCAGAAAAAACAGGTAAAGAAATTAAAGTAAAGCCTATTAGAGCTAATAAAAGAAGACAAGTTTTAAAGGTTTTTATTTTCATTAGTTTAATTAATTATCCTGCTTAGGATATCCTAATATTCTAATTCTATAAATTTAAAAGTAAAGGTCTGATTATCAAAAAAATGAAAAAAGAAGATTATCTTAACCATGAAAGTTAAGATAACATTTAAAAAAATACGAATTAAAGTTTAACTTCTTCCTTCTTAATTTCATCAATTTTCACTGAAGATAAGTAGCTTTTAGGTTTGAGTATAAAATCTTTCTTTACATTTTTTGACGCTATGGAAGGATCTAATTCTAGAGCTCTTTCATATGCTAATTTTGAGTCTTTTTTCCTATCTAAAGCGAAGAGAGCTCTTGCTTTCATAAGGTTTGCTGTAGGTGAGTATTCATAAATACTATTTGCTTGTTCAAACATTTTTAAGGCTTCTTCATTTTTACCTATAATCAATTGTGAAATTCCTAAAAGTGTTATTGCAACTGGATCAGAAGGATCTTTTGCTAAGCAAACACCAATTCTATTGGCTGCATTTTTCAGACGTCCATTTTTAAAATCTTCATTTATTAAGAGAGATGCAAGCTTACAATTCCCTGCCAACTTACCTACGGTTTTATCTAATTTCTTTATATCTTCTTTATCTGCATCACTTAAATTATCTTTGATTAAATTAAGTCCGACTAGTGAATCAACATCGTATGGAAGCCAAAGAGTTTCCTGTCTTGATGTAGCAACCTTTTCATTAATATGACCATACCAAGCATCTTTTGCTGCTTTGTAATTTCCTTTTAATGCATCTACCCATGCTTTATAAACAACTGGTGTAGGATTACCTTTAAAATCTTTTATTCCTCTAGTGAAAACTGCATCAGCTTTATCTAATTCTCCTAGATCTATAAGTAATAAACCATATTCTATAGCCACACTGAAAACATCCCCTTTTCCATCTGTAGTATAGAGCTTCTCTGTATTTTTTCTATATTCATCTAAAGTCATGTTTTCTTTTACATAAATTGTGCTGGCTGTTAGAACATAATCTTTTAATTTTAAATTTTCATTCCATACGATAGGACTTATTTCTATAAGCTGTTCTTCTGCTTTCGGTTCTGCTTCTGCTTTTGGTTCTACTACTGTTTTTTCTTCTGTAGAGGTAGGTTTCAATCCTATCTCTACGCCTTCTATTTTTTGTGGTGCTTCACTTTCAGCACTAGCAGGTTTAGCCTCTTCAGCAAAAGATTTATAAGGATTTAAGTTTATTCCTAAAATTAAGACCAGAATCAATATTGTAGATTTTTTCATTTAGCACCCCTTATACAGGCAATTCCTAGATTACATCTCTTCATTTATATCATAATTTTATGTTGAAATACAAATCAATGATTTAGGAAGAGTGTCAAAATAAAAGTGTGAAATTTATACAAAAAAGAAAACTAGTACTTGCGTCTGCTTCAAAAGGAAGAAAGAAAATACTGAGAGATCATGGAATTGATTTTATAGCTGTTAAATCAAATGTAGACGAAGAAAAACTTATAAAAAAATTTAAAACCCTAAGTAAAGGTGAGGTAGCTGGTTTGCTGGCATTATCAAAAGCCCTTTCTACTTTTATAGAGAGACAATCAAATTCAAATGAACTTATAGTTGGTTTTGACACTATAGTAGTATGTAAGAACAAAATTATTGGAAAGCCAAAAAATAAAAAAGATGCTCTTTCAAAGCTAATGTTTTTAAGTAATAAGACACACCATGTTTATACAGGAATTGGAATAATAGATTCTAGAAGTAAAGTACTACTAACTGATTATGAAATGACAACTGTCAATATGAAAAAAATATTAAAAGTTCAAGCTCTAAGCTATATAAATACAAAAGAGCCTATGGATAAAGCCGGTGCTTATGCAATACAAGGGAAAGGAAAGCGGTTTGTAAAAAGCATAGAAGGGGATTTTTACAATGTTGTTGGTTTACCTATTTCAAAATTCTTAAATATATTAAGGAGTTTACCTTAAGAAGTTCTTAACTTAATCTTATTTTTAGGCTCTATAATATACTTATCTTTAGTAAGTTTTCTGCTTTTTAAAGATTATAAAAGGGTATATAAGAATTATCAGGGTAATCCTGTTATTAAAGAAAACGTTAAAGAGAGGGAAAGTCCTATGTTAAAGAAACTAGCATTAATAGCTTTATTGGCCTGCTCAACATCAATTCCAGGGTTTGCTGCAGATCCTAGCACTGATAATAAAGTTAGTCTTGGTGATAATGAAATCTGCTGTTGTACATCAGATTCAAAAACATCAGATTCAAATGATTTTAATTGCAAGCCTACGACTCCAGTTGTAGATGCAGATGGTAATAAAAAATGCCCTCAAGGCACTACAAAAATCTCAAATCAAGAGAAAACCTGTATTATTCATTTCTCAATCAAGAAATAAATCTGTTCATCACGGTATACGCATGAGAAGGTGAGGTTTGAAAACCTCACCTTCTCATTATTTATTTTTCTTCTTAAATAAAGTTGTTCTTTTATATTCACCAGACCTAAAGACGTTTAATACATCACCAACATTAATGATGCTGGACATTATTTTTCTAAGCTCATACAAATCTGCCACTTCAACAACTATTTTTATTACGGCAACTCCACTAGCTGGCTTTGCCACTACTCTTAAATCTCTTACATTAATTTTTTCATCTGCAACCTTATTTAAAATATCTCTTGATATTCCAACTCTATCCAAACATTCAACCTCAATTGCTGCACTATACGTTTTACTTTTACCTGCTTGCCAGCTAATATGCAATCGTCTTTCTAATTCAACGGTATCCAAATTATGACAGTCAGATCTATGAACAGTAATTCCTTTTCCTTTTGTTACAACTCCTAGAATATCTTCACCTGGTAAAGGAGAACAACATTTAGCAAGATGGTGCATCATTCCATCCAGAGCTGAAACTGCCTCTTCATCTACTTTTTCTGTAAATTTAGGTAATAGTACTTCATCTAAATTTTCTTCTTCTTTAGATGCAAAAAATTTCAATTTTCCTTTTAACTGAGCAATTGTTACATCACCACAACCAAGAGAAGCAAGAAGATCTTCTTTAGAAGCTCTATTTAATTTTCTGATGGCTTCTTCAAAGTCTTCAGATGCTAAGATTTCATCTGCTTTATTTTCGCCAAATGCACTTTCAATAAGTGACCTACCTTGTGAAATATGAAGATCTCTATGCTGAACTTTAAACCATTGTCTAATTTTATTTTTTGTCGAGCTAGTGGCTACAAAATTAAGCCAGTCAAGACTGGGATGTGCATTTTTACTAGTCACAACTTCTATAATGTCACCGTTTTTTAATATAGTACTCAGAGGAACCATTCTGCCATTTACTTTTGCACCGGTACATTTATTTCCAACATCAGTATGAATTCTGTAGGCAAAATCAATAGGCGTCGATCCTCTAGGCAAATCAATAACATCACCCTTAGGAGTGAGTATAAAAACTTCATCTGAAAAGAAATCAAGCTTAACAGCATCAATATATTCTTCAGGATCTTTTAAATCAGTCTGCCATTCAATAAGTTGCCTTATCCATGAAAGTTTTTCTTCTTCTGAATTTTCTGCTTTCTGAGAACCATTTTCTTTATATTTCCAGTGAGCAGCGATACCATATTCTGCAATTTGATGCATATCTTCTGTACGTATCTGAATCTCTACAGGTCTTCCATGCGGACCAACAACTGCTGTATGAAGAGACTGATACATATTTGCTTTTGGAATAGCAATGTAATCTTTAAATTTCCCTGGGATCGGTCTAAAAATATCATGAATAATACCCATGACTTCATAACACTGTCTTTCTCTTTCTACAATAATTCTTATACCTAAAAGATCAAAAAGCTCCTTTGAATTCAACCTATTCATTTTTCTATAAATGCTATAGAGATGCTTTGGTCTGCCATAAATTTCAGCTTTAATTCCTGCTTTCTCCAATTCATTTTTTATCTTTAAAATTATCTCTTTTATTTTCTTTTCACTATACTCTCTGTCACCCATGACAAGTCTTTCAACTTCTTTATATTTATCAGGTTCAAGATAAAAAAATGAAAGATCTTCTAGTTCGTTTTTTGCCTGATTTAAACCAAATCTATTAGCAAGTGGAGCAAATATGTCCATGGTTTCCTGAGCAATGCTTTTTTGTTTTTCAGAAGACATATACTCAAGGGTTTTCATATTGTGTAAGCGATCTGCTATTTTTACAAGAACTACTCTAATATCAACAGCAATTGCCATAAGCATTTTACGGAAGTTTTCTGCCTGATGTTGCTTAGAAGATATAAAGTTTAATTTCCCTAATTTTGTAACACCTTGAACTAGTCTGGTTACCTTAGGACCAAATTCATTTTCAAACTGAATTATATTTATTTCAGTATCTTCTATGGTGTCATGAAGTAGACCAGCACAAATAGTATCAGTGTCACAATTCAAATCAATTAATATTTCCGCTACTGCAATAGGATGAATTATATAAGGTTCTTCGCTTTGTCTTTTTTGACCTTCATGTAATTTACATGCAAAATCAAGCGCCTTCTGAATCTTTTTCAAGTCAGAAACAGGCCTATCCAGCTTAGAGAACTTAACTAAGAACTGGCTTACTACTTTTGTTTCAATGTTTTCGTCCAATGATTTCAATGAGTTTATTTTTTATAATGATTCTTCTTTGAATCGTATATTTGAATTATAGACAAAATCTAGATTTTTTTCCTGGATAGACTAGTTTTACACTGTTATCATGATTATTTTCACCCAAAAACCTTTACTCTAGACCCTTCATCATCTTTTGTAACCTGAATCATTGTAGGGAATGCTTCTTTTAATTCTTCTATGTGAGTCACCACTAAAATAAGTTCAAACTCATTCTGAATAGATCTTATAACTTCTGTCAATCTTTCTTTGCCAGCAGCATCCTGAGAACCAAAACCTTCATCAATTATAAGTGTTTTAAGTTTCGCACCGGATCTGTTAGATAGTAATCTCGATAGAGCAAGCCTAAGTGCAAAATCAATTTTAAAGGCTTCACCACCACTATAAAGTTCATAATTCCTAGTTCCTGCATTGTCAGCTATAACTACATCGAGCGTTTCAACCAATCCACCACCAGTTTTCTTTTCTTTCTGCGTTCGAAGTGCTACATGCATTTGATTTTCAGTAAGTCTAGTTAATATTCTATTTGCTTCATTTTCAATTTCAGGAACGACTGTTTCAATAATAGCTGCCTGGATACCATTTTTACTAAATGCTTTTTCTAAAATCTCATAGTGTTTTTTGTCATCTAAAGATGATTTAATTCTTTCTTCTTTTTCATTAATTTGTTTTTTAGAATTTTCAATATCTTTCAATAATTGCTCATGCAATATAAGTTCTCTCCTGCATTCTTTAACAAAATCAGACTTCTCAGATTCTTCATTTTTAATAATACTTACTTCTGACATCAGCTCTTCTATGCCATTAATTTGTTTTTTATTTTCAATTATCAAGTTTTTTAATTTCTCAAGCTCTTCAAAACCAGATTTCATTTTCAAAGAGAGATTTTCTTTTTCTAGGGATATGATTTTTATCTCTTGTTCTGCCTGAGTTAAAAGATTAAAAGTGTTTACTATAAGTTCTTTTTCTTTTATAGATTTTCTTAAATCAAGATATTTAATTTCATCATATTTTATACTGGAGATTTCACTTGATATATTTTTCAACCTCTCCGACAAATCTTTAATCGCTTCTCCGCTACTCATCATCTGATGAAGTGAACTTATTTCTTTTTCATAATTGTTCATTTCAGAATCTATAGTAATCATTTGTTCTTTTGTTTTTTCAAAATCAGATCTTAGAACTTCTAACTGTGATTCAAAGAAAGAAACAGCATCTTTTGGCTTTTCCAAACTCTTCATTTCAACTTTTTCTTTTTTAAGATTAGAGAGCTCAGGGAGCATTGAAGCGATTATTTTTCCATAGTTATTTATTTTTTCTTTTATTTGTAAGTATTCTTCTCTTTTATTTTGAACTTCTTTTTCTTTAGTTCCAGCTTTATTAATTAGAGCTTTTTCTTTAATCTCAATTTCTTTCAAATCAATTTCAAAGGATTCAATTACTTTTTTCTTATCCTGAATAGGGCTTTTACATAGGGGACATGGCTCAGCATGATTATGAGAGTTTATAGTTTTAACTTTTTCACTTATTTCAACCTTCTTCTCCTCAAACTTTTTTACATCCAAAGAAATAAGCTCTTTTTCATGTTTTATCTCCAAAGCCTGAGTTTCAATCTTTACAAGTAATTCCTGAAGATTTTTAAATTCTTTAATTTCATTTTGTGCTTTTCCTAAAAAAGTCTTTAACGTATCTTCACCCTGAAGTTTTTCATTTAATTTTATTTTTAAAGTGCTTCTTTCAGAGATTTTAGACTTATAAACAGCCAACTCTTGATCAATTTTTTGGATTTTTTCTTTTAACCCTAGCTCTAATTTACTTTTCTCAAGAGTCAATTTATTAAATTGTTCCTTTTCTTTTTCAAGAACTTCAAACCTTTCTTTATCTGACAAATAACCAGAATAATCTTTTTCTATTTCAGATTTATTCCTAATTAGAGAGTTATACTTTTCTTCTTTTTGTTTAATGCTTAGAATCTGGCTTTCAAGGGTTTTCAAGAGAGATTCATGAGAGTTTCTAGAGTTTTCAAGAGTTTTAATTTGTTTTTCTTTTTCTTTCTTTTCATTTAATTCTTTTTCTTTTAAAGTTAATTTTTCTTCGATTTTCTCCAAAGCAATTTCTTCTTTTATTAGTTTTTCTTTAATTTCACTTGTTTTTAATTTCAACTCATCTTCTTTTTCACATTTTTCTTTTAAAGCAGAAATCAACCCTTGATCAATAAAGATATTTTGTTCTACCTCTTTCATTTTTATTCTGCTTAATTCACAAAGTTTATCGTAAACTTCCAGTCCTAAAATATCAGCTAATATTTGTTTTCTTTCACTAGGTTTTTTAGTAGTAAACTCATCTGCTTTCCCTTGACGAAGATAGACGCTATTTACAAAAGTAGGATAGTCCATCTTTAAAGTTTTAATAATTAATTCCTGAGTAAGCCTAGTGGTATTTAAAGAAAGTGATCTCCACATATTTTCTTTAGGATCAAAAATTTGAAATTCTAAGTTAGATTTTCCTTGTGAGTTTTTAAATGATTTATTTCTCGATCTATAAACTCTATATAAATCTTCTTCCATGAAAAAGTCTAGTTCTGTAGACATTTCATTTTGTCCAAGCTTTATAAGCTCATCAGTTCTAGCTCTTCCTTCTTCCCACAATGTCCATGTAATAGCGTCAAGTAAACTAGATTTTCCCGCACCATTTTGACCACTTAAACAAGCTACATGAATTCCAGAAAAATCAATTTCAGCAAAGCCGTAAGACATGAAATTTTTAAGTGTTAGTTTTTTGAAAATCATTTGGGTTAATTATAGCTGAGCTCAAAAATGCGTTTTTCCGCTACTCCCAGCTTCTAAGTTCTCCTATATTAAATAAATTTAATCTTGTATTACTGTCAAAATAAAGGAAAGATAAAGGTTTGGGAAATTAAAAAAAATTAATCTTAATTTACTTGATAGAAGTAAGTTAAGGATATAAGATGGTTTAAATTATTTAAGGAGATATTATGCCATCAACGTTAGAAACAGCAAGTAGATTTTTCAGCCCACACCTTCCTGGTTTAGTTTATAAAGTAAGAACAGTAAATGGTGGACCTTTAAATGAACCGACTGATCAAATTATAGTATTAAATGATAGTATTCCTCATGCTCCTGTTACGAGTGTAAGAACCCCAGAAGATCTAGTACCAAGAGTAACTCTTTCCGATGTAGCATCAGCTATTTTTTCAGCCACTTATCATGACCCTGAAGCTCCTACAAAAGGAGCATCGACTTACACGGTAAGCAAATCTGACTGGGTTGATATGTTTGAAATGAAATGGGATAATCTTTCAGGTTTAAAGCCTTTAATATCAGCCAATCTAGAAGCTAGAGACAAAGAGGCTCCTGTATTAAAAATAAATGATTATTTAACTCCCCAGATTTTAGTTATTGTAAGGAATTTACTTAACGATAATGATCTTACATTTCTAAGTGCAGACATTATTCCAAGCCAAAACAGAGGAAGAATTTCAATCTTGCTTAATTCTTCTAAACCAGACCTAAGTGAAGATGAACAAATTAAAATGGATTTAATATCAAGTAAAGTAAGAGAAGAATCAAAAGGACTAGTATCTGTTCACTCTTATGTAAAACCCAGACCAAATGAAGTTGCATCAAAAGTTGTTAAAACCTCAGATAGCCCTAAAGCAAAATCCACAGTAGTTCCAGCTCCTGCAGCTCCCACAACATAAATAAAAATGCTCCTAACCTCTTCTACAAACAATGTTTATATAAGTAGGGGCTCAGTCTTAACGAGAAGACCTTTTTCTATGGCTAATTTAAATCTTGACATTTACAACTCATACACTATAATTTGTTAATTAAAGAAATTTCAAAGGAGAAATATTTATGACTATGGCACCATCAACAGTTAGTTCACCAAGACTTTCAAGAGCAGCATTAGCAAGAAGAGACCAAACTAGGCAAGAATTAATCGATGTTCGCACTACTTTAATTAATGACATTACAGAAAATGGTTTTTACGACTGTGATATTTCAGTAGGGAAAACAGATGGAAAAGTAAATATTATTTTAGATGCAAAGGTTCCACATGCAAATAGAAGTTTTTTTGAAACTGTAGTAAATGAAGCCTGCCTGAACACTTTTAAGCTTTGTAAAAGAGAAGAAAGAATAGTAATAAGATATATAGATTAGTAATTTCTTGACTTTTTAAAGTAGAGGCCATACACTATAATCAATTAACTTTTTTAAACATAAATTTCAAAGGAGAAATATATATGTCAGCAGTTGTAGGCACAACACAAGTAGGAGCAGCAAAGGGAGCATCCGGAGCTAGTCCAGCTGCAAAACCTTTTCTATCTTCAAAAAACCCTCATGACTTGGTAAGACTAAATGGCTATGATAATGCTTTTAAAGTTGATGGAAAATCTGCAGGAACAATAATAACCAGAAAAACAAGTGATGGAACAACCCCAATACCTTTAAGTGCTGAACAGATAGCTAGTTTACCCACTTTAATTCAAGCATTAGTAGATTGTCAAATAGGACTTCAACCAGGATCTAGAACTTTATTAGAGGGATTTTTACCAACTGGTGATGCAGAACCTTCAGCTAGCTCAGATGATACAGTAATTAATCTACAAGTAACATCAGATACAGCAGAAATCCCTATACCTACTTCCACAACATCTGCTGCTGAAGCAGGAAAAGCTAAAATAGCTTTTGCACCAGTAGTGACATTCACAACAGCTTCCCCTATACTTACTTCTCAGGGAACTGACTACAAAACTAGAGCAAGTCAAATTATTCAAAGACATGGTCTTACTGAAAAGTTAAGTGTTGTTCTGGGAAGAGCAAAATTAGCACCAGATGAATTTCAGCTTATGTTTGGTGTTACTAAACCTACTAAAGAAGATTCACTTACATATGATGAAATGATTAGCTTAGATATAGCACTACACGAAATTAGTACAACAGTTCTCTATGTTTCCTATAACTTTATGGCAGATAATCCAGCTCAGCCTATGGCTAGCACTTATAAGTTAATAAAAGGCTCACAAGCTAAAAAGTAAATATTCTTCATTACTCGTCTTTCGTATTTCATAGATGAATAGTGTTTTAATTTGTATTTTTCTTTCCTGCTTTTTCTTTACTATTTCCCCTCCCATTTTCAATGCTATAATCCAAAAGGTTAAGAATTTTAAGGAATTACGGAGGCGATGAAAATGGATCCAGTTTTAGTTGCACAAGCAGGTGATATAGCTGCAAACAGTGGCGAATTAGCAAAATTAGGTTTAGCTATCGGTTCAGGATTAGCAGTTACAGCAGTAGGTGGCCCAGCTATCGGTGTAGGCCTTGCAGCAAGTAAAGCATTAGAAGGTATGGCACGTCAGCCAGAAGCAGCAGGTAAATTGCTTACAAATACACTTATATTTGCAGCATTAGCTGAAGCTCTTGGATTATTTGCTTTTCTTATTGCAATTCTTTTATATTTAAAGTTAGCTTAGAACGTAAGGGCGTATCATGATACGCCCTTACCGCTTTGGGTTTTTAGACGAGGAATTAAATGCTCTTAGAATTAAATTTCACACTTGTTGTTTTTGCACTTTCTTTTCTGGTTTTTGTTTACCTATTAAATCTTACTTTGTATAAGCCTGTAGGTGAAATTATCGAAAAAAGAAAAGAGCTCGTGGAGAGTGACTTGAATAAAGCCAGCTCATCTACAAAAGAAGCTGATGAATGTATTCAAAGTTATAAAAGTCAGATAAAACAAGCAAAATTAGATTCACAAAGCATTCTTCAAGAAAGCATTAAAAAGACTGAAAAAATCAAACAAGAAAAGATTTCAAACCTTCTCACGACTTTAAGTAAAGAAAAAGAAGAAGCGCTTAAAAAAATCAAAGAAGAAGAAAAAAGCACCATGCAAAAATTAGAAGGTGAAATTCAAATTCTTACAGAATTAATTACCAACCAAATTTTAGGAAAGGAAAAAGATCTTGCCAGATCATCACGATAATCACACTCAATCTCACACAGAAACACATGGTCACCATGAAGTGGGTCCATGGCAAGTGATAGTAGGATCTAATTTACTAAATGTACTTATTCTTGCATTGGCTTTTGTTTATCTTGGAAATAAGTTTTTACCTAAGATGGTAGATGAAAGAAAAAAGCAAATCACAAAAGAACTTGATGATGCAAAGAGTGCCAGACTTAAAGCAGAAAAAGAACTTGTAGATATAAAAGAAAAACTAAAGAGAACAAATTTTGAAGTTGAGCAAATGAAAAATGATGCTGAAAAAACCGCCAGCTCTATACAAAAACAAGTAGAAATAGATACTGAAAAAGAACTTGAACAGTTAAAGTTAAAAGTTGAAAGGGAAATCACCTCAAGTTATGAGGAAACCATTCAAAATATTAAAAAATCAGCTAGTGATGTAGCTATAAAATTAGCAGAAACAGCTCTTACGCAGGTTTCAAAAGACAGAGAAGTACAAAAAAAACTAGTGGAGGATTTTTTAGCCGAGCTAAAAACCCCCAGTAAAAACTAACCATGGCAAATGAAATAAAAACATCTAAAAACTATGCACAAGCACTTATTGAGCTTGCAAAAGACAATGCATCTTTGAAAGACACTTTCTTTAATGAAATGAAAGAAATCAATCTTGCTTTTAACAAGGTAACAAATACAAAAAAAACATTTGAAAGTCCAGCCATTTCAAAAGAAGAAAAAAAATCCATCATTACGAAGCTATTCAAGGGAAAAATAAATGAGATGTTATTTAACTTCTTAAATGTTCTTATTGAAAATGACAGATTTTTCCTTTTAGAAGAAATTCAAAACCAATATCTTATTCTTTTAAATAAATCAAAAGGCATTGTTAAAGCCGAAGTGTTTTCAGCACATGAATTAGACAGTTCTGCGACAGAAGCTCTAAAGAAAAAACTTGAGAGTCTTTTTGGAAATGTAGAAATTGAATCTAAAATTGAATCAGGTTTAATTGGCGGTCTTAAATTAAAGATTAATGATCTTGTTTATGATGGTTCTATTAAGTCTAGATTAGAGGGTTTAAAGCGGAGGTTAGGATAATGTCAATTAAATCAGATGAAATAATCAGTGTACTAAAAGACCAAATAAGTCAGTACCAAGACAAAGTAAGCGTAAGCAACGTCGGTGCTGTCGTTTCAGTCGGTGATGGTATCGCTAAAGTACACGGACTTGAGCAAGCAATGAGTAATGAGCTTGTTGAATTTGATGACAAAGATAAAACCCTTGGAATGGTATTAAACCTTGAAGAAGATAGTGTAGGGGTTGTATTATTCAGCGAAGGCAGAACAATTCAAGAAGGCACACAGGTAAAAACCACAGGAAAGATTACATCAATTCCAGTTGGCGATGCAATGTTAGGTCGTGTAGTAAATCCTATCGGTAAGCCATTGGACGGAAAAGGTGAAATTAAAACTACAAAGTTCAGACCAATTGAAAGTATTGCACCGGGTATTGTAAAAAGAAAATCAATTCATGAACCACTTCAAACAGGCATCACTGCTATTGACGCTATGATTCCAATCGGTCGTGGACAAAGAGAATTAATTATCGGCGATAGACAAACTGGTAAAACTGCAATTGCAATTGATGCCATTATCAATCAAAAAAATCTACCAGATAGACCAATTTGCATCTATGTAGCGATTGGTCAAAGACAAGGTAATATTGCTCAGATTAAAAAACTTTTAGATGATGCAGGAGCAATGGAATATACCATTATCGTAAGTGCTGCATCTACTGATCCACCAGCATTACAATTCCTTGCACCATTTGCAGGAGCAGCTATTGGTGAAGAGTTTATGGAAAAAGGCAAGCACGTTCTTATCATTTATGATGATCTTACAAAACATGCTTGGGCATACAGAGCTATGAGTTTGCTTCTTAGAAGACCACCAGGTCGTGAAGCATATCCTGGAGATGTTTTCTATGTTCACTCAAGACTACTTGAAAGAGCAGCAAAACTCAGTGATAAACTTGGCGGCGGTTCTATGACAGCATTACCTATCGTCGAAACCCAAGCAGGTGACGTTTCAGCATATATTCCTACAAACGTTATTTCTATTACTGACGGACAGATTTTCCTTGAAACCGATCTTTTCAATGCAGGTGTTAGACCAGCAGTAAACGCTGGTATTTCAGTCAGTCGTGTAGGCGGCGCAGCTCAAACAAAAGCAATGAAAATGGTAGCTGGAAAACTTAGATTAGATCTTGCTCAATATAGAGAGCTTGCAGCATTTGCACAGTTTGCATCTGATCTTGATGCAGCGACTCAAAAGCAAATCAAGCTTGGTCAAATACAAATGGAAGTTTTAAAACAACCTCAGTATTCTCCACTTTCAGTAGCTCAACAAGTATCAATTATTTATTCAGCAAATGAAGGTGTATTAGACAAACTTGAGCTTAAGCAAATCCAAAAGTTTAAAACGGATTGGTTTAAATACTTCAGTTCAAATAAGAAAAATCTTGAAGATAAAATGAATTCAGGAGCAGCTCTTGATGACAATGAAAAGAAAGAGCTTAAAGAAGCACTCGAACAATTCCGCGACAACATGTTTGCATAGTTGATTACCACAGCAGGGTTTGCAAACCTTGCCTGTAGCTGTACAATATAGACATATGGACATAACTAACTTTTTAAGTTCTATTCCTGGTCTTGTAACTTGGATTGTTTCAGACTTCTTTAAAGTTGTACTTATTATATTTTTATCCTTTTTCTTAAAGAACTCTATGGACGTGGCTGCCGATAAGCTCGTACAGAAAACAGGAAACAATAGAAGATTAATTACAATAAGACAAATTATGCACTCTGTAAGCAGTGGAATCATAATTACCATTGCACTTATTATGATTTTGCATCATTTAGGTCTTGATACTACACCCATTCTTGCTGGTGCTAGTTTGTTAGGTGTTGCATTTGGACTTGGTTTTCAGCATACAGCTAAAGATTTTATAAATGGTTTTTTTATTTTATTTGAGGATCAATTTATAGTAGGCGATAAAGTAAAAATCGAAAACTTTACTGGCACAGTTGAAAAAGTAACTCTAAGAAGCACTACTATAAGAGATTTAGATGGGAATTTACACATAATTTCAAATGGATCTATAGAGCAAATTACTGTTTTGAAAGATAAAAAAGGATAGAATTAAAACATGACAAATAAAGAAATCAGAGTTCGTATAGCACCAAGTCCTACTGGAAGCTTACATTTAGGGACAGTAAGAACTGCTCTTTATAACTATCTTCTTGCTAAAAAACTAGGTGGGAAGTTTATACTTCGCGTAGAAGACACTGACGTTCAAAGAAATAAAGATGAATACACTAAAGGTATCTTAGATGGGTTTAAGTGGTTAAACATAGATTTCGATGAAGGTCCCATCTATCAAAGTGACAGATTAGATATTTATAAAAAGTGTGCGGAAAAGCTTTTAAGTGAGGGAAAAGCCTATCATTGTTTTTGTACCACTGAAGAACTCGATGACTTAAGAAAAATTCAAAGAGCAGCAAAACAGCCAGAAAAATACGATAACAGGCATAGAAATCTCACTGAAGATCAAAAGAAACAATTCATAGAAGAAGGAAGAAAAGCTATTATTAGATTTAAACTCCCTGATAATACTGACATTAAGTGGAATGATGAAATCAGAGGACCTATTTCTGTAAACACCAGTGATCTTGGTGGAGATCCAGTGATTATGAGAGCTGATGGTATTCCTCTGTATAATTTTGCAGTGGTTATAGATGATGGTGAAATGAGAATGTCACATGTTATTCGTGGTGATGATCACCTTCACAATACAGCCAAACAAATCCCTATGTTTGAAGCTCTTGGGTTTACCTTGCCTTCTTTTGGACATGCACCCTTGATTTTTTCCCAAGACAGAGAAAAACTTAGTAAGAGAAAACATGGTGAAATTGCAAATATAGCTAAATACCAAAATGAAGGATATCTTCCTGAAGCTCTAAGTAATTATCTAATTCACATGAGCTGGACCATACCAGGCAATTCAGAAAAAGAAATATTTACCATAGATGAGGCTGCTCCACTTTTTGAACTTTCTAGAATTAGCAAGAATCCAGCTGTCTACGATATTGATAAATTAAACTGGTTCAACAATCACTACATAAAAGAAAAATCTCTCGAAGAAGTTTACAAGATGTCTAAAAAATATCTTGAACCTACTTTAAACCTATCAATGTATTCAGAAGAACAGATTTTAAAAATGGTAGATGCTATAAAAGCTGGCTTAAATAAGCTAGATGAAGTACCAGGACTAATTAAATTTTTCTTCGATGAGAATATGCCTATAGATACTGATGAAAATAAAGCTATTCTCAGTACTGAAAATGCAAAGAAAGTTTTAGAAAAGCTTTTAGCTTCTCTAGATAAGCTAGACTTCTCAAATCCACCTGCATGTAAAAAAACAGTCGATGAAATAGGAAAAGAATTAAGTCTAAAAGGAAAAGATTTATATTGGCCTATTAGAGTGGCTATTTCAGGTTCTAATAAAGGACCTGATTTAGGTCTTGTAATTTCACTTCTTGGAAAAGAAAGAATTAAAAGTAGAATTGAAAGAGCGTTGAAGGTTTTGGTGTAGTTGATACCCTCGGTTACATTTGTTATGTTCTTGATACCCTGGGTTACATCTTAACTTTCGATTTTTTGACTTGTGATTTAATGTTTTTCCTATGAAAGCCCTAGTTTCTGTAAATAAAATCGAAAGTAAGATCCATCTGATCAGAGGAAAGAAGGTAATGATTGATTTTGATCTTGCTGAAATGTATGGTGTGGAAACAAAGAAACTCATTCAAGCAACAAAGAGAAATATTCAAAGATTTCCAGATGACTTCATGTTCCAACTTACTGATAATGAACATCGAGCTTTGAGGTCACAAATTGTGACCTCAAAGAAAGGAAAAGGAGGCAGGCGATACTTACCCTATGCTTTTACAGAGCCAGGAGTAGCCATGCTCTCCTCAATACTTAATTCAAGTAAAGCAGTAAAGGTAAATATTGAAATTATAAGAACTTTTATAAGACTTAGAGAATATATTCAAAGTAATAAAGAGTTTGCTTATAAATTAAATGAGCTAGAATCTAAGGTAAGTAGTCATGATAAAGAAATAAAATCCATCTTTAGTGCTATAAGACAATTAATGAAAGATGAATCTAAGCCAAAAAGAAAAATTGGTTTTCATATCGACTAGATATACTTAAATGCATTTCAGATAACAAACAGTAATCACATTTTTAACGGCATTCTAATTATTTCTAAATCAGTTTTTAACTTTTCAACTGTTTTCTAGAATATTTTTACTATTTACTTGATTTACGTGTTGACAACGGGGACTTAATATGGTAAGATTACTTCATACACACATTAAAAGAGGGCGGTTTTATCACCGCTCTTTTTTTTGCCGTTTTTACCATAGAAGTCAATCTATGCAATCTTATGGCTTATTGCATTGAGCCCCTACTTAGGAGCAAATACACACTTGCCAAAATCCTGCCCTGACATAAACCTTCCAAACTCTGTAGTAGGCGTTCTAAGTCCTACCATCACACAGACAACAGAAATCACAACACCAATAATCAATGAATAGGTAATCTTATTTTTTTCTTCTTTATTTGGTAGTCCCTTATATGTTCTTATAATTAAATAAACTAAGCCAATTATAGGCACTATTAATATTAAAGCCATGATTGATTCTAAAAGCATTTTTTCTCCTACCTAATTATACTTGTCTGCTGACTTTCTCCAAATAGCAGCTAATAAGCTAGCTATAAGTGAGTGAAAGAGACTGGAGATGGCAGATGGTGTTGCTACAAGAGGATTGGCAAAGTTTGCACGGGCAAGAACTACACCCAAGCCTGAGTTTTGCATTCCCACTTCTATAGAAATGGTTCTGCTAGCTATTTCATCTTTTGAAAGAAGTTTACTAAATACATATCCAAAAATAAAACCCAATGTATGAAGCGAAAATACAGCTGCTATTAATTTCCAACCGGAATGAATAATTTGATCTCTACCTGCACCAATAATACTAGCCACTATTAAGCAAATAAAAAGAATAGAAGTAAGTGGCATAACAGGAATAATTTTCCTTGTAATCCCTGGCAAAAATCTATTCATAACTAAACCCAGAACTATAGGGAAAATTACAACTTGAAGAGTACTGGTAAAAAGTCCAATTGCATTTACTTCTATTCTATTGCCTGTAAATAAAAGCGTTAGTGCTGGGGTAAGGATTATAGCTATTAAAGTAGAAATAGAAGTCATGGTCACTGATAAAACTACATTTCCACGAGCAAGGTAAGTTATTACATTTGATGCAGTACCACCAGGGCAACATGCCACTAAAATTAAACCTACAGCTAAAGGAGTCTCTAATTTAAAAACTTCAGCACAAAACCATCCTGAATAAGGCATTATTGTGTACTGTAAAATCAAGCCAAGAAAAACAAGTTTAGGATATTTCATTACACCTTTAAAGTCTTCAAGTGTAAGCGTAAGTCCCATTCCCAACATAATAACTCCAAGTCCATAAGTAATAAGGTTTCCTGAAAACCAGGTGAATAGTTTTGGATAATAAAATGAAATAACACTGGCTACAAGTACTATGAAAGGAAAAGCATTTGTAATCTTAGAAATAGTTTTATTAAAGTCCATTATATTATTTTATTAAAGAAACATGACCTGCTTCCTGTATGGCATGCAGCTCCACCAAGTTGTTCTACCTTAACCAAAATCGTATCATTGTCACAGTCATAATAAAGTTCTTTTATTTTTTGAACTTCGCCAGATTTATGCCCTTTATGCCAAAGCTCTTCTCTGGACCTGCTGTAAAAATATGTTTCTTTAGTCTCTAGTGTTTTTTGAAAAGACTCTTTACTCATAAAAGCTACCATTAGAATTTCATTGTCTTTATAATCCTGAACTATTGCAGGTACTAGCCCCACACCCTTCCAATTCAGTTTTGAAAAGTCTATTTTTTCTGCTATTTCTTTAACGTCCATTATTTCTTATTCCTGTTTCACGTCATTGCGAGCCGAATAAAATGAGGCGTGGCAATCTACTAACGTTGTCGAGATTGCTTCGTCACTGGCGCTCCTCGCAATGACGCAAATCCTTTACCCTATTTTAACATAATGGGTGTTAAATTTGTTTTTTAACCATTTCTTAGTTGACATTAGACTTTTAATTTGCGAATATAAAAGTACGGGATTGACCAACAGTAGGATTTAACAAGGCAAAGGGACAGGTAAAACTGTCTCTTTTTCATTTTCAACTTATTTCATCATCTTTTGAAATTCTTTTCTTCCAATAGGCTCTTTCTCTTTTTGATAGCCTTGTTTTTCTTGGATTTCAAGATAGTTTTCTTTAGCAGGCATAAGATGTGGCATTACATCAGCAGATGTAAGAACTCCCCTTACACCTAAATCATATAGCCATAATCCACTCTTCATATAACCTAAAACTGGGCCATTTACATTGGCAGCCATTGTAGTTTCATCACCTAAAACAAACTGGTGAGTAGAAATTCTACCTTCAAAAGTTCTGCCAGTAATTCTTACATTTGTAGAAATAGGTTTTTTAGCATTTCTAGTGTCTACTAGCCCCCCAACTGTAACTTTATCTCTTGAACAAACGTTTGCAAATTCAAGCATTACATCATCAGCATGCTCCATGTTATGTAGTTCTAACACTCCATTTCTCTTATCTAATTCCTTTATAATTTCTTCATCACTCATGCGAGAAACTATTTCTGGATTAAATCCTTCAAGGTGTGCAATATCTTCTCTAATCGTAGCTTTGTAAGTATCCCAGTTTGCTATACCTACACCAAAAGTAATCGTTACATCTAAAACTTCTACAAATGATTGTGCTGCAAGAGATGCTGCTGCTGTTAAAAGTCCTGGTGTAGCACCACATCCTGTAAGATACAATATCCCTGCTTTTTTCAATTCAGGATCTAAATCTTTAATCATTTCAACTGCTCTTGTTCTCTTCAAAGCATCCACTAAAACACCCTTGAAACCAGTTTTTATAATTTCATTTGTTACATTGGGAATAAATTCATTTGGAAGATTAGGCAGTGCAATAAAAATTGTATTGATTTTATCTTTATGACTTGAGATTAAATCTATAATTGATTTTGATGATGGTACTGAACCTGGAATACTAGCAATTTCTTTTGCTTCTTTAACAGTTAAGCCATTAATACCATTTTCATTAAATAAATACCCACTGCTATCACAGATACCCACAAGATTAAATTCTTTTTTTTGTTCAATTAAAAGAGCCATATTCTTACCTAAGCCGCCAGCTCCAAGTATTGCTGCATTAATCATAAAATCTCCTTGATTTCTCTATTATAGAGTAATAACATTTACATTATACCGCAAAACAATTATCATTATTTTCCGTCTTAGTTTTTAGACAAGGGGTTAAAGAAAAATGGTAACAGAAAAAATTCATGACGTAATTATTATCGGTGGCGGACCAGCAGGGCTTATGGCTGCATTTTATTGTGGAACAGGTGGCATGAAGCCTGTAATTTTAGAATCATTAGATTTTCTTGGTGGTCAACCTGCAGCACTTTATCCAGAAAAACCTGTTTATGATATTCCTGGACTTATAGAAGTAAATGGTCAAACTCTTGCAAGTACACTTACTGAACAAGCAATGCAAATAGAACCAATTGTAGAGTTCAATCAAAGTGTAGAAGAAATCAAAAAAGAAAATGACGTTTTTAACATTATCTGCAAATCAGGAAAAGTATATAAATGCAAAGCTATCATAATAGCCACTGGTAAGGGTGCTTTTTCACCGATTAAATTAAACGTCCCCGGTGAAGAAGAGTTTACTGGTAAAGGTGTCATGTACACTGTAAAACATTTATCTGATTTTAAAGGACAAGATGTTCTTATATTAGGTGGTGGCGACAGTGCAATGGACTGGACATGCACACTTAAAAACATTGCTAAAAGCGTAACATTAATTCATAGGCGTGATGGTTTTAAAGCACACATAGGCGCTGTAAATCAAATAAAAGCATTGGCTGAAGCTGGAGAAATAAATTTTCATATTCCATATGAAATAAGACAAATTGAGGGAAAAGGAAAAGTAGAGAAAGTAACTATTTTTAATAACCAAACTCAAGAAGAAAAATCTTTCCCTGTACAAAGTGTAATTATTTGTGCTGGATTTAAGCCCACATCTGATGCATTAAAAAAATGGGGACTTCAGTTAAATGAAAAAGGATTTATAGTCACTAATGAAATCTGCAGGACAAACATAGAAGGCATATTTGCAATCGGTGATGCTACTGAATATCCAGGGAAAAGACATCTTATAGTTATGGAATTTGGGGAAGCTGCTTCTGCTGCTGGTTTTGCTTCTACTCACATTTACGGTAAAGGTAAAGGCGGAGCTGAGTGGTGGAGCGGCCCTAAGAAAAAAGAATCTGTGACTATATAAATTAAGATGGGATTGCGGTAACAGCCTTGCTTATGGCTGCACTTATTCTAGCTCCCAGAGTAGTTACTACTGCTGCTATTGTTACTAGAATTAAGCCTAATATCAATGCATATTCCGCCATTGCTGTGGCTTCTTCATCAAATAAAAATATAAAACATTTCTCGTAATTAAAAGCTTTCATATATATATTATATCTTTATTTTAGTTGATAAAGGTTGACCATTTATAAAATTTTACCTTAAATAATAGAGCTAGTATTTAGGGTAAGCTACTCTACCAGCACTATGCAGTTGATGCTTTGTCCCAATCTGGGAATCTTTTTGAAAATGCCTCCCTTACAAAAGCTTGTTGAGTTTCACCAAGAATGTCTATAATTTCATATATGGTTTCACATGTTTCATTGCTAAAGGGTTGACTCTCAGTTGATTTTACTTGCAAAGCCTCTAAGAGTAAATCTATATTTAGGTATTTTTCTGGTATTTCTAGCCTTTGAATGAAACCTTTAATAATTTTATACTCAGCAGAAGGGAGGAGAGTTCCTAAGGCTTTTTGTATTTCTTTATCAATTGCTTCATGAGTCTGTTTATCTAAAAGAACTCCCTCTTTAGAAATCCAAAGCCATGAATAAGAATACTTTAAAGCTTTGACTTCATTACTATCATTATTATTTATAGTAAAGTCTTCTCCACCAATACACTTAAGTACATCTTCTAAAGAACTGATCCCGGACATCCTAAGAATATGAGGATTTGTCTCACTCTCAACAGCACTTACTTCAAAATCAGCAACAACATTGGACGAGTTAAAGAAATTTCCTAAAAACTCCCTGTTTTTTCTAGAAAGAAATTGCTCTATATTTTCATCAACAAAATATCTTCTTAAAGCATTATTTGAGTTTTTATCAACCTCAAAATATCCAGATTTAGCAAAAGAAATAAAATGACATAATGACTGAATTAAACTTTGAACGATTTCTTTATCTTGATTAGTGGTTTCATTGCCTGGCAAACCCATAGCTATAAATTCTTTATTTAATTCAATCATAGCTTTTTTAAAACTTTCTGGTGTAAATGTTAAAAGAATAAAAGGTTGGAAGTTTACATTTGAATCATGGGGAGATGAAAAAACATTTGCTGAGTTAACATATAAATTCACCAAGCCTCTTCTTTTATCATATTGATGATCAAAAAACACATCAAGATTTTGCAATCCCTCATTGAGTCCATTAAATAAGTCATTGTAATCCGCACCCAATCTTTTTGATTGTGGAGAACAGTTCATTTCCCATGCAGCTCTTATTCTTTGTTCAATCTGATCGACGCTTAATGATTCTCCATTTTCTAAATCATTTGACAAAGAACTGCCTTGACTAAATTGTTGATATAAATCTAATAGTTTAGTAGTTTTTAATCTATCAACGTTTGTCAAAGAAGAAACTATTTTATTTAAAGACTTCATTATCTTTTTCTTACTGTCTATTGAAAATCTAAGTAGTGAGATATCATCAAGATTTTTAAGCTTATCTGTGACAATATTAACCCCCGATGAAATAACATCCACTCCAAGCACATTGCTCGGAGAGGGGGAAGAGGCAGCACCTGATACTCCAAGAAAAGTAATTAAGAGTGGTGTTATATACTTGTTCCAAATTGAATCACTATCTGAGTAAAACATCTTATAAATAAAGTCTCCAACACCAACTGCTGCAACAAATGAGCCTATTAACTGCCCAACTGTTAATGAACCAGCTTTTTGAATTGCTGATCTTTTTTCATAGGGAGTTCGAGCACACTTAGTCGACAAAGATCGCTGATGCCAGGAAGATGCAGGTTTGGCTGGTATTGTTTTTAGATTAACTTCTGCAACAGCTGTCATATATAGTATTCTTCAATAGATACAACCTATATACTAGCGAAATGCTTACTATATTTACAGTAATAAATAAGAATTATGAATTAGTTATTTTGCTTGGTTTCTTCTTCTTTAAAACCTGTTTTAATCTCACTAGCTGCAGAACTTAAAGAGTCCTTAAAATTTCTTAAACTTTTTCCCAGACTTTTACCTAATTCTGGTAAACGCTTAGGGCCAAATATAACTAATGCAACTATTAGTATTATTATTACTTCTGGGATTCCTATGTTGAATGGAAGCATAAGGGAATTCTAACATGGTTAGATGGTTAATAGTTTATAGTTGATGGTATTAAGGAATCCTTTTACTATTAACTATCCACCATTAACCATCAACAGTCCTGAAATGCCCAAACAGAGCCAGGTCTGTGATACATAGAAGCCCTGAAGTCACCTTTTATATCCCAGGCTTCAGGTGTTCTAAACCAATATCCTTTTGTTTCATAAGTAACATGATAGATTCCATAAGCCGTTAGTAGAGCTTCTTCTTTCAATCCAACCATATCCATGTAAGAAGCTAGGGCTAATGTAACACCTGTCCATATTTCATTTGACTGCGTATTTGCTTTCCAGATAATGCTTTCAGGAAGAAGTGTTCCATCAGGATTAATTCCATTAATAGCTCCAATTTTTCCATTTCCAACTTTCATTACATTGAAATCAAAAATCTTTTTTAAAACGTGCTTAACATTTTCTCTCTTAAAAACATCTCCAAGTCCTAATAAATCTGCATACCACTGACCACAAAGCTGATCTGCCATTATATTTTCTTTATGAGGACTTAAAGTATCGTACAAGTAATAATCTCCTGTCCATAATTTTTCTTCTAGTGATTTTCTTCCTCTTTCAAACCATTCTTGATATTTTGTAGAATCTTTACCCAGTATTTTTGCAATTTGAATAATAGCTTTTAATGAGGCAAGCCATAAACCATTACAATAAGTACTAGGTCCATGCATAGTCCAGTTATCATAAGTTTGATCAGGTAAATTGTCGTTTTCTATCAAGCAATCATTGTCCCTATCAAAATTTTTCATGTAGTTTACGGCAAGCTCTACTGCATCCCAGGATTTCTCAAGAAAATCAACATCTCTTTTCCCTGTAAAATAAAAATATCTATAAATTAAAAGAACAAATTTAGAGTTTAAATCCTTCCATTTATTTATGTTTACATGCATATATGAATTTATTTTTAAAAATGGGTCTTCAAAAGGTGCTCCTAAATCATGCGGAACTGCACCCCTAAGTTTTCTTTCTGCAGTACTTTGATCAAGAGGGTGATTAAAAAACTTTTTCTCCAGGTCTTCAACAAAAACAGCTTTTATATAATCTTTCATTACGATTTTTTCAAGATCAGGCCATAGTTTTATAAGTGGAAAAGAGCCATAGAATCTAACATCAAGAGTTTCATAAAATGGGTAATCAAAACATTCTAGAGTGCCAAAGTGCTCTTCTTGTTTAAATAATCCACCTGGCTTTTCTTCCGGAGGAACCTTCCCTGCAGTCCAAATGGTTCCACCATCAGCTACATAGTAAAGCTCATTCAACAAAAGAGTTTTAAACCAATCAGGTTTATTTGTTTTTAAATATTTCTCCTGCCATTTTGAAATTTCAAGAAGCCATCTTTCACTATTGTTAAAAGCCTTTCTTGCAATCTTCGCTACATTTCTTCCATCTTTTCCAAAAAATTTTGTGTAGTGCTTATACCATTTAGTTTTGCATACTGTATCCAAGACAGGAAAATCCCATGCTAGAACAAAGGTAATAGTTTTACTTTCACCTGGATGAAGCTTAGTTTTAGCACAGATTGCACCAGGAGAATTTGTAAGAAGTGAATAGTGTGTTTCTTTTTTTGTAGTATCTCCCAAAGTACCATTTTGTGAAAAAGTACCCCAAACTTCTTTTCCATCACCGTTTTCATTAAATGCATTTAAATAACTAACCTCTACATCTTGATTCTGAACAAAAATACCCATTTGTCCATATTTATAATTCTTTTCATGATGAAGATTATCAAAAATCAAGCCAGAAAAAGCATTTTCCTGATACAGAATATTTTGCTTACTTCCAAAAACACTCTGAAAACTAAATAAGATGGAAAGCTCCCTATCTTCTTTTTGTGAATTAGAAACATGCCATCTGAAAACAGCTACGGGGAAACTTGTTTCTTGATAGTTATCTGGAATTATAGGAGAGAACTCTTCAAGTGTTAAATTTAAATCCTTATATTCAAAGTATGCCCTTGGATATAGGGCGTGGTAAGTACCATTAGGTTTGATAAAATTCCAGCTGGATAAAGAGCCATCTTCAGGCTTGTAGTCGCTTAATACGCTTGCTTTTCCATTTTCATAAATTCCAAACTGGCAAGGAAATAAAGTTTTATGGTTATGTTTTCCAATATCCATATGCCATCTTGTAAAGTCTCCTCTGAAAGTATGAGAAAACGTACCTGCACCAAATCCACCAAGTGGCATTCCATTGAAATAGCCATCATCAAAGTTTGGAAGTCCACCTTCAAAGCCAATAATTTTTGTTTTACCAGGTGACTCTAAAGGTTCACCTATTTTTCTTTTCCATGCTTCTTTTGGAATTATCATAAATTCTATGACGATTTCTTTTACTTTAGTTCTCTGTTTTGTATATATTACTAAGTAAACACTTAAGGATTAAATCAAGTTCGTGGTCTTTAATTAATAGTACCTGAGATTTTTTAATATCTACACTCATCTCTCCTAATATATTCCCCATATACTTTAAAATCTTTATGATCTTTTAAGATAGTTTCTGTTAATAAAACCTGTATTTAGTGGAATGAACAAAGAAGCCGTAGAGATTTGATAAATCAAGTCTAATAAATACAAAGATGTATAAGTAATAAAAGGAATTAAAAATGTTAGCAGTATATAGCGGAAATGAAAGATTAGATAAAAAAAGTTGTTTAGGTAGTTTAATAATTATGTTTTCAATAACACTTGCTCCAAAATTAGTAGACATTTTGTCTGTAATTAATATAAGTGGTGCTTTTAAGCAGTAATAAAGCTATCTTTTATACTCTTTTATTTAGTATAATTATTGCTTAATGTTAATAGGATTCCCAGATTCAAAAACAGTTAGGACTGAGACTCTAGCTCATAAAGGTTTTCACAAGCTTTTACTTACCAGGGTAAGCAGATCAATAGATGGTTTTCTTTCTACACATAGATTACAACTCGAAAATTACACATTAGAAAGAACTGGTGATAACTTATATATTTCTTCTGTTGATGGAGACAATATAGATAGGTTGGCTCCACTAAAGGGTGATTTACTTAAACATCTAAATACTAATGGTTTTGATCTTAGAGATGTTTTTCTTGAAAAGAAGATTTAAGGTTAAATTATACTTATCAATATTTTTTGCTATATTATTCCCATGTCTTCAAACATCACATTTTCTAAAACACATAATTTAGTAGAGCTAGGGAAGATATATCCTACTTTGAAGCTAGATATTCGATACGCCACAAAGAACAATTTTTTAGGACGTCCATTTTATAAAGAGGCTAAAGCATTTTTACAAGAAGAAATAGCTTATGCACTTTCAGGTATAGATGAGGATTTAAAAAAAGATGGTTATGGGCTTCTAATTTTTGATGGTTATAGACCTTGGTCAGTAACTAAGATTTTTTGGGATGAAACAATACCTGAAAAAAGAAAGTTTGTAGCAGATCCTGAAAAGGGCTCTAACCATAATAGAGGCTCTGCTGTAGATCTTAGCTTATATGATTTGAAAACTGGAAAAGAAATAAATATGACATGTGGCTTTGATGAGTTTTCAGAAAGAGCTTATTCTAACTATACGGGTGGAACTTTAGAAGAAAAAAAAATGAGAGATTATCTCATTTCAAAAATGGAAAAGTCAAGACTTTTTAAAGTAAATGCATATGAGTGGTGGCATTTCGACTATATAGACTGTGAAAAGTATCCGCTTTTAGATTTAACGTTTGAAGAAATCTTATAATAAAGGCTTAAAGATTAAAAAAAATTTAACTTGAACATAATTAATTTTAGTGTTTTAATCTAATATATTATAGAAAATTATTAAAGGAATTTATGATTAGAGTTAATTTAGCACCTACATTTACATCTACAAGTATTCATATGAAACAGACAAGAAGGATTACAAATTTTCCAGATTTGGGAAATGCTAGATTTAGTTCAGCAAATAGAACTAGTCAAAAGACAAATCATATAGTTCGAACTTTTGATCCTAATACACGCTTTAGTGCAAGAAGACATAAGCTAGGAATACATAAAGGGAATTAAACGTCTACTTATACTAGTACGAATGGAGTAGGAAATTCTCTTACTCTAAAAAATGTAAAGATTTCCTTTGATTTTTTATATCTTTCAAAAAATAGGATTTTTGTCTTGTTTTAGTTAATTAAATTATTGGAAGAAATTTAATATCAGAGATTTTTACCTAAAGTAAAAGGATTAAATAAAAATATGAGTGCGTCAAAAATAAAAATTAGAAGTACGAGCGGGCTAGCTGCTGTGCTTTTTGCTACATTTATAAGTGTTTTAATAGGAATGGTTGCTCTGGTAGTTGATTTGTCTCAGTCCTATACATATAAATCAAAATTAAAATCAGCCTGTGACTTAGCATCACTAGCAGCTGTTTCACAACTAGCTAATTCTTCAGATATAGGTACATCAAAAACTTCAGCATTAAACTATTTAAATGATAATTTAGCTGCTACTATACCTGGATTCCTGCCTTTAAACTTATCCAGCACAAACCTAACCATTCAAGTAGGTACTTATGATACCTCTACATCAGCCTTTACCTGGGATGAAGCAACTTCAAGTCCAAATGCTATAAAAGTCGGATATATATACCCAGTTATGACACTCTTTGCAGATTATTTTATGATAAGCACTATCAATGTAGATGCTATTTCAATAGCAGCAAAACAACCAGCAGGCAAAGCATTGAATGGTACAAGTTTTCCATTAGCAATTGATGACTCTACTCTTTCTGAAGCTCTTTCAAATGGAAATATGCTCACCTTAGTACAAACAGGGGGTTCAAGAAATTCCCATTTTACAGCTTTTGATGGTACAGCAGATGAAAATACTATTACACAAGAAATAAATTATTTTGAATCAGGAGCAGGTACTCAGACACCATTAGTCAGTCTAAATGACGGATTTACATTAAATAATGCAGGGTCTTCAATAACTTCTGTTTATTCAAATACCTCAGAAGGATCACTTGAAGGGATGTCTTTTATCTTCCCAATAGTTGAAAGATCAGGAAGTACAGTAACCGTTAAAGGATTTATTGGAGCTAGTATAGATGATGTGAATACAGTTGGAGAAACAATTTCTATAACAATAATGCCTTCTTATATCGACAATAATTTCGGTGGAACAACAATTGCTGGAAGTGTTCCCATAACAGACCCCCAAGAAAAAAGTCTTTTAGCTAATGGATTGTCACTGGTTCAGTAGTTTAATCTGATACTTTATGTCAGATATCGTAGAGGCATTGCATGCAATGTCTCCATACAACATCTCTACAAAGATAATTGAAATACAAATCACGATCAATTATTGATGATTTGGTAAAATGAAATCTGAAAAATTTTTGGAGATAAGATGAAGTATAAAAATAATATTCTTGAGACTATTGGAAATACACCATTAGTTAAATTAAATAAATTATCAAAAGACTTGAAGCCTTTAATTCTTGTAAAAATAGAATCATTTAATCCTGGCGGCTCTATAAAAGATAGACCTGCTATTAAAATGATTGAAGAAGCAGAAAAAGCAGGGTTGCTTAAACCTGGCGGGACTATTATAGAACCTACCAGTGGAAACACAGGAGTTGGTGTAGCTCAAGCTGCAGCAGTAAAAGGCTATAGATGCATTCTTGTTATGCCAGATAAAATGAGTGATGAAAAATTTGCTCTTTTAAAGGCATATGGTGCTGAAGTAGTAAAAGTGCCCACTACAGCCACAAGCAGTCCAGAAAGTTATAACAATGTAGCTCAAAGATTAGCAAATGAAATTCCTGGTGCTTATTTACCAAACCAATTTCAAAATCCACACAATCCCGAGTCTCACTATCTTTCTACAGGTCCTGAAATATGGGAAGATACAGATGGAAAAATCACTCATTTTGTAGCAGGCGTAGGTACTGGCGGTACTATTTCTGGAACTGCAAAGTTTTTAAAAGAAAAGAATCCTAATATAAAAGTAATTGGAATTGATCCAGAAGGATCCATTTACTCTGGAGATTACGCTAAATCTTATAAAATAGAAGGTATTGGTGAAGATTTTTTACCAAAGAATGTTCAAATGGGTTTAATAGATAGCTTTGTTAGAGTTTCAGACAAAGAAGCTTTTGAAACCACTAGAAAACTTTCTACAGAAGAGGGGATTCTCAGTGGAGGGTCTGCTGGTGCAGCTGTTTTTGGTGCATTAAAATTAGCAAAAGATTTAACTGAAAAAGATGTGATCGTAATATTATTGCCTGATACAGGAAGAGCTTATTTAAGTAAGATTTTTTCTGATGTTTGGATGAAAGAAATGGGATTCCTTGAAGACAGTCCTTACAGAACTTCTCTTAAAGAACTTCTTATAAAGAAATTACATAAGGGATCAGTTATTTCTATTACTGCAAATGCTACTGCAAAAGAAGCTATTGAAGTGATGAGAAAAGAAGGAATTTCACAACTTCCTGTAAGTAATGGAAAAGGATATGTAGGCAGCTTAAGTGAAATTGCTCTTATGCAAGGAATTTTTGAACGCTCTGTCAATCCTGGTGATCCTATTGAAAAGATAATGAGTAAGCCATTTCCTGAATTAGATGAGAATACTGAAGCAGATAAAGCATTTAAAGAATTTGCGCTTGGAAATTCTGCACTTATCGTTACTAGAGAAAAAAAGGCAGTTGGATTGCTCACTAAGATAGATTTATTAGATCAGTTTATGAGCACAAATTAGAGGTAAAAATGGAATTTGAAACAAAAGCAATTCATGTAGGACAAGAAGCAGATAAAAGTACAGGAGCTACCATTGTTCCTATTTATCAAACATCTACCTATACACAAGAGTCTTTAGGAGTACATAAAGGCTATGAATACTCAAGAACAGGAAACCCTACCAGAACTGCTCTAGAAGAAGCATTGGCAGCTTTAGAAAATGGAAAATATGGTTTATGTTTTGCATCAGGACTTGCTGCCACTACAAATGTACTTTGTCTACTAAAATCTGGTGATGAAGTAGTAACTGGAGATGATTTATATGGCGGGACAAATAGATTATTTAATAAGGTATTTTCAAATTTCAATATTAAATTTAATTTTGTAGATGGAAGAGATTCAAAGAATTTTGAAGCTGCCATTACTGAAAAAACTAAACTTATCTGGTTAGAAACCCCTACAAATCCACTTCTTAGACTTTGTGATATAAAAGCAGTTAGTGAAATAGCAAAAAAGAAAAATATAATTTTAGGTGTGGATAATACTTTTGCTAGTCCATATTTTCAGACACCTTTAGATTTAGGTGCGGATTTAGTAGTTCATAGTACGACTAAATATTTAGGTGGACACAGTGATGTAGTTGGTGGAGCGATTATCACTAAAGATAAAGACCTCCATGAAAAAATCAAGTTTTACCAAAATGCCATCGGTGCTACACCAGGACCATTTGATTCATGGTTAGTTTTACGTGGAATTAAAACCCTTGCAGTTAGAATGAAAAAACATGAAGAGAATGCTATGCACATAGCTGAGTTTTTAGAAAAACATTCTAAGGTAAAGAAAGTAAATTATCCTGGGCTTAAATCACATCCTCAACACGACCTTGCTAAAAAACAAATGAAGGGTTTTGGTGGGATGATTTCTTTTGATGTGGGAGATAGAGATACAGCTAAAAAAATTGTAGAATCTACAAAACTATTTGCTCTGGCTGAAAGTCTAGGTGGAGTAGAATCATTGATAGGTCATCCAGTAACCATGACACATGCAGCAGTAGCTCAAGAATTAAGAGTAAAACTAGGTATTACAGATGGGCTCATTAGAATTTCAGTAGGAATTGAAAATACTAATGACTTAATTAACGATTTAAAACAAGCTATGAATTAAGCTTGTATGCAAAGAATCATCGTTATATTAAAAGAATTTAATCTATTAAAGATTTTTTTACTATAAGTATTTTTTTAAATAAATTAGACTTATTACATGCGAGCAAGCTTTTCACTTCTATCATTTTTATTGGCAAAAAGGACTCCACAAATTCCTACAGTTCCAGTCTCTACTCCTAAGCTACGCATTTACGAAGACCCTGATACTAATGTTATTCAAGTAAAAAATTTAAATGCATTCTATGGAAGCAAACAAGTTTTATTTGACATATCTATTCCCATAAAAAGAGAAGAGGGTGGGAAAGGTACAATTACTGCTTTAATAGGACCTTCTGGTTGTGGGAAGTCTACTTTCCTTAAGACTTTAAATAGAATGAATGATTTAGTAGCAGACTTTAGAGCTGAAGGATTAGTTAGTTTTTCTGGAACAGATATATATCATCCTTCTGTAGATGTTGTTTTAGTAAGAAAAAAAATTGGTATGGTTTTTCAAAAAGCAGACCCATTTCCAAAAAGTGTTTTCGACAATATAGCATATGCACCTAGAATTGCAGGCATTAAGAAAAAAAATGTGTTAGCTGATATAGTAGAAAAAAGCTTAAAAAGAGCAGGACTCTGGGATGAAGTAAAAGATAGGCTAAAAAGCTCCGCTCTTGCACTTTCAGGTGGTCAACAACAAAGGCTTTGCATAGCCAGAGCACTTGCTGCAGATCCTGAAGTTTTACTCATGGATGAGCCAGCATCAGCATTAGATCCTAAAGCTACTGCAATAATAGAGGATTTAATTTTTGAACTTTCAGAACAAGGATTACCCATAGTAATTGTCACTCATCAAATGCATCAGGCAGCAAGAGTAGCCAAAGGCGGTAAAACTGCATTTTTTTATCTTGGAAAAGTTGAAGAATTTGGTGACACTGATCAAATATTCACAAATCCAAAAAATCCATTAACTGAAGAGTTTATAAATTGGAGATTTGGTTAGTTGGCTTACTTTTAATTTCAATGGTAATATTCTTACATGAGTAATGAAGAGTTACATAAGACACCAGTGTTTGGAAAAAAATTAGGGTTTCTATATCCACTTGCACATAAAATACTAGGAACACATGAGTTTTGGTCACCTTCTAGATGGATTCCTCACTCTGCTTTAGCAACTGATCTTTATATTTTAAGTTGTTGGATTATAGAAATAATAATTATTTATTTTATCAGCTCGTTTGATAATTCGAAAATTCTTTCGGCTTGTCTTTTTATAGCAATGTTTAGATACTTAGATTTAATGTTTGTTTTATTATCTATCCTTGTAAAAGGATTTTATAAAAATAAAGATTGGGCATCATCTCATAGAGTCACTTTTCTTGTAGTTTGCAATGCCATTGAAATAATGGTTTTATTTGCTATTTTTTATTTTGGATTTGGAAAACTTCTTCCTGGAATAGGTTCTACAGAACCACCAATAGATAGTTTTTTTCAAGCACTTTATTTTAGTGTAAACACGGGTACATGCATAGGATTTGGAATTCCTTCTCCACAAGGCTGGATTACAAAGCTTTTAACTATGTTTGAAGGATCATCAATAGTTCTTGTAGTAATTGCTGTAATTGGTTATATTTCAAATGAAAAATCTAAAGAAAATAAAAAGCATGAATGAATAAATTAATTCTTGAGAACTACGATTTAAATATGACACTTATGGGTGGTCAAGCATTTTGTTTTGATTATGATGAAAAAGAAAATACTTATTATGGGGTTACTAGAGATTCAGTTTTAAAATTAAAAAAAGAAAATGATGTTTTGTATTGGCAAACATACCCAAAGAAAAATGATTTGGATTTTATAAAAGGGTACTTAAGGTTAGACTCTGATTATAATAAAATTTTAAAAAAGATAAAAAAAGATGAGCATGTAAAAAAAGCTATTAAAAAATATCCAAACCTTAGACTTTTAAAACAAGATTTTGAAGAAACACTTCTTTCTTTTTTAGTTTCATCAAACAATAATATTAAATCCATTAGAAGAATTATTAGAGAAATGAATAAACGGTTCGGCAAAAAAATAAAAGCAGACGGAAAAGAGTTTTATTTATTTCCTGAAACTGAAACTATTGCAAATGCAAAATTAGAAGACTTACTGGCGTGTAAACTTGGATTTAGAGCTAAGTTCATTAAAGGTGCTGCTAATCACCTCTTAAAAACCAATCTTCATAAAAAAATTATTAAAATGTCAGAAGAAAAAGCTAGGAGTTCTCTCCTTGAAATAAATGGTGTCGGAGAAAAAATAGCCGACTGTGTTCTGGTGTTTTCACTCTCTTTTGATAATACAACTCCGCTAGATGTATGGGGAAAAAGATTTTTAGTACAGTTTTACAAATTAAATCCAAAAATGAAATATACAGATATGAGAAAATGGATAGGGGATTATTTTGAGGGCTATTCTGCATGGGCAGGGCAATTTTTATTTGAATACATAAGACATTTAGATTAACAAATACAGGACTTACGCATTTTTTATTGCTCACCATATACCCTCCGCTCCCTTTCCCAACAGAAAGCGAGGTTACGTAACCTCGCCTCCAAGGCATACGTCCGCTTTGGGCATATGGTTCGCTTTTGCGTAAGTCCTGATAAATATAAATGCAGTTATATATGTTTAAATATTTATGCTTATAAGGAATTTAAATGTTAAACCGTTTTTTTATTTTAATAATATTGTTGTTTATTCCAATAACCTATTTAAAGGCCGAGGAGTCATTAACAGAAGATACACCACTTCGGGGATTATCTGCTAAGGAATCCCCCTCTCCATGCGAAGAAATAATTCCAAGTCCTACACAAACTCCAGAAGTATTCCCTCAATTTTCTCCAGAGATCACAGAAGAAATCTTATTACCATCACCTCAGCCTTCACCTTCTCCAAGTCTTTTTCCAATAACATCACCAAGCCCTAAATCCACACCTATTGCATTACCTACTTTTCCTCCAAGAGAAGGAATAATTCCAAAATTCCCAGAGGCCCCCATACCTAGTCCACCAGCAATTCCATCACCACCACCTTTACCTGACTTTCCTAAAATGCCTGAAGTCCCCCAAATAAAAAAGCCACAAATTAAAAAGCCTTATAAAAAAATAGACTTTAGTAAGTTTCCACTACCTGATTTTGCTGATTAGTTTTGCTATTATTAAATAATGCATTTAATAAATTTAAAAGATTGTACAGAGTTTATGGCAGGAGATGCTACAATCCTTCGTGAGATTTTACATCCAGATAAAGCATATCTAAAACTTAGATATAGCTTAGCTCATGCCACAGTAAAACCTGGCATAGCCTCAAAACCCCATAAATTAAAGACTAGTGAAGTTTATTATATTTTAGAAGGTGAAGGACTTATGTTTATAGACAATGAATCTAAGCCTGTTTCTAAAGATTCTACTGTTTACATTCCGCCTCACGCTATTCAACACATAGAAAACACAGGTAAAGTTGATTTGAAGTTTATCTGTATAGTAGATCCTGCTTGGAGAGTGGAAGATGAGGAAATAATGTAACCACGTCATTGCGAGCCGAATGGAATGAGGCGTGGCAATCTAATAACGTTATATGAAAGCGAGATTGCTTTGTCGTTCCACTCCTAGCAATGACACAAGAAAAAAATATGAAACTCCCTGATTTTAAATTAGAAAGATTTTTTGCAAAGTATGAGTTTTCTGCTCCATACGTTTTATGCTCTTCTGATCCACAATCTATTTCTATAGAAGAATTATTAGCTTTAGAGGACGGCTCTTTAGAAGGATTAAAAAAACAATACTTAGGCTATACAGAAACTAAAGGAAGCCCTAAGTTAAAAGAAGAACTCTGTAAGTTATATGAAAATATTTATGACAATGAAATATTAGTACACTCAGGCGGAGAAGAAGGAATATTTCTTTTTATGAATACTGCTCTTGAAAAAGGGGATCATATCATTGCATTATTCCCAGCCTATCAGTCTCTCTACAGCATAGCCGAAGCAATCGGTTGTGAAGTTACTTATTGGAAACTAATTCAAAATAAAGACAATACTTTTGAACTTGATTTAGATTTTTTGGCAAAAAATATTAAAAAAAATACTAAAGCAATAATAGTTAATTTTCCTCATAATCCTACTGGATATTTACCTGATTTAAAAACTTTTAAAGAAATTATAGAAATAGCTAAAGAAAACAATGTTATATTTTTCTGTGATGAAGTTTATAGATACTTAGAACATGACAGAAAAGATACTCTTCCATCAGCCAGTGATTTGTATGACTTTGCTATATCTACAGGCTCTATGTCTAAAGCATTTGGACTACCTGGACTTAGGATTGGCTGGACTGCTAGTAGAAACCAGGCTCTATTAAATAAAATGTGGTCTTATAAAGACTTCACGACTATCTGCTCCAGTGCACCGAGCGAATACTTAGCGACTATAGCCGTAAGAAATAGGGAAAAAATCTTTAAGAAGAATCTTGAAATCATAGAAGAAAACTTGAAAATATTAAAAGAGTTTTTTAAAAAGCATGAAAATCTTTTTACATTCTCAAGCCCTAAAGCAACTACCATTGCTTTTCCCAGTATTAAAAAAGAAATAAATATTGAAAAGTTTTGTGTAGATCTTGTAGAGAAAAAGGGAGTATTTTTACTCCCTTCTACTAAATATGATTTTGGGGATAGAAATTTTAGAATAGGTTTTGGTAAAAAAACTATGAAAGAGTGTTTAGGAAAGCTTGAAGAATATTTGAATAGTTATTAAATCTATTACAGGATAACCCTATCAACTGCATAAAATTAAAGTTAATTTAATCTCAATTTAATAAAAATCCTATAGATTCTTCTTTATACATTTAGAAGATTTATGGACGTAAATTTAACACCAGCAAGTATTCCAACTGTTCTCGGAGTAGAAACCGAAAAAACAGTTATCACACCATCTCCTACTGTTAAAAGTAATAGTGTAGATTCATTTAAACCAGCGAAATTAACTTCAAAAGAAATTATAGAAAAGATAGTAAATAAAGATTTTGAAGGGGTTTCAGAAGAATTCATTAAATCTGTCAAAGATGAATTAGAAAAAATTCCATTGCCAATTTTGCGAGCACTACATGACAATGGCTGGGAAGTACAAATAAAACATCATATGTCTCAAAATAGACCAGATAAAGTAACAACGACAGATGGAATAAAATATGATTCAGTACTAGGGCATGTTGATGGTGCTGGGAAAAAAGTTATGATTCCTGAATATAATTTACCAAGTGGGAGAAAAGAATTAGAGAAAATTTCAATTACCAATCCAAACGTTATAGATGATGTTGTAAGGCATGAAATAGGACATGCAATAGATCGCATAATAGGCAAATCTTATGCAAATGGTCTTCGTAAAAGAATTGCTACAGAAAAGTTATCTAGTGAAGAGATAAAAGATCTCAATCAAACAATAGAAAAAATCGAAAAGAATGGGATTTGCAGATTAGACTCTCACGTAGAAGGAATTTTCATGTCTGAAATGGGAGAATATTTTTCTGTAGAAAAAGAGATTCCAAAGGAATTAAAGCATTTTGTAAATCCCACGGAGTCTTTAGCACAGGCTTTTAATTATTTATTAGGGAAAGAAGATGAAGTAAGAGATAAGAAACTATTTGAACAATATTTTCCGGAAACCATTAAATTTGCAAAGAAGTTATTGAATGATGAGTTTAAGTTAAATATTTAAGTATAAAACTACTTAGCAAACTTAACTTCGAATACTTGTCTTCCTACAAGACCAGAAGGTAACTTAATACCATTTGGAGCTACTAATTTACCATGTTTACCTCTAGAAAGCCTATAAGCATCTGGTGGTACGGTAAAAGCTTCTACACAAGTAAAGTCTTTAGGACTTCCATCAGATTCTATCGGTGTAAAAATATTTCTATGTGGAAACATATTTACTGTTTGAAGTAGTGAAATAGTTGTTCCGTCTTCAGTATTTAATAGTGTGGATACTGCGTCATAATGCTTTTCAACCCTTAGGTTTGTAAAAGCACCATCAAAAGCTCCAGAAAGAGCAACTGGAGAATTAAATTGTCTGCCTTCTATTATTTCTCCTGTAGGAATATTGTTGTTACTTGGATCTGCTTCCCATAAAGTTTCTGCTGGTGCTTCTAAAGTCCATCTTTCTCTATTTTTAGTTTCAATAAAAGTATGATCACCAAAAACACCATTGCCTTGGAGTGCTGTAATTATAGTTACATTGACCCCATTATCTATAGGTTTTAAATAATAACTTCTATGAACATACCCACTTTTAAATATCTCGAAAATATCTTGATTTTTATCTGGGTTAATATTAAACTCTACTTCAATACGATGAGTATCTTCTTTATCTAGTTTTTGATCTGTCATTTTCCAAAGCCTGTTATGTGCCGCTCCATGAATACCAATATCATCAGCAAGCATTCTATAGCCAGGAATATCTTTTAAAAATCCAACAGGAATTTCACCAGGAAGTTCAGTAAGTCTTCCTACCCCAGGATACATAGGAGGAGTTAAGCCACCTATTTGCATCATTCCTTTTAATTCGGGTAAAACAAAATTATTATCACCAGTAAAATCTAAAAAAGATTTAGCTACCTGTACTCTTCCAGGATTTCCACTAAGTTCAAGGGATAGTAGGTTTCCACCAAGATTAGAAAAAACTGCTTCAACATCTCCCACCTTAACAGGAAGAAGATCTATTCCTTTTCTTTTTACTGGTCCATTATTCCAGTCTGTATCGTTGATAACCTGGCGAGCTAAAATAGGAGAAACTGATGTCATAAATATTTCCTTTAAATAAAATTATTTTAATTATAAAGGTAATATTGTTTCTAATGTGTATTATTAAAAGATTTTAATTTTGGTAAGCTCTGGGTCTAATAAATCTTAATTACTTCCCCAGTACAAATACCATCTACACTTTTTACATAGCCTTGTACTACCCTATTCATAGGAACTGGCACATGACCAGGGAAATAAGCTCCTAATTTTTCAGCCGACACTTCAACAAGTCCTGGACATACTGCATTTATACGAAGACCTTTTTTTAATTCTTTACTAGCTGAAAGCACAAAACCATGAACAGCATTATTTACTGTAGTGGAGTTAACAGAGCCTTTTACAGGATCTTCAGATAAAATACCTGTAGTAAGAGTAAAAGAACCATTTTCACTAATATAATCTTTTCCTATTAAAACAAGATTTATCTGCCCCATCATTTTACTTTTAATGCCTTTATAAAACTGCTCTTCAGTAACAGTTTCAAAATCACCAAAGAAAGTTTCTCCTGCACAAGAAACTACTGCATCTAATTTTCCCAGTTTTTTATATGCTTCTTTAATAGAATCTACAGAGGTAATATCTATATTTATATCACCTGATTTTCTGGCAGCTTTAATAACTTCATGTTTTTTAGACAGCACTTCTGCTACGTATTTTCCTATATTTCCAAAAGCTCCAATTACTAGGATTTTCTTTTTATTTGACATGCAAATATTGTAGCAAAAGTCTTATCCGCCTTCTCGCGTTTTTTGTTTTGCATGAGGGCTAGGTGGCAGGTTTAAAATTTCATTAGAATAATAACCTACCAAATGCTCGATTATATCTTTTATAGATAAAAAGCCTACAGGAATATCATTTTCATCTACAAGCGGTATATGTCTATATCCACCTGTTGCAAACCTATTTAATGCATAAGCAATAGGATCACTTGGATATAAAGTATCAGGCCTTTTAGTCATATATTGCCCAATTTCTTCTTTGCTTAAATCATGCGCTTTGTTAAGAAGTTTTCTAATTACATCACGCTCAGTAAAAATACCAATGAGTTTCCCACTTTCTTTATTTACAACAAGAACACCACCCACGTCTTTATCATTAAATAGATTAATTACTTCAATTATTTTCGTATCTTCATTAATCAGTACAGGCTGTTTATAAAATACCTTTTCAATAGGATCATTAAGAGATAGAGCAAACTCCATATTATGATTAGCATTAGTTTCGCGCTCTTCTAAAATTTTTGATTCTTCATCAATGGCATCTTTAGTCATAAATTCTAGTTTAACATGTTTTTATTTATTGAATTTTACAAGCTATAATTAAACTATGAAAATTAAAGCTGCTGTGGCATGGAAAGCAAATGAACCTTTATCAATTGAAGAGATTGATCTTGAAGGACCTAAAAAAGGTGAAGTCTTAGTAAAAATTATTGCTTCTGGTGTTTGTCACACAGATGCCTATACTTTATCTGGAGCTGATCCTGAAGGATTATTTCCAGTAGTGCTAGGACATGAAGGTGGTGGAATTGTAGAAGAAATCGGTGAAGGTGTAACCACTTTAAAAAAAGGGGATCATGTTATTCCTTTGTATATTCCAGAGTGTAGAGAATGTAAATTTTGTCTTTCAGGAAAAACAAATCTCTGTCAAAAGATTAGAGAAACTCAAGGCAAAGGCTTAATGCCAGATGGAACTTCTAGATTATCTAAAGATGGAAAAACAATATTTCATTACATGGGGACTTCTACATTTGCAGAGTATTCAGTAATTCCTGAAATTTCATTAGCTAAAATTGATCCTAAAGCACCACTTGAAAAAGTTTGTTTACTGGGATGTGGTGTAACTACTGGAATTGGTGCTGTTTTAAATACAGCAAAAGTAAAAGAAGGATCTACGATAGCAGTATTTGGATTGGGTGGAATAGGACTTTCTGTTATTCAGGGAGCAAAAATGGCTAAAGCATCTAGAATAATAGCCATTGATACTAATGAGACTAAATTTCCTCTTGCTAAAAAACTTGGAGCTACTGATTTTATAAATCCAAAAGAAGAAGAAAATCCCATTCAGGAAGTCATTGTAAAGATGACTGATGGTGGTGTTGATTATTCTTTTGAATGTATTGGAAATGTAAAACTTATGAGAGCAGCTCTTGAATGCTGCCATAAGGGGTGGGGAGAATCTATTATTATCGGAGTAGCAGGTTCAGGGGAAGAAATCTCTACCAGACCATTTCAATTAGTCACAGGACGCATATGGAAAGGCACAGCTTTTGGTGGAGTTAAAGGAAGAAGTCAATTACCTTCTTATGTAGAAAAATATATATCTGGTGAAATAAATTTAGATGACATGGTTAGCTTTACCATGCCACTAACAGATATAAATAAAGCCTTTCAATATATGAAAGAAGGAAAAAGTATTCGATCTGTAATTAAGTTTTATGATTTAATGATATAAAAAAATAAAATCCCCACAGTAAAACCATAGGGATTTCAAATATATTAATCAGCTAGGAATTTTAATTGCTTCCTACTTTCTTTGCTGCTGGTGGTTGTTGAAGTGGACTTGGAGATGCTTGTTGAAGTTCAAGTAAAAGTTGAATTCTTTCAATCTTTTTTGCTAATTCAGCATTTGTTTTTGCTAATTCAGCATTTTCCTGCTTTAATTGATACATTTCACCTTCTTGCACACATTGTCTTTCTTCATCTGCTTGACTATTTGCAGTTAAACCCTCAGTAGCATTTTTCACTGCTTCCGCTACTCTCTCTACGTTAGTAGTTACTCCTGTAATAGCTTGTTCTCTTGCTACCTTTTCTGTTTCATCACCTGTTTTTCTTGCTGTAGCTTCTGTTTCATCGGCTTTTGCTCTTGCTGCTGCTTCTGCTTCATCACCAGCTTTCATTCCTGTAGCCAATCCAGCCAATCCAGTAGTTAATTTAGTAGTTAGCTTTTCATCACCTGCTTTTCTTTTTGCTGTTTCTCCAGTTATACGAGCACCTAATTTTTCATCACCATTTTTTACTTCTGTTGCTAAACCTGACAATCCACTATTTAAAGCAGTCTTTAGCTTTTCATCACCAGCTTTTCTTTCTCCTGCTTCTGTAACTATACGAGCACCTAATTTTTCATCACCAGCTTTTACAACTGTTGCTAAACCTGACAATCCAGAGTTTAAAGCACTAGTTAGTTTTTCATCACCTGCTTTTCTTTCTCCCGTTTCTGTTGTTATTGCAGTAGCATTAGCTTCATCACCCGCTTTTCTTTCTGTTATTTCAGCACCTAAAGCATTAGCTAACTTTCCAGTTTCTGCTGTTCTTGTTGCTACTTCAGTATCTAAATCTTCTCTTAAAACAGTATTAGACTTTTCATCTATTCTCCATTCACCGTTTTCAAAGATATATGGTTTTTTAGATTCTACAGGTTTGCCTTCTACCATAACCATACCTTCACTTAGTTTAACTTTTAAAGCTCCGCCACTAAGATCAAAATCATATGTTCTTGAATCTTTTGCTGGATCTTTAGATTGGTATTTTCCATTAGGCCCCATTACAAGTGCATATCTTTCAATAAAACTTGCTTTTTGAGCTTGGTTTAAATTACCACTTACTTCTAATCCTTTATCACCATAAAATTTATTTACTGCTACCCATTCATTTTTTGTAGCATCTAAAACATGTTTACTACCTTGTTTATTTACAAAAATAGTTCTTCCTTCTCCATCCACAAAGAATTGACCACCACTTTGCTTAGCATGCTCTGCAAATGATATTGACTTTCCATCAACTGTCATCTTTTTACTATCTAAATCTGCTGGGGAAAAGTTTCTTATAGAGGTTTTACTTGGAACATAAAAATCTTGAAGGACTGTCACAATTTTACGTCCTTTGCGTCCAGTTGCAATGTTTACATATTGTTGTTGAACATCTAATTTACCGAATACTTGTTGTGCTTGTTGTTGAGGCTGTGCATTACAGCAATTCATTCCATTATTTCCCATTGTTTTATCTCCTAATTGTTTTTCTGTTAATTGGTTCGTAAACTATAAACATATAAGGGTTTAAGTAAAAAGAGATTTATACCTCTTTACAAATTAATTTGATTAATTTTTTTTCATATATGTAATTTAAAGAAAATTTTGAAAAAAATTATGTAAATGTGTTAAAGATGAATTAACAAGAAATTTAAATTAAGGGACTATAGTCATTTAGTACTAGATGTTTAATTTGAGCTTGCATTTATCATTCTTTCTGCAATAGTTCTTAATTTAGCTTCATACTCTACTGGTTCTAATCTTTCTTCTAACCTTACAAGCTGAGAATGAATAAACTCTAATAATTCTAAATCTACACAATCCTTAGTTAATTTTTCATAATCTAGCTTTTTTGTAGCTTCATAGATAGCTTGAACTTGATCCGATTTATCATTACCTTGTTTTCTAAAGAACGGAGTTTGCCCAGCAAATAACTCATACAGAATAATGGTTAAAGAAAACAAGTCAGTCCTAGAATCAAAACTAAGCTTACTAACTGAGCCTATTTTATCTGGAATTCGCTCTGGAGAGATATACTCTCTTGTTCCTAACGGACTTTGGAAACCATATTTACAATTGGCTTCCAAATAATTACCAAAATCTAAAAGTTTTGGAACATAATCAATATCAAAGTTTATATTTGGTGGCTTTATATCACAATGAACAATATTATGTTGTTCTAAGTGCTTAATTGCATCTACCATTTGAAGTAAACTATCCAGAGCTATAAGTTCTAATTCTTTCTTAACTAAGGTTTTTTGATCAGGATTAAGTTCTACTAATGTTATTTCTTTTGGAGTAAAATCACTTTTAGCTATAGTTATTCTTGGGTTTAATGCATCACTTTTTATTAGATTTAAAAGATCACGAAAAGATATTCCATGAAGTAAATCCATTATTATAATCATTGTATTATCCATGGCTTGGAATTGTTTTGCAGTAAGAATATTCTGGTGAGGCGAAAATCTCACCATTCCCTCTCTGAAAAAATAGCTTTCTAAAGTCTGACCAGGATGCCCTAATTCTGGATCAAAAGAAGAAAGAACAACAAAATCAGGAGGAGTTCCTAATCTAGGATCACCAGATAGAAGAGGAGAACACGGTGGAGTTGATTCATCTGCCGGGAAAACATCTGCTAGAGGCGTAGACTCATCAGAACTAACTATTTTCAACTCTCCAATAGCTAGCTTTTTTACGATAACTGGCTTACCAGTTTTCATTTCTTCAGCAATAAAGATAGATGTTCCTGTTTTTGAATTAGAGCTTATTCTTTTTCCACAAAGCTGATAGTCTTCTCCATCAATACTTATAAGTGAACCAGATCCTGTGCGTGGATTATTTATTCCCTCAGAGAAAAAACGCGTAAAAAAAATATCAGAACTAATTGGAAGCACTAAATCATGTTTTGGATATCTTAATTGAAGAGGTGATTGATATTCTTTACCAGGCCCCATTGGAGGTGTAAATCTGACTCCTAGACCAGGAGTATGTTGGACTACTAATGTCATAGTATTTTAATTAAACTATATAGATCTTAAATAAAGATCGGGCTTTATGTTTTCTTTAGAATGTGGATTAAATTAAATTTATTTAATTTTTATCTTCTTGACTTTAGTACTTACAGTAGCTCCATCTATGGCACTTCCACCGAGTTTATCTACGACTTGACCCACTGAAAAATCAGTCTTTCCTCTTTTTAATCCTTTAAGAGTAAGAGTAAATTTTACAGAAGAGGGTAAATTACCATTTGTTTTTATAATCCCCACTCCATCCTGACTAAAGACTACAAGAGATCCCGTAGAATCACTCTTAGCTGCTGAAATATTTACAATGGTTTTATCAAGTGTTACTGGAACTACAAATGAAATCGTATTATCAGGGATTTGATCAACTATAATCAAAACTGATTTTGGGGTAGTTTTTAAAGTTTTTGGCTTAGCAAAAGCCTCAGGGACTACTAAAAAGTTAGAGATGCAAAGTATTGCTAAAAAAACAAATAAAGCCTTTACATGTATAGATTTCATATTTAAAACTCCTAATTCATTCTTACCTAAAAATTATTCTATCAAAAGATTGAAAAAATCAGGGTTTAAAGTAATACAGCTAGCCTAATACTTAGATGGGATTATAAACTATAATATCTACCAGGGAGAAAAATATGAAAAATTTTAAATGTTTAAATTTGTTAGTAGGGGTTTTATTTATTAGTTTACTAGTCACGGGTTGTTCTAACTTTGATAAGCTTCCATGTGCTGGTAGCGGATGCTGCGGTAAAAAAATGGCTTGTGCAGGAAAGCCTTGTGAAAGTGGAAAATGTGACAAAGCTCAGTGCCCATTTGAATCTTGTTTAATGAAATCAACTTGTTGTGCTTTAAAAAACAAAGAAGAGCTAGGTCTTAGTGATGAGCAAGCTACTAAAATAAAAGATCTTGGTTCTAAAACAAAAAAAGATGTGATTCAACTTAAAGCTGATTCAGAAAAAGTTGGTATAGATATTAAGTCAGCTGTAAAAGCAGATGATTTTAATGCTGAAGCAATCAATGCATTAATTGATAAAAATCTAGAGATTAAAAAGCAAACAATGAAAATCATTGTTAATTCACATGCTGAACTCTTAGCAATACTTACATCTGAGCAAAAAGTTAAATTAAAAGAAGTTGTTAAAAATTGCAAAGGTAAAGAGTGCTGTTCAGAAGGTGAATGTAGCGATTGTAAGAAGTAAAATCAAAACTCAGCACAAAGCCAATTATTACTTCTATTTAAAACACCAAGGTGTGCTTAGCAGCTAAAAGACTCTATCCCCTCTACTAGGGAGTCTGCGTTGCTTTGCAAATTCTTCTGTCCCATCATCAGTTCTTTGATCTCTCACTGCCTTTCGCCTTAAAAGGTCTAGCCTATCCCAATCAGACCTAGTTATTCGTTCTAAATTAGGGTCTGTAGGGCATAAATCTATGATCTCTGCAATATCAGAATAGTGTGCACGATAAACCCATAAAAAATACTCTCCATTATTTTCTCCAAGAAAAACTGGACACTTTCCATATTCATTGGTAAAAATAATGTGCTCAGAATCTAGATTATATGGATCTATAAAATCCCTTGCAATACGTTGATCAAACTCAGTAGTACCAGCACCTTTCCAAAACCTCTCTGCACCTTTTCCAGTTAATATCACTGCAGTACTTGGCATTTCTGTCATATGATCACAACCGCATCTTTTTCTATCAACATATTTTTCAGCCATTTCATATTGATCTTTATGTGTAGTCCAAACTCTTTCTTTCTTTTCATTAGTTTTAATCTCAAAAATCAGGGGCTCCCACATTCTCCCCCTTGGAATGAAAACATCTCCTTGATACTTATCAAGATTTGGAAATTTATTAGAAGAATCTTTATTTGATAAGCTAGGATTTCTTTTTCTAAAATATTTTTCTTGCCCAGGTCCAAAACAAATTATGTCATTTTCTGAGACTTTTTTATATCTAATTTTAAGACCCAAGTAAGTTTCTATTGCTTTTCTTTCTTGAAAAGACAACCTCTTCTTATCTTTTGGAAGTGCTACCCAGATTCTATTTCCTTGATGATTTCTAATATAGAGCGTAACATTTGTATTAGGTATTAAAAATTCTTTTCTGTTTGTAGTTTGTGGGTCTTCCAATTTAGTTTCTATGGCTTTTGTTACCGCTCTTTCTGGCGATAAAGTGTTTGCTGTTAGAGGCGCAGCATAGGATTCCATCATAGGTATTTTCTCTCTTAAACCTAATTTTTTTTCTAGAATTAGTAGTTCAGCCTCACTTAATTTTTGCCCATCTTTAGGAATGATTCTCCACAAAGCAGTCTGAGTATAATCTTCTTCTCTGCGAAGAATAATTTCATCAAAAAGTAAAATTACATCACCTAACTCATATTTCCCAGCTTCTGGAATAATTCTAAGATCTCCTGCTCTTGCTCCATTTTGAAAATGCTCTCTCAAAGACCTAGAAGTTAGGCATATTGTTGACATTATATTAGTTCGATCCCTAAAAGGAGTTTGATTTAATACGATAAGAACACCAAGCATAGTTTGAGGTAAAAATGCTGATGAACCTTGAGTTAATTTTATTTTATACTTATCATCACTTCTTATAAATAAACCAGTTTTAATTTCAGGAACTTCATTACTGCTAGTACTAGCAGACGCCTGAGAAAAAGGAGGAGACTCCACACTTGCTATTGCTGCTGCTTGAACGGCCAACATTTACTACTCCTGAAATATAGACATCTATACGGTTTTAACAAGACCCAATTAATGACTTATCTTACCATTTGTGCAATCTCTTTTAAGTGGTAAAAACAGCAAAATATAAGGTTTAAGAAAAACAATCAAACTAATTGTGTTTTGCTAACCGTATGCAAAGCCGATGCTGGTCCATAATATACATCTCCCGAGCCACCGTAAGCATATCCAATTCTATTACCTTGTGGAATTGGAAAACAATATGGTAATTCTGCAACGAGGGCTTTATTATTACCACCATCAGTTAAAGCCTGAGCATTATTAGCTATAGAAGGTATTACGACTTGGTCAATTTCATTACTTCTAGTTTCAGGACCTAAAAAATTTGTCCCGCCTAGTACAATCAAGCTTTGAAATTTTAGTTTCTTTATAAACTCAGTAAATGCAGGGGTTTCTTTTCTAGAATCATGACTAAAATACCAAAATCGTTTTTGATTTCCCATATCATCTTGAAATTCTATTATTGCATTAGAATTAAAGCCTCTTTGTGTGGGATGTGTACAAAAATTAAAGGATCCATCTTGATTTAAATTAAAGTACTTAATTCCTGTAACATTGGCTTTTGAATATGCAATTAATTTTCCAATAGAAATAGCTCCGAGTCCAGCTCTAAGAGTAGTAGAATAATCAGGTGTTGCCCCTGGTGATGAATAACTTACTGAATCATACATGTCATAGCTAAGGGCTACTGAAGATATTGTTTCTTTCTTCCCATTTACCTTATTCATTCCAGTTAAAACTTGATTAGGACTACCAAACTTATCAAGTCCATAAGAAATAAAATCCTTTCCTGCTGGAACTAATCCATATAGCACAGCAGAATTAAAGCCTCCTCTTGGAGCATAAACAGTGGAAGAAGAAGATAAATTAGTTCTCTCTCCAAGACTTCTCAAAAATTCAGTATGTTCAAGCACCTCTTCAGTTTTATAATATTGATCTGTTTTCATTACAGCTAAAATACCAGCTGTTGCTTTATCAAAAGCCATTCCAGCATAAAAATTATGTGCATTCCTTGGAATACTTAAAACATTTTGCTCAGGTTCGAGTGTAGAAGCCCTACGCACTACAGTAGGCTGAACTAAGTTAGGTTGACAAAAACTATTTACTCTCATATTACTCATTCAAATTGATATTACATTCCTAAACACTTTAAAGTCAACGGATTAACATTAAAAAAATTTAATGTTCTAGTTTTTCGATGTAAATATATAAATTATCTGTTTATTTTCACTTTATATCTTTAAGGTGGTCAGATGTTAAACACTGTTTTTCTTGCTAATATACTTAATTCAACATTCTCTCAGGAAAAAACAAAACCTGACAAAGAGTCTGAGAAATCTTATGAAGAATTAAAAGCACAAACAATTGAAAAATTAAATGCCCTGGTAAAAGAGTATCCTGGAAAGAAACTTCCTTACGAACTAGATATTTCAGTATATGGTATAGGCAGTTATACAAAATATATAACAAAAGCACTGGAAGAAAAGAACTTAGATGATTTATATAAATATCAAAGAAGAATTTTTGAGAGCTTTAAAGAATCAATGGCAAATCATAGGGCTTATAAAAATTTAGCCTTAAAAAATGAAACTCACAAGGAAAAAGCAGAACAATTTTATTTATTGGGTAGCGTGTACTATGAAATGCTAAGAATCATTAAGCCTGTCTGCATAAAGAGTATGGAATCAGCAGCAAAAGAAATTTTGCCTCATTCTAGTAGTGGAAAATTTAAATACCCAGAGGCACATACCATCTTTGCTGCAAATCTTCAGGATTTTGATATTGGAGCAGCTCCTATTCCAGATGATATAAATCCAGAAGAATTTTTTAAAGATTATGCTGGAGATTTTAGTAATATAGAATTTGGAAATTATTACATCAAAAATTTAGCTACTCAAATAATTCTTGGAAAGGGGACAATTGAAGAGGCAGCAATAAAAGTTGGAGCAGAACTTAGAGGCTCAGATCAAAACCCTGTAGTTCCACTTCATAGGATAGGTAAAAGTGCAAGAACTGCAGAAGAAACAGATTTTAACGTACTTATTGTAATTGGTTCTCCAAAGAGAGAAGATGTTGAAGGAGATAAGAAATTACATAGTGCTAGTCTGCATACATTAAAAAATGCTATTCAAAGAAGATATGGTAAGAAGTGTAAACATTTTGAATTTATAACTGAGCCGTATCTGGAAGATTTACGTGCCAAGTTCCAAGAAATTTCAGATAGCTTAAAAACTACAAACAGAAAACTGTATGTAATTTATATTGGTCATGGTTTATCAAACTCAATTGATGAAGGGATTTCAGCTAAAAATAAGAACATGCAAGGAGCTAAAGCACTTGAAATTGAACATCATGCAATTGATAGAGAAGAAGGACTTACAGAAAAACAGATCAAACTTCTTTATAATGTATTTTTACAAAACATTGAAACAATATCAATTTTTCCAAACTGTCAGAGCGGAGCAGCTGTAACTTCAATATGTTATGAAAGATTAGATACCGTTGCTTAGTTAATAAAGTTTGATTTCAATTTAGTTTACTAAACTCGGCTTTTAATGCATCTATCCCCAAAGGATTTCCTGTCATGCGTTTAATTAATTCACTCCAGGAATAAGACTCACCAACTTTTCTATATTCTCTCAAGAACTCACCAGTTTCCTTACTAAACAATCCTCTCTGTGGTGCAAGCTCATTTATTTTTGCATGTATTTGTGCTCTCATAAGTTGCCCAAGAAAGTAACATTGGTAATATACAGGTGCTGTTGCAAAATGAATTTTATAAGTCCAATCAGGTTCATTTCTATCATCAGGAATCTTTACCCCTAGATACTCATGAACTTTTACAGTCCAAAGTTTATTGACATTATCTAAAGTCAAATCTGCCTCTTTCAAGTTATACAATTCTCTTTCAAAGTCAGTTATAAGTAAGTAATTATGAAAAAATCTAACCAGCTCCTCTGCAAGTTTGTATTGTTTGCCAAGAGTTAAAAATATTTGGATTTGTTCTTCATCAAACTTTGCTGCTTCTCTAAGCCAGTACTCGTTATACAACAATTCTTCCATCATCATTGCATCACTCTCAGTAACTATTGTATGTAAGTTTCTAAAAGTACAAGGCAATTGTGGATCAACAAGAGAGATCCCTCCACCATGACCTATTACTTCATGCAATGTCGTTGAAAAAGCATATCCCATATTGCATTGAAAAGATGGATCCATATTTCCAAATGATCTGATATCTGTTGGTGTTTTTAGTGGAAATAAATACCAGTGGGGGTTCTTGCCTGGTCTTAGAAAAAAATCACTCTTATCTACAATATCATCAACAGTAATACCCATAAGTTTTCCTGTTAGCTTTAAAACAGGTCTTGGATCAATTCCTTTAAAATATCCATCACTTGAAAAACTCATAACATCTTCAAGTATCCCTGGCTCTCTAACCCCACCCTGAAACCAAAGCAATCTTGCTTCTTCTTTAGTGATGCCATAACGTTTCATTGCAGCAACATCCATTTTTTCACGCAAAATATCATACATTGGTTTTAGGGCTGCATTTACTTCCACTATGAGAGATGCTAATTCTCTTTCATCAATTTCTTGTCTTTGTAGGCGATAAGAATAGTAATTTGAGGATCCTACTTTTCTTGCATACTCATTTCTTAATTTCACTGCTTCTAAAACAGTTTCTGCTATTGTCAATCCTTTTCCATTTAATCTATGACTACCAATGGCAAGCTTAGCTTTAACAAGATCTATAGCTTCTTGTACTCCTAATGCTCCTTTTGTGTTTCTTATTTTCCGTTCAATCTCATCATCAGTAAATTCTTTCCCTTGATATGAGGCTTTAAAGTCTCCATACATCATGGCTAGATCTGTTTCAATATTTGATATTTTTTCATACAATGCAGGATCAATTAAATATTCAGAAAATTCAGGATAAACAAGATCAAATTGTCTTCTTAAAAAAGGTTCTCTTATATCATCCTTATTTTTATATATAGGTAAAACGAGAGAAGCATTTGTTTCGTTAAATTTAAAATCCTGCTGAGCTTTCTGGGCTACTTTTTCAGCATTACCATATTTACTTTGAAGTTCATTCAAGCGTTTTTTAAAGTCATTATCACTTTCATCATCTTTTCTTTTGCTTACTTCTTTACCACCTAGAGTATACAAGTCCCAAACAGCATAACTGGACTTCTCACTCAGCTCATATAATTTCTCAACTTGATTGCCAAGAAAATCTCTTGCGAGTTTTTCAGTTTCATTTAGTGTTGAGTTTTGCAAAGGATTCATTTTCAATCTTATTTTGCCATATATACTTATAATTAAGGAGGTAAGTTAAGATAAATTTTAAAAGCTGGGGCTCAAGGATAGAGTGAGTCGCTTTAAAATAAACATAAGGCTTTATACATCAATAATGCTAGTTTCAATTTTACATAACTCTTCTATAGCTTGCAAAAAATAGTCACCACTTAAACATGTATATGGTTTACAAGAAAGTAGAAGTTCAGCAAGTTGAATTCTTTTTTCTTGATCTCCCTTAAAAGCAATTGCAACATCACCGCCAACGTTATCACTAATAGAAAAAATTACTTTTGGTAATTCATTTTCAACTCTTCTAACAAAGTCTGCTTCAAAAATTTCTCCTTTTGGAAAAACTTCTAATTCATAACATTTCAAAGTTTCATTCTCACTTTGGACATCATTAACTCTACTCAGAACAAATCTATATTGATCACTGTTGGTTCCAACTTTATCAAGGCTTGTTAAATATTTTGGTAACTTCAAATTAGTAGGTAAATCGCCACATACCGCTTTATTAATTCTTAATTGTTCAAAAACGGTCACTGGGACTTCTTTCCTTATAACGAAGCTAAACACTTCTGCACCTATAGGAGCCCCTCCTATATCTGCTAAAACAAATACTGGAGTTCTACTTCTAGAATCTCCATAACTTCCTAGCCACTCAGCAAAACTCTCAGCTTCCTTTAATTTACAAATTCTTTGAGCACGATCAAGTGGGCTTTTTGCTCTTTGAGTTTTATGTGCTCTTAGTGGAACTCCGCCTAGTTGAACACGTAGTTTATCTATAGTAGATGCTGCTAGTCTAGCTGGTCTCATACACACATAATACAAAAAATATTATTAGAAAATATTAAATAGATTTAATCTAAAGAGTATATTGATCAATACCATGATACAAATTTCAAATCTCTGTAATTATATATCAGTGATAAAAGGACTAAAAGATAAAAGTAATTATTAATTTGTAGTCAAATATAGAAACGTAGACACAAAGTGAAATTTGACATTAGATGCTATACTATTTTTTCAATTATTAGTGGGGGATTATGATTAAAATTATAGTTTGTATATTTAGTTTTTTGCTTTCTTTTTCTTTCTTACTTACTGATGTAAATGCCCAAACCCCCACTGCAACTTCAACTCCTGAGTCAACTGCAACGTCAACACCGGGAAGTACTGCAACTCCTACTTCTACTGCAACATCTACACCAACTTCTACAGTTACTGCTACTCCAACTTCCACAGCTACGGCAACAGTAACCCCTACTCCTAGCGCAACTACAACACCGATTTCTAATACCACTCCAACACCTTCTGATGACGATTCAGATGATGAAACAGACATAGGAACTATTTTAGGAGATTTAGATGCGCTTAATGAGGAGCTTAAAGCTAGCTTTAAAGAAACAGCAAGCAGACCCATTCGTACTTTAATAGGTCAAATTAATAATTCAATAAATTTAATTGAAGATGGTCTAACTGAAGATACTCCAAATGCTTGTGTTACTAAATTTTCAAATGTAGTTAAAGTACTTACTAAAGGAATAAATCAGTTCCAAGCAAAAGTTTGCAAAAGAGCAGTTACCAAGAGCTGTGTTTCTAAAAGTTTATTTGACATTTATTCACCTAGTTTAAAAAAGTTACTCGATGATCTTAAAAGTCAAATCTCAATAGACAATAATGGAGACGAGATTACTGATATTTGTAATGAAGAGGAAGAATAGTAGTTTCAAACTTTAAGTTGCCCGCCCCCATGGGGCGAGGCTCGCTCACTTCGTGAGCGGCAAGTTTTAAGAAGAACAATAAACAAAACTTTTTTGTAAATTAGTAATTATTACTGGTATATTAAATTTAGACCTCAAAGAAAAAATCAATAGACTTGAGTCATTTTATTTTATGTCACTAAAATCAAAAGAATATTTTAAGAAAATAGAGCTCCCTATTTCCCAAACAAATTTGTGGGATTTACTAAGCAACACGGATCATCTTAATCGTACTCTTGGATTACCAATTGTAGAATATGATCTTCCATTTATCGATCCTTCTAATTTATATCGCATAGCAAGTACAAAAGCACTGGGTGTAGAGTTACAATGGAAAGAGAATTTTTTTGAGTGGGTAAAACCTGATTATTATTCAGTTTTAAGAGAATTTGATAAAGGGCCTTTTACCTCTTTTCAAAGTGTTATTAAACTAATTCCCACAGAGAAAGGAACTATTTTAGATGTAGCACTCTCTATTAAATATAAAGAAATTTGGGCTGGTCCTCTTGCCGTAACCGTTCAAAATAAAGGTATAAATGATCTAATAGCTTATTGCAATAGTTATTACAAACTTATTCAAGAAAATCAATTTCACCAATTACCAACAAAACACCCAAGTAACGTTAACAAATCTACATTAGAAAAATATATAAAAAATCTTAAATTAAAAACACCTATTGATTCTTTACTTATTGAAAATTTAAAAAATCATCTTATTAATGCTTCTGATGAATCAGTAATCCATATGAGAGCCTTTACTATTGCTGACTCTTGGGGTACAAACCGTCGCGAAACATTAAAACTTTTTCTTTACGCCACTTGCGAAGGCTTACTTAACTTAAAGTGGGAATTAATTTGTCCAAACTGTAGAGTATCGAAAGAAGAATTCAACACTCTTAAAGAGATGTCTTCTAACTTTCACTGTGATCTGTGTGGAATTGACTATGAAGCAGATTTAGATCGCTATACAGAAGCAAGGTTCTCAGTAAATCAAGATGTACGCTTTGCCAAAAATGATATTTATTGTATAGGAAGTCCTTCGAACTTTCCTCACATTTTAGCCCAGCAATATATAAAACCAAATGAGAAAAGAACACTTTCAATATGCTTAGAAGATAAACCTATACGCATAAGAACAATAAAATATAATCAAATCAGCGCATTAAGTCCAACTAAAAATCATAGTACTAACGTTATAGATTTAACATATACAAAAGAAGGATGGGTATCAAAAGAACAAGCATTTAAACCTGGGCAAAATACTATTTCTATTCACAACAATACTAATCAAGTAATAGTTTATGTAATTGAAAAAGTGGAATGGGATGATCAAATTGCCTCTGCTTTCTATATCTCAACAATGCAAGAGTTTAGAAGCTTATTTGGTTCAGAGGTACTTTCAAAAAATACACAGATAAGTATTCAAAATCTATATGTTCTTTTTACAGATTTAAAGAAATCCACTCTTTTATATGAATCTATAGGCGATGCTCCAGCATATGGACAAGTAAGAAAACATTTTGATTTTTTGGCTAATCTAATTTCAATAAATAATGGAAGTATTGTAAAAACGATTGGTGATGCGGTGATGGCTGTTTTTCCTTCAAAAATAGATGTTCTTAGTGCTGCTATAGCAATTCAATCTCAAATAAATGAGTTTAATAAAATAAATAAATTAAATCCTCATATTACTATCAAATTAGGGATTCACTCTGGTCCTGCAATAGCAGTAAATGCAAATGAGGTGCTAGATTATTTTGGACGAACAATAAATATTGCTTCCCGTATTCAAAAAGAAAGCGAAGGAGGCGACATAATCGTATTAAAAGAGATTTTAGATGATGCAGAAATCGAACAAATGCTTAAAAAGCATAAACTAGAAATTACTGATCTTGAAGCAAGGTTAAAAGATATAGAAGGTACATTTAAATTGTGTAGGATAGTACCAAAGACAGTTGCAAGTTTTTAGTTGCAAGTTTCAAGGGAAAACTTAGAACTTACATCTTAAAACTATTGGACTCCCTGGATTTGACAGTTTCAAGGGAAACAAGTAGATTAAATAAACTTAATCTTTAGTCTGGTCTAGGAGCGTGCTTCACTGGCAAAGATTGATTTAATTGTATTTTAGATACAAATATGGTTAAATTTTTCAAACACATATGAGATTACTTAAAACATTACCATTATTAACGGCTCTATCAATTCCACTTACGAATTCGGGTTGTAATCCTAATCCCACGACAAACATAAAAGCTGTTGAGAACCTAGATGTAAAAAATAAAGAACTTATCAAACAAGAACAGCAACTTGCACAAGATTTAAATATTTGGTCTTCTTATGTTAGTGATTTTCTTTACCACATGTACACCATTACAGAAAATCCTGAAGATGCAATCAATGCTCGAGAAAGGCTTATAAAACTAGGTCGCATACAGGAAGATTGTGCACGAGAAACAAGAAATATATTTGACATAGAAAATCCTAATGAAGAACAAGTAGAAACATTCATCAGGTTGCTGTCACACTCAAACAAATCGGTTGATGAGTTTAAATCATATTTTGGTTTACCCATAGAGGTTATTGAGACTAAGATTGAAAAACATTTACGAGGACAAACTCCTAAACTTTCTGAGGAAGAAATTCAATCCCAGAAAGAAAGTAAATTAGAGTATTTTATTGCTTATAAAGAAAGCCATGATTCAGTAGTAGAACAAACAGCAACTTTGATTAAAAATTTAGAGGCTTATAATAAAAATGCTAATGCCTCTCGCCAGCCCACACATAAACCTATTTGGGGACTTACCTTAAAACAATTAAAGAATCTAAAATAAGTAAAATCTTTACTTCAGACCAGTGGGATTTGCTATTCAATTTTGTAATGCCATATAAACTAGTTACTTAATGAGAATATATTTAAAAAACTTGTCTTGAGCTTTTTTCAGTGGAAAAGATTTTGGTAGATCTTTCATTCCTATTTCAAAAAAGCCATTCTTTTCATAAAACCTATGAGCTGCTTTATATTTTTCATTCGTCCCAAGATAGATTTCTTTAACTCTCTTTTCTTGTAACCATAGAAGGAATTTATCCAATAGAAGTTTAGCTATGCCTATTTCTTTACCCCTATATTTTTTACAAACGTACATTTTTCTAAGCACATATTTTTCATCATCTATGCACACAGCAGCAATAGTTCCAATTACTTTTGTATTATCTAATGCAATAAAGAAATTTCCATTTTGCTCAATATAAGATTTTTGAACATCTTCTAAATCCGGTTGATCAGCACGATTAAGGTGAACATCAAATTCTTTTTGAATGGTTAAAATCAAACCTATTACATCTTCTTTATATTTTGATTCAAATTGTCTTATTTGAAAAGAATTGTTATTTCTCATATTTGATTTATAAATCGGACCAATGTGGTTTGCCACTCAGCTTCCTGAGTGAGGCTCACTACTTTCAGGAGCGGGAAGCCAAATTCACTCCAGTTCTCTAACTCGGAACGCCGGGATTTGAACCCGGGATCTCTACCACCCCAAGGTAGCGCTCTACCAAGCTAAGCCACGTCCCGGGTTAGAGAACTGGAAACACAGAACAAATATATTATACAGCTTCCTTATTATAGTGTTTTGTATGTGCATTTCGAAGATGGCAACAAGTTGATTCTTTTATATAGATAAAAGACCACATTAAATAAATTTAATGTGCTTAAAAGGGATATCCTACATTTATTAACGCCCTATTAACAAAGAACCTGATAATGAAAGTATCTAAAGGAGACAGATATGGATGCAATTTATAGAACAGCTAGTTTAAGAGCTCTTTCAGCAAGCGATACTGCTGAGAGAACTCAATCTACCAATAATACAAATCCTGATGATTTACTTTTAAATTTGGTAAGCACTGAAGATCCTATTACCACAGAGACTGCTAACTCAGACCAATTTCAGGACATGAGAAATAATTATATGTACATTGATCCATCTGTAATGGAAAATATAATGAGAGAAAGCGGAGCAAAATTAGAAGGTTCAAGTAGCCAATATAATAGAGATCAAGGAACGTATAGAAAAGCACTTGCTCCTGTTTTTGGACAGTTATTACGAGCTATTCAAAGTAATGATGCACAAGGCATTTATAATGCTCTTTCTCAAGCGTTAGAACTATCTACAACTTTAAGCATGAAAAGAGGAAATGCTGCTGGTGGCGGTGGCGCTCAAATAAGAGGAATGGAAGCAAATATTTATAAAAATGTTTTAAATGATCCAAATATGATTAATCTTAAAAATCCACAACATGCATTTCAGTTTTTCTCTCAAATAATGATGTGGACTAATGGCGGATCATTGACTGAATTTATGTTTAACATGTCTCAAAACCTGGGAGCTAACACTCAGTTTGTAGATCCACTTTCTCAATTATCTAATTATAATTATTAATTTCTACTCTCAGAAAACTTTTTAGCAATATCCATAAGTTCTACAGGTACTGCCAAAATTACTGTATTTGATGCTGTTGGACCTAAACCATCTATGGTTTGAAGTGTTCTAAGCTGCATAGCACCAGGGCTAGAAAACATGGTTTTTGCTGCTTCAGCAAGATTAAAAGCTGCCATCTTATCGCCTTCTGCTTTAGTAATCGTAGCTCTCTTTTCACGCTCTGCTGATGCCTGACGGGACATCATTTTTTTAAGTTCTTCAGGTACATCTATATCCTGTATTCTAATGCCTTTCACTTCTAGCCCCCAGTCTTTGGCTTCTTTTTCTACAATCTGTTCTATAGCTTTTCCTATTTTTTCACGCTCCGCAAGAATTTCATCAAATGTCATTCCACCAAGTACATCTCTCAATGCTGTTTGTGCATATTGAGAAATAGCATAAGTATAATTCTGTACTTTGATAATGGCATCACCAGGATTTGCTACTAAAAAATATAAAACACCATTTATTGAAACTGGCACATTGTCTTTAGTAATCACCTGTTGCTTTGGAATGTCTAGAGTTAATGTACGTGTATCAATCATTCTCATTTCATCTAAAAAAGGAATAATGAAAAACATTCCTGGACCTTTTGTTTCCTGAAAGTTGCCGAGTCTAAAAACTACTGCTTTTTCCCACTGTGCTGCAATTTTTACTCCTGATGAAATAAACATTCCTATCAATATAAAAGCAAGAAAAAGTGCAAAGCCTAAAAAATTATCCCCAAGCATTAGAAAAAATATAAGACCAATTCCAGAAAATACAAAAGTTATTATTGCAGAAACATAATTTACTATTAGAAGCATATTGATCTCCTTTTTAGCCCGGGTCATGACTATTATATCTTTTGTAAATGAAACTATGTTACTTTTAATAAAGTCAAATGAATGACAATACAGAAAAAATTAAGTTCAAGCTAGATCCTTTTCAAGAAGAGGCCATCAATGAATTAAAAAATGGTATAAGCGTAGTAGTAAGTGCTCCCACTGGTGCTGGTAAAACTGCCATAGCTGAGTTTGTCATAGAAGAAGCTATTAAAAACGACAAAAGAGCTTTTTATACAACTCCACTTAAAGCCCTCAGTAATCAAAAGTTTCATGATTTTCAAAAAAAATATGGGGAAGATAGAGTAGGAATAGTTACTGGAGACTCTTCTTTTAACAGAGATGCGCAGATAGTTGTTATGACTACTGAGATTTATAGAAACATGCTCTACGGTACATCTTTAGGTTCTGTAGACGAAAATCTAAAACATTTACGCTACTTAGTTTTAGATGAATGCCATTACATGAATGATCCTGAACGCGGCACAGTATGGGAAGAAAGTATTATTTATTCACCTACCAATGTTCAGATTGTTGCACTATCAGCTACCGTAGCTAATGCCAAAGAGCTTGCTGACTGGATTTCCAAAGTTCACAATGAAACAAAGCTTATAGAATCATTTTTTAGACCTGTGCCACTTAGATTTTATTATTTCAATGATAAGCATTTATATCCACTTTTAACTACAGATAAAAAGTTAAATCCACAATTAAAATCTCACAAAGATGGATTTAAAGCTTTTAAACAAAAGTTTAAAGATAGAAGAGATAATTCAAATGAAGTCAAAACCATTGATATAGTAGATGAGTTAAATAAAAGATCTCTTCTTCCAGCTATTTATTTTGTTTTCTCTAGGCGTGGTTGTGAAACTTCCATGAAAGAGTGTCAGGAAATTGGCTATACGTTATTAACTGAAACTGAGAAAAAACTCTTAGCTTCTTTAATTCAAGAGAGAGTAAAAGGAAATGAGTATTTATCTAACCATAAACATCTTGGATATTTACACCAAGGAATGGCTGTTCACCATGCTGGATTACTTCCTCAGTGGAAGAATCTTATTGAATTTCTATTTAGCAAAGGATTAATAAAAGTAGTATTTGCTACTGAAACATTAGCTGCTGGTATAAACATGCCAGCTAGAACTACTATTATTTCTAATCTTGGGAAACGTGGAGATGTGGGACACAAAGATTTAAGCAGCAATCAATTTTTACAAATGTCTGGTCGTGCTGGCAGACGTGGAATGGATGAGCTAGGCAATGTAGTAATTAAAGAAACCATTGATCACACCCCAGCTTTTGCAGCAAAGTTAGCAGTAGCACCACCAGAACCATTAGTAAGTCAATTCACCCCTAATTATTCAATGGTTTTGAATCTCTTACAAAATCATTCAATGGATCAAATTAAAACCCTTTTAAATAGAAGCTTTGGTCAATATTTAATAAATAAAGATATTGGAATGTATTTAAGTGAAAAAGAAGACATGGGAATTCGTTCTGAAAAATTATCTATTTATCCTTGTCCTGATCCAAATAGACCTGGTGATATTGCTGTTTTCAGAAAACAAGATGAGAAAATACATGAATTAAAAAGACTCATGAGCACTCTTGTAAAACAAAACAACCCAGAGATAAATGATTTTAAAAAACAGCTCTCTGAAGAAAATAATGTACACCAGAATTATCCTTGCTTTACCTGCAAAAGCCAGGATCACTGTTTTAGAGCTGAAAAAGAAGTTAGAAGAATAGACAGTAAATTGAAAATTATAAAAAAATACACTGAATCTCAAGAAGACTATTACTGGGGAGAGTTTTTAAAATTAACAAAGATATTAACGACACTTGGTTACCTAGTAAATGACGTGCCTACAGAAAAAGGAATTTTAGCAGCTAGCTTAAGAGGACAGAACATTGTTTTAATTGCAGAGGTTTTATTGAATTGTGATTGGACTTACCAAGGTAAGCCCTTACAGCCTGCACTTTTTGCTGGTGCAATTTCAGGACTAGCTATAGACAGCATACGCCCACGTACTTTTTCTAAAGCAAGACCTTCTAATGCTTATGATCAGGTTTATTCTCAAATCCATAAGAACGTAAGAGCCATTTCAATGCTGCAAAGAGATAATGGAATAGAGGATCATGTGAATTACATTTCTACATTAGCTGGACTCATGGAATATTGGTGCGATGAGAAGACTAAATGGGAAGACATGCACACTATGGCGAACCTAGATGAAGGCGACTTAGTTAGAACAGGAAGAAGAACAATGGATCTTCTTCGCCATATAAAAAATGCACCTTATTTAAAGCAAGATGTTTTAAACATAGCTAAAGCTGCTTATAATCTCATGGATAAAGAACCGATCAAAGAAGTGGTTTAGATTAATTGGTTAAAGAAATTTTCTTTTTGCTTTTAACCCAAGAAAAGTTTCTTTGTAGTAAAATAGTCCTAACAGATTTGAACTAAGCAATTAAAAAGACTTTTCAAAGTTTTTGGAAATGCTTGCTATTTAAGAACTTAATAAAGATTATTCATGGGGGGGATTTATGCCTGCTACAGTAAGCTTTTTTGAATCATACTTGCCATCTCTCAGAAGAGCAGTAGCAACAACTACCCCTCTTAAAGAGCGTGTAAAGCAGACCGTAACTGATAGGGTTTTAGATTCTCTTTGTAAAGATGGGGCATTAGATGCTAGAACAGTATCGAGAATGATTCCTAATTTAAAAGGAAATCAATCTAGTGATATAGCAAAAACTGTTTCTAATTTTGTAAGAACTTTTGGACTAAGAGTAGATGACTCTTTATTAACACTTCCTGAAGAAGTAGTAAAAACAGGATTTTCTGAAGAAGGCTTAGCTTATATTCCAGAGCTTGAAAAAGAAATTCATTCTGTTAGTAGGCAATTAAGCTTTAATCGAATTGGGGCTGATTTCAGAAAACTTGTAGCTTTAGCAAAAAAAATAAGTCCCGAGTTTAAAACTGCTTTCAATGAAGGTGAACTTATTAATGGATCTATAGAAACCTGGAAGAGTTTAATGGAAGAAATTGATATGAAAATTTTAATTCCTGCCAATCAGGTTTTTGATATTAATTTAGAGGGTGGAAGAGAACCTGATGCTTTTCACGCAGGGATAAAAAGAGATACATGGAAACAGGAACGTTTTCCTTATTTGGGAAATAACTTTTGGACTGCTGAAATTAAAAAACTCATGGGTGAAAAAATAGGCTCTACGCATGGATATTTTGCATTTTATGATCCAGAGGCTTCAAGAAAAGATTCAGAATCCACATACAATTTAATAAAATTACACCCACAAAATGAGTTTTTTCATAGACTAAGAGATTTTATTACTCATTTAAATCTTTCCAAAGATGACTATTGCAGATTGTTTGGAGAATATAGATCAAAATATGAGCAAGTAGGGCATGCTCAAAATCAAATTTTTATTACTGAGTGGAAAAAGTTAAAAAGTCTTGATTTACCACCAAATAAACTCAGGCTTGAATGTTTATTAAAAGATGATAATCCATATAGAGAATTAATGAGTGAGTTTACAGATGATAATGAAAAAGGATTAGCTACTTTAGCCTATTCTGCATCTATAACCTCAGGTGAATTGAGTGGAATAATTACTGAAATGAATATTCATATAGAAGAAGGCAGACATGATTTAGCTTATTGTGCTTTTTTAGATTTTCTAGGGGTTCAGAAAATGAGATATGATATGTTTGATTTAGATGATGTAGGTCTTAATAGTGCTTATAAAATATCAAGTGGATTAATTTTAAACTCATTTAAAGACTTATATGATCATAATTCCCCAGGAGAAACCATCAGAGCCTGCGAAGCTACTACTAAGCCTGCATTTACTGCATTAAACTATTTAAGAGAAGTCAAAGACTTAAACTTTAGAAATGAAATAGAAATAGAAAGGCTTAAAAGCTAAGGTTAGAAAAAAATTCTTGTACCAATCTTATAATCTTATCAATTGGACCTTCTGGTTCATCTCCACCGCCACCATTTCTAAGTTTTCCAGCATTACTGAGAGTCATTGTTCTCTGAACACCATGCCGATCTTCCACCACTACAAGAGGCTCTCTTGAACCGCCAAAAGGCGTATGTTGTTTTGGACCACCAAAAGGTGTAAATCCTATTCTCATAAATTTCCTATTTGTTTACTTATTACTTTAATTTTACCCCAAAGGGGTTAAGAGTCAATCCTATAAAGCGTGTAGTTTTAAGCTAGTCCCCCGGGTTAAGACCCAGAGTTTTCAGCAATTGAGTACCTAAAACACAAAATACGCCACTAGGCACGCTTTGAAATGGCTCATTAAAACTATGGAGATAAACCTCCATGTTTTAATTTCGCTAATTATGAAAGGTTTAATTTAATTCACTCTTTTAGGGAAGTTAATAACGTTTGATTTATTTTTATCTGTTTTCTCAATAATTGAGGTTAAGAGTTCTTCTGACTCAGAGGCATCTAGGATAAATGTCTGTTCATTGCAATTCAGCTTAACAACGTTATTCTTAAGCAATTTAAATTTAAAAGTTTGTGCTTTTGACATTTGAATTAGAGTATCACAGATATTATTTTAAAGAGATTAAATTTATTTAATAATTTTTGACTTGATTTTAACCATAGAAATGGAGTAATTTTGAATTATGAAAGCTGCAGTGGATTTTTTATCAACTCTTACTCATGACCAAGTTTTTCCTTTACGCAGGTATAGAAAGGCTTTTACCACTCAGCCTGTGGCTAAAAATGAAAATTTACTAGCTCTTATTAAGAGCATTCCTCAAAACACAAAGACTGTTTTTATTCCTGGAAATGGTAATTGTGGAGAGTATTTAGAAAGATCTTTAGATTTACTTACTAGATTACAAAATAAAGGTGTTGCATCAATTAAAATTGGTGGCTGGGCTATTGATGATATTTCCCAACAAATAGCAACACTAAGAGCTGAACAGAACTAAATATAAATTTTTATTTAAAATTCAAATGGTATGGAAGGGAGATTTAATACTTTTCCTAATCCCGATAAAATTGACAGTGCTCTATCCAAGCCTGTAAGTAAAATATCTGACCATCCTGTCTCTTTAGTATGAGTTGTTCTATAAGTAACTCTACGTGGTCTATCTACAATCACTGTCTGAGTTCTTGTCTCTTTTGCTGGGCATGCAGATGCCATGGGGGATGGAGGTATTCCACCCTGTATAGTTAATCCCATAATTTACCTCTTCTATTCTTAGAATTATATCAATTCATATTACAAAAGTCTATAACAAAAATTGAGATTTGACGCTAGATTAAAAAAATCTTAGAATACTTACTATGCAAACACTACAAGATAAAAAAACAAAAGTAAAAATTGGATTCGTAAAAGTAAATGAAAAAGCAGTTTTGCCTAATTATGCTACCTCTGGCTCTGCTGGAATGGATTTATCAAATACACTCTCTGAGCCACTTACATTAAAGCCAGGCGAAAGAGCAAAAGTCCCCACTGGATTAATTTTAGTTTTACCTGAAGGTTATGAAGGTCAGGTTAGACCACGTTCAGGTCTTGCAGCTAAACATGGAATTACCTTAACTAACTGTGTAGGCACTGTAGATAGTGACTACCGAGGTGAAATGTGTTGCCTTATGGTTAACTTAGGAAATGAACCTTATACTATCCAACCAGGTGAAAGAATTGCACAATTAGTTATAGCTCCTGTTATTCAGCCAGAAGTAGAACTTTTAGATAAAGTACCAGATGTCACAGAACGTGGGTCTGGTGGTTTTGGAAGTACTGGGAAATAGTCCTTAACCAAATCAGAGATTTTACCTGATTATATTTTCATTTTGAAAGTGATATTTTTAATATCAAAATGCAAAGTACTAGATCAAAAGGTAAAAAAAGCGAAGAAGTTGCACTTAGCTATTTAGAAAAAAATGGCTTTTCTATCATTGATCAAAACTGGCATTCAGGCAGATATGGTGAAATAGATATCATAACTAAAGATCTCTCCACTAAAGAAATCGTTTTTATAGAGGTTAAATCCAGATACACAAGCTTAGAAGAGGCCAAAGAATTAGTTACTAAAAACAAGCAAAAACAGATCTTTAAGCTAGCAAATATTTATATTCATCTAAATAAACTAGAGGAGAAGTCTTGCAGATTTGATGTCATAGCTATTAAAATGAGTAGAGATAAGGTATTGTTAGAACACATTAGGAATGCATTTTGAAAGAAATAGTCAAACAATTTATCTCTCAAATAGAACAAGATCAAAAACTTTTGCCCAGCACTAAGATTGCTTACAAAAGTGATTTGTTGGATTTACTGGATTATATCTTCGATACAAATACTGAAGTATCTAGTGTAAATCAGCCTTGGGTAAAGGGTTACTTAAAACATCTTGAAGAAACCAATCTAGAAAAAAATTCTTTCAACAGAAGGGCTTCTACATTTAGAACATTTTTAAAATTTTTATATAGAAACAAACTTGCGCCTAGCAACTATTCTTTAATAGTAAATAATAAATCTACATTTTTAAAATCAAACAATGATGATCTTGATATGAACTCCATTGAAAAAAGTATTGAAGAAAATAAATTAAAAGTTGAAGAGAGACTTATTTTACTAATGATTGGGAGGCTTGGTATTACCGCTACTCAAATAATTTCATTAAAAACGTTTCAGGTAGACTTTGAAAATAAAGTAATAAATATTTCTGATACTGAAAAAATTGATTTGCCATTTGACACATTTGATTTACTAAGAGAATATTTAATTGAAATAAGAGTTAAAGCTGAGAATTCCAGCAACAATTTAAATTTATTTTTAAATGAAAAGGGAGAATCCATAACTGAAGGTGAAATTTACAGACTTGTTAAAAAATTAAGTGCTGATTTACATTTTCAAGGAAAAGGGAAATTAACGACTAGAAGACTGAAGAAATTATCTGAATCAAAGACAGATTTTCTATCAATGCAAAGAGAATTATTAAGTGTAAGCTCTCCTAATAAAATCAATGCAGAACCGGAGCCTCGTCATTGCGAGGAGCCTTAGCGACGAAGCAATCTAATCCCGCCAAGTGTCATTCTGAGCGTTAGCGAAGAATCCACTAACGTAAATAGATTCTTCAGTCGTTTCACTCCTTCAGAATGACATTTCACGTTGGATTGCTTCGGGCTTTGCCCTCCTCGCAATGACGAATAATCTTGTGTTATTATTTTACTTGTAAATGAAAAAGAAAGATATAACTGTATTAGTATGTGGTGCTGCTGGCAAAATGGGGCAGTCTGTTATCAGAGCAGTTGATGCTGAAGCAGGAATGAAAATTGTTAGTGCTGTTGATAGATTAGGAAACCCAAATATTGGTACAGATGTTGGAACTATATGTGGAATAAGTGAAGTCGGTGTTAAATTAGGCGGAAACCTAAAAGATGCTATCAGTAAAACACAGCCTGATGTTATGGTTGATTTCACTATGCCAGAAATTGTTTTTGTAAATGCTGAAATAGCTTTAAAAGCAGGCGTTCGGGTAGTTATTGGAACTACAGGAATGACTAAAGATGATATCGCTGAATTATCTAAGTTTTCAAAACAAAATGGAGTAGGAACTATAGTCGCTCCAAACTTTGCTATCGGTGCAGTTCTTATGATGAAGTTTGCAAAAGAAGCCAGTAAATATTTCTCACATGCAGAAATCATCGAGTATCATCATGATAAAAAACTAGATGCCCCTAGTGGTACGGCTATTAAAACAGCAGAAATGATGTCTGATGCTAGAAAAGAATTTGGAAGAGATTCTGTAAAAGGAAAAGAAACCATAAAAAATGCTCTTGGTGCTACGGGTCCTTCAAACATTCATATTCATAGCGTTCGCTTACCTGGATATGTTGCTCATCAGGAAACGATCTTAGCTTCATCTGGTCAAACATTGACTATTAGACATGATTCCTACGATAGGGCTTCATTTATGCCTGGGGTTTTAATGTCTATTAGAAAAGCAATGGAATTAGATCATTTAGTCTATGGATTAGAAAATATTATTTAGCCACTTCAAACTTGCCTTTAGTAACTTTATAAACCACAAAATTAGGTTCTGTCAAATCTCCTTTTTCATTAAAAGAAAGTTTTCCTGTAAGCCCTTCGTAGTCTTTGGTTTTACTGATTGCTTTTGCTATTTTTTCTGCATGTTTAGATCCTGTGCTTTCAATAGCTTTCATTAATATATTTGTAGCATCATAGGAGTTTGCTGAAAATGCTCCTACATCTTTTCCAAATTTACTTTTATAGGACTCTATAAATGTTTGATCTGTAATTTCAGGAAGTGAAATCACAAGAGCATCTTCAGCATTGATTTTAGCTCCATCAATAAACTCTTCATCAAAAACACCTTCAGAACCAAGGAAAGTAGTTTTTAAACCTGATTCTCTAAGTTTATTTACAAACTTTGCAGCATCTCCATATTCACCAGCAAAGAATACAAAATCTGGAAGTTTAGTTTTTAATTCAGAAATCTCTTCACAAAAATTACATTCCCCTACTTTATAGGATTCATAAAACACTATTTGTGATGGGGTTTTCGCATTATCTATTTGTCTTAAAAACTCAGAGGCTAAGCTGGATCCATAACCTCTATTGTTATAAACTACTGCTAATTTTTTAAATCCTTTTTCCAATGCAAATTTTGCAGCAAGCTCACCCTGCTCATCATCTCTACCTATTGTCCTAAAAACAAAACCATTTACCTTTTTTCTCTCAGTGAAAAATGGACTAGTAGATCCAGGAGAGATTTGAGGGATTTTAGCTTTTGAATAAATCTCTGAAGCTGGAATTGAAATATCTGAGTTTAAATGTCCTATAACTCCAAGAACTTTTTGCTCTACAAGATTTCTTGCTCTCCATGTCCCTTCTCCAGCAAGTCCTCCATCATCTATTTTTATAAGTTCTACTTTTTTACCAAGTATTCCACCATTTGCATTTTTTCTTTCTACTGCTAGTTCTGCTCCATTAATAATAGATAATCCAAGAGCTTTATAAGGACCAATCTGGGGGGCGGCTACTGCTATCTTATAAACATCCGCTTCATTCAAAGAAGTCTTTTGAGCACAACCACTTAATAGAAATAATAGGCAACAAATTAATATTGGATTATTCATTTTCCACCACCTTGAACTTTCCATTCACAACTCTATTCAATACAAATCCTTCTGATGTAAGATCTCCCTTTGAATCAAAAGAAATTAATCCTGTTACACCTTGAAAATTCATAGTTTTTGCTACTTCTAATGCTATTTTTTCTCCATTGTCTTCTTTAATATTTTCAATAGCTTTAATTAAAATGTTTGTAGCATCATAGGCATTAGCAGCATAACCAGTAGGATCTTCATTGAAATATTTTTTATATTTTTCTTCAAAGCTTTTATCCCTAATAGGAGGGGCAGAGACTACAAGAGAACCTTCTGTATTAATTCCACCTATTTTTATAAAATCTGAATGGTAAATGCCATCCCCTCCTATAAATTGTGTCTTTTCAAGCCCATACTTAGGGAAGTCTTTTAATATATATCCAGCATCAACACATTCTCCTGCTTGAAATACTACATCTGGTTTATAAGCAGAAAGTTGTGCTAGCAAAGAACCATAGTCTGTAAGTCCTTCTTGAATCATATTATAAAAAACGATTGGGGGTTTATTTGGTGAATTTGAGGTTTTGATAGCTTTAGCAAATTCTCCAGCAAGACTTCTTCCATAATCTCTTTCATTAAATAAAATTGCTACTCTTTTAAAACCATGCTTTAAAACATATTTTGCAGCAACTTGACCTTGTTCATCATCTCTACCTATTGTTCTAAAAACATAACCTCTTGTCACATCTCTATCAGTAAAATACGGGCTGGTTGTTCCTGGAGAAATTTGTGGAATCATTGCCCTTGTATAAAACTCTGAAGCTGGAATAGATATATCTGAATCCAAGTGCCCTATTACTCCTAAAACCATTTCTGTTTTTGTTAGTCTATAAGCAAAAAATGCTCCATCTCCTACCAAGCCACCATCATCTTCTTTAATTAAAACAATTTTTTTACCATGAACTCCACCTTTTTCATTTGTTTCATTTACTGCTAATTCTGCTCCATTTGCTATAGAGTTTCCAAGAGAAGCATCAGGTCCACTATATGGTGAAACCACAGCTATTTTATAAACATCTTCTACTCCAGGTGGTTTCATGCAACCTGTCTGAAGAATAATCATTAAAACTAATAAAAAATTCTTAATCATATTTAGCTTGGCCTCACCTTTTTTGGTTTCACTTTCATAAGCCTATCCAACTCTCTTACAGATGTTATTAACTTCATTGGAAGAAATCCTTCTTGTACTACTATATCCTGACCTTCAGGACTTAATACATAGTAAATGTATGCTAATTCCAAACCAGAAGCATCTTTTTTTATTACATAATAAAGATATCTATATAAAGGATATTCACCTTTATACGCTGCAGCATAAGTTGGTGGATCACCATCTAAAGGAATAGCTTTTATTCTGGAATCTAAATAGCTAAATGGAAGATATCCAATAGCATATTTTGAATGGGTTAAATTTAATTTCATTTCTGAACTTGAATTTGTAACTACTGACATTAAAGTAATAGGAATACCTTTGGTCTTTTTTTCTCTTGATTTCCCCATAACAAGTTCTTCAATTGCTGCTCTTGTCCCAGAACCAGCAGAATCATTAATTAATTGAATTGGTTTATCAATTGGCACTCCGAGCTCTTTCCAATTTTTAATTTTTCCAGATAAAATGCCTCTTAATTGTTCCATTGTTATATTAGATATTGGATTTTGTGGATGAACTACTATAGCAATGGCATCTCTTGATATCTTATAGATTTTTAGTTTCTTTTTTTCAACATCAGAAAGTTTTCTTGAGCTTGCACCGATCTGAGCGATGCCACTTAAAACAGCATTTATACCAGCAGTTGATCCACCACCCTGAACTAAAATATCTGCTACGCCTTTTTTTTGATAGTGTGTTGCTAAATGTTCCGACAAAGGGAGTAAAGTGGTAGAGCCCACGATTACTAAGCGAGGGTTTTTAGAGAAAGATTTATAAGCAAAGATTAAGGATACAGCCAGTAAAAAACTAGTTAACAATACTAATCTACTTATGTTTTTTATATTAATCAAAGAATTTTACCCAAATCTACTAATCAGCCCTAAATCCTATTATAATGGATATATATGCTTAGACAGCTTTCAGTAAAAAACTTTGCAATAATTGACGACATAGAAATTAACTTTAAAGAAGGTCTGACTGTTATCACTGGTGAAACAGGTGCAGGTAAATCTATTATTGCTGATGCTATTGATTTTTTACTCGGTGACAGGGTAAGTACTGACATCATAAAAAGTGGAACAGATAAAGCAATTGTAGAAGGTGTTTTTGCTATCGTGGGGTCAAGCAATGATTCGATTTTACAAAAGTATCTCGCTGAAAATGGTTTTATGGATGATAACTCAAGTGAGCTTTTTCTAAGCAGGGAATTATCACAACAAGGCTCCAAAGTAAGAATAAATGGATCGTTGGGAAATGTTTCTCAGCTAAACAAGCTTAGAGAATATTTAATTGAGGTTCATAAACAAAGTGAACATATAGAACTAATGAAAAGTGAAAAGCAACTTGAAATTTTAGATAGCTTTGGGGACGATAAACACAAAATTTTACTTAGTGAGTATAAATTAAAACATGAACACTATATAAACTTAAAAAAGCGATTTGAGGATTTTATTGAAAATTCAAGTGCTATAAGTAAAAAAGTCACTGACCTTGAATATGAAGTTAAAGAAATAAAGCAAGCAAAAATAAAAGATACAAATGAAGAAGAAGTACTAGGGGGAAAAAGAGAATTACTCTTAAACAAAAAAGATTTAATTGAAAATACAAATCAAATTTATGAACTCATTAACGGTGACGGACAATCTCTTTTAGCTTCAATAAGTCAAATCAAAAAAATCTTACAAAAAAATTCTGAATATGATAAGTCTTTCGAGCCTTACATAAAAAGTATTGAAAACACTTCTGCAGAAATCAAAGAACTATCTTCTTTTACCAGCAATTACAGCGAATCAATCGATTCAGGTGAAAACAATCTAGAAGAAATAGAAGAAAGGCTAGATCTCTTTTATAAATTAAAGAAAAAATATGGGAAGAGCCTTGAAGATATTTTAAATTATTTAGAAAAAGCAGAAAATGAGCTGGAAGAACTAAAAGAAAGCGGCACGTCAAAAGAAAAGATTGAAAATACTTATAAAGAATGTGAGCAAGAGTTAGATAATCTAGGGAGTAAGATTTCAGACAATAGGGAGAAATTTACAAAGACTTTTGTAGATAAAATAAATGAGGAGTTACAGTCTTTAGGATTCAATTTAGCCGTTTTTATCGTTCAGTTTACAAAATGTGGTTTAACACCAGTTGGAAAAGAACAAATTCAATTTTTATTTAGTGCAAATCCAGATGAACCTCCTAAACCTCTTTTAAAGGTAGCTTCTGGTGGAGAACTTTCTAGAATTATGCTGGCTATAAAATCATGCACTTGTAAGGGCATGCCATGGCATGCCCCAACACAAGCCCCAACAGCCCCGACAATGATATTTGATGAAATAGATGTAGGTATAAGTGGTGAAGTAGCTTCAACTGTAGCAAAAAAACTTTTTAAGATATCGAGAGGAAATCAAGTTATTTCTATTACACATCAACCTATAATTGCAGCGATGGCAGATGAGCATTTATTTGTCCAAAAAGATACAAGCTCTGGAGTTACAAAAATATTTATTCTTGAAGTCAATGAATCTAACAAGGCCGATGCAATAGCTCATCTTCTTGTCCCAGAAAAAAAAGTAAAGGATATATCAGAAGATGCAAGATCTTATGCCAAGTCTTTGATAGAAAATGCTAAGAAAATCAAAGAAAACATATCAAAAGTATCTTTTTTAGGGCTGCCTACGTCTTAGAACTTAAGTCAGGGGTAAAATAAAACGAAGAGACAATTCATGAATTGCCTCAAAAAAGGAGAAAAATGGAAAGTCAAAAAAATGTAATCTTTTTCGGTGCTCCTGGAGTAGGCAAAGGAACTCAATCAAAAAAACTTTCAGAGGAGTTAGATATTCCACATATTGATACAGGAAGTTTAATTAGAGAAGCCATTACTTCTGAATCTCCACTTGGTATAAAAGCAAAAAGCTTTGTAGAGGAAGGGAAACTTGTACCAGATGAGCTTGTAATAGATATGATTAGAGAAAAATTGATATTTCAAAAAAATAAAGGCTTTAAAGGCTTTGTTCTTGATGGATTTCCTAGAACAATTGGGCAAGCTACAGCTCTTGATAATTTACTTGGGCTTTTAAAATTTAAAATTACTAAAGTTATAAATGTTCAGGCTCCAGAAGAAATTCTTATTGGTAGACTTAGCTCAAGAAGAACATGCACAAATAAATCCTGTGGAACTATTTATAATGTAATCACGCAAAAACCAGCTAAAGAGGGTTTATGTGATCATTGTGGATCCCCTTTATATCAAAGAAAAGATGACTCTGTTGAAGCAAGTAAACAAAGATTAGAAGAGTATCACACAAAGACTGCTCCTTTAGAAAAGTATTATAGAGACAAAAAAATAGTAGCTGATATAGATGGAACAAAATCTCCTGATGAAGTTTTTCAAGATATTATTGAGCTATTAAATTCTCCGGCTCCAGTAAAATAGGATTCGATTATAATAGTACTGATGTCAATTACTTTATTTCACAAGGACCAATTTGAAGCAATTAAAAAAGCTGGTTTATTAGCTGGTAAAGCTTTGGATCTTGCTTGCAGAAGTGTAAAAGCTGGAATGAGCACATGGGATTTAGATCAGATTGCTGAAGAGTGGATTAGGTCTCAAGGTGCCATACCTACTTTTAAAGGTTACTCTGGATTCCCAGCAAGTTTATGTACATCAGTTAACCAAGAAGTAGTACATGGCATTCCAAATAAAAAAAAGATTTTAAAAGAAGGCGACATTGTAAGTCTTGATATTGGCGTAACAGTAAAAGAAAAATTTGATGGCACTGAATGGGGATACATAGGAGATACAGCAAGAACAGTTACAGTCGGAGAGGTAAGCAACTCTGTTAAAAAACTTTTAGAAGACACGGATCTTTCTCTTTATGAAGGAATAAAATGCTGCAAAGCAGGGATGACTATAAAAGATATTTCAATCGCTGTTGAGAAAGTAGCAAAAAAAAATAATTATGGAATAGTAAGAATGTTTGGCGGTCATGGAATTGGGCCTAAATATCATTCTGATCCTTTTATCCCTAATTGGGCCGATTATTTTTCCTTCAATGACAACACAGAAATAAAACCCGGAATGTTACTTTGCATTGAACCAATGTTTAATCTGGGTGGAGATGATGTAAGAAAATTAAAAGATGACTGGACCATTGTCACTGCAGATCATAAGATGTCTGCACATTTTGAACATACGATTCTAATTACAGAGAATGAGTCTATCGTCACAACAAAGATATAAGTAAGTACTTCTATCCTCTGTTTTCAGTGTTATAATCTTCCTCGTGCCTAAAGACGTCATAGAATTTGAAGGTGTAATAAAAGAATCATTGCCAAATGCAATGTTTAGGGTAGAGCTTGAAAATGGACATTTGGTATTAGCTCATATATCAGGAAAAATTAGGAAAAACTTTATAAAAATCCTACCTGGTGATAGAGTTAAAGTTGAACTTACGCCGTATGACTTAAATAGGGGAAGAATTACTTACAGAGTCCAAGAAAAAAGAGGATATACTGTTCAAGAAGAAGGAAAGAGTTAAGGAGTATTCTGGTCATGAAACATAGAGCTTCAGTTAAAAAAATATGTGCAAAATGCAAAGTAATCAAACGCAAAGGCGTAATAATGGTTATTTGCGAAAATCCAAAGCATAAGCAAAAACAACATTAATCGTATTCTTAAATGATATTCGTACAGACGCCACAATGTGGCGTCTTCTCTATTTAGACCTATATTATCTTCAGGATAAATTAGAAATACCAAATTTATATTCTATAAATTTACACCTATACAATTTTTTAATATGAAATACCTTGTAGGAATTAGATAAAAAAGATAAAATTCTTCCCCTGCACTAATTTTTAACGATAAAATTAGAATGCTTAACAAAAGAAATTTGAAGGAAAGAGTAAAGAAAAATGGCAAGACTTGCTGGCGTTGATATACCACAAAATAAAAGAGTTGAAATTGCACTTGGTTACATTTACGGAATAGGTAGAGCTGTAAGTAATGTAATTTTAGAAAAACTTGGAATTGATAAAAACAAAAGAACTAAAGATCTTACTGATGCTGAATTGAATAAGCTCAGAGAGGAAATTGAAAAAAATCATACTGTTGAAGGTGACTTAAGAAGAGTTGAAGGCCAAAACATAAAAAGATTAGGCGAAATTAATTGCTTAAGAGGAATCAGACATAGAAAAGGTTTACCAACAAGGGGCCAAAGAACAAAAACAAATGCAAGAACTAGAAGAGGCAGAAGAAAAACCATTGCAGGTAAGAAGATGACTCCAACAACTAAATAGAGATTAATCGGTAAAGAGTAAAGCAAGAGGACAAGATGAAAGCAAAGAAAAAAGAAAAAAAACATATACCAATTGGAATGGTACATATCAATTCCACGTTTAATAACACCATTGTTACTGCAACAGACCAACAAGGCAATACAGTTGCATGGTCAAGTGCAGGTGCTTGTGGATATAAAGGAGCTAAAAAAGGAACACCTTTTGCAGCCCAACAAGCAGCAGAAAGCGTAGCAAGAAAAATTGTTGATGCTGGAATGAAGCATGTAGAAGTAGAAGTAAGTGGACCTGGATCAGGAAGAGAAACAGCAATAAGAGCACTACAATCAGCAGGTCTTAGAGTTACAACACTTCGTGACGTAACACCAATTCCTCACAACGGTTGCAGAGCACCTAAAAGAAGAAGAGTATAGAGACATGCTGTTGCAGGTCTAACATGGAAGACAGTTAACAACAAAAGTTTTTTAGATTTATACAAGGAGCAAATTAATGAGTCAAATTACAATAAAGTGCCTGGAAAACAAAACAAATAATGATGGTTCATTATTTGGAAGATTTTTAATAGAACCATTTGATAGAGGTTTTGGCACAACAATAGGTAATTCACTTAGAAGAATTCTTCTTTCTGGTATTCCAGGTTCTGCAGTAACTGGAGTAAGAATTGAAGGAGTAACTCACGAATTCTCATCCATTCAAGGTGTAATTGAAGACACCATTGATATTATGCTAAACCTAAAAGGTTTAGTTGTTAAATCTTTTTCAGTAGAGCCTCAAACTTTAAGAATTGCAGCAAAAGGACCATGTACCGTTTTTGCTAGAGACATTCAACTTCCAGCAGATGTTCAAATTATTAATCCAGATTGGAAAATCGCAACTCTTGCTAGCAATGGCAAGCTTGATATGGAAATCACTGTAGAAAATGGTGTTGGTTATGTACAAGCTGATAAATCAAAAGCTCATAACAGACCAATTGACATGGTTCCAGTTGATGCGGTTTTCATGCCAATTAGAAAAGTTTCTTATTCCATAGAACCAGGAAAATCATTAGAAGGTCAAGACTATGATCGTTTAGTTATGGACATTTGGTCAAATGGAAGCATTGAACCTACTATGGCTTTAGGTCAAGCTGCAGCTAAATTAATTGAAAAAATGGCACCGATTGCTCAATTCTCAGGCGAGTCAATAACCATTCAAGCTCAAGTTGAGCCAATTAAAATTGAAGAAGCTGTTGATCAAAGAAAAGCTTTAAGTATTGAAGAGCTTGAACTTTCAGTAAGAGCTTATAACTGCTTAAAGAGAGCAAATATTAATTCACTCGGTGAATTATTAAGCCTTTCATACAATGAGCTTATGAATATTAAAAACTTTGGGAAGAAATCAGCTGATGAAGTTTTAGAAAGACTTCATGCAATGGGATTACATCTTTCAGATGAAACAATTCCAGACAACATTCCTCCAGAAGCACTTGAAGAAAATGAAGCATTTGCTAATTAAAGAAAGGATAGGCAATTCATGAATTGCCCCAACAAAGGATAAGACAATGAGACATTTAAAAAAGAGAAACAAATTAGCACTACCTGCAGATCAAAGAAAAGCAATTCTTAGAAGTCTAGCAACCTCAGTTTTAAAAAGAGGTCAGATCAAGACTACTCTTGGAAGAGCTAAAGCAGTTCAAAGAGAAGTTGAGCATTTAATTACTCTTGCTAAAAAGGGTGATTTACATTCTAGACGTCAAGCTGCTTCTTATATATATGAAAAAGAAGTAGTTAAAAAGCTATTCAATGAAACCGTCGGTGCATATAAGACGAAAAATGGTGGTTACACCAGAATCGTTAAAACTACACCTAGACGTGGCGATGCTGCACCTGCTGCAATACTTCAACTAGTAAGCTAAAGAATGACAAACATAAATACAGACATAGGCAAGGTTAAATTAAAAAACCCTGTATTGCTTGCTTCTGGCACCTGTGGCATAGCAGGAAGAGAGTTTGAATCTTATTTTAATTTAAGTGACTTAGGTGGGATAGTTACTAAGAGTTTGAGTATAAATCCACGTACTGGAAATAGTACACCAAGAGTAGTTGAGATTCCTAACTGTGGAATATTAAACTCTATAGGGCTTCAAAACCCAGGCATTGATTACTTTATAAAAGAAGAACTTACTTATCTAAAAGAAAAAAACGCTACGATAATTTTAAATGTCGTGGGCGAAAGTATGGAAGATTATTTAGCAGTTATAGATAAAATTAAAGATAAAAAAGAAATTACAGCTATAGAATTGAATCTTTCATGTCCTAATGTAGATGGTGGTTTAGACTTTAGTCAGGATCCTACAAAGACAAGTCAGCTAGTAAGTGAAGTTAAAAAATTAACCTCTATTCCTGTCTGGGCAAAACTTTCCCCGAACGTTACTGATATAACTCTTATTGCTAAAGCATGCATAGATAGCGGGGTTGAGGGGCTCACCCTTATAAATACTGTTATTGGACTTGCTCTAGATAAAAAAACTTTAAAGCCTGTCCTGCCCAGAGCTACAGGCGGCTACAGCGGACCAGCGATAAAACCGATTGCACTTCGCATGGTTTATCAAACTCATAAAAAATTTCCAAATACACCCATAATAGGAATAGGCGGAATTCACACGACACAAGATGCGATCGAGTTTTTAGCATGTGGAGCTAGTGCTATTCAGATAGGAACAGCTAGCTTTAAAAATCCAAAAACAAGTATTGAAATAATAGATGGATTAAAAAAATACATGGAAGAAAATAAGATTGCATCTGTAAAAGAGATTGTTGGACAGGCTCATGAGCAGTTAGCAGTTAAATAAAAAGATTCCGGTCAATTCTTCTAAAATCCTTAACCTATATACTAGTATCATTCTCTTAATAGTCCCTCATAGACCTTCCTCTCCATGGAACATAACACTCTTAAACCTCATCAATTGGTTAAGGTGTAGTTTTTATTGTAATTACAATAGATCTAGTGTCCTATACAATTTAGATAAATACATTTTGTGGAAGATTTCATATATTAACACATTCTAAAATTACTGGCCAAGGGGAGGATAATATGCTAAAAATAAAGGATTCTAGGATAGGTAAATAGAGTTTAAAAAACTTAACAATCAGGAATTTAGAAGTAAAAATTTAAAAAATATGAGCTCAAAACTTCGTATAAAAGAAATTGAAATTGATAATTTTAAATCCTTTGGTAAGCGCACAGTTGTACCTCTAATGCCAGGCTTTACCACCATTTCAGGTCCCAATGGATCTGGAAAATCAAATATTGTGGATAGTGTTCTGTTTGCTCTGGGACTTTCTAGCTCAAGAACTATGAGAGCAGAAAGACTTCCTGACTTAATTAATAATTTAAGTGGGAAAAAAGAAGCACAAGTTACTATCTGGTTTACAAATGATGTAGACATAGAGCTTGAAGTAACAAGAAAATTAAAAATAAAAGATAACGGCTATACGAGTACTTATTATTTAAATGGAAAACCATCTACTCTAACTGATATTCATGAACAGCTTTCAATGTATAACATCAGTCCTCATGGCTATAACGTAGTAATGCAAGGTGATGTTACTTCCATTATTTCTATGTCTACTGTTGAAAGAAGAAAAATTCTAGATGAATTAGCAGGTGTTGCTGAGTTTGACAGAAAAATAGACCTGGCTCAGATAGAACTTCAAAAAGTTCAGGAAGCTGTAGAAAAAGAAAATATTATTACTCTTGAGTTAGATGAAAGACTTAAGCAGCTTGAAGGCGAAAGAAATGAAGCCGTTAAATATGCCAGACTAAAAGAAGAACTTAGAGAACTTGAAAAACACTGTCTTGCAGCCAGATTAAATAAAGTAGAAGGTGAATATAACTCCTTAAAAGATGAGAATGTAACTCTAAGACAAAAAAGAACAGATTCCATAATCAAGCTTGGGCAGTTAAACGATGAAATTGAAAAAGACAAACAAACCCTTGTAGATATAGAATCTGAAACTCAAAGGATAAACGAGCAAAGCCAGAAGAAGCTCTCTGAAGAGTTAGAAACTAATAAAATTGAAATAAGCAGAACTCAGTCAAACATTGATTTTTTAAATAAACAAATCAAAGACCATGAAGACAATGTTCAAAATCTTGAGAATGAAATCAAGACTCTTGAAAAGAAAATTACTGACGTTGACAAAAGAAAAAACAAGTATCAAAAAGAACAAGATGTGATTCAAAAAGAAATTGATAAGCTCAATGAAGCTTACCAAGGCATTCAGGACAAATTAAAAGCTAAGGGTCAAAACCAAAACGTTTCTACAACTAAGATTCTTGAAACTCAAACTAAAATCAACAAACTCAAAGAAAGCAAAGAAGAGTTAAACACTAAGCGCACAAGACTTGAAGAGCAAATTTCACACTTAAAAGAAGATCGTGAACAAACAAAAAAAGAATCAGAAAAAGCATACTCTGAACTTAAAGACTTGACGCAAAGTAGTTCTTTTAAAAACTCAAAATTAAATCAACTTCAAGAGAAGAAAGCAAGTTTACAAAGACACGTTTCAAGACTTAAAGCAGAAGAAATTGAAACTAAAGAAGAACTAAGTGAAAGAAATAAAAAGCTCTCCAGGATTGAAAGAGAATTAGATAAATTAGAAGTTCACAAACAAGTCTTTAAAGAAACTAGTGGAATGGGTTCTGCAGTAGAAACTATATTGAATTCAGGAATTAAAGGAATATTTGGAACACTTGCACAATTAGCATATGTAGACGGGAAGTATAAACAAGCTCTTGAAGTAGCAGCAGGGAATAGATTGAGATCTATAGTTGTAGATAATGACTCTACCGCTGCAAGTTGCATTGAGCTTTTAAAAAGTGCTGGAGCAGGAAGAGCAACTTTTCTCCCTCTAAATAAGTTAAAACCAGCACCTACTCTTTTACCTACAAATACAAAAGGTTGCCAAGGCTATGCAGTAGACTTGATCAAGTTTGAAAATAAATATAGAGATGCTTTTTTCTATGCTCTAAGTGACACATTAATAATGGATGGCTTGGAAAATGCCAGAAAAAATATTGGTAGAAACCGTATGGTTACGCTTGGTGGCGAACTACTTGAGAAGAGTGGTGCTGTTACTGGCGGTTCTCAAATGAACTTAAATATTAGCTTTGGTCAAGGTGGTGAGCAAGAGCAAGAAAGACTACAAAAAGAAGTTAAAAATCTTCAAGATTATGTAACTCAGCTTGAAAATGATTTAAAAGAATTAAGCAAAACAATAGAAACAGGCTCAGTTGAGTTAGACACTATAAAAACAGAAATAACTAAAGAAGAAGCGAATAGTTCTTCTGCAGTAGAAAATATTAAAAGATTAACTAAATTATCTGAAGACAGTAAAAACAAAGTTGCTGAACTCACACAATTAATTGAAAGTAATACTCAGGAATTTGAAAAGTTTGAAGAAAAGATTCAAGACAAAGATCAAGATATTATAAACCTGGAAGTAGAATTGCAAAAAATAGCCTCTGGGATTAAAGATAGTAGCTTAGAAAGACTTGTAACTGAAAGTCAGGACATAGAATCTCAAACCAAAGAGTTTGAATTGAAGTTACAAGAATTGGTCACTGAGTCTAAGAGCTTCTCTGTAGAAACAGAGTTTAGCGTCAAAGCAAAAGAACAATATGAAGGAAAAATCAATACTTCAAAGAGTGAAATAGAAAGAATTAAAAATGAACTTCCCGAGCAAGAAGAAAAATTAAAAGCTCTTGATGAAAAAATTAAAGTGCTTGAAAAAGAAAGCATGGAAGAAATCAGAAGGTTAAATGAATTAACCTCTAAGAGAAATGAAATTTCTAGCGGTTTAATGGCTAAAGGTGAACACAAAGGCGAATTACAAACACAGATTGATCAATTGGCTGAGAAGGTTACAGCTATTGAACTTAAACTTAGAGAAGTAGAAGTTGATCTAACAGATATAAGAATCAAATTCCAAGAACAGACCAAAGACGAAGAGTATAAACCTCTTGAAAATATAGATTTGGAAAAAATTACCAAACAAATTGAAAGCATTGAAAAAAGAATGCGTGCTTTAGAGCCTGTAAACATGAGAGCAATTGAAGAGTACGACAATGTATCTTCACGCCAAAAAGAAATAAAAGAAAAACTTGAACAACTTACCAGTGAAAAAGATTCTATCTCCAATAGAATTTCTTCATACAATGAAGATAAAAAAGTTAATTTCTTTCAAACGTTTGAAGGTGTAAACAAATACTTCCAGGAAATTTTCAATGAACTATCTTTTGGACATGGAGAATTAGTTTTAGAAAATAAAGAAGAGCCTTTTACCGGCGGATTAATTATCAGAGCTCAGCCCAGAGATAAAAAAATGCAAAGACTAGAAGCTATGTCTGGTGGAGAGAAGTCCTTGACTGCACTCAGTTTCATGTTTGCTCTTCAAAGATGCTCTCCAGCACCTTTCTATGCATTCGATGAAGTCGATATGTTCTTAGATAGTTTAAATGCAGACAGACTTGCCAAAATGGTAAGGAAACAATCAACTCATGCACAGTTTATAGTAGTTAGCTTACGTAGACCGATGCTAGATAATGCTGACCAGGCAATTGGTGTAACACTTAGAGCTGATGGCTTCACTCAAATACTTGGGGTAAAAGATATAAATAAGAAAAAAGAAGATAAACAAGAATTAATGACAGCATAATGGAACAAATACAAGAAAATCAGGAAATAAAAGAAAAGTTAGTAGATATTACTAACTTAAGCAGCGGACTTGAAATTCTTGTTCAACTTGCAGAAAAAGGTGACATCGATCCTTGGGATATAGATCTTATCGATGTTACTGATAAGTATCTTGCTGCTCTTGATAAAACCCCTCGTGAAAATCTTTTAAATGCTGGTCGTGCTATTTTTTATTCCAGCGTCTTATTGCGGTTAAAGTCTGATATTTTATTAAATATTTCAAATGAAACTCTTTTAAACAGCCAACATAATGAAAACTTCTTTCCTGAAGATGATTTACTTCTTAATGAAGAAGGAGTGCCTCTTGATCTAACAAAACTTGAATCATATATTGTGAGAAGTTCTCTTGGCAAACAACAAAGAAAACGCAAAGTAACACTTAATGACCTTATTTTTGCTCTTCAACAAGCTGAAGAAGAGGAAGAAAGAAGAGCAATTAGATTAAAGCTTCGCCAAGAGAGAAGATTTACCATTGCAATGCCTGAAACACCTGATGATGTTTTAGATATAGCCCAAGATGAAGAAGTAGAAGATATAGCTGAGAAAATAGATGCCATTATCCAAGAACACCTTACAGATGAAAAGCCCATAACTTACAGTTTTCTACACAATATTGTAGGAAGTAAAGCAAAAACTTTTCTTGCAATTCTCTTTTTAACTCATGCTAAAAAGATAGTTCTTGATCAAAAAGATTTTTATGAAGAGATTTACATCTACAAAGCTCTTAATATTATAGAAGACAAAGATATTCCATCTAAAGCTAAAGCAAATGAGATCGTTGAGAAAAAAAGGAATATAGTCCAGAAAGTGAAAGATAAATTGAAAGATCTTAGTAAGGGTTTTGGCAAAGGAAGACCTCAGAAAAATAAAACTATTGAGATAACGACTGATGGTGATGAGGTAATTGAGATAAATACAAAGACTGAGTAAGGGCGAGGGTTTCGTAAGGGCAAGTTTGAAACTTGCCCCAACAGGACAAGAGAATTATGGAACAGACAATAGAAAATACAGAAGAAGTCTTAAAAGACGAAAACGAAGTTGAGGATCAAACCTCTAATGAAAACAATGAACAGGTAGAGGCAATCCATGCCGCCGAAGGCGAGCCTCGCTCTTTAGAGCGGGAATTGCCTCTACAGGATTCACAACCTGAAAGTACTCAAGAACAAGCTTCTTCAGAAGATGAGAATATAGAAACTTCTGAAAATCCTGAAACAGAATTTCCTAGTCCTCAAGAAGAAGAAAGTGACCAACTTGAAATAATCAATACTGATGAATATAGAACAAAAAAGGAAGACTCTTCATTGCCTAGCATTGCAAGTGCCTTAAAAAATGATTTAAAAGCACAGGTAGAAGCTGTTTTATTTGTATCTGATTCACCTCTTAAAGCCGGTGCTATTTCAAAGATGCTGAACACTTCATATGAAGATGTACAGTCAGCTCTTGTCAGATTAATTCAAGAATATGAAGATAGAAATGGTGGACTTGAAATAGGAACTGATGATGGTTATATAATCCAGGTTAAAACTCAGTATTTAAATATAGTTACAGACATGATGCCTCTTGAGTTAAATGCTGGTCCAATGAGAACACTTTCAGCAATAGCTCTTAAAGAACCTGTTTTACAATCAGAAGTAATTGATATGAGAGGGTCTGGCGCTTACGATCATATACATGATCTTGTGGAAATGGATTTAATTACTAAAAAGCCACAAGGCATGTCATATTTATTAAAAACTACTCAAAAGTTTCAGCAATATTTCAGACTAACTCAAGACGCTAATAAAATTAAAGTAAGACTACAAGAAGAAGCTTCTAGAAGAGCTAAAGAAAAAGCCAAGCTAGAAGAAGAAAACAATATGCCTGCTGAAGAAGTAGCACAAATATAACGTGCCTACGTTCTTATGAACCTACGAAGAACTCTAGAACAATAAATATTTTTTCATAGGAACATAAGCACATAGGAACGTAGGCTCAATTATTCGTAGTCAATATCTACTTCATTATCACAAGCCATCTGAGCTGCTAAAGCTATTCTTTGCTCATCGATGTCTTCTTCAATATGGGAATGCGTTGTAGTAGAGGTGCTAGGAAGTGGTTTTAATTTAATAGTTCTATGTCCTGAAACCAATTCCACTATCTTTTCAGGGTCTGTTTTCATTTTTAAGATTTCAAAGCCATTTACATTTATATGAAGCCTATTATTAAAAACAAGTGTGGAGTCATAAGCATTAGCAAAAACTTCAATTACATATCCTTGCCCTTGAGCAACCAACAAGCTATCTATCATGTCCACATACTCGACTTTATCTAAATCTCTTAGAATACGAATCATATCTCTTTTTGAATAAATAATTCCGTAATCAACTAAACATGGGATTTTATTTTCTTGATCGGTATTTCTCATAAATTATTCCTCTACCTTGAATTTACTACATTATTTTACAATTTATCAAGTTTTGGGAACATTTTTTAAGGTAAAAATTAAAATAACTTTTGTTTAAAATAATAGTTTTTGTTATCATAATAAGCAAATTACTCTTCTAAAAAGGATTAACGTGCTTACATTTAAAGAAGTCCAGGAAGATAGCTTTGATGAAATATGGCCTATGTTAAAAGAAGCAGTACAAGATGCTGATTCTTATCCTTACCCACCTAATATAAAGAAAGATGATGCTAAAAAGCTATGGTTTAGCATTGATTCACATGTATACATTGCCTACTTAAATAATGTTGCTGTTGCTACAAGATACATAGTACCAAATAAGGTTGGATTGGGAAGTCATATAGCAAATACAGGCGTAGTCATAGATAAAAAATTTAGAGGACAGGGTCTCGGAAAATTGATGATGGAATTCGGGATAAAAAAAGCAAAAGAGCTGGGTTTTAAGGCCATTCAATTAAATTTAGTCATTTGTACTAATACAGCCTCAATAAAGATTTGCAAAGAGTATGGATTTAAAATAATTGGCACAGTCCCCAATGCTTTTTACTATAAGCAAGAAAAATATATTGATGCTCACATAATGTATCTTGAACTTTAATTATAGGTACTCCTACTTCTTCCTAAGAAAAATTTTATATTAGCAATGGAAAAAACTGAGGTAAGTCTCATAGATTTAGGCAAGCTAATTTCTAAAAATCTGTAAATAATGACAAGTTTTATTAATTTCATAAAGTATTCATTGGGCTTCCCCTTATTAGCAGCAAAGTAACTAGGTCTACTTCAGAAACTTTACATAGGGCCTTCCCTTTAATTTATTCAAGATAACTGGGTATTTTAAACACAGTGTATTAGGAAAAGGATGGCTATGAAAGAAATCCAAAACAAAGAAGTTGAACAGGTTCAAGAAATTGAAGACCAAGGAATCTCTTTAATAGAAGAAGTTTCTGTAGATAATATGCTTGGCGCTGCCACTGTATATGAAGTTGATAGCGGTTCTCCAAGTCAAAAAGCTCATAATAATTTAATTCTTTATTTAAAACAAATATCCAAAGTCCCTCTTTTAAAAAGTGATGAAGAACTAAAACTTGCAAAAATATATTCTGAAGGATTGCCTCCCACAGCTACAGCAGATGAAAAAAGACTTAGCCTTAAAGCAAAACAAAGACTTATCAGAGCAAATTTAAGACTTGTTGTAAGCATAGCAAGGAAATATAGCTCAAGAGGACTTGATTTATTAGACCTCATACAGGAAGGAAATTTAGGATTAATTAAAGCACTTGAAAAATTTGATTATAAGCTTGGTTATAAGTTTTCTACCTATGCCACCTGGTGGATCAGACAATCAATAACAAAAGCAATTACTGAGAAAAGTAGAATTATTAGACTACCAAGTTCTGTTCAAAATGTATTAGGCAAGTTAAAAAAAGCAAAAGAAGCTCTTCCTCACACATTGGGAAGAGAGCCAAACATTGATGACCTTTCAAAAGCTACGGGAATACCAAGAAAAAAAATAGAGGGTGTATTTAAGTCTGATGTTAGTCCGGTTTCTTTGGACTTACCAATAGGAAATGGGCAAGAATCCAGCCTAGGAGATATTTTAGAGAGAGAGGACAACTGTGCTATACCAGCAGAAGAAGCCTCAGATCAAAAAATTCTATCCAGCGCTGTGAATAAAGCAATTAATGAACTTTTAACTCCACGAGAAGCAGAGGTAATTAGGTTTAGGTATAGAATCAATGAAAATTCAATAACTAATGAAGAGAGAAATTTAAATGATATAGCAAGCATTATGAATATAAGCCTTGAGAGAGTAAGACAGATAGAAGCCCGTGCTATGTATAAGCTTAGAAATAATGTCTACATAAAAAAAGAACTCATTAAAATGATAAGGGGAACATAGTAAAGAGTGGCCCATATATTTTTAACCACATAAAAGTCTAATTTCTTAAACATGTCATCTATACACTTGGCCGAAAAGGTATTTTTACTCTATACTATATGTTTGGTAAAAAGAGGTTTGTAAATACATGGCTGAATATTGTAAGGTTTGTGGTGTTGGATTAAAAGCTTCAAATACAGTTGATTATAGGCCAGGTTCTTGTAGAGATTGTGAACTTGAAAGAAAAAAATTATACAGCAGTCTAAGCGTGGACTCAGGAAGCTCCAAATCTTCAAAAAAAGCTAAAAAACCTATTAAAAAGAAAAAAATTAAAGTTAGCAAATCAAAAACTAAAGTCAAAAAATCCGCAAAGAAAATAAATTCTGAAAAAGAAAAGCTAAAAAAGCAAAAGCTAATGAAACTTAAAAAGTTAGCTAAGATGAAAAAATTAATTAAGATCAGAGCAATTAGAGAACAAAAAAGAAAGAAACTCAGAGCGAAGATTGAAAAGCTAAGAAAGCTTCGTGGAGAAAAAACACTTAAGTTAAAAGTACAAAAGAAAAAGAAAAAAGAAAAAGAAAGAAAAGAAAAAGAACAGCTTAAAGTAAGAATTAAAAAAGCAAAAGAAATCGAAAGAAGACTTTTACAAAAAGAGCGTGAAAGATTAAAGCGCGAAAAAGAAAAACTTCGCCAAATCGCAAGACAAGAAAAAGATAAAATCAGGGCTGAAAAACGTTCCGATAAAGACACTGTTCGTGCTGAAAAACAAAGAATAAAACAAGAAAAACAAGCAGAAAAAGAAAAGCTTAAAAAAGCAAAAGAGGCTGCTAAACAAGCCATTGTCCAGGCTAAAGAAGCTGCAAGACAAGCTGCTAATGAACAAAGAAAACATAAAGAGGATTCTAGAAAACAACCTATTGTCAGTATAGTAACTAAATTGAAAGAAATGCAGTTACCTCCTGACGTGAAGATGGTTGAAGCAAATAAAGATCAACTACAAAAGTCTCCCCAACCAACAAAAGTTATTGATTTAAAGAATACAGCTTCAGCTCCAAGCGCTTCAATACTAGGATCCGCTAAAGTAATCCCAGCAAATGCTAAGTTTGAGGAAGAAAAAGATATTTTAAAACAGTCTTTATCTGCTCAACACAATGAAACTATACAAAAAGAAGTGGAAAAGCTTCAAAAGGATGCTGATCCTATTATTGATAGGTATAATCCATATTCTTCACAGGCAAGTAATCCTAATGCTCCAAGACCACCATCACCAACACCATGGCTTGCACCCAATTTTACTGTTGTAAAAGGGGATTTTAAAGAAACAAAGCAAAATAATGAAGACGGTAGTAGTAACATTGGTGGCTTATCAGATGATCAAGTCAAAGATATTATTGAAAAAATCAAGGGCGAACATAAGCGTAAGTCTACATAGAGACATTATTACCAGGTAAATTGGATATATCCAGGGGAATACACTACAGATAATCTTCTTAGATTAGTCTTAATTTATGTATATGTAAAACAGCGGAACCTTAACTTATTAGCATTGTCTTTCCAAATATCACCAATGTTAAGCATGAAAAATAATATTACAAAATTTTGGTCTAAGACACTCAATAAAGGGGTTTTTATTTGTTTATTATTAGTTGGTTTTTTATGCATCAACACCTCGCTTTCATTTGCTCAATTTGAAGATTTAGAACCTAGTATTGAAAGTGAGTTAACTAAAGATATTTTAAACTCAAAAAAACCTAAACCCGTTTCTAAAATTAAAACTAAAACAATTCCAAAAGAAGAGTTAATTACCTTTTCTGCCAGAAATATTTCAATTAAAGATGCTTTTGCAACTTTAGCTAGAATCAGCGGGAAAAGTATTTCTGTAGGTAGCGATATTAAAGACGATGAAACAATTTCAGTTATTGAAATTCAAGATCAACCTTTTGAAGAAGCTTTTTTCAGTCTTGTAGATGCTTCAATGGTTAACTATACAACGACAGGAAATAGTTTTACTGTTATTAAAAGTGGAAGTGCAAATCCTATTATGGTATTTGGTATTGGTGCTAGTACCGTTGATAAAAGCTTGCCTTTGCTGGAAAGAACTGCAGACATTTCATATGATAACCAGGATTTAGGCACGCTTTTAAAAGATCTTGCAAATAAATATGGAATTGATATTGTTTTAACAGTAGCTCCTACAGAAAGAGTAAGTGTTCGTGTAAGAAATGTAACTATTGAGCAAGCATTAAAACTAGTACTCACTGGTACATCATTTGATTATACGAACACAGGAGATAATGACGAGACATTTATCATCTATAACAGGTTAAATAAAAATTATACTCTGGGTCAATTCAGTAAAATGTACACCCTCATGAATCTTGAAGCTATGGATGTTCAAGCTTTGCTTCCAGTAGAAGTAAGATCTAATGTAAGAATTAGCAATGACCAAAATGCAATAATTGCTGATGGTTCTGTAAATGATTTAAAAAGAATTGAAGACTTTTTAAAAGAGATTGACAAGCCTCTTCCACAGGTAGAACTAGAATTAAAGTTAATTGAAGTAAGAAAAAGTGCAATGGTTGAATTTATGATCTTCAACTCAAATGGTTTTGCTGTAGGGGTTCTTGGTACACCCTTAAACAATCAAATTTTTGGAGGAAAACCTGCTGGCTCTATAGGAGGCTCTACCACTACTTCAAGTGGCTCAACAGCAACTTCTTCTGGGGCAACTATGACCTTAATCAATTCTGCAGCAAGACTTGCTTTTCAAGCTGCTACTGGTGGTGATGGAACAATGTCTGGTATTTTAATGGCAGCAGAATCACTGGAATCAAAACTTGATGTAACTAAAAGAGCTGGATTGTCTATTGATCTTAGTATGGACTCTTGGCAAGTATTTAATAATCAAATAACTTATTTAGAAACTCATGGGCTCGCACAGGTTAGAGCTTACCCAAAACTTGTTTCACTTTCAGGTAGAACAGCTATGATTAATATTGACCAGGATACAAACTTAGTTCTTGGCTCTGCTAGTGGTCAGGCAGGATCTATAGCCGTAGCAACTCAACAACTACAAAGAATCACAGCAGGTACAGCTCTTAGCATAACTCCTATAGTGGGGACAGGCGGACTGATTACAGCTAAAATTCAAATAGAAGTTTCTGATAACTCTAATACAACTACACAAAATGGTGTTACAATTCCCACAACAACTACCAGAAGAAGAATTAATGCTGATGTCCAAGTAAGAGATGGTGAAACTGTTGCTATAGGAGGGTTAGTAGTAGACAATAAATCCATTGATAGACAAGGACTACCTTTTTTAACCCGGTTTAACTTTCTTGGAGGACTTACCAGTAACAGAGTCAGGCAATCCACAAAGAGTGAACTTATTGTTTTAATAACTCCTACTATAAGAAATATTCCCGAAGAACAACCTGTTGCCGATATAACAGTCCCTGAGGAAAAAGATAAGAAAGAGGAGAACTTAAGTTCTGTAAGTATTGGTGAATAAAATGAAGAAGATAAATTTAATTTTACTTTCCTTGTCTTTTACAATCAGCTTTATTTGTTCTTTTAATGGCGTTGTAAAAGCACAAGAAGATATTCCTGAAGTTACAGATGAAGAAGTAATTGAAGATGATAGCGTAGACGCTGAAGATAGCGTAGATATTGAAGACATTGCTCCGTCTGTTACACCTCCCGCTCCATCTGCTCCACCTGCCCCATCTGCTCCAATCCCTACATCAGATATTGCTCCTCAAGAGACACCTAGACCTCCCCAAAATCCACAAAAAAAGAAAAGTGGCTTATTCTCTTTAGAAAAGAGTTATGAAATAAAAGAAAAAAGTAATCAAGACTTAAATAAGCTTTACCAAGAGGGAAGAAAAGAAAAAATAGAAGTTAGAGAGAAGGAAAAATTTGAAAAAGAAGAGCTTTATCTTAATGAGAGAAAAGAAAGAGCGGCTCTTAGGGAAAAATATAGACAAGAAAAAGACGAGCTTAACCAAAGACAAGAAGCTAGAAAAGAAGAAATAAGAAAAATCAGAAATGAAAAGCTTGAGGCAAAAGGGCAAATTAATTTCAGACTAAAAGAAGTAAGAAGAGCTCAATGGAGAGCAAGACATATAGATATCGTAACTAGCGAACAAGACCCTATTTATATTTTAGATGCTGATGTTCTTGAAGGAAAAACAACCTTTTTAAAAATTAAAGATATAGATTTTAAATATAAAGTCGTTTTACAAAATCAAACTCCGAAAATAGTAAACTCTGTTCTTTTATTCTGGGAAAGAAAGATACCATTTACAAACACACTTACAATTGAAAGAACGACTAGAATATCCAAGCCAATAATCCCGTATCAAAAAAGAATTGTTGAGTATAACGATTTAAACTCAAGAAGAGAAGGTGAAATTTTCAAGGTAAAAGTAGGTAAAGTTCTATTTGAAGACGGGACACTGTGGAAAAGTCCTTATATAAAAGAAAATGATTTGAAGTAGCCGTTATTGATAATATATTACATATGAAAACCAGAAATTCATATGGTTTCACTTTACCATTTGCTTTAATCTTAACTTTTATCTTCTCTGCTTTAGTCGGGGTTTCTTACATGTTCGTATCTATAAATCTCAGGCAGATGCAAAATAATCTTTGGTCCACTCAAGCAGCTTCTTTAGCTGAAGGAATAAATGAAAGAATAAAAGCAAGGCTTAACACTAAATCAAAGATTCAACTAACCCCTGAACAAGAAGATAGGCTTAAAGACGCTTCTTTAACAGAAGATGAGGATCCAGAAGAAGAGCTGGACCCAGAAGAACAATTTAATGAACAAACGGAAGATTTTGATGAGTACTATGCCGATGAAGTTTTAAAGATTTCAAGATACGTCTCTTTTAGAGAACCGCCTAAAGATGAAAAAAGTTCTGATGGTGGAAGACCAAAAGAAGCATATGCAAAACCTACAGAAGAAGATGAAAAAGATGCAGAGAAAAATAAAGCTGAGGCTAACGTAGCCATGCTTGGTGATATAGATATTCCAGAAGGTACGGTTTTAAAAAAGCAAATGAAATTAGTCTTATTTAAAGATGAAAAATTTAGTCTAAAACTCAATGATATTGTAAACACCACACAGCCCTACATGTCTAAACTTCCTGTTCCAAAAATCAAAAGCTTAACACCTAATTACAGTGAAGCTAATAAAAGATCAAGGCTTGTAGTAATAGGAGAAAATTTACCTAAGAGTGATCCATCTTTTAATGAAAAAGGGATAATCATAGAAGAAATAAAAAGTGGTCCTCAATTAGAACTTCTAATAACTATGAATGTACAACCAGGCGTTAAACGCTTTCTCTGGGATACAACTCAAACAGAGTTTTACATAATACCGACATATGATGGCAGTAAAAATCCAAATATTAGACAAGTCTTGAATATAGACAGTACTGATTTTCTAGAAATAAATGCTGGGAAAAGAGGACTCCCTCTAAAAATAACTGGTACTGGTCTTTTCTTAAATATGGAAACTCCAGTTGCAATTGGAGATGTAGGTGGGCTATTACCTAAAGTAAAAAACTTCTCTCAAAGTGGCAATGAATTAGCTATAACTCTTGATGTAGGAAGGAATGTAGAGCCTGGCGTTCACTCAATTATAATCGCTACTGAAGGAGGACTTTCTAATGCATGGCTTTTTAATGTTTTGCCTCCTCTAGATAAAGAAGAAATTTCTTTAGACTCAGCTAGAGTTTCTAGCAGTCTGACATTGCTTGATGTAATGGTTCTTGAAAAGATTTTACCAATTATAAATGACAATGCTGCTGGTCAAGGAAATCAACAGGGTAATCAACAAAACAATCCAGGAAATAATTCATCTGGCTCAGGAAGACCTCAAGATCCAAATAGCACTGATCCTGCAGAATTAAGCGAAGAAGATAAAATAGGAAAGTTTGGAAATACTGACCTTGAAACTGTTTGGTTGCTGGAAACTTCTGTCATGGTTGGGAAAAATACAAAAACTGTAAGTGAAGTAGTACACAGAGAATTGCCAATTATAAATGCAGCACTTCTGGCAAACAGTAAGATAACTTTTGAAGGTGGCAGCTTCCCAATCAATGGAGTAACAAATGCAACAACTATGCTTGTTGAGCCTACATATCTATCAAATTCTCTCCTTACCGTAGAAGGTCCACCAGAAGAACCTGAAAACCCAATAGCTGCTCCTACTGTTTCTGCAAGTAGTTCTAATAGCGGAGGTGGTGTCTCTCCTGGATCAAGACCAGCTCAAGCTATGACTGGACCTCAGTCCCCTATTGATCTTGGCTTTAAAGAAGGGAGCTTTGTAACTGTATTTAAAGATGGCAATAAAATCGAGGAGATAGATTATGGTTTAGTAAGCATGGTTGGAAGAAATACAATTGAACTTTCACCGCCTGGATTAATGGACTATCACTATGCAAATGACTCAATACTTCAATTTATCCCACCAATTATTTCCAGAGAAAAGCTTTCTGATGATGATTCTAATTTTCATACAACTCCAAAAGGTCTTTCCCTTGCACTGCCAAATTCTGCTTTATTTAAAAATATTTTTTCTTCTAACTTAGATCAATTTGCTGAAGTTGCCGACCTCTACACAAATGATCCTACGATACCTCTTGATGAGTATGATTTACCTGTGGGCTATATGGGGCTTACTTATATAGAAGGGACACCAAGATATGACACCACCAATGTTCTAACTGGAAAAGGAATATTAATAATTGATACAAGACCTGGAAATCTTGGAAAACCTGTTGGAGATGTAGAATTTAATGGTGATGGAAGAGCTCCTGTAGACTTTAAAGGAATTATTTATGTTCACGGTAATTTAAGAATTAATGGAAGCTTAAATTTAAGCGGGGCTTTGATTGTAGACAATGAAGCAGGTGGAGAGGTTAATTTTGCAAGTAATTCTAATGGAAAGATTACATATGATCCACAATATATAAAACAAACTATTTTAAGTATTCCTTTCACCACAAAATCAGGTACAGTTATGATTAGCAGTAAACCAATTGATTTATCTGACTATGTTCAAGTCGGAGCTAAACCAACAGAAGAAACAGGTCTAGGCGCTCAACCTTCAGAATCTCCTCAAGAGAGTTCTATGACTGCTTCTGGTGGTGCTCCATTACCAGCGGAAGAGGCTATTATTGAAAATAATCAACCCTCACAAAACAGTGGAAATAGTACAGAAGAGGAATTGATAGATCTGTTTTAAGGTTAAATACTTCCTATCATTCCACCAGACACAGTCAACACCTGACCAGTCACAAAACTTGAAAGGTCTGATGCAAAAAAAAGTGCAACATTAGCTACGTCTACGGGCTTTCCATGTTCTCTTGCTAAGCCTGTTTCTAGCTGTAATTTATCAATTGCTTTTTTTTGTTCTTCGGGTATGCCAAAGTCCTTTTCATTTTTTTTCGGCTGTGTAAGTCTCGATTCTATAAAACCTGGCGCTATTGCATTACAGCGAATATTAAACCTAGCCCATTCTTTAGCTACTGATTTTGTTAGTCCTTCTACTCCTGCTTTACTACTAGCATAATTTATTTGTCCTGGATTACCCCTAGCTGATGTAGAAGAAATATTTATTATAGATCTTGAATTAATAGCTCCTGAGTCTTTTTCTTTTTTCGCTAGATCTCTCATATAAAGTGAAGCCGCCTGAACACAGTTAAATGTACCAGTAAGGTTTAAATTAATAATAAAATCCCAATCATCCTGAGACATTTGGTGAATCATTTTATCTTTTGTCATTCCAGCAATATTACATAGAACATCTATAGAGTCAGCATTAAACTCGTCAACAGCAGATTTCATAATGTTTTCACAGTCTGATTTTTTCGTGACATCACCAACAAAGCTTTTTACAGTACCATTAAAATTTTCTATCAAAGAAATAGTCTCCTGAAGAGGTTTCTTATCAATGTCACTAATTAAAACTTTTGCACCTTCTTTTGCAAAAAGAATTGCAGTAGCCTGACCTATCCCACGCCCAGCACCTGTTATTACGCAAATTTTATCTTTAAGTAAATTACTCATAATATGTTAATTATCAATTGTCTATTCTTAATTGTCAATTTTTATACCTGTAGCGTAAATCTACCTTTATATCCTTAACATAATAAACTGTATATTATTTTAAAATAATATAAAAGAATTAAGGGGAATTTATGCCACCAAAAACAAAAGAAGAAATTGAATTAGAAATAAATGAAAATATAAAAAATAGAATTATTGAGCCCATCTCACCTAGCGTAGAACTAATTCAACGTACTGAAAATATGGCATCTTTAATTTGGAAAGCAGCCAGAGTTTGCTACTCCATAAAGAGTATGCCTGAGCTTGAACAAGAGTGGAATGAAACTCCCGATGAAAAAAGAATTGGTCTTATTATTGGATTAATGCAAAGAGGGCATAGAACTACTTATAGTCATCCTAATTTTAGTTTTGTAATTGTTTGTTCACGTGTAGTTAGCCATCAAATAGTAAGACATCAAGTTGGCGTTACCATTGATCAGGAATCACAAAGATATGTCCCTTATGAAGATGGATTTAGATATATTGAACCTGAAAATATAGATGGTGAAAAATATAAAGTCATTATGGAAAAAGCTCATGATCAATACATGACTATCTATAAAGAGTTTAGATTATCAGGACAAGGAAAAAGAGAATCTGCAGAACTTGCTAGATATGTCCTTCCATCTTCTATTTCTACAAGAATGGTTTGCACCACTTCACTTGCAGCTCTTTTACACTTAAACGACGTAAGAGTACAAGGCGGCACCGGAAGACCTCAGGAAGAAACAAAAGTTGTTTGTTGTGAAATGGTAAGGCTTGCTCTTGAAGCAGAACCATGGCTTAAACCTGCATTTATTGATAAGAAAAAAGAAGCAACAGCAATACCCACAGTATAAATGACTATATCTACTTCACTTAAAGAAAAAATATCTCAAGTCTCACTATTTCAAGACTTAAATGATAGTGAACTTGAGAAGATTTCATTAAAGTGTACAAAAAAATTGTATTCTTCAAATGCTCCCATAATAATGTCAGAAGAAGAAGAAAATTCTTTTTATATAGTATCCTCAGGAAAAGTTGCCGTTAAAGCTATTGATCCTGGAATGAATGAAAAAGTTTTAGCTTACTTAGAACCTGGTGATTTTTTTGGTGAAATGTCAGCCATAGACAATGAACCTAGATCTGCAGATGTAATTTCTACTTGTGAGGTAGAGGTTTTAGTTATTTCGCGAAATGATTTTCTTGAGATTTTAAAAAATTATCCTTCTGTACATTTTTCTCTAAGTAGAGAATTTTGCAGAAGACTTCGACTAATTAATCACAGATTAAGCAGTGTTTCACTTCCTGCAAATGCAAGAATTGCCAGGGCTTTAATATCTAATGCAAGAGAGCATGGAAAAATGACAGGAGAAGGCATTTTACTTCCAAAAATTACTCAGGGTGAAATAGGAAAACTTTCTGACTCTCCACGAGAAACTGTAAATAGAGCACTTAGTGAATTGAAAGATTTAGGTCTTGTTATTTCAAATGAATCAAAACAACTTTTAATTCCTAACTTAGATAAATTAATTGACTGGATTAAGACTAGGGCTGAGGCGTAAAGACGCTCCGGTGAGGAATCTCCATCAATCCATTTTCTTTGATGGTTTTATTTTTGTACTGTGTATAGGAAGAGTTTTTATAATCCAAATCCCTGTGGCTTTTGTAAGTAATTTTTTATCTTTTGACTGAATTCCACCTTCTACAAAAGCAAGGTTCTTGCCTCTTTTTACTAATTTTCCAAAAGCATAAATCTCTCCAGGAAATGCAGGATTTAAGTACTCTATAGACAAACTGGCTGTAAGACACCATTCATCTTTTTCCATAGTAGTAGAAACAGCACCTGCAAGAGCTATATCTAAAAGCCCGGCTAAAACTCCACCGTGAGCAATTCCACCGTGGTTTAAATGTTTTTGCTTAAGATCAAGTTTTATTTTATAAAAGCCTTTTTTAGAAGAAACTTCTTTAATACCCAAGTCTTTGTCATATGTGATTTTTTTAGCTTTAGTCATAAATACATTATAAAGCTTGTTTTTATAAAATTATGTAATCCTATTCTGACCGGGTCCTGTCGGGGCTGGGACCCCTCCACATCTTGCGGTGCAGCAGCTCCTCAGATGTGGACCCTTCCCAACCTCCGCCACCCGGTCAGAAAGCAACTACTTTTTCTCCTATTCACGATTAATCATTTTTGCGATATCATATTACCTGGATCCTGTAACAATACAGGCTTATCCAGAGTAGCAGAGGGACTGGCCCTGTGAAGCTACAGCAACCGGGGGAAACCCAAAAGGTGCTAAATCCAGAAAGATGAGCAGATTTGAAATTCAGTAGGATCAAAGCTTTCCATCTAGTTATAAAAAGAAAGGAACCATATAAATGGCAAAACGTTTATTCACATCAGAATCAGTAACAGAAGGACATCCAGATAAACTTTGTGATCAAATATCAGATGCGGTTTTGGATGCAGCACTTACTAATGATCCAACAAGTCGCGTAGCATGTGAAACATATTCCACAACAGGATTAATTATTATCGGTGGAGAGATTACTTCCAGGGGTTTAATTGATTATGAAACTCTTGCTAGAAAAACAGTAGAAGAAATCGGATACGCTGGACCTGATGCAGGTGGTTTTGATGCACATACTTGTGGAGTTTTAGTCTGCGTTAAAGGACAATCTCCAGACATTAGTCAGGGTGTAACCACAGCAAAAGAGCATAGAGATAAAGGCTCCAGTGATGAGTTTGATAAAGTCGGAGCAGGTGACCAAGGTTTAATGTTTGGTTTTGCATGTGATGAAACACCAGAGCTTATGCCACTTCCTATAAGCCTTTCACATAAGTTAGCTCTTAAGCTTACAGAAGTTAGAAAAAAAGGGATTTTGCCTTATCTAAGACCAGATGGAAAAACACAGGTAACAGTAGAATACGATGAAAACAATAAACCAAAAAGAATTGATGCCATTGTAATTTCTACTCAACATGCTGGAACTATAAACGGTAAAACCAGTGATGCTGACTTACAAAAAATCATAGACACTGATCTTAAAGAGTTAGTAGTAAAACCATTCACTAAAGAGCTTGGTCCATTATTTGATAAAGAAACAAAATACTTTATTAATCCATCAGGCAGATTTGTAATCGGCGGACCACAGGGTGATGCTGGACTTACAGGTAGAAAAATCATTGTGGATACTTACGGTGGTTATGCTCGCCATGGTGGTGGTGCATTTTCAGGAAAAGATCCTACAAAAGTAGATAGATCAGCATGTTATGCAGCTCGTCATATTGCTAAAAACGTAGTGGGCGCAGGACTAGCTAGACACTGTGAAGTTCAGGTTTCATATGCTATTGGTGTAGCCAGACCAATATCTATAAACGTTTCTACATTCGGCACAGGAAAAATGAAAGATGAAGTACTCGGTGACATCATTAATCAAGTATTTGATATGAGGCCACTAGCTATCATTCAGAAGTTTAATTTAAATAATCTTCCTAAATTAAACAATGGGCTATTTTATAGAAATACTGCTGCTTATGGACACTTTGGAAGACCTGACTTAAATCTTCCATGGGAAGCACTGGATAAAGTAGAAGAATTAAAAAAAGCTGCTGGTAGTGCCTGCGCTGTAGCCTAAGATTAAAAAAAATTAATCTGATTCTAAGCTTATCTTTATTTTTTATTTATATTTCACCTAGGCCTTAAATTATGTAAATGCTAGCATTTATGTAATTTATGACTTTTATATTAAGAACTCATATGAATACAAGAATTCCATTAGCACCAAATGGGATTGTTATTGGCAGTGATCCTGCTCAATGTCAAATACAAATGAAAGGAATTGAAGCAACTAGGCAATGCAGAATAATTTTAGACGGCAATCTTTCTCCTAGAATTCAAGATTTATCTGGGGCTGAAGCTGATGTTAATGTTAATGGTACCAACCTTAAAGCTTTAGGCATTTTGAATCTTCAAGCTGGAGATAAGATTTCAGTAGGTGGTAGAACTTTTACTCTTGAAGAAGTAAGTGAAGCAATGTCATTTCCAGAAGCAGGAGGTTCAAATCTTCCTTTATTTGTAACTTCCATTTCTACTCCTAAAAATCCTGATGGAAGAGATGCTGCCCAACGCATATCTTTAGAAGACTTAGTGAAGTCAAAACTTTCAGGTGGATTTCCTATAATAATTCAATATCAAAATCCTGATAAACCAGTAAGAAATGCAATATTTTATCTAGATGATTATAATAGAATTACTATAGGAAGAGACCCTGAGCATAGTATTACTCTTAAGAGTAAACAAGTTAGTACTTTGCATTGTGAGATTCTATTAATAGATGGGAAATTATATCTTAGAGATTTAGCTTCTAGTAATGGCACTAAATTAAATGATGGCGATGAGAGAATTAATAGTGTAGAGATTGTGGGTGATAGCACTGTTAAAGCTGGCAATCAAGAAATTCAAATTTTGATTCCAAAATATGAACCATTAGTAGAGCAAGCTCCTGTAAAACTAGCAGAACCACTTCCTGTAGTAAATAATTCAGTAAAGTTTAAAGATGAGGCTCCTGGTACTAAAGAATTTTCTATTCAAGAAATTGACAATGATGGAGTAATAGGAGAAAAACATACTTTCTATTTACCCGATAGCTTCCCCGACAATAAAGATGGTCTTTTTATTGATAGAAGAGAAGGAAAAATTGTTGTTAGTGACGTTAGAACTGATTCTTCTTGCGAGATACTTAATGCCAGAGGACATCTATGTATAAATGCTGGATTTTTAAGTATTAAAATTAACGATAAGAAAGTCCAAGGGGGGGAATTAATTAATGGAGATAGAATTCAAATAGGAGAACATGCTCTTTTTAAATTTACTAAAATAGATTCTGATCAATTAGATAGACCAACGGCAAATGCTCCTGCTAAAGTAGGACATTTTGTATTAGAGGAACCATTAACCGGTCCTAAAGATTTAGCAGCAGCTGGACCAACAAAAGCAGCAGCAGTTTCACCAGACACATCTGGCGAAACAATTTATAGAATTACTTTAAGTCATAAAAATCACAAGAAAGTCTTTGAGATTTCTCAAAATAAATCAATTATTTTTGACAGACAAAGTGCAAAAGAAATGTTTAACCTGGAAGGACATGATCGATACTTAATGATGTTTAGCAGTAGAGGAAGTTTTGAATTATATATCAATGATAGTGGTGAAACTTCTTTAAGATGTGTTCATAGGGATGGGATTAAAGTAAATGATATTGATCTGCTCAATGGCAAATCAGTTCCATTAAACAATAAAACCATTATAAAGGTGGGTAAAGTGAGCGGCAACATTTATGATTTCACGGTAGGTGTAGAAAGAATAGATCCTGAAACTCCAGTTAAAAATGCTTCTACACCATCTACCTTCCAAAATCCTTGGTGGAAAAAATGGCCTTGGCAATGGTTTAGTTAGATTTCATCTTTTTTCTAACTTCACTTCCAGAAATATTTATAGGTTTAGTTTTTAGTAAATGATATTTTAGGTTTTTGATTTTGGGGATCCGGTATTCGTGATTTTTATTGTTTTTCTTTAAATTCACTTTCGAGATTGCTTTGTCTTTGGGCAGATTGCAATCTGCCCCTACAGCAATGACGTGATGAGGAAGCCTAGGAAACACTATAAACTCAATCAATTCAACCAATCTATCTATTTTTTTCCATGTACCTAACTTCTCAAAAGCATCTTGGCCAATGAGGAAATAGGTTGATTGTTCATGGTTAATGGTTGATAGTAGAAATTTTACGGTGTCAATTGTATAAGAAGGTCTCTTCTTCTTAATCTCTATATCTAAAGCTTCAAAATGCTTTTTCCCATAAATAGCCTTCTTAACTAAGTCATATCGCTTTTTAGCCGGAAGTAAGTCCTTTTTTCTATGTGGGGGATTACCATTAGGGATAAAGTAAATAATGTCTAATTTAAACTTCTTCTTAGCTGCTTCAGCCATCTTTAAATGCCCATAATGAATGGGATTAAAGGTCCCACCAAATAACCCTACATTTTTTCTTTTATTTTTTTGTCTTAAATATGTCATGCATTCCTACATTAAATTTATTTTAGCTTTTATCTCTCTAAAATTTGCTAATTTAGTAAGAGTATTATTGTTTATTTATACTATATATGAGCCAGCTTAGATTACAATTTACATCATTTTTTGTTCCTACTATAGCCCCATGTAGAGAATGTTCATATAATGATTTCAAAACTATACTTCATAGACACCGCGAACCAGGAAAGTCAAATTATATCTTACCTGATAATATTGAAGATATTCCAAAAATAGCAAGAGTACATATAGAAAGCTTAAAAAAAAAGATATCACCAGATCAATTGGAATCCTTATTTCATAGAGTTCATAGAGAGAGTACACGTTTTGGCATTGCATCAGAGACCTCTGATGTTTTATTCTTTTTAATATTAAATACAGCATTAAAACAAGGTATGTTAACAAGAGAAAAACTGGAACAGTTCAAACTAGACAATTCCCACTTAATGGACCCTCCTTCAGAAAGAAATTTCGATCAGATTAAATTGGCTGCTGAAGAAGTTTTTACTAATACCGATATCGGAACAATGCTTTCTTATTTTCCTCAAACTGTTTACGGTCTAACAGATGAAAAGGAAACAATGAAAAATTTTCTTGTGTTGTTTTTAACAAATTATATGATTAGGCCTCATCGTTTCCCCACTGAACCTACTATGGATTTTTTAAAAGAAGGTGTAATTTCTACTTGGTTACAAAAAGAATTGGAAGAACTTGAATTCAAAACTAAGATCACTTATAAAGGTGATTGGTTAGACTTAAATGAACAAAAAAGAAAAGTACAATACTTAGCGCGTTCATCTTCTGAAAAAATCTCAGTTAGTGAAGATTTTAATTATTTAGATTTTGCAAAATTTAACTATATTAAATGTTTTGCTAGAACAGAATTTATTTACTTCCATCCAGGAATAACGTATAGTGACATGAAGGGCGTTACTAAACCCTGTGAACTTTTAGTAGAAGCAGATATGTTTTTAAAATTGTCAGCTATTTAAGCCCTAGTTTGCCCATCACCACTAATTAAATACTTATAAGTAACTAATTGTTCTAATGCTATCGGACCTCTGGCATGTAATTTCTGTGTAGATATTCCCACCTCTGCACCAAATCCAAACTCTTCACCATCAGTAAAACGAGTGCTGGCATTTACATAGACACATGCTGCATCAATTTCATTTTGGAATTTTTTTGCATTGTTTTTATCCTGAGTAATAATAGATTCAGAATGTTTTGTACCATATTTATTTATGTGACTTATAGCTTCTTCTATAGAATCTACTGTTTTTATAGCTACTTTTAAATCCAAGTACTCTTTATACCAATCTTCTTCAGTGGCATTTTTTACATCTTTAATAATATTTTTTGTTTTATCACATCCTAAGATCTCTACATTCTTTTCTTTCAATGAAGTTTCTAATTTAGGTAAAATACTAACTGCTATATTTTTATGAACTAAAACTGTTTCTATAGCATTACAAACCCCTGGTCTTTGGGTTTTAGCATTGATAGCTATATCAATAGCTTTTTTCTCATCAGAACTTTCATCTATAAATAAATGACAAGTTCCGCCACCAGCTCCAATTACAGGGATTTTAGAGTGTTTATTAACAAAGTTTTTTAAGTCTTCCCCTCCACGTGGAATCACTAAATCAATAAGATTTTCTTCTTGTAAGATTTTAATAGTTTCTTCTCTGTCTTTAGAAGCGATAAACTGAACAATGTCAGGTGATAAGGATGATTTTAACAATGCCTTATTTATAACATCTACAATAGCCTGATTAGAATACGTAGCATGCTGAGAGCCTCTTAAAATAATGGCATTTCCTGATTTTAAAGCAAGAGAAACTGCATCGGTAGTTACATTTGGTCTGGCTTCATAAATTACACATATGACACCAAGAGGCACTGCAACTTTTTCTATATTCATTCCAGCAGGATGCTTCCAACTGTCTAAAATCTTCCCTATAGGGTCTTTCTGAGCAATTACTTTTTTTATACTTCCTGCCATGCCAGAAAGTCTTTTCTCATCTAATAAAAGCCTGTCTAAAAGAGCACTTGAAAGCCCATTTTTTTTACCAGACTCTATGTCTTTTTTATTTTCAGCAATTATAAAGTCTTTAGATTTTAAAAGCTCTTCAGAAATAAGCTCTAAGGCCTTATTTCTATCCTCATTTGAAGAAGAAGCTAGCTTTCTAGATGCTTCTTTGGCTAATTTTAATTGTTCGATTGAATTAGTCTGAGTTTGCATAGTTATATTATATCGTTCTTTATTAAGAGCATTTGTCTGATTTATTCAGCAAATGCGACCCTACGAAAGGAGAATTAAATAGAAGGTTCAGCTTGTCTGAACCTATACAAATTAAATCTTATAAATCTTAACCACTGGTCCACCTCTTTCCCTCTGCCATAGAGATAAATAAGGGGAGAAAAATTCATCATATAGTGAGTCTTTTACTTTTTTATCATACTCTTTCAAGTAAGGATTGAAAACAATGATCGGTCTTAATTTTTCCATTTTTCTATAAAACTTTTTCTGCATAGCATATCCTGACTGCCTATAAACTTTTTCTGTATCTAATGTAGAAACTACTACGTAATCAGCTTTTTTTCTCAATATCTTAAACCAATCTTTTTCTTTCATTATTTTTGAAGTTAAAGGCAGCCATTCTTCATTAACAAGGAGGTATGGATCCTCCACTTCATCTTTTATTAAATTTCTATTATATGGATCAAACCAATGTAATTGAAGATTTTGTTTAGTATAAATAATTTTTGATCCTTCAGATGTTCTTTGTCTAAGCCATTCTGAAGCTATAGCTCTAGTATCAGACAGGTTTACGATTTTATTATATCTGTCTACATACTTATATGGTATCCACAATGCAAAAAGCAATAAGACAATAAATAGAAATTTGTTTTCTTCTTTTTCACAAAAAAGATTAAAAAACATTGCTGAAGCTAAACAAAAATAAGGGGTAATCAGTGTGGAGTATGAGGCATTAGTGAAATGAAATAAACCTAATAATCCTACATAAAAAACAGGGAAGAAGAAAATAAGTTTTAAAGCATCTACATCGTATTCATCTTTATATTTCAAGAAGAGAGCTATTGTTGAAATATAAATTACTGGTCCTATGCTTTGAATAATAAAGCTATAAGCAAAGAGTAAAAAAGAGGAGTGTGGATAACTATAATAACCATGAACATACCTTTGAAATCCTGTGTATAAAAAGTTAAAAAGGCTAAAAATAAAGAAAGGATTTAAAACTAAAAATATAGTTAGAAAATAGCCAAGACTTTTTTTTATTTTTTCAGAATCTCTATTTAAAATCATTGAAATTGCTGGAGTAATAAAACCTAAAAGTCCAATATAATGCATTGATGCTCCAAGAGCAGCAGAAATAATACTTAAAAGATAGTTTTTATCTTTATTTTCAGACAATGCTCTTAATGAAAAATAAAGAGAGAGTAAAGTAAAAAAAACAAGAGCACTTTGTGGAGAAAACAATTGTGAGTACTTTACATTTATAACTGAAAACGACAAAAAAAGACAGGATAAAATACCAACAAATACACCAAAGAGCTCCCCTATAAAGTAAATTATAATAAGACTTCCAACCCCAAATAAAACACTTAAAAATCTAAGCGGAGTATATATATCCTGTGGGTTACTTTCAAGAGCACTAACGTAATCAGCCAAGCTAAAATTCAACGTAGAAATAAATAAAGCTATTGCATTAATGAAAATATATAGAGAAGGAACTTCATATGAATGAAATGAGAAGAAGTTTTTTATCAAAGAGAATGTGTTTTCTAAATACTCTATTTCACCTGGATTTAATATATAAGGCAAGCCATGATTTATTTTTTGAATTCTAATTAAAAAAGCAAAACCCAAAACCAATAACAGTATTTGAAATTTATAATTTTCTACGTAAAAGCTAAGATTTTCCTTAAGGCTTCTTTGCTGGTGTTGCTGTTGGTTTTGTGTCTTCACATTCATCTTTTACAAATTGTAATTCCTCATCTGCATAATCTTGAATATTTGTAGCATTTGCCTTTACTTCTGCATTTGTTAAGCTTGGTATAGCTTCCTTTAAAAGAGCTATTGCATCTGCATAAAGCTTTAAAGCATAAGGACAATTTGGTTGATCTGCACCATCAAGATGATTTCCACCTTGAGCATATTTAAGATATGCATCTGCAATTTTTTGATAGCTAGCAAGCTCTGGACATTTACAACTTTGAGATTGTGATTTTATTGAAGCAATGGCATTTTTCGTAGTAGTCTCTGCATTAGTCCACTCATCTTCTTCTAATGCTGTATATGCTTTATTTAAAGCATCTGCTGCTGGTTTGGCACAAGCACATAGATCATCTACTTTTGCTTTAATGACTGCTTCTGGTTTTGCAGGTGCTGCTGCTGCTTTTGGTTTTACTGCAGGAGCTGGTTCTGTTTTTGCTGGGCTTTCTGCATAAGCACCTGAACATGCTGATATAAACATTGAACTTGAAATTATTATTGCTATTAATCTAGAAAAATGCATAGATTTACTCCTTCAGACTTTCTCTTAACTTTATACCATATAGACGTACTTTTCTGCGGTAATACGAATATAAATCTAATTAGGAGAAATCATAGGAAAAAGACTATGGACCATAGGACTATGGAGACTATAAAAGCTCCCATCAGTAAAGTGGTCTTATGGTCCTATAGTCTTTATGGTCTTATAGTCTTTCCTTGCAGTCTGGTTCTATAGCCACTTGCACAACTTCACCACTTTTCTGCAATAAAAAAGCTTCTTTAAGCTCTGAAAGTTTCATTTTTTTTGTAGTTATCTTTCTCAAAACATTATCTTGAAATTGCTTTTCACTTAAAAGCTCAAGAGCTTTTTTTACATATTTAGGCGTATGGTGAAAAACTCCTAGTACTTTTAACTCATCATAATGAAGCCTAAAAGTATCAATTTCTACCTTACTACCTTTTTTACATCCACCAAAGAAGTTTACAAGTCCACCTCTAGATACAATTTTTGTAGCCAATTCCCAAATCTCAGGGATACCAACAGCTTCAATTACTACATCAGGGCCAAATCCACCAGTTAAATCTTTTGTTTTTTGCATTATATTTTCACTAGAAGTATCTCTGATATTTACTACATGATCAGCTCCAAGTTCTTTAGCTAATCTCAATTTAGATTCATTTCTTCCAAGAGAAATTATTTTTACACCTTCTCTTTTAGCTAATGCAATAAATAAAAGACCAATTGATCCTGTTCCAATTATGCAAACAGTTTTACCTTTTTCGATTTCTGATCTATCTAAACCATGCTTAACAACAGCCAAACTCTCTAATATAGCTGCAATTTCAAAAGGTGTATTCTCCGGGATTTTATGTGTGTTGTTTTCTACTATTTCTTTAGGTACTTTTACATAGTCTGCATAAGCACCATTTAAAAAGAAAATGTTTTCACAAAGAGAATATTTTTCAGATTTACAATAAAGGCATTTAAAACAAGGAGAAGAATTTACTGGAATTACTTTATCTCCAATTTTAAACTTTGAAACATTTTTTCCTACTTTTACAACTATGCCTGAAAATTGATGTCCAAAAAGAGCAGGAGTTTCTTTTATTAAAACAGGATGGCCCCTTAAATATGTTTTTAAATCTGTTCCACAGGTAAGAACTGATTCTACTTTTACAAGAATTTCATAATCGTTTATTTCTGGGGTTTTAACTTTTTCATATCTAATGTCTTCTGGACCATAAAAGAGCATGGCATTCATATCTGTTGGAAGGTCAATCAGTGATTCGCTTTGATTTTTTAACTCTTGGACCATATCTATATAATACAGCAAGGAGATTTAGTTAAGATAGGTTTTATTATTGAAATGGATTTAGTAAAGTTGTTATTAATGTCAACATCAGTTTCATTAAGACCGAATTTTACATCTACTCTTGCTAGAAAAAGGAAGATAGAATTTGTAACTATTCCACCTCTTGAAACAGTTGCAAAACTTAGCTTTAATGATGGCTTAAAAGTAATTAGAAAAAATATACCTACTGATCACTATGGTTTTATAAATTACTCTTGCAGCATGCATGCCCCAGAAGAAAATAAATTTGAGAATAAGATTGAGCTTTTAGTATTTAACGATGGAGAAAATATCTGGGGCGACTTTTCTGAGAGAAATAGTCCTGAGCCTAATTGGCAGATCTTGCCTGAAAATAAAGATGGATTTTTCATTATTTATCATAAAAGAGATGTTTTTAGTGGGGAGTTAGAATATATAAATCCTGATTCTACATATTCAGAAGAAATTCTTAGCCCGCTTAAAGCCTTACCATTCACTAGTCTTATTAGGACTACTAATTAACCACTTTAAACTCTTTCATTTTTTATACTAAGGAACTAAAGAGATCAACTATCTCGCTAAAATAGTTCATAGTTCAAGTTGTGGTAATAATGCCTCTACATCAGTTCGTGTTATATCTGGTTTTGTTTCTGCTAATTTAATAAAGTCCTCTGTGAAAAAGTCTACATGACGCCAGCCTTTTTCTCTATAATAAGGGGTCGCTGCATTTTTATAAAGTGTCCATTGCTTTTCATTTAGCTTTGCTAATTCACTAAAACCCAGTGTTAATTTGTTTATATGACGGCAATCTGCTTGTATAAAATAAGGCACTATACCTGCATAAAGTATCCATCGCTTTTCATCTGGCTTTGCTTTTACTAATTCACTAAAGCTATTTGTTAATTCATCTATCCACCAGCCTTTTGTTTTATAATAAGCCACTGCATCTGTATAAACTTCCCGTTGCTTTTCATCTGGCTTTGCTTTTACTAATTCACTAAAGCTACTTGTTAATTCATTTATACCAAAGCCTTTTGTTTTATAATAAGCCACTGCATCTGTATAAATTTCCCATTGCTTTTCATCTGGTTTTGCTTTTACTAATTCACTAAAGCTACTTGTTAATTCATCTACATCCTGCCAGCCTTTTGTTTTATAATAAGTCACTGCATCTGTATAAACTTTTAATTGGTTTTCTGGAAGAGCCCGACCTGTCATTTTTTTTAACTGGGCTATTTCATCACTAAATGGATCTCTTTGTTGTACTGCTACTGAAACACCTTTTATTCTTGGTGCATTTGTTGCTGATCCTACTGCTGACATAATATTCTCCTTTATAAAACTTATCTTTATAAGGTACCTAATTCTTTTATATTTTTCAAGGTTAAATACTTAATCAAAGATAAAATTTCTCTAATAAGACATTATTAAGATTCGCCGACCCTAAACTCTTTTAATTTCAGATGAAATTCTTTTGTATGCCCCCAAGGTCTTTTATTTACATAGAGCCAGAAGTGAACCATTTCATGGTAAAGAGTAAGTGCTATTTGTTTAGGATGATCACAAAGGGTTCTTGAAAGCCTTATGTGAGGACGCTTCCCAGGCATAGCTGTAAAGTCACCAAATTGTTTAAAATACTTTCCATTTCCAAAGCTATCACACCAAAGAATTCGTACATAAGGCAATTTACCATCAAAGTATTGCTTATTTAATTTATCGAAGATTTCATAGATTTGTTCGTCTTGTATCGTTGGCATATAACGTACAATTATTGCATGAATCTATTCTCTGAAGAAAAAATATTAACTTCTTTTCCACATAAAAAATCAGATGCTTTGGAATTAGCAATATGTTTTCCAAATACATATATGGTGGGCATGGCAAGCCTGGGATATCAAACAGCATGGAAGCTTTTAAATCAAAATGAAAATGTAAAAACCACCAGATGGTTTACGGATATTCAAGAACCCCGTAGGGGCGGAGCGTGCTCCGCCCTCCCCCCAGCATACATCGGTTTCTCATTTAGTTGGGAATTAGATTATAAAAACATTTTTAAAATTTTAGAAGAAAATAAAATATCAATTTTTTCAAGCGAAAGATCAGAAGATGATCCTTTAGTTTTTGCAGGGGGTCAAATACCAAATGCAAATCCAGAACCATTCTGTGATAATTTTGATTTCTTTTTAACTGGGGATTTAGAAGTAGTGGCTGAACCTTTTATAAATAAGATTGTTGAGATTAAAGATTTAAATAGAACGAAAAAATTAGAAGAATTGGCAAAAGTTCCAGGAATTTATGTGCCCACCCGTAGGGGCTTGTTGCAACAAGCCCCTACAACGCCAATTAAAATAAATCGGGTATATGCAAAAGAAAACCTTTCTTCCTCTTGCATCCTCACTCCAAATTCATATTGGCCTGATACTTTTATCATAGAGGTGGCTAGAAGCTGTCCTGAATTATGTCGCTTTTGTTTAGCCAGTTACGGCTCTCTACCATTTAGAACACCTGATATAAAAAACTCTCTAATCCCAATCATAGAAAGTGGTTTAAAACATACAAATAAACTTGGGCTTTTAGGGGCATCAGTTACACAGCATCCAGGATTTGATGAACTATTAGATTATTTACTTCAAAAGAAAATTACATCTCCTGATCTCCAGGTTCAAATTGCATCAGTTCGTGCAGATACTATTTCTAAAAAATTAGCAGAGGGATTACACAAATTAGGAAGTAAGTCTCTAACCATGGCTATTGAAACTGGCTCAGATAGACTTAGAGAAATTATAAATAAAAAAGTTTCTAGAGAAACTATACTAAATTCCATTCAAACTATTTATGACTCTGGGTTTAACTCAATAAAGCTTTATGGCATGGCAGGGATCCCACAAGAAACAGATGATGATTTAAATGAAACCATTAAACTCTTAAAAGAAATTAAAGCAAAAAATAAAGGAAAAAAACTAACGTGGGGATGTTCGACATTTGTGCCAAAAGCTCAAACCCCTTTCCAATACTATGGAATGGATAAAAGTGCAGAAAAGAAATTAAAACTTCTTTCTAAAGAATTACATAAAGCAGGAATTGAGTTTAAACCTGAAAGCTATGAATGGTCCATTATTCAAGGTTTAATTTCAAGAGGAGATAGAAGCATTAATAAAATACTTGTAGATGCATACAGGTATGGATCCACCATAGGTAGCTTTAAAAAAGCAATGAGAGAAAATAAAGATATAGACAGTGAGTATTTTATCTATAAAAACTGGGATATAAATACAAAATTGCCATGGGAAAATGTACAAGGGTTTTTAAATAGAGAGATTATTAAAGAGCACGCTACGTTATAATTAAAATCATGTTCGATCAATTATCAGACAACTTACAAAATATTTTTAAACAAATACGCGGTGAAAGTAAAATCACTGAAGAAAACATTGATGGTGCTATTCGTGAAGTTAGAAGAGCATTTATTTCTAGTGATGTCAGCTTAAAAGCCATTAAAACTTTTACTACGCGTATTCGTGAAAAAGCTATTGGGGAAGAGGTTATAAAAGGTGTCTCGCCTGCTGAACAATTTATAAAAATAATAAATGATGAGCTTACTGAATTACTGGGCAGCAGTCAAAAAGATTTAAATCTTTCAAAATCTCCCAGTATAATTTTAATGCTAGGTTTACAAGGTGCGGGGAAAACTACTACATGCGGCAAGCTAGCAAAGCTTTTAAAGAAAAAAGGTAAAAATCCACTTTTAGTTCCACTCGACTTAAAAAGACCAGCTGCTATTGAACAATTAAATATTATAGGAAAACAAGTTGAGATTCCGGTGTTTTCTGTCTCTGAAACCGATGCATTAAATAGTGATCCGCATAAAATTGCTGAGAATGCTATAAACTTCGGTAAACAAAACTTTCACGATGTAATTATTTTAGATAGTGCGGGACGTCTTCAGGTAGATAGCGATCTAATGGCAGAGTTATTACTTATAGATAGACTTATAGAACCCGTTGAAAAGCTTTTAGTAATTGATGCAATGATCGGTCAAGAAGCAGCAAACATAGGTGCTACTTTTGATTCTCAAATTGGGATTACTGGTGTAGTTTTAACAAAATTAGATGGTGATGCCAGAGGTGGGGCAGCTCTTTCAATCGTAGAAGAAATTAAAAAACCTATTAAGTTAATCGGTATCGGCGAAAAGTTAGATGACTTACAAGAATTTTATCCAGACAGAATGGCTAGCAGAATTCTTGGAATGGGAGATGTTTTAACCCTAGTAGAACAAGCACAAGAAAAAATAAAAGAAGATGAGGCTATTGAATTACAAAAGAAACTGTTTACAGACTTTAATTTTGATTCTTTTTTACAAGCATTAAACATGACTTCTAAGTTAGGAGATTTTGGAAACCTATTTAACATGATGGGTGTAGGCGGTATGTTAAATAAGTTTGGTGTAAATCTCAGCAAAGACGACAAAGAAAAAATGCTAACTCAAGGTGAAGTTAAAATAAAAAAATATAAAGCTGCCATTAGCAGCATGACTGTTTTAGAAAAAAAGAAACCTGATCTTTTAAACTCAAATAGAAAAAGAAGAGTAGCAAAAGGCTGTGGTCAAAAAGAAAAAGATATTGATCTTATGGTTACTGAGTTTAAGCAAATGAAAAAAATGATGGATAACTTAAAACCTCTTATGGGAATGATGGGAAGTGGAAATAGTATGCCCATGCCCAGCCCAGCCATGTTTAATCCTGGTGGACCCAGAATGGGAAGTGGGCTTCAAGCCCCAAGAAGTGGTTTATTAAAGGGATTTAAACCTAAGAAAAAATAGTTCTCCATCTATTGCTTTTATATGTAAATATTTTATAGACTGATTAAATGACTTCTACACAGGCAATAGGTCTAGTTACAGCTTCTAATCCACTTCCTAAAAGTAAAAGAAGTAAGTTAGATCTTAGCAATATAACTGTTTTAAAAATCCCAAATCACAATGGACAAATCTATACTTTTGAAAATATTCAAGATGTAATCACTCTTATAAAAGGCTTACTTAAAGAGGGCGAGATAACAAAGCTTTTATTAGCCTATGATACAAAAAATTTAGACCAGACAAATCTCTATTCTTTAATTAAAAAGGCTAGTGGTGAGATTTATCAAATTACCCTGAAAGATGAGGTTATTGCCAGACTAGATGAAATATATAAAGATGAAGGTTCTTTTTTTATAGTAAATGATGATGGGTCTCTTGTAATAATAGCTGCTAGTTTTTTTGAGGAGCCACATTGTTCAGCTATTATGGGTGAAAAAGTACAATTTCCTGCATATAAACTATAAACTTGTACTTGTGAAAGAGTCTGTTAGGTTTGTTTAAATTAAATTCTTCTAATAATACGGATTAAAGTATGATTTAATATTGGATTTTTCTTATAATTGCTAATTAGATTTAAAAGGAATTTATTATATGGGAAGCATACAAGTACCAAGTTCTACATTTACAGCTAGAGATTTTTATAGAGCTCGAGTTCAGGAGGTAAGTGGTGAAAGAACTATAAGACACATAAGAGAAACCGGACACAGTAATTATCTTCCCGGACAGCTTGATGAAATAAGACAAGGTAAAACTGTAGTTGCACTTCAAGATGGTGGATTAGCATTAATTGGTCCTAGATTATTTAGACCTGCTATAGAGGAACTTTACACAGATCTGAAACAAGCACCTCCTATAGAATTTGTGATTTCAGACATTTATACAAATGGTTCATTTTCTAAATTACCTATTTGGCTTAGAACTGATGATGGTTCCTATAATGGCTCCGTAATTATAGAAAGGGCTATTCATGCTTTAAGCACAGGAAATGAAGAATTCACTCATGGGCTACAAATGAGTAATTTACCTTATCTGCCAAAAAGTGCATGGGCAGAAGCTTTTACAGGTAATGGCATTGTAAGTTTTGGAGGAAGAGAAGCTAAAGTCGATATAGGATTAGTAACTACTCCTCCAGTATTTCACTTAGATGGTGCAGATGGATTAAAAAATGCTGGAATAGATGATGTCTATGTAGAAAAACCATGGGGTCCATCTTTAGATAGCGAATTGCCTAATAGAATTGCAGCACAAGTAGAAAGAGGAATTTTTGGTGTTGACTTTTTTGCATATGGGGATTCCATGGAATTTTTAAAAAGAAGACCCGAATTATTAGATGGGCTTGGTGCACTTCAAGAAGTACATGCAGTTTGTTCTGAACCATGGCCTCCAGAACCAGGAAGAGGACTTACTAGTGAAAAAGTTATGGGATCAGGAGTATTTGCTGATACGGCATCTCATTCTGCAGCAATTGCAGATGATTTCCTTAGATGGAGATATGGAAATGAGTTTGGATTAAATACAGCATCTCTAAGCGTTTTTGAAAGATCAAGGTTACACGGTTTTGAGGGAGATGCTCATCTTGAGACTTTTGGAACAACAGTAGGAAGCAGTATAAGAACTCATGAAGGGCCAATAAAAATAGTTTTAGCTGGTGGCAAAGGTACTGGTGGCAGACTAGGTGGCAAAGACGGCGGGGAGTATCCATTTCTTGGAATGACTCTTATATTTGAAAAAGGAAGAGTTGAAGTAAGTCTTGGTTTCCCAAAAAGATATAACCCTTACGTGGCCATTATTTATGATAATAAAACAGTTCCTGTACGATTATTTGAAATCATGGGTGGAAAGCTTGGATACAATGCTATGTTTGCTGACTGGATTTCAAGAGCGCAAGGATCTAAAATTGCAAATGAAAGAATTCATAATGTTTCACTTGCCTCACAAAATGCAATGGGCTATTTAACCAGAGCCTATAATGAAGCAAGGGGAAACAACTTTAGAATAGATGGTTTTTATCATCAAGGTACCATTCCTGGAAGGCAATATGCTATAGGTCATGCAAGCCCTTTAATAGGAGTTAACTCAGATCAATCAGCTTTTGAAGTGCTTGGAAATAGCAGGGAGAATGATTCTTCACAATATCCTTTTACTGGAAAACAATCACTCTAAAAGCTCAAACTCTTTTAGCTTAAGAGTTAAGTAATTTTTTAGTTCATCTGACCTGGCATGCTCATTTACCTTTCTAAGGATGAATCCATAATCACTTTCTTCAAACTGAATTAAATCAAAAACTCTAGCAAAAGCATGAATGCCATATTCTGCTCCTATTTGAAAAATCCTTGACGAGTATGCACCAGATCGAATATTTTCTTCTGAAAGTTTATAACTTTCATTTTCATATTTCTCTAAAATAATATCTTCCACTACTTGGCTTAGAACTTCTTCATTTAAAACATCATGAAAGATCTTTTCTGACACTGTAACTTTTCCTTCTTTAAATAATTTTGTTTCATCCACCACCTCTTCTGAAGTTACATCTCTTCCAAAAACTTCTCCAGCCTCTTCCAGTGTATCTGTAGGATCTAGAATTATATGCAATCCTTCATTAGTAAGTGCTCCAAGAAATTTCTTTTCATTTCCAGTAACCAATAGCTGTTCTTTAAGATAAACCCTTTTTCTATCTTTAAATGTCATGGCTAAACATATTTTCAGACTCATACATTCTTTTATATCCTCAGGAATTGGAGCCCCTTCGGAATATAAGAGGAATTCATAATTTTTTTTATTTGCAGCATCTAAGACTAATTTAAAAAACTTATGCTCTTTTGCCAGCTCATTTAATTTCTCAATTATACTTTCATGAAATTGGTTTTTTGGTTTTGGAACACTAGAAAGAAGAGGAGCACTTTGTGCATAAGAATGAGATGGGGATTTGGTATCAACCTTATTATCCCCATGAGATGGGAGAATAAGAGGAAAAAGCAAAAGTGTACTTTTAAAGATAGGAGAAAGTTTCATTTAATGAGGAAATCCTATCAAAAATCTCTCAGTTTGTCATTGCAAATTTTCATTGTTTAAATCATTCTAGCTAGATTAAATTTCTCTAATAATACGGATTAGAGGCTTGTTCTAAAATGGTATTTTTCATTATGATATAGACTCATTTAAGATTTATAATTTTATTTTATGAAAACACCTACTGTATCATTACAACAAACCCAAAGGCCGCCCGCTGGCAAAAATGGAAATGATAGAACTGTTAATGGTTTTCACTTTCGAAAAAATAAGGGTCTTGCTGCTGAAAGAAACGGAGGCACATCTCTAACAAATGGATTCACTCATTCTTCAGAATTTGCTGTAGTTATAAGTAATGACTCGGGAGGAAAAATATCAGTCATCGGTATAAATATAGATGAAAATAGGGAGTTCGCCGGAACTCATGTTCGTCCTGGAACTATTTACATTGCAAAGCAAATATCTGGAGCAAAGGCAGGCATAGTACTAAATCCAGTAAGTACTCATAATAGACTATCTCAGGTAGGACATTATAATGATGGTAGGGATGAAGGACCTAGGGCACAAATTGCTAAAATACTTGTAGAGAGTTCAGGTGCAATAGCAGAAGCAGCAACTTCCATGAAGGTTGAGTTTGCTAGACCAGTTGGTACTCCTAAATCTTTTTCACCACAAGATAGATTTATTGCACAGATCCAGAACGAGAAAACAAAATTTGCTATCGGAAATAATGATTTAACTAGAATTAAGAAGCGCGATAAAAAAGTAGAAAATTACAACGCTTCTATACCTTTAAAAAGGCTTGGAAATGATCTAGATAGGAAGAGAGTTCCCGCTGGCGAAGAGGTGCCAGATGAAAACCCAGATAGAAATAGAGTTTCAGATAGACACAGTTATGCAGATGCTGTTTCTTTGCTTTCATCCTTAGCAAGTGACGGTTCTCTAACTGCTGAAGAAAAGTCTAGTAAGGCAAGAGCTCAAATTAGAATTATGAAAGCTTTAACCACAACGAGACAAGTAAATGATTTTAGAAAAATTCCTAGAGCTCAGTTTCCATATCTTGATGAATGGATTCCTCATGAAGCAGTAAAGCATAAACCTAGATTACGTAGCGGTAAAAGAACAACTGGGAGATCTACGGGTAGAAAAGATATACAAAAAGGTAATGGAAAAGTAGGCACTGAGGATACACAGTCACATAATGTAACTCTTGCAAAAGCAAAATTTCACTCCATTTTAAGAAGAGAAGATGGAAAACTTTCAGAAGCTGGCTATGCAGAGGATTTAGAAAATAAACGACTTAAAGAAATTGATGAAAGTACTGAACCTATAGATATTAAACTGGCTTCAGTAGCAGAAACTTTAATAGCTATGCATCTTGGGAGACCTTATGAATATGACATTAGAATTTCTGAGCATAGAAACCTAATAGATACAGCTTTAGAATCTATGGAAGCTATACCATACAAAACAAGAAAAAAGACAAAAAAAATAGAACAAAAAGATGGCACTATAATAAGATCAGAAATACGTGTAAGAAAGTCTCGTGGCTTGTTTGCAATAGCAAGGGAAGTCGAAGACTTTATTTCCAGACATCATAATCCAGAAATTACAGATTTAGCAGCATCAGGAATAAGATCTGGAGTTGATCTTGCAACATTTGAAAAGCTTCTTGATATGGGAGCTTCTACTGACGAGTTAAAGGTTGTAATTGAAAATAATTCTCCTTATTTAAATAAGAAAGTGCTAGATAAATTATTTGACGGTGGAGCAAGCCTTGAATTTCTAAAGCTATATCTCACTACTGCTAAAGGTTTAGGTGAACCATGGTTTAGTTTAGAGAGATTTGAGACAGATACACTATCTATTACAGAAAAAAGATTAGGAACTGATTTTTATAGAGAGTATGCAGAATTAACAAAACTTATGAAAGAAGTTTCTTATCCCCGTGAAAGTTTTGAAGCAGATTTAAATAGATTAATGAAATTACCTCCTACTGCAATAGCCATATATAGAACGGCATATAAAGATTTTGCAAAGACTGAAGGACCTAGAAGAAAAGAAGCACTTGAAAGAAGTTCTTATCCTATGCGTACGAATAGAGACTTTAAAGGGAACGAATTTATAGATGAAATTATAGAGGCATTAGGTACTGGAGAAATTTATTCTGCCAGTTTAGATCTATCTTCACAAGGCAGATTAACTCAACATTTAAATATTCCTGGGGTTTTAGGTCTTCCTCCCACTGGAGTCTAATCCTGCCTAATAGCACTAACAAAACGTTTTGTAATTAAATGAGGTCTAGTTATAGCTGTTCCTATTACTACTGAAAAAGCACCGATATCAAAGGCTTCTCTTACATCTTCTGGATCCCATATTCTGCCTTCCATAATAACTGGTACTTCAGTAGCTTCTATGAGCTCTGCAAGTAAATTAAAATCAGGTCCATCATTTACTTTAAATCTTGTTTCTTTTGTATAGCCAGAAAGTGTAGTAGATAAAATATCTGCTCCTAATTTAATAGCATTTATGCCTTCTTCCAAAGTAGCCACATCTGCAATTACTATTTTTCCATCATCTTTTACTAGATTTATCTGATCTTCAAGGGTAGATTCATCTGCTCTAAGTCTATTTGTACCATCAAGAGAGATAAACTCAATGTCACATTTTAAAAGCTCTTTTACATCTTTCATGGTGGCCGTTATATAAACCTTTTCCAGCCAATTTATAGGTGTGGGCTCTAATTTAGTTAGTCCTATAACTGGTACAGTAATTTCTTTTTTTATGTGTTTTATATTTTTTACACCACAAAGCCTAAGACCACAGGCACCACCTGAAATAACTGATTTACTTAATGCTAAGAGGTTATCCGGTGAGTTTAAAGGCTCGTTGTCCTGAGCTTGGACAGAAACAATGATTTTGTTTTCAATTTGTTCAAGAATTTTCTCTATATTCAGCATAAGATTAAACTTTAGTATATTATATTTTAAGATAATTTTTAAAAAATTTAATGAAATGAGATTTCCAATTACTAAAAATCAAAAAGCTGGTGACAAAAAAGCATTTAAAGCCATTGAAAAACAGGTTTTATTAAAGCCAGATTCTTTAATTGGTCTTGCTTCTGGAAAAACTACGGATGGCTTACATAAACTTATAGAAAAAGATTGTAAGAAAAATCCAAAAAAATGGAAAAAAATAAGAGTTTTTCAAATAGATGAAAATATAGGCATTCCACCTAAATCACCTCTAAGTTTTAATTATGAAATCTCAAACGAATTAAAAAGCTTATTTAAAATACTTGATAAAAAAAACATCTTTTTAATTGATGGAAGTAAATCACCAAAAAAAACAATTAGTGAAGCCTACAATTTTATTAAAAAAAATGGTGGTATAGATCTTATAATTCTAGGAATAGGCCCTATCTTCGATGCACATATTGCTTATAATACTGTAGGAAAAAGCTCTCTTAATTCCAAGATGAGGGTGGTAGAGTTACACCCAAAGATCAGTAAAAAATATGAAGAGAAGGTTAGTGAGGGTTTGATAAATCAACCCCCAACTAAGGGCATCACTCTTGGCATTAAAGATATATTGGATTCAAAAAAAGCTTTACTTATCGCTTATGGTCCAGATAAAGCAAAATCTATAAAACTAGCTTTTACTGGAAAAGTAAACATAAAAAAAGCCACTGCTAGTGCATTACAGTTACATAAAAATCTTGAAGTAGTTTTAGATAAAGAGGCAGCAGCTTTGCTAACCTAAAATCATGTAAAATTATAAGCAGGAGAAAACATGTCAACTACAGCAATTCCAAAACCACAAAAATCACCTGAACCAAATGTTTATGATCCTAGAACAAGTATAGAAGGTTATCCAAATACGCCTGAAGATAAAAACTTTGCATTGAAAGTAAAAAATGCCAGACCTAAATTGTTTAGTGAGTCTAAATATGCAAACACTATTAAAAGACCTTTAACTACAATTGAGAAAATCTGGTTTGCTCATCTTGAAGCTGGAAATCCTGATAAAAAAGGCTCTATTATTTATGTAAAACCAGATTTACTCTTAATGCAAGATGCCACTGCAAAATTATTATTAATTCAAGCTGAGCTATTATTTACATTATTAGAGAAAGAACAATCTGATATTTTAACTGTACTTTACTATGACCATAATATTAAAGTTGATTTTGGTATTGAAAAAGCAATTGTAGATGATAAAGATGGAATTAAGTTTTTAGGCACCAGCTCTAGTAAGCGTGGAATTATTTTTTCACTTCCTGGGAATGGGATTTGTCACAGAGTAAGTGATGAGTATTTTGATATGCCAGGCGGTATATTATTCGGCTCTGATTCTCATACGCCTACTGCTGGTGGAATGGGAATGTTTGTTGTAGGAAAAGGCGGCTGGAGTATAGCAAAATCTCTTGCTGCAGGACTTCCTATGCCTGTAGATAGAAACCCGATTATTGGAGTACATTTAAAAGGTTCTCTTCCTGATGGCATAGAACCAAAACAAATTGTCTCTATTTTAAATAGAGATATTATTAGATTTTTTGGAACAGAAGGAAATGGATCTTACATAGAGTTTTTTGGAGAAGGAGTAAAATCTGTTTCTGTCGTGGGCAGAAGCTCTATTACAAACTCTCTTGTAGATGGTGGCATGGGAACTGGGGTTTTTCCAGCCGATGAACAAGTAATAAATTATTTAAAAACAAGAAATAGACCCGATTTAGCTGAGTGGGTTTCAAAGAATTTAAAAGATTTAAATCCCGATCCAGAAGTTTTACAAGATCCTGGAAAATACTATGACATAACTCTTGAGTATGATCTTTCCAAAGAAATACATCCAGCCCTTGCTATGCCTGGAAATCCAAAAAACGTTTTTTATCTAGATGAAATCCCAAAAGTTATCAACTTTATAAATGATGAGATTTTTCCAAACTATAAAAATTATTTAATCAATGGAAAAACAGATAGGTTAAAGGTAGAAGAGGCTTGCAAGATTAAATCTAAAGATGTTTTACGAGCCACGGCATTAGAAACGCTTGTAAATTTTGCAGTTCAAGAAGTTGATGTTAAAAAATCTTATGATAAAAGAAAATTAAGCTTAGAAGTAAGTTCAGGTAGTGTAGGCAGCTGTACTCACTCAGGGAAAGATGACATAGAAGCTGTTGTTTGGGCAAACATTCAATTAGCTAAAAATAAAATAAAAAGAAATGCCCCAGTAAGTGTTACATATGGTTCTCGTGATGGCTGGCTCTCAGTTCAAGGAAATAAAACTATTCAGGATTTAATTACTGATGGTCACTTAATTTTATTAGATAGTGCTTGTGGACCCTGCATAGGGATGGGCTTTGCACCAGCAGTAGAAAGCGCTTCAGTCAGATCGTTTAACAGAAACTTTATGGGTCGTGGTGGAAATAAAGAAAAAATTGATCAAGTTTATTTAACCAGCCCTGCTGTAGTAGTTTATTTAGCAGCATCAGGCAGATTTGATTCTTATGATGCTGAAACAAAAACCTTTAAAGTAAAAGATGAATCTGGAAAAGAAGTAAAAGTAAAACTTACAAACCCTACATCTGAAGCCTCTTTAAAGGCAGTGGTTGCAAATGACTTCAACAATCCTGATGGAGAAAGACCTGCATTTATTCTTCCTGCTCCAAAAGACAAAGCAAAAGATATTAAAGTGCTTTATGATGGAGAAACGATAGCACCATTACCTGGCGACATGTACGATACCCCGCCTAGTAAACTTGAAAATCTTCCAGTACTAGTAGCACTAGGAGATAATGTAACCACTGATGATTTATCTGCTGCTGGTACTAAATATATTCCTAAGCGTGGGAATCTGCTCGAATTAGAGCCAGGATATTTTGAAAGTATTTCACTTCGTGAGGGAAAAGATCCACAGTTTTACTACAATCTTGCTAAAGAATATAAAACTAAAACCAATGGTTCAGTAATGGTCGGTGGAAAATTATTTGGATCAGGATCATCACGCGAAGCGGCAGCATTTATTCCCAGACACTTAAGAGTAAGAGTAGCCATTGCAGAGAGCTTTGCACCGATACATAGAGAAAATGCTATCGAACAAGGGCTTTTTTATATGACTTATAAAAATCCTGCTGATAGGTCTAAGTTTGACAGAGATGATTTAATCACTATCTCTGGTTTAGATAAATTAGATGCAGACAATAGAGACGTAGAAGTAAAAATTAAAAAGAAAGATGGAAGTGAAGTTTCTATAATTTGTGAACACGTTTTAGACACTCCATATAAAATAGAAGTATTTAGAGCAGGTTCAGAACCTAATCTTTTTAAGAAAATACTAATCGACCAATTTAAAGGTGATGTAACTGCATTTATGAAATGGTTTGAAGAGAAGAACAGGTTATAAATAGATTTACTGTGGTGGCGGTGGAGCTTCTTTTAGAGGAGGTTCATCTGGAATAACAGGAGTGGGTAGTACTGGCTTTAGTTTTCTAGGAGCTTCTTCTGGCTCAGCTAATTTTGGAGCTGGCGCCGTATCATAAGGTTTTGAAAACTCAGAACCTGGCTCAGGAGTTAAAGGTTCTGCTGGTGGACCTGGAGTAATAGGCACTACAGGCTCAGGTAAGGGTGGCACTTCTAATTTTGGTCCTTTTAGGTCTGGGTCGGGTCTAGCAAAAAATCTAAATATACCGACAACAATGCCACTTGTTTCTTTTTTTCTTCTTTCTAGTAGTGCTATTTCTTCACTTTTTAAAGACTTGGCTAAAGCAAGTTCTTTTTCTGACATAACATCTAAACCAGCACCAAGTAGTTCTCTTTTCAAGTGACTAGTTCTATTTGCAATCCCAATAGAAGTAAGAGATCTTGTAGTCATCACTCCCATTCCTACAACTTCTCCATATTCATTTAATACAGGGCATCCAGAATATCCAGGATTAAGTCCAAATCCAAACTCAATTCTATGAATAACCCTCCCACCACCAGTTTCGCCAACTACTTGAGGACGAGAAATTATTCCAGAAGCAACAGATCCTCTAAATCCGAGTGGACTTCCTAAAACAAACACCTCCTGCCCAGGAAGCAATTCTTGTACAGAATCTGCTAATGTTAACCCATTAGCACTTGGAAAATTAAAGTCCTCTGGAAGCTCAATACAAAGAAAATCGCCATCATTTGCTGAACTATAAGATTTTATTCCGCTAGTTATTTCTCCCGGAGTTATTGTATACGTATTTTTTCCATCGAAACTAGTTAAAGTCATTTTCTGTTTAAGAAAACTTTCTTCACCTGCATGTCCATGTCCACAAGAAATTAAATATTTCTTATCTTTAATTTTTACAACAAATCCACTGAAAAGATCCTTTCTTTCAGTTGGCTTTTCACTATCAAAAGTGGTTATCATTACAACTGAAGGTGAGACTTTTTTTATAAGCTCTACTTTTCTTGATTCTATAGCATTAATTCTTGAAGAAACTGATGTTACTTGAGTTGATAACTGACTTGCTGTTTGATTAATTCCTTCTCTTGTTTGAGCAATTTGGGTTTCTGCACCATTAATTCTTATTTTTGCTGCTTCAAATTCTTGTCTTAAACTGGTATTTGCTCCATTTGCTAGAGATAAGTTTGATTGTAGTCTTGCATTCTCTTCTTCAGCAAGCCCAAGTCTTCTATTTAATTCTACTTGTGCACTTATTGATTGGTCTACTGCTTGCTGATTAGTTGCTTTTTCCTCCTGAAACTGCCTGGTAAGTTCTGCTACTGCTACTTGGTGTTCTCTAATTTCTACTCTTTGGCTGTTAAATCTTCTATCATTTAAAAATCTCTCGTCTAATCTCTGCCCAGCAGTAATGGTATCTTTTTCTTGAATATTAGAATTATTTATATCAACTGCTCCAGCAATACCTGCAGCAGCCAAAGCTCCATAAGCTGCTATCCTACTAAAAATTCCTGCTCTGTTAACAGAAGTCATTAAATCTCCTGAGGTTAAATATAAAGTTGTAATTGTTGAAAAATTGTACTATCTACAAAGGTGTTTGTCTATAGCATGTTCATAAGATTTCAGGAAAGAGTAAAAATATTGATGAAATGTCCATGAATTTCTTTCTTAACCGTTTTTAATTAAAAGTAAAGTTTGAAAAAGTTTTGAAAAGAAGTTTTACATACATTAAGTTACAATGTAAAAAACTTATACAAGAATTTTTTATTCCATTCGCGAATTTTTTTACCGTGATAAGATGAACTTAATCTATAGAGCAATGGCGCTTAAACATTGAATTACGCAGGGGTATAATTACCTTCACTTGTTTTTGTCTTGGAATAGAAATATACCAAGGCATGCATTTGTACGTGGGTTTTTTGTTTATTACTTTTGCTAGTGGATAATTTGGTGGTTTTTCCACCATAGGGATACTCATGTCTAAAAGGAGAAAATATGACTACATCATTAAGTACAATAGCACCTAGTCCAATACTCTCTCAGGCTAGTTCTATTCTTTCATATCCAATACGCTTTGTTCTTCCTAATCGAACAACTGAAGGGAGTAAAGAAGTCTATGAAGCCGGGAAATTAGCCAAGAAAGAGGGTTCTTTTCCCCACGTTTTAAACCTTTCAAAAGCTAATAGTGATATTAGAAGAGGTGGACATGGCAGATGGGTTTTAGTTAGTGGAAATGAACAAATGAAAATTGCAGCTGAAGCCTCAAAAAAAGATGAAGAGTTAAGAAGACTGCTTAATTCTGAGTGGCTTCCACTGGTAGGAAAGAAAACCTCACTTTTTGACTGGGGGCATGCCAGAGAACTTAGGGGAGTAAACGCTGAAATTACAGAAGTTAGCGATAGAGTCAGTGAATTAAACTCACTTCTATTTAATGAGATCCCTGAAGGGAAAGTATGGGAAGTATTTTGTGCTTCTTGCAGAGCAATACCAAGCAAAACGTTCGACAGCAAAGTTGAATATGATGCTCACAAGCAAGAATGTAGAAAATTAATACAAAGTTCAGACGAGGTAGGACAAAAAGAAAGAGAGGTTTTTGATCTTCTAAGAAGATTAAAAGCTGGAACCCCTGACTTAAAAAGATTTGAAGAGCTTATAACTAGTGCTAAAGAATCTGCTGTAAGAGCTGTAAATGTCTTAAAAGATCCAGGAGCTGGAGGGAAAAAGTAGAGGTATATTTATGGGGATTCAGTTTATCTGAGTCCTCTTTTATTTAACTTACGGTATAGGTGTAGCAAATGGGTCTATTGGTAAAGAAGGAGCAGGAGGTCCTTGATTTACTGGTGAGGGAGTTGTCATAAGTTTTGGTAATCTAATTTTATCGACACTATTTGTAACCCAAAGTGCAGATTTATCTACCCATGGATTTGTTCTTCTCCATTCAGCAAACATAATGGGGTGATATTGCGGAAGTGTACTAATTCCTGTTGTAATAATTTTAGTACCATCAGAAGATTCAAAGCCAGCAGCAATTTTTTCAGCTGTACTCATAACTCTTAGATTGCATTCTCTTTCCATCAACTGTTTTAAAAAACTTCCTCTGACTGCATAACCCTGAGGTGCCCAAATAGGGTTATTACTTCTGTCCCATGGGTGTCCCATAACAATGGTTCCTAAAAGACTTCCATTATCATCTATTAATGCACTTCCAGAATCTCCCTTGTTTGGTGTGGGTTGTATTTGGATATATGGTGTTTTATCCCCATTTAAAAATGGATCGAATCTTTCTGCTTTTGTTATTATTCTAGTAGTAACAGTATTTTCAAGTCCTGTAGGATTACCTACTGTAAATGCACGCTCTCCTTCCCTTAGAGGGTTTTGTTCAAAATCTCTAAACGTAAGTCCTATTCCTGGTGGAAGTGTTTTTTTAATTTCATCCGTTAAAGGAATTAAGACTAAATCTGGACCTTTATCTGTTACAAAAAAAGCTATTGCACTATCTTTAAATGGGGGAGGTGTAACTTTAAATGAAAATCCTTGTCCTTCTACTTTAATTTCTGTTGTTATAAAATCTGCAGGGCTCTTAAATGTGTGTGAACAAGAAGCTAAATATAATTCACCATCATTTGTTTTAAGAAAAAACCCTGACCATAAACTATTAGTTGATGACATCATTACACAAGATGGTTTTACTTTTTCAATAGCCCTAACAAGTGCATTTCTATCCTCTTTTGTTCCTAGAGTTTGTTTAACACCTTTTACTTCTTCTGTAGTTTGAGTTATTTGACCTTCAGCCGTTTTTACTCTCGTGTCGACTTTTCCTAAATTGTCTTTTGTAGTGTTTACTTCTGTTTCTACTGTATTAAATCTTCCGCCTAAATTACCGACTTCATTTCTAGCTAGTTCTAAGTTTTGGCTAAGTTGATTTACTTCCCCCATAAGTCTAGTATTTTCAGCTGTCTGTTCATCGAGTTTTCCTTGTACAGTGCCGACTTCCCTATTTCTATTTTCAGTTTCAGTATTTAGTTGTGCTAAAAAGGCATTTTTAGCTTGATCTAATCTTGCATTGATTTGTTCTTCTTTTTGCGCTAATGCTCTTTCTGTCTGGATTTTACCTAATTGAGAATCTAATCTCACCGATACAACTTCATTATTTGTAAGCTCTCTACCAAAGTAATCTCTAACACCATAGTTAAAAGCACCAGCCCCTAAAGCACTTAATGCTAGTACCTTTCCTATAAATCCTATACTTGGAACAGAAGCCATCAAATCTCCTGGAGTTAATATAAATTGTAATTGTTGGATTATTGTACTACTTGTTACAGAGTTTGTCTAGACTGGTTTTTGCATCGTATAAAAGAAAAGGTTAATTAGTTTTAATTTAGACGAACTTTAGCGTCTGTGCCTTATGGTTTTCTATGTGCATTTTTTGTTCTGCTTCTTCGAGGATTTTAACTACCTGATATCCGCTTGCTCCATCAGAACGCGGTGCTTCACCTGTTTCTATGCAGTGTAAGAAATGCTTACATTCCAGAGTTAGCGGCTCTTCCTGGCTATATGTATAAGGCTCTACAGTAACAGTTCCATCATCTTCAATAGAATAAAGAACTAATTTATCTTCTTGTCTATTGTCATTTAAAACTGCTGTTTTTTTACTTCCGTTCACTGTGAGTAAAACCTGCTTTTGAGGATCAATCCAACTATTATGAATATGAGCTGGAATATCTCCAGGGAAATTTATATCTAAATGAGCTACATCTATAACACCATCACCATTTGTAGACCAGCCGCATGCATTAACTATGCCTTGTGGTTCGAGTCCTAAAATATAACTCATCATTGAAATATCATGAGGAGCTAAATCCCAGATAACGTTATTATCTCTTCTTTGTTTTTGATTAAAATTTCTTCTATCGCTGTTTAAAAATCTAATGTCTCCAAGTTCACCCTTGAAAATAAGTTCTCTTAAACGATTTACTGCAGGATGATATAGAAGTAAATGACCAACCATTAAAGTAAGTCCTTTAACACTGGCTAAATAATTTAATTCCTGTGCTTGCAAATATCCACGAGCAAGTGGTTTTTCTACGTAAACATGCTTCCCTGCCATAAGTGCTAAACGAGCCAATGAATAATGTGTGTGTGTAGGCGTAGCAATTATAATTCCTTTTATTTCAGGATCAGAAATAATGTCTGTGTAATTTACGGAAACTTTTATGCCTTCATATGTTTTCTTAACCCAATCAATGATTTTCGGATCAGCATCACCAATGGCTTTTAAAACACCTAAGTTATATAAATTTCTAGCGAGGTTTCTTCCCCAATTTCCACAACCAATTAGCGCTATATTTGATTTTGCTACCTTTGAATTCATCAGAGAAATAGTCTACAAGCCTTGAAGGACTAAGGTCAATTGGTCAATCACTTTAACCAGAATAACTCGTGATAACATTAATTTAATATGGCAATAATCTCCACATCAGATGACACACCGGATAAAAAAACTAAAAACAAGCAGATTATCTCTTTAAAATCTGAGCCTACTTCTCTAGACCAACAATTTGAACCTAGCTTAAGACCAAAAAGTTTAAATGAGTACATTGGTCAGCCCAGATTAAAAGAGTTATTACGAATTTGTATTGGTGCTGCAAAAAAAAGAGATGACATAACCAGCATTGGTCACATCCTACTTCATGGTGCTCCTGGTCTTGGAAAAACAAGCTGTGCGTTGATTTTATCTAAAGAATTGGGTACTGAAGCAAAAGTTTTTAGCGCACCGGCCCTTGCTCAACCTAAAGACATAATCGGTGTTTTAATGTCATTAAGTCCTGGTGATGTTTTATTTATTGATGAGATCCATAGACTAAACAAAGTTACTGAAGAACTTTTATATTCTGCAATGGAAGATTTTGTCTTAGACTTAACGGTCGGAAAATCACAAACAGCAAGAGTCACTAGACTTCCTGTAAATAGATTTGTTTTAGTCGGTGCAACTACCAGATTAGGCAGTTTATCAAATCCTCTCAGAGACAGATTTACACATATCTATAAAATGGAATTTTATACAGGAGAAGAGTTAAGTAAAATTATTTCAAATACCAGTAAAGTTCTTGGTTTTGAATTAGATGATGAAGCAGCTTATGAAATATCTAAAAGATCACGTGGCACGCCGAGAATAGTAAACAGATTGACTAGATTAGTTAGAGATTTTTGCCAGCATGAGAATATAAAAATAACAAAAAAAGAAAATGCTATTGCTGCACTTGAATTATTTAAAATTGATCCTAATGGACTAGAAGAAAGTGATAAACAATTACTTAGGATTATCGTGGAAAGCTATGATGGCGGTCCAGTAGGAATAGAAGCATTAGCTGCTACGCTCGGAGAAGAAAGACAAACCATAGAAGATTGTTATGAACCTTACCTTCTTCAGTCTGGATTTTTAGCTAGAACAACTAGAGGAAGAGTAGTTACAGAACAAACCTATAAATATTTAGGGATAGAAAGAAAAAATAAAGATAGTGAGCAATTAAAGATTATTTAAGCTGCTGCTCTCTGTTCAAAGAAGCTTAAGTGCTGAGGTCCAATTAAAACAGCATGATTGGAATTCAACCTACGATCAAGACTAGGCGAAAAATTATTATCACCACTATATGCCCCAACAATAGATGAAATAGAGTGCCTGGATGCTAGTCTACAATTTGGAGGCAAGTCATCAATTGACGCTATTATTTTGACTTCTCTATCTTCTAGCAATGGAAGAATAATTTCTTGCATATCAATTTCTCTTCCCTGTGGAATAGGTTCAACTGCTTTTACAATTGCTTTAATTATCCTGTGTCTTAAATCTCCTGAAGCAAATTGAAATTTTGGAGTTGCTGGCACAATCATTTCATACAATTCATCTTTTAATGGTTCTGTTATTCTTTGACCATTTTCAGAAAAAGTAACTGCTGAATTATGTGCTACAAAATAACCACGATGAAGCAATAACTCAACTGTAAAATATTCACTTGTAGTCAAACCTCCATCTGGACTAATCGAAAATTTAACTGGGGCTTCTATTGTTCCTATTTTTCTTTCTGCTTTTAAATCTTCTACTCTAGAGAATTCATCAAATATTCGTCTGGCTTGATGATTAATTGAGGTTTGCCTTAAATCAAGGAATCCATTTAATTGATCAGTAGGTATTGTTGGTCTTACTCTCATTTATTTCCCTTATGAATTAACTCTATATTATTCGAGTCTATAGAGATTAATCCGTATTCTTTATCTTTACTTTATATTTTTCCTCTCAAGGGACGATTTTGAGTTATTATTTTATCTTATGACAAGTAATGACAAAAAAATAAAAATTGGTTTGCTGGGAGTGGGTACTGTCGGTACTGGTGTAGTTAAGGTTTTAACTAATCATCCTGTACTTGAAATAAAAAAGATTGGTGCAAGAGACTTAAATAAAAAAAGAGACGCTGTAATAAAAAAAGAACTTCTAACTAGTGATTTAAAAAGCATAATTAATGATCCTGAAATTGAAGTTATTGTAGAAATGCTTGGTGGATTAAATCCCAGCAGAGAACTAGTAATAGAAGCTATTAAAAATAAAAAACATATCGTAACTGCAAATAAAGATTTAATTGCTACACATGGTGCTGAACTTTTTGATTTGGCTCGCGAAAATAATGTTCAGATTCAATTTGAGGCTAGTGTTTGTGGTGGCATTCCTATAATTAACACATTAAAACAAACATTGAATGCAAATAGATTTTCTAAAATTATGGGCATCTTAAATGGCACCACGAACTACATTCTTTCTGAAATGCTAAATAGAGGTATTAGTTATGAACAATGCTTAAAAGAAGCTCAGGATAAGGGTTATGCTGAACCAGATCCCACTAATGATATTTCAGGAAAAGACTCTGCTTACAAGCTTTCTATTTTAGCTAGCATTGCTTTTGGAGAAAGAATAAAAATAAATGATGTTTATAATGAAGGAATAGAAAAAATTACACCTAATGACATTGCTATTTCAGAAGATTTGGGATATAGAATAAAGTTAGTTGGAATTGCAAAAAAAGAAGAAGACAAAATAGACATTAGAGTTCATCCAGCTTTTATTAAAAAAACAAGTACCCTTGCTTCCGTTTTTGGGGCAAATAACGGTGTTTTAATAGAAGGAAATTTAATAGGTGAATTAACATTAATCGGTGCTGGTGCTGGAGAATTCCCTACAGCTAGTTCTGTAGCAGGTGATTTAAACATGCTTGTAGCTCATATTACTTCTGCTAAAGGACCTAATCCTCAATTTGTTTGTAAACATACTCACTATGCAAAAATTAAACCAATTTCTGAAACTACAAACTCTTATTTCGTCAGACTAAGAACTGATGATAAAGCAGGGGTAGTAGGTCAAGTAGGAACTATTTTTGGAAAACATGAAGTTAGCATTAACACACTTACTCAAAGAGGCTCAAATCCAGATAGCAGTGCCTCTATAACCATACTTACACATTTGGTAAAAGAGGAAAAATTACAAGCAGCTATTAAAGAAATTGAAAAATCTAATATAGTAAAACAGGTTGAAAATGTTATCAGAGTGTTCGAGTAAGAAACTTTTCAAGGATACGTCGGGTCCTGTCGCCTTTGGGTGCCCCTCCAAAATTTACATTCTTCAATTTTGGACTCCTCCCCACCGGCGCCACCCGACGTATCCTGGATTTGTTAGCATGTCCATAATGCGGTAAAATATAGCTCTATGACTACACAAACTACTAGTAAAAAATTAAAACGCACACATAATTGCGGAGAATTAAAAGAATCAAATATAGGTGAAACGGTAACTATTGCTGGGTGGGTAGATACTATCCGTGACCTTGGTGGAATTATATTTATAGAACTTAGAGATCACTCTGGTCGTTTTCAGATAGTAGCTGATCCAGCCAAGAATAAAGATGCTCATAAGGTTTTTGAACATTTAAGAAATGAGTACGTAGCCATTGCTTCTGGAACAGTAAGCAAAAGACCAGATGGCACTATTAATCCTAATCTTGAAACTGGAACTATAGAAATCTATCCTAATGAAATGGAGCTTTTAAATAAGTCAAAGCCTCTTCCATTTTCACTAGACCAAGCTGAAGATGTGGATGAAAATTTAAGACTTAAATATCGTTATTTAGATCTTCGTCGAGAAAAAATGCAAAAGATTTTTCAAACAAGACATAAAATTACTCAGGCTATTCGCGGAAAATTAAATACTCTTGGATTTTTTGAATTAGAAACACCAATACTTACTAAAGCTACTCCTGAAGGTGCTCGTGATTATTTAGTCCCTAGTCGTGTTCAGGAAGGAAAGTTTTTCGCTCTTCCTCAATCTCCACAACTTTTTAAACAGCTTTTTATGATGAGTGGTTTTCCTAAATACTATCAAATCGCTAGATGCTTTCGTGATGAAGACTTAAGAGCAGATAGACAGCCAGAATTTACTCAGGTAGATATTGAAATGTCATTTATTGATATGGAAGATATTTTAAGTGCTGTTGAAGAAATTCTTATAGATTCCTTTGCCGTGGCTGGGGTAAACATAAAAGGTCCTTTTGACAGAATGGATTACGACAAAGCAATGTCTCTCTATGGCTCTGATAAACCAGATCTTAGATTTGGATTAGAGTTTGTAGATGTTTCTGATATCATGGCAAAAAGTGAGTTTAAATCATTTGCTGATATAGCTAAAAGTGGCGGTGAAGTTAAATGTCTCTGTGCTCCTGGAATGGCTGACTGGTCCAGAAAAGATATGGATGACTTAAAAGCATTGACCATGTCTAAAGAGTTTGGTGCCAAAGGATTAGCCTGGATCAATTTTAAAACTGACGGCACGATGAGCTCACCTATCGTTAAGTTTTTCAAGGAAGAAGAAATTGAAGAAATTAAAAAAAGATCAAATGTAAAGCCTGGTGATGCCTTGTTATTTATCGCTGATAAACCCTCTATAGTTGCTCAGGCTCTAGGAAGGCTTAGATTACATTTGGGTGAAAAGTTAAATCTTATAGATAAAAATAAACATTCTATTTTTTGGTTAGTAAACTTTCCATTGTTTGACTATGATGCTGTAGAAAAAAGATTAAACTCAGTAAATCATCCATTTACCGCACCAAGACCAGAAGACATTCCTCTTTTAGATTCTGATCCATTAAAAGTAAAAGCATCTGCATATGATGTTATTTATAACGGAGTAGAAATCGGTGGTGGAAGCTTAAGAATCTATAATCAAGAATTGCAGAGCAAAGTATTTAAACTTCTTGGAATGGATGAAGAAACAGCTAGAGATAAGTTTGGATTTTTATTAGATGCCCTTAGTCACGGAGCACCACCGCATGGCGGATTAGCATTAGGATTAGACAGATTAGTTATGTTACTTACAGGAAGTAAATCTATTCGTGATGTTATAGCATTTCCTAAAACACAGACGGCTACCTGCCCACTTACAGATGCACCCAGTGAAGTATCTGAAAAGCAATTAAAAGAACTTCATATTAGAACAGTAATGCCTAAGTAGTATAAATTATTTTACTGTTCTCTAATCTTCCAATAACTCTTTTGGCATATTCATATAATTTGTTCTATATTGTTCAACTAAAAACTTTCTTGTACCATTTTCTGGGCTTGGGTCTTTTTCAAATGCCATATCAGCTTTCGCTCTTGCTACTTCCCAATCATGTAATCCATTAGAATATGAATCTATAGTTTTTTGTTTTTCTAATGCTTTTCCATCATTTTCTGCTTTTTCTGCTTCTACTGGTTTTATTTCTCCCATTTGTGATTCAAGGGAATCCATTTGTTCTTTATCTGTTTCAGCACTAGCTTTTGCTGCTCCTGCTTTTTCATGTAGCTGTGCTAATTCTGCTGATTTTGCTACAATTTCTGCA
>JAGVKQ010000020.1 GCA_020050435.1 Candidatus Caenarcanales bacterium
CATTTCCACCACTTTGTCCTAATTTGTTAGCAGACTTACTAAATTGGCTTGTTATATAGTCTGGAAGACTTTCCATAGAGTTCATAAAATTCTCCTAATTGAGTAATTGCAATCTATAATAAAAACATTAAGATAGGGTTATTATTTTAGAGAATTCCTCTATATGTCTTATACTTATTAGTCTAATTATGCAAAAATCACAAGAGAAACCATCATTATCAGGACTTTCAGAGCTTGAATTAATTAAATTAGCTGAGGGGCTTAATTGGCCTTCATTTAAAGGAAAGACTTTACATAGTTGGATATATAAGAAATGGGCTAATTCTTTCGAGGAAATGTCAGATTTAAGTAAAAAAGATAGAGAAGCTCTAGAAGAAAAATATACATTGAGTTCACTTCTGTTAGAAGAAAAACAAGTAAGCAAAGATAAAACCATTAAATATCTCTGGAAAAGTCAATATGGAGACCTCATAGAGTCAGTTAGGATGTTTCTGGAAGAACATGATAGCTATAGTGCATGTATTAGTTCTCAGGTAGGATGTGCAGTGGGGTGTCCTTTCTGTGCTACTGGAACTATTGGTTTTAAGAAAAATCTTAGCGCTAATCAGATTATTGAACAAATATTAAATATTCAAAGAGATACTAAAGAAAGATTAAACAACATTGTTTTCATGGGGCAAGGAGAGCCATTATTAAACTATGATGAAGTAATAAAAGCAGTCTATTTAATAAAAGATTCAGTAAGCATTGGAGCTAGAAGAATAACTATTTCTACCAGCGGCATTGTCCCCCAGATTAAAAAATTGGCAGAAGAAAAATTACAAGTCACGCTGGCAGTATCATTACATGCTGCTGATCAGGAAACCAGAGAATTCCTAGTTCCAATTTCAAAAAAATATAAAATGCCTGATTTAATGGAAGCTTTGCATTTTTACTACAATAAAACTAAAAGAAGAATAACCATAGAGTATGTAATGCTTGATGGGATAAACGATCAAGTTGAAAAAGCAAGAGCTTTGGCTGATCTTTTAAAAGGTTTACATTGCCACGTAAATTTAATTCCATACAATCCTACAGATGTAGGTAATTTTCATGGGAAAGCTCTAAAACGCACACCTATGCCAAAGATATATAAATTTAAAGATGTTTTAGAAAAAACTAGTAGAAAGAAAGTGACTATCAGACATGAAAGAGGCGTTGATATAAATGCTGCTTGTGGTCAGTTAGCAAACAAGTTTGTAGATTAGATGTCCATAGGTCATTTGATATATAGTTTTTCAGTAGTTTTGCTCAAAACCATTGAATCTAAAATATCCTTTATTATGTTTACCTAAATATAACCATTTTGATTTAAATTAGTCATATAATTAATGAATCTCTAGTATATATACAAAATTGTAAGGTTTTTGATATTATTTTTGGAGAAAAACTGGGAAAATATTTATTAGACGATAAACATTATGAAATTTAACTTAAATACAAAAACATTACTAAAAGCAAATTTATTATTCTTAGTTATTTTCTGTTTCATTTTTTCATGCAATTTAAGAAAAGAAAATGCAAAAGCTGGAATTGAATCTAATCAAGTTGCAGTAATAGAAGCAAATAGCATTCCTCCTGATGAACTTTATCAAAGAGTATGGGAATTGATTAAAAAAGATTATGTAGATCATACATTTAATGGACAAGATTGGATTATCTGGAAAGATAGATATAAAGGGAAATTAAACACCTTAGATGATGCTCATAAAGCCATTGAAACTATGTTAGCTAGCCTTGGAGATAGGTACACAAGGTTTTTAAATAAAAAAGATTTCGATGATGAAAAACAAGCAATTAATGCTAAGTTAACTGGTATTGGGATTCAGATTGGCTTAGACAAAAGTCAAAGATTAATTGTTATTGCACCGATTGAAGGTACGCCTGCTTATAAAGCTGGACTTATGCCCAGTGATGAAATTACTGAAATTAATGGTAACTCTACAAAAGGCATTTCTGTAGAAGATGCAGCCAATCAAATTAAAGGTCCTATAGGTACACAAGTTATACTCACTGTTCATAGAGGAAAAGAAACTATAAAAAAGACTATTTCAAGAGCAGAAATTGCAATAAAAGCTATTTCAAAAGGGCATTCAAGAATTATAAAAAATGATATTGCTTATATCAGATTAAATAGTTTCATTTCTCAAGAAGCTACAAAAGAAATGAAAGAAGCTCTTAAAGAACTTGATAAAGCAAATGGAATTATTATTGATTTAAGAGATAATCCTGGTGGTCTTTTAACTAATGCAATTGAAATCTCAGACCTCTTTTTAAAAGAAGGGGTTATTGTTAGTACTGTAGATAGGGATGGTTATATTCAGTCAGTAAATGCTGATGATAAAGCCATAGCTGATAAGCCAATTGTTGTTTTAGTAAATGAGAATAGTGCCAGTGCCAGTGAGATTTTTAGTGGCGCTCTAAAAGATAATCAAAGAGCAAAAATAGTTGGAGCCAAGACTTTTGGTAAAGGGCTTGTTCAAGGAATTAATAAATTAGAAGATGGATCAGGTGTAAATGTTACTATTGCAAAATATTTAACACCAGCAAAAATTGATATTAATCAACTTGGGATCAAACCAGATGTAGAAGTTAAATTAAACATTGAAGATTATAAAGCCAGTAGAGGTCCTTGGTTTAGTGACCCAAACAATCTCCCATCTAAGAGAAAACCTGATGATGGAAAAGACGCACAGCTTGAAAAAGCTATAGAAGCATTAAAAGATATGATTAAAGTTGCAGAAGGTAAAAGTTTAAAGAACAAGGCTTCTATTCAGTAATCCTTAAAAAATAATTAATTTATATAATTAGCACTTTTAAATGGTTCTTCCAATTTGCTAGAATCAGCTTAATTCATGGAAATCTCAAGTTCAATACCAGCACAAAGTAATAAAACTTTCCGAAAGCCAACAATTGGTAAAGGAATTATTGCCATCATTGGCTCTATCATTTCATTATCAGCATTAACTAGACTAGCATCAGAAGGAGAACTTTCTGCCATTACAGTAAAAAGTTTTTTTGCTGTGGCTGGTGGAGCTACAGCAGTTTCACAATTTGTTCCTAGTAGTCCTTTATTTAAAATATCTGAATTTTTCAAACCTGGTAAGGGGGGATCATCAGGTGGTGGCTGTGGTGGTGGTTGCGGAAGTTTTGGTCATGGTGGTGATGGCGGCGGATCATGCGGTTCCTGTGGTTCTGGTTAACTTACTTCTTTTCTAAAACCCAGCTCACAGCTTCTTCTTTAGTTTTTACTTCACCCAATGAAATAGCTTCATCTAAGTCTTTTATTAAATCTCCAAGTAGCTTAGATGGTTTAATGCCTGTAATTTTCATAATCTCAGTTCCATCAATAAGTTTTGGCTTACTGGCTTTCTCTTCTTCTCTTTCTACATATTTTTTATATTCATCAAATAAAAACAAGATTAACTTCTCACTTTTTTCTAAATCTTCTTTAGTAACCTTAGGTCCTAAAGTGGCATGTGAATCAGCCAAGCAAAGCATAAGCAGACCAGGAGTCTGATCATTTATGTCTCTAAAAAATCTAAATAATGCTTTAGGGGTAATCGGTGCATCATTATTACTGAGCTGAAAAGGGCGAAGGTGGTACCTAACTAAGTTACACAACGTTTCAGCAATAGAATTACTAAATTTCAATCTCTCACTTATAGTTTTTACCATTTCAGCACCGACTTTATCGTGTCCGATAAAAGTGTGCTTAGGCACTCCATTTACATCTTTTATTTCCCATGTGCCAGGCTTACCAATATCGTGGAAAACACAGCCTAATTTAACTACTGACTTTTCAAATTTATCTTTTGCCCAATCTGGTATTTTAGAAAAATTCTCTTCAAAAGTTTTTATCAGTTCAATTGAGTGATCATAAAGATATAAATGGTGATGATCATTTGGAGTAACTTTCCTCATCGGTGTAAGCTCAGGGAAGATTTTTTCAAGCAATCCAGCTTCAGACATTTGTTTTATGTAAGAAAAAGAATTCTCACAATCAAGTATCTTCCAAAGCTCAGTCGAGATTCTTTCACTAGCTACTTTTTCATCAAAATAGTTAATATTCTCTTTTATAAAACTGATTATTTCTGGGGCTATTTCTGCATTTAACTGAGCGGCAAATCTAAAAGCTCTTAAAAACCTCAATGGATCTTCAATCAGATTATTCAAGTCAATCTTATTAATTTTTTTTAGCTTTAGATCTTCTATACCATTAAAACAATCAATTATAAAATCAGGTTCTTTTAGATTTATGGCTAAAGCATTAATAGTAAAATCTCTTCTGGCAAAATCTGTTTCAAGCATATTTTCTTCAATTGATGTAAAGTCAAAAGTATATCCTTGAGATAATTCATCTTTTAGTATCAGTCTTGTAGTACCGGTTTCTTTATCTAAAAGTATGCATGTCCCGTCAAATTTCAAACAAAGATTTTTACAAAACTCAGAGGCGCTGAAACCTATCAAAACAAAATCTAAATCCTTAGAAAGTTTGCCTGCAATTAGATCTCTAACAAAACCACCTATAAGATATATTTTAGTGTCATAATTAGACAACTCACATAAAAAGTCCTTCACTGTTTTTGGTAGTTCAAGGTCTTTTAAAGTGGGTAAATTTAGAGTGGAAGTTTTAACTTTTTGATAACTCATAACAAGATACTATCTTAAACGAAAAATGAAATAAAATGAAAGCCCTATTAAAAAAACTGGCTATTTTAGGAGTTCTTAGTATACTTCTGTCCTCTTTTATTGGTTTTGGTTACATAAAAATTCACCTTCCTAAGAAAAATGGTGAAATCAAAACACCTGAGTTACATGATAAGGTAACAGTTTATTATGACAAGCATGGAAGAGCTCATGCCTTTACAGAAAATGAACATGATCTTTTCTTTATTCAAGGTTATCTGACGGCACAAGATAGACTTTTTCAAATTGATTTAGCTAGACGCGCAGCAAGAGGAAAGCTTTCAGAAGTAATTGGAAGATATGGACTTGAAAGAGATAAATACGTAAGAACCATAGGTCTTATTGATAGTACAGAAAAAGAGTTAAAAGAATGTGATGAAAGCACTTTAAAAATATTAAATGCTTATGGTCAGGGAGTCACTGCATATATCAATAAAAATAAGAATAATTTACCACTTGAATTTAAGGCATTACATTATACTCCCGACCCCTGGGAGCCTGCAGATTCAATTTCTCTTTATAAACAATTAGCAGAAATAACAGATACAAGCTGGCAGATAGATTTAATGAGACAAGAAATTTATCAAACAATTCCACAGGATAAAGCTGACATTTTATTTGAACAAAATTTTCCAGCCAATCCAGTAATAAATTACGACAAAAAAAGATACCTTGTTTATGATGACAAGATTTTAAAAAAGCAAGTATTAATGCAAAAATGGCAAAAAGTAAAAGAAAAAGCGAAATTTAGAGATGCAATGAAATCTCCTTATTTTAAAATTAGAGAAAAAGTGATTCAAGCTGCCGATTTTTTAAGAAACGGTTCAGACAGGTGGGAAGGCTTTAACTCTGGCTCTAACTGCTGGGTTATAAGCTCTCAACACGCACCAATTCTTGCAAATGATCCGCACCTAGAGTTAGTAAATCCAAGTTTTTGGTATCCTATACATTTAATAGATAGTTCTTCAAATACAGATGTAACAGGGCTTAGCATTCCAGGAATACCAGGGATTTTAATAGGGCACAATGGAAAAATTGCATGGGGAATTACAAGTTTATCAGCCGATGTGCAAGATATTTTTATAGGGGAATTCAAAAACAGGCACTCACTACTTTACAAAGAAGGTAATAGCTGGGTGAAAGCAAAGGTTGTTAAATCAGAAATTAATATTAGAAATGAAGCAAAGCCTTACATTCACAAAACTCTTATTACTAATGCTGGTCCAATTCTAGATAGAAATAAAAACAAAGGACTTGCATTAAAGTGGGCTATTCAAGATGCTATCGGATATGACTCAGTTAAAGGTCTCTGGAAAATGAATATGGCATCTGACTGGAATGAATTTAGAGATGGGCTAAGGTTTTATAATGGACCTACACTTAGTTTCCATTACATAGATAAAGATGGAAATATAGGCTATCAGGCTGCCGGAGTAATTCCGTACAGAGTAAAAGGGTTGGGAGGATTACCAATTGCAGGATTTAAGGTAGATGAACACTGGATGGGACTTTTACCTTTTGACAAGCTGCCTAATTCTTACAATCCACAGACTGGCTACCTTGTTAGTGCAAATAATAAAATAGTAAGTCCAGAATATGACTATAATCTTGGAAATAATTTTCTTTCACCATTTAGAGCAGGAAGAATCAGTACATTGCTTTCTACAGAAAAGAATTTAGATCTTAAGAAAAATCAGAAAATCCAAAAAGATGAATATAGTTATGTAGCTAGTTTTATCATTCCTCAGATTTTAGAAGCTTATTACAGCTCAAAAAACAAAGATAAGAACCTTGCTAATATAATGCAATTACTTAGCAAATGGGATTTTAAGATTTCAGCAAATAGCCCAGAAGCATTTATATTTGAAAAGACATATGAAAATCTTTTAAAAAAAGTTGTTTTCTCTAAGCTAGGTGAAAAACTAGGAAAATATTATCTCAAGGAATGGCGTGCAAACAGCTTAGGTATTGTAAAAATACTTATGTATGAAGACCCATACTGGTTGCCAGAAGGAGTAAAAGATTACAAAACTCTTCTTCTTCTTTCACTTTCTGATGCAGTAGTTGATATTAAAAAAATTACAAAGTCTAACAATCCCAGTACTTGGAAATGGGGCAAATACCATACACTTACATTTGAACATCCATTCAGTAAAGTTTTCCCACCATTTAGTCCCTTCACAAATACTGGTCCGATAAAAGTAGGCGGTGACAGGGATACCATTTCAGCATTTGGAACTAATAGTAATTTAAAAGTCGTATGGGGTCCTTCAGCAAGAGTAGTTATAAATTTAAAAGATCCTGATCACGCTTATTTTCAACTACCCTTGGGAAATTCAGCAGAAATAGGAAGTCCTTATTATAGAGATCAAACTAAAGGCTGGTTAAGAAATTCTGATGTCCCATTTGTATACAACAGATGGTTAATTGTAAAAACTGCTAAGAGAAAAATGGTTCTGTCTCCCACATAGTTTATAACGTTTCACCATGTAAGGGCATGCCATGGCATGCCCTTACAACGTATAATTAAATATGTGGTGTAAGGAGAAAATGATGGCTGACGATTTTTCATTTGACATAGTAAGTAAGGTTGATCTTCAAGATCTAGACAATGGGATTAATAATGTAATGAAAGAAATTAGCAATAGATATGATTTAAAAGGAACAAGCAGTAAAGTAGAATTAAATAAAGGTGATAGTACTATAACAATGATGGCTGATTCTGACTTTCACATGGACCAGATGATGATAGTTATTGGTCAAAAATTTCATAAAGTAGGGATTGATGTAAAAGCCATTAAATCAAAAGGCAGAGAAAGAGCGTCAGGAGACAAGGTCAGAGAGGTTTTCACATTAGTAAACGGTATAGAACAAGAAGTAGCAAAAAAAATTGTAAAAGATATAAAAGACACAAAATTAAAAGTACAAGCATCTATCCAGGGTGACCAGCTTAGGATTTCCAGCAAAGCTAAGGACAGTCTTCAAGAAGTAATGTCTATGGTTAGAGGTAAAGATTATGGAGTTGCATTGCAGTTTGTGAATTACAGGTAAGTTAATGTGCTTACGTGCCTATGTTCCTACGTTCCCATGAAGAACATGAATGTTCTTTGTTCTTCATAAGCACATAGGCTCATAGGTTCGTAGGCTCAAGTTTTTTTTCATTTTTATTTCTATAATAAATTACTGCACAAATAATAGCCAAAACAACAAGAACTAAAATAAGTACTGTTTTTTCAAATTGCTCTCTAAGGTGAATACCGATAAAAGAAGCTGTATTTGCTACTAAAATATATCTAATGCTTCTAACTGGAAAGCTAACCGCAGCAAAGACCATAGGATTAAACTTCATTAAACCACTGCCAAGAGTAAGTGCTTTATATGGAATAGGAGTAAATGCATCGATAACTATTATCCAAACACCATATTTTCTAAAGCCATCTTCAACTTTTTCAATCCATTTACTATTAGGAAAGATCTTATTTACGAGTGGTCTCCCGCCAAATCTACCCACACAATAACCAATACAACCACCGATTACAGAACCTACGCTGCATATCATGGCAAGTAGAGTAGGATTTCCCATCCCTTGAATAACTAATGTGGATAATAAAAAGTCTGGGGGTAAGGGTAAAATAAATCCATCAAAAAAAGCATTAAAAAACAAACCAATGCTACCATATTGAATAAAGAATTCTTTGAGATTGTCTAACATATATGAAAAAACAATTTGACGCTAAAAAAAATCTGCGCTCTTTAATTTATGACCTGCACCAGTATACAGCAGGTAAGTCAATTGAAGAAATAGCAAAAAAGTATAATTTAGACCCAAAAGATATCTTAAAACTTGGAAGCAATGAAAATATTCTTGGTGCATCAACAAAAGCAATAAAAGCAGCTAAAGCCTCATTAGAAAAAGTAAACATATATCCAGAAGTCACATCAGAAAGCCTTTCAAACAAGTTGAAATCGCTACACAAATTAAAAAATATAGAAGTTGTAATTGGCAATGGCATGGACTATATTTTCGAAATGTTAGCCAGATTATTCTTAGATAATGGCGATGAAACGATTATCTGTCCTCCTACCTTTTCCTGTTATGAATTAACCACACTATGGGCTGGCGCAAAGCCAAAATACATTCCTTTAAAAAAAGACAGCTATCAGCTTGATGTACCTAAAATTTTAAAGGCTATAAATAAAAAAACTAAAATTATTTTCATCTGTTCTCCAAATAATCCCACTGGCAATTTAATAAATGATGAAGATATAGAAAAGATTCTAAAATCTACGGATAAGATTGTATTTTTAGATGAGGCCTATATAGAATTTTCAAGAAAATCTCATGTCAACTGGATAGAGAAATATCCACACTTAATAATAGGAAGAACTTTTTCTAAGATTTACGGTTTAGCTGGCTTTAGAGTAGGATATGCCTTTATTCATAAGGATTTATATAAACACTACATGAATGCAGTTACTCCTTTTACAGTAACTAGACCTTCTCAAGCAGCAACTCTAGCTGCATTAGATGATAAAAAGTTTGTAAATAGATCAATCAAGATGGTTACAGAAGGTAAGGAATATTATTATAAAGAATTTAAGAGGTTAGGATTCAATTTTTTTCAAACGGATTCAAATTACATTGCTCTTAATACCTATCCAAAAAAATCTAAGGAGATATCTCTAAAATTACTCAAAAAAGGAATTATTGTTAGAGAATGTTCTACATTTGGATATGGTGGAGAATATATTTTGAGAATTACCATTGGTGAAGAAAAACATAATAAAAGAGTTATTGATGCACTAACAAAATTGCTCTAATATGTCTGGATCCTCGTGGAGTAATCTCTAATAACTCTGACAGCTTCTTCATCAGCGATAAAGCTTTTAGCAATTTCACTTAGTTTTTTTGATTCATTTAAAAATCTTTCATCGGAAAGCATCTCATTAACTTGTTTAAATAAAATTTTAGTATTCAGATCTTTATAAGATAAAGTAGTTGCTACTCCTAATTCCCATAGTCTTTTTGCATTTGACTCTTGTTCTATTTGACCAGTATCAGGGACTACAAGCATGGGCACGCCTAAAGTAATTAATTCCATTGCAGTACTGTGTCCAGCCTGAGTAATAACTAAATTAGCATTTAAATAATACTCTGCAGGATTTTCCACGAAATCATGAATAAGTAAATTCTTCAATATAACATCAGCTTTAAAACTACTTAAAACAATAAATAGAATGTCTGGCATTTGCATTGCAAGAGAAACTATAGAATCAAAAAGTGGTTTTCTATACTTGTGTCCACCAAGGATACAAACTATTTTTTTCTTAAACCCTCTATATTCTTCCGAAAGATATTTATCATTATGCTTAACTGATTTCCAATTCCATGGAAGTAAAGGTCCAAGAAAACGTTGTTTCTTTTTTACAACGTTTTCATTGCTTAAAAGTGGTAATGATAAAGAGTATGGGGGAGGTAAATCAGGAAGAAAGATTTCATCTGTTGCTTCAAACCAATCATTAATTACTTTTTGAGCAAGAGGTTCAGCAGCTGACAATATAGCCTGTGTGCCAACTTTACGCAAATCATTAAATACATCTTCAGGAAGTCCACGCTCAAGATCATTAAAATGGACATCAAAAAAGGGAGCAAAAGTAGTTTGATTTGTAAGGAGTATACAAGGTAATCCTAATTTTTGAGCAGCAAATACAGGAGCAGTCCTTGAGTCAGAAATCACACAGGTAATTCCAAAATCTTCAATAATTTTTTTCTCTTCTTTAATAATTTGATTTATTAATACAGGCCACGAGCTATTTTTAAGTAATGTAAGTCCTATATCAAAACTTCCATCCTTACCAATAAAAGTTATTTCAGGCATAATTTCTACAGTAGGAAGCCCTGTCTTTTCTAATCTTTTCAAGACATAACCATATCCACCCAATAAAACCTCGTCAGGTTTTAATTGCATTGCAATTGCCAGCGCTCTACTGGAATGACCATAACCTTCTCCATTTATTGAAAAATATATCTTATGTTTGATTTCTTTTTTCTTAATACAAGAGTTGTTTTGATTATTTATGGGGAAATCTTTAGTTTTAGTTTTTTCTTTCATTAGCTCAGACCAAATTCTAATTTGATTTGGTATTAATAACAATAGCCTTTAGGAGGATTTAATAATTAATGTTCCTACGAACCTATGTTCCTATGAGCCTACGAGCCTATGAAAACACCTTAGAATTAGATATATTTGTTTTTCATAGGAACGTAAGTACATTAGCTCGTAGGCTCAATCAAATATGTTAAAATCCTCTTGTCTACCTATCTTTATAATTACCAAATGGCTGTAGAAACACAAAAAAATACAATTATTAAATTAGAAAATGTGAGTTGTTTCTATAATGCTTTTCTTGCTGTAAAAGATGTAAATCTAGATATTAAGGCAAATAAAATCACGTCTTTCATCGGTCCTTCAGGTTGTGGAAAATCTACTGTACTCAGAACATTAAATAGAATGAATGATACTGTACAGGGCGCAAGGGTAACTGGAAATATAATTATCAACAATGAAAACATTTATACCAACGGTGTAGATTTAATTGAACTTAGAAGAAGAATTGGTATGGTTTTTCAAAAACCTTTTCCTTTTCCTATGAGTATTTATGACAATGTTGCTTATGGTCCAAGAATGCATGGGATAAAAGATAAAAAGATTTTAGATGAGATAGTAGAAAAAAGCTTGAAGGATGCAGCTCTTTTTGATGAAGTTAGTCATAAATTAAATCATCATGCTTATGAATTATCAGGTGGTCAACAACAAAGACTCTGCATAGCCAGAGCATTAGCTGTTGAGCCCGAAATATTACTTCTGGATGAGCCATGTTCAGCACTTGACCCTATTGCTACTTTAAAAATTGAAGATCTCTTAAATGAGTTAAAAAAAGAACTTACAATTGTAATAGTTACTCATAACATGCAACAAGCAAGCAGAATTTCAGATAATACTGCCTTTTTCTGGACTACAGAACAAAGAACTGGCTTTTTAGTGGAGTATGACGCTACAGCAAAGATTTTCAGCAACCCAAAAGACAAGAAAACAGAAGACTATATAACTGGAAGATTCGGATAACACGAAATGGCAGAAATAATTTTAATTGATAGGCTAAAAGATAAAATTGAATTCCTTCGCTCAAGAAACAAAGACTTAAAGATTATTGCCACTAATGGTTGTTTTGATATTTTGCATGTTGGGCATGTTAGATACCTTCAAAAAGCAAAGACTTATGGAAATCTCCTGGTATTAGGTTTAAACAGCGATGCTTCTGTAAAGAGACTAAAAGGTAAAGAACGCCCTATTAATAGTCAAAATGATAGAGCAGAAGTAATAGCTGCACTTAGTTGCATTGATATAGTTAGCATTTTTGAAGAAGATACAGCTGAACATTTTTTAGAACTCATTAAACCTGATGTTTATGTTAAGGGCGGAGAATACGATCTAGATAATCTTCCTGAAGCAGTACTAGTACGAAAGTACGGGGGAGAGAATATTAGCATCCCCATGGTACAAGGCTCCTCTACTACAAACCTAATTGAAAAGCTTAAAAAAAATTAAAAAGATTTAAGGAAAGTCCTCTATCTTTTTTGGTTATCTTTTTGTTAGTATAAAATTAAGAGAACATTAAGGAACCAACTTACTTTTAAAACAACCTATATTTAAGGAGTGTATATGAATAATAGAATGAGTGAAGAATCTGTATCTAACCTTACATGCTGGCAGATAGCATATATAGCTAGAGATTTAAGAAAGCAAAAAACAGTTACATTATCATGCCACGTAGGGGAAACAGATTATCTACTTGAACAAATAAACACATTTAGCAGCCCAGCACCAGTCACATCAAAAATGGTTGGTAGACCAAACTCTAATGAAGTATTTTTAGAATTGACCAATTTTTAAGAGTTCTTTTATGGGGTTTCAGACAAGCTGAAACCTCCTCTGACCATATCCTGCATTCTCACGGATTTGCCGAATGAATCGGACAAATCCTTTTAATGTTAATAAGTTGGTTACAGGACTTCTTCACTATAGAAATAAGAAGAGCAGGATTTACCCTGCTCTTTTTTGTTTTTAATGCTTTATATGACTACTCTTCATCTGTCAAATCAACTTCCAAGTCAGCTTCTTCTTCAGTTGAGATTGAATCTTCCAAGTTATCGGCAAACTCAAGAATCATGCCGAGCTTACGAAGTCTGTCTTCTTTAAAGATTATCTCCCTAGCAATCTCTTTTCTATTCTGATAGAGATCACTTAGTTCTCTTGCTAAAGTTCTAAATTCTTCTGTTACTGTGCTCATAATTTTTGCCTTTTCCTGTCTCCGTAACAATAGCTTCGGCAAAGAAAATATAAACAAAAGTCTTAACAAGGGTTAACCTGCTAAGATTCGGGTCTTCATTCTAGTTAAATTTAACTAGTTCACTTGAAACATATGATGGTAGCCCTAAGTTGTCCCTGTTGAAGCAGCTTCTGACCTACCCGCTGCTTTAAACTTGCTAGCGAATCCTGTTACGGTAGTCCAGACTCCTGTCATATTATCTACAAATGGTTTTACCCCTTGTTCAAGATCAGGGAAAAGCTTTCTTACATCTTCATCTTCAGTAACTTTTTTAATATCTACCACTTCTTTTCTGAAATTTGCTATATGATCTACGAACAAATCACTAAATATAGGAAGTATATCTCTCACAGCATGTAACATCCAAGCTATTGGACCTTTTCTTATAAACAATGACAGGAAAGGAACTACTGGATTAATAATTGCATTTGCAATACCAAAGTTATTAGTTATTTTATTTAGAGTCTCATTACTAAATGAACTAACTATTCCAACGACACCCTTAACAATCTTTGCAACTGATTTATCCCACCATTTATCCAAAACTTCTTTACCGTCTTTATCAGTAGACCCATTATTTAAATAGCTATGAAACTTTTTAACAAAAACTGGATTATCTCTATAATCTTTTATAAAGTTCTTATATGATCCTTTTCCTTCATCTGCAAAACTTCTTAAGACTTGACCTAAAACCATTGAAGATACAGTATTCCCTTTACCTAGAAGTCTTGCTGCTGCATCATCTACCTTACTTACTATTTTATTTAAATTATATTCATGGGTATTTTCAAATCCTGAAAGCTCTATCTCTTCAAGAGTCTTTGACTTACTTTCCTCTACACGGACTTCTTCAGGAGTCATTCTTAAGGTTCCTTGTAACTTTTTAGTCTCTTCAAAGTAATTCCCCAGACTCTCTGCAAACTCATTTAGCCATGGGTTAATAACCATGAGCTTTTCAATGGTTTTAGAAATAAAGTTATCCTCCCCTGCAATCCAGGAAGATATTCTATTAACTATAGGAAGTGCTATGTTTTCTATGGAGAATACTATAGGGAATATTCTTACAAATCCCATGCTAAAACTATTGTAGAAATCTGTTGTTCTTGAAAACAATTTAACAATTTTCTTTTCATTTTCATTAAATTCTTCTAGTGCTTTACTAGGTTCTATTGATTTAATTTTTAAGTAGTTAGTGTATTTTTTTATAAAGTCAGGGGCCTTATTAGGGTCTTCTACAAGAGCTTTTATAGGACTAAAATCATCTATATCTAATCCTGCCTTTTTTAAATAAGCAAGAAGTGCCCATGAGGTTAGAGTGGTTCTTCTATTAAATGTTCTATCTAATATTTCTATTACATTAGTTAGTATTGAATGAACTCTTCCTTCTTCACCAGTAAAATCAGGGCTCTTTTTATACGTCTCATCCACATAATGAACTCCTTCTATTAGATCATTTTGTGGATTCAGCTGGGCTCTTAATTCAGTAATTATTCTAGCCTTATTTTCAACCAAAGAAAGTACATGATAATTTCCTTTCTTAGCAGATTGAACTTTATCATTATCTGCCTGGGCAGGAGACTCACTCTCTTTTAAGGCTTCTCCTAAAGCATCAAAAGAATCTAATTTATAATCTCCTCCTCCTTCTATACTTTTAACTGCTCTTATACTTTTTAAATCTTTAAGCTGCTCATTAGTAATAGCTGAATCATTTATTCCATGTGCTTGAAGTATTTCTCTAAGCTTTTCAATAGTAGATTCTCTACCAGTAGTAAGAACAACTGTCTTCTTCCTAACAGGAGGAACAGCTTTGGGTTGGATTATTGGTAGATCAACTGGGTTCATATGTTATCCATAAACACGGCCAAAACAATATTTCTATTGCTTTTTCACTTACTTTATATATTGTTTTCTTAAATAATTTATTCTTAAAAAAGAATAAGAACCCAGTTAGAAACTGGCTTCAATGCGATATTACCAATCCTTAACCTAGAAAAGAAATAGTTTCTTAACCTTCTACCCCTAAAGAAATAATAAATTAAAAATATTTAAGGAAATAATGAGCCTAAATAGACTAAAAGAACTAGGGTTTCATAGTCTGGTTAACAATTACCAGGGAATAAATCAAAAAGCAGAGTATGAAAATCGAAAATTTAGAATTAAGGATTAAGGTTTAAAAATAAAGAATAAATGAGGTTTATCTATGAGTAAAATAGCTGTAGTTGGTGGTTGCGGAAGATTAGGTTTAAGAATTGCATTAATAGCTGCAAATAGAAATCACAATGTTACTTGCATTGATATAGATGATGAAAGAATTAATGAAATAAGCCAAGGCTGTTTGCCATTTGTAGAATTAAATGCAGAAGACTATCTTGAAAAAGCTATCAAAGATAAAACACTTACAGTTACGATGGAATACGAGCCAGTAAACAGTGCTGATGTAGTAATTATTTCAATAGGAACTCCTGTAGATTCAAATTTAAACCCAAGCTTAGAACCTGTTGCTGGTGTAATATTTGATTTAGCAGAACACTTCAAAAAAGATCAGCTTATAGTTTTTAGAAATATTTTATCTCCCCAAATCATAGGAAGAATAAAAACTTTACTTGAAGAAAAGACAAAATTAAAAGTAGGGAAAGATATTTTCCTTGCTTTTGCTCCTGAAATATCTAATGACAACTTTACAATCAATGATATCTCTAACAATCCACAACCCGTAGGTGCCTATGACAAGCAAAGCTTTAAGCTTGCTGAAACTTTTTTCCAAACAATAACTAAAGGGAAAATTAGTTTTGTAACTCCAGAAGAAGCATTACTTGGGAAATTAATGTTAAACATGTACTCTTATGTTCAAGCGGCTTGTGCTAATGAATTTTATTTAATTGCTGAGGGTTTTGGCGCAAACATGCATAAAATTCTTGACTCATGCCAAACAAAAGAAAACAACATTCCTAATCCCCATGCCAGCAAATCCGGTCCTGGAATGCATAAAGAGGGTTGGTTCTTATTGGAGAAAATACCTTTTGCAGAATTAATTACTACATCATTTAAAATCAATGAATCTATGGCTTCTTACATTATTCAAAAGATTCAAAATGTTAAAGCAAGTAAAGTTGCAATACTTGGAATGACAAGTAAAGCAAACTCTGATGAAATAAGGGCTTCGCTTGGATATAAAATTAGAAAAGCTTTATGCTATCAAGATTATGAAGTAGTCTGTTATGATCCTTATTTGCCTGAATATTCAGATTCATCAGTTCTTAAAAATGTTGATGTCGTAATTTTAATGACTCCACATGATGCATTTAAAGATCTAGACCACATTAAACAAATAATAAGAAATCCAAATTGTGCTTTTGTCGATATAAATGGCTTCTGGAAAGAGCTTAGAGGCAACACAAAAACAGGTGGATTCCACCATGTTTATTATTCTAAATAATGTTTAGTGCACTCATCATTGGAACTATTTAAAGACATCCCCTTCTAAAACATAGAGGTGTCTTTATGAAAAAGGTCATTGTTTCAATTATTTCTTTCGCACTAATATTTTGCACATTAAATACAGCAAGCGCACATACAAGTCATACAAAAAAACCTAAACATAGCAAAGCTTGTAGAAAAGGTACAAATGTCTGCGTGAAAGCTGACACTACAGGAAAAACAACTAGTGAAGGACTTTTAGCATGCATTAATTGCTGCACAAATGATACAAGAAGAATAAATTCTGAACCGTGTTTTAATTTTTGTATTGATCAATGTTCAGTAAAATTTAGTGGTATGACTGTTACGGGACAATGAGCCTACGTTCCTACGAGCCAATGAGCCGATGAAGAACAAAGAACATTTTGAACCTATGAATTTTTAAACAATGTATACTCCTTTTCAAGATCACAAATTGTGATCTTGAACACATTAATTTCCTGTAATCATTTTTTCATAGGAACATAAGAACATAGGCACGTAGGCTCAATTTACACAATCCTCTTCCTACACACTGCACAAAATACTTTTAAATTATCTTTCTTGTAGAATCTGAAATCAGAATAATTCCTATCTTTTGCTGCATGCATTTTCCCATCAGCAAGTCCACGAATAAAAATATGAACGGTTTCTTTATGGCAAAAATCTATATCCTTAGGAAGCTGAAATTCCTCAGCTTTTTCTCTTTCAGGGAAGTCACTTTTTTTTAAAGCTAGTTTGATTTTGTTTATAAATGCTTTTAAGTAGTTAGCCATAGTTTTAGAAAATAGTATTACATCTTCAGTGATATATAATATAATATCTAATATGTCAGAAAATCAAAAAAATACAACAAAAATAAATGGTTCTCAAGCTCTTTTAAATTGCCTTGTTAATGAAGGTGTTAAAACAATTTTTGGTTATCCTGGTGGTGCAGTTCTTGGACTGTATGATGAACTCTTCAAAAGAGATGATATTAGTCACATTTTAGTTCGTCATGAACAATCTGCAGGATTTATGGCTGATGGCTATGCCAGAATTACAGGAAAAGCAGGTGTAGTTCTTGCTACCAGCGGTCCAGGTGCTACAAATATAGTCACTAGTCTTTGTAATTCTCATATGGATTCTATTCCTGTTATAGCACTTACTGGACAAGTACCTACTTATGGTCTTGGAAAAGATTTTTTTCAAGAAGCAGATATTACTGGAATTACTCTTCCTGTAGTAAAACACAGCTATCTAGTTCTTGAAGCTACTCAGATTCCAAAAACTGTTAGAAAAGCTTTTTTAATTTCCACGACAGGAAGACCAGGTCCTGTTCTTGTAGATTTACCTAAAGATGTCCTTGCCAAAACTTTTGAATATTCAGAAGGTATGGAAAACAAATTTACTCTTCCTGGCTATAAGCCCACTACTAAAGGAAATTCTAAGCAGATTTCTACTGCAGCAAAAGCAATTGCAGAAGCCAAGAAACCTCTTTTATATATTGGTGGTGGAGTTATTTCTAGTGGTGCCTCAAAAGAAGTTTTGCAATTAGCTGAAGCATACTCTCTCCCTGTGGTTTGGACTGTTATGGGTAAAGGTGCTTTTCCTGATAATCATATTTTAAACTATGGAATGCTTGGCATGCATGGTTCTGCATATGCAAACTATGCTGTTCATGAATGTGATTTATTAATTGCAGTTGGTGTTAGATTTGATGATAGAGTTACAGGAAAACTTGAAACATTTGCACCTGATGCTAAAGTTATTCACATAGATGTTGATCCAGCAGAAATTGGCAAAAACAGAAACATGAGAGATGTAATAGACATCCCTATCGTAGGAGATGCCAAGACTGTTTTATCTGAAATAAATACAAAGATTGATGAAAAAAAATGTAACACTGGAGATTGGATTAAGCAGCTTGAGGATTGGAAAAAACAATATCCACTCGATGTTTCCAACCCTAAAGATCAGATTTCACCCCAACAAATTCTCCTTGCATTAAATAAACTTTGCAAAGATGCTATTTATACAGTAGATGTTGGTCAGCACCAAATGTGGGCAGCACAATATCTTCAAATAGATAAACCACGTAAATGGTGCTCATCAAGCGGTCTTGGAGCTATGGGTTATGGTTTTCCTGCAGCACTTGGTTGTAAAGCAGCTGTTAAAGATATGGGCTTAGACACACCAGTAGTAGCTATTACTGGTGATGGTGGATTCCAGATGAATATTCAGGAATTAGGAACGATGGTATCCCATGATCTGCCGGTAATCATTGTTTTATTTAATAATAATAATTTAGGAATGGTTCGCCAATGGCAAGAACTTTTCTATGAAAAACGCTATAGCTATATTGATTGGGGAATGGGAAATCCAGATTATGTAAAAGTAGCAGAAGCATATGGAATTAAAGGTATAAAGATTTCAAAACCCGGAGACATCGAATCCGCGATCAAGACAGCCGTAGAGACTTGCCGCGGCAAGTCTGGGAAAGGAATCTTACTAGAATTTGAACTTCAGTATGAAGCTAACGTTTGGCCTATCGTTCCACCTGGTGGAAGTAGCCATGAGATGATGGGAATAAGTGAAAATACATTAAAAGAGAAACCAGCAAAAAAAGAAGAAATAGAGAAATTTCTTAAGAAGTAGAGACATTATGTGCCAGGTATTCTCAAAAAATTAAATAGCTACGATGTGAAATTTTTTACCATTCACTCTTTGATCTTGAATAAATGGTGAAATAAAGTGAGTAAAATGTTTATTCGTTTCAGCTAAGTAAGATTCTGGAGAGTTATTATCACCTGGGTCATTTGGAAGCCTAACACTAACATTAAACCCATCATCGACTTTAGTAATTTCTACAATCTCAACACCAAGAGCTTTAAAGTGAGAATTAGACTGGGCATATGCTTTAAGCTTTTCTTCTGGTGATTTAGTGTCCCACATCATATGAAGTAGTTGTTGTGCAGCTCCTCCGACTATTTGACTAGATCTTAAATTTAAAATCATTTATAACTCCTTCTATAAATTAAGAATCTTTAGTTTAAAAACGTAAAATACTAGAAATTTATTCCTTAATCTAAATTAAGAGTTCATCCCCACTATGTAAAGTCAATTATAAAAACAATATTAAGCTCCCTTAAACACCTATATATGTGTTTATAATATTACCTATATTAATGCTCTTGTTCTATATTTAATACTTTAATTTAGAAATATATTTAAGGATAATAAACAGTTGATGTCAAATCCAATACAAGGATCATCACAGAGTGGTCAAGCTCCTAATGCAGGCCTACGAAAAGAGCTGCCTGCAGGGGATGCAAGTAATACTGATCCGAATGCATCTACAGCTACAATTATTCCGAAAAAACGTTTAAGTGGTGGTGAATCTTTAAATATAAAAAATCCTATTTTAAAATACGGTGTGGATTTTGCTTATAACCCTAATGATGCCTTAGATACGGTAAATAGAATTGGAAATTTAATAAGTGCTATTCCAAACTTTTTTGGTGCAGTTTTTGCAGCTTTTGGAATTCTTCAAATGGAAGAAGAAAACACAGAAAGAATTTATGGTACAGCAGGCAAGGTAAGTACAATAACTAGAGGTATAACAGGAGCTATTGATAATGTAAGGAAAGGAAATCCTTTACCTTTCATCGGATCAATTTTAGAAATTCCAACTGCATTAACTTCAAGCGGTTTTTATCTATGGCTAAGAAGAGGCTTTCCTCAGTCTATAAGACAAATTCAATCAATATTAAAGAATAGAGTTGTTTCAGTTAAAACCTTAGCAGGTGAAGTATTAGAAACGACAGGACATGAATGGGGAAATCTAAGCCTTGGATTAAAAGAAAGAGTAATGGTTTCTTTTAAAGAATTAGGAAAAATATTTAAAGAGATTGTTACAAATCCACGGGGAAAAGATCCAAATAAATCTGATAAGGGAAATGAAGCTATTATCAATTCTAGATTTATGCTAGCTATGTCTACTTTACAATTTACTGGTCCATTAATTGCACCATTTCATGAAAAACTAGGAGACCTTGATAGAAATACTGGTGGAATAGGTGTAGATTTTGGCTATATGCGAGAGGAAAATAAAAACTATAAAACATGCGGTCGATTCTGGGTAGGTTCTGCAATATTTGATTTTGCAAAAATGACGATTGAAAATGAAAGATTGAAAGGATTATTTCACCATACCTCTGTCTTTTTAGACCCTCTAGCTGCAATATTTGAAAGTAGGGGGAATTTTGATACTAAAGAAGATGAAGCTTCTCACACTCAGCCAACTTAATGCTTGTAATTCACAAGAGGAAGAAATATAATATTACAAATTATTCAAAGATGAGTATTTAGTGAATATTAAAAAAAATAACTAAATGCCATTAAATTCTAATACCGTTTCAGGCCATAATGGGAATACTCCAGTATTAACATCGAAGCCAAGAACTTTTGCAAGAAAAACACTTGATGGTGGAAATATAGGCATAAATGGATTGGCTGCTGGAGCAAAATTACTCTCTGCAACAAATGAATTGCTAGGTTTAAATTGGGCTGTTGGAAATACATTAAAAACAGGTGGAGAACTAATCACAAGAGGAGCATTAATAGGACAAGCTGGATTAGGATTGTTTGATGCTACTGTAGAAAAGAAAAATGCCCCTGCTATGGTAGGTCAGGGATTAGAAATAGGTTTAGTTTTAAGTGCTGCAGATGGGGAAAAATGGCTATATAGAGGGATTTCACAAGCATTATTAAATATTTCATCCCCCATCGTTAAAGCTTATGAAATCTTTAAAAAAGCAATTGGCGAAAGTCCTAACAATTCTTACTATGGAGATTATGATAACCTTTCAAAAGAAACTTCAGTAGGAAAAGCTCTCCAAGAAAGTATTGTTATTCCATTCAAAGCGTATGGAAAAAATATGGTAGAGCTAATAAAAAACCCTGTTTTAATTAAAAAAAATATGACCTATGCTTTATCACTTACTTCTACCTTGATGGGAGCTGGAGGTGCATTGGGATTAACTGCATACAAAGGAGTAGCTTCTTTTGTTAGGTTTTTAGGTGCAGTTCCTACAGATATTGTGTATGCTTTAATGGGACATCATGTTGAAACTAGCTATAATCCAAAAGATAAACTTGACATAAAAAAAATGTTTGATTTTTCTTCTTATTTAGGATGGGCAGGAAAATTATGGCTTGTCCCGGGATTACTTGATCCTCTTAAACGATTGCCTAGTTTTGAAAGTATAATAGAACCTCTAACTGACATTGCTGATGCTTTTGACAGATGTGCTTCAGCATTCTATCAAGCAAGTTTATTCTCTACAAAGGCAGCCACTGAAGAAGTTACTACTCCATCAGAAACTGCTACTAATGAAACTAAACCTCAGGCTCAACAACCAGCTCAAGCTGCTAGTAGACAAAATCCTACTCAGGTTAGAGAATTGCAAACTGCATATGGCAGGTAATGGACACAGTTAATATCTTTTAGACTACAAAGCAGATTGGCATTATAATTAGTTTGGTTTAAAATGTCAGACTCACCAAACAACACCATAATTCTCATTGATGCTCCAAACCTTGCATTTAGAATGTTTTTTGCAATGGAAAGAACAAATATGCGAACCTTAGGTGGAACTCCGACCTGGGCTGTATATGGTTTCTTTAAAGCGATTTTTGATCTTCTAGACAGAGTAAAACCAAAAGCCATAGCAGCAGCATATGACTGTAAAGAGCCTACTTTTCGCCATATAGAGTATGTAGAGTATAAAGCTAATCGCCCTGATGAAATGCCTGAAGAACTCCAAGTCCAATGGCCTCATATAAGAGAAGGCTTAGAGGCATTTGAAATCCCTATTTATGAACTTCCTGGATATGAAGCAGATGATGTTATAGGAACACTTGCTGTAAAAGCAGCCAATGAAGGTACTAATGTTTTAATTCTCACTGGTGATAGAGATGCTTTTCAGCTAGTAAATGACAAAATAAAAATTCTTGTTCCATCTAAAGGTGAACTTATAGAATATGACAGAAATCAAGTTTTTGAATACTGGAATATATGGCCTGAGCAAGTCATAGACTTTAAAGCACTTGCAGGTGATACCTCTGACAATATTCCAGGAATTAAAGGCATTGGAGAAAAGACTGCCGCTAAGCTACTAGCTGAATATGGCACATTAGAAAACATTTTTAAAAACACAGATAAGATTTCACAAAAAGCTCTAAAAGAAAGACTATCTACAGGGGTCAAGAGTGCTCAGTTATCAAAAAGACTTGCCACCATATTACTGAATGTCCCTATAGATGTAGATCTTCACGATGCCCACTTAAATATTCCTGAAATGGAAAGATTAAATACATTCTTGAAAAAGTTTGAATTTAATAGCTTTGTAAAAAGATTGCCAACGATACTTACAAAATTTAATGGTGGTGAAAGCAGTAATGGTAATTCACAAATCACCTCTACTGAAACAAAACCAACATCACCACACACAACATCAAATGGACAAATACAATTGTTTAATACAGCCATAGAAGAAAAAGACGGTTCAGAAGATTTAAAATTACCAGATATAGATTTCAAAACTATAAGTACTGAAAAAGAATTAGAAGATTTAATTCAAGTTTTAAATACAAAAAAAAACATTTGCATTGATCTTGAAACAACATCAGTGGATACAATGACCTGTGAAATAGTGGGCATAAGTCTTTCCTATTTTGAATCAGAAGAAAATGAATTCAATAAGTGTAAAGAAATAAAGAGTGCTTACATTCCTGTTGGTCATCATCACGGGATTCAACTAGAGAAACAACTTGTTTTAAGCAAGTTAAAAGAGATTCTGGAAGATAGAAATAAAACAAAATTTGCTCAAAACTGCAAGTTCGAACATAAGATTTTAAAAAGGCATGGAATAGATCTGGGTGAAAACATTTATGACACTATGCTAGCCAGCTATGTCTCAAACCCTGATGAAAAGCATGGCTTAAAAGATCAAACAGCTAAAATCCTTGGCTTTAGAATGACTAAAATTGATGAGTTAATAGGCACAGGAAAGAAACAGCTTTCAATGGCAGATATAGACATAGAAAAAGTATCTCCTTATGCTTGTGCAGATGCTAACTACACTTTAGATTTAGCTAAATACTATAAAGCTAACATGCCTGAAAGTTTAAAAAAAGTTTTAGATGAAATCGATGATCCTCTTGTCCCTGCTCTTGCAAAGATGGAATTAAACGGTGTAAAAATAGATGTTCAATTCTTAAGAGAGCTTTCAGAAGAAATAAAAAAACGCGTCAGAGAACTTGAAGAAAATATCTTCAGCATAGCTAAAGAGCCATTTAACATAAACTCACCACAACAATTAGGAAAAGTTTTATTTGATAGATTGGGAATGGAAAGCGAAGGTAAGTTCACAAAGACAGGGCAGTATGCCACAGATGCAGAGACTCTTGAAAAACTTTCAGAAGAAGATAAAACAGGAATAGTTAAAAATATCCTTGAATACAGACAATTAAGCAAATTAGTTTCTACTTATACAGACTCACTTCCAGAGCAGCTAAATAAAGAAACTGGAAAGATACACTGTGATTTCAACCAAACCATTACTTCTACAGGAAGACTTAGCTCCAGCAATCCAAATCTTCAAAACATTCCTATTAGATCAGACTACGGAAGAAAAATCAGAAAAGCATTTATTTCCAGCTTTGATGATGGTTTTTTACTAAGTGCTGATTATTCCCAGATAGAGTTACGAGTTTTAGCTCATATGACTGAAGATCCTGTTTTAATAAAAGCATTTAAAGAAGGTGAAGATATTCACAAACGTACAGCCATGGAAATCTATGGGGTAAGCGATAAAGAAATCACATCTGAGATGCGCTCTTATGGAAAGACATTAAACTTTGCACTTATTTATCAGCAGGGAGCTTTTGCTACTGCAAGACAACTAGATATTTCTCAGAAGGAAGCACAGGAGTTTATAGATAAATATTTCGCTTCATTTAAAGAAGTAAAACCATTTTTTGAAAATCTTTTACACCAAGCTAAAGAAAAAGGCTATGTAGAAACCATTTACGGAAGAAGAAGATATTTCAAGAACTTAAATGTAAGAAATAAAGGTCTGGTTCGTGAAGACGAAAGAGCGGCTTGTAATTCTCCACTTCAGGGCACAGCAGCAGACATAATGAAACTGGCAATGATTAGAGTTCACAAAGAGTTAATTGAAAAAGACTTTAAATCAAAACTTATTTTGCAGGTACACGATGAACTGGTACTAGATGTTCACCCAGAAGAAAAAGAAAAAGTAGAAAAGCTTGTTTTGTCTGGAATGGAATTAGATCAACCCCTAAAAATCCCATTGGTAGTGGATTTTGCATGGGGTAAAAACTGGTATGAGTGTTGATGCCCACAGAACAACAAATCCTAAAAGAAATAAGAAAGATTATCCCTAACTCTAAAAAATATCTTTTTGATGATTGTGCAATTATAGAAAAGAATCTGGTAATAACTTCTGACACCATTGTTCAAGACATTCACTTTGATTTAAAGAATTACACGCCATCACAAATAGGCTGGAAAGCAATGGCAGTAAATCTAAGTGACATAGCATCCATGGGAGCAAAGCCTTTATATGCAATGGTTTCACTATCTTTGCCTAAACATATAAATTTAAAGTTTATAAAAGAACTATACAAGGGCATACAATCCTGTGCAAAAAAATATAAGACTCAAATCATAGGTGGGAATCTTACTGGTTCAAAAGAAATTTCTATAACAATAACGCTTATGGGCAAGACGTCCCACCAGGGCGTCTCGACATGAACAAACGCAAAACCAGGTGATCTTGTTTTCTGTACAGGTACATTTGGAGATGCAGCATTGAGTTACCTACTTATCAAAAATCACCCCATCGCCCCCTCGTCTCATCATCTTAAATCTCTAAGAACTCCCACACCACAAATTGAAATTGGACAAAAAATTGTAAGCTCATTTAGCAGAGTAGCCATGATGGACTCTAGTGATGGGCTTGCAGATTGTCTTATACAAATTTCAAAACAAAGTAAAGTGAAAATAATTATAGATGAAAATAAAATTCCTTTTTCAAAAGAAATGAAAAATTTTTGTAAAACTATAAAAAAAGATTTCTTAGATTTAGCACTGTATGGCGGGGAAGACTATCAATTAGTCGGTACAATTAGTAAAAATGATTATAAGAAAATAAAGCATTTAAAGGGTATAAAAATAATTGGTGAGGTAGTAAATGGTAAAAGTACTTTTTTAAAACAAAAGAATAATAAACTTGTTAAACTAAGCATGAAAAGAACTTATGCCCACTTCAAATGAAAGAATTGCAGCAATAGACATGGGGTCAAACTCATTTCACATTGTTGTTGTTGAAATAAATGCTGAAACACAATCATTTAAAGTTTTAGACAGACTTCGTGAAACAGTTAGACTTGGTACATTCCATGAACCTAAATTAAAAAAAGCCCTCAGTGAATCAGACATGAAAAGGGGCTATGAGACTTTAAAAAGATTTAAAAAATTAGCAGAAGGGCATCATGTTACTGAGATTTTTGGAAGTGCTACCAGTGCTATCCGTGAAGCAGAGAATGGTAGAGAATGGTTAACTAAAATAAGAACTGAGCTTGGAATTGATGCTCATGTAATTTCAGGAGTAGAAGAAGCAAGACTTATTTATCTGGGTGTTTTATCAGCTACTGAAATTCAAAAAAGAAGAATAGGCATTGTAGATATCGGTGGCGGAAGTACAGAGTTAGTAGTAGCTGATGAACAGTTTATTTATCACTTGTCCAGCTCTAAGATTGGTGCAGTTAGACTTACAGAAAAAGACCTTCAGGATGAATCAAACATTCAAGAAAAAATTGATTTCATGGAAAATCACATAGAAGGTTTAATGCTTACCAAGATTCAAGAAATTGAAAATGTAGGCGGCTTTGATGTGTTAATCGGAACTTCAGGCACTATCAGAAATCTTGCAAAAATTGATTATAAAATGCACAACTTTGTTATTGGTGACGACAACCCAAATTTAAATCAGCATAAACTTTCATATGAATCACTTTGCGCCGTAATTGAAAAAATGATTGCTACTCCTAAAGAAAAAAGATCTGATATTTTTGACATTAGTAAAAATAGAGCAGAGATTATTCTTGCTGGTGGAATTATTTTAAAAACAATAATGAAAAACTTAAAAGCCAAAGAAGTTATTTACTGTGACAGAGCTCTTCGGGAAGGTTTAATAGTAGACAAGCTTCTTCAAAAAGGCATTATCAGCGACAGAATGGAATATCAGCAAACAATACGATTGAGAAGTGTTTATGAATTAGCAAATAAATATCATTTCCATAAAGAGCATGCTGCACAGGTAAAAAGATTAAGTTCACTTATATTCGACCAAACAAAAGGTATTCTCCATGAATATGGGTCTCATGAAAAAGAGCTCTTGGAAGCTGCAGCAGTTTTACATGATATTGGTTCACTGGTAACCCATAATGACCATCATAAACATTCATATTACTTAATAAAAAATAGCAGTTTGCTGGGTTTTAATGATGAGGAAGTAGAGCTAATAGCAAATATAGCTAGGTATCACAGACAAAGTAATCCAAAGGATAGCCACCCAAATTTTCAAAACTTGTCCAAAGAGCATAAAAAACTAGTTAAAGAGCTAAGCTCTCTTCTAAGGATTGCTGAGGGCTTAGATAAGGGACACAAATGTGCTATAAAGGATATAGAAATCAGCCAGAACACTACAAAAAAGAAATTAAAGTGTAAAATAAAAAGCAGCATAAATGGATATGATTGTGCACTTGAAAAATGGTCAGCTGAAGGAAAGAGTAAAGAATTGAAAAGGGAATTTGGGGTAGATATAGATTTCGTTTTAGTTAAATCGGGCAAATAAATTATAGATGATGATTTTAGTTTTTAAAAAATATTAATGTTGATGGGATTTAAAATTCTGTCATTTAAAAGCGTTCAGCTAATCGCCGAAGTGGTGAAACTGGCAAACACACTACGTTCAGGTCGTAGCGAGCGAAAGCTCTTGTGGGTTCAAGTCCCTCCTTCGGCAACTGTAAAGACTTGCGGGCGCAAGTCTTAAAAAAAAATGAAAGGAGATAATATTGGCATATTTTGAAAGAAGACCTACCAGAGATCTTCCAAACATAAATGAAAGAATTAGAGCAAGAGAGGTAAGGCTCATATCTGAAACTGGTGAAATGCTCGGTGTAGTTCCGACAATACAAGCAGTTAGAATGGCTAAAGAAAAGGGCTATGATTTAGTTTTAGTAAGTGCCTTAGACACTGTCCCCCCAGTAGCAAAAATCATGGATTATGGGAAGTATAAATTTGAAACAGAAAAGAAAGCACGTGAAGCTAGAAAAAAACATCATACAATTGTTTTAAAAGAAATTAAAATGAGTTACAAGATTGAGAAGCATGACTATCAGGTCAATGTAAAAAAAGCCGAGAAGTTTCTTACCACTGGAGATAAAGTAAAAGTAACGGTCCAGCTCCGTGGTCGTGAAATGGAACATAAAAACCTTGCTATAGATGTATTAAAAAGGTTTCTTATTGATACTGCTACCTGGGGTACTGCTGAAAAGCCACCAAAAATGGAAGGAAAAACAGCATTACTAATATTGGTTCCAGGTGGACTCCCTCAGAAAAAATAGTTAAACAATTTATAGTAAATAGTAATAACCATCTAACTGGTTTGTTATTTAGGAATAGATAATAGCCTATGTTTTAGAAGTGGAATACTAAATTTGGGTCATAAAGAATACTGTATAATACTTACCCTATGCCAAAATTACACACAAATCATTCAGCTAAGAAACGTTTCAAAATCACTCGCAAGGGTAAAGTATTGGCCAAAAGTGCAGGGAAACAGCACATTAACACACATATGTCATCAAAGAAAAAGAGACATTTAAGAACACCAAATTTTCAAGTTGATGAAACTTTGGTAGATCACGTTATAAAACAATTACCTTACGGTGGTATGTAAAATTAGTAGAGGCGAGGTCCCCTCGTCTAATAAAAGGACAAAATTATGCGTATTAAAAGAGGAAGAGCAACAAGAAAGAAACACAATAAAATCCTTGATTTAGCAAAGGGTTATGTGGGTTCTAAGAGCAAGCTTTATAAATCAGCTAAACAAGCTGTAATGAAAGGCTTGAAATATGCTTACCAAGATAGAAGAAAGAAAAAGAGAGATTTCAGAAAACTCTGGATAGCTAGAATTAATGCAGCATGCAGAGAAAATGGAGTTAGCTATAGCAGATTTATTAATGCACTTACAAAAGCAAATATTTCTGTAGATAGAAAAATTCTTGCTGACTTTGCAGTAAATGATAAAGAAGCCTTCAAAGCTGTTCTTACACAGTCTAAAGCTGCGTAAATTTCTAAACCTAAACAATTAAGCCAGTGGTTTTATCGCCACTGGCTTTTTACTTTATGGGCTTAATTTTCAAATCTTTGTGAAAAAATTACTGATGGTTTTCTTCCATTGACAGTCTAAGCTTAGCTTCTTCTTCTAATTTTTTTAGTCTTTCTGGTCTCCACATGTATAGAAGAGCAAGTACACCAAGTGCAAGCATAAGACCTGGAACAATAATTACAAGTAGCTTAATAGTCTCTTCATCCATTTTTTTATCTCCTACTGTAGAGTATATCACGACCTATTTCTATCAAACAAAGCCCAGCAAAAAATAAAATAGAACAAACAATAACATAAAAAACAAAACCAATCAAACCCATCTGTTTAAATAATGTTACTGGATCTATAAATATATGACCAAGTGGTGCCATAAGAGCAAACCCAGCAAAATTATAAGTTCTAGCTCTATACTCTCTGGCTTTTTCAAGATGTTCCATAACAAAGATAATTTATCACAAGGCTAATAAAAATGTTGTAACCCTCGGTTACATTTTTTACATTTAAGAAAATTTAATATTACTTCTTCACTTGAGACGTCAAATAATCCTGAATGAAATCATCTATATCGCCATCTAAAACCCTCTGGGGATCACGGGTTTCATACTTTGTACGTGCATCTTTTACACGTCCTTCATCCAGAACATAAGATCTAATTGCATTTCCAAAAGTTACATTTAAAACATCGCCTTTCAATTCAGAGAGTTTAGCTTCATGTTCTTCCTGAAGCTTTGCAAAAAGTCTAGATCTAACCATTTCAAGTGCTCTTTCTTTGTTTTGCAATTGACTACGTTCCTGATCACATCGAACTACAATTCCTGAGGGAATATGCCTTACTCTAACTGCAGTTTCTACTTTATTTACATTCTGTCCACCAGCACCACCAGATCTCATAGTATCTATTTCTAATTCTTCAGTCTTTAATTCAATTTTCTTATCTAAGTCAGGAATTACCGGAGTAATCTCTAATCCTGCAAAACTCGTTTGACGACTGTCTTTCCCAGCTTTGTATGGAGACTTTCTCACAAGCCTGTGAACACCTTTTTCAGATCTTAAATAACCAAATGCATACTGACCAGAGATTTTAAAAGAAGCACTTTTAATTCCAGCTTGCTCACCATCTGATCTTTCCAGCATTTCAAATTTAAATCCGTGAAACATCTCTGCCCATCTCTGATACATACGAAGAAGCATTTCAGCCCAGTCTTGAGCATCAGTTCCACCAGCTCCAGCATTGATAGATACAATTGCATCAGAATTATCATAGTCACCAGATAAAAGCTGCTCAATTTTAGCGGCATTTAATTCTTTTATTGCTTTATTTACTTCTAAATCTACTTCTTGAAGAAGTGAAGTTTCATTTTCACCTAGAGCAAGATTATACAAATCATTTAACTCAGTCACTTTATTAGAGCGACTCAAGTATTTTTCTCTTTTGTTTTTTAAGAGTGTAAAATCACTACTTATTTTAGAGGCTTTACTGGGATCATCCCAGGTATCAGGTTTACTCAACTCAACTTCTATACTCTTTATTTCTTCATCCAATTTAACCAGGTCAAAGTAACCCCCTGACAGATTGCCATGTAGAGTTTAATTCATTTAGTTTGTTTTGTAATTCTTGGAGGTCCATTTTTTTGAGCTACTTAGTTAAATTGGGTTTCGGGCTTTCATCTAATTCTTTTTTACCAAACCTAGTCCATATAAAGTTAATTCCATAAAGGACCATTAAAATAACTAATAAGGGAGCCAATATATCTATCATTTATCTTCCCTCTAACTTTTCATCACCCTTTATTAAAAATAATAGACCAACATAAGCTAGAAGTCCAGCAACAACAAAAACTATAACAAATCTAACACTAAAATGAAAGTTATTATTCTCTATTATTTCAATAACTAATCTACCCATTGGCGTTATTAAAGCAAATCCAGACAGTAGTAGTAAGTTAGCCCTATATTTTTGTTGCTCAACAGCCATGAATATATGCTAACTCAAGAAAAATATTTTTTCTATAAGGTAAAGTATTAGTTTTTCATGTAACCTACGGTTACATTTTCAAATAGCCATATCAGAATATGATGCATTTCTTTCTCTTGCATTGGATATTGCTTCATCAAAACTTTCATGTGGAAAATTTCTTCCCCACTCATCTTTTACTAATTGCAAAGCACGAGCATGTTGTTCTATAGATGGTTCATCATGTACATTTTCACTACTATTAAATATTAAATCTATTAAGCTTTCAAACATAGCTCTTCTCTCAAAAGGATTCATGTTTTTAGCTCTAGCTAACTTTAATCCTGGGTGTACTAATGCAGCAAAACCAGATCTATATGGATCAGAAGTATATTCTGGCTGTTTTATAGGATTTGAGCTTCTATTCCAAACTGGTCCAGCTCTATGTGAGTCAGATTTTGTAGACTCAGCTGTTAAATTTGGATTAGATCTATCTTGGCCAATTTTAGCAAGAAGATTTTTTGTTCTCTCAACACTAACTTGTCCTATTTCTCTACTTTTCATATTCAAATACTAGTAAACCACAAAACCAAGCAGTTAAGTTAATACTCAATTATTATCTATAAAAGATATTGAAATTTATAGTTTTTTAGCTAAAAAGTTAAGGGCTCTTAAATTTATCAGAGACTTTACCCGATTATATTTTTTTCTTTTATTGTCTATTATTTATCTCAAGGAAATAAAAAATGATTGATGTGAGTAAGGCACTGAGAATGAACTGGAATCCTATTACTAAACCAGGTGGTCATCCACTTGAAGTCATAGGAAATAGTCAGTTTAGGTCTAATGTAGATTCATTTGCAAGAGGAAAAGAAGAATTAAAATCTGCAAAACCCAGACTAGATTCACTTTTTCCAAACCTTGATCAAAATGAAGTCTATAGCATTTTTTGCAATTCTGTTCGTGTTGCAAGAGAAGACCTTCTTCTATGTGATTAAGTCAATCAAAGGAGAAAAATTATGACAATGGTAGGAACAGTTTCACTTAGAGCAGTAAGAAATATAGCATTTTTACAACAACTTGCTCAAAAACAAGGAGCAAGAAGAGAAGAATTTGTAGAAGTTAATCAAGAAGGGGATATATTAGCAGGAGAAAGCCTTCAAGCAGACAAAACAAACCTAGCAGATGATAATGCATGTGCTTGGATAAATATTATTTTCACTCCAACTGGCTTTATACAAACAGGAAATGCAACAGGAATGGGACTTACTCAACCACTTATGACAGAATTTGAACAAGGCACCGTTAATGGGTTTAACCAACTGATTCAGAGTGCTGCTGCCTAATATTAGTAATTAAAACAGTAATGTCAGCAGGAGAAACACCACCTATTCTAGATGCTTGTCCGATCGTAATTGGTTTTATTTTATTAAATTTTTCTCTGGCTTCATTTGACAAATGAATCATTGAAGTAAAATCAATATCTTTTGGTATTTTAATTTTCTCCAATTTGTCTTGTTGAGAAATCTGCAGTAACTGGCGATTTATATAGCCTTCATATTTTATTTCTGTTTCTATTTCAAAGTCATAACTAACCACGTCATTGCGAGGAGGCTCTTTAGAGCCGACGTGGCAATCCATTAACGCTTGGGAGATTGCTTCGTCGCTATCGCTCCTCGCAATGACGTTTTGCGAAAGCTCTTTTATACATTCATAATTCACACCAGGTCTCTTCAATAAATCTGCAAGTGTCATATTTATTTCAAGAGTTTCACCATATTTAGAAAGTATTTGATTCACTTCTTGAGTTGGGCTAATTCTTGTTTTTTGAAGCCTTGTTTTTTCTTTTTTTATATTCTCTATTTTTTCATTGAATACATTCCATCTAAAATCATCTACCAATCCTATTTCTCTGCCTAACGGTGTTAATCTCTGATCAGCATTATCCTGACGAAGAGTTAGCCTGTATTCAGATCTAGAGGTAAGCATTCTATAAGGCTCATCCATTTCTTTAGTTACAAGATCATCTATTAAAGTCCCTATGTAACTGGACTCACGTTCAAAAATTAGAACTTCTTCATCATTTGCATATTTTGCAGCATTAATACCAGCGACCAGCCCCTGAGCAGCAGCCTCTTCATAACCACTCGTACCTAATACCTGACCTGCTATAAATAATCCATCCACATCTTTAGCCATAAGACCATGATTAAACTGAGTACCAGGGAAGTAATCATACTCTACAGCATATGCTGGGCGCATAATAATGGCATTTTCTAATCCTGGCAATGATCTAACAATTTCCCATTGAACTTCTACAGGTAAACTCGTAGAACAGCCTTGTAAATAAATTTCTTTTGTACTTCTGCCTTCTGGTTCTAGAAATAAATGGTGTGAAGGTTTATCTTTAAATCTAACGACTTTATCTTCAATTGATGGGCAGTACCTAGGTCCAACACACTCTATAATTCCTGCATACATTGGAGAGAGGTGTAAATTTGCTCTGATAATGTCATGAGTTTTTTCAGTTGTTCTAGTTATATGACAAGGGATTTGTTCTCTAATTGGTCGATTAGGTAGAAATGAAAAATATGATGGTGTATCATCTCCCCAGTGTTCTTCAAGATTAGAAAAATCTATGGACTTTCCATCAATTCTTGCTGGAGTTCCTGTTTTCAATCTCTTAGATTTAAACCCCATAGAAGTAAGCGATTCTGTTAGCCCAAAAGCTGCAAACTCACCAGCACGCCCAGCGGAATTTGACTTAAGCCCCACATGTACTTTTCCAGATAAAAACGTACCCGTAGTAATAATTATAGATTTTGCATATATCTTTTCGCCTAAGTGGTTTTCTATACCTATTACTTTTCTTTTTTGTGAAGTTTCATCAACGAGTAATTTAGTTACCATTGCCTGATAAATGTCTAAATTGGGTATATTTTCTAAGTAGTTCTTAACCCATACAGAGTATTCTTTTTTATCAGACTGGGCTCTGAGTGAACGAACTGCTGGGCCTTTGCTCATGTTTAATGTTTTCAACTGGAGGTATGTAGCATCTGTGGCAAGTCCCATTAAACCACCAAGAGCATCAATTTCTTTGACTAAGTGCGACTTAGCTGGTCCACCTATAGCTGGATTACAGGGCATCCAAGCAATAGTGTCTAAATTAAGTGCCATAAGTAGAGTCTTTGCACCTAATTTAGCAGTAGCATGGGCAGCTTCACAGCCTGCATGTCCAGCCCCAACAACTATTACGTCATAAATTCTATCCATCTGTATTACCAAGTAAAATCATTTTTTTAGTCTAAAATTAATTCTACGCTATAGAAAGAAAAAAGCAATATGGAAAAAGCACAAAAAGTTCAAGCAGAAAATAGTATTTCAAAGGATTCTGAAGGTATTTCCTTAGTAAAGAGAAATGGAAATTCAGATATTAAGCTTTCAAGCATAGTTAAGCCTACCAATATAGAAGGACACTATCCACGATTTATGATTCCCGGGGCATTCAATCTCCTTCAGGAAGATGTTCGTGAACTGAGTGTTATCCTTGAAAGCTTTGTACCACACTTAAATAAACTTGGTATTGAACTTAAAGACACTACTCCTCTCATAAAACAAATCATTACTGGAAACCATATATTCAGAAGATTAAAAGGAATAAGTCAGATTGAACTTTTACCCTTTGCATTTAAGCAAGTCCCTTGGTATACCAGATATACTCACTCCTGTTTAACTTATGTTTTTGGTGAACATGTTTTAAACAAACTTGCACCAGATTTAAGCTTCACTGACATTGAACTTCAAGCAGCTAAATTATGTTTTTTAATTCATGACCTTGGTCATGGTCCATTTAGCCACTTAACTGAGAGAGCATTTAAAAGAAGTAGAGGCGGGAAAATCCCAAAAGAATATGATCATGAGTATTGGACAAAGATTTTACTCGTCGAGTTAAAAGAACAACTTTTTGATTTGGGAGAAAATCCATATCTTAAAAAAACAATTTCAAAAGAAGAACAGGAAAAAATAGAAGTTGTTTCTACCGCTACAAAGATTCTCTCCAAAGACGAAAAAAACATTCTTTCTCAGCTTGTTTCCAGCCAAGTGGATATAGACAGACTGTCAAATTATCTAGGAGATAGAATAGTTATAAATGCTATTCTTGAAGAACATGATGTAAAAAATGAAAAGATGGTTCAATATTTAAGTTCAGTCAGCGAAGTTGTAGACAATATAAAAAGAATAATGAATGGATTTACAGTTTCATTTGAAGATGAAGATGGAAAGAAATGTAAACCTTATCTTGCCATTCATGAAGATGCAGTAAATCCTATAATTCATTTTTTACTAGATAGACACATAATCAGATACTATCTTTTAAAGCACTACAGAAGAGAATCAGCAAACAATTTACTTGAAAAGATTTTACTTAGAGCTCAATACCTAGTAAGAAATAATGAAATCAATGCATTAGGGAAAACAGATCTTCTAGTTCAAACATGGCTTTTTGGAAATCACACTGAAGCTGAATTTGTAAGAATGGATGATCAGCTTTTATTTAATCAAATTAAAAAATGGAGCAGACATACAAAAGACCCTATTCTTCTGGATTTAACACTTAGATTTACTGCTCAGAAATTTTTCACTGCCTATTCATGTGAAAAAGATGGTAAACCATTTGAGCCGACAAAAGCTATTGTTGAAAAAGTAAAGAATAAAGTCAACGATGAATTCAATATAGATGTAAGTCTTTATTCAAGAGAATTAGTGACTGATTATTATTTTATTTATGATGAAACAACATCCAGACCGTATCATGCTGACAAAGAGGAGATCCTAATCTACACAGCAGAGAAAAAGATAAAGAAGCTTTCCACTTACATAAAAGAAACTAAAAATGAAATAGGTGAAGTGCTCTTAAACAATAGATTTGAAAGATATCAATTTATCGTGCCGCCAGAGATAGAGCTGTAAGAAATGCAAAATTTGCAATATTTAATGCCTTATCTAATTTAAATTTTTTAAAATCAACCACCCACATATTTTCCAAGATTTTCTACTTTTAAGACACCTATTTTTAACGAATTCATACCTTCTATAGCTATTAATATTGCATTACCTCCATATTGTACAAAATTATCATAACCAGAAAACAAAAGCTCATTTGGCATTACGCATTTTACTCCTTTGCTCCCTAACTGAGAAGAAAGTACTGCACTAAAAGGTCTACGTTCTTGTGGTGACATGTATCGTTTTATATCTGCATTAGAAATATAAATTGTATCAATCACACCAACATTGATTTCATCATTACTTGTGCCACATGGCTGACTACCGATAGGATCAACATCAAGCATTGATGTGACAGGTGCAATTTGATCTAATATAGCTAATTGAGAAGAATAGTTTGGTAGTCCTTGAACATCAGGTCTTAAAACAGTTGGAGTTGCAGATTGATTTTGCTGGATCATTAAATCTGCAATTTCCTTACCAATTCTTAAAAGATCTTCTTTAGAAAAGTTTGGTGTTAAATACCCAGAACAGAGTTGAGGTTTTACATCTATAGTTGTTACACAAGTTCTTTTAAATCTAGCTCTTGAATCTTCTATTATTTTTGCTGAATGATTATCAACTAGCCATGAAAGATGAGTTAGTGGTACTGTAAATAATTCCCTGGCTAGGTCTATTGGTCTGTTTTGTTTGATTAAAGCTAATTTGTCAGGTGACTTGCCATCAATTAATTCTTGTACAGAATCTAAATCACTTTGAGAAATATATCTAGTCACTGGTACCGTGTCATATTTGGCTTTGTCTTTCAAAGAGTTAAGCCATGATTGATATCCATTAATAATTGCTTCATCTCCTTTAGAAAAAAGACTGGCTTCTTTTACTGGGGGAGTTGACACTTTTGAACTAAACATTCTTGTAAATAGTTTTCTTATCATAATAATCTTCTTAAAAAGTACAAAGAATGATGGTAGATAAATTTGATAATTATTGATAAATAGCTATCAACACTTCATTCCATAGGTTAAAATCAGATTAAATTGCCATACTTTTATGCAATTCTTAAATATTTTCACACATCATGAATCTTGCTCAAATCCCCATGCCATGTATATAATCATCTAGGTTTTTAGAGGTGCCTTTTTTAGGCTCAATGCCATTGCCAGTAGAAGGTAAATTACCTTGATCTAAGATATTGTCTACTTCTTTACAGCCAGTTTGTTTAGATATAGCTCGAATCGAATCTTCAAGTTCTTTAATTTTTACAAGTAAACAATTAATTGCATCTGCTTCAGGATCTGGCATCAAGTTATGATTTAGTGGATCACGTTCTGAAACTTTTCTACCTTCATGAGCCACAATACGTGCTGGAATACCCACTACAGTAGAGTTAGCAGGAATATCTTTTATAACTACAGAATTAGCACCTATCTGACAATTATCTCCTATCGTTATATTTCCAAGAACTTTTGCACCGCATCCTACAACAATATTATTTCCAAGAGTTGGATGTCTTTTTACTTTTTTTGTACTTGTACCGCCCAGAGTTACTCCCTGATAAATGATTACATCATTTCCAACTTCTGTAGTTTCTCCAATAACAATTCCTTTTCCATGATCTATAAAAAATCTTTTCCCAAATCTTGCTCCTGGATGGATCTCAATTCCAGTAACAAATCTGGAAACCTGGGAGATAAATCTTGGAATGAAAGGAACATGTGCCTTATATAATGCATGAGCAAACTTATGAAAAATCATTGCATGCAATCCTGGATAACACAAAAGAACTTCTATGTAAGAACCAGCAGCAGGGTCCTTCTTTAAAATGTTTTCTACTTCTTCATGTAACCAAAGGATCATTGTGCCTCGATTTATTAAATTTTTGCAACCGCGGTAGAGACTTGCGGCCGCAAGTCTTTACTTCGTTCCAGCCATTGCAGGTTGTGCTGCAACATCAGAAAAAAGAGCAGTAGATAAATATCTTTCACCTGTACTAGGTAAAATAACTACTAACAATTTTCCCTTATTCTCTGGTCTTTTTGCAATTTCCAGAGCAGCATAGACAGCAGCCCCTGAGCTAATTCCACAAAAAATACCTTCTTCTTTAGCCAGCTTACGACCAAACTCTAGTGCTTGTTCACTAGCTACAGGAAATACTTCATCGATAACAGCTCTATCTAAAATACTAGGTACAAATCCTGCACCAATTCCCTGAATTTTATGAGGACCAGGTTGACCACCAGCTAAAACAGGAGACTCTTTAGGTTCAAGAGCAATCATTTTCACTTTTGGATTTTTAGCTTTTAATACCTGACCGCAACCAGTAATCGTTCCACCTGTTCCTACACCACTAATTACAATATCTACTTTTCCATCAGTATCATTCCAGATTTCAAGAGCAGTCGTAGTTTTATGAATCAATGGATTTGAAGGATTATTAAATTGCTGAAGCATAATAGAATTAGGTGTTTCTTTTACGAGCTCTTCAGCTTTAGCTACTGCACCTTTCATTCCTAAAGCACCTGGAGTTAAAACAAGTTCAGCACCAAGAGCTTTCAACATACTTCTTCTTTCCATACTCATAGTATCTGGCATGGTAAGAATGAGCTTATAACCTTTTGCTGCTGCTACAAATGCTAGTGCTATTCCAGTATTTCCGCTGGTAGGTTCGACAAGAACTGTTTGACCAGGTTTAATTTGTCCAGCTTTTTCAGCTTCACGAATCATACTTACACCGATTCTGTCTTTTACAGAACCAAGTGGATTTTGGCTTTCTAATTTACAAGCAATGATCGTAGATGGATCTACACCATATTGTTTTGGGAGTTTATTTAATCTGACTAATGGGGTATTTCCGATTAATTCTGTAATATCGTTTGCAATTTTCATGATTTAACTCTCCTAAATATTCTCACTAGATTATAACAAATTAAGACTCTTTGCCTATAAGAAGTAGGTTTATTTTTTAAAAAGTCCCTGCAATTTCCTAAATTCCTCAGATCCAGCTTCATAAGCCATCTCAAAAAGAATGGTTTCTACAGAGCTAATAATAGCTCCTGAAGATCTCATTTTATCTATGGCAATTTGTTTATTATAAGAGTGTCTCCCTACAGATATAGCATCAGAGGCTATATGAACTTGGAAGCCATTATGAATAAGATCTAAAGTGGTTTGCAAAACACAGACATGAGCTTCAATGCCACATATAGCTATTTTTTTTATTCCAAGCTCATTTAAATCTTCTATAAAGCTTTTTTCTCCACAACAACTCATTGATTTTTTAGAAAAGATTTTGGCTCCAAATGCCACTTCTTTTAACTCTACAATAGTAGGTCCAAGTTTATCAGGTACTTGTTCTGAAATAAGAATCGGAAGACTGTAAATTTTCGCTCCATTTAAAAGAAATTTTATATTTTTCAATGTATTTTCATGATCATGAACTGAGTTCACAAACCTTTCCTGATAGTCTATTAAAAGCACACAGGAATTATTTTTTGTAAATAAATTCGGATGCCTATCTAACATAAACATCATCCCTATTTTTATGTTTTAATTCTTCTTCTTTTAATCGTTTAAGCTCTACAGTACCAATTCTTTTTTTTAGGTTTCCCTCTTCAGTCAACTCTTCATTATTTTCTTTATATCCCTTTTTCTTAAGCTCAATGCCTTCATAAATAAGACTTTCTGCTTCTCTTTTTCTTTTTTGAATCAAGTTAAAAGTTTTATCTCTTATGGGAATTGAATGTCGAACACAAGACTGCCCATTAGCAATTCCACTATTTTGACAAAGTAAAAAACTGAAAATTATACTTAATAGATAAAACACCTATGCTACTCCAGCTGGTACTTTTCCTGTAAAACTACATACCTTTTCAAATGCTAAGGCAGAGCTTAAAAGCAATTCTTCACTTAAAGAAGGTGCAATTAACTGTAGACCTATGGGCAAACCTTTTGAGTCAAAACCGCATGGAATAGACATAGCTGGAAGACCTGCTAAACTTGCAGGAATAGTGGCAATATCTGAAATATACATAGACAGTGGGTCTGCAACTTTTGCGCCAAATTCAAATGCAGTACTAGGACATGTAGGAGAGAGCATTAAATCCACTTTTTCAAATGCATTTAAAAAGTCTTGAGTAACGAGTTTTCTTACTTGTTGAGCTTTTTTATAGTAAGCATCATAGTAACCAGAACTAAGTGCAAAAGTCCCAAGCATAATTCTTCGCTTAACTTCAGCCCCAAAGCCATCATGTCTTGTAGTTCTATACATCGATGGAAGGTCTTTTGATCCTGGGCTTCTCAAGCCATATTTAACACCATCATACCTAGCTAAATTAGCACTAGCTTCTGCCGTTGCAAGAATATAATAAACAGGAACAGCATACTTAACATTAGGAAGTGAAACTTCCACTATATCTGCACCAAGATTTTCAAATATTTTTATCGATTTTTCAATTTCATTTTTAACTTCAGCATCAATTCCATCACCCATAAGTTCTTTTATAACGCCAATTTTCTTATTTTTTACTAGCTCTGGATTTAATTTTTTAGTATATGAGGGTACATCTACATTTAAAGATGTACTATCTTTAGCGTCATAGCCACTAATAGTTTCCAAAACAAGAGCAGTATCATATACATCACGAGAAAATGGTCCTATTTGATCAAGGCTACTTGCAAATGCTACTAGCCCAAATCTCGATACTCTTCCATAAGTAGGTTTAAATCCTACAATGCCACAGAATCCAGCAGGCTGCCTGATAGATCCACCTGTATCAGTACCTAAACTAACTGGAGCTTCAAAAGCAGAAACCGATGCAGCTGATCCCCCAGAGCTTCCACCTGGTACATTTTTTAAATTCCAAGGATTTTTTGTTTTCTTAAATGCTGAGTTCTCAGTAGAGCTTCCCATTGCAAACTCATCCATATTAGATTTTGCTATGCAAATAGCACCAGCTTCCCAAAGTTTTTGTGTGCAGGTAGACTCATATGGTGCAATAAAATTTTCAAGTATTTTTGAGCTGCAAGTTACAGGATAATTTTTAACACAAAGAATGTCTTTAATAATGATAGGCACACCAGCCATTGGACCAAGTTTCTCACCCTTGGAAAGTTTTTTATCTAACTCTTCAGCCTGACTATAGCCAAGCTCTTTAGTAGAAATATTTAATGCATCAATTTTTGACTCGACTTGTTCAATTTGTTTATAAAACTGATCAAGAATTTCCTTTGCTGAGATCTCTTTATTTAAAAATAGTTTATTGATTTCTTTTGCAGATTTTTTTATTATGTCAGTCAATTTTTAATACCCCATATTTTTTAACTTCTGTTGTAATTTTTTATTTTCAACAGGTGTAAATGCATCCAAGAATTCATTCATTTCTTCTAAGCATTGTAATTTTTTACTAACTGGCAATTTCATATAAGCCTTCAGTTCTTTTATATCATAGTACATCAATTCAAATTCACTATCATCCATGAGCTTTCAACTCCTTCAATTTTTTTAACACTTCTATATCATCTTTATCTCTAGGGCGATTAGCAATTTCCTTTAATCTAATTAGGTCATTAATATCTACTACTGAAACATCCATAACACCATCAGACATTGATTGTCGCTTCTCATAGGCAAGATCAAAGTCAATATAATCTTGAATCATGACATCTATTATCTCAAAATCATTTTTAGCATTATAAAAAGAAAAGACCTTCATATTTTTTTCATTTTTCCATAAATCTCTCATGCTTTTATCAGCCAACTGCACTGGGTCAACTGGAGCTCTAGGTTTAAAATTAAGCCTATTCATTACATCAATAAACTTATCCATATTTTGTTTTTCAAAAGAAATCATTATGTCTAAATCTTTTGTAACCCTAGGATGTCCATATAAATTAACGGCAACACCACCTATTATCAAGTATTTAATTTCATTCTTTTCCAATTCACCAATAATTTCTCTAAACAGCATTTATTCCACTTCCTATACAGAATCATGTTAAATTATATTAGTTATTTTAACATGGGAAATACCTATTATTTATGGAAATTATTTTAATCAGACATGGTCAAAGTAAAGGAAATGAACAAAATATTGTTCAAGGTCAACTAGATGAAGGTCTTTCAGAATTAGGCTTAATACAAGCAGAAGAATTATCAGCGTACTTTAATAATCTGAATGCTATTTATTCTAGTGATACGGGCAGGGCTATTCAAACAGCTGAGCCTACTGCAAAAAAATTAGGGCTTAAAATTAATATTGATGAAGATCTCAGAGAAGCATCTTTTGGAATTTGGGAAGGAATGACTTACGATGAAGTCAAAGAAAAATACTCAATAGAATATAAAGCTTGGAATGAAAATTACCACATAAGACCTAGTTGGTTTGAAGCATATGATATACATCAAAGTCGTGTAATGAAAGTATTAGAAAAGATTTTAAGCAATCATAAAACAGGAGAGAAGATTGCAGTATTTAGCCATGGTGGCAGCATTAAAACTCAAGTCGGCTTTTTTAAAAAATTAAATGGTATTGAATTAACTAAAGTGAGAATATCAAATTGCAGCTTATCCTTAATTAGTTTTAGCCCACCAGAAGAATATAAGAATGGTGAATTGGCTTATTTTAGTAAAGATGTTGTAAAGAACAAAACTCCCATGTATCATTAAAACAACCATGAATGAACAAAGTATAGATGCAGAAAGCGTTACACGAAATAAAAACTATGATAATAGAGATCATTTAGCTCATCTTATTAAAATAGGCTGGGGGCCAAGCAGCCAACTTATAAAAAAATTCATGATGGAAAATGGTCTGACTGAGAGAGACTTAAAAGAAGCATTATCTAAAGTGGGCGACTTAAGTAAAGACTGTTGTATCGTGAGAAATACAGAAAATGAAGAAGAAAAGATAGAATATAAAAGCTAGAAAATGACGGTATTGCGTATTTCACTCTTTGCATAAGAGTGATTTTTTTATTATAATAGTTAAGCTTATAAAGAGGAAAAAGAAATGGCAAAAAAAGGCGACAGAGTTATAGTTACATTAGAATGCACTGAATCAAGAAAATTAGGTGCCACACCATCTAGATACACTACTACTAAGAACAAAAGAAAACAAACTGAAAGATTAGAACTGAAAAAATATAATAAGTATTTGAAGAAATGTACTATCCATAAAGAGATTAAGTAAGAATTTTCAAGGAGTTATCCATGAGCAATAGTGGAGCTATTTACTCCTTTAAAAGAATTTCAAAAGTTTTAATTGATGTTTTTTTAATAGTACTTTCCTTAGTTATTTCATATAAGCTAAGAGTTGATTATCACTTAAGCTCTGGATTTCAAAACTGGTACTGGACTAACCAATTACCAGTTATCCTTCCTGTAGTAGTAGCATTAAGAATTTCATTTTTATTTGCTTTTCAAATTTACAGCAGGATGTGGCGTTACACAGAATTAAATGAGCTTTTAGAACTCGTTAAGCCTATAGTTTTTTCTTCATTTATTTTATTACTCCCAAGACTTTTGGGTTTTGATCCAAAACATGTATACTTCTCAATTCCAGTCAGCATAATCATTACAGACTCAGCATTAAACTTAATTTTTCTTTCCAGCGCAAGGCTACTTAGAAAAGGGCAAATTGAATCCAGAGCACTAAAGAAAAGGTTACAAAACTCAAACACAAAAACAAAAAGAACGCTTTTAATCGGAGCTGGTCAGGGAGCACAGGAAGTAGCAAAAAAAGTTCTCCAGCATCCTGAGCTTGGCATTGAAATAACATGCGCTCTTGATGATGACAATAAAAAACAAGATATTAAAATAGGTGAGAATTTAAGAGTAGTAGGTAAAGTAAAAGATATAAATGATGTAATAGAAAAATATTCTATAGAGCAGATTCTTATTGCTATACCTTCATTAGAGCCTAGAAAAATTAAAGAGATTTTAGAGCTTTGTAAATCTACAAACCTTGAAACCAAGATTATTCCTGGTGTTGATCAGTTGGCTGGCGGAAAAGTCACCATAGAACAAATAAGAAAAGTAAGCTTAGAAGATTTATTGGGGAGAGAACCTGTGGATCTTTCAATTCCCGAAGTGGCAAATTTTATAAATGGCAAAACCATTTTAATAACTGGTGCTGGCGGTTCTATAGGAAGCGAACTCACCAGACAATTAGTAAAGAACTTCTCACCAAAAAAGATTTATATTCTAGGTAGAGGAGAAGGTAGTATCTTTGAACTTTCCCAGGAATTAAACAGAATAACAAACATAAGCTGTTTACCTGTAATTTGCGACATAAGAAATTACAAACTTCTATACAAACATTTAGAAAGAGTAAAACCTGATATTGTTTTTCATGCTGCAGCTCATAAACATGTACCTTTAATGGAAGATCACCCACAGGAAGCTTTTGAGAACAATGTTTTAGGCAGTAAAAACATAGCAGAGATTTCTGGATTATGTGGTGTACAAACCTTTGTAAACATATCTACCGATAAAGCTGTTAATCCCATCAATGTTCTGGGCTGTACAAAAAGGCTTGCTGAGATAGTAGTCAATTCTCTCTCTAAAGAATTTCCAAAAACAAAATATATATCAGTAAGATTTGGAAATGTCATAGGAAGTCGTGGAAGTGTAATTCCTACATGGCATGAACAATTAAAAAACAATGTGCCTATAGTAGTAACCGATAAAAATGCTTTTAGGTTTTTCATGACTCTTCAAGAAGCCTCACAGCTAGTGATTAAAGCAGGGGCAGTAGGAAATAATGGTGAAATAATCGTATTAGATATGGGTGATGAAGTAAACATATACGAAATCGCTAAGGACTTTATAAGATTGTCAGGATATGACTTGAATCAAGTAAAAATAAATGTGACAGGACTTAGACCTGGCGAGAAGTTAAAGGAAGAACTCGTGGGTTACTATGAAGGCACGCTAGAAACTAGCTATAAAAAAATATTCATTGTAAAGTCTACAGAAACCCCTGAGAAGCTTATAGAAAGTACTCTTGAAGATTTATCCGGTTCAATCACACTTTTCAATGAATGTGATTATAGAGAAAAAATTATCAAGCTAACATCTGACTTAAATGAAACCATCAATAAAACTGTATTGGTCTGAAGACGTCCCGCCGGGGCGTCTCTACGACAATATCTCTTTCACATTTTTCACTACATACTGCTGAATGTCTTTCGTTATTTCAGGATAAATAGGCAATGAAAGAATTTCTTTAGATATCTTTTCTGTTACAGGAAGATCATAGTTTTGATTTAAATGACTGAAGGCTTTTTGCTGATGAATAGGAATAGGATAGTAAATAATGCTTTCAATATTTCTTTCTTTCAACTTCTCACAAAGTAAATTTCTATTTTTTGTTTTAATTGTGTATTGATGGAAAATATGTTTTCTATCAGGCTTTATCACAGGAGTTGTGACCTGCTCAAATCCTTCAAATAGCTCATTATAGTAAAGAGCTGCTTCTAAACGCTTTTCATTCCACTGGTTTAAATATTTCAACTGTACACTTAATATAGCAGCCTGGATCTCATCTAACCGACTATTTAAACCAATAACATCATGGACATAACGCACTGAAGAACCATGAACTCTAAGCTGCCTGAGTTTAGCAGCCAGCTCATCATTATTAGTTATAACTGCTCCACCATCACCAAAAGCACCAAGGTTTTTAGTAGGGAAAAAACTTAGCGTACCAATGTCTCCAAAAGTACCTACACATTTATTATTTAACTTAGCTCCAATTGCCTGAGCGCAATCTTCCACAATAAATAAATTATGCTTTTTAGCAATTTCAACTATTTTATCTATATTGCATGGCTGTCCATAAATATGAACAGGAATTATAGCTTTTGTTTTTTTATTTATTAAAGCCTCAATTTTTTCTATATCAATATTAAAATCATCTTCTTTAATATCTACAAAAACCGGCGTGGCACCTACTAAAGCAATAGATTCACTAGTTGCAAAAAAACTATGCGAAGGAGTTATTACTTCATCACCCTGCTTAATTCCTAATGACATCAGAGATAAAGTAATTGCATCGGTACCATTGGCACATGAAACAACGTGCTTTACTCCCAAATAAGCAGAAAGTTCTCCCTCAAAAGATTTTACATTTGGTCCAAGAACAAAATAACCAGAAGACAATACCCTCATTACAGCTTCATCAATTTCATTTTTTATAGCATTATAGTGAGCAGCTAAATCTACTATTTGTACTTTAGCCATGTTTTCTGATTTGATGTTCATTTACTTTTATTTTTTAGCGAGTTTTCTTTTAGCTCTTTTTCTCTTAAGCTCTTTTGCTGCACGCTTTTTACCTGGCTGTTGTTTCGTTTTCATAATACCTCTAATTCTATTTTACTTTGTATTTGCTACTGTTAAAACCTGAGGGACGATATCCACTACAGGTCCATTTACTATAGCAGTATGTCCTGTTTGTGGAAATGCAATAGACAATTTAGATATGCCAGCTTTTCTAGCGATTAAATCCAAATCAACAGTGAAATCCTTTGGTGCATTAGCTGATATAACCATTTCTACACCTGCTCCATCTTCATTAATGGCACCACCATTAAATGACTTAATAGAAACCCCTTCAGAAACTATTGTATGACCAAAAGTTTCATCAATATCAACAACTGCCTTATTATAAATAACAGGGATAAATATAGTCTCCTCTTTTTGAGCTGGTCTTTGAATATTTAAAGTAATTTTCTTTTGGCTTAAAGACAATTTCTTTTTAGTACCTATAACGCTTTCAGTAACTTCTATGTCGGCTGGTGCATCAACAGAGACCTTAACATCTTGATTTATAATCAAGCCTTTAGATGGCAATGAAGGACCTTCAGAAACCATTGTTATAGAAATAGAGGTTTGACCTTCTCCTATTGGTTTCAAAATAGCTTTTATGGATAAAGACTCTGGTAGTCCAGTATCATCTAGCTTAATTAAACCAATTCCAGTCCCTACCTTATCTTTTGAATTAGAAGCCACTGCAAGAATGTTTTGTGCAGATAAACCTTCTAAAGCAACCTTATCAAAATCTAATATCATGGTGTCAATTTTTATAGGGATAAAGAGTGTTTGCTGACCTTTAGGAATATCTTTTACAGTGACATCTAAAGTATATTGAATTTCAACTTTTTGAGCAGGAGCGACTTCTTTTATATTGTCTTGTACTTTTTGAATATCTACCTGTGCTTTTGGTTCTACTGGAATTTTCCCTTTTGCTGACGCTATATTATTTACTCCAGAAACCATTAAAGCTAATCCAGTTAATGTAATTAAAGATTTTTTCATTGAAACACCTTCCCTTTTGTTTTTAAATTCTAGCAAATGATTGTTTTTAGGCTTTAGTATTTCTCACAAAATATTTTTAGGAATTATAAGCAAAAAAAAAAGAGGCACTTTCGTGCCTCTTAATTGTTTTTGAGAAATCAGTTCTTAAGGAACTAATTGGTTAGAACAAGTACCAGTAACTTTGATCTTCTTACCTTTTGTACCGCCTGTAGTAGATACATTTACGTAACTACCTTTAGGAATACAATTTGCTGCTGCATACTTAGCCTTAATCAATTTTTTCTTAACTGTTTGTGATACTTGTGTTTTATCAGTAGGGATAATGGTAACAGTTGTTTCATCTGTTGCAAAACCCATACCTGTTATAACAAGCTTAGAGTTGTTTTTGTTGTTTCTAACGTGTGCAGTTTTAGCTTTTGGTGTTACGTCGCCAGTTCCTGCGTTAACTGTAATGTTACCGAGGTTTACTGTGGTATCTGTACCACCTGACATAACTACTAAAGTTAGTGCAAGTGATCCACTGTCTGGTAAATCAACGATTGAAAGACCGACAGTACCATTGTTTCTAAATTCTACGTTTGAACCATTCAATGTAGCTGTTGTACCATTAGCTGCTCCGACAGCGCTAAATGCAACTGCAGCACTACCAGGTCCAGTTACTGAACTTGGTGATACTAATGTGAATGTACCTACTCCACTGGATGATGATCCACTGCCATTAGTAACTGATGTAGGATCTACTACTATTGCTACGTTAGCTGTGATATCTGTTCCACCTGAAGCTTCTACTTTTGCTACGCCAAATGATGTTGTTCCACCCATTGTACCTGGTAGTAACATTCCAGTGATTGTTACGACACCATCTGTTGATGTACCGCTCCATACTGCTGAAATAACATTTGTTGTTGCATTAGCATCTGTAAGTAATTGTGAAACTCCTGTACCTGTTACAGTAATGCCTGCTGTATTAAGTGTTGCTATTGATGAGTCACCAAATGCAACTGTTACGTTAACTGCTGATGTTTGCTTAATTGCTTCACCAGTAATCATAATTGTGAAAGTATCAGGTGTAAGTGCACCACCACCAGTTGATGAACTAGTTGAGCTAGTTGTACTGCTGGATGAAGCTACTGTTACTGAACTTGTATCAGATACTGCTGTAGCACCTGCTATAGCTGTTCCGCCTATCATATCTGCAACTGCTCCAAGTGTAACTGTAGATGTACCTACTGCTACTCCTGTTAATCCTGCTGTTACTGTAAATGATGCTGGAAGATCTCCAGTTGTACTAACTATACCAATTCCTTCAGACATACTTCCTACTACTACTAAAGTACCGCTTACGCTTGATGAAGCAGATCCTATAGTAACTATTGAAGTATCTACTGTAACTGGAATTGCAAGTGATGTTGTTCCTGTTGGAACCCCACTAACTGTAATTACAGCTTGAGTTGGTGTTGCTACTTGTGCTTTAGCTGGAATATTAAAGAACATCCCTACTACTAAGAGCATAGCTAACACACATAATGTTGCTTTCTTGACCATTTTATTTTCCTCCACCCTTTCCTTTGATTAAATCTTTAAAAACTTTTATTAGTACTAAATTTTGTTGGTAAATTTACCTCTATTTGAAAATGCTTTTTTATGAAAAAAAGAGGCCCTGAAGATTCAGGGCCTCTACGTTTCTAGTTATTAGCTAAGTCCAAGAGCTGATTTAGCCGCTAAGATTACTCCATCAAGTGTTGCGCCACCTGCTGAAATAACTGCTGATAAACCACCTTTTGAAGTGATGTAAGCCAATACTTCTGTAATTGTAGCTACGCCATCAGAACCAGCAATTTCGTTAAATACGTCCTGTGCTGTTTGACCTGAGCTACCACCACAAAGTGCTGTCTTGGTTACTGCTGTAGTAGATGTTCCACTAAGTTTTTCAGTAACTGTTACTGTCACGCTTGTATTTGGACTTGCACAATCGCCTCTTAGTTTTGCAGTAAATGAACCATCAGATGATGCAAATACTGTTACTGAGTCGTATGTGGAAGATGAACCAGATGTAACTGTTACTTGAGAACCACCATCAACTGATCCTGCAGCACCTGTTACGGTAACTGTATTATCTGTTGTTGTTGATCCACTGCTTGATGCTGCTACAGCTGTTGCTGCAACGGTAATCTTAGCTGCATCTGCATTTTTTGCTGATGTTACTAATGTAGCGAATGGATTAATTTGTGGTCCACCTAGTGTTGTTAATCTAGATGTTACTTGAGGAAGTGCCAATGCACCAGTACCTACTTGTACAGCAGCTTGATTAAGTTGTGTACCAGCTTTTGTTGTTGTTATAGCACCTGGTTTATAAGGTGTAAACAAGGTTGGTGTTGAAGCACTGTTACCTGCTACTGCACCTGGTGTATTTACTGTAGCTCCAGCATCTTGTGAGAAGAACTGAACTGAAGCTGCAAGGTCTGCTGCTCCTGTAGATGCAGTTGCAAGAATTAAGTTATTAACTGTAATTGTAGATGCAACAGTAGATGGATCTCCAGAAGCGCCCTTCTTGATTCCAATTACCAATGTACCTAAAGGTGCATTAGCATCTAATGTTGCAGTTGCAATATATGGAGCTCCATCAATTTGAAGTGTTGTATCAGAGAATGTTACATCACTTGAACCTGGTGCAGTAGCGAATACTGATCCAGCTGATGGTGTTACCCATATTTGGCCTCTTGTAATTACAGTTGAACTGTTTGAAGTTGGGTCAATGTTACGAGCTGAAACTCTACCACCGATTGCAAAGCTTCTTTCATTAAGCTCTACGATTTGGAATGGATGTGCAGTAGTTGTGCTACCACCAGCAAGTCTTACTGTAGCGCCAAGGTTGCTGTTTGTTGAAGTTTCACCCTTTGTTGATGTTGCTGTATGAGGAGCAACTGAGAAATCTGCAGCTTTTGTAGCAGTACCGAAACTTACTGTTCCTAAGTTTTCAGTAATGGTTGGGCTTGCAGTTTTGTTTTGTGCTCTTACAAGACCGGTAAGGTTTCCTGATACTGTAGATGGACAGAAAATATCCTGTGCATCTAACTTAACAAGGATTCCATCAGTTGTAGTTGAGTCAAACTCTGTAGCACTACTTGATCCTGTTGCTTTTGTGAATAAGAAGTGGATTAATGCAGGGTCTGAACCGCTAGCTGGAACGATGGTAGTTGAGTCAGTAATATTAGCTGGTGATGTACCAACTGCTACTGTTGCATCTCCACCGATAGGACTAACAGAAATACCTGCTGTAGATGTAATAGTTACCATAGTTACATCATTACCACCCAAAGGAGCAGTTGTAGCTGATGTAGCAGTTGTATTATTATCATCTCTATCATCGATTACATCACATCCTGTTGGAAGTTGTACTTCGATAACTGTACCTGTAGTTCCGCCGCCTACTTTAGCTGCTAGTTCGCTGAAACCAGTTGATGTTAATTCTTTAATTAACACGCCTCTGCCTTCACCTTGTACTACTGGTGTTCCGTCAATTACTGTAGATCCAGAGATACTGCTAGCAGTTCCACCTACAAATAATGCTGGAGGAGTAGCAATACTACCACTGGTACATGCTGCTGTTACTTGTGAATCAAGTGTTGCACCTGATACTGAAGACAAGTTTAATGCTGCTGTACTACCACTAGAACAGCTAATACCAAGTTGTCCTGTTTCTGAAAGTGCTACACCAGAAGCTGCTGCTAATGTACTAGTAGCTCCACCTGATGATGTAATAGCTCCAAGAACCTTAGCTAAGCTAAGTTCTGTACTACCTGTTAAGTTATTACCTGTTACTGTAGCTATAAGCTCAATATCAGATGTAAATGCATTAGTTACATTTGTAATAGAGAACTTAGGAACTACTGCAAGTACGTCTTTAGTAGCATCAAATCCGTTTTGAATAGGAATGATTGTTACTGACATTCCTGAACATGATGCATATAAAAGAGCATTGTTGGATTGGAAAGTATCTGCTGCTGCGCCTTTAGCTCCACCTTTAAATGGTGCTCCAAAAGCTGTAGAGAATGCAGTACCAGCTATGTTTGTAAGTGCTTGTGTATAGAAATTACCAAGGCTGCTTACATTGAACTTAGTACCTGATGCTGAAGCTTTAACTAATTGATTTGGTGCTGCAGTTGTAGTACCAAAAGGTAGTGCTGTAGCTGAGCTGTTTGCAATAGCAAACCAACCTGCTACTGGTGCTGTACCATTACAATTAATTCTTAAGTCTAAGAATGTATTAGTACCTGGATCTGCATTTACTGCAATACCTGCTAAATCACGAACTCCTGTACCACTAACTGATGCAAGGTTTGTTTCTTGAACTACTGCTGTATCACCTCTAACTGAAGCAATACCCCATAAGGTACCACCTAAAAAGTCAGAAATAGTAGTAGCATTGCCTGAGTCTAAAGAAGCTGCTCTAAGAGCTCCTAAGAAACCATGTCTTGAGCTTTGTGCAACGTTAAAACCAGCTGCTGTACCGCCTGCTGCTGCACTACCAATAATAATATCTACTGCATCTAATGTTACTGTTGCAGAAGAAGAATTTTTTGGTCCAAATGTAACTGTAATAGGAGAAGTGTTTGTATTACCAAAGTTGTTTAAGTCAAGACCTGAAGTAGCTGGTGTAAAGTTTGTACCTGTACCAGTAATATCTACTAAAAGCTCAGCTGTTGAAATAACTTGGTCTCTTGTACTAGAACCTGTACCAGCAAGCCCTCTGATAACTACTGGCTCAAGATCGAGTGCTCCAGTTGATGCAGTAGTAGCTTGGTCAAATACGTTAATTGTAGTATTTGCAGCAATTTGGCTAATAGCTAGTAAGTTTGGTGAAGCTGCTGTTTTGTCATATAAGTCATTTGTACCGTCATCAGCATCTACTACGGCTTCTAATTGACCGGCAACACTAGTTAAAGTACAAAGATTTAATGTACCGCTTAAACCAGGAATTGCTGCTGCAACTGCTGGGCTTCCACTTCCACCTGATACTCCAATTCCTGATGGAGGAGTAGAATCAAATGTAGCTTGGAGTGTTCCTGAAAGTGTAGCATCGCTTGTAGGAGGAATAATAATTCCTAATCCGTTAATAGAAATAGTTACGGAGTTTGTTCCAGTAGCTGTTTTTGGATATGTATCGCTAGCATCTTTTGCTAGAGCTACGATTGCTCTACCAACACCAGCTGTACCTTGAGTTACAACACCTACTGATATTGCAACGTTACTATCAGCAGTTCCATCATTTCCTACTGCATTTACAATTGATGCATTAGCGGTTGCTAAAAGATTTGATGAGCCTGCAGCTGTGTTTTGAAAACCAGGAACGATTACAAAGTTTGAACCTGTAGGAGGGACAATGGTAAATACGTTTCCAATAACGTCTCCAGCACCTGATATTGCTCCAACTTTTGTTGAGTCAGTAGGATCACCTGTTGCTCTGGCTGCTGCTGTATTTAAAGTAGTAGTACCAGCTGCATCATCACCAGGAACAATTTCTGCTGCTGTTAATGAGATTTGAATAGTTCCAATTGAATAAACAGTAGGTAATGCACCATTTAATGTACTACCTGTATGTTGAAAACAGATTCCTGCTGTAGGGGAGGAAACTGTTACTGCTGCTTTAGCACTAGGGCCGATAAGCGCAAGAATATTTGAGAGCGTAAATGCGAAAACAAACATGAGCGCTATTTGACGCTTAGTTTTTCCCGTTGAAATCAATTTCATTAATTTCTACTCCTTCTTAATTATTTTTAGTTAATGTTACTTAACCTTTTATTTAACTTTTAGTGTTAAGGCCGAAAATACTTTTTAACTCTTTTAAAAAAAAGTCAAAAACATTAATGGACTTAACACGCCAATTTAAAGAATACACGACTTTAATTGAACTTCAACATATTTATAAAGTTCCTGTAAACAACAATTTAGCCCTCTAATACAAGGAATCAAACAGTAATACTCTTTTATTTGCTGTTAAAATCATTTATAAATAACTTTTCAAAATATTCCTAGGTTTATAAAGTTCTTACACTGGATAATTTTTAGGAGACTTCCTAGATAAGAAAACCTACAGTACTAATATAAAGAAGCATTTTTATAATTTTTTAATATATCGAAAACAATGAGTAATACTGAAAGTAGTAACGATTATCTATATTAACAAGCAAATATTTTCAATATATAAAGAAAATAATAAGGTGATTCAACAAAAAAGAAAATTTTTCTACTTTGCTTTTTTTACTTCATTAGTAATATTTCTTTTTTTCTTCCCTACAATTTTCTTTAAAGTTAAAGCATATGATGAATTAATGACCTTTAAAGAGACATATCTGCCAGTATGTCTATCATTTTCTGAAATGTTTGAGCTTATTTCTGTTTTAGGTCTAAGACATCATTTTGAAGCTACAAATACCATTTATTCTAGCCTGGTCTCTATCAGGTGTAATCCTGTAGGCAATTTTTTACTTTTATTAGTTCAAGCATTATTTAAAAAGAATCCTATTAATTACCATCTTTATAGCCTTTTCTTACACCTGATAAACTCATACATTCTTTTTTATTTATTAACTAAAATAAGAAAACTATTCAATAACAATAAAGGAATAGGCAACATTGAATATGGAGCTTGTTCTTTATTAGTATTAATCTGGGCATTACACCCAGTAAACTTAGAATCAGTTTTATTACTTTCAAATGCAAATATAGTTTTAAGCTATACATTAACCCTATTAGCATTAGTAGCACTTCTTAATAAAAGCAATCCCCTATTAACTTTTGTTCTTTATATAACAGCTCTATTTACTGCTGAGTTTCACTTTTTTATTCCTTTACTGTTGATTTTATATTTAGTAATAGCTTCTAATTACTTTAATAAAGAAATTTCTTTTAAAGGCATTCTTTTAAAAACCAGCCCTTTCTTACTGGCTTCATTAATATTTATAATTTCTTTTCTTCTTTCACCAACTAAGTTAAATCTAAGCAATCAATCAAATATTCAGATAATTCTAGAAAGAATATTCTGGCTCTCCCCACAAATACTTTTTCACTTTACTCAGCTTTTCTTATTTCCTGTCAATTTATCCATAGATCAGACAAATCTGGTTAGGCTAGGAAAAACATTATTTGACCCATACGTAGTTTTTTGTTTTTTTGCTGTTTTCTTTTTCGTATTGCTTTCTATACTTTCAATACTAAGCTCAAAAAAAAGGTTACCATTGTTCTTTTTAACATTTACATTGTTTTTACTAACTTTAATACCTTTTTCACAAATACTAGCTCCTATTTATAATTTAGCTAGTGAGCGATATCTTTATTTCCCTTCTTTTATGTTTATTTTCGGACTGGGGCATGTACTTTTTTATCTTGATTCAAAAAACAGCACTATTTTAAGAACTAAAATCATTTACTTACTATCTATCATTTTATTAATTTATGGAGGTAGATCATATCTTAGAACACTGGACTGGAAAGACAGTGAGTCTCTATATAGAGCAGCTATAAGATCTACAAATAACCCACTTCACCAAGCCGTAAGATATAAAGGATTATCCCCACAAGAATCTGTTTTATCTAGATTCCCAGAAAGGGAAGTATCAGTAGAAATCCAGAGAATTGCAGAAAATAAACTGGAAGAAGCAATTGTTTTTTACAAATCAGAAGTCCAAAAATATCAAGATAAAACACCTTTAATTTTAAAAGCTTATGGATTAGATCCAGAAACCCTTCTTGTAAAATCTGGATATGTGCTATCACAAACAAAATTTACTCTTAATAAAGATGATTACAAATTAGCATTAGAAACTATACAGCCTTATCTATATGATCTGTCAAAGCTGGACTCAGCTGCATTAACTTTTTATGCCTCCATTTTATATTTCAATAATCAAATAGATCAGTCTGAATATATCTTAAGAAAAGCATTGGAATTACATCCTTACTCCACAAAAATAATATATCCACTATGTGATCTTATACAAATAAAATATGGAGATTTAAATCAAATAGAAGAATTAACGCTCAAAGCGTTTAAATATTTTCCCTATGATTCATTTACACTTCTAGTACTAACTAAGGTTTACTCACTAAAGGGTGATTTAGAGAAGTTTGCACATTATTCTTATATATTCGGACTCAGAAACCATTCTATAGAAGATTTAACTAATGCATATAATGCATACATAAAATTAAATGAACCAGAAAAAGCAAATAAAGTTAAAGAAAAGATTTTATTTTTAAGACGAGTCTTACATCAATGAATGAATTTAAAAAAAAATTGACGGCGATATTTTTCCCTCTACTAGCAGTAATCTGTGTCTTTCTATTTTACTCTCATACCTTAAACTACTCATGGAAGTTTTTTGATGAGGAGATAATTTACAGTGAAACAATATTTCCCATACCAAAAGATTTTTCTAACTACATAGAGATTGTTAAAAATTTAGGACTAAAAAATCATTTCGAAGCTAGCAACACATTTTATTCAAATATTGCAAATGTCAGAGGGACACCTTTAGACACCATTTTCCTTTTGACAATTTTTTTACTTTTCAAAAAAAGTGCATTCTGCTATCATTTATTTTCACTTGTTTTGCATTCGATCAATACCTTTATTTTAGGATTAAGTATTAGTAAGGTTCTTTCTTTCAATAGGCGAGGTTCAGCAGCCTCGCTTTCTGGTGGGTTCCTAGCATGTATACTCTCACTTATGTGGGCATTACATCCTGGGAATGTAGAGTCGATTTTATTCGCTACAAATATCGGAGCATTAGTTACTTACTTTTTTTGTTCTTTGTATTTATTACTTTATATAAAACTGCTTGATATTGAAAATAAAACTATAAAAGATTTTAACCTCTTTCAAAAAATATTGATTTTTACTTTTTACTTATTTCCACTTTTTTTAAATGAATATTCAGTCACACTTCCTATAATGATATTTTTGCTTATTTTTTTATATTCAAGATCATATGTAAATCTGTCTTTAATAGAAAGCATAAAAACATCTTTCAACAGAACATTACCCTTAATATTGGCTTTATTGGTTTTTATACTTTATTTCATAATAAAACTACTCAGCTCAAATGTATCGAGCAGCACGACAGATATATCTTTAATATTTGAAAGAGTGTTTTGGCTTTCACCTCAAATATTTTTTCATTTTATTAAATTGATTCTTTATCCTCAATTCCTATCGATAGATCAAACAAGCCTGGTTAATCTAGGGCAAACAATGTTTTCCCCACAAGTGATCTTTTGTTTTTTATCAATGTATGCACCACTCCTATTATCTCTGTTTATATTGTTCAAATCGACCAAGAAAAAAATTGTTTATTTTACATCTCTAACTTTCTTATTGTTTTTTATTAGCTTATTACCTTTTTTACATATACTTTCCCCCATATACAATCTAGCCAGTGAAAGATATCTTTATTTGCCTACATATGCTCTGATATTAGGACTTTCTCATTTTTTAAATTTTTCAAACAAAAAATCATATTTGATTATTCTTTCAGCATCACTAATTTCATTAGGAATATTTTCTTATAGAACTTTTACAAGATCATTGGAGTGGAAAGACTCTAGAACACTACTAGAATCTGCCATTCAAACTGCACCAAATAAATTATTCAAAGGACTTAGAACACTAATGATCGCTCATTCAATTAAAGAAAGTGCTAGTCCAAACTTGATAGAAATAGAAAGAATAAGAAAAGATGCTCTTAAAATAATAGAAAGTTCTTTAATTGAATTAAACAATACAACAAAATCAAGCTATAGAATCCCTGGAATATTAAAATTTTATGGTCTGGACAATAAAACTCTTGCAGCTAAAAATGCTTTCTTACTGGCTATGTGCAGATATGAGCTAGGGCATAAAAGAATAGAAGTAAAAGAAACATTTTCACCATATATAAGAGACTTAAAAGTAATAGACAGTCAAATACTTAGATTTTATTATCCAATATTATTTTTCACAAATGATATAGACACTGCAGAAAAAATTCTAATTTCATCATTGAATTCAAAGAGATATAACAGTAATCTTTTTTTGGCTCTAGCAGATATATCAGAATACAAATACAGAAATATTAAAGCAGCTGAGAACTATCTTTTAAAATCATTTGAATTGTTTCCATATGATCCGACCACTTTATTTGGGTTAAAAAGGATATACAGAGTAAATAATGATTATAATAAATTCGCTCATTATTCTTATTTATATGAACTTAGAACTCATGACCCCATAAGCTTACAGGAAGCAGTCACAGGATATCTAGTTTTAAAAGATAAGAAAATGTCAAGAAAGCTTTTAGATAGACTAAATAAAGAATACTCGAGTAATGAAAGCACAGACTATTTAAATCAGCTTTATAAAAAGGTTTTCAATGATTAAAAAACACTTAGAAAAACTTGCATATATATTACCAACATTAATCACGTTGATTTTTTATCTTCATACATTGGGATATTCATGGAAGCATTTTGATGAACAAATAATTTATGGTGAGTCTGTTTTACCAGTGCCCACTTCATTTTTAGAGTATATAGAAATAATTAAAAACTTTGGATTGATTAATCACTTTGAAGCTAGCAATGCCTTTTATTCTAGTATTTCCAATGTAAGAGGTACGCCACTAGATACATTGTTTTGTTTGACTGTTTTTCTATGCCTGGGGAAACATGTTTTCCTATACAGGTCATTCTCACTAATCATACACATAATAAATACTTTCATTTTAGGGGTTATTTTAAATAAGATTATTTCACTAAAGAATAAGGATATACCACCTCTCACTAGGATATCTTCCGTAGCTCTACTAACATCCATCTGGTCACTTCATCCAGTAAATGTAGAATCAGTTTTATTTGCTACGAATATAGGGGCACTGATAACTTACCTTTTTTGTTTAATTTTTTTACTGATTTACATAAATAGAATAGATGTTAAAAATAACACTTTCAAACCATTAAAAGTCAGAGACTTTGTAATCATTTTTATTCTTTATTTGTTTCCACTATTTCTAAATGAATACTCAGTAACATTTCCTTTTATAATTTTTTTCATACTGTTTTCATTCAGTGCGTTTCATTTTAAAAAGAACTTAAAAAATTCTATAAAAGAATCACTCATAGACTCATCACCACTTTTTATAGGTTTAGCAATCTTTTTTATTCATTTTTTCACTGATGTAACTAGAATAAATTTAATCAATTCTACTAGCATAAACATACAATTATCCCTTGAAAGAATATTATGGTTTACACCACATATATTTTCCCATTTTTTAAAATTGTTGTTTTACCCAGAGAGTCTTAGCATTGATCAATCTGGAAATGTAATTTTCGGCAATTTTTTAAATGATCCATATTCTATATTTTGCATTTTACTATTTTTAGCATTTGCTCTTCTTTCACTTAGAAGCATTACCATTGCACCTTTCTTTATATCAATCATTCCTTTTCTTCATGTTTTGTCTCCAGCATATTGTTTAGCCAGCGAAAGATATCTCTATCTTCCCAGTCTTTTATTAATCTTCGGAATAGCAAACACCATAAGCTTTTCACACAATAAAATAAAAAACGGTTTCATTTTAATATTTTTATTAATAATTCTAGCTTTACTGGGAAATAGAGCTTACATAAGAACCTTAGACTGGCGTGACAGCGTAACTCTTTTCACATCAGCATATAAAGAAAATAATAATCCTCTTTTAAAAGCCCTCAGGCTTCAATTCACAGGTAGCATTCTAACCGCTTCTCAATATTCATATGATGTTCAAATACAAGGATTAGATTACATAGAGCATTCAAAATTAGTTCTAAGTGACTATTATTTAAGTTTAAAAGATGACAAGAAAGCACCAGAAATAATTAAACTTTATGGCTTAGACAATAAAACACAAATGGTAAAAACAGCTTATTTAATTGCATTTGAAAAGTTTGGGATGGAAAGAGATATACAGGGAGCATATGAGATTCTTAAAACAAACTTAGATAAAACTTTTGTATATGATCCTAGTGTTATTTCATTCTATTCTTTTTTACTAAAAGATCTTAAAAAGTATGATGAAGCAGAAAAGGTATTAAAACTGTCTTTAGAAAAGAATCTGAGCCCAGCAAGTCTAGTACAACTATCAGAAGTTTACATTTTAAGAAAAGAATATAAAACAGCTGAGGAATGTTTATTAAAATCATTTAAGCACTTCCCATATGATATAAAAACACTCTATACACTAAAAGAGTTTTATAATCTAAAAAAAGATAAAGAAAAATATGATCTTTATTCAAGGCTCTTAAGCTTAAGAACACATGGACAGCAATGAAATTTAAATTAAAAACAATATTAGATTTAATCATTTGTTTAGCAATAACATCTTTAATTTTTATACCGACATTAGTACGTCCATGGCTCTTATATGATGAAAACTTACTTTTTAATGGCACGTATTTTCCCACACCCAAGAACATTGGTCAGATGTTTGAAATAATTAGTCAGCTAGGATTAAACTTTAATATAGTTTCATCAAATGCCATTTACAGCTCAAATCAAGTAATTAGAACTGCTCCACTGGGTCAGATATTCGGCATGATAATTAGTTTTTTCTTTAAGAAAGACCCTGTTTTATTTCATACTTTCAATTTTTCACTTCACCTAATTAATACTTGTCTTGTATTTTTTATACTTAATACTTTAATCAATAAAAAAAATACTATCTATCAAAGAATCCTAATAATATCTCTTACATCGATATGGTCTACTCACCCAGTAATGATAGAGCCTATTTTACTATCTATAAACTGTGGAGCTACTTTTACCTATATTTTCTTCTTCGGGATGTTACTGGAATTTATCCTAAATAAAGATAAAGATCCATCAATTAAAAAATTTATACTAATACCCATTTTATTCATGACTGCAATGCTGACCAATGAATACATAGTGACTCTCCCGTTAATAATTTTTATTTTTGCATTTTATTTTAACTATCAAAGAGGCATTGTGAAAGATATGGAGTCCCGAGACGTTGCACGCAACGTCTCTACAATAATTAAATCAGCGAAACAGTCAGCACCATATTTTATCGGATTATTTTTATATGTAATATATTACTTTGGACTTTCCAGCTTCTCGACAAAGACCTTTAACACATCATTAAGCCTGCTTTTAGAAAGGGTTTTATGGCTTTCCCCACAAATATTTTTTCATGAGTTTTTATTAGTTTTTTATCCTAAAATATTATCCATTGACCAATCTATCTTTGTAAAGCTAGGAAAAACCATTTTTGATCCATATTCTGTTTTTTGCTTTTTATTTTTAACATCATTTATTTCATTTCCACTGATCTCATTTATATTCTTTAAAAGATTTAAAACTATTTTTTTAACGTGTCTCTGCTTTTTCATTTCCCTACTACCTTTTTTACATATAATCGTGCCTTCATATTCGCTAGCATGTGAAAGATATCTTTATACACCACTTTTATTTATGGTGATGGGAGTGGGGTTGGTGTTAAAGGATTTGCCAGGTAAACACAAATCACCTCAGAGAGACGTTGTATACAAAGTCTCTACCGTGGGTATTCTTTCAATAATATTAATTTTATGCATGTATAGGTCACATATAAGAACATTGGACTGGCAAGATACATACACCTTCATAAATGTCACTTATGAAACCAGCAATAATTCATTTTTTAAAGCTGTGAGATTAGGAATGCTGGGTAAAGCCATTTCAGTATTTAATCCAGAAGAAAAGGAAAAAATAAATAAATATTTCTATGACACATTGGATTTACTAGTAGAAGCAAGAACTGAAACTGAAAGAAATAAATTTTTATACCAAGACAAACTGCCTGGAATAGTTAAGGCTTATGGATTAGACTATGAGAGTTTAATCAGAAAAATTACTTTTCTTGAAGTAGCATCTAGGTGTATTGAATTAAAAGAAAGTCATAAGGTTGGAATAGAGCTATTAAAACCTTATATAGAAGAAAACACTAAAGTAGAACCCAGCATTGCTGAGCTTTATGCTTATCTTTTAATGCAAGATAAAAATTTAAAAGAAGCAAAAGAGGTTTTACTAAGATCAGAAAGAGCTTTTCCTAACGATATTTTAGTCTTAAATAAACTATTCGATATATCTATTCTTGAAAATAACTATTCCAAAGCAGAAGAGTATTTAAAAAGAGAGTTGAAATTATATTCTCACGATTCAAGCATATTATTAAAAGCATTGAGGTTTTATTCATTTATGAAAAACACTGAATTAGCAAATAGATATTATTATTTGTACAAGCTAAGGACGGGAAACTAATTTCAACCCATTCTTATCAGCATAAAAATCTATGAGTTCTTTAGACACAGCATTAGTAAAGAATTTATAGTCTTTAAATCCCGAATCTTTTAATAAGACATTTCTTATATAATCATTTGCTTCATTTTCAGTCTTAAATAAATACAAAGAATTATTTAACGATATAGGCTCATCTTCTATATATTTTGTTAAAGTCCAATAATAACTTTGATTAGATTCTGCATTTTCAAAATTATTAAATTCATATAAAGTAGATTTTTTATAATTAAAATCATCATTAACCTCTAAAGCCTTTTTTATATAACCTTGACTTATTAACTGTTCAAACTTTAAATGATTAATATACTTATCCGTTTCCGGATCTAGATATAGCCATTTAATTTTCAACTCTTTCACAAGAGAGAGATCAAGTGTATCTAAGACTGTTCTAAAAGTTCTCCCCCTTGAAATGCTTCCTGCTCTTGGCATGTAGCATGGAACACCAACAAGATCAAAAGGCAATGGATTTAGTGAAATACCATAGCCATTCTTATCTTTTAAATACTTAGCCACTTTCTCATCCATCGGATTAACAGTAATAGACTCTTTCATTATATTAGTACTAAATTTTATATCTGAAGAAAAGGTTTTAAAATCTTTGTCAATAGAATATTTCTCTATCAAAGAATTAATATGATCAATGTACTTATAATTTAAATATATTGAATTAGTAAACATCCCTGAAAGAATAAGTTTTAAGATTGATGGAATTAGAAAAATAGTAATTATCCATTTAAGTTTATACTTACTATTCATAAAATAAAGAATAAAAACCAAACTTAGAAACTCTAATCCTGGATGAAGTATTCTCATAGAATCTGGCGGCGAACTCTTTATTAAAATTAAAAATGGGAAGATAAATGATACAAGAAAAAATGCTGTTAGAAATAATGAGTAATTAGGTTTCTTTTTTACAAACCATATTAAAGTAAAAACAAGAAATGAAAAGAAAAGACCAATTTCAGAAAAAGTTTGCCAGGAAAAGATATTAATTTCTCTAAAATCTTTCAAGTCTCCGAATCTTCCAAAAGCCAGAAATTTAGGAAAGTGAGAGTTGAAAGTAATATCTAAAAAGCCAGGAATATAGGAAAATTCTGAACTTAAAAGTTTAAAGCTAATACTGTTAAAAACTATAATAAAAGCAAAAATTAAGTAGGGAATTAATAGTTTAATGTTTTTATATGAAATCAAAGAACAAAGCAAAAGAGTTAAACATAAAACATAGACAATGTATTCTGCATTTTGAAACAAAGCAAAGCCAATAACAGCAATTGAAAATAGGAGTTTCTTATCAAGTTCTTTACTATTAAAAGATAAAAAAAGAAAATACATTATCAGTAAAAAAAGTGGGATTCCTAATGTTAAAGAAGGAAGAAATATTCCTGAGCTGCCCAGATCATTAAAGATACTTCCGTGGAGCCCTATAGAGCAAATAGTCTTAAATAAATTAGAGCCCGAACTGGTAATCATGGAATCAAAGAATAAAAGATTAGTAGAAAAGTAAAAGAATAGTGCTGCTAATAATGCAGGGGACTTATTAAAGTCAAATTGATTAGATAGAAAACGTGCAATTGAATAAGCAGATAAAAATGTGATTACAGAAGAAAATATCGCTACTAGCTTAAAAACATTAATAATACTAGTCTTTGACAAAGATGAAAGACTGGCAGAGAAAAGGTCAAAAGCATAATGATATGGAATAATCAATTCAGGCCAATTAGAATATCCAAAGGGGAAATTATCTGACCTTAAAATATAATTTGCTGCTGATAAGTGAAACTTAAAGTCTAAAAGAATATTATTTTCAACACTAAGATGTGTAAAAAATCCTATGAGAAAAACCACTAAAGCTAAACAAATCCCCTCATATAAAGTGGTGGCTAGTTGTAATTCTTTAAGTGAACCCCTATCTTTAAAATAAAGAATTAAAGAGCTAATAAATAAAACAAGTAGAGAAATAACTGAAGATTTAAAAACTCCTAAAAAAGGACACAAACAGTAAAGTAAAACTGTATAAAAGGCTATTCCAAGTACAAATGAAAATGGTAAAAGATAAATTGCATTTCGTATTCTCAAAAAGTGATAATTATAAATTAAACCAAATAGGAAGAATAAAAAGAAAATGAGTATAATTAGCATGTTTTGAATTATTGCTTAGTTATTATAAATTGTCAAAAACTATGAATATTTTCTTCTCCTACATATTATTCATAATATTCATCCTTCTAACTTCTACTTATGGCTTTTTCTGCATAAAGAAGCTTCTAAAGATAAATTCACCTATTTTACTATTACCTCTTTCTTTAAGTTTTGGCATTTCTAACTATATATTTTTAGTGCATTGTTTTTCTTATATTTTTGGTCCACAGAAAGCATCTATTATCAGTCTTACTCTTGTAGCTTTAATAAATATACTTTTTTTACTTAAGAAAACAGAATATATCTTTGAAAAAGAAATCAATAACTCCTCATTATTAACATTAATTTCTACAACATTATTGATTTGTGGTTTCACTTATTTATCAGTTTTTAGATTTGGGATATTTGATCAAATATTTCATGATCCATTAGCACTAACTCTATTTCACAATGATATTTACCCACCTAGAGATTACTTTAGACCAAGCTATGTGATTTTATATCACTATGGTGGAGATCTATTAGCAGGATCAATAAAACAAATTACTGGGCTTCAAATAACCAGGTGCTTTGAACTAGTTTCAACAATCTGTAGTGGAATAAATTTTCTTAGTTTTACTGCTTTAGGATGGTTATTAACGAGAAATTTTAAACTTTCATACATTATGGGATTTTGCACATATTTTGGAGGGGGGCTTTTATGGATAGATGCTATTTTAAGATTTCTATCAAATGACCTACCAGAGCACTTTACAGGAGCAGGGTTTGCTGAAGTTTTCACTACCATAGGGGTACATGGTTCAGTAGTAAACGCTCCTTCCGTTTTAGCTTTTAGCTCTACATCTAGTCTAGGCATTCATATGCTTATCTTTTCATTGATCGTTTTCTGGCAAATGATTAATAATAAAGAAAGCAAAGTTATAAATCATTTAATTACACTATCAATTTCTTTATTGTCACTTTCAATTTGTGCAGAGTGGCTTTATTTAACCTTTTTTGCATCAATCTTACCGTTAACTATGATTTATGTATTAAAAAAAGATTTTAGAGCTTGTGGGTTAACTCTAGGACTTACAGTAGTTTCTTTCATTTTAAATAAAACTATTGGAAATGCTCTTTTTTTACAAGACGAATTGCAAAGAATCGGTAGAACAAGTATTTTAAATGTCGGGATAAAAGAAAGATTGTTTGAAATCAGTGCATGGGGAAGGTTAAATCCACTTCTAAATAATTATGTACAATTCTCATGTTTTTCCTGGGATTTTATTTCAGAATTTGGGTTTAGCTTAATTTTACTTCCATTAGTTATTTATCTTATTTTAAAAGAAAAAAACTTATTTGCTATTCTACTTTTCTTCTGTGCATTATTTACGATGCCAGCTCCATTAATATTAGATTTCAGAACAAACCCTACTGATTTTAATAGAATGTTTTGTTTTGGGAATGAAATGCTTATACTACTAGCAACTTACTCTATAAGTAAATTATTTAAGTCATTTTTTCAAAATAAAGTTTATTTGTTTATTTATATTTTAATTTTTTGTTTATCGCCTTTATCACAGCTTTTAATTGGTTCAATTTTCACTCCACATATCTATACCAGTAAAGATTTTTCTAAAGCAATATTTGATCTTACAAATAAAGCTGGCTTTATTTCAGCATTAAAGACTTCAAGTGATCTTTCTCTAGCAAACAGAAATAAACCTCCAGAAGAAAGTAAAGAAGTTATAGATTTTCTAATTAAGAAAAGTAAGCCTGATGACGTAGCCATATCAAATCAACCAGACCTTCCATTATATGCAGGAATATACTCACTTGTCCCTGCAAGGAGTTTTATCTATCAAGATCAAATCTACTCTCCATTTTCATCTATATTTTCTACAGTATTCTCTACCTTTGACCCACATTTAATTAAAGAATTAAACCTCAAATGGATTATTGTTAAACTTAATGAAAATGTTTCAATTCCTAAAGATACAGAAAACACATTATTAAATGAGAAGTATTTTACCCTTATACACTCAAGTAAAGTTAAGGATATGGTAACAAAAATATTTCATGTTAATGATTTAAAAAATATAAATGCCTTAGGAAGCAGAAAAACTGCTTGGATATTAGTAAACAAATCAGGTCAACCCATAGAGATTTCAAATCTTAATGAAAAAAATATTTCATTATTTGGCTCCATGAAGAATTCACTCATTTATCTTCTTGAATTAGAGCAAAAAAATCCTTGGTTAAATAAAGACCTAATTACATCTCAAACAATTGTAATTTCTGATTTTCAATCAAATATTGACAAAGTGAATAAATCTAGTGGGGCTAATATTAGGGTTATACAGAAACCGTAACTTCTCTTTTTCCAATAACTTTAGCTGGAAGACCAGCCGTACAGACGCCCCGCTGTGGCATCTCTCCTAATTCTTTCCTCTCATCCCTATAACTTTTGCAGGGACACCAGCAACAATGCTGTTCTCCGGTACATCTTCTGCTACCACGCTACCAGCACCGATTACTGCACCACTATTAATAGTGACATTTCCTAAAATAGTCACAGCACAACCTATAAAAACATCATCTTTAATAATTACTGGCTTTTTTACTAGTCCCTGATGCCAAATGGGTTTAGTTAAATCTGAAAAATTATGATCATGAGAAAAGATCTTAGTATCTGTACCTATTAAGACCTTGTTACCTATTTCAATTCCACCATAACCATTCATATAAACAAATTCACCAAGGTAACTATCACCTATAGAAATATTTTCAGGGAAATGAAATGTAATTCCTTCACGAATCCATAATGTATCTATTTTCTTCAAGAAGAATTTTAAGAAAATGGCCCTTAATATATCGCCAATCGGTGTGGGTAGGTACTTAAAGATCCCATATAAAGTAAGGAAAATGTATCGCAAGATTATTTTCAATGGATTTCCATCAAAAGTATTTTTAAAATCTTGTAAATAGTCGTCTAACATATAGGAAATTATACTATTTAAGTTTGGAGTCAATCCCAGCCTGACTGGGAATCTAAAAACACTAGTTCTGGATTCCCGTTTTCACGGGAATGACATGCCTATCCTACCCAAATCCTGGTAAAATAATACTCTTAACAAAAATGATTACATATTTAAAAAACTTAAAAGAGAAAGTCGATAGACAAGTTGGCTCTGATTTTGTACAAAAGGTTTTACAATATCAAGGATATAAAGGTCTAGCTAATCTTGTCAATGTATCTGTTTCTGCAATAAAAGAAAAACAGCCTGGAAGAGTAAATTTTTTACCACCATGCCTTTTTGTAGAAGTAACTAATAGGTGTAATCTAACATGCCCTACATGCCCACTGGGTACAGATATGGCATATAACGGCTACAGCAAAGCAGATATAACACTGGATCAATTTAAAAAAATTATAGATCAAATACCCTCACTCATTTATGTGACTCTTCAGGGTGTAGGTGAACCACTTTTAAATAAAGATATAATGCCCATGATTAGATACTGTACCGATAAAGGAATAGCAACTTACATAAATACAAACGGTACCATTCTTACAGAAACAAAATCCAGAGAGTTAATAGAGGCTGGATTAAGTAATTTATCTATTTCGATAAACAGCTTTGATGAAGAGGTTTTTTCACAAACTAGAAGCGGCGCTTCAATTAAAAAAATATCAGAGAATATTAAAAGATTTATTGAAATAAAAAAAGAGTTGAATGCAAAAAAACCTATCGTTTCTTTCAGAGCAATTTTAATGAAAGAAACAGAACCTCACATGGAAGAACTAGTATTTAAAGCTAATGAAATTGGCATAGATGTCCTCTATATACAGCTATTTATGAGCTCAGTTGCAGATAAATCATTATGCGAATCATCACTTACAGATGAAGAAATAAATGCTTTTTCTGACAAGTTAGAGAAATGGAAGAAACAAGTTAACATAGAAGTAATTACGGAAAGCTTTGGAAAATCTTCAAACAATTTAGGTCAATGTAAATTACCCTGGTTTAGCCCTAATGTAACTGCTGAAGGATTTATTACACCGTGCTGTACCATAAGTAATCCCAGCGTATTAAATATGGGCAATATTTTTGAAACACCCTTTGAACAAGTTTGGAACTCTGAGAAATTTATTCAGTTCAGGGGTGATTTCTACAATAAACAACCAGCTGCATGTGCAGGCTGTCAAAACTATAGAAATTGAAATGAAAAAGAGTTTATTTTTACTCTTAAAGCTAGCAATTCTAATAGTGGTAGTTTTTTGGCTGTTTAAGATAGTTGACTTTAATAAAACAATAGATTTACTAAGTAAAACTATACTTTCATATTTTGCCTTAGCTTTCCTTTTTCACAATTCTTCCAACTTTTTCATAACGCTTAAATGGTATAAATTAGCAAAGCCATTGAAACTAAAAAGCAGTTATCTAGATTTACTTAAATTGAATTTTATTTCAATGTTTTACAGCATTTTTGTTCCTGGTCAAGGTTCTGGAGAATTAATAAAAGGCATAAAGCTACAAAAAAAAGAAGGGGATATTGAAAAGGTTTGGGCTCCAATTTTTATAGATAAAATCACAAATCTACTTGTAATGCTAATTATAGGGGCTACAGCTATTTTATTTGATCAACACTTTAATCAAAATAAAGTCTTAGTAGTAACTGTTTTTTTATTAATCGCTATTTTTATATTTTTAAGTTTTATTCTATTCACTGATAAAATAACCATATTGATTGAAGCAGTTAAAGATATCTTAGTTTATTTCTTAAAGTTTTTGAAAATTAACACTGATTGCATTTCAAATTTTTCCTTAAACTACTTCAATGAATATAAAAACCACAAATCAATAATATTTGAGACTTTCTTTTGGAGTTTTATGACTAAACTTCCTCATGTTTTTGCTTTATATTTCCTTGCTAAAAGCTTAAATATAGACATTAATTTAATTGAGTCAGCATGGTTATTATCAGTTATATCCATAGCAAGCCTTTTACCGATAAGCTTTTCAGGACTGGGGGTAAGAGAAGGTACTCTTATATTCTCTATGTCTAAAATAGGGGTAGGAAGCTCAGAAGCCCTTAGCTTTTCACTTTTAATATTTATTTTAGGAATATTAACTGGTTTAATAGGTGGGATATTTGAGTTGAAAAGTCTGTTTAAAAAACAACCCGAGGACGTCATTGCGAGGAGTGCAACGACGAAGCAATCTCACCCTCGTCATAAGTTATGAGATTGCCGCGTCGGGCTTCGCCCTCCTCGCAATGACGTGTTGCTCTCCATGCTAATATAAAAAAGTGATTGAAACAGAAGAAAAAAACTCAACAAAAAGCAATCTTAGAAAAAATGCAATAAGACAAGATGGAGAAGTCAGTCTTTCACTGTTCAATTATTGTTTTCTTGTCTACTATTTTTTAATAAGTGAAATTAAAAAAAATGCACACTATGCGAAGGGTAATTTACTAGATGTGGGGTGTGGTTCATCTCCATTTTATGGGTATTTTATTAAGCATATAAATAAATACTTAAAACACGAACATCCAGAAGCTATAAAACCAAACATTGATTATGATTATCTCTCTGAATTACCTAAGATTTCTGCACCTGATAGTTCAGTAGATACTATAATTTCATTTTCTGTTCTTGAGCATGTTTCAGAACCATTTGAAACAATGAAAGATTTCAAAAGAATACTTAAAACTGATGGGATGTTTATTATTTCAGTTCCACAATACTGGCACTTACATGAAGAACCACATGACTATTTAAGATTTACTAAGCATGTATTAAAGAAAAAAATCATTGAGATTGGGTTTGAAATTGTTTATATGAAAGAACTCGGTAGGTCTTTTGCTACAGTAGGGCAGGCTTTTTGTAATGCACTAATATTGATGTTTGATTTAAATCATGTGAAGAATATCTTCAATTTTTTAAAAGGTCAAAAAACAGATATTCCTATAATGAAATCAATAATCTATGCTGTTTTAAGATCGCCTTTAATTATTCTGTCTATAGCATTAATTCCTATTATTAATGTTTTTTTCTTAATTTTAGATAAGACTTTAGGTAGCCCTAGAGATACTATAGGCTATTTCGTCATAGCACAGAAGAAATAAAACACAAAATTTATTATACTAAGCAAAGAGGTAAAAATGAAAGCAGTAATTTTAAGCGGTGGTTCTGGTCAAAGGTTATTACCTCTTACAAGCAAGACGACAAAACAACTTTTACCCATAGCCAACAAACCAACACTTTTTCACATTTTAGACAGAATTAAAGAAGAGACAGAGATTAAATCTGTAGTAGTTGTAGTAAGCCAAGATTTTGGACATCAAGTAAAAGAAACACTTTTAAACTCTGAATACAGTAAGTATTTCAGCATGGATTTTGTTTTTCAAGATCAGCCCCTAGGTTTAGCCCATGCAGTACAAATAACAAAGGGGCAAGTAGGAGACGATTCTTTTTTAATGTTTCTTGGTGATATTTTAATAGAAAAAGGTGAGGTTAAAAAAGCTGTTGAAAAGTTTTCAAAAGACAATTTCGAGACAACTGTTTTCTTAAATGAAGTAGAGGATCCAAGACCTTACGGTGTAGCTGAAGTAGATGGTGAAAGAGTTTTAAAATTGATTGAAAAACCAGAAAATCCAAAGTCTAATCTTTGTTTATCAGGAATTTATTTATTTAAGCCTAGTATATTTTTTGCTATTGAAAATATAAAACCGAGTTTTAGAGGTGAATTAGAAATCACTGATGCCGTAGATTTTCAGATCCAAAAAGGAAAAAAAGTAGGTTACTATAAAATTAATGGTTTATGGTTCGATGTAGGCACACCAGAAAATATGCTTCTTGCAAATCAGTTTTTACTAAGTAAAATTGAAAATGAAATTGAGTCAGAAGTTAATGACTCTGTAAAAATAAAAGGCTTAGTTCAAATAGGAAAAAATGTAATTATTGAGAACTCTGAAATAACAGGTCCAGTAATTATTGCAGACAATACTATTATTAAAGACTCGAAAATAGGTCCAAATGTAAGTCTTGCCTCAAATATAGTTATAGAGTCTTCAAATATAGAAAACTCAATCATTAGAGATAACTCAAAAATTAAAAATATAGAAGTAACTATTTCAGATAGTATAATGGGTGAAAATGTAGAAATTAATCGCACCCTAAAGGGAAAAGGGGATTACATTTTAGGAGATGGTATAAAATGCATGTCTTCGTAACCGGTGGATTAGGATTTATAGGATCAAATTTTATCAGAGAGATTTTATCTTCTAATAGCGATATCTTTGTAACAAATATAGATGCACAAACCTATGCAGGAAATCCAGAAAATTTAAAAGATATAGAAAACAATAAAAATTATCAATATTTCAAAGGGGAAATCCAAAATTATAATTTCATAGATAATTTAGTTAAGAAATACAAACCTAATGCCATTATTAATTTTGCCGCTGAAACTCATGTGGACAGGAGCATACAGTCTGCTGATCCATTTATAGAAACAAATATTATCGGCACACATGTTTTACTTAAAGTTGCATTAAAAAACAAACTCCAAAAATATATTCAAATTAGCACTGATGAAGTTTATGGCTCTATAAAACCTCCAGATAGATTTAATGAGGATTCTCAAATTAAGCCAAACAGCCCTTATTCAGCCAGTAAAGCCAGTGCAGATATGCTAGTCAGATCTTACAATAAAACTTATGGTTTAAATACAATAATCATAAGATGTTCTAACAATTTCGGACCATATCAATTCCCTGAAAAAGTTATTCCATACTTCATTTCATTAGCTCTAGAAAATAATAAAGTACCTGTATATGGAGATGGTTTAAATGTAAGAGACTGGATTTATGTTACTGATTTTTGCTCTGCTATATCTTTAGTTCTCGAAAAAGGTAAAATCGGAGATGTTTATAATGTAGGAAGTGACTGCGAATTAAAGAACATAGACCTCACTAAAATGATATTAAAGAGATTGGGAAAAGATGAAAGTCTTATTCAGTATGTAGAAGATAGACTAGGGCATGACAGAAGATATGCCATGGATTCCAGCAAAATCCAGAAAGAGCTAGACTGGAAGAAAAAATGTAATTTTGAAGAGGCTCTGGATTTAACAATTGAATGGTATAAAAAAAACCAAATGTGGATTGAAAAAAGTACTAACCTTTCTTCGCTTTAGATTTCATTAAAAGATAAATAGATAAAAGGATTAAAGTCACTACACTCATGCAGCTTATTAAAGCTCCAGTATAAAAGTTCTTTGGATAATAATAATATTCCACTATATACTCTCCAGCAGATGGAAGCAGGACCCCTGACTGTATAAAGTTTGCCTTTAGCAGTGTATGCTCTTTCTTATTTACTTTAACTTTCCAGTTATTATTAAAATTATTTCCAAGAACTAATATCCCTCCTCTGCTTGTATTCACTTTTAGAGTAATGTTTTCATCTTCATATTTTTGAAAACTAATCTTATTGCCTGGATTAATCTTCTCAAGATTCAAACTATCCAGCTGATTTTTAATTGATTTATCTATGGAGTTAAATACAACTTCATCTCTAGGATTAAAATTATCGCTATCAATATAAGATATAAGTTCAGATTTATTAGAAATGGTTTTATAATTACTCACTAAAAAGGCCCTTGGTAAATAATTTTTATTAACCCATACCTTGCTATCTCCATCAAAGACTTTTATAGCCTGGTCAGACTCTAAAGAAAAGTCTGGAGAAGTTATAAAGTACTTTACATTTAACAAATCAAACACTTTGTCTTTATACTCAGTCGTGGGATATAACAAATTTGAATTTCTATAAAAAGACGGTTGAAAGTTTGTATAAAGTTGTTTAGAGTCTTTAAGTTTGGTATAAACAAAAGTCCAATATAGATCTTTGGGTAAAAAAGAAGCATAGCCATTTACATCTTCTATTTTATAAGTCCAAAGATTATTTGGCTTTATAGAGGTGGGTTTTAAGGCAAAACCAGTATTATACGGGTTTTCTACACTTAAGACACGAAAAGGCTCTTTAGAATTATTTTTTTCATTAGTTAAATATTCTAGAGCTCCACCTTTATAAATAGGCTTATAATCATTTCTATCTGACCATGTTAAGTAAAAAGAAGAAAAATGTATTAAATCAATAGAACTAATCAATATAACAATTATAGTAAAAATGGTTTTTTGTTTATTAGTCGCTTTAGGAAATAAAGTAACTAAATTCATAAACCCTATACCCACTAAAAATGGAATACAATACGAGTATATTTCTATAAATCTAGAGTTCTGTAAAAGATTAAATCCTGGAATAATATTTTGAATAACTGAGTAAAAATCAGCATTTGCTGCACATAAAAAAGAAAAAATAATGACTGTATAGAGAAAAATAACTAATTTATTTTTAAATAGTTCTCTTGCACTCAATAATGATATTAAAAAGGGTAAAAATCCAAAATACAGATAGTTTTTAAAAAACATTGTTTTATATTTCATATATTCAGGATCTAAGCTATATCTATCAGTAATTTGCCAGGTTATTCCACCTTTATAATAGGGATATATAAGACCTTTTAATGCAGACAAAGAGACACAATTTGCTTTAAGCAGGTCATAAGAAGCTGGCAATCTATGTGAATCAGAAAGTGTAGGGAAAAAATGAAAAAGAACTATCGCCCCAACCCCAAAACCAAAGATTAATATAAAGCAAAGAGCTAAGCAATGTTTCAAAATTTTTTCTTTTAGAGTTTTAGGATCAACCAAAAATTTAAATATCCCATAAAATAGAAAAAACAAGATTGAGTAATAAACAACTTGTAGATGTCCCGATAAAAGAAGTATTCCAAATAAAAAAGCAGCAAAAGTTAAATTAAGATTTAGAATGTTGGCATTTTTTAAATATTTATCATAGGCTAAAAATAAAAAAGGGATAATAGCGAAACTCATAATGGTGTGCTCATAGCCAAACCACACAACCATATAGGGGTTAAAAGCATAAACTAAAGAAACTAGAAGTGAAGCATAGACATCAATACCCCAAGATCTAGACAACTTGTAAGAACCAAAGATACAGAGAAAGAAGAAAATAATAAGAATAATTGAATGAGCTGTAAAATGATCAAATAAAAAGTAAGAAAGAAAATAAATAGGGTTATAGTATCCAACCTGAGGCTCTGCAATAAATTCAGTTCCACTTAAGATATATTTGTTCCAAAAAGGGATCTTTCCTTTTTTTATGCTTTCAGAGAAGAACTCTCGAGCAGGAGTAAACCATACTATTAAGTCTTCTACAAACTGGTTATGCAGGGTTCTAGGATAAATATTAGAGAAGTCTTCCGCTATTATTTTTAAATTATTTAACAATAAAAGAGAGGCAACTTTATTTTTATTAACAGTGACGATAATTAAATCAAGGTCTTTGAGTTTTTCAAATGATCCTAATTTATCAAGAATAAAATTTAGATTTACTTTGCCGTAAAGCCATTTAGACTGAGAGTCTCCATAGCACTCTTTATGATCAAGAGGGAAAGCAGAAAATGGCAAGTTTGTTATGTTTTTATTTATATCAGTAGTATAAATTGCAAAGTCTATATGTCTGTCCTTTTCAAGAGAAGGTAAGAATTCAAAATATAAATAGTAATTAAAATCATTTCTAATAGGTACATTTATGAGCTTTGTGAAATCAGGTTTAAGTCTAATTTCATACCTACCATCAGGCTCTAGAGTGAGTTTGTATACATTTTTTCCTTTTTCAATTCTAGATTCAGTAATAAAGTTATTTTGATCAAGATTAACTAGAGACAGGTCCCTTTTTATAACTTTTTTATCAATAGAATGGTATTTCCATGGGTAATTATAATAATTCCTAATATCAATAGGGCTTTCAACTTTACCGCAAAAAGCAGGAAAAAAAAACCATATAGTAAGAATTAAAGCAAATAAAGAAATAATTATGTTTTCGCTTAGAGGTGTCTTGCTTTCCACCTGCTCTACTTGAACTTTACTCTTTTTCTTCTTGTTCATAAATTTTTATATAATAAAGTATACACTCTGTAAGGATAAATCAAAAACATTGAAAAAAAATATCTTAAATTATTTATGTTGTACATCTTGTAAAAATGATTTATTTTTACCTGATTCTGACTTAAAAGATGAAATTATAGAGGGCAAGTTAATATGTACAAAATGCAAAAAGATATTTAATATAGTAGATGGTGTTCCTGTTTTTACAGAAGATAACATAGAGAGTAAAGTAAAGCTTACGGCTCAGAATTTTGGTTATTCATGGAAAAAATTCTCTACAACAAATAAAGCTTTTTATAAAAAACAATTTTTTGATTGGATCAGTCCTATAGATGAGAAATTTTTAGAAAATAAGCTTATTCTGGATGGGGGCTGCGGGAAGGGACACCACTTATTAATGGTTAGTCCATTTGTACAAGAGGCTATTGGAGTAGATATAAGTGATGCTGCATTTGTCGCCTATGAAAATACAAAACATCTAAGTAACATTCATATAATAAAAGCTGATTTAAATAATTTACCACTTAAAAATGAGTTATTTGATTACATTTATTCAGTAGGAGTTATCCATCACACTGAAGATCCTTCTCAAACAACAAAAAGCTTATTTCCCAGATTGAAAAATAAGGGCATTTTTTCGATTTGGGTATACGGAAAAGAAAATAATGACTGGGTTATAAACTACGTGACGCCATTTAGGAATTTTCTTACTTCCATGTTTCATCCAAAAATCATCTATCTTATCTCATTGTTTTTAGCAGTTATATTATTTTTAGTGCTTAAAATGATTTATTTGCCTGTAAAAAAGATAGCCATATTAAAACTGTTAAGAAGTTTATTATTTTATTACCCCTACCTCTCATACATATGTGAATTTGACTTTAATGAAATAAATAATATAATTTTTGATCACATTGTAGCCCCTACTTCTTACTATTTAAGTAAAAACGATTTAGAGAATATGGTAAAACCACTATCAGATAAGTTTTTATTAGAATGGCATAATAAAAACAGCTGGAAAGCCAGAGTTTTTAAGTAATACTTAATTCCTACGCTCTATTATTACTTGTTTTATTACCACTAGAACCTTTGACAATGTATACTAATAAGTCATGAAAATACTCTCTATTTCTACTGAACAGGACGCTGGAGCAGCCATAAACATAGATGGGAAGATTGTCGCTGCTGCAAATGAAGAAAGATTTAATAGAAAAAAACTATTTATTGGTTTTCCTGAAATTTCAATAAAAGAAGTATGTAAAAAAGTTTCTTTAAGTTTTAATGATTTTGATTACATCGCAGTATCTACACTTAATCATATTCCGTCTCTGGATTATAAAAATCTTGCTTTTCATCAAGTTATAGGGGAAAAATTATCAAGAATTAGTCCCATACAAAAAGCACTACAAACAGTAGGCTTTACAGAGTTTGTTAAAAATTCTTATAGCATTATTCAAGGGTTTTATAGAAATAAAGTGGTTAAACAGCTTAGGGAGCTAGGGTTTAAACAAAAAGTTTATTTTATAGATCACCACACATGTCATGGTTATGCGGCTTACAATACATCAGGGTTTGATGATTGTTTAGTTATTACTTTAGATGGTGCTGGTGATGGCTATTGTTCTAAGGTTTTTATACCTGAAAATTACAAACTCCACAATGTTCACAAAATACCTTTTTATGGCTCTCCTGGATATTATTATTCATATGCTACAAATATTTGTGGTTTTAAGTATGGTAGAGAAGGAAAATTAACAGGACTCGCTGCATTTGGTAATCCTGAAAAAACAAAAAAGATTTTTGCCAGCAGAGTTAATTATGATCCTAAAAAAATGATTTTTGTTAATTATGGTCACTATTTTAACAGTGAAATAAAGTTTCTTCAAAAGGCTTTATCAGGCTTTTCTAAAGAAGATATTGCTGCAGGAATACAAACTCATACAGAAGAAATAGTAACTTCCTACATAAGTGACTTAGTCAAAAAATTCAATAAAACAAAAATAGCTCTATGTGGTGGAGTCTTTGCAAATGTAAAATTAAATCAAAGAATTAGTGAAATAGAAAATATAAAAGAGCTTTATGTACATCCTCATATGGGTGACGGTGGGCTAGCTGTGGGAGCATCTTTTGCTCTTCTTGATCAAATGAATCAAATTATTAAGCCTTATTTCCTAGAAACTGCGTATTTAGGTCCTGAATATTCTGATGAAGAGATTATGAAAGAACTTGAAACTTCTAGGTGTAGTTTTTATAAAAGTGAAAATGTTAGCTCGGTCATGGCTAAAGCAATTAGTGAAGGAAAAGTAGTAGCTTACTTCAATGGTGCTATGGAATATGGTCCTAGAGCCTTAGGAAATAGAAGTATTTTTGTAAGTGCTAAAGATCCTCATATTAATCAGTCCTTAAATGATAGATTGGAAAGATCAGAGTTTATGCCGTTTGCACCAATCATAATGAAAGAAAAAGAAAATGATTATTTTAAGAATCTAGATTCAAAGCATAAATGTAATAGATTTATGACTATAACCACTGATGTAAAAGAAAAGGCTAAAAGTGATATACCAGCAGCTGTTCACATAGATGGTACAGCTAGATTTCAATCAATAACAAAAGAACAAAATTCTGTCGTTTATAAAATGCTCCAAATACATGAAGAGCTAACTGGTGTGCCGGCGGTGATAAACACTAGCTTTAATATGCATGAAGAGCCTATAGTAGAGTCTCCTAAACAAGCCATAGACTGCTTTCTTAGAGGGCATTTAGATGTACTAGTCATTGGAAATTATGTCGCAGAAAAGATCCAGACAGATGCAAAAGATTTAGAAAAGAATACTCTGGTCTCCAACAAAACATGATAGACAATTTTTCCTTACAAGTTATTCTTTCCATAATATTTCTTAGTATAATAACTTTTTTTGGTTATCTATTTTCAAATAGAGTTTTAAAAGAGAATAATCCAATTTCATTAATTCCAATATCTGTAACTTTTGGGTGTTCATTATTTATTTTTCTTCTTCACTTTATATCTTTAGTCCTCGGAGTACAGACTGCTACTTATATTTCTATTGGGACTTTTATCTTAGGAATAATTTACATTTCACTTTCAGTAAAGCCATTAATACTGGAAAGCGCTCTCAATAAAAGAGAAAGTGTAATTATATTTTGCTTATCAGCTTTTTTATTTTTACTTTGCCTGTCTTATCTTATATATTTCAACACATTTGACCCTCTGTATCATAATGCAGCTACTTTAATCAAACAAAAATCATACCCACCATTCAATCCATATAATTCTGAAACTTTAAGTTCTTACCACTACGGGTTAATACTTTTAGCATCATCATTAGCTATCTTTTCAAATATAGATGTTTGGAATTCCTTTATACCTATTCAACTTTTATTTATAGTAACTATACCTTTATCTATTTTTTCATTAGTTTATTTCATAAGAAGAAAATTTAATGAAGCTTTTTTTGCGGCTTTAATAGGATGTTTTTGTGCTAATTTAAACTCCCCATTACTTATAAAACACTTATCAATTCTCATTTTCCATGGCTTTGACTATAAAATATATAATAAAATCATAGGAATAGCTGATAGTACTTTTGCCACTAACACTTGTAGATCATTAGCTTCACCTAATATGTGCCTTGCTACTCAAATGACTATGGTTTTATTTTATCTCTCTCTATCATTTGCATTTAACAAATTAAATAAAGACTTAATTGTCAGATTATTTACTATTTTTATAATCTCAGCAACATTCTTTTTTATTTATGAATCCTTCTGGGTAGTACCTGTAATAGGTAGTTTACTTTATCATTTAATAACTGTTCTGAATGGTAACAATAGGATTCAAGCAGTGAAAACTTTTATTTCACTTTTTATTATATTTTCTACTAGCCCTTTTATTACAGGAGGAATATTAAATAATGGGGAAAAGAGTTCTTTAAGTTTAGTTTACATAAATCCAAAGAATTTTCTCACGTGCTGTGCATATAATCCTGGATTTAAGCCATCAAAAGAATGGACAGACAATCATATGGTCTTAGAAAATTCCACTGGGGGTGTATATTTCAAAGTTAAGCCTTCTGACTGGAAATTTTATAATGACTTAGGATTACCATTTATATGTCTTCCATTCGTTTTATTTTGGATTATAAAACAAAGAAGTACAGGATTATTAGCTTTAGCTATATCAGGTATTTTTATGCTTTTAGTACCTTTTTTTATTAGTTTTCAATTAAGAGAAGTAGAACTTATTAGGTTTCCCACATGTGCCAGATTTATTTTTTCTGTTTTATTCGGATCATTTTTAGGATTTTATATTAATAAATATAGTAAAAGCTGGATTTTTAAATCTATGGTTTTAGGTTTAATTTTTACATTGATTTCTCCTGTAATAATATGGCTTTTACCTCACCAATTTAAGTCAAAAGATTGGAGATATACACACATTCCAAAGATTCATAAAAAGGCCATTAAGTGGCTTTCAAAAAAAGTAGAATTAGGTGATAAAGGTATAGGACCTTTTGATTTTCCCTGCTTTTATTATGACTTAATAACTACAGCAGGAGTATATGGTATTAGTACTTCTGAGACAGGTGGTTTTATAGTAGAAAAAGAAACAAGAAAAACAGCACTTAAATTAATAGACCCCTGCTTATTTAGAGAATTAAAAGCAAAATGGCTATATGTAAATAAGGACGTGAGCTCTTTAATTACTAAAGAAAATTTAAATAAGGCTATTAAAAGTAAGATGCTAGTTTTAAGATACAGGGACACCAACAGTACTGACTTTGTCGAGATTTATGAACATATTCCTAATTATGCTGATAATAATTGTTCAAATAAAGCTTACAATTGGGCAGTAGGTAGAATTTACATGGGTACATTTTTTCCATTGCAAAACAATTTAACAAAAGAAAAGATAGTTTTTACGAACAAAGAAAATGCTAAGGAATTTTTAAGAGAGTATATAAAATCTTTAGATAAAAGAGAAAAGTACTGGTATAGAATAGAGGCTATACCTTTAGAAACAAATGGGAAATAATAAAAAAATAAATGTTCTTATGGTTAACTATGAATTTCCACCTATAGGTGGTGGTGGTGGAACTACGACAAGATTCTTAGCTAAATTCTTAGTTAAACTAGGAGTCAGTGTTAGCGTACTTACCTCGACATCAAGTAATGAGAACTCATATGATCATCCTGATGGTTTTAAGGTTTACCACGTCGGTCCTTTAAAAAATAAACTTAGCGGAACACATTTACCTGAACTTGCCAGATTTATTTTTACTTCTATTTATTATTCAAGAAATATTAAAAAGGTTATTCATCCTGATATTATTCACTGTTTTTTCACATTACCTTCAGGGTGTTTTGGTTTATATTGTAAAAAAATCTTCAATATTCCATACATAACATCTGCTCTTGGTGCTGATGTCCCCGGTTTTAATATAGGAGATAAAAGACTAGATATTTATCATACACTAACTAAACCAGTCTCTAGAAGCATCTGGGATAATTCATCTTACATAGTGGCAAATAGTAAAAGCTTAAAAGAGCAATGTGAAAAGTTTACACCTTATCATGATATTAAAGTTATAACTAATGGCGTAGATACTGAGGTATTCTTCCCATTAAAAGGTAAATCACTTAGTGAAAAAATAAGATTTTTATTTGTAAGCAGATTGATGCCACAAAAAGGAATAGATACATTAATAAATGCATGTGGGATTTTAAAAGAAAAAGGTATTGAAAATTTCTCTTTAACAGTAGTAGGTGATGGACATCAAAGACCTTTAATGGAAGCACTTATAAAAAAGCATGATTTAAAAGAGTTTATAAACCATAAAGGGTGGATTAACTTAGAAGACCTTCCCAACTTTTACAGAAATGCAGATGTATTTGTTCTACCATCTAGTATGGAAGGAATGCCTAGTGTAGCTCTCCAGGCAATGGCTTCTGGCTTACCTATAATTGCTAGCAGAGTAGAAGGTTTCGAAGAAATATTAGAAGAAAATATAAATGGGCTATATTTTGAATATAAAAATGAAAATGCATTAGCAGATCATATGGCTGACTTAATTAATAATCCATCTAGAATAGAGAAACTTTCCAAAGAAAGTCTTAGGAAATCAAAAGATTTTTCATGGGAGAAGATTGCAAGTGATTATTTAGATTTATATGAAACTAGTTTAAACTTTTCTCAAAGTTAAAACTATAGGTGTATACATTTTAAAAAGATTTAATATATTTGCAATCAGACTTGATATTTTCATTTTTTGAATTAGACCTACTATAGATCTTATCCGTTTTAATGATGCCCAGTCTGAATAATTTCCCGATTCTAATCTGTCTTTAAAAACTTCTTTTCCCCAGCTAATTACTTCAATATTTAAATTAAGTTCTTTTAAAGTTTTCTTTAAATAAAATGGACTAATTAGCTGTAAAGTGTCTACATATGCAGGATTTTTACCTAAGAGTTTTACATACAATCTTCCTAAAAACTTATTCGTTATACAAGGCCAAAATATTCCATAATGTCCTTCCCAGAATGAAAAATAGTTAGGGATTACAAACTGCAAATATCCACCAGGCTTAAGAACTCTAATAGACTCTGATATAACTTTTTTTGGATCTTTAACATGCTCTAAAACATTCGTAGAATAAACCAGATCAAATGAACTGTCTTCAAAAGGCAAATCTTCAGCAGTAGAATTAACAATAATGTCTTTAGGTAAATTATATTCTTCTATTAACTTAGATGAAATGTCTCTAAAAGAACAAAACTCATTAGAAGATGGCTCTACACCAAAAGCCTCAATATTATATTCACTCCTAGCTATAACGAGCATAGCACCTACACCAGCACCTACTTCAAGGAGCTTCTTACCGCTAAAATCAACACCTATAATTTTCTTAAACAATTCTATTTGTTCAATAGCTCGCTTTTTAGATAAAAACTCTTTTGCTACAACCTTCACATTTAAATTTAATAAATCTTTCGTAGAAGCATATAATGCATCAGATAATTTATCTACTAAAGTTTCATCTTTTGAAATCAAGTCAACCATTACCCTCTATACCTATATATTACAGTTCTAGTCGTTGGCTCAAAAGTATAAAAAGTATAAGCCCCATCTAATATAGGCAAACCTTTTAATATTTGTTCTTTATTGATTTCAAATAACCAATCTCTTTGCCTTAAAAAAAGAAAGCTAATAGGCTCTGGCAATATTTTATTAACCTGTTTTAACTGATCATTAGTAGCATCTTTAAATATTTGAATGGTAGGGTAGGATACAAAAGAAGTATGAGTACCATCATTTAAATAAATAAATTTAGGCTTGTCATTTTTTATAATCTCACTAACCAGCAGTGCATTAGTCTTAGCAAGATTATGGTACTGATCATAGAAAATTACTTGTGTTTTCAGGATAGAAAGTGTAGGTGGCAAATAAACTCCAATAACAATAAGCGCTAAAATAAGGCAAGAAACAACCTTATGATCAGCACAGAAGGGTTTTATATAACTTTTTAATCCTTTTATAATCACACCTAATGAAAGTAGAAATATAGGTAAATAATAAAGGTTGTATCTCCATATATTTTCATAGGTAGTAGTAAATAAACAGTTAAAGATCAAATTAAAACTAAAGATAGAAATAAGGGAAAAAATCATAAAAGCCTTTTGTATTGATTCTAAAGATTTCCATATTGCAAACAGAGTGATAAATACTATGAGCAAAATAAAAAAATATTGAGCAGTAATTATAATAAATGGAATAAAGACAAAGAATTGATTATTAGGCTCTGTATAAGGAGAAGGATATATAAAATATGTTTTAATTATTCCTACAAAATTATTTAAGTTTATAATAAGATTTTCAGGGAAATCTAAAAAAAAGCCCCCAAGAAAATCTGAATAAATCTGCTTAGCTTCTTTCTCTGGTGTAAAGTTCATCATAGGAGCGACAGGAAGAAAAATAAATTTTTGACATATATAAAACAAAATAGCAAATAAAACATATACAAAAGGAATGAAAAATAAAGGTTTAATTTTAAAATCTATTTTCTGCTCAGATTTATAAAAAGAAATAAAAAGCAGTAAAACGAAAAATCCAAAAAAGATACCTATAAATAACGTCTTATAAAGCCAAAGAATTAATAATGAAAAAGATAGTTTTAAAAGTGTAGTCCAGTTAAACACTCCTTTCACGTAATCTTTAAAAATCAGATAAATAGACAGCATCATAAGAAAATTACCCAGCTGCTCCATCATTGCACTGTCAATGTTTTTTAAAATGCCAGGATATAACAAGTAAGAAATAGCTATGATAAAAGCAAGCTTACTACTAGCAGGAAATAATAATTTAAAAATATAGAATATTAGAATCGATACACCTAAGGCTGCAATCCAAGAAGAAAAATAAGCAATTTTTAAAGAGCAACCAAACAATTTAAAGAATATAGCTATGTATAGAGAAGATATTGGATAGTTTATAAGATGGCTAGGATATCCATGCTTTAAAAGTCCCATTATGGTATATGCTCTAGAACTAAAGTCAAAATCAGTAGCTATACCCTTAGCTACTGACATATATGAAACTTCATCCCAGCCCAGTTTTTGATCAAGAATAAGCTGACAAAGAATATATACAATTAGCCAAATAAGAGAAATCAAAGAAGGATAAAAAAATCTTGACTTCAAAAACTTATTAAGCATCTCTTCTCTCATAAAAAATTCTCTTCTTAAGAAGTAATCCTAATAACCCTAAAGAAAAAGTAAAAATTGAAATTCCTTGTAGAATTGCAAATCCTAAAATACCCTGAGATGCATTCAAGAGCTTAGTAAAAGTAGCAATTAATAAAAGTAGAAAACCAATTGCACTGATTTTAATAGCTAAAAGCATAAATATTTTTATGGGATTATATAAAGCAATGGTTTCTGTCAGTATCTGAGCAGATCTTAAAATATCTCTTAAGTACCTTACTTTTGATTTTCCTATTCTAGGTCTATATTCTATAGAGTGATAATGCACAGCTAGTCCTTCAAGGATATAAATAAGAGTAGTCGATAAAGAAAATGAAAACCCACTAGAAGTATTTACAAAATATTTTGAAATTTCACTTTTTCTAAAAACTCTTAGACCTGAGTTCACATCAAGTATTCTTTCACCAGCAACAAATTCAGCAACCAGTTTAAATCCTATCCTTGAGATTTTCTTTAGAAATGGATCAAAAGTATCTAAGTTATTTCTTTTCCCGATAACCAGATCATATCCTTCTTCTAGCTTCTTTACCATAAGTAAAATAGCTTCAACTGGATAAGTCCCATCTGCATCAGTAATAGCAATAATTTCTGAGCTTGCAGCTAAAATACCTTTTTTTAAAGAAAAACCATAACCCTTATTATAAGGATTTCTAACTAGTTTTATGTCACTTCTTTTTTTTAAAATATCATAAGTGCCATCAGTAGAACCATCATCTACAATAACTATTTCACTTAAGATTGGACTTAAAAGGAGCTTGATTTCATCTATTGTTTTTTCAATAGCGTTTTTTTCATTAAAACAAGGAATTACTATGGAGATTTTTTGCATTTTGATAAATTATAGTTTATTTGAAATAAAAGAGCATGCCTGTATAGATAGGTTAAAACCAAGTTATATTGAAATGTCCCAGAAGTGAAATAGGCTTTCAAAAACTATTTATTTCTTGGCAATTAGTAATAGTGAGCTACCTATTGGAAAAGAAATACCTAGTGTAATAAACATGCGCTCTAAATCCAACACTTTTTCTAATAAAAGATTCACATGTCTATTCAGGTTAAATTCAGACATGTCTTCTTTCCTACTCTTAGATGATTTAAACTTTAACAACCTAGATAAAATAAACAGGGGCAATAGAAAAGTAACAAATGAGGTCATTCTTAATACTTTAAAGCCACATGATTCTACTTTTGTTTTTAGTTCCTTTGAACTATATCTTCTAAAATGGTGACTAAATTCATCTAACTTGCTCCATAAAAACTTGTGCTGTGGGACTGTCAATATTAACCCACCACCTGGCTTTAAAGCCTTATATATTTGCTCTAAAACAATTTTATCTTCTAATATATGTTCTAATACATCAAAAGCTCCGATAACCTCAAATTCTTCTTTAAAAGGAATATTTCTTGCATCCATCTGAAATAAAGTAGAATGTGGAACCCTTTCTGATGCAAACTTTAAACCATGCAACAATGCTTCACTTCCATATAAATCAAGATCAGGGAAATTGTCACTAATGCCGGATAATGCAAAACCTGTTCCACAACCAATTTCAAAGAAATTTTTTGCCTTAGGAAAGTAGTTTTTAATTGCCCAATTAATCAATTTATTCCTGATACAAAACCAAAAGTTATTTTCTTCTACTTTTATCAGTCTATTAAAAAAATCAGGCTCAAATCCAATATCATTTTGTTCATCACCTTCTAAGGAAAGAACTAATCTTCCATCTTTAACTGGTGGTTTGTAGCCACATTTTGGGCAATTCCAATTATTTTGTTCTATTTCACATTTACATTCAATACAAGTTTTCATTGAGAAGCTCCAAGAATCAATTTTCAGTAACATACTTAGAAAATTCAGGATAGACAACAGAATCTTTATCAAACTCTTTTTGCTTATCCACAAAAAGAGTGAATTCAAAAGGCATGTAGTCATTTCTAAGAACAATTTTATTCGAATATTTATATGCTAGTTCTACAATTTTCACTGGATCACTATGATAAGTATCTTCCAACGTATAATCAACCCTATTAGAAAGAAAATTTAAAGCAAATCCTTTTAAAGAATATTCATTATATAGTTCAAAAGTTTTCTCAATAAAACTCCAATTGTCTTTTATCTTAAAATTATGAACTCCTGATGAGAGGATATAATCATATTTCCGACTTAAACCACTCTCAAGAGCATCCCTAAATTCTAGATTTGCATCTGGATAGTCTTTCTTTCCTTCCAGAATTAATTCTTTATTCAAATCAACACCATAGTACTCAATCTTCAGTCCTAAATTTTTTGCATAATTATACATATCACCAAAACCACATCCAAAATCTAAAACGCTTTTATTCTCCAGATTCCATTGAGTTAATAAAATATGATATCTAAGCTCATGCTTACCCTTCGTCCAGCCAAGAGTATCATTGCTATGACCATACTTTTTAAAGCGATCATTATAACTTTCAATCAATAGTTCTTTATCTTCTTTATCCATTTTTAATCAGCAATATTGAAAAAGTTTATTAGATTTTTATATCCAATATTTTCTTTTTTTTCTATCAGTAAGTCTTGTGTTAGATCTTCAAATCTTTCTCTAAGAATTTTATGAGAAAATTCAGGATGATCAGTTCCAAGACAAATTCTCCTATCTAAATTTTTAAACAAATATTTAATATCCAAATCTAGTGAACTCCCTTGATATTTCATTATAGTAAATGAAAGGTCTAAAACAACATTAGGACTTCTTTTAACAAGCTCTGCATATCGTAATAGATTCACATCACCACCATGTAATAATAATACTTTAGTATCTTTTGATGATTTAAGTAGCTTAACCAAAGAATATAAAGGGTCACTTTCTGGATACCGCTCTAAATTAGCATGAGAATAAGTACATAGGAAAACAACCAGATTTGATTCATTTGCAAATCGTAAAATATCTGGCAAAGTATCAAAATCCAAACCAATATTAGAGTTTCTAGGATGAATTTTTATGCCTTTAAAACCAAGCTTAGATAAAGTTATAATTTCTTTCTCAAGATCATCTACTTTTTGTTTAGGGTTCAATCCAGCAATTGGAATAAAACACTTATACTTACGACACTCTTTAATATATAAATTGTGGTCGTATTTTTCAACACCTTCTAAACCAACAGCACAAGCCCACTTAAAGCCAGTTTCTTTCATTCCAGAATAAGTAGAATCAAAGGTTGATAGCAAACCATTTAATGTACCACTAATAGTTGGATGAGTTAAAGAATCAAATAGGGGAATCATATTTCTAATTTAGCTAAACCCAAGCCTTCTTTCCCATAATCATTACCGTTATAAAGCATATAAAAAAAACTTTTATATGAAAAAACATGAGAATAACATACAGCCTTTGAATCCCAACCTTCTTTTGAAACATCGACTCCAGCCATATCATCCTTTCTTACCCAATTAATTCCATCACTTGAGTATGCATATCCGATTCTATACTGCTCACCCCTATATGAATACCACATATGATATTTATCTTTAATTTTTACAACAGAAGGTTTACCTATTGAATATTCGGATCCATCTTTATAATTTATACAAATCTGATTATTCCTCACCCAATGAATTCCATCTTTTGATTCAGCATATTTAATTACATAATAATGCTTATGCTCACCAGGGCTTGAGCCCCATTTCAAAAATGATGTATACCACATTTTCCAAATAGAATTTTCTATAAGTACTGAGCATGAGCCTGTCCCCAAATATTCATCATTTGTTCTCTCTAAAATGGGAGCTTTCGATACCCTTACAAAACTTTTGTTATCCTGCTGAGCTGCAAGTCCCGTATGGTTTTGAAATGGAGTAATAACTGTAGGCATCCAACCTACATAGTACATATAAACCTTATTCTCTTGATTAACTAAATAGGGATAGGATACACCATTTTCATCAAAAGCACCTTTTTCTCCAAAAGTAAAAATAGGATCTGATGTAATTTCTATTATTTTATTTGGCTTTTCTATATCAACTCGAACTATTCCAATAGAGGATCTATTTTTAGAATCCCTACCAGTAACATAAATATCAAACAAAGAAGTTTCCCCTACTTGTTTAGCAAAAGAAGGTCCTGTATAGGTACTCATCCAGTAAATATCTTGATCTGGCTTTAATATTCTCCCTAGTTTTTTAGATGCTTTGATACCAACCATTTCTTAATAATACCTTATTTTATATTACAAAAGAAAACGTGATATGACAAGATCTTAGTATGATGGTCAGAAATAAAAACTGCACTTAGTCTGCGGTATTATATTAAAAAGGTTTTGCATATGATTAAGAAGGCAAGTGGCAATTACAAATGAAATTAAGTATTGTTAGTCCAGTATATCTAGCAGAGGGAATAGTTGATGAACTTATTCAACAAATAGTAAGCGTTGTTTCAAAAATAACAAGTGATTTTGAAATAGTTCTAGTTGAAGATGGTAGTCCTGATAGATCTTGGGAAAAGATTTATGAGAACTGCAAGAAAGATAGTAGGATTAAAGGAATAAAATTTAGTAGGAATTTCGGGCAACATTTTGCAATAACAGCTGGATTGAAATATGCAACAGGAGATTATGTAGTGGTTATCGATTGTGACTTACAAGATGATCCGAAAAATATTCCTTTACTTCTGAACAAAGCTCAAGAAGGGTTTGAAATAGTTTATGCTAGAAAAATTGCCAGAAGTCATGGGTTCATGAAGAACTTTTTTGCAAATATTTTTTACAAACTCTTTTCCTTAATAAGCGATTACAAAATGGATCCGACAATAGGGAGTTTTTCTATTATATCTAGAAAGGTTGTAAATTCTTTTCTAGACTTTAAAGATTATAGACGTGGATACTTGGTAGTTTTAAGATGGCTAGGATATAAACCTGCTTATATAGATGTAAGCCATAATCAAAGATACAATGGGAAAAGTTCTTATTCATTAGAAAAATTATTAAAATTAGCAGAAGTAATAGCAGTCTCATATTCAGACAAACTGTTAAGAATATCGATTTACCTAGGGATTTTGTTTTCTAGTACAGCAATTCTTGGGATTGCATACTTGGTCTACAGATACATATTCACTGGTGTAAAAGAGGGTTGGACAAGCGTAATGGCCACTATAATTTTAGTAGGTGGATTTATTATGGTCTCACTAGGAGTACTGGGTTTATATATTGGACAAATATTTGAACAAGTCAAAAATAGACCCATGTTTATTGTCCAGGATAGTCTCAATTGTGAAGAGATGGAAAGGTTTATTGGAATTAAGGATCCATGTTTGCAAAAGATTTAATTTACTTAAATAATCATGACTTAGTTTTAGAAAACAACTCTAAAATTAACGAGATTCGTGAAGGGATAAAGGACGGTCAAGTCTATATCTTTAAGAATGTTCTTCCTAAAGAAAAAATTGCTTTAATTAAAAACTATTTAACTCAAGTTGGACAGAATTCCTTACCAAATTATAAAAAGATAGAAGCTGGCTGTCCCAATTTTCATCGTATAAATATATGGGATGCTAGATCATATGTTTTATGCTGCTTCCATCAGTTTACATTTTTTCCATGGAACCAAGATATATTTTCAATGTTTAATCTTTTTAAAAAAGCTTATGAGCTTAGAAATCTTGTGAATGGAAATCCTAGAGAAAAGTTTCTTGGTATTGAACCAGAAGATGGCTGCATTGGCAGATTATCATTTCAATTCTACCCAAGTGGCGCTGGGGGAATGAATAAACATTTAGACCCTGTGGATCATCACCAATTAGCAGTTCCCATGATGATGATGACTAAAAAAGGAATAGACTTTAACAAAGGTGGTGCTTTTGTTGAAAAAGAAAATGGTCAAAGATTAATCATAGATGATTTTACTGATTATGGAGACATTGTTTATTTTAACGCTCAGATACCACATGGTGTAGATAAAATAGATCCTGATTCTGAGCTTAACTGGCTCTCATTCAAAGGAAGGTGGATAGTTATATTTGCAGTTAATAAATTATTTAACAATGCTAACATCAAAGATGCTGTTGATTTAGAGAAAGAAGAAGTATTTTAACAAATGAATCAAACTAATTATGCTGTATTAGGTATTAGCTATGGATTAAACGATTCAGCAGCAGCATTAATTGTAAATGGAAAAGTCATTGCTTCTGCTGAAGAAGAAAGATTTAATCGAGAAAAACATACAAAGAAGTTTCCATTCCATTCAATTCAATACGTCTTAAATGAAGCTGGACTTTCTCTCAGTGAGATTACTGATGTAGCCTATTATTGGAATACAAACGGACGTATATTAGAGAGAATATTATTGCATGGATACGAGCTTTTAATAAGAGTTTTTTCTCCTGTAAAATTCTTTAAATATCTCGCAGGATTGTTAAAAGATAGAGCTGGCTATGAGGTAAAAGACATGCTTTTCCCTCGAAAAACTCTCAAAAGGTTTTTTCCGGATCATAAAAGCAATTACAAACTAACAACTGAAAACCATCATGACACACATGCAGCTTGCACTTTTTTACAGTCTGGCTTTGATCGATCTGCAATTCTAATAATAGATGGTTCAGGGGAAATTGAATGTGTTTCTCTTTACTTTGGAGAAGGAAACAAAATCAATTTTATTGAATCTCAAAAACTGCCTCATTCCTTAGGTGTATTTTATGGAGCAGTAACAGAATATTTAGGGTTTAAAAAATTTGATGCTGAATATAAAGTAATGGGCTTGGCATCATACGGTAAACCTTCTTATTACAACGATATGAAATCCATTTTAAGATACAATAACGGGATTAATTTTTCTTTAGATGATGACAGTTTTCAATTTCAATATGGAGAGGAAACTTGGTTTTCCAAAAAATTTAACCTTCTTTTTGGTCCTAACAGAAAAGATGATGATTCTATTGAACAAAAACACATGGATATTGCTGCATCAGCACAACTTGTACTAGAAGAAATCCTGCTAGACATGTGCAAATATTCTCTAAACAAATTAAATGTTAACAAACTTTGTTTTGCTGGAGGTGTAGCTCTAAACTGTTCAGCAAATGGAAAGATTGCTGACAAGTTGAACCTAGATGGTTTCTTTGTGCATCCTGCTTCTCATGATGGTGGAACTGCCTTAGGAGCGGCTCTGCTTGTTTCAAGCAGAAAATACAATAAGCAATTTGCTCCCGGAGAGTTACCTTATCTTGGACCAGCATATTCAAACGATGAAATTGAATCTGCTTTAAAAATAAATAGTAGTATAAAATATCATCTTAGTAAAAATATAGAATCTGAACTTGCCGAGCATATTTCTCAAGGGAAAGTATGTTGCCGATTTAATGGACGAATGGAATTAGGTCCTAGAGCTTTAGGAAATAGAAGTATTCTTGCAAATCCCACTGATATCTCTATTAGAGATGTTATTAATATGAAAGTAAAGCTTAGAGAAGAATTTAGACCTTTTGCTCCATCATGTCTTATAGAAGATTTTGACACTTACTTCGAAGGAGTTAAAGATCCTTACATGGTTTTCACTCAAAAAGCAAAATCAATAACAAAAGAAAAATTACCAGCGATTGTTCATGCAGATGGAACAGCAAGAGTACAAGTTGTAACTCCTGAGATTAACCCATCGTACTACAAGTTAATAACAGAAATAAAAAAACGTACAGGACATGGAGTTGTATTAAATACCTCCTTTAATATTCAAGAACCTATTGTTTGTTCACCAAAAGATGCACTAAATACTTTTTGCATTAGCAATATGGATACTCTTGCAATTGGTGATTTTATTGTCGAACATGTTCAACAAAACCCTAAGATTTGTAACACAGAAATGTCATTTCACGATGATGGGCTGCTAAAGACTCAAAAGTAAAATCACCATAAACAGTAATATCCTTAAATCCTACATTTTCAAGCATTAACTGGAATTCATATAGAAAATACCATCTAATATTCATTTCTTGGATATAAGTATCAATTGGTTTTTCGCCATCAAACACCTCAAAACAATACCGCACTCGCTTTATCTGCTCTAAATGAAAATTTCTAACATTATCTGAAATAATAATTTTTTTACCATCTTCCAAATTAACTTCCTTGCAGTGTCTCCATTTATCTTGATCTTCCGCATATAGAGATAAAGACTGATACTTAGGGACAAAAAGTGAAATAATAAGCTGACCTTTTTGTTTTAAGTGTTTAAAAAAACATTTAAGAGCCTGAAGTGCTTCGCTCCGATCCGAAACAATCATAAATGAGTGAAAAGGAACATATATATTATTGTACTTTTTTGAAATGTTAAAATCTTGCATAGGACTCTGATAAAGATCAGCACTCAAGTTAAGTTGTTTTAATTTATCTCGACAAATATTCAACATGTCATTAGAGTAATCCAAACCATCTAGTTCGAAATTCTCTCTCAATAAAGGAAGCAGTATTCGTCCAGTTCCACAGCCTACTTCTAAAGAGTTACCACCTTGCCTTCTTAGAAGCTCCTTATAAAAAGATTCATCTCCACCAACAGACCCTTCTGGCCACCAAAGATCATAGATTTCTGCACCAAATCCATGGAAAGTTTTTTCTAAGGGCTTTTGTTGTTTGCTCATTTCAAGCTTAGTTTTTTTATTTATTCAACACTAAGGTAGATTCATTCCTAGAATTGTTTAGGGGTTCCATCTTGTCCCTCTTTGGCTCTAAATAAGCATCAAGGAATTCTTTGATTAGTTTACGATTTCCCCAGCAAGAATGTACTAATTTTTCAGTTAATTCAAATGATGGCTGCTGGCAATTATCACCAGTTAAATAAATAGCAGTTATTTCATCTAACTGTTCAAACTGAATATCATCAAGGGGGAACTGAGTATATTTAGCCATACTTTCTTCCTTTTCAGTTTTCATCCTATCTAATAAATCACCATCTGCCCAGTCAAGAAGTAAGAGCATGTTTTTAGCAAAATTAAACATGTTTGAACCTTCTTCATAGGCTTCTTGTAAAAAGCTTCTCATCCCTTGTTTCTTAAAGCCATAACCTGCAAATTCAAGAAAAGTGTCTTTATCAAATCCTATTAGCTTTAATACATAAGCAATCTCAATCATTGAAAGTGTCCCTGCATCTAGTCTGGATAATAAGTACCCAGCAAGTGCAGTAGCTCCAGCTGGTTCTGGTTTCCGAGCATGAAGCATGACTTCTTTAATTATGTTTTTATTTATTGATTTTGTCTTCTTAAGCTGATCTAAATAGCGAAATAAATCTTCACCAAAGATTAATGCTTGAGCAAAAGGATTTATTGAGTGAGTAGAAACATGAAAAGCATCTTTACCTACAAAAGCTCCTCCATCTACTATACTATTTTTTAATATCTCAAAACAACGATTTCCATTAGAGTAGGAACTAGATCCTAAGCCTACATAAGCAGTTCCTCTGCCAGAAGAATGATTTTCTACTACTACTCCTAATAGCTGTGCTAAAGATTGTAAATTAGAAAGATCAAACACACCATGAATACGTGTTTTTAAATCACGCCCTAATTTATTTGAATCTAGGAATTTGCTAATTTCTGGAAAGAGGCTATTTAACTCACTTCTTACACTGTCGTCTAACTCCATAGGATTTCGTAAAATACGATCTGCTAGAGCAATAGCTGCCAGAGCAGCGCCAATCGATGCCTGATTCCAGGTCGAAAGAGCTTTTCCCATATTATTTTGAAGAAATTGTTCTAATAAAATAAGGTAGGGGACCATAAGACCATAAATTCCACTTTCAACACCACGCTCAACAATGACTTTACCATCCTCAACATGGATACAAAGAGTATCAAAAGTACGTTTTACATTTTCATCTTTTAAAATCTCTGCAAGAGGTATTTTTTTCTCTTTTTCAATCAATTTTAAAGCAACAAAAATAAGATTTTGCATTTCATCCTTAGATTGTGGATTTGTTGGGAAAAAATAACCCCCAGTAAGCAGAGCATCAGACAATGCTCCTGGATCTCTTTGTTGGCGATTTATATATGTACGTAGCTTGGTAATTTGAGGCTGATCTTTTTCCAGCTCTCGCAAGAAAAAAGTTTTTTCCTTATTCATAAAATCTGCACGTTCATCAGGACACCAGATAACAAGACTACCCTCATTTTGATTCATCAAGTTAAATTCTTTATTTTTAAATTTCAATTTCTTTGCCTGCATAAGTCTAAGAACTTGGTGGCACGAAATCCCCATATTTGAGGAAGTAGAACAATATATTGTTTTTTTACTAAAGCATGACCAAATTGCAACTGTTTCATCATTTATTTGAAGTAGCTCAGATGCTTCAATTTTCTTCAGTTCTGAGGACGTAAATATTTTTTTACCTGAGTTAGATTCTCTTGATTTAAGAAATTCAAGTTTTAAGTTATTTAGATCTTTCGTGCTAAGCTTTTTCATCCGTTCTACTTCAAGTGAAATTTGCTCTGCCATTAAACCTAAAACATTAAAACCTTTGACACAACTTTCAAAATGCTTCCAGCCCCTCAAATAAACAATCTTCTTATTAACCAATGCTGTGGTAAGCGGAGCTTTAAACACTAAAGAATCAGAATCAGGACTATATGGGATTTCATTATCTTTTGCCTGGCTAGGAAGCAATATGTCTAATTCCATTGCTAACCTTACTGTAGATAGACCAATTTGCATTGCAGATGAATTGTTGTATTCTCTTCCTAGACCAACCTTTACTGTTTCTTCTTCTAGAAAATCTCCAGACAACTCAGGTATTTCTTTATGTAAATATGTAAGTTTCATTAGTAACGCTCAATTTAGAGCTAATTTCCTTTCAAAATATTCTATCTGAACATAAGACTCTACCATTTTTTCCTTTTTCAAGACTTCATCTCTGTCACTTCCACATACAATAAAATATCCTGGTCTATCACGACTATCCCTTACAGGATTAATATTATCTCCTTCTTTAAGGTCAAGATTAAATATAAGGACATTATCAAAAAGATTTTTATCTATATTCACCTTCTTAACTTTTCCAGGAGGGAAGTTAAAAAATTTAAGTACAGCATATTTTTTCTTATAATCTGCAACCTTAATTTCAAACGGAACTCCTGTCAATGTTTTTAAAAGGGCTTCAGTAGGATCAAATCCTGTAAGAAATGGAATTACACTGCTGCTTATACTTCCACCTGCACCTCTTGCTGCAATTTCCATCAAATAAATACTTCCATCTTCTACTTTGTATTCTGCATGAGTATTACCAAACGGTAGTTCCAAAGCTTTAATTACCTTTGTGTTAACATCAAAAATCTTTTTTTCAAGTAATGGATCAATGTCACCTAAAAAAGTATTTCGCTCATCTAAGCAAGAGTTAGAATCATAGTGATATTTTTTAGTGAGAGTTAGATTATAAATCTTTCCATCTTTTACAAATGATTCTACAGAAAATTCAAATCCAGGAATATATCTCTCAATTATAATTCCTCTATCCACACTCTCTTTAAATGCATTTGCTATTAGTTGCTTGTATCTGTAATCTAGAATAGAAACACCTTTGCTACCTTGTGAATTAATAGGTTTTATTACATAGTCTGAAAACGTCGATAATCCACTGCAAAATTTCTCTGCTTCTAATTCTTCATCAAAGTAATAGCACTCAGGTATATGTTCATCTAATTTACCTTTAAGCGCCCTGCGCATAACATATTTATTGGTAAATTTTAAAGCTGTATTATAACCAATTCCCAACAACCCAAGTTTTTCAGCTATAAAAGCAACGGTAGGAACAGCTACATCAGTTTGATCTGTAACAATGTAGTCTATTTTATATTTTTCGGCACAGTTAAGTGTTTCCTGTTTGTTTGTGGTGTCAATTTGTTCATAATAGTCTGCATATTGTTTACAAGGTGGGTTAACATTCATATCGGTTAGCAAAACTTTATAGCCCATTTGCTTTGCTTTTTTAATTAGTGGAATCTGATTAAAGCCACCACCCAGAATATGAACTATCTTAGCTTTATTATTATGCTGTTTCATCTTTGTAATTTTTCTTAAAATTTAACTCTTAATTAAAAAATTAATAACTAATTATACTACTTTCGAATTGAAGCTAAATGTTAACTTGCTATATAATTTTAATCTTGTAATAACCATTAGCTGTGAGTAATTCATTCAGCTAAGGTATAGGCTAAGGTGTTTTCTTTCAGTTCTTGTTTTGATAAGTTTTCACTGTCAAAAAAGTTTTCTTTAATTTTACTAATAATTAATTCCTGACTTTCTTTACTAAGATTATTATAAAAGGGCAAACGAACTAGTCTTGAAGCTACTGATTCTGTAATGGGTAAATCACCTTCTTTATAACCAAATCTTTCACCCATTGGAGAGGTGTGCAGAGGTACATAATGAAAAACACAATTTATAGATTGTCCTTTTAAATATTTAATCAAATTATCTCTATAATTTTCAGATTTCAATAAAATATAAAACATATGGCAGCTTGATTTGCAGTTATCTGGAATGACTGGAAGTTCAACACTATCAAAATTTAAAAATCCTGAGTGGTAGTTATTATAGATTTTTATTCTAATTTTATCTATTTCACCCATTTTTTCGAACTGTGCATAGAGAAATGCCGCCAATATATCAGACCGGTAAGTATGAGCTACCAATATCTACCCATGTATATTTATCTACTTCACCTCTAAAGAACTTACTTCTATTAGTTCCTTTTTCTCTTATTATTTCTGCTCTTTCTATAAACTTTTCATTATTAATTACGAGTGCTCCACCTTCACCACATATAACATTTTTAGTTTCATGAAAGCTGTAGCACCCTAAATCACCTATGGTCCCTAAATATTTTCCTTTATATTTAGCATTAACACCCTGAGCGGCATCTTCTACGACAAATAAATTATGTTTTTTAGCAATCTCCATAATTTTATCCATCTCACAGGAAACCCCTGCATAGTGAACGGGAACAATAGCTTTTGTTTTATTCGTAATTTTTTCTTCTATAAGATTTTCATCCATATTTTTAGTATCAGGTCTAATATCTACAAATACTGGTTTAGCTCCTCTTAAAATAAATGCATTAGCTGTAGAAACAAAAGTAAAAGAAGGCATAATAACCTCATCACCTTCTTTTATATCTAAAAGTATGGCTGCCATCTCTAAAGCATGAGTACATGAAGTAGTAAGTAAAACTTTTCTAGCGGAGAATTTTTCTTCCATCAAACTATTACATAATTTTGTATATTTACCATCACCAGAAATATGCATATTAGAAATAGCATCTTCAATATACTTAAACTCATTTCCTGTTAGATAAGGTTTATTAAATGGTATTTTTTTCATATTTATTAGTTAGCAATTAAAGAACTTTTCAAAATCTAAAGCTGATTCTAATACTTTATTTGTAAAAAATCCAATATTAGCTCCTTTAATTAATCTAACTTATATTTACGCTAAGCCAACCTTAACCTGATCTATTATTTTCACTCTAAACCTTCTAAAATATTTTTTGTTATTTCTTCTTCATTATTCATTTTCATACCAACAAAGAAATCTAAAGCAGATTTATATAGGGGTAATGAGAAGCCTGCATCAGGATTTTTAACAATACCTAAAACAAAGTATTTCTTAGCTTTTTCTATATCTTTTATTTTATTAAAAAAATATCCTGCAAATAAATATCCATATGAAGATTCTGGAGTTAATTTTATATAGTTATCTATTATTTTTTCTGCTTCTACTGTATTCCCGGATTTTATAGCAATATCTATGAAATTAATTGTATAAGAAGGTTTAAACTTAGGATTTTTTTCTATAGCTTTTTTATAATAATCCCAGGATAATTTCCAGTCTCCTATTTTATTAAAAAACATAGCTACTTCATAATATCCACCCCAGGAATTTTTAATAGTTAGAGCAGAATTAATAGCTATTTTTAATTTTTCAAAATCGCCTTGCAAATATAAATAATAAAAAATAAGTCTGTAAGTATTAAAATTGTATGTCATTTGCATAGGTCCATATTTTGTACTTAAGCCTGGTTTTACATATAAATACTTTTCAAGCCATTCTTTAATTTCTTGAGTTAAATACTCCTCAGTAATACTTTTTGGCAATTTAGAAGTGTCGCCAGCCTGTTTTAAAAGAGTAAAAATATACATAGGCTTATTCCATACAGGTGCTTCATTTGTTCTATAAATAAATTGGTTATAGTAATCTTTACTGGAGGGAATATAATAAGCTGTTCTGAAAAATAGAAAAATAAAAATCGGTACCAGTAAAAAAAAGAATACTTTTCTTATCTTTAAATTTTCAATACTAGAAATTAAACTTATTATAGAAAAAGTCAGCCCAATGCTGGGGAAATACACATATCTAACTGCAGCGATAGAAAATAATGGAAATATTTGAATTAAAAGAACAATAGAAATAAAGAACCACCATATTCCTAGTGAAACATATGGATTCCTTTTAAAGTAAACGATAGAAAATATTATTAGAAAGAGCACAACTATCTGAGAAAATAAACTATATGGATCTAAAATAGAGTCGCCGACCTTATACCACTCAGCAGCTGAGTCCATTAGTCCATAAGGGAAGAAATAAAGCTTAAAATAATGAATTATTAACTGGGGGGAAAACCAGAACATCCTAAATAAAATATCTTTTAGTCCTCCCGTTTCTGTCCAGCTCATAAGATCTTCAGAAATAGAAGTAGCATTAAACAATGAATCCCTACAGGCTATAAATCTAAGGATAAAATATATAGGTAAAACTATTAGAAAGGGTTGAAGTAAGAATAAGTATTTTTTACTAAAGATACTTTTTCCTTTTTTACAAAAACAAATTAATAGTAATAAAACTGGAAATAAAACGAATGTTTCACCAGTTAACAGTGCAAATAAAAGGAACAAATTACCTAAAATTAAATTTCTATTCTTATGCTCTAGGGTCTTAATTAACTCTAAGTAAAAAATTATAAATAATAAGCAAAATGCATGTCCCATGACTCCAGCACCTACAAGTAATCTGGTAAACATTTGTAGATTAATAGGATGAATTATCCAAAACAAAACAGTTAAAACCGATAAAAGTTTATTTTCTGTTATTTTATAAAATAAAACTGTAGCTAATAATGTGACAAAAGTCTGTGCAAGAAATAAATAAAGGTGAAATCCAAAAGGGTAAGCATTTTTACCAAAGATTAAATGTATAAAAAAATACTGGAGATTATAAAAAGGTGAGAAATGAACTCCTCCTTCTGAGCTAAAAAACGATTTTATAACTAAGTTAAGATTTTTATATCTGGGTAAATCTACAAGAGAATCATCTTCCCAAACAGAACCAAAAAAAATGGTTTGAAAATAAATTAATATAAATAAGATTACTGGTATGAGAAAGTACTTGTTTTTAAAAAAGGTAATTGTTTTATTCATTGGTTTTTGTCTAATTATTGCAAGAATTTTAATTACCTACAAGACAAAGTGTACTTACTTTTCTTTTCTAATTAAGGAAGTGCTATCATTTTCTATTAATGAGTATCACTACACATCGTAAAATCCTCCTTTTAAACCCTCCAGGTAATGAGCTATACCTGAGAGATTATTACTGCAATAACATTTCTAAAAGCAGCTATTTACATTACCCCATGGATTTATTGTATTTGTCAGGGACATTATCAGAAGCTGGTTATGAAATAAATATTTTAGATGCTTTAGCAAAAAGATGTTCTCCAGTTGAAACCATAAATTATATTTCAGATTATAATCCTGACTTTATCGTAGTTCTGGTAGGAACCATATCATGGGAAGAAGATAAGAGATTCTTAAAGGGATTAAGAGCTTTACACCCAAATTTAAAAATCATAGGCACTGGTGATATTTTCCTGGATGAAGGAATAAAAATTATTAAAGAAAATAGTTTTTTTGATGGTTGTATTTTAGATTTTTCAGATAAGTCGATTTTGAATTTGATAAAGCAACTCTCAGCTCCCAGCTCCCAGCTCTCAGCTCAGATAGATAATTGCATTTATAAAAATAATGAGAATAATATAATAGCTGGAAGTGTTTCTAGGATAAAAGGAGAATTTTCTCTTGCTATGCCTAGGCACGATCTTTTCCCAATTAAAGAATATAAGTATGCATTTTCCAGGGAGTTTCCCACTGCTCACTTAATGACTGATTTTGGCTGTGCATTTAATTGTTCATTTTGTCCCATTAGAAATGACAACTTAGGATTCAAAGTAAGGCCAGTAGACGAAATCATAGAAGAACTTAAATATTTAAAATCAATGGGGGTAAAAGAACTTTATTTCAGAGATCAAACCTTTGGTGCGAATAAAAAACGTGCTATAGAACTCTGTGAAAGAATGATAAAAGAAGATTTAAAGTTTTCTTGGTATTGTTTTTCCCGAGTAGATGTAATTAATGAAGAATTATTAGATGCCATGAAAGCATCTGGATGCCACACTATAATTTTTGGAATAGAAAGTGTAAACGATAAAACTCTTTTAGATGTTCACAAAAGAATAACCATTGAAAAAGTAAAAAATGCATTTTCCCTTTGTAAAAAAAGAGGCATAAGACGTGCAGCCACTTTCATAATAGGACTTCCTGGTGAAACAGAAGAAGACATTATGAAAACAGTAGACTTTGCTAAAGACATAGACTGTTCATTTGCATCATTTAATGTGGCTGGAATAAGACCTGGCACAGAGTGGAGCCATAGTCCAGAAAAAATTCATTTCTTGCCAGATAAAGAACTTCAAAGAATTAGAAATAATGCTATTAAAAAGTTTTATTTGAGACCTAGTTATATTCTTAGTAGATTATTTGAAATCAAAACTATTCATGATTTAAATGTGCTTTCTGAAGAAGGCATGGGCATTATTCTTAACTTATTGAGAACTAAAGAGAATAAAAAACCTAAAACAAGCTTATACACTGAGGCAGATCATGCTAACAGCGAAAATATCGAAGAAAAAGAGAAAGAAGTGCAAAAGGTTTAGAACTTATAATGCAAAGAATCAATAAATCATTCTAGAGTAATTGGGTATTTGTGGGTATTCTTGGGTATCTTAACCACTTCCAATTCTGTGATACAGCCGATAAAAGCCAATGCGATATAATCTAACCCATGTGCGGAATACTTGGCATTTACAATTTCACCTCAAAAGAGCCAGTTAACAGAAAAGTCCTGGAAGATGCTACTTCAGCCCTTTACCTTAGAGGTCCAGATGAAGGTGGTTATTTTTTTGATGATAGCGTTGGGCTAGGTTTTGGGCACAGAAGATTAAGCATAGTAGATTTAAGTACTGGAAAACAACCTCTTTTTAATGAAGATGATTCTATAACACTAGTTGCAAATGGAGAGATTTATAATTTCCCTGACCTTCTTAAAGATCTCGAATCTAAAGGACATAAATTTAAAACAAAATCTGACAATGAAGCCATCATCCATCTGTATGAAACTTATGGGCTGGACTGTGTAAACCATATGAATGGTATGTTTGCATTTGCTCTGTGGGATAAAAACAAAAAAAGACTTTTATTAGCTAGAGACAGAATGGGAGTAAAACCTCTTTATTATTCTCTTCAAAATAACTCTATTTACTTTTCATCAGAGTTGAAAGGACTTCTTGCAATACCTCAGATTAAAAGAGAATTAAATATAGATGCTTTAAACAAATATCTAACATTTGAAAATGTCCCTTCTCCACATTGCATGATAAAAAATATTTATAAGCTTGAGCCAGGGAAAATTTTAATACTTGAAAACAATGAAGTAAAAATTAAACAATACTGGGACATTCCACTTGATGCACCTAAATTAAAAATTACTGAAAATGAAGCCATAGAAGAACTTGAAAGATTATTTAGCGAATCTGTTAAAAGACGCTTAATGAGTGACGTTCCACTAGGTGTATTTCTAAGCGGTGGAATAGATTCTAGCCTTGTAGCAAAGTTCATGACCTACCATAATTCCGATCCTATAAAAACATTTTCAATAGGTTTTGAAGAAAAGTCATTTGATGAATCTAAAGTGGCTACAAGATTTGCTAAAGAGTTAGGCAGCGAACATAATCAATTTTTATTCGACAGTAAAGAATGTTTAAAGTTAATTCCAAATATGGCTACTCTAGTAGATGAGCCCATGTCAGATGCATCTATTCTCCCTACATATTTTCTATCTAATTTCGCATCAAAACAATTAAAAGTCTGCTTAGGTGGAGACGGTGGAGATGAGCTTTTTGCAGGGTATCAAATTTTCCCCGTACATAGAATGATTGGTTTTTATAATGTTCTTCCTCGTGAATTAAAAAATTTAGTTTTAAATGGAGCTAGCAAATTGCCAGCCAGAGAAACCTATCTTAGTTTTCCATTTGCTCTAAGACAATTTTTAAGAGGAGTGGGGCTTTCTAATGAAATGAGAATGTTTGTATGGATGGGGGCATATGTAGACAGTGAAAAAGAGATGCTCTTAAGACCAGAGATTCACTCACAGATTAAAAACAACACTTTTGCAGATACAAATAGCTATTTAAGAAATAAGTACATCTCAAATGATGAAGACAGAATGCTTTATTTAATTTCTAAGATGTATCTAAGTGACGATATTTTATTTAAAGTAGATAGAGCCAGCATGGCTACTAGCCTTGAAGTAAGGGCACCTTTCCTAGACTATACCTTACAAGAGTTCGGAGCAAAACTTCCTTATGATTTAAAGCTAAACAGATTAACTTCAAAATATATTTTAAAGAAAATGGCTGAAAAACATATTCCTAAATGGATTATCTATAAGAAAAAGCAAGGCTTTGCAATTCCTATGACTAAATGGTTAAAAAATGAATTAAAAGATGTCTTACTTCACTATACAAGTAAAAGTTACATAGAAAATCAAGGTTTATTTCAATATGATTTTATAAGTAAGATTGTTCAAAATCATTTAGATGAAAAATGGGATAATAAAAAACTTTTATGGAATCTTCTGGTTTTTCAGTTATGGTATGAAGAATATAAACCTTCTATAGGTGCTGGATCAGAAATGCAAATGCTAAGTGTTTAATATAAAGATCTAAGCGGATTGGCTGTAGTAAGCACTGGCTTCAGCTGCTTTTCGTGCTGCATATTCAGCACGAGCTTGGGCTGATGCGCTAGATAACTGAGCTCTTCCATCTGCATCATCAGTAAATCTTCCCCATTTACAGCAAAAGCCACCATTTGGAATAAGCATATTTACTAAATTTGAAGATACTCTCATAAAATCCTCATTTTCTTATATTAAGACTTCTACAATATAGTAAACGTTAAGAAGCTATTTTTATTCCATTACTTAAATTTTGGTGTTTTTTCCAAACTTTTCTGGGCTAAATCGTATCACAAACCTAAATACACCTACTAGAACTATTAAAGTTAGAAAAAAAAGAACAGTCATTTCAAGATTTATTTCTGATTCCATTTTGTACCTCTTCTATTCAAGATATCACATCCTGTTTCTAAAAAGATAAATCCAATATAAACTAAGATTGAACTAAAAACAAAATAACCTACTATAACAAAAACATTAAATTTTCCTACAAATGCCCCAGGATCTACAACTAAATGACCGAATGGCGCCATAAATGCAAAGCCTATAATACTAATAATTCTTGATCTATATTTCTGCTCTTCAGTAATTTCTATTTGAAGCCTATCTCTCATGAAAACAATATATCAAAAGTAAAAAAAATGCTTTGTAACCCTCGGTTACATTTGAACGAATTCTAAGTACAATCTTTAAAAAACTTTATCTTCTTGATACCCTGGGTTACATTTCCTAGATTCCACCACTTTTAGCCTTAGTATTTAAAATCACAAATTTTTCAAAATCAACTGGCTGACCAAATAAGAAATTTAATCCAAACTGTGTTTGCTGACGAAGTGCATCCCAATTTACTAACATCTTAAAATCCTTAGGTCCAATCTTTGCTCTAATTTGTTTTTCAATAACATCGCCTTCTTTCATATTATAGGTTCCATAGCCACCTATAGTTAAGCCTTCAAATATTCTCAAGTCTCCATCTAAAGCTATACTTTGCATACCTTGAATATATTGATCATAAAGAAGAGGAGATTTCCCTTTTGTCCAGCCCTGAACATAGCCTACTTCAAAACTTAATGGACCAACCGTATTATCCAATAACGGTCCACCTGTAATAACTCCCTGAACATCACCAGTAGAGTAAGCTCTAAAAGCATTTCTAGTTCTAAGTCTTAGAGCTGTATTATATTTAGCATTTCCAAACTTAATAACAGGCTTAGAAATAACATTTAACTGTTCTTGAAATTTAAATGCTGACTTTTTAAACTTTTGCCTATCTGCCGCATCTTCTAAAAAGTTTTGATATCTCGTAGGAGCAAGTCCAGGATCGGTTTGAATCCATCCAAGAGAGCTTCTGAAATTTAAGCCTGATTCTGTAAATGGAAATTTAGCTCTTCTCCTATCTACAACTTCTGCAATATATTTTGTAAGAGTACTGCCGATAAAACCATCATCTAAATACTGGTTATGAGCTAATCTTATCTGTGTCTTAGTACCCACTGTTTGAACAGCTTTAAGGATGTACCTATTTTTTAATGATCCATAAGCAGCTTCTATAGAACTTTTGGGACCGTGAAAACCAACTCTTCCACCAAAACCATAATTATCTCCCCTTGAACCTATTTGAGCAAATGGTGCTATAGATAAAATATGATAGTCAGTTACATTTAAATTAAAGTTTGGTCCTACTGCAAAACCACCTAAAACTCCCTGAGTACCAATAACAGGAGCAATTAAAGGAGCACTTCTTACGTTTGGATCTGAACTTAGAGTAGTAGTGAATTTAGGCTGTGCTGGAAGGGAAAAATGCTTAAAGTGAAGTTTTCCACCATAGATAGTTAGATTCCTAATTTTTTTATTGGTGTCATAAACTATTTTTTCAGCAGTAACTCTATAACGCTCTTTTGCAGGAAGACTTTCCCATGAAGCTTTTGCTTTAGAAGCTCTGGCTCTACGCCTGCTATAAAAAGAAGGTGGATTTCTTCTGGCACCAAAACCCTGAGCGATCCTAATAGGTTCATCAAATTTAAAAGTCCCTTTTTGATACTCAATATTATTATTGACATCGCTAGTAGCTGTTCGTGCTTTTATTACAGCTCCTTTAACGACAGTATTTGGATTCGTTAGTAAGTATTTGCTAGAAGTCACATCAAATCTAAAGTCCTGCCCTGTAGTTACAATGCCATCTCTGGTAATAGTTACATTTCCCATTGCCAGAACTTCTTCAGTAGCACCATAGTAAATTATTTCATCAGCCTCGAGCTTTGCATTCTGATCAATTATATGAGCTGTAGACATCCCTGTAGTGGTGTAAACATTTTTTTCTTGATCGTATTCGACTTTATCCCCTTCAAGTTCAAGATATGCTGCACTAGCTTTAAGAGCAGTTTCTTCTTTAGGCGCCCCTACATTCTTTTTTGAATGTTTAAAAAAAGCATTAGCAGCAAATGTACTGAACCCACTTAATAGGATTAATAAGACAGAAAAAGTTATTAGAATTTTTTTCATTGTATAAGAGATATTATATAGCTACAAACATAGCACGTAACAAGATATGACGAATAACATGAAGAATTGATAATGAAATGATTGTCAATTTTCTTCTAGAATGTTTATATGTTTTTAAAGAAACTAAAACTTACAAACTTTCGGAACTATGCCGATTTCGAGCAAGAGTTCAATACATTAAAAACAATTATAATCGGGCCAAATGCTCAAGGTAAAACTAATATTCTAGAGGCAATTAACATTCTTGCCACTAGTGTATCGGATAGAGCAGAACGGGATAGCAACCTTGTTTCCTGGAACAACGAATATGCCTTAATCTTTGCAGACATACAAACAAAAGATGACAATTTAAATATAGCCCTTCAAATAAATTCAAGTGGTAGAAGAAAATTAAAGATAAATGGAGTAGCAAAAAGAGCTCCACAAGCTGACTTGCTGGGGAATTTTTTTTGTGTGATGTTTTCCTGCGAAGATCTTTACCTAATTAAAGGGTCTCCCTCTGTTAGGAGAAGCTGGCTAGATTCAATTTTATTTCAACTTGATATCAAGTATCACAAAGCATTACAAGATTATCAAAAATCTGTAACTCAAAAAAATGCTCTTTTAAAAAATTCTTATGAGAGTGGAATGTCCAGAAAAGCACTTAAAGAACAGCTAGATATCTGGAATGAGCAAATTATAAATTTTGGTTCAGAGATACTTATAAAAAGACTTGGTTTTATCGAGGAAATTAAAGTTGTAGCAAGAGAATTTCAAAAAAATATTTCAAAAGGAAATGAAGAACTTGATTTGATTTACCAGAGCACTGTGACTGGCATAACATCTAACATAGATCAAATGAAAATTTCATTCAAAAAATCTCTGGAAGAATCTTTTGAAAAAGAAATAGCCCGCGGTCAGTCAGTTATCGGTCCTCATAGAGATGATTTAACTTTTTTAATAAATGAGAAAGAAGCTAAGTCCTTTGCTAGTCAGGGTCAGCAAAGATCCATAGTACTTGCATTAAAGCTATCTGAACTTAAAGTTATTGAACATAGAAAAGGTGAGATTCCTGTTTTATTACTTGATGATGTATTTGCTGAGTTAGATGAAAGTAGACAAGATTTTTTACTTCACAATCTCCCACCAAATATACAAACCTTTATTACTACCACTCACATTAGTGACATACAGAAAGAATTACTTGAAAATGCAAAAGTTATAAAAATTGAAAGTGGAAAAGTTCTTAACTTGGTTGGTTAAGCTTTGTGAGCTTTTCCTTCATTAATAGTTCTAATTAAAATAGCTAATCCTAAACTTAGATTTGTAAGCATAAAAGTTACAACGATTAGCACTCCTATTGTTGGACTCATTAAGCACCCCTTTTTTCTAATAAAACATTATAACAAAGCTCTAACTGTTTTATAATAGGATTATGCCCAGTGAACGCAAAAACTTACGCCCTGGAAGTAATCTAATGAAATTGGGAGAATTAATTTCTACTGTTAAACAAAATCTTGGTCTTGAAAACAATTTAAAAATTACTGCACTATGTGAAATATGGCCTTTAGTGACGAGTTTTGAAATAGCTAAAAACAGTAAACCAGCATATTTTGACAAAGACAATAATCTTGTAATAAGCATTAAAAGTCCCTCTTTAACCAGTGAATTGTCTATGCAAAAATTGACTATTCTAGAAAAACTTAGAGAAGCCACAAGAAATACAGATATAAGATTTAAAGATATAAGGTTTGTGAATCGTAGTGGCAGTTAATGCTAAAATAAGAGCGTATTTTAAAATATTCATAAGGATAACAAATGTCAAAAACCGAAACTAAAGAAGGCTCATATTCAGCAAGTGATATAGAAGTTTTAGAAGGATTAGATGCTGTCAGAAAACGTCCAGGTATGTACATAGGTGGTGTAGATCAAAAAGCACTTCACCATTGCATTTATGAAATTGTAGACAATTCTGTAGATGAAGCCTTAGCAGGTTATTGTAATGAAATATTAGTAAATATTAAAACTGATGGATCTGTTTCAGTCCAAGATAACGGTCGTGGTATTCCTGTTGATAAAGTAGCTAAGACTGGAATGTCAGGAGTAGAAACCGTTTTTACTATGCTTCACTCAGGTGGTAAGTTTGGTAGTGGTACTGGTTATAAAGTTTCAGGTGGATTACATGGTGTAGGAGCTTCCTGTGTTAATGCTGTCTCTAGTAGAATGCATGTAGAAGTTTATAGAGATGGGAAGATTCACTTCACAGAATTTTTAGGCGATAATCCAAAAGGATTGAGCGGAAAAAATATTGAACCTATAAAAGTAATAGGTAAAACCGATTTAACTGGTACTAAGGTTACTTTTTGGCCTGATACAAAGATTTTTAAAGATCAAGAAACTGGCAAAATGCCAGTTATAAACAGAGAAGTTGTAGCAGCAAGACTTCGTGAAATGTCATTCTTAAATAAAAGTTTAAAAATAGTTTTTACAGATGAAAGACTTGCTAGTACAGAGCCTCATCATAGTGAAGTTTTTTTCTATGAAGGTGGAATTAAAAGCTATGTTCAATTTTTAAATAGTACAAAAAGCATTCTTCACAAAGAAGTTGTTTATTTTGAAGCCATGAAAGAAGATGTAAATGTAGAAGTGGCTCTCCAATATACTGACAATTACAGTGAATCTATATTTGCTTTTGCAAACAATATTAGTAATCCTGATGGTGGAACCCATTTATCAGGTCTTAGAAATTCCCTTACAAGAGTTATTAATGACTACGCTAGAAGTCAGGAATTTTTAAAAGAAAATGATGCAAATCTTCTAGGTGAAGATGTTAGAGAAGGTTTAACTGCCATTGTTTCTGTAAAAGTCAGAGACCCGCAGTTTGAAAGTCAAACAAAAGTAAAACTTTTAAACAATGAAGTTCAATCTGCTGTAAGCAGTGTAGTAGGTGAAGGTTTAAAAGATTGGCTAGATAGAAATCCAAAAGAATCTAAAATAGTTATCCAAAAAGCAGTTCAGGCAAGAGATGCAAGAGAAGCAGCAAGAAAAGCAAAAAATCTTATTAGAAGACAATCTGTACTGGAGTCAGCAGGTGGATTACCAGGGAAGCTAGCTGATTGTACTAGTCGTGATCCTGAAAGATGCGAACTCTACATAGTAGAGGGAGATTCAGCAGGTGGTTCAGCAAAACAAGGACGTGACAGAATGGTTCAGGCTATTCTTCCTCTTCGTGGAAAAATATTAAATGTAGAAAGAGCAAGAATAGCTAAGGTTTACGATAACACTGAAATTCAAGCATTAATTCAAGCAACAGGTTTAAGTACAATTGGAGACGATGTTCTCAGACCAAATATTGATGAGTTAGATCTAACTAAGCTTCGTTACCATAAAGTAATTATCATGACTGATGCTGACGTAGATGGTGCTCACATTAGAACACTTTTACTCACATTCTTTTTTAGATATGCAAGACCTTTAATAGAAAAAGGTTACATGTATATTGCTCAGCCTCCTCTTTATAAAATTGAAAAGAATAAACAAATTATTTACTGCTATAACGAACACCAATTAGAACTTGCTAGAGCAGAGCTGGGTGAAAAAGCAAATGTTCAAAGATTTAAAGGTCTTGGAGAAATGATGCCAGAACAACTCTGGAGTACAACCATGGATCCTGAAAGAAGAACATTAAAGCAAGTAACATTTGAAGATGCTGCTGAAGCAGACAGAATATTTGATATTTTAATGGGTGACGTAGTAGCTCCAAGACGTGAGTTCATAGAAGAACATGCTGGACTTGCCGTATTAGACGTATAAACTAGCATTCAGCTCACAGCTATCAGCTTTCAGAAGAACAGATTCAGAATTGAGTGCTGATTAGCTGACCGCTGACTAGCTTATATATTCTTAACCTGCAAAGTTTTCTTTACAAGCAAGATAAAAAGCTGAATTAAAAAACAGCTTTAGTTATACTTTTTTTACTCTCAGGTAATACAAAGAAGTAAGTACTATATGATAAATAGACTTCCACCACATACACCTCTCAAAACAAGTCAGCTAGCTATTTGGGCTAGGGAGTTTGAAAAGAAACCCAAAGCAGTTTTGATAAGTATTGCTTTAAGTCCGACCTGGCAAGTAACAAACTTAAATGAAAGAACAGTTGCTCTTGAAACTTTAGTCCATAGAAAATTAATAGAAAGAAGAGATATATGTTCTTTATTTGATTTTTTAGTTGATGATGAAAATTTTCCAATAGTTATTAGTAAAGATCAAATAAGTGAAAGCGATATTCCAGAAGGTATAAGTAGACAAAGATTTGAAGATCCGCTTGAATTTACCAGGTGTGAGTTTCAAAGAACAAATGCAAGATTAAGAACAAGGGCTGCAGAATTAATTGCAGAGCATATATTAAAAACTGACGACTTAGAGCTTTTATCAGACTTCAATAGAGAAACTTTAGCAATTATTGACAATATGGTAGGGGAGCCTTACTTCTTACCTGAAAATGATCCTGAAAGACCAAATGAACATTTAATTGATTTCATAAAAGTGCTTTATCTTACAGATACTGAATCTGCCACTAGATTAATGAATGCAATTGGTATTGATGAAAATGATTTAAGTCTATCCTTAAATCAAAAAGAGCTTTTAAGAACTTATTTAATAAGAGCAAAAGATTGCTCAATCTAGCATCCTAACTTTATCCCATACTTGTACTTTTAAATCAAATTTAGGAGAATGATGAGGTAAGGTATTTGGTTTTCTAAGAGAAAGGTGTATAAATGCTAGAGACCCTTGATAAAAAGCAAGCTACAGAAAGTCAATTATTAACACAAGTGAACGGAAAAAGAGCAGTAAAAATATTTTCAGGCCGAGCAAATAGACCACTTGCTCAAGAAATCTGCGATAACTTAGGATTACCACTTGGAAAATTAAATATTAAACCTTTCTCTGACGGAGAACTTTATGTTCAAGTAGAAGAAAGTGTTCGTGGCTGTGATGTATTTATTATTCAGCCCACATGTCCTCCAGTAAATGAAAATATAATGGAATTGTTTATTGTTCTTGATGCACTAAAGCGCGCCAGCGCTGAAAAAATTACAGTGGTTATGCCTTATTACGGATATGGTAGACAGGATAGAAAAGCAGCAGGACGTGAACCTATCACTGCAAAGTTAATTGCAGACTTGCTTGCACAGGCAGGTGCATCCAGAGTCTTAGCTCTTGATTTACATGCTACTCAGATAATGGGTTTCTTTGATGTCATTGTAGATCATTTATTTGCTACACCAGTATTAGTCGATCACATTAAAACACTTGGATTGAAAGACATAGTAGTAGTGAGTCCTGATGTAGGTGGTGTGACCAGAGCACGTGCATTTGCTAAAAGGTTAGATGATGCACCTATTGCTATTTTAGATAAAAGAAGAGCAGTAGATAAACACAATACTGTCCAAGTTATAAATATCATTGGTGAAATAAAAGGAAAGACCTGTATTCTTGTAGATGACATGATTGATACAGCAGGCACTATCACACAAGGTGCTGCACTTCTAGTAAAAGAAGGAGCTAAAGAAGTTCTTGCATGTACATCTCATGCTGTTCTATCTGGTCAGGCAAAAGAAAGAATTGATAATTCCCCAATATCTATAGTTATTGCTACAAACTCAATTCCTATACCTGCCGAAAGAGCACCAAAAAAATTAAAGGTTTTAAGTGTAGCAGGGCTTTTAGCAGAAGCAATTAAGAGGATTCATTTAGATGACTCTGTCAGTGAACTTTTCAGTTAATTTTTTAATCCTAATAATCACACTGTTTTTATATACTAGTGAAGCTTGCTATGCTCAAGTCTCCAAAGACACCTTGATTTTAAAAGATCAAGTAAATAGATTACAGGAAGATATTGAAGAGCAGAAAACAATTACTTCAACATTGCTAAAAAGAATCAATGACTTAATTGAAAAACAAAATGATCTTATAAAACAATATTCTCAAACCAATATAGTAATTCAAGGACTGCAATCAACTCAGAAAACAAAACCTGAGAGATTTAAAAATGCATTTGTTTTAAATAAAGATGGAAAGCCTTATGCTTACATCGGAAATGACTTAAAGCTATATGAATATTATGGAAAAGATTTAATAGGCTGGATAAAGTCAGAGACAAATGAAATAGTTAGAAATTTTGATGAGGCAGTAGTAGCGATAATAGATGGTGATTTTATTTTAGATGAAACTGGACATGCCATTGGTTCTATAGAGCAATCAGAAAATTTAAGATGGGATAGAGAAAAACTATATTCACAGGTTCAAAAAAGACCTATTTCACATTACTTTGTAAGGTTAGAAAACCCTAAACAATTTACCCCAAGCACCTTTAGATTCAGCGATTGGTCAACACAAAAAATAGAAGATGTTTTATTTTTCTCAGAGAAGAAGATTCAGAAATTAAGATAAGAAGACACTGCAATACGCCTACCCCTGCGCCAATCGAATTGCGAGGTACGGGTTTGCCGCCGGCAAACCCATACAAACGTGTTCATATAGACACAAATGATACGTTATAATAAAAATGTTAAGGGCAGTTGGCGCAGGGGTAGCGCATCTCGTTTACACCGAGGGGGTCGGGGGTTCAAATCCCTCACTGCCCACCATTTTAGTTGTAAGTTATAAGTTTTAAGTTGCAAGGAAAACACTACCAGGTAGTAAGCTCTAGGTTTTGCCTTGAAACTTTTAACTTATATCTTGAAACTGTCGAGGGTCCTTTTTATTGCGAGTAAGTTATTTATTATTCCATTTCAACCTTAACTAAATCAACAGTAATATCATCATCAACCTTTTGTCTAAGACAATACTGATCTAAAAGATGCCTATCTTCAACAGCACAAAATAACATATCTAGAATATCTTTTGGATTTTCATTTTGATTATCAACTAAAATCTCTCTAATCTCATCTGTAGTAAGCGTACCAAGTCCATCGGTATAGAAGAGTAATATATTTACTCCAGGTTGTAGTTTTGTTTTTGTTACAGATAAGGTAGGGAATTCGTTTGCACCGAGTAATTTCGTAACCATATGCTCAGAACTCCATGCAGCAAGAAGATTATTCTCTATAGCAGTAAAATCAGTACTATTAGTAGTGTTTAGATTTGAAACTCTTCTTTGAAATTCTACTAATGGTTGGATTTCTTCTTCACTTCTTACAGTAACTAAATCATTTAAGGCAGTTAAAAATTGATGATCTGAAGTAAATTGACTTAATAAATTTAAGATTTCATCAGATGGCAATAAAATGGAACTCCGTGGCTGAAGCTCAAAACCTGAATTTGATTTAGGATTGCTCGTAGCAAAAATAGTCCCACCGGGTGCATTTAGTACAGTAGATATCTCAGGAATATTAGGCTGGCGAGCATCATCTTTAGTGAGCATAATTAGGTTTCCATTAAATACTCTACATGCTCTGGAATCACCTATATTGCCAATAAAAAGTTCTCCAGAAGGAGGTAAAATAAAAGTATTTGTAGTGGTCTGAGATTTAATTTTCTTTTCCCTCATTTCAATATGTGAAGCTAAGACTCCTTTATAAAGAGTGGTTATTGGAGTATCCAGGGTAGCTGTTGGTAATATTTTTGAAGAGGTTTCTCTTGCACATTCACTGGATTCTTCTGCTTTGGGGTAGGATCCTGCACCATCCCAAACTCCACCCACAACGATTCTTTTTGAGTTTATATCTACAAACTCTCTATCCTGATTTGGCCTTGAATTATTTGTTCTGACCTGTGAGGCAGAAGCAAACTGTACGTTTTTTATCATTTACCGCTCAATTAATTTATGGCTAATAAAATGATGCTATCACAATGAAAAAATTAATAGATTAAATCCAGTCAAATACCATCTTTTTGGGGGAGAAATTACTTCCCCATACCTAATTTTTGGGCTTTTTGGAAAACTTTTCCTTCAGTGAGAATAGAAGGGGCAATTACTACTTCTACTTGTTGCATTTCTTTAATATTTGAGGCACCTACTGTAGACATAGATGTTTTTATAGCTCCGACAAAATTATGTGTGCCATCATCAAAAGTCGCTGGACCTAAAAGTATTTGTTCAAGAGTACCGATAGAACCTACATTAATTCTTGTGCCACGTGGTAATACTGGACTTGGTGTAGCCATTCCCCAGTGAAAGCCTCTTCCTGGCGCTTCTTTAGCCTTTGAAAATGGTGAGCCTATCATTACTGCATCTGCACCACAAGCAATGGCTTTGCAAATGTCTCCACCTGTAGCCATTCCACCATCAGCAATAATATGAACGTATCTGCCTGTTTTACTAAAATAATCATCACGTGCTGCTGCACAGTCAGCTATAGATGTAGGCATTGGAACACCAATTCCTAAAACACCACGACTCGTACAAGCTGCTCCTGGTCCTACTCCTACAAGAACTGCACTAGCACCAGCTTTTATATGCTCTAGAGCCACATCATAAGTTACACAGTTTCCTACAATAACTGGAATTTTCATCTTAGGAATAAAGTCAGGAAGATTAAAACATGAGTTTTTATCATTTGATTTATGTTCTACTGAAACCACTGTACCTTGAACCACTAAAATATCTGCACCTAATTTTTCTACCATAGGTCCATAATGATTAGCAACATTTGGAGTACATGAAACTGCACAAATACCACCAGCATCTTTAATTTCTTTAATTCTCTTTTCAATAAGATTTTCTTTAATCGGTTCTTGATAAAGTTTTTGCATAAGAGGCACAAAACTATCTCTATCTGCTTCAGTGATTTGTTTTAAGATATCTTCATAGTTTTCATATCTTGTATAAATTCCTTGAAGATTTAATACTCCAAGTCCACCAAGCTTGCTAATTAAAATTGCAGTTTTTGGGCTGACACAACTATCCATTGCAGATGCAATAATTGGAAATTTAAATTTGTGCTGACCTACAATAAAGCTCGTGTCACAAAGATCTAAATCTAAAGTAATTCTTCCAGGGACAAGAGACACTTCGTCAAAGCCATAAGTTTTTCTCGCAATCTTTCTTCCACCTATTACAGCTTTTTCAGAAATTGCATAATTTTCATTTTGAAGATTCACCATATTAGTGGAATATGGTAACTCTTATTTGATTATTTTGCTATAAATATAGAATTAATTAACGTTCTCAATCAAGATAACTTGATAACTATCAAACCATCAACCATCTAACCATAAGCCATTCACCCTTCTAAGCTGCTTGCCTCATAGTAAAGCGCTCTTTTAAAGCTTCATACATTTCACCTGTTGGTATAGCTTCATAAAATTTGTTATATAAAAAAAATACATAATTAAGAGCTGTATCCCCTGGCATGCTTTCTAATGCTCTTAAATCACTGTCACCAATTTTTTTAGTAAAGTCGTTAAATAATTTTTCCATCGAATAGTTCATGATTACCCCCTTGTATTTCAAATCCCTATTTAATAATGAAACTATATTAACCTAAAGATTTGGTTAATGCAATACGGATTTTATTTATATTACAAAAAGAAAAAAGCACATCTTACGATGTGCTTTTCTTAACCTTTTGAATGTGAGATTTACAAACCTCACCTCTTAATGAGATAAATAACCTTCTAGCTTTGTACATCTATCAGGCTGTCTAAGCTTTCTCATGGCTTTAAACTCGATTTGGCGAACACGCTCTCTAGTTATACCAAAAAGCTGTCCTACTTCCTCAAGAGTTCTTTCACGTCCATCATCTAAACCATAACGAAGACGAACTACTTCACGCTCTCTAGGAAGAAGTGAGTTTAAAACTCCTTCAATATCCGTTCTTAGAAGTTCATCAGTAGCTGAGCTATCTGGTTGAGCAGATTCTGCATCTGCAATAAAATCACCAAGTCTGCTATCTTCTTCTTTTCCAAGTGGAGTTTCTAGTGAAACTGGCGTTCTGTTTGCTGCCACAATTTCTTTTACTTTTTGGACTGAAATATCCATTGCAGCGGCAAGTTCATGTTCAGTAGGTCTACGATTTAAAGCTTGTGAAAGTTCACGAGTAACTTTCTTAAACTTATTAATCGTTTCAACCATGTGTACTGGTACACGAATCGTTCTTGATTTATCGGCAAGTGCTCTAGTTATACCTTGTCTGATCCACCATGTAGCATAAGTAGAGAACTTATAACCACGCTCTGGATCAAACTTTTCAGCAGCACGAATAAGACCAAGATTTCCTTCCTGGATAAGATCAAGGAATGGAAGTCCTCTATTTAAATATTTCTTAGCAATAGAAACAACAAGTCTTAAGTTTGCTTGGACTAATTGTCTTTTTGCTTTAATCCCATCATATCCACCAGTAGCAATTCTTCTGGCTAAATCAATTTCTTCAGTGGCACTTAAAAGATGAATTCTTCCTATTTCTCTGAGGTAAAGTCTTATGGAATCATCTGTGCCTAGCTCAAACTTAGGATCAAATAAATCATCAGCTTCTTGTTCTTGATCTGCTTCTTCAAGCACATCACTAAATTCTGACTCTATTTGTTCCATTTCTCCAGCTTCAGGCAATTCGCCATCTACCAATATATTCGCACTTTGAGTTACATCTACCATTTTTTACTCCTATCTCTTTCCTTGTTTATTTGTTTAGCTCAAGATAAACTTGAGCTTTTAGATATCATACTTTTACATTTGTTCGCATTTGCCGAGTGAATCGGACAAATGCTCTCTGTGCAAGTAAGTAATAAGTTCTTTGCTACTTTGCAAACATCGTTAACAAAACTATCGTTTCTTTCTCTTTCTAAATATCCGAAACGGCCCAACCATGCTTCTTTAATCAATTTTATTTAATTTGCTTATTCAGCTTAAAATTAAGAATCGGTTAAGCTCCTGATTTAATCTTACATTAACCTAGACGGCAAATTCAATAGAATATTCTTAATTTTGTATTAAGTTTCAGACAAGCTGAAACCTTTATAGGCAAAATCTACCAACGTAAAGGCTTTGCCGAGTAAATCGGACAAAGCCTTTACGTTGTAACTAAGTTTTTATCTAATTTTTTTAGTAGATAATAACTCCTATAATTCTAGGTTAAGTTAATAGTTAGGGATAACACTATAACCGTTAATCGTGGATGGTGATTCGTGAATCGTGCTTAGAAGCATTTGTTAAGCCTTAGCAACAAGAACATATACTCCACCAGTTTTATCGTTTTCCGGATGATTAAGGTCTATCGACTCACCAATTGAAAAGTCTAATCCTAAATTTTCTTTTAATAGAGTAATTCCACCTGGCTGATCTTTGTATTTTCCCATTTCAGCATGCAATGTATTCATTGCTCTCATAGCATTAGCATAATAAATGCTTTCATATGGTTTTTCATCTTTTGAATTTATTTTAAGAAGTTGATTAAAAATATAGTTGTAATAATCCATCCCCGTGGAATTCTTCCCTAAACTAAATTCTCCTGGTGAATAAACTAAATCTTTTGGAGTTATTCTTAGGGCAATATTGCTCTCTATAGGGAATTTTTTAACGACTTGAAAATTTTCATATCCTGCCTGCTTAAATACCCTTTGAAAATCTTTTATAGTAGCCTTGTAATCTCCAAATCCTTCTGAAAGACTGGAGAACAAAGCTTTTATCTCCATTTCAGCAAGTCCTAATTTATCTTTCATTAGAGCATTGAAAATTATATGTCCTCTTTGAATAGCAAGTGCTTTATGCCTTTCTTTTATATCCAAAGAATTATAAAATGGAGGGACTTCTTCTTCTAATACAACAAGCCCACCTGGTTTTAGATGTTCTTTTCTAAATTTCTCCAAAAGAGCTACCCAATCATCTTGATTTGAGGAAAAATCAGTAAAAGCACCAAGTGCTACAAAAGCATCTAAAGAATTTAGATTTTCTGGCTTATAATCAACAATACTCATATGCAATGGATTTAAAAGACTTCTACCATTTAAATTTTCAACCAACTTAGAATAATAATCATGATCATATTCAATAGCATCAATCTTTACACCATCAAATTCATTTAAAAATCTAATGGTGGATGTCATACCATCTGCTGGTCCCATCTCTGCAATTCTTTTATCTCCGACAACCTGACTTAAATGTTCTTTTAATAGAGGAATAACAACTTCTTCTCTGGCTTCTGGTCTTCCAGCATGATAGATCTGAGCTTCATGGTACATATCAGCTTCTGAAGTAGCAGGAATATAAACTGACATTCCTGTATCCAAAACAATATTATTGTTAAAATCTACAGCTCCTCCCGGCTTGGTTCCTTCTCTTATTTCTAATAAGTGTGCAGCAACATCTAAACATTGTTTTATTAAAAGAATATCTGCATTTCTATATAAGGAACAATCTGCATATGAAAGATTTAAAGGAATAGAATTTCTTGCAACTTCAAGTTCATCTTTAGCACTGTCTGCTGTATACCAGCTTTCTAAATCACTGCCAAGTACCAGATTATTCTCTCTTGATAAAAAGGAAACTACTGAATCTATCAAGCCTCCTACAGCACTAAGCCTTGATGACATTTGAGCTGATACTGACACTGAGTATGGAGTAGAGAATGGATCATCTGAAAACCTATGCTGAATAGTCAGTAAATCATTCCAATTTAGTTGACCATGGGGGTTATTGATCTCTAAAGCGACATCATTAATATTTGATAAAGTACTATTTACATCTAAAGTAACGGCTCTTGCTGTCATTAAATAAGTAGTTAGCAAAAGATCTACCTCTTCTCGACTAATTGAAGTGGGTTTTAATTCTAAGAGACTGTTTAAAGTATCACTTTCTAGCAGTCCTTGAGACTTAATATATTCAAGAAAAGAATTACTTGAACTCAAACAAGAATCTATATTTTCTACACCTCGTGGACCAGTCTGAATAGGTCCAGTATAAACTTCACGAGGAATTCCTAACCTACCATGATGCTCTTTCCATGGTAAAACAGATTCAGGTGATTTACCACTTCTAATAAACGGTCGAAAAGCAGGTAGCAAGAAGGAAACAGCTTCTCTGCAATGAGGCATATGTTTACTAACTAGAACCAAGATTCTCTCCAATATTTAGTATTCAATACTAATAGATTCAATCATATATTTCAATAGAAAATCTTCAGTAATACTAAAATATCAGATTAAATAAATTTAATCTTCTTCTCTATCAGAGTGCAAACCAAATAATGGATTAACAACCTGCACCTTAACATAAGCTATTCCACATCTTTTGCTATCAAGTTTTTCTGCTGCTTTTTCAGAAAGATCTACTATTCTATTTCCGGTAAATGGTCCTCTATCTGTAATTCTTACTACTACTGATCTGTTATTTCTTAAGTTTGTAATTCTAACTTTTGTATTAAATGGAAGTGTTTTATGTGCTGCTGTAAGTTTTTTAGGATTTAATTTTTCACCACTAGCCGTTCTTCTACCATTAAAGTGATTTCCATACCATGATGCAGTTCCATACCAGATTTCACCACGAAGAACAGGTTTATGAGATTCTTCTACCTTACTAAGCATTTCTACATCATCATCGGTGACCCTTGCAAGGATGTTTAAAACGTTTATTGAACACATTAAAAAAACAATAATGAGACATAAATTAAACATGTCTACAAGTCGTTCAAATTTTTTCTCGAAATCTTTCATTAAATCTCCTGCTTTTAAACCTTGTTACTTGTACCTTACTTAACCAAATAAATTTATCTTTATTAAAGATTGTTTTATGTTTGAGATAAAAATTTATACAAATTCCTAAATAAAAGTAGATTTTTACTGTTTTTTTGATTTAAAGATTTTAATTTAGGTTAAAAAGATTTTACGAAGGAAATACAGGATAAATTTCATTCAATAATTTTATTTTTAATCTCTTCAAAAATCTTATTAGTAATCTCTTCTATAGTCATACTGCCTATATCTGCTTTTTTACGATGACGAACTGAGACTTTATTTTCAGCAATTTCTTTATCACCAATGATTAACATGTAAGGAATTTTTTCAATCTGTGCATCGCGGATCTTCGCATTTACTGATTCTGCTCTATCATCAACTTCAGATCTAATTCCTTTTTCTCTAAGAATTTCATTCATCTTCTGTGCATATTCTAAATGTCTGTCCGCTATAGGAAGGACAATAGCCTGTTTATATGAAAGCCAAAGTGGAAATGCCCCTGCAAAATGTTCAATTAAAACAGCGCCAATTCTTTCTAAACTTCCAAAAATTGCTCGGTGAACCATTACTGGCTGCTGCTGTGTGCCATCTTTATCTGTGTATTTAATGTCAAATCTCTTAGGTAAATTAAAGTCTAACTGAATAGTCGCTCCCTGCCAGACTCTACCAATAGCATCTTTTAACTTGAAATCAATTTTAGGTCCGTAAAATGCACCATCACCAGGATTTAACTGATAAGCAAGACCATATTCATCTAAAGCTTTCTTTAACCCAGCCTCGGCAAAATCCCAAATCTCAGGAGTACCAATGGCATCAGCTGGCTTAGTAGAAAGTTCTGCTGAGTACGTTAAACCAAACTTAGAATAAATTTCATCGACAAGTTTAATTACACCTTTTATTTCATCTACAAATTGATCTTTTCTACAGAAAATATGTGCATCATCCTGAGTAAATCCTCTAACACGAGCAAGACCATGCATAACACCTGATCTTTCATATCTATAGACTGTGCCAAGCTCTCCCATTCTAATAGGAAGCTCTCTATAACTGTGTCTGCAAGAATCATATATCTTCACGTGAAATGGACAATTCATGGGTTTTAAAACATATTTCTGTTCATCAATTTCCATACTAAACATATTTTCTTTATAAAATTCATTATGTCCGGAAATATCCCAGAGTTCATTTCTAGCTATATGCGGAGTATAAACCAATTCATAGCCTGCTTTTTCATGGATTTCTCTCCAGAAATTTTCTATTTGAGTTCTTAGATAGGCTAATTTCGGATGCCACAAAATCAATCCAGGACCGGTTTCTTCCTGAATAGAAAATAAATCTAACTGACGACCAAGTTTTCTGTGATCTCTTTTTTCCGCTTCTTCTAGTCTTTTTATATGTGCTTCTAAATCTTCTTTACTCCACCACGATGTACCATATATTCTTTGTAGTTTTTCTCTAGTTTCATCAGCATGCCAATAAGCACCAGAAATAGAAGTAAGTTTAAATGCTTTTATTTGTTTAGAACTACCTATGTGAGGACCTTTACAAAAATCGTTCCAAACTGTTTTTCCTTCTTTTTGAAGAGTGTATAAAGTAGGGCTGTGGTCTTTATGTTCTTCTAAATTTTCTGCTTTAAACTTTTCTCCAATAGACTTAAATTCACTTATTTGTTTATTTGCATCTTCAACATTTACTTTTACAAACTTTAAATCTTCATCAATAAGCTTTTGCATTTCTTTTTCAATCTTAGACAAATCTTCAGGAGTTAATTGGTGATCAGCAATTTCAAAATCGTAGTAAAAACCATTCTCAATAGATGGACCATTAGCAATCCTTGCACCTTTAAAAAGATTTTGAACAGCACAAGCTAAAACGTGTGCACTACTATGTCTTAAAAAATCATAGCTTCTTGGATCATCAACAGTAACTATTTCTACCAAGTCACCATCTTTTAATACTGCATTTATGTCCTGAAGTTCACCATTTACTGACAAACCTATACTCTTCTTAGCAAGGCTGTTACTGATTGCTTTAGCCAAATCAATACCATTAGAGCCTGAAGCAATTTCTTTTTTTGAACCGTCTTTTAAAGTGATTGATATTGTCGTTTGAGTTGGCATAGGAAGAAATTATAGCAAAAATGATAGGTTATTACGGTTGAGACGCTTTTTTTATAACCTCATTTATGTCAAAAATATAACTGTAATCAATTCCCTTACTCTTAAAAGTTTCTCTGCCGCCTTCATTTCTATCTACTATTGCTAAGACTTGTTCTACGACACATCCAAATTCTTGAACTCTTTCAATGGCCTTGATGGATGATCCACCAGTAGTAACAACATCTTCTAAAATAGTTACTTTACTTCCAGGCTTAATCGGCCCTTCAATCCATAAACTTCTTCCATGTTTTTTTGGTTCTTTTCTAACATAAAAAGCATCAAGGGGTTTTCCTTCAAGCAAATACACCATTTGTGAAACACCACTAGCTAATGGATCCGCACCCATGGTCAATCCACCAACAGCCTGGATGCCAGGTTTTAACATTTTTGAAAAAATATATGAAATCAAAGTATTACCTTCATGATGAAGAGTGGTTTGTTTGCAATCTACGTAATAATTACTTTCTTTTCCACTGGCAAGAGTAATTTTTCCTTCAATGTAACTTTGTTTAGCAAGAATAGCTAATAATCTGTCCAATAAAAAATCTTTATTTGTATTGATCAAGGTATTTATTAATAAGTTTGTGGATTGCATAAAAACATTATAATCCAAAACACCCAATTCCTTAACCAAATCAGAGACTTTACCTGATTGTTTTTTAAAACATTAATTTTTAAAATTATTATTATGAAATTATACAGAAACTCACAAAAGCGATATTACATAAATAATGCCGTTTATTTCATTACAAGCACAACATATGAACGTTACCCATATTTTGATAATGATATTTTATGTGGATTATTTATTCATGATTTATTGATTTGTCAAAAATTAAAACAATTTGAAATCCTTGGATATAAAATCAATCCCGAACATATTCATTTATTAATTCAACCAGGTAAAAAATATAATTATTCCGATATTATGAATTCATTGAAAAATAATTTTTCAAGAAATGCAAACCGTATCTTGGGATATGAAAATACCGTAATCCCAAATACAACCGCCGAACATTTGAAGGCGAGGGCACGTGCCCTCGCCTTCGGGCATGACGGGTTTGGATTCAATGAAAATCATATTGAAATATTGAAATCAAAATTCGTTGACAAACATGGCAAAAATCACAATATTCCCCCGTTCAAATGGCAATCATCATTTTATGATCATATAATCCGAAATGAATTTGATTATCACAACCATTTGCAATACATTAAGAACCAATGGATAAAACATAATTTGAAAGAAAACAAATGGTGTTATATCATTGGACAATAATATGAAAACATTTGACAGAGTTTACAATCTCGTAAAAAAGATTCCAAAAGGAAAAATATCAACATATGGACAAATTGGACAAATGATCGGGTTAAATCCCAGAGTGGTAGGATGGGCATTAAATAGATTAGCAAAAGATCGTAAGGGCTTGCCATGGCAAGCCCCAACAGTTCCATGGCAAAGAGTAATAAATTCAAAAGGCACAATCAGTACAAATAAACTTTCAAATATTCCCCTTGATCTTCAAAAAAGATTATTAGAAAATGAAGGAATTAAATTTGATAAAGCGGGGAGAACTGATTTAAAAAAATATATTTGGAAAAAGAAAACTAAGTAGCTTTGATTTCAATCAGTCCTCATGTAATTAAGCAAGGTTCTAACTTGATCAAGATAGGTACTTATATAAGAAGCTCTTTGTGATCTGTTTACATATTTCTCAAGGCTAAGCCAATCTTTAACTTTAAGCTGAAGGATAATTAATTTCTTTTCGATTTCTTCAGCTTTCTCTGGTTTAAAATTTTGAAAATCATTTTTTATATCCTGAGTTAAAAAATAAACTTCTTTTTGAGTTTGACTGTTAGCAAGAACTGTATGTGGCTGTGAAAGAGAGAATTTTTCAACAATTGACATAAATTCATCTAAAAGTTTTTGACATGCAACGTATGGTTTATTATAAGGGACAAAAATAGTTTGTTCTCTAAATGGACCCTTCTTTAAAAGTCCTCTTTTCATGACATCTAAATGTTCATATGCAAAGAAACATATTCCAAGAGATCCACCTTCTCTAGCAGCAGCAATTCTTTCTGTAACTTCCCCCAGGCTAAGTGTTCTCAAATTGAATCCTGGAATAATAATAGCTCTGTCGCCTAAACTTTCCCTAGTTCTTTGAAGTTTTATTTTAACTTCATCTTTTGTATATGAATAATAAAATGGGTAAGCTACATCAACCCACTTGCTAACAACCCAGGTTTCCCAGTCTTGCTGAATTTGATTTAATCTCTGTGATCGATCTATTCCAAAAACTGCTATGGAAACTTTTAAATCTGGTTTAATTTCTTTAAGTTTTGCTGATGTATTTTTAACAAAAGTACTAACTTCTTTTGCTTTCCATTCTTTCCAGGATTTATTTACAGGACCATCAAGAACAGGAAGCTTACCACTATCTTTTAAAAAAGCATTTTTAGTGGCAAAATCAAAGCCAACTTGAGTTTCTTTTTTTTGAAATGGGAATCTTATGTAGTCATATTGGATTCCATCTACATCATAATTTCTGACAATTTCACTATAAACATCTAGTAAAAAATCAGTGGCTTTTTTATTAGACGGACTTACCCAATTCTCAGGCTGATTTTCAATTCTAAGTTTTGAGCTTATGTCAGTCAGCGAAACAGATCTACCTAACTTTTCAATTATTGGTCCAGGATATTGAAGGGGTTTTCCTATTAAAAGATTGTGCCTGGTATTTCCTACTGCAAAGACCCACACCCAAGCATGGAGCTCAATGTTATTTGAATGTGCCTCATCTATAGCAACCTTAAGTGGATCCCAACCTCCTTTTATAAGTGGATTTTGGGGGAGAAGCATGGAAGGATAAATAGGAAAACCAGCATTTAATGTCTCAAAGAAAATTACATTAAAGCCAGACCTGGCAATATTTTTAATCAATCTTCTTAAATCATTTTCTCCCTTACATGAGACTATGCTTCCACGATCTAGCCAAATAGCTCTAACCTCTACTTTCCTTACAGGAATCCCTAATGAGTAAACTAGCGAAAACTCTTCTTTTGCTTTAATAGCTTCTTCTCTGGCATTATAAAAATTTCTAAATAGATAATTCGAATGGAAATTATTTAAGTTATTTATCCCATCTGAAAAATGTTTTTTTAAAGTAGATTTAGGAGCTGGTAAATTAAGCTGTTCAGATATTTGAATAATAGAATCAGCTTGGTTTTTAATAGAATTTATATCTTTTATAATTTTCTTATACTCAGAATTAGAAATTTCTTTAGTAAGTTTTACTGGCAAGTCATTATAAAAATATAAAAGAGATTTTTGAAATGCTTTAATATCTTTACTCTTTTCTATGGACTGTCCCCAGTTATAGCCTATATAAACCAGACCATTTACTCCGCCAATAGCAATCTGATTATTTTCTTTCCATCTACCTATTACTTTTTTTTCGGATCCCGTCAATTCAAATAAAGAGTAAAAACTACCAGGATGTAAATCAAAATTAGCTTCTTCAATTTTATGAAGCAAGCTTAAAGGAGTTTTTGTAATAAAATTACCTTTTAGCTGAATACCATTTTCAGCTAAGAGAGATTTAAGATTTTCCGAAGCTGGTCCAACACCAGATGAAACAATCAACCGGCCTCCAGCATCAATAAATTTCTTCAAAAAAGCTTTTTCATTCTCATCTATATCAACAGCAAGGGGAAAATAAATTACATTTACACCAATGTCCGTAACTTTAGTATCGGCAGAAAGGTTACATAAAAACTGACTGTTTAAATATGTTTGTTCAAAAGTCTCTAAAAAAGTTTTCCACTCCTGAGAGAAACTTACAATGTCATTTTTTTCATATGCTTCTACATTACGATAACTGTATAAAACACCAATCTTTTCTGATGGTTTAGCAAAAGCTACTGTACAATATAAAATACAAAAAACAAAGATAAAAGCCATGAACACCAATTTGTTCAAAAAAACAAAAGATTTACTTTTAAAAAAATGTGGCAAGATCAAACCTCAACTTGCAATTATAACTGGGTCAGGCGTTAAAGTTTTTCCAGATAACGAACCAGTATTTGAGATTTCTTATACTGAGCTACCTATTTACAAGAAAAAGCCACAAGCCACAAGCCACAAACCATCAGCTAATATTATCGGTCATGAGAACAAACTTAAGCTTTATAAAATAAAGAACAAAGCTATATTAGTGTTTTCAGGAAGAAAACATTTATATCAAGGTGCAAATATTTTTGAAGTAAGTGCAAATGTAAAACTTGCTTCAATGCTTGGAATAAAAGAATTGATTATTACAAATGCTGCTGGTGGTTTAAATCCAAAGTTTAAAGCTGGAGATTTGATGTTAATAACAGGATTTATAGATTTAATGCAACCGACTGAAAGAGGTGTACTTAGTGCAATCATGCAACCACCTAAATTAATTGAAGCAAAATTAACAAAAAAAATTAAAGTCAAATTGAAAAGCAAAATCAGAAATGGAATTTATGCAGGAGTGATAGGACCTACATATGAAACATACTCAGAAGTTAAACTACTACAGAAATTAAAAGCAAGTGCAGTGGGAATGTCTACAATACCAGAGCTCATAGCGGCTAAATCTTTCGGATTAGATTTTGCTGGAATATCAATAATCAGCAATGTTTGGAATAACAAACATAAACCATCACATAAAGAAGTAGTAAGACAAGTAAATATGGCTAATGAGAAGTTGAATGATTTAATTTCCTCTGTCATTGTATAATAATCACCATGGACCAAATGACAATTAAAGATATTCCACAAAAAAATCTTGAAGGAAAAAATATTCTTGTAAGAGTAGATTTCAACGTTCCTACAGAAAAAAAAGGGAATGAAATTGTAATCACAAATGATTTGAGAATTAAAGCTGCAATTCCTACTATTAAATATTTAATTGATTCAAAAGCAAAAGTAGTCCTTGTTTCACATTTTGGACGACCTAAAGGTTTTGATGCTGAATTAAAGATGGATCCTATCGCTAAAAGACTTTCAGAATTACTCGGAAAGAAAGTTTCAAAATTAAATGATTCAATCGGTCCTGAGGTACAATCTGCTATTGAAAAAATGCAAGCTGGTGATATTTGCTTACTTGAAAACATTAGATTTTACAAAGAAGAAGAAAAGAATGATACTGAGTTTGCTAGAAATCTTGCAAAGCCATTTCAAATCTATGTAAATGATGCATTTGGAACCAGTCATAGAGCACATGCCAGTACAGCTGGAGTAAGTGCATACTTAAGTCCATCAGTAGCAGGTTTGCTATTGGAAAAAGAAGTAAATGCACTCAGTGGCATATTAAAAAATCCTTTAAGACCATTTACTACAATTCTGGGTGGAAGTAAAATCTCATCTAAAATAGAAATAATCAAACAGCTTATTCCTAAAGTGGATACATTGTTAATCGGTGGAGCAATGGCATTTACATTTGTAAAAGCTGCTGGTGGAGAAATCGGCGAATCACTTTATGAAGAAAGTTTTATTCCTACTATTAAAGAGATTGATATTCTAAAAGAAGAACATGCAGTAGCAATTGTTCTTCCAGAAGATATGTTATGTGCTAAGAAAGAAGATCTCATTTCCAAGAAACCCGACAAAGAACTTCATATTTTTCCTATAAATAAGATTCCTGCTGGTTATGCCGGAGTAGACATAGGACCAAATACAATAGCAAAATTCTCTAAAATGATTAGTCAGTCTCAAACATTATTCTGGAATGGACCAATGGGAATGTTTGAAGATCCACTATTTATGCCAGGAACAAAAGGTATAGCTGAAGCATTAGTAGAAGTTACTAAGAAAAAATCAATCACTGTAGTAGGTGGCGGAGACTCAGTTTCAGCCATAGAAGAATTAGGCATTTCATTTGAATCATTTACACATGTAAGCACTGGTGGTGGAGCATCAATGGAATTTATAGAAGGCAAAACCCTTCCAGGCATCAGTTGTTTGGATAAAAAAATGAGTGTAAAGAATTAACTTTCTGGCTTAGTCTCATCAGCTTCGTTAATTGCCATCATAGAATTAAAAGAAGTTTCAATTTGTTTAAAAAAGTCAGTTGGTCTTTTAAAGTTTGTTGTGTAAACAGCAATATTTCCTTGTAGTCCTCCTAATTGAGGGTAATATTGAATGGTTTCACCATCAAGTGATCCTGTTTGTTTTCCATTTTTTATTGCATCTTTAATAAAATCATCAATTGCTTTTACTATTCCATCATTAAGTCCATTATTCAGATATGGTTTTATGTAATTAAGCATTTGATTTCTAATATTAGCTATTTTATTTAATTTGTCCTGGTCCATACCCTCTATAGCGAATGGCTTTGGCGAGAATGAAAGATCTTTAATATCTATATTCAGACCACTGCCACCTATGCCAGCAAGTCGTGCTAAATCTCCTCTATCCAACAAACCACGAACACTTGTTCCACCATGATTAGTAGCTGAGTCTACATGACCATCTCCAGCTTGGAGTTTTGCAGAAAGAGTTTTTAAAAGCTTGGTCACATTACCTAAACTTACATCACCTGATTTTCCTTTACCCATAATATTTACAAGGTTATTAAAAGCAACACTTGCTTTTGATCCTGGTTTTTCTAACTCATCAATAAAAGCACTAAGTTCTGCTGGTGTCATTGTCTTTTTTCTAGGTTTTTGTGAAGCAGCATTTACATACTCACTATTATCATTTAATATCTTCCATTCATCTGAACTAATTCCATCACTAGGATTTACTCCAGCAGCATTATAATCAAAATAGAAATGGTCATCAAATAAAAGATTTGACACGAAAAGCGTCTCTACTGCATTAAATGAGCTAGCTGTGGGAGCAGGAGTTGAAGGAGCACCTGTAGCGCCAGTAGTTCCAGTAGCGCCAATAGTTCCAGTAGCACCTATTGTACCTGTAGCACCGGCAGAAGGATTTGAAGGTTGTTGCACTGAGGGTGCACCAAGATTATTAAAAACTGTATTTGACAATGCACCTAATCTAACGCCTTCAGATGCATCTGATTGATTTTCTAAATCTTGAGTGGTTTCATCTTCAGAAGTATCTGAAACATCTAACAATAAAGCATTTTGGTATCTCAAGAGTGAATCTATATCTTCAGAATTTCTTTTATTAGAACTAGCTATATTTGTATTTTGTACTTTTAAATTATTATTAACGTCCATAAAGATTCCCCCAAAGTAAACTCTTACAGGTATAAATAAACCAGAATAGTCTTATAGTTTGATTAAGATTGAATTAATTTTGTTTAAGATTTGATAGGGATAAACTACTGAGCTTTTTTCTTTGTTTTACTAGCTTCAACAAAAGGGTTAACCCTTAATTAATAAGAGAATTAAAAATTTTTAATAGTTAGATTGTATTGTTTATAAAGTGGTGGGGTTCTTAGATTCAGGAAGATTAGCTTTTTCCTTTTTAACAAGCTGTCCTGTTTCATTCATATCATATTCATTTTCTTTTCCATGGAATGGAGATTTTGGATCATAAAATTCTGAAAGTGAATTAGGCATCTTCTCTTCTTTTTTAGCTGCATTAGGTTCATCAACATCTACTTTTGAAGAAGAAGCCTGTGCAGTTTGCTTACCTCCATCCCTACCTGAAGTACCTTCAACTACTTTAGGTTTGTCAGATGGGTTTTGCTGAGTTGAGTCTGTAGACTTAGTTGTAGCAGTAGATGAAGACGAAGGAGTTCCTTCAGATTTTTTACTTTCAGCTACTACACTTCCACCTAATCCTGCTTCAGATTTATTACCTTGTATAACTACCATGGTATTTTTACTATCTCCCAATAATCCTGACTTCATAGCATCACCTAGCTTATCTGCTGAGACCTGAATAGGTTTTTGAAAAAGAGAATCATTTAAAGTAAATGAATTTGTCTTTTCATCATATCCAGTTACTCTTGTTAAATGTCCACCTTTTTTTGTATAGCCTGTATATTTAGATGGGTCTGTAGCTAATGCCACATGATTTCCATTTTTTAATTCTTTCTTTATATCATCAAGTCCTATACCACTATGAGCTTTTGCATCCATTTTCATATCTTGAGCACCTTTTACAAATGAATCTATAGTAGAACCTTCATATTCACTATTTCTTCCCATCTTATTGCTTGCTTCTTCTATATCAGCATTAGCACTAGCAGCATCACCTGATCTTACTCCAGTAGCTCTAGCCAAACCTGCTAAAGTTGCAGCACCACAATTTCCATTTGCAGCTGCATTTTCATTTGTATTTGCTTCACCTTTGAACTGAGCTATATGTGTAGGATCTTGATTTTCAAGCATCTTCCCACCATTTTGTTCTAATCCACTAATTAATTCTTTAGGATTTATATCTGTTTTACCTATACCTACAGGAATCATACTTTCTGGCATTGAAGGAGAAGTCGGTTTTTCTGCTGGAGCTTCCTTAGCTGGAGCTGCAGTATTATTTGGTTGGGCTGATGGAGATGAATTATTTACAGGTGCTCCTAATTCAGATGATAAAGTAGTTTGACCAGCTTCACTCTTAACATCAGCAATATTTTTTTTCGTGGAATCAATTTGAGCAGTTAAAGATTTGTCTGCATTACTTGCATTTATTGAATTTAAGAAAGCACTGCCTTGTTTTGCTTGATCTTCATTAGATAAAGCTTGATTCATTTCTTTAGACTGGGTAGATGAAGACCTTGTCTCTTGGGTATTATCCACAATAAATTTTTCTCTAATTTGTTCTCTTTCACCTAATAATTCCCCTAGTTTATTTTGCAATCCCACTGTTTTAACAGCAGCAGAAACAAGCTTTGCACCATTAATTGCTCCACCGACAGCTGGAAATACAGCTTTTCCTACTTGTTTTAATAATGCTTGTGGTTTATTATTTTGAGTAACTTTATCTGTCATATTTCCCCCGAATTGAATTGTAAAACGCTAAAGGCATTAAACAGCTTACGGGTTATGAATCAATAAAGAAATTTCTTAATTTAGATTAATTCTACTTAATGATTTTAGGGGTTTACTCTTCTTCTGCAGGTTCAGGATCAGCAATGCTATTCCATGCAGCAATGACATCACCATAATCTAAAGAACCATCTCCATTTATATCAGCAGACATATCACCATTTGCTATTTTCTTTAAAATTTCTGAAACAAGTGTTCTTCTTTCTAAAGTACTTTCTTTTTTTGTTTGACCTGCCAGCAAGTTATATAAGTCTTTCTTTAGCTTGAAAGTATTTCCTTCAGCCTCTCCTTTTAAAATTTTAATAATAGTATCTATGGCAGAAGAAGTCTTATTGGGTTTTTTCCAAATCTCTTGTAAATCCTTATAATCAAACTCACCATCACCATTTACATCGGTAGTTTTTCCAGTCTCTAAGAAATTAGTAATAGCTGCCATTCTGTCATCAGAATTTCCACTTACACCAGTAGCTTTCTTTAAAGCTGCAGCTAAGAGAGCAGGCAATTCTTCAGGATCCATACCAGGATCTTCATCCTTAAACAGTTTTTTAATAGACTCTGTTAATTTCACCAAGTCTTCTGCTTCTTCTGGAGGAGGAGGTGGTGGTGGCGGTGAGGCTGTTTGCCATAATGCAATAACATCATCTGCATTCTTGACTGAACCATCTGCTATTTTTTTCAATACTTCTGATTTTAAAAAATCTGAACTTTTTACTCCGGTTAAATCTTTCAAGTATGCAAAGAGTTTCATTGCAAAACTATTAGATTTATAATCTTTTGATGTAATATCTATTCCATTTGCGACATCTTCTAGAACATACTTCAAACCAGTTTTTATCTGTGATAAATAGATTTCTTGATCATCTGTAAGATTGTTTAAATCTATAGATGAATTTGTACTATTAGTATTTTCTGGCGGATCAGTATTTTCTACAGGTTTTGTGTTTTCTACAGGTTTTGTGTTTTCTACAGGTTTTGTGTTTTCTACAGGTTTTGTGTTTTCTACAGGTTTTGTGTTTTCTACAGGTTTTGTGTTTTGTGTACTTTCAGTTTCACCGACATGATTATCTGATATCTTTTTCCAAAAATCACTCATAGAACCTATCTCAGATTGATAAGCTTTTGCTCTTTCAAGTTCTCTATCTACTTCTCTAATATCACCTGTATACAAGTCATTATCCACACCAGAAACACTAATACCAGGATCAACACCAGTTAAAAAAGCTTCTCTTAATTTTTCTAAATCTTTAATACGCATATCAGCTGCAACTTGCTTTGCTTCTATTTCATCTAATCTATCTTTTTCATCTACATTAGAATCTTGACCTGTAGCTTTTCTTAACTCTATATCTTTTTGTCTAATTCTGTGTATTTCAGCCTGAATTGCATCTACATCATTATTATTTATGCCACTAACAGTAGCTTCACTATATTGTTGTAGAGTATGAGCAGTAAGTAAAGACTCGAGATCTTGTAATCTGTCTTCTAAGTACGTAAGATTATTTTCATTAGGAGTGACATTGTGATTACCACTAGTCATAGGTACTGGAACTATAGATAAAATAAACATATGAGTACTCCTTGGATTACAAAACAGATAATATAGGCCACTTTTTAAGATAAAGTTAAGAAACTAGAGACTTAAATGTTTTAGGAGTTTCAAAAACCATTCCAGCTATCTCTAAAGGATTTTTCCAATTGTTTTTAATTTCAGGGACCCAGGACTTTATATCCATAGAGTCTGATTTTTTCATATTACAAGACGGACAAGATGCATAAAGGTTTTCAATATCAAAATTAAACTGAGGTAATTTACTAGCAGGAAGATAATGATCATAAGTAGCTATGTGTTCTCTAATAATATGAATGGTTACTTCTTTTCCCTCTTCATTTATATATGTAGTAAAACCATCTTTAGAAGATTTAATAGCTTCTTTAGCAATTTCTGGATCTAATAATTGTTTTTCACAGTAAACACAACTCCAGTTATCTCTATCCCAGACTTTTTGAAGAGTTACTAGAGGTGGCTTTTTTCTTTGAATGGGTTTCAAACCCATTCCTACGTCATCTTCATCATATTCACTATTAATTATTTTCCCTTGAATAGTTTTTTCAGCACTTTGGAATTTGTAAACTTTAGAAGACAATTCAGCCAAAGAATTGAAAAACTCTTTTTGATAATCCTGATCACCTATAATTTCACCACTAAAAACTATCTGTAAATCATTTTCAAATATAGTGCCTACTTCAAAAATAGATTTATTCCCTATTCGGGTTATGTTAGCAATAGGTTTATCTGAATAGGTTACTGAGCATTTGAGGGTGTTTACGGAGAAAATATTTTGATTCCCTGGTGGAGCAATTTCACCAAGTACAGACGCCCCATCGGGGCGTCTCTCCAGGTTTTCTTGCGAACCTGACTCATCCTTATAAAATTCAAATGCAGCATTTGTATAAGATTGAAGACTTAAAGAATCCTGCTGTTCTGTTTGCCTGTAGTCCTGTCTGCCTGTAGTCCCGTTTGCCTGTAGTCCATACACAGATTTCTCTTTATACACTTCCTTATAATAATCAGAAACAGAATCCTGAATAGTTCTCAGAACTAAACTATAAACATCATTAGGATGAGTATACCTAACTTCTTTTTTCGACGGATGAACATTTACATCTACAAATCTAGGCTTAAAAGTCAGATTTAAAATTACTACTGGATATTTCCCAGGCGGAATAAGTCCTTCAAATGCACTGTTTATGGCTTTAGATAAAAGCGGACATTTTACTGAACGCCCATTTATAAAAGTAAAAATCGATTTCTTATTTGATCTGTAAATTTCAAGAGCACTTATAAAACCATTTAAAGTTACAAAATGATTTTTGCTTGAAACCTGAATTAAGTTATTTCTTAAATCATTCCCAAGCAATTCATACATAGCCTCTTTTAAATCACCAGATCCATTAGTTTTTAAAATATTGTTTTTATTAGAAAGCAAGTTAAATGAAACTTCAGGATGAGAAAGAGCTAATGAAAAAACAATGTCACTTATATGGTCCAATTCTGTTTGATCTGCTTTTAAGAATTTTTCACGAGCTGGCACATTGTAAAAAAGATCTTTAATTTCAAATACCGTGCCTTTAGAAATAGAACTTGGTTTTTTATTTATCTTTCCTTCTTCTACATCTGTTTCAAAACCTACCTCTAAATCTTTATGTTTTGACTTACAATTCACTTTACTTATAGAGCTAACAGAAGCCAATGCTTCTCCTCTGAAACCCAAACTATTTATATCCCACAAATCTTCAAATGATTTCAATTTACTAGTAGCATGTCTTTTAAATAAAAGAGGAATGTCTTCAGGATCAATTCCATCTCCATCGTCAGAGATTTTTATATTTTTCCCACCACGTTCAATATTGATTTCAATTTTTTTAGCATTGGCATCAATAGAATTTTCAACCAATTCTTTTACTACTGAAGCTGGTCTTTCAACAACTTCACCAGCTGCAATTTGTTTTATCAGCTCTTCTGAAAGCTCTTTTATAATACCCATGAATACATTATAAGCGGTACTGATTAAGCCACAAGGCGTAAGTACATTTTACGCTTTTACTTTTTGAGCAACTTTAGAAAATACCATTTTATTTCCATCAAAATCCGCTTTTATAGTGTCGCCTTCTAAAAACTTTCCAGATAAAAGCTCTTTTGCTAATTGATTTTCAAGTTCTTTTTGTATAAGTCTCTTAAGTGGTCTAGCTCCATACATAGGATCATATCCTACTCTAGCAAGATGATCTTCAGCATCAGCAGAGAGCTCAAGATTGATTTTTCTATCTTCAAGTCTTTTTCTAACTCTATCAAGCTGAATATGAACAATTTTCTTAAGTTCATCAGTTTTAAGAGGACTGAAAACTACTATCTCATCAACTCTATTTAAAAACTCAGGGCGAAAATGTTCTCTCAACATTTCAAAAGCTTTTTCTTTAATTTCATCATAAGAAGAAACACCATTAAGACTAGCTTTCAACTGGTAATCAAGAATAGCCTGACTACCAATATTACTAGTCATAATTATAATAGTGTTTTTAAAATCAATTAGTCTTCCTTTAGAATCAGTTAATCTTCCATCATCTAAAACCTGGAGCAAAGTATTAAAAACATCTGGATGTGCTTTTTCAATTTCATCAAATAAAACCACTGAATAAGGTTTTCTTCTGACTGCTTCTGTTAGCTGACCACCTTCATCATGTCCTATATAACCTGGAGGTGCACCGATAAGCCTGCTTACAGAATGTTTTTCCATGTACTCAGACATATCAATTCTAATCATGTTTTGATCATCATCAAAAAGAAAAAGTGCTAATGATTTAGCAAGTTCAGTTTTACCTACACCTGTAGGACCAAGAAATATAAATGAACCCACTGGTCTATTCGGATCATTTAATCCTGATTTCGATCTTCTAATAGCATCACTTACTGCTATGACTGCTACATCCTGCCCAATAACTTTCTTATGCAATTCTTCTTCTAGTTTTAATAGTTTTTGTTTTTCACTTTCAAGGAGTTTCAAAATAGGAACACCTGTCCATTTAGAAACCACTTCAGCGATATCATCTTCATCAATTTCTTCTTTTAAAAGCTGCTTATTCTTCCCATTGCTGGAAGTTGAAAACTCCCTTAGTTTTCTTTCCAATTCATTTAATTTTCCATATTTCAATTCTGCTGCTTTTTGGAGATCGGTTTCTCTTTCAGCCTTTTCAATCAATCTTTTTGTTTCTTCTATTTGTTCTTTTACACTTCTAATCTGAGAAATACCTTCTTTTTCATGTTGCCATTGTTTTTTCAATTCACCAGATTTCCCATGCAAGTCAGTTAATTCTTTTTCAATTTTTTCTAATCTATCCTTAGAAGCTACATCTGTTTCTTTCTTAAGAGCTTCTCTTTCTATAGAGAGCTGCATCGTTCTTCTTTCCAATTCATCTAACTCTACAGGCATAGAATCAATTTCTATTCTAAGTTTTGCTGATGCTTCATCCACTAAATCAATAGCTTTATCTGGGAGGAAGCGATCTGAAATATATCTATGACTTAAAATGGCTGCACTAACTAATGCTGCATCCTTAATACGAATACCATGATGGATTTCATATTTTTCTTTCAATCCACGCAATATTGAAATCGTATCTTCTACAGTAGGTTCATCTACTAGAACTGTTTGGAATCTTCTCTCTAATGCTGCATCTTTTTCTATATATTTTCTATACTCATCTAATGTAGTAGCACCTATACAATGTAATTCACCACGAGCAAGGGCAGGCTTTAAAAGGTTTCCTGCATCCATTCCACCTTCACCAGTAGAACCAGCTCCTACCACAGTATGCAATTCATCTATAAATAAAATTACTTCTCCTTCATGAGATTGAACTTCTTTTAAAACTGCTTTTAATCTCTCTTCGAACTCTCCACGAAATTTAGCACCTGCTATAAGAGATCCCATATCCAGAGCAATCACTTTTTTATCTTTCAAGCTCTCAGGTACATCACCTCTAATTATCCTCTGTGCAAGCCCTTCTACAATAGCTGTTTTACCTACACCAGGCTCACCGATTAAAACAGGATTGTTTTTAGATCTGCGGGATAAAACCTGAATAATTCTTCTAATCTCTTCATCACGTCCTATAACTGGATCAAGTTTTCCTTTTTTGGCTACTTCAGTTAAATCTCTGCCATATTTTTTCAATGAATCATAAGTAGCTTCTGGATCCTGAGAGGTAACTCTCTGACTTCCTCTGACTCTGCTCAATACTTTTAAAATCTGATCTCTACTTACACCTTCTTCTCTTAAGATTTTCTGTGATTCAGATTTAGCAGAAGGATCTGAAAGTGCCAGTAAAATATGTTCTACACTTACAAACTCATCTTTCATATTATTAGCTTCTTCAAAAGCTTTTTCTAAAAGACTATTAGCACGAGAACCTAGATATAACTGCTCACCACCAGACTGAGAGGCTCTGCCTTTTGGCTGCTTTAATAAGTAATCGTTTAATTTTTCTTGAACTCTTTTTTTAGAAACACCGAGCTCATCTGTTATCTGTGGAATAAGTCCATCTTTTTGATCAAGTAAAGAAAATAAAATGTGTTCAGGCTCTAACGCTGAATGCTCATATTTCTCAAGAAGTGTTCTACAAGCTGATAAAGCTGATTGAGAATTTACTGTTAATTTATTCATATCCATAAAGTAATTATAATAAGATTTAAAGAATTAATTTACTACTAAAGAACGATATATCTATTTTCATAGAAAAACGTTAGCGTTTAATTAAGTTATGCCCTAAAAGATTAAAGAAATTATAAAAAAAAGATAAAGATAATACTACCTTACCAGTAATGATTATCAAAATTATACTGCTGTGCAATCTCATTTTTCCATCTGGATTCAGCTAAACTTGCATCAAACTCTTTCTGTATTCTTCTTACTAATTCAGGAAATGCCTCATTAGTTGACTTTGATTGAGCTAAAACTGGATTTACAATATTTTCATCTAAACTTCTAAAGCTTAAATGATTGTAATTCTCTAGCAGTTCTTGTTTTTGGAACTCAGTGCCATCTATTTTTTCATAAGCAGAATGTGATCTCTTTACTTGGTCCAATATTGAATGTGTACCAATTGCTGCAAGCTCTGAAATTTGTTCTTTGGTTAAGGTAGTAAATCCCTTTTCTTTCAATTTTCCATTTAAAACTTTTTCATAATAGTCTGCTCTAAGTTTTTCATCAGGATTTATAAATTGATGTGGATTTGTTCTATCCTTAATAGGGTCTGACATTTGTTTTATAGAAGCATTTGACATTAATACCAATGTTACTCCTATACCTTTTTCTGAAAAAAGCTTATCTATAATTTTATTTAATTCATTTGAAATTTCTGATCTAGATCTAGGATCAGCAGAATTAAAGCCCTTTCCACTAGACCATTCAAGAGGACCAAGCCATCCACCAATTTCATCCAAAGCAATTACTACATGTTCAGTTGGTTTGCCATCTTTCATAGATTTTTGTACCTGCTCACAAGCATAAGCAATAACTCTTTCTAATTTGGCAGTCCTTTTCTCCCCAGCAAAATTCTTTAGGAATGGGATAGAAGACAATTCATCGCTAACATTAGAACCTAACTCTTCTATATTCAAGTTCCACAAATGTACTTTCCTACCTGTTTCTTTATGGACTTCACCAGCGAAACACCTAGAAAGGAATGATTTTCCAACACCTTTAATTCCACACACATTAATAAATGTACCTCTTTGATCAATCAATGATATTGCATCTTTCACCCTTTCTTGAATTTCTTCAGGAGCAGCATAGTCAGCCATATTTACTTTTATTAGCCTTTGTGAATCTACATCACTAGTAGCATGCTTGCCAATGTTTTTAGTCATCAGTGCATTCATCTCTTCAATAACTGGATGTTTGCCAGTAAGCGTAACAGCTAAATTACCAATAGCTGATAATGCACTCGTTACTCCTATTAAAGCAGAAGCAAACTTGAGAAAAGAGCCTTCAAAATATTTAAAACCATATCCACCACCGACACCAAATATTACATTTGATAACAGCCCAAGGTGTCCCCATGTTACATGATCAGCAATTGTTTTCTTGTTAGCTTCAGCATTAAATGCATCTTCTATCTTATTCAAAGGAGTAGGTGCACGGCCACTTAAGGGGGTTTTGTAATAACTTCTTAGAGATTTTGCGAAATTAAAACTTGTTTCAACTGCCATTATTTATATCCTTCTTAAATAAATCTTAACTTTATATATTTTGATAATACTAAGGTTAAAAGTCCTAAGTCAAGGCGAAAACATTAAAGAAAAATAATTTTTTATCCCATCTCTAACATAGAAGCAAATGATTTTGCTAAGTCAGCCAAGTCTGAGACAGATACTTGATTTGTAGAGCTAGAATCTTGCGAATTTGAATCTTGATTAGTCGGTGAACTTCCTTCAAAGCCTAAAAACACTCTAACTGGTTTAAATGCTGAGGCTATAGAGCCACCTAATCCTAAAAAACCTAATCCTAATAATGAAGCTTTTCCAAATGAGTTTTCTACAAAGAGTCCAGATATTGCAATGACACTACTTACTCCACCGACAATCCACTTACCAAAGCCTCTTCCCCAGCCTGGTCCACTACCAGATGTTTGAGTACTATCTGAAGTAGTTTTCTCTACCCCTGGAAGTTTTATACCAAAGGCATTTGCAATACCCTGAACAGCTTCATTACTAGCAAGACCAGACAATAATCCTGATACCCCTTTTCCACCTTGAACACCAGATAGCAAGCCTGGAAGTAGCTTTGCCATAGTAGGATCTATGCCTGCTTTTTCAAGGAGAAAAATTCCTGCTGGAGTAGATAAAAAGTCACCAGCTTTGGAAGCTAATAATCCTGTAACTGCTCCAGTATCTACAAATTCAGCAATTGAACCAAAGGCTTTAAGATCTTTACTTGTAAGTAAACTAACTATCTCTTTAGATTTTACACTAGATAAAATAGTGAAACCTGGGTGAAGATCTGCACTGTCAGGCATTGTTGTAATAATATCTGATGCTGCTCTTTTTGCTCCATCTAAAATAACTACTAATTCTTCTCTTAGGAAAGCATCAATTTCTTTTTGTAAGGGTTTCATTTCTTCAGGACTTGCTGCAAGAATACGTTCAAACAAATTATTATGACTCTCTAATAATGAGACAATTCTTTCAATATCTAAACCAGCAGCAAAGCAAAGAGATACAGGAATATTTTTAGGATCACATCCCTTTATTGTTTGAGTTGCTGTATCTTTGATTTCAGTTAAATTCTTTCTAATTAAAGCAGAATCTTTTACAAGTAAAAGATTAAATAAAGAATGACTTATACCTCGTAAATCAGCAAGTTCCTGATCTCTTGAACCATCATTGTTTGTAGTTGCAATCGAATGTGCTTGTAAGTTAATTCTACTAACTTTAGATACTAATTCAAATAGTTCTTGACTTTGTTCTGGATCCAATCCTTGTACAATACATGCAAGAAGAGGATATTTACTAGCAACATATTCTGATCCTTTAGCTACTTCAGCTAAATCTCCACATTCTATAAAAAAAGCATCTTTCATCATAACTCTTAGCCTAAGAATATCGTTGTGACTTAAGATCCCAGGAGTAAAAGTAGTTGATGACTCTTGAGCAGCACTTTGTCCATCTGGTGCTTCTGCGGGTATGACTTCTGTTTTACCAAAAACTTCATCAATTAACTCTTGAAACGCATTTCCTATTATTTCGATGTTCTCCTCACCATTTGTTGAAGTTTTTAATATAGTTTCTACTTTACTACTAGCTGCTGCTAATTTAGAAACATTTTCGGGATCATTTAAACGATCGAATAAAAACTTAACAGCTTTTTCATGGGGAACGACTCCTCCAAATGCAGAGGAAATCGTGGATCTAAATTGAGGATAATTTCCTGAAGACAATTCGGATAAAACCTGTCCTCCTACTTCTTTGTTTAAAGCCAGAAAAGTTTTGCAAAACTCAGCTATTTTAGGAAAAACCCTTTTCACTTCTTCTGATTTCAAAATTTCACTTTGTGATTTACCTGCTGCTCTTAATTTAAGCCCAATCTTTTGAAGATCGGTACCACATTCAAAATATAATCTAGAAGTTAATCCAAATAAACTCTTTACTGTTTCTTTAGAACCAAATAAACCTTGCTCAACCCTTCCTTTAAATTTCACTTGTTTAAATACTATTCCTGCAAGATCAGAGAGTTTTTTATCATCTCTAAGAATTTCATCTCCAGCTAACTTTTCATCTCTAATTAACTGTTTGATTGTATCTATAGTTAATCCAATACGGGGTGGACCATCTGGAGCAGTAGCCACTGTGGTTTTTGCAGCACGCTCTTCAATTAACCGTACAACCCTATCTGATATAGGCTTGGCCTTTGACAAAACATGCATAGCTTGTGTAACTGATACAGCTGGAATCTTTTCAGGCATTAAAAGCTTTTATCCTTATTAAATAAATCTTAACTTTATATACACTGATAGTAGCTAGGTTAAAAGAAGGGAGTCAAGATATAAAAATAAAGAAAAAATGAAGAGTATTTTAGCTGGAACTGATAAACTAGTATAAATGTCCTTTTCAACAGACAAAATTAAAATTGAAAGAATTAAAACAGATTTTTTAATCATTGGAGCAGGAGCTGCTGGTTGTTTTGCAGCATATGAAGCTAGAAAGCTAAATCCAGATATTGATATAGTAATTTTAGAAAAAGCACACATAGACAGAAGCGGATGCTTAGCCGCTGGTATTAATGCCATAAATGCTTATATAAATGCAGGACAAAGCCCTGAAAGTTTTTTAGAGTATGTAAAAAAAGATTCTATGGATTTAATTAGAGAAGATTTGGTTTACAGCATAGCTAAAGAAGTTAACCATGCAGTAGATCTTTTAGAAGAATGGGGATTGCCTATACCTAAAGATGAAAATGGTGAAAGATATGCACGTGGACGTGGATCTATTATAGTTCAGGGTGAAAGAATAAAACCAATCATTGCTCAAGCTGTAAAAAGTACAAAAGCAAAAGTTTTAAATAGAGTAGTAGTTACAAACCTGATTAAAAAAGGAAATAAAATTCTTGGTGCTTATGGTTTTGGAGTTAGAGATGGAAAGTTTTATATAGTAGAAGCTAAAGCTACTCTTGTTGCTACTGGTGGAGCAGGTGGTATTTACAAACCTAACAATGAAGGTAATGCCAGACATAAAATTTGGTACTCACCATTTAATACTGGAGCTGGCTATGCTATCGGAATAAGAGCCGGTGCTGAAATGACGACTTTTGAAATGCGCTATGTAAGTATGCGTATAAAAGATCTCATGGCACCTACAGGAGCAGTCGCTCAGGGTGTAAAAGCTCAGCAAGTAAACGCTCTAGGTGAAAGATATCTAGAAGATCGTTATGGAGATTTAGGTGGGCGACAAATGCCGACATCTGCTCGTTTGTTAGCAACTCTTCAGGAAAATGCAGAGGGAAGAGGTCCATGCTATTTAGATACCACTCATCTTACGAAAGAACAAGCTGAAAGATTAAAAGCATATTACCTCCACATGACACCTGGACTTACTCTTTATTGGTCAGTAAAATCTACCAGCCCGAAAAATGACCCTCCAGAAATAGTAGGAACTGAGCCTTACATCGTAGGTGGTCATGCACAGGCTGGTTATTGGATAGATATAAATAGAAAAGCTACTCTTGAAAACTTATATGCAGCAGGAGATGTAGCAGGCGGCGCTCCTAAAAAATATGTTTCAGGCTCAGGTGTAGAAGGAATGATTGCAGCAAGAGATATAAACTCAAAATTAGGTTCTTTAAATCATGAAGAGATAAATGATCATGAAATTAAAGAAGAAATGCACAGGGTTTTTAATCACATGAATAAAGAAAGTATTTCGATTTTACCGGATGAGTTAGAACTAAGAATGCAAAAAATAATGGATGACTATGCTGGTGGCATTTCTAGTGGCTATGTTTTAAATGAGCAAAAACTTTCAAAAGCAAGAAAATATATCAAACATTTAAAAGAAGATTCCAAATATTTATATGGAAACAATTTACATGAATTAATGAAATGTCATGAGGTTATAGACAGATTAGATGTAGCCACTGTACTTATAGAACATTTAAGCTATAGAAAAGAAACTAGATGGCCTATCTACCAATCAAGAGGCGACTACCCTAATAGAGATGATAAAAACTGGTTGAAGTTTGTTAATTCAGTATATGATAATAAGAGTGGAGAAGTTAAAATTGTAGAGAGGGAATGTAAGCCAGTTTCACTACTTGCAACAAAATAAAATGGGCATATTAATCGATCAAAATTCATGCAATGGCTGTGGTTTCCCAGAAAGCGAAACTCCATGCAATATGGCATGTCCAGGCGATCTTATTTTTATGCAATCAAATGGAAAAGCAGAAATCTGTTGTAATGCTGACTGTTGGGATTGTTGTGCCTGCATAAAAATCTGCCCTCAACAGGCTATAGAACTTCAACTTCCTTTTGAAATAACAGGAAAAGAAGGCAGCTTAAAAGCCAGAGCTTATAGAGAAAAAACGGTCTGGACTGCAAGAGATGCAAATGGAAATGAAGAAATTTTTGAAACGCCAGCTAGAAATGAGTCCTCATTAAAGAATTTAATTAATCCAGAAGAATTTAGTGATGTAGTAGATTCATACAAGGGGATTTCTAAATCTTTTACAGATTTAGGTCAAGGAATTTAAGATGTACAATCATTTAGAAGCAGCGGAACTTGCAAATTCTTTTTACTATACATTTAATACAATCCCCCAAGTAGTTACTACAATGATTGGATTATTAGGGGCATTTAGCTTATTTAATATTCAACTACTTGATACTGAGCTTTTTAATACTGCAAATGTACTATTTACATACTACATGGAGTCAAACCTAAAATTGCCTTCACCGACTTTATTAGAAACTAAGAATTTCACAGAGTTTTTAAGTTATATAAAGAGTCACCCAAAGCCTACAAATATTCATTTCGAGCCTAGGTTTGAAAGGTTTGAAATTTTACTAAGCAGAAAAATCAAGCTTGTGAAAGATTTGAAATATTCCCTTTTATTAACTTCTGTAATAGTAATTATTTCGATTATTTTTTTAATGCTTACTCCAGATCTAACCAGATTAGAAACTACAGTTAATTGGATTGATTCGGCATGCTTTGGAGTAGGAATTGTTGGAGTTATGTTTTGTCTTAGAAGTTATTACATGCTTATTATTAATTCTCTGGATAAATAGGTAAATCGTAACATTTCACCTCGTAATACACCAATTTCATTTAATTAATAGCTAATCTAAATTTGTGCTTTATGCTTAATAGAAATAAAATCTTTTTTTTCATATTAGTAGTATTTTTAAATTTACTTTTATGCCTGAAATCAAATGCCCATCATGGTGGGGAAGGAATTAGTGGTGTAGGTGTAGCAGGACCTATAATTACTATTCCTGCTTATACTCTGCCCAAAGGATTAAAATATATAAATCTTCTTACTGATTACACTAACTATAATGAGTTTTCAGACAATAAATTAATGCAATTAGATAGAAGAGGTGAGCACATCCATAGCGCCGCACATCTTTTTATACCCAGTGTAGGATTAGGATATGGATTAACTGATAACTTAACCATAGGGGTTAGAGTTCCTTATATTTTTAGATTTGGGTTAAGAGACATTCATGATGCAAAAGTAGGAAAAAGAGGAAATTCAATAGGCATAGGCGATATAACTTTTTTCTCTCAATATAGATTTTTAAAGAATGAAAAACATCATCTCCACGCGGCTCTTTTAACAGGGTTGAAAATACCATCAGGAGTAAGAAGAGCAAAAGGAAGAGATGATGAAATTTTTGAAGCAGATGAACAACCAGGCTCCGGTTCATGGGATCCGTTAGTAGGTATTGCAATTAGCAAGAAAATAAAAGGATTTTCTTTAGATGCTAATGGCTTATATAAATTCACGACTAAAGGTGCACAGGGATCTAATCTTGGAGATCTTGTAAATTATAATCTTGCATTGTCACACAGATTTTTAAGAGATCATGATTTAAGTTTTAGTAAAAAAAATGTTAACTCAAGATTCACCAATAAACTTTATGGTGATGCTATCTTTGAAATTAATGGCTCATGGTCAGCCAAACCAAATACATTTCATGGATTTATAGATCAGAATCACGGCGGGAATTTAGTTTATCTATCGCCTGGAGTAAGACTCACTTATGATAAGAAATGGATTTGGTATGCTTCATGTGGCTTTCCTACCATTGAAAACCTTAACGGCAGGGCAAAAGCCCCTAGCTTTAGGCTAGTTTCAGGAATTACGCGGGCTTTTTAAGTTCTGCTTTATTGTAATACTGTTGCAATAAGAAAAAATCTGGTAAAATAATTGAATGCTTTTTCAATTCATATTCTCTTTAATAATTGCTTTTTTTATTTCAACTAATTCTTCTTTAGCTCACCATGGCGGAGAAGGTGGACTAGGTGGCGGTGCTGGAATAGCTGGACCCATAGTAACTATACCTGCTTACCCATTACCAAAAGGAAGTAAGTTTATAAGCTTAATTACAAATTACAATAACGAAAACATTTTCTCAGATTCCAAATTAAGCCGCCTTGGCAAAAGAGGAGAAGAAGTAGATATAGTAGAAAATACACTTACCCCTTCATTAACAGTAGGATATGGTTTTACTGAAAAGTCTTCATTAAGTGCAAGTATTCCTTATCTCTTTAAATTTGGAATAAGAAGAGTAGAAGAGTCACCCGTAGTAACAAATAAAGGAAATTCAATCGGTGTAGGAGATATAAATTTATTTGGCTTATATGAGTTGGTTCATAGTGAAAAGCATGATTTACATACAGCCCTTTTATATGGTCTAAAAATACCTACTGGAGTTAGAAGAACAAAAGACCATTCAGGAAATATATATAAAGCAGAGCATCAACCCAGTACAGGTTCTTGGGACCCTTCTTTAGGACTTTCCGTAAGTAAGCATGCAGGGATTTTACATTTAGATGCAAATGGCATGTATAGATTTTCGACTAAAGGTATTCAAGATACTACCTTAGGAGATATAGTTTCATACAACTTAGCTACATCCTATTTAGTTGGAACTAAAAATACCAGATTTGATAAACTCTTTCCTAAAAAAATATTTGGTCATGAAAGTAGTTGGCATTTAATCGGAGAAATAAATGGCTCCTGGGTAGAAAAACCTAAAAGTCCAGAAGGCAGAGAAGAAAATGAAGGTGGAACGCTTGTCTATCTTTCCCCTGGAATGAGATTGATACTGGATAAGAAATGGGTTACAAACCTATCAGTAGGTCTTCCTACTATTCATAATTTAAATGGTAGAAGGCAACCGCCAAATGTCAGAGTTATTTTAGGCGTTACGAGAGTATTTTAGAACTCAGCTACAATTCCAAAACAAGCTATAAGAATCAACCAGAAAAAAAAGTGAAGATAGAAAAAGGTAAAGCTAAAGAAAATTTGTACCTGTGTTTTGCTGGTATCTTTTGCTATTAGTTTTGCATCTTTTACTGTAGCCATATTTTTATCCTCTTATGATTTCACTTCTGGAGCTGGTAAAGCATCTAAGTCTTTTTCAAAATGATTTAATTTATCTATCAAAGTTCCATAGTCACATTTTGCTAACCAATATCCACGTACTTTTTCTTTAGGTACTGTTTTTTTAATGTTTGGTGGACGTGTGCCGAGTAGTCTTTCCTGACACCATTTGTTTCCTTCTCTATAGTGACAGTCACCTATCTGACAACCCATTACAAAAACACCTTCAGCACCTTGTTTGAATGCTTCCTCTATCATGATGGGCTGAATCATACCTGAACATGTAACTTCTAAAATTGAAACATTATCTTTTTCTACAAGCTTGTTATTTTTAACCCTTTTCTTAAGGTCTACACTTCTTTCACAAACAATTCCTAATATTTTCTTTTTTTTGCTCATGATTTATTCCTTATGCAGGCTCCTTGAGAAGATCACTAATTTTAGTTATAACTTCTTTTGAATGATTTTGTGGAAGATCAATCGCTTTAAATGCACACGCTCCTACACAAAGTCCACACTCCGAACATCTGGCATCTATAACTACTGCAAGCTGTTTATACTTAGGATGATCAGTTCTAGGTACCATGTAAATAGCTTCATAAGGACAATCTTTAGCACATAATGTACAACCAACACAATTGGTTAAACTAACAACAGCTGGTGCTTTTTCTTTATCAGTAACTAAAAATGGAAGAGCAAATAATAATGTAGTGGCTATAAAAACTATTGTCCAGACTATTAATGCAGGCATACCTGAGAACATAGGGAATATCCATAAATAGAACCAATCTAAAGGAAACTGAGTAGGCAATTTAGTAAGCACTGCTGGATTTACACTAGCTACTGGATAAACTGAAGCTGGAATCATTATGGATGAAAGAAGCAACAATCCTAGTCCAAGAGGTACGTCTGTAACCGGTCTTGAGATTCTTAAATAATGTAACCATAAGAGAAATAAGAGTGAAAATGAGATTCCAATATGGAAGAAAAAAGACATTGCTAAAGTATAGTGAGAAATAACATCACCATTAACAAAAATTTTAGCTAGTGGTAAACCCAAGAAAGGGATTTGCTTTAAAGCATCAGTCATAGCTAAAACTATCATGTATGATCTTTCATCCCATACAAGAATATATCCAGTTATACCTATGATTAACATTCCAATTAAAAGTACTACACCTGAATACCATGCAATCCAACGATACTTTCTATATCTGTCAGTGAAATAAACTCTAATAGCATGAACCAATACTGCAATCATCATGGCATCAGCAGCATATCTATGTAAACCACGAATAATATTTCCAAATGGAAGTTTTGTAGTAATAAAATTGACTGAAATATAAGCACTGTCTAAAGTAGGTTGATAATAAACAAATAAAAGAAGTCCTGTAATAAACAAAGTCCACATGAAAAAGTTTGGAACTGCACCATGATAGTAAAAAGGATTGTACTGCTGAGTAAAAACTTTATTTAAACCTTTTTCAAAAGTTATGGTGGCTTCTTGTAGTTTTTCTAATGTCTCTTTGTACATAACTCCTCTTACTTTTTAGCCTTTTCTTTAGCAGGGTTAGTTTCTTCATTATCATCATTTTGGGTAAGAATAATAAAAGAAACAGCAGCTAAAATCCCTAAGATTCCATAATATTTGCCAAATGCTACATCCTGGAAATTCCACTCACTAATACCAAGGAAATAGAGCAAACCTAATGTACCGCCAGCACATAGTAAAGCAACAATCATTTGAATAGTATTTTTCATTTTGCTTTTCTCCTTATCCATTCATAAGGACCAAATTCTTTACCTAAATTGTTTTTTTCTTTTTCTTCAAAGTAAATCCAATATCCAATAATAAATAGGGATAAAGCAAGTAAGAATAATGAGAAAACAGACATTGGTATATATTTAAATGTTTGATCAGCTGCAATCATTCTGCCTGACTCAAAAAACATAGCTAATGCATAAGTAGCTGTACTAAAGACTATTATTCTGGCTATATTTATTTTTTCAATTAAGTTTTTAATCATTGTGCAGGCATCACCTCACCGACCATTTTCTTTCTAATTAATAAGTGCCACGTATAAGCAATCACTGTAGGGACCATACAAATACCAGTTCCTATTAACTGATCTTTTATAGTCAAGAAACCATTTAACAAACTAGGGAATGCCCAAAACATAACAAAAAGCGGACAGATAACATAAGCAATAAAATCCCCAACCATTACAGGCATTTTTTCTGGCTTTTCTGTTTTTTGTAAAATATACTGCCAGACAACACCAATCGCTATAAGTAGCCATGTACCACCTCTCCATATAGGTGGATCAGTATGAATATTTGCAATGTTCATTATGATAAGTGCTGAGAAAATAACAAACTCAATAAAGCCCATAATAACTACCATAAAGAAAATGGGTCTTCTAAAAATTTTAGTTTCAGGTCCTAAATCTAAAAATGGAAGTATAACTACAGTAAGAGGAATAAAAACAGTTAACGCTGTAGCCCAAACAGGTTCAATATATTTCAAGAACTGGTAAAGTGCAAGGAAATACCAATCTGAAAGAATAGGTAGTGGTGTAACACTAGGATCTGCTCTGTGTCCTATTTGTGCTGGCAATGCAATTGCAGCAAAGATAACCATAGCTGTAGGTAATATTGCCATTTTCCAAGGCATGTTAAATCTCTTCAAACCATTTCTATAAAAATATAATTCAACTGCAATTAATGCAAGTAAACTAAATGCAATATGAAAGCCATAAAATCTGGTCATGGTAGCTTGACCGATAGAACTACCACCAAGAAGAATCTGAGAGGTGTTTACACCGATGTGTGTAGGTCCAAGAATATAAAACTGCTCTAAGTATGTAGGAAATGTAGCAAAAACTTTTGTCGCCCAAAATGCTCTCTGATTCCAGATGAGAAGATACCCAGTAAGACCTGAGTACATTCCAAAAAGAAGTGTTACAAGACCAATAGCTACATTTAATTCTCTATTAGGTTTATAGTCTGCACAAATAAATATTCTATATAGTCTAATCGTAGCTGCAATAATAACTGCATCAGCACCATACTTATGAACACCTCTCATTAATGCACCAAAAGGAATTACATCCTGGATTTTAACGATAGAGTCATAAGCTTCACTAATAGAAGGTATATAAATAGCCATGAGTATACAGCCAGTAACCATGGTGATGACCCAAAATAACCATACAAGTGATCCAAGTGTATACCAAGGGTTTGTTTGAGCTTTATCTGCATAGTGTTCATCAAAAATATCAATGCCATTAATCATGGCTAGAACTTTATCTAGTAATGCTTTTGAAGATTTTTTAACTATGTCGATCATGGTTTTTTACGCCACCCCTCCAGATTCAAGATCAGTAATTCTTAGTTTATTATTTTCAACAGTATAAACAAATTTTCTTGGTGGTCTAGGTGCAGGACCAGAAACAACTTTACCTTCTTGTTGGATATCAAATACACTTAAGTGACATGGACATGCAAAAACTGGACCATCAGGTCTATAGTTATATCCTTTAGCTACATCATCTGGAGCAGGTACATAGTTAAATACACAACCAAGATGAGGACAGATTCTACTATAAACAGCAAATTCACCAGTCGGTAGCCTTACAGCATAACCAGGAATATCTTTAGTCTGAGTACCAATAGCTGTATATTCTTTATTTATCTGGGTAAAAGTAAATGCTTGAGCATCAAAGGCTTTAGGCATAAGTGAAAGATCTATTTCAACAGGAACTGCAGACCTAGGAAGATCTCCTCCTTGTAAATAATTTAAAGGTTTAATGGTAGGTTTTAAAAATCTCATTAAAGGAGATACTGCTGCTGCTAATGCACCTAAAACAGGGATTGCTAATATTCCTTTTAATAAATTACGCCTTGTTGTCTCAATATCCATTCCCTACCCCCAAATAAAATTATTTTTTCTTATAGTCACTTTCATCAGATTGCTTGAAGTATTCATCTTTTCTAAGTACATCAGCTTCAGTACTATATCCAAACTGTCTAACGTACTTAACTAATTGCCATCTGAACTTATCATCAAATTCATAATGTTTTTGTTTATCTTCTCTTCCTGCCCATGGAGGCATTGCAGTCCATGGAATACCATTAGAGATTTCATCAAATATTTTTTCATCTGTTTTTTCATACAATCTATCAAATTGGTTAAAGTTAGCTGGTTTTGGATTTAAATAGTAGTGAATATTTCCATCAGCAAAGCCTCTAGTACCATGACATACTGCACAATTGGCACCGAACTCTGTTTTCACTTTTTCAAAGTCTTCTGGCAATCCAAAAAGCTCAGACCTAAGATACATTACAATATCCCATCTCTCTTTTATACTAAGATTTTCTTTAAATGATGGGTGTTTTGGATTGCTGGTAATTGTTTTAAATAAATGTGATGGAGTAACCTTGTTTATATAAGAGACAGTAAACTCGTGTTTATTAGGTTCTTTAGTAAAACTGTGACAACTAGCACAATTTGCAGCGTAGAATTTTTTACCTTCTACAATGGATGGATCTTTAGTAGGATAAGCAAAATCTTCTCCGGCAGACTTTTCATCTATAAGAGGATTGGAATCAGACGGTAGGGAAACTTTTTTTAATGAGATATTTGACTGACAAGCAGATATAAGAAGTCCTACAACCACGATAGAACAAACCAATGTTATTGTTCTTGCTATTTGTGCTATTTTTTCTTTATCTTTCATTTTTTTATCAATACCCAAAGAACGGAACCCAAGAAATTGTTGCCCATAGAAAAACTAAAAAGAATAAGATTATTAAAAATAAAGGTGGCTTATGATCACCCATTCTATATTCTTCAGGTTTGGTAACCTGTGGTATTTGGCAAAGCGGCTGAAATTCATGCTTTTCTTCTGACATTTACACAACCTCCTGAATACCATTTTCTTCTAGCATTTCATATTTTATATCTTCAAGATTATCTAATTGTCCTGACTTTAATGCCCAAAGAAAAATAACTCCTGCAAATACAAAAAATACTAAACACATCCATGCAAACATACCAAGACCAGGCTTGGAAATTAAATCATTTACTACTTGTTCTGCTGTTACTTGCATATTTTTTATTTTTCTAACCTTGAAACTTGTATCTTACAACTTGTAACTTGGTTAGTGTCCTCCCCCTGCACCAGGTGCTGGTCCATCAGTTTTAATAATCTCTGCTGGTTTTACTGAATTTAATTCAGCAGCAGAAGTTTTATTTACCTCAACCCATTTTTCTGGATCTATAGATTCATATCCTTTTGGATAAACTTCTGTTTCTCTAGGTAATGTTTTTAAGAAAGCTACTAAATACCATCTTTGTTCTTCTGTAAGTAATTTACCCCACTGAGGCATTCTAGTTCCAGGCACGCCTTCAGACACTCTCCAGAACCAAGTTACATCATCATAATCTTTATAGAATGGTCTGCTAAAGTTAGCTGGTTTTTTAGCTATAGCAATAGCATTTGGTCCATTTCCTAAACCGTTGGTGCCATGACATGTAGCACAGTTCTGTTGGTAGATTCCACGTCCAGCATTCGCTGCAGCTGAGCCGTCTACATTTACTTTTCTTTTATCTAAAACTTTTCTAAGTTCGTCTGGTTGATAGATTCTATGATATTTAACCATTCTCTTTTTACCAAGAGTTTGGATATAAGCAACAAGCTCATTCATCTCATCATCTTTTAAATATCCAAAAGGAGGCATGATGGATCCAGGTGTCAATGTTCTAGGATTTTTCAAGTGAGATATATGCCATTGATCAGGATGTTTTTGACCTTCATTAGTAAGATCTGGACCTGTTCTAATAGTACCTAATACGTTTGGTGTTTCATATACATAGTCACCGGCTTGAGGTAATGGTCCGAAATCTCTATCCTGCGGTCTACTAAATTGACTATGACAATAAACACAACCTTCTCTTACATAAATCTTTCTGCCTCTTGCTTCTTTAGGCGTGTACTCCACAGCAAACTCAGAAGCTGTTGGTCTGAAAATAAAATTCGGAAGTAAAACTGTAGTAAATGTAATTAGTCCAAAAGAGGCTAAAACTACAAATCCTGGAAGTATATAGTTTTTATTCATGCTACACCCTCGCCAATCCCGGTGGAACCATTGCTGGTTCTACAGTAGGCTCATCTAAGGGTTTTACTCCTCTAACTGTTTGAATAATATTAAATAATAAAAGAATATTTCCAAACCACATCATTGCACCACCCAATGCTCTATAAATCCAATAAGGTACAAGCTCAACAACCCACTGACCTACTGGTATACCTAAATGCCAACCAGCAGATTGAACTAACCCTGCTATGGTGAAAGCTGCAAAAAATATTAGGAATCCAATAAAAGTAAACCAGTAGTGAGCTCTAGCTAAAGCTACACTATAAATTTGTTTTCCTGTAACTCTGGGGAAAATATAATAAATAGCACCCCAATCAAAGAATGAAAAAGTACCAAGAAGTGCTACGTGAGCATGACCTGGAACCCACTGAGTAAAATGAATATACCAGTTAACTGATCTAGTTGCTTGAAATGGACCTTGAATACAAGTAACAAAATAAAAAAGTGCACCGGTTAAAACAAATCGAAGCGGTAAATTGTTAGCTACTTGCCACCAATTCCCCTTCATAGTCATAAAAAAGTTTGTAAGCACTGTAATAACTGGAATCACTAGAGCAACACTAAATACCACTGCAAGTGCTTTAAGCCACTCTGGCACTGGAGACTGCAAAATATGGTGAGTCCCTGTAGGTGCATAAAAGAATGCTATGGTCCAAAAACCAAGCATCGATAAACTATGACTCCAGAGTGGTCTTCCTGAAAGTTTTGGAATCATATAGTATGCAATTCCAACTCCAAGAGTCGTAAACCACATTCCTAATATATTATGTCCATAAAACCAGTTAACAATTCCATCATTTAAACCATCTAATCTAACAAATGTTCTATTTCCTATAAAGTAAACAATAGGCATCCAAAAGAATGCACCGAGCATATACCAAAGACTTACGTATAGCTTTTTAACTTTTCTATTTAATACCGTTAAATAGACATTGTATGAAAGCGAAATTAAACCAACAACAACAATAATATCGATTGGTACTGGAAACTCTGCATACTCACGGCCTTCTGAATAACCATTTAATAAACAAAGAACACCAGCAAAAATTGCAAAATTCCATACATAACATATGAAGTTAGCAAATTTTTCACTATAAAGCTTACATCTTGTGAGAGTAGGAATTATATAAAGAACAATTCCTATGTTTGCCATACTTAGCCAGCCAAATGCAACTGCATTGATATGAGCAGGTCTGATTCTAGAAAAAGTAAGCTGAGGAATATTTGAACTAAGATCAGGAGCAACGAACTCTATGGCGCCGGTTAAACCAAGTGACATTCCTACCACAAGCCAAATAACTGCTGTAATTATAAAATTTTTACTTGCTGAGTTCTCTTTATCTGAAAGTATCATTTTTTTTTATTTCAATTTTTTATTTTGATTTTATTTTTTTAAAAGCCATAGCTAATTGTATTAAAGGTTAAGAAAAATCAAGGGGCTTAAAATAAATTCTTTATGAATACATATCTGATAAGAAATAAGTCGCCTTTGGTGAATCTGGCTCCAGAGGAGCGGGGGATAAGGGGTAAGCCGTAGAGACTTGATAAATCAAGTCTAATATATGAAAACAATTCTTATATTGTGTGGACAAAAAGATAAATTCAATATTGATATTTTTTCAAGATGCAAATCATTTTCAATAAAGATCGGTCAAATAATGAAAGTAAATATGTAATTATTTAAAAATAATTTTTTTAGGTTTTTAAATTGAATTTAAGCAGCAAGTAAATGTGGTTAGTTTTATAAATGGGCCGGGAACACCGGTGGAACTTTTTTATTATCAGAAATAAATTCCGTTTCAAAAAAAATATTTTTTCTTATTATCAAAAATGCTTTCTGATAACAACCACAGAAAAGCATTTCACGAGGAACAGATCATTTCATATTGCCGACAATGTAGAGACGCCCTGATGGTGCATCTCCATTAAATATGAATGAAATGAGGTTCCTGTGCTTGTAAAAAAAGGTCTAACTAATATCATTGAAGATGAAGATATTTTTGAATATAAAGATTCAGAACATTTATATACAAGCAGTTATTCATTAAAAAACACTTGGAGAAAAGAAGGTTCGGCAAGAAATTTTGGTCATCCAATGCACTCTATGGCATCTAGATCAGGTTCATTTCCTCCAGCGCTTGCTGATTATTTTATAAGCAACTTTTCAAGAGTTGGGGATTTAGTTCTTGATCCATATTCAGGAAAAGGAACAACACCTTTTCAAGCATGCTTATTAGACAGAGTGGGTTTCGGTATAGATGTAGCACCGGAAGCATATGTTTTAACAGGAGCAAAAGTAAGCTGCATAAATCATGAGGAAGCCATTGATTATTTAAATGCTATCAAGTTTGGAATATCAAACACTAATATAAAAGATGTGCCACCTGATGTTAAAGTGTTTTTCTCCACTAAAACTCTGGCTCAAATACTAGTAATCAGAGAAAGATTATTAGAAGATTTAGGACTAGAATCAGACAAATTAGACTATGATAATGGGAAAGTTTTTCATATAGCAAAAACAAGAAGAGAACAATTAGCACAGTACTGGTTAGGGATTTTAACTGGAATATTACACGGCTCATCCTCATACAGCCTGAGTCTTCCATGTTCACATTCATTTTCAATGGCTCCAAACTATACAAAAAACTATGCAAAAAAACATGGGTTAAAGAAACCAGACAGAAATGTAAAAATCTGTATGATTCAAAAATCTTTTTACTTACAAAGTGCAGGAATAGCACGTGTTCAAGGAAAAGCATACTTAGGAAAAGCACAAGAACTTCCTGATTCATGGGAAGAAAAAATAGATCTAGTGGTAACCTCTCCACCATATTTCACAGCACAAAGCTATGCATGGGACAACTGGCTTCGTGAATGGCTTTTAGGTTTTGATTTTAAAAATGTAAGAAAACAAACTACACAGACAGCAAGCTATGAAAAATATTCAAATGCTATGTATCTTTTCTTAAAAGAATCACATAGAGTTTTAAAACCAGGCAAACGTGCTTTCGTAGTAGTAGGTGACGTTACTAAAAAATCTGGTGATGAAAAAATAGTAATCAGAACCAGTGACGTCATAGCTAATGAAGGTAAAAAAGCAGGGTTTGATGTAGAGCTAATAATAAACGATGACATTCCACCTACTAAAAGATACAATTCATCATTCTTACAAGCAAATCAAGGTTTGACTATAGATAGAATTGTTTGTTTGAAGAAGAAGTAATTAAAGCTTAAGGTTTACATCAAATTTATTTGGAGCACCATTTCTTGATACAACTAATCCACTACCAATTATTGATACCAACTCATCTACCCCAAAACCATCAAGAGTTAAATTAGGATCAGCTAGTAAAACTCTTCTGGCTAAGAAATTAGGAACTGGCTGACCAGATGTCAAAGCTTTAGCTTCAGTCTCTGCAGCTTCTGCGTCCCATTTAGCAATCAGAGATTCATTATCAGCAAGAAATTGTTTAAATTGTATGAAAGCATCATTTAGTTTCATGTTTGGAACTGAAGCTGGCATTTTAGGGTTAGTAAAAGCTATAGGACTATCTCCTGTTTGAATTCCAGGACCATATGAAATAGTAGTTTGGCGACCAAATATAGTAGCTTTAAACCCTAATGCCTCTTTTCTATCAGGCTTTTTTATAACAACTTCTACATTTACTCTTTTATTTGCAGTGGATGTTCGAACATTAAAAAGAGTGGGTGAAAAATCAAGTCCATTTGTACATCTATCATTTAAAAGATCTCTTAATTCATTTACGGAAGTAGTAATATCACCATTCAATGATATAAGAGCGTGATTACCAATTTGAGATATGTTTGAACCAAAACCTAATCCATTTGCTAAACCAGTACGATTAAAACTATTTAAAGTAACAGCTGCAGTTGACATATATTTCTCCTTAAATACTTAAATAAGATAGGTAACATTCTATGTTAAAAGTTAGAAATAAATTTATATTGTTATTTTTAATTTATCTTAGAGTAGAGATTTTTTCGAAGATTAGATTTTTTTAATAATACTTGTTAGAGAAATTTTAATTAAGAATGCAAAGATTGCTGAAAAACTCTTTAATATTTCACAAGATTGAAAAATTTAATAATTGACTATTGAAATACTAAAACCAATATGTTAATATATTACACAACAGATATAAAACTTAAGTAAAAAGCACTCAGCATCTGGGTTTAAGCATTAGCTGAAAGCTAAATGCTGTTTGCTTAAAGGAGGTCTATATGGGACTTTTTCCAGCTCGTGCTTTCCCCAGTGCAAGAACTTTTGCAAGCCTAGGCAGCAGCAGCCAACCTAAATCTATAAAGAGAACTCCAGCAGCCTCCCCGGCAAGCACAACTACTATTACAGGAGATGGATTTTTAAAAGCCTTGGTTAATGCTTTTAGAATTTACGTTTAATCTCAAAGCTAAATAAACTCTTTTATTAAGAAAAGGTTTTTGCCAATTTAATACCTTTGGCTATGGCATTTAATGCTTTGAAATTGCAGCTAATTCTAAAATTAAAAACTTTTATTTAAGGAGATCACCATGAATAGAATTCCAAATGGGGGCATTACGCCTCCCACTCCACCAATTCCTCCCAGAGGTCCAAATGGTCCCTATGAAACTCCAGGTGATGATGAAAATCTAATCAAAGCAGAATTTGAATTTGATCCTTATCTTGTAGAACACTACCCTGAAGTAGCAGAGAGGATAGCTGAAACCATTAATCTTATAATTCCACTTAGACCTGATTTATTAGATGTGCTTTCTGATTCTAATGTTAAATATTTCATTGGTGTAAGAGAAGATTTAAAATCTATGGTTGAACAATTCGCCGGAATAAAAGAACCGTTAAATAAATATGAATATGAAAAACAATTTGACTTCGTAAAAAATGCTGCTGGTTATACTGGCTGCTGTTTAGGAGAAAAAGATAATCCAAGAAGTACAAAGGCTTCATTTATAACTTTTTTCACTCCTAATATAATCGATAGTAGATATGAGTTAATAGCAGAAATAATTAGACAGCTTACTTTTTCAAAAGAAGCACATAAACTTTTCAAAGACCATGTAGAAAGAGGCATTCCAATGAATGTAAGCTATCCAAGATTATTAGCAAAAGGAGATGAAGCCGTAATCAGTGCATTAGAGGAAATAAAAGGAATGCTTTATCCACAAATTGATAATGAACTGAATACTCTACTAGCAGCAGTAAAATCTTCTCATGTAGAAAATATAGCTAGAATTGCAGAAAGAGAAAATTAATCATTCTTAAACTTGTAAACTAATGCAAAATTAAAGAAGATAATAATCTCGACTTCTTTTGAGAGTGTGTTAGTATGTTACTTATCAAAGGTAGTTTTTAGTTTAAAAAGCACTCAACAAGCGGGTTTCAGGATTGGCTTATTTTCAATTCCTGATAACTGATTGCTGCTTGCTCAAAGGAGGTCAATGATGATTTTCCCTATAGGAGCGCGTGTTTCCCCATATATAAAAATATTCCCCAACCTATGCAAGAAATGGGACTCAAAAGGTTAAAAATTTAATATTTACTCTATTGAACTAGGAAAAGAAATATGTTAATATAGGATCAACAAGACAGATTTTTACCTATAAAAGGAGGTATTTATGACTCTCCCTAATATTTCTTTAGCCCAGTACATGGGGGCTAATATATTTCTAATAGTTTTAATCTTTTTGGCAGCAGTAATGCTAAATGCTTATCTACCACTTATTCCAGATACATGTGAAGGAGATAGATTTGATTCAAGAATAATAGTCCTAAGTAATTAATTTCTCACAGCCCTCCTCGTTCCTTCGTCACTTGTCGGGCTTTGCAAAGTGCACTGGTATTGCCTTGTCTATCATTTTACAGGTTTTGCTGAATAAATCAGACAAAACCTTACTTTGCCAATACAACATAGAATAAATTTTACGATAGCTGAGTAATTATTTATCTTTAATTACTCTTCTTGTTCTCTTAATTTTTCAAGTACATTTACATCTTCTAAAGTTGTAGTATCACCTGTAGTTTGCCTTCCACTAGCAATATCTCTAAGTAACCTTCTCATAATTTTCCCTGAACGGGTCTTAGGAAGAGCATCCGTGAAATGAATTTTTTCTGGTCTAGCAATAGAACCGATTTCTTTAGTGACATGCTCTTTCAATTCTTTAACCAAATCCTCATCAGTTTTATCATTTTTTATATTGGATTTTTTTGTTACGAATGCACAAATAGCCTCACCTTTAATATCATCTGGATATCCCACTACTGCTGCCTCAGCTACAGAAGGATGACTAACTAAAGATGATTCTACTTCCATGGTACTTAGTCTGTGTCCTGAAACCTTGATTACATCATCGATTCGCCCAAGCACCCAGTAGTAACCATCTTTATCACGACGAGCACCATCACCAGCAAAGTAAGAGCCTTTTATATGACTCCAATAAGTTTTTCTATATCTCTCATCATCACCCCATATAGTTCTAAGCATAGAAGGCCAAGGTTTTTTAATAACCAGATTTCCACCTTCATTTGGACCAGTAGATTTTCCTTCGCTGTCCACTATATCTACAAATATTCCAGGAAGTGGTAACGTCGCTGAACCTGGCTTAGAAGAAGTAATTCCAGGCAGTGGTGAAATCATAATTCCACCTGTTTCAGTCTGCCACCACGTATCAACTATCGGACATTTTTTATTTCCAATATTCTCGTGATACCACATCCATGCTTCAGGATTTATAGGTTCTCCTACACTTCCCAATAATCTAAGTGAAGAAAGATCATATTTTTTCACCCAATCTAAACCAGCCTTGGCAAAGGCTCTAATGGCAGTCGGTGCTGTATAAAAAACAGACACCTTGTTTTCATTTATTATTTTCCAAAATCTTCCCCAGTCTGGGAAATTCGGCGCACCTTCATAAAGTAGAACAGTAGCACCATTACTAAGGGGTCCATAAACTACATATGTATGCCCTGTAACCCAGCCTATATCAGCACTACACCAGTAAATATCAGAATCTTTAATATCAAAAATCCATTTAGTAGTTAATGTAGCCCAAAGTAAATACCCAGCAGTACTATGTAAAATGCCTTTGGGTTTTCCAGTAGTACCTGAAGTATAGAGAGTAAAAAGTGGATGCTCTGAATCCAACTCAGTTGCTTTATGGATAGCAGATGATTTTGACATAAGTTCATGCCAAGAGAAGGTTAATGGTTGATGGTTGATGGTTGATGGTTGGGGATTATTATTTATTCTGCCTACCACAATAACATTTTCAACAGTAGTACATTTCTTCAAAGCCTCATCTACATTTATTTTCAGAGGAACTATCTGACCGCGACGATAACCACCATCAGCTGTTATAACTAACTTAGCTTTAGAATCATTTATTCTATCAGCCAAAGCTTCCTGACTAAATCCACCAAAAACCACACTATGAACAGCACCAATTCTAGTACAAGCAAGCATTGCCACTACAGCTTCAGGGACAAGTGGCATATAAATAATTATTCTGTCTTTTTCTTTAATTCCAAGATTTATTAAAACATTGGAGAACTTACAAACTTCTTCATGTAGTTCTTTATAAGTAAGTTCTTTCTTCTCTTCATTTTCCCCTATCCAAATTAATGCTTTTTTATTTCCTCTTTTTTCTAAATGTCTGTCCAAACAATTAAAAGAAACATTGGTTTTTCCATTCACAAACCACTTAGAAAAAGGCTCATTCCAATCCAAGACCTTATCCCATTTTTTAAACCAATGCAGATTCTCATTAGCTAAATCACTCCAAAAACCCTCAAAATCAGTATTTGCTTTTTTTACTAATTTTTCATACTCAGACTTAGAAAGATTTGCCTGCTTAGCAAAAGCATCTGAAGGTGGGAATAAGCGATCTTCATGCAAACTGGATTCTATATTTTTTTCTGACATATTTTCATTATATCGTTTTAAATTTATATGAGACAATTTATTTATGCTTTCATTAAAAAATATGAATGATTTCCAAAACGTATCTAAAGACTACGGGATAAACATTTCAGAATCACAATTAAACCAATTCCAAAAATATCATGATTTTTTACTTGAATGGAATAAAATGATAAATCTTATTTCAAGACAAAATGCAACCACTGAAACAATACTGGAACGCCATTTTCTTGATTCAATTATATTTCTTCCAGAAATTGAGGGTTTGATTTATCAAACCCCAACGGTTTTAGATATAGGATCAGGAGCTGGCTTTCCTGCTATTCCCTTAGCCATTATGAAACCTGAGTGGGATTTCACACTCAGCGATGCCACAATGAAAAAAGCAAACTTTTTAAATGAACTTATAAAACATTTAGATTTAAAAAATGCAAAGGTTGAAAACAAGCGTGCTGAAGAAATAAAAAATAAATATAACTTCACCACTGCTCGTGCTGTAGCTAAAATTGATGAATTAATAAAATATTCTTCACCTATACTAAAAAAAGGTGGGTCTCTACTAGCATTTAAAGGACCAGCTTATGAAGAAGAATTAAACAGTGCAAAAGATTTAATTGAAAGCAAAAAGTTAAAAGTTAAAATGTTTTCAAAAGAAGTAAATGAATTTAGTAAGAAGTTAGTGGTAATTACCCAACCCTAGTGTTTTTAAGCCTTCTAGCTAATTCTACTGTTTCTAGCATAACTAATAATTTAGCTAATTCCATTTCTGCTTGTTGGACTTCTACTTGTTCTGTACTCTTATGAGCTAATTTTGCTGCTGCTAATTCTTTTTCTCTTTCAGCTACTACTGAATCTATATTTTCAGCTAAAGCCGCATGATCTGAAATAATAGTGACGCCTTCTTTAGAAACTTCCATCATTCCGCCAAGTACTGCTGCAACTTTTCTTTCACCACCAGAAAAATACTGAAATGGTGCTAATGAAAGTGGTGTAATAAGTGGAATATGATCTGGAAGAACACCAATCTCACCATCAATACTACGAGCAATTATTTGCTCTACTTCTTCATCAAGTATTGTGGCACTAGGGGTTAAAACTTTTAATTTGAATGTTTTTGGCATAGGATTATTTTATATTATATGGCATTGTAAAAGACGTGGCAATCTAACGTAAAATGTCATTCTGAAGGAGTGAAACGACTGAAGAATCTAATAACGTTTTTAGATTCTTCGCCTTCGGCTCAGAATGACACAATACCTTAGTTAGATTGCCATGGTAGAGTCATTAGTAATGCCGTCTCTACAAATAGCTTCTCCGCTTCTTATAGTTAACCAATCTACACAAGTTTTCCAGACCGTAGATTTAGCTCTTTCACTTCCCATAAGAGAAAGATGTCCAAGAGGAAATTCCATGTATTGAAAGTCATTTGTGGAAATGTATTTCTGAATGGCTCTTACTGAATCAGCTGGGACAAAAGAATCTCTACTACCAGCTATGGTTAAAAGATTTGCTCTGAAGTTTGAAAGACTTACGACCTGATCAAGTAATTTCATTTTCCCGTTTATAAGTTCATTTGTAGAAATAGATTCAAACATTTGTTTAAAGGTTGTTTCTGGAAGATTTTGGAAGTTTCCAAAAAAACTATTCAATGCCTGACTCTTAACAAGAAAATCTCTATCCCAAGCTCTATTTAATAAGTGCCCTGGTCTTTTAAAATCACCATATAAATTAACTGTCTTAAACATGCAAGTAAGAAGCTCTTTAGGCATACAACCAAATTTTTCTGAAATGGCAAACCATTCCTTTTTAAAAGGTTTAAAGATTACATTGAAAAACTTTAAATAGCTTAAATCTATGGGTCCAGCAATATTAATAACATTTTTAATATCGTTTCTAATATCTATAGAAACACTGGAGTAAATAATGCTAAAAGCTCCACCCAAGCAATAACCAAGTAGTGAAACTTGTTCTGAGTTAGAGTGCTTTTTAGTCATATGAACAGCTCTATATAAAAAATTTAAAATATAATCATCTATTTTCAAGTGAGAATCATTTCTATCAGGTCTTCCAAAATCCACAAGATAAACATTAAAACCAGCATCTAGAAGCGTTTCAGCCAAACTGTGACTAGGAGTTAAATCTAAAAGATCAGTAGTAGACATCAAAGGCGGAACTAAAATAACAGGAACACTAAAAATGTTTTCTCTCTTTGGATAGTAATGATAAAGAGTTACATATTTTTCTTGATATAAAAGCTTTCTTGCATTATCCCGATTCGGTCTAATATCTTTTTTTATAGCAATTTCTAGGCCATTTAAAGCTCGCAAAAATGTCTTTTCTGTTTGTTCTTGAATAACAGATTCTAGATTTTTTGGTATTTCCAGGTTAAGAAGTTTTTTAAGATTTAAAAGCATTTTCTACTTAAATTTAGCATTTTCAAGTGCATTTTCCTTATGAAAAGTTAAAACTTGCTAAAAATCAAAGTATAGATGTGATTTTTATATAAAATGAAACTCTTCTTAATGTATATCTTAAAATAAAACTATGACTGCAGTCACTTGTATAAAACCAAATACTCCTCCACGTCTTGCTGATTTGACTGAAGCTGTTTCTGAACTTGAACTTATTAGAAGAGCAAAAGGTGGTGATGAAGATGCGATGAAAGCATTAGTTTTAAGATATATTCCCTACATAAGAACATGTGCTAGAAATGCTTCTCCTGAGCTTGACGCTCATGAAATAGAATCTCAAGCTACAGAAAAGATTCCAACTCTAGTAGCAGAATTTAAAGTTGAGAAAAGTAAAAATCAAGGATTACGTCCACTCTTAGCAAAGACTATCTACTTTATTAAATTGAACTTATATAGAAAGCTGGATAAAGAGCGAACTCATCTTCCTCAATATGCTTTACTTAGACAACAATCTCAAATTCGAAGACAATCAGATTCTTCACAAAATGTCTTAGATGATTCAGTTATATTAAAAATAAAGTCTATTCTAAGTTCTAAACAAATACAAGCAATTGAACTCAGTTTAGGACTAGACCTTGGAACAAATTCTACGAAGATACAGCTAGATGATAATCAAATAGCAACTATTCTAGAAACAAATGCGAGAAATGTACGCAAAATAAAATCAGTTGCGTTGGGGAAATTGAGAACAGCTTTTTCTAGGAACGAGAAAAGAAGCACTATAGCAGCATAACTTATGGGATTTTAGACAAGCTAAAATCTCCATTTACTTTAAATAACACTGACAGGATCCACCGAATAAATCGAACAAATCCTTTCTTTATAAATTCATAAGGATTAGCAAGTTAGATTTAGTAGATTCTTAAGTATCTATTTTCTTCCCAGCTAGAGACTTGAATTCTGTATTCATCCCATTCTTCCCATTTTAAGGAGAGGAATTGACCATAGATGTGTTCACCAAGGGCTTCTTTAGCAATGGCACTGTTTTCCATTTCTCTAAGTGCTTCTTCTAATGTGCCAGGTAAACTATCTACTTTTAACTCTTTCTTTTCTTCGGGAGTAAGGTGATAAATATTTCTATTTACTGGTGCCGGTGGATCAATCTTATTTTTCATACCATCAAGACCAGCAATCAACATACAAGCAATAACTAAATAAGGATTTGCTGCTGGATCAGGAGATCTTAACTCCACACGAGTAGCTGCACCTCTCTTATCAGGAACTCTGCAAAGTGCTGATCTATTTCCTGGTGACCATGCAATATACACAGGAGCTTCATATCCTGGGACCAATCTCTTATAGCTATTTACTAGTGGATTTGATACTGCACAAATACCGCGAATATGTTTTAAAAGTCCGCCAATATAATATTTCATATCTTTGCTCAATTTATCTGGTGTACTTGCATCAAAGAATGTATTCTTTCCATCTTTAAATAAGGATTGATTACAGTGCATGCCAGAACCGTTCTGACCAAAAATAGGCTTTGGCATAAAAGTAGCATGCATGCCGTGTTTTGCAGCAACAGCTTTAGTAACCCATCTAAATGTAGCAATGTTATCTGCTGCACTCAATGCATCTTCATACTTGAAATCAATTTCATGCTGACCAATAGCAACTTCATGGTGAGATGCTTCAATTTCAAAGCCCATGTTTTCAAGAGTATAAATAATTTCTCTTCTAACTTGTTGACCAATATCAAGAGGCTCTACATCAAAATATGCAGCGACATCACTAGGATCGATTGTAGGATTTCCATTTTCATCTTTATTAAAAAGGAAAAACTCACATTCAGGTCCTACGTTCATCATATAGCCAAGTTCTTTTTTAACTTTAGCTAAAACTCTCTTTAAGTTATTTCTAGGACATCCCGGAAATGGTTGACCTTCTGGATCATAAATATCACAAACCAATCTAGCTACTCTACCTTCAGATGGTCTCCAAGGAAGAACTCTAAAAGTTCTTTTATCTGGATAAAAATAAAGATCGGATTTTTCAATTCTTTGGAATCCTTTTACAGAACTTCCATCTAACATAAGCTCATTATTTAAGGCTTTTTCTAATTGACTAATAGGAATAGCAAGATTTTTTACAATGCCAAAAATATCAATAAACTGCATACGAACAAACTTTATATCGTTTTCTCTAGCGAGTTTTATGATCTCTTCATTTGTAGGGTTTTCTGAAGTGGTAATATTTCGTGAATCTAGCATAGTACTCATTTCTATCTCCTCATTATTCTGGGCCTTATAACTTTAAATAAAGAATTTTAATGCTGCTATCTTAGAAGCTTATTAAATAAAAGGATTCATCCTTTATGACAATAATAATAAGGGTTTTTGTTAAATAGAGTCAATTTTAACGTATATGAAAAGTACTAAATACATAATTAACTGACTGATGGCTTATGGGTGGCTATAATACTATTCATGTTTAAGATCAGAACACCACAAATTAGTGATTTTTCAAAACTTGAGCCTTTATTTCAAAATCATCCTTTGTTTTCGTCCCTCAATGCAAACAAATTTATTTGTATAGCTCAAACAATTATTCCTTATAATTTTAGAGTCATGCCAAGTATTCATTTGGCAGTAGAAAAAGAAAAGATACTTGGTTTTATAATTTTAAGCTCTGTATCCCCCTCAAATAATGCCTGGCAAATTGATGATGTTTATATACAAGAAGAAGTAAGAAAGCATGGAATAGGAGAAGAACTGGTTAGATATGCTATATCAGTCTATGGCGGATATGGAATAGAGCATTTTTTAGTAGAAGTGGATTCTCAGAATTTTCCTGCCCTATCTTTATTTCATCAATGTGGTTTTAGAAGATATGCAAAAGTTCACTTTTACCAAAAAGAGATGGGGGCGGAAGCCTTACCGGTTTTGGGAAACGAATTCATTATTAGACCTCAATTAAATATTGACTTAAACGATATAGAAAAACTAGAGCTATCTATAATCCCTCCTGACTTAAGACCAGCACTAGGCAGATCAAAAAAATATTTCAAATCTAAAAAAGATGCTTTAGTTCTTATTGATAAATCCAGAAAATTATTAATAGGCTGGGCTCAAATAGACTGCATTAAAGACAACGATTGCCTGATTGAAATGTTAATAAGTCCCGGATGGACACATTTATATAAACCATTTCTAGATACCATAATCAGTGAAAGATTACTCTCAAAAACAAATAGCTTCAAATTAACAATTAAAGCCACAGACTATAATACTGATCTTTCAAATATTCTTACTGAATCAAAATTTTTACCAGTAGAAGTTAAAGAACTCTTAGTAAGAACAGTTTGGCAAAAAGCCAAAGAGAAATCTAAACAATCAGCTAATGTGGGAGCTCCGTCTATAGCACCGACTTAGACAGTAGATTTTTCAACTCCTGGACGAGCTTTATATTTTTTCTTTGCAGCTGGGAAAGAATCGGCATCTTTAGCTGTTAAAACTGTATGAGGCCTATTTGTTATTTCTTTATCTTTTAATCCAGTAATTTTTGATTTTTGTACAGTCTCAGCTCTAGTACCAGGACAATTAATCATTTCAAGTGCCTGAGCATCATATGCGCCCGCACCCTCACTATTTTTTATTAAAGCTCCATATGAATCAGTGATAGTAGCATCTGGGCTGTTATCTATGGTGTTTTTATCTCCATTTTTAATTTCAGAACCAGGGCTGTTTATAGATTTAGAACCAATAGATCCACTATGAGTAGAATTTGGACTGTTTTTAAGTTCAGCTCCATTACTGCCACTGATTATAGAATTACCACTATTAGAAGCCTTAACATTAATACTCTTTTTAATATTTAGACCTTCACTGTTTTTTACAACTGAATCATGTGCTTTTATAAAAACAGCATTAGGGCTTTCTGTTACTTCTATTCCAGAAGAAACATTTGCTTTTACACCTGAACTGTTCTTCAGATTGGCTTCACTACTTTTTACTATTGAAGAATTACTACTACCAGAAGCTTTGACCCTACGACTTTCTATAACCTTTACACCTTCACTCTTGTTAAGATTTGCATAATCTGCACCATCAAGAACTGCATCAGGACAATCTTTCACTTTTATTCCAGCAGAATCCTTTGCACTTAACCCAGGGCTATTTTTTATTACCACTTTAGAGTTATCATCACAATTTACATTTATTATATTCACTCCTCCGCTATTAAGAAGCCTTACTCCATCAGATGATTCTTCTGCAAAGAAATTTGGCGAATTATGAGCTTTAAAAAACTCACAACTTAAAACTATTCCAGGACTGTTGTTAAGATTTACATCATCACTATTCACTATAATAGTTCCTGAACCTAGAAGAAGAGCTTTACGAATAGTCCCACCTTCAGAATATTTCAAACATAGTTCCTCTAATGTTTTAGGATCTATTTTTCTTGGTTTTCCTGGAGAATTTATAATTCTACAATTATGACTTAAAAAGAATCCTGCATTATCACTATCTATGGCACAACCATTGGCAGCAACTGCAAATATTGCATTTTTACTTCTAAAAGCAAGGCTTTTATCTGACACTCCACCAAAATAAGATTTTGGACTTTCTATAGCAACTGAGTTATTAGCTTTTGAACTAGAATCTTTACTATCTATAAAAATATTGCCTTTTGATTCTTTTCCAAATGACTCTTCAGCTTTTCTAACGCTCATTCCAAAAGGTAGTGGCTTTTTATTTTCACCACTTAAAAAAACAGCTTTTCCATTAATAACTCTTACAAAAGTTTCACCTTGTGATTCATAGATAATATTAAATCTATCAGTCAGTTTAACATCTACTTTATTTCCTGATCTGTCTACGTAAGTCTTACCTGCCTTAGGAATTGTTAGCTCTTTTGTATCTTTTACTGTCTTAAGTACACTCGATTCTTTAATAACTGAATCTATTCTCATTATTTATCCTCTTTCTTAAATATTCTATTTCAAACCTATCATGGTTAAGAAATCAAAATCAAGAAGATTAGAGAAATTTAATTTTTTATAAATGATTTGCCAAAGATTCTGAAGAAAAAATAAAGAAAAGGCGGAGAGCTGGTTAAGATATAGGATTTTCATGCATGGTTGAAGAAAAAGAAGAAGACAAAATAAACGAAGCAATCTAGTGATGCAGTATGTCATTCTGAATGAGTGAAACGAATGAAGAATCTACTTACGCTAGTGGATTCTTCGCTAAGGCTCAGAATGACACCTGGCGGTATTAGATTGCTTCGTCAGGGCTAAAGCCCTTCCTCGCAATGACGTGTCCCAACAAGAGAATTCGTTCTATAATGTTCTCTATGGAATTTATCTACCCTAACTTTCTATTCCTATATATTCTGGTTCCAGTATACATATTTCTACATTTCCATTTTGAAGGGAAAAAGAAAAAAGATATTATTCCATTTGGAAACTTAGATGTTTTAGTAGAAGCTATAAATAAAACAAAAAAAGTTGATGCTCTAAAACATCTTCCTCTAATTTTAAAAACTCTTATTTTATGCCTTCTTATATTTGGTTTAGCTCGCCCAGTCAGCACAATTTATTTACCTACGAAAGATACAAAGGTTATGTTTTTATTTGATATATCTATAAGCATGGAAGCTGAGGATATGAAACCTAATCGATTAGAAGGTGCTAAAAATGCTGCCATAAAATTTGTAAAAGAACTTCCTGATGGCATTCAAACAGGCATTGCACTTTTTAGCGGAACAGTAAAAGTTTTAGCAGAGCCTAGCATTGATAAATCAAAAGTAGTAAACATATTAAAAAGTTTAAATTTAAAAAGCTTAGAACCAGGAACAGCTATAGGAGATGCCATAGTAGCTGGCACACAAGCAATAACAATAGCTGATAAAGATAAAGTAACAAATAAAGACAATAGAATATTAGTTTTAATAACTGATGGTGAAGCGAATATAGGAGTAGATCCAATGTTTGCAGCAGCACAAGCAAAAACAAATAATATAATCATTCAGTCTGTAGGAGTAGGAAATCCAGCAGGGGCTATAATCAGAGGTGGGATATTAACAAAGTTAGACGAGTACACTCTACGTGAACTTTCACTTTTAACTGGCGGTCAATATTTTAATGCACAGGGTATGCGTGACTTTAAAGAAGTATATAAAAGAATTAAATCTGCTATTAACCTAATACCACAAAAAACAGAAATTACTTTTATCCCTTTGGGTATAGCTTTTATACTTGTGATTATTTTACAAATTCTACGATGGACAAAATTTAGGTTTGCATAGAAATTATTTAATCACACTAAATCCATTAAACGGTCCATTTGCTTCTTGCCACGTAATTTTCACTTCTTCTACTTTTGCCTGAGGTGGACCTTTTTTACACCATTCTATAAATCTATCAATTATTTTTTTCTCACCTTGAGCAAGCGCTTCTACACTTCCATCATCTGAATTTCTAACCCAGCCTTTTAAACCAAGACTAGATGCATATTCTTTACAGGAAACCCTGTAGCAGACATTTTGAACCTTACCAGAAATAATAATATGTGCTTGATACATTAGACGTCCCACCGGGGCGTCTCTACGTTGCCCCACCAAAATTTCCCGCCAATTCATACAGAAATTGATTTCAAATTCCAACTTTCCTCAAACTCATCAATCATACTTTGAATTATTGAGTCCCAATTTCCATTAGTTTCATTAAATATTTTTCTTTGTCTTTTACTACTAGTGCCACGCTTAAAAATATCATATATTTTATTTATTTCTGCTTCTGTACCAAGCTCTTTAATAGCAGGAGAGATTTCTTCTAAAATCTTTTCTACACCTTTTTGTACAGATATCGTGTTTCCAAAAGTATCTGTAATTAATTCTGCATCTAAACCATACCTTGCGGCACGCCATTTATTTTCACGAATTATATAAGATGGTAAATGTCCTATTTCATCCATAATTCTATATCTCTTAGCAAAGTGTGCAACTAAAGCCTGGATTAGAGATGCAATTGCAATTACATCATCAAAAATTGGAATAGCATCACAGATACGAACCTCTATAGTTCCATAATCAGGATGAGGTCTTACATCCCACCAGATTTCTCTAATAGATTCTATCGTCCCTGCTTTTTTTAATACATAAACAAGCTCACTAAATTCTTCCCAATTATGCAACCTAAATGGAAGTCCAGTAGTAGGCAATGTTTCAAGAATTTTTACACGGTAGGATTCCATTCCAGAATCTCTTTTTACCCAGTAAGGTGAGCTAGTAGAAAGAGCAAGCAAATAAGGCAAATAATTCATTAGCGCTGACTTAACTGCAATAGCTTCATCACCACTTCTTACTCCTACATGAACATGAAGTCCAAAAATAAGCATTCTATTTACGGGCATTTGGATTTTATTTACCAAGTTCTGATATCTGGGAATAGGAGAAATCGTTTGCCTGGACCAATTAGAAGTAGGATGCGTACCAGCCATAGTAAGCTTCATACCAAATTTAGCTGCATGCTCATGCAAAAGAGAAACATATTTTTTCAAATTTCCTTTTAGATCATGAATGGATTTACATGGGTCACTATTTATTTCTATAACTGATTCAAAAAGCTCATGTTTGTAATTATTTTGTCCTTCAAGACTTTTTAAAAGTGTAGATGTCCCAGAAATAAGCTCTCTAGTATTTTTATCAATGACTTGAAGCTCAAGCTCTACGCCAACAGAATGATCTTTTACTCCATTAAACTCAAGAATTTGCATAGAAAATATTTTAACACTATGTCATGATCATCGTATCGGGACTATATTCAAATTGTATTCCTGACAAATGAACAACATCGCCTTCTTTAGCTCCATGTTTAGCCAATTCAGTAAAAACACCAATTTTTTTAAGTATTCTCATAAGATGTCCAACTGACTGATAGTCATTTAATTTAGCTACGGATACCAATCCATCTATTTTTTTGCCTTCTACATAAAACATTTGATTATCTTTATAGACAACATACTCATCTAACTTGTGATCAGTAGATTCAGGATCATAATATGTTTGTATTTCTACTTTTTCTTCTTTTGGATTTTTTTCCAAGAATTCAAACAATTCATTTAAAAGTTTATCTATGTTTTGTTTAGTAGCAGCAGAGATTAAAAGAGGTTTTAATTTTTTCTTTTTAAATCTATCTACAACTTCTTTCAATTCATCTTCTTGCATTAAATCAGTTTTATTTAAAACTAGCATTTGCTTTTTCTTAGCAAGAATTTTATTATACGCTTTTAATTCTTCCTGAATGGTTTCATAAGCTTCAATAGGATCAAAACTATTTGATCCACTGGCATCTACTACATGTACTAAAAGTCTTGTTCTTTCTACATGGCGAATAAAATCATGTCCCAGTCCTGCTCCTTCTGATGCCCCTTTTATAAGTCCAGGAATATCAGCAATTACAAAACCATCTCCATTAGGTTTTTTTACTACACCAAGGTTCGGGACAAGAGTAGTAAAGTGATACTCAGCAATTTTTGGTTTGGCGGCACTAATTACACTAATCAATGTAGACTTTCCAGCACTAGGTACACCGATTATTCCAACTTCTGCAATTAACTTAAGTTCAAAGTCCAACTCCCGTTCAATAGCAGGTTCGCCCGGTTCACAATAATGTGGAGCTTGTCTAGAACTAGTAGAAAAGTGTTGATTACCTCTACCTCCACGACCACCTTGTGCTAGTAAAATTTTTTGCTTGTGAACTACTAAATCTGCAATTATTTCACCAGTACTAGCATCTTTTACAATAGTTCCACATGGTACTTTTATAAGTAAATCTTCTCCTGCTTTACCAGTTTTATTTTTATTCCCGCCTTTTTCACCATCTGTTGCTTTAAAAATTGCTCTATATTTAAAATCTAAAAGTGTGCCGAGGTTTTCATCAGCTTCAATATAAACGGTACCACCTCTTCCACCATCTCCACCAGCAGGTCCACCATTAGGCTCATATTTTTCACGTCTCCATGCCACAACACCATTTCCACCTTTGCCGGAAGAAATCTTAATTTTAGCTGTGTCAATGAAGTTCACAGGTAATATGATAGCGTGTAGAGTCATTGCATGCAACGACTGACAAGTTAACCTACCCTAAAAATGAATAATCCATCTTACCAGTCTTCTCAAATCTATCTGCTAATTCCCTAATGGCATTAGCCACGTCTTTCATGAAAGCAGGTGTAGACTTATTTCCAATTCCTTTAAAATCACCTGCTTCAAAGTATAAAGTTTTAAAATCTTTCAGATAAGTATTAAATGAATCATTAGTTTTAGATCCTAATTTTTCAAGGTTAGCAGCAAAGGCTCTCAGTTCTTGCGGAGTGTATTGTTTTTTATGTCTATCTTTAAAAATGGCTGAGTCAGTTTCTTTTTGTTTTACAGCCATATCATTACCATGAAATAAAGACCCCGTTGGCTCTGGTCCAAAGTTTTTCAAAGCATCTTTAAAAAGATTTTTGAATGGATTTTTCTCAGAATTAGCAAGTGCCTTAAATAAATTATGTTTTTTGGCATTAGGACCGTAAGGTAAAAATGGTGGCTCAAAGTCAGAAGCTTTCAATCGCTTTGATGAATATGCATCAAAACCAAAAAGAGAATCATGTAAAAGTCCATGAACGAACTTTTTATCTACATTTTTAAAACCTTCTTGACCATTGCTTTCTGAGCTGGCTTTCTTAACTCCATTTGCTGTTAAAGCTTCACCATCACCCAATTTCTCAGCCATACCTCTTAGTTCATTAGCAACATTTTTTGGACTAAGATCTCCAAGTTTTTTTAATTGACCGTTTAATCCTTTTGCATCTTTAAAAGCACTATCATCTTTATTAATTGTATTTTGATAAAAACCTATAAACTGTTTAAACTTTTTATTTGTGTCTGAACCTTCCTTTTCTAGTTCTTCTGCAAACTTCAATAAGTCTTCTTTAGAGATTTGTTTAATTTGATCATATTCTTCTCCATTTGCTGTATACCCTGTATGATTTACGGTAGAACCTCCCGAAAGTCTACCAAGAAAGTCTTTACCTACTTTTCCTTTTATTCCATCTCCAGAAAATCTTAATTGATTCTTCTCCCCTTCATCTAAGCCATCTTCAAGTTTAATTCCAAATGCTTCATTATCAAAATCAAATGCTTGTCCAAAAATCATTTCATTTAGAAATTTTTCATCTATTGGAGTGGGTTTAGCCTCAGCAGGCTTTTGACGCACTGTATCGAATCTAATTTGTGTCCTTTCTGATTCACCAGAACGCATTTGTTTTAGTTTTGTAAGATTGAAATTTTGTTTGTTTTTTAAAGCAGCACTTCTGTGATTATGAGATTTTGATTTTGTAGCAGGGTTATTACGCTGTCCTTGCATCTGATCAGATGTAATATTATTTTTATTTATATCGTTCTGAACAGCCATAGATTTATGGGTATTAAACAAGATAAAAGTTAAGACTAAGTTACATAATTATTTACATATAAATTAATTCATAGAGAATATTTTATTAGATTTCTCTAATATGCCACACACAAACCTAAATTATTTATTTTCACGGCAGCTATTAACCAACACTATCTGTAGGGGTTAAGCTGTCTTTTATTGACCAACCAAAATGATAGAAATCCCAGTTTTCTCTGCTTCTAACATCACTTACCATAATTTTTGAATAGTCTACATTAAATTTTCTTTTATTCTCTTCTGCTAAAGCCATTAATCTCACTTCATCTTTTGTGAGATTTGTTTTATTAAGATCCAACTTATTCATTTTTCTATATGCAAGTAAGGCTTTACTTCCAGCTGAATTGCTATTTAGTTCTTTCGCTTTTATAGATCCAGCATTTTCAGTCATCCCTTTTAATTGAAAGAAAAATTCTTGTTTTTTAAAATTTGACATTCCATGTGCTTTTAAAACCAAATGATCTTCAAATGAGAGTTCATTAGAGTATTTGCTCTTTCCTTTATCCTGCCTGTACTGCAGCATAGCATCGATAGCTTTTCCTTCATCTGCAGTTAGCTTTAATCTATCTTTCAGTTTACTTATGGTTGGTGAAGTATCAGTTTTTATATTACGACCAGGAGCAGATGAGCTCTGAGTAGGATTGTTATTGTTAGCGGGTTTAGCATTCTTAAGTCTAGCAGCAGACCATGATTTCCATTGTTTTTTAAATGACCCGACATTAACACCTTTCTCTTTTAAAATATCTTCGTCTAATTTATTCAAAGTACTAAAGTCAGTATCAAAACCCATTCCTTTTCTATATTTAAATAACTTATCAACTGTTGCCTCATGTTCTTTTGATAGTTTTAGTGATTTTTTAAAATCACTCCAGTCTTTATCCGACACAGAATTAGAATCATTATAGTCAGTGTATTTCATTCCTTCACGTTCAAAACCATTACGGTCAACATTAATTTGAAAAACACCTCTTGCTTTTCCTTCAATGCCAAAATAGTTAGCTACGCTGTCCATTTCTGCATATATGCCGGTAGGATCAGAAGATTTTCCTGGCGAATTAGATGAATTGGTTGAATTATTGTTTTGTAACCCTAAGGCTCCTCTTTGTGCTGGAGGAGAAGTTCTATTTGGAGTAGACTGATTTGATTGTGCAGGCACAGAGCTTCCAGCATTTCCACTTTTTCCAGCAGGGACATCTGCTGGATTGTATGCACCTCTCTGAGCTGATGGAGAAGAAGATCGCATTTGATTTAATTTTGCAAAATTAGAATTTAGTTGTTGACTTAATGCTTTTTTAGGCTGCTGTTTTGGTTTTTTAGCAGAGTTTTTATACTGGCCTTTTATTTGGTCAGCAGCAATATTTTTATTATTTATATTGTTTTCAATAGACATACAAGCTCCGCATAAAGCCAAAACTATGGATAGAAATTTATGAAATTCAATAGGATTAAAGTTAAGATTGGATTAAAATATCATTAATTTTCTCTAACGTATTCATTTGCTATCTCAAAGACTTTTTTAAACATAGCTTTTGTAAGACGCCCTGTCTGCGTATTTTGCCTACTGGGATGATAACTTGCTATTAAAATGTGTGGCAAGCCTTTTTCATATATGGCTCCGTGAGAGAATTTGAAGTCTTTTTTTTGTAAGACGTCATTGCGAGGAGAGATCCCTCGCTCTGCTCGGGACAGGCTCCGCAATCTAATAGCGTTAGTAGATTGCCGCGTCGGCTCTTTCAGAACCTCCTCGCAATGACGTGCTGAGATTGCCCATTTAATGTACCCATCAAAAGCAATTTTTCCAAGAGCCACAACAACTTTTAAATCTTTCAAGAGTTTCAATTCTTCACCTAAATATGGAAAGCAATTATTCAATTCTTCCGGGGTAGGCTTGTTTTGAGGTGGAGCACACCTGCCAACTGCTGTTATATAACAATCTTTTAATTTAAATCCATCATTTATATCTATAGAATCAGGCTGATTACATAAACCTACTTCATGTAAAATTGGATACATAAAATTTCCAGAAGAATCACCTGTAAACATTCTCCCTGTCCTATTTGACCCAAATCTTCCAGGAGCAAGTCCTACAATTAAAATCTTTGCTTTCACATCTCCAAAGCTTGGAACAGGTTTACACCAATAAGACGGGAATTTTTCTCTTATCTCATCTATATACTCAACAAGGCGTGGACACTTTTTACAAGAAGTGATTTGATCATTGAGATCAGCAAGATTTTTTTTCATAAGAAAAGAGCCATGCGGCCGCATGGCTCAACGGATTACCGTCTTTCAATAGGGCTGAAGTCTCTAGCTGGCTGTCCCACATAAATAGCACGTGGTCTAATTAAGCGATTATCACTTAATTGTTCAAGTACGTGAGCTGACCAACCTGCTGTTCTGGAAAGAACAAAAATAGGTGTATATAAAGGAATAGGAATACCTAATAAATAATAAGCTACGGCAGAATAGAAATCTGCATTAGGGAAGATTCCTTTTTTCTCTTTAACTGTTTTTTCTACAGCTTCTGCAATTTCAAAAAGTTTTTGATTCCCTTTCATCTCTGCAAGCTCTTTTGCATACTTTTTCATAATAACTGACCTGCCATCACCTTTTTTATAAACTCTGTGACCAAATCCCATAATTTTTTCTTTTTTCTCAATCATGCTAGTAATGCCAGTTATAGCATCTTGAGGACTCTTAAATTTTAGAATCAATTCCATTGCAGCTTCATTAGCACCACCATGGAGAGGTCCTTTTAACGTACCAATTCCTGAAGTCAAGGCTGAATAAATATCTGAAAGTGTAGACACTGTAACTCTAGCTGCAAAAGTAGAAGCATTTAATTCATGCTCTGCATAAAGAATTAAACTAGCATTCATTATTTTTTCTTCTAAAGGACTAGGATCTTTTCCTGTTACCATTTGTAGAAATCTACCAGCATAAGTAAGATTTTTATTTACTTTAGGAAGGTCACCACCTTTGGATAGGTGATACCAACTCATAAGAGCAACTGGCAACTTTGCCATAATTGAATAAACTATTTGTTTTGTATCTTCTATAGAATATTGTCTGGCTTCTTCAAGAGCACCCATAAATGAAACTGATGTTCTAAGTACATCCATTGGACTGGATTTCAAAGGGATTAACTTTAAAACTTTTATTAAAGGCTTAGGAATTTTTCTTTCTTGAACTAGTAATTTTGTAATTCTTTTTAATTCTCTTTTTTTAGGAAGTCTTCCTTCTATTAAAAGATGAGCGACTTCTTCATACGTAGCGTTTTGAGATAAGTCTGTAGCGCTGTATCCCCTATAAAGTAAAGTTTCAGTATCTGGATTTATAGTACAAATTGAAGTAGTTCCTGCAACTACATCTTCTAAACCTTTTGAAAATTGTTCTGTCATTGTGGTTGACATATTGCTCTCCTAAAATTAACCAAACTAATTTACCTGTCAGCCATGATAATCTATATTTTGATTTTTATCAATCATTTTTTGTAATTTTTGCTTCTTGTTCATAATAATTTAGAAGCTTATACAACTCTTCTCTAGTTTGCATGTGTCTAAGGATAGACGTCTGGCTACCCTCTTTTTTAATAGTGCGATACGTTTCCTCTACTGTTTTCATCATCATCCTAAATGCTGTCAGAGGGAAAAGAACCATACGTACCCCTATTTGCTCAAACTCATAAACAGATATATATGGTGTCTTACCAAACTCTGTCATATTAGCTAATACAGGAATTCTAAGTATATCCACAAACTTCTTGTATTCATCCTTACTCTCTAAAGCCTCAGCAAAAATAACATCAGCTCCAGCACTCTGATATTTTCTAGCCCTTTCAAGGGCATCATCAAATCCAATTACATTTCTGGAATCTACCCTAGCAATAATATAAAAATCAGGATTCTTTCTAGCCCTTACAGCAGATTGGATTTTTAAGACCATTTCGTCTGAAGATATAACTTCTTTTCCACTTCTATGACCACATCTTTTCGGAAAGACCTGATCTTCTAAATGGATAGCCATGGCACCAGCTTCTTCAAGCCTTTTTACACATTCTTCTACATTTCCAAAGCCCGTATCTGCGTCGACTAAAAGCGGCAATTCGTGAATTGCCGCTACTGATGTGATCCGTTTTACTTCCTGACAAACATCATCTAATGTCGTCAATCCTAAATCAGGCAAACCAAAACAACCAGTAGCAATACCAGAACCAGAAAGATATAAAGATGTCATTCCAGTATCTTTTGCTACTAAAGCAGATGCTGCATTAAACACTCCAGGAATAATTACAGTTTTTTCTTGTTTTAAAAGCTGATGGAAGGATTTCATAAGGCCTCTTCTAATTTATCTCAGGAGTAACATTGTTTAAGTCGGAGGCCTTGTCTAAGCCTAAAATTATTTCTATCTGCTTATCAATCTTTTCTTTATCTAAATGTGGCTCAGCCAACTTTCTAAACTTGTTAAAAATATCTTCACAAGCCATAGGATTTTTTGGATGCCCAAAAGGATGTAAAACTTCTTTTACTATCTTTTTTCCACTAAATAAATTAATTTCCAATCTGTTTCCAAAGCTTTTCGGATAATCTTCTGTATATTTCTGATCTTCTACTACTTTTATTTTTTTCATAAACTTAATCATGGAAGAATCACGATAATTTTTCTTATGAAAACTTTCATCAGATACATCGCCATCACGAAGTGCTATAGCCGTACAATATGGAAGACTGTGATCTGCTGTTTCTTTAGAAGTCGGTCTCCATTTTTCAGGCTCTGAACCAATGATCTGATAAGAAGCACCATGAGTGTAAACAACCATATCCTGGATTTCATCGATTTTCAATCCATCGTTGTAAACCTTAATCGCTGCTTCCACTGCACTTTGGGCGTGATATTCGACTGGATAAGGTTTTATATATGTTTCAAGAATTTTTTTCGGTGCTTCACCTATTGCAGGAAGCTTTAAATCTATGGGTCCAGAAATCAATGTTTCAAATCCTCTTACTCCTTCAAAAATCGGAGCAGGTCCTGTCATTCCTTCACTAGCTAATCTAGCTGCAAATAGTCCCTGGCGAGCAGCATTAGCAAATGCACACGCTTTCCACATGGACATCTCACCGACACGAGTCTGACGAGTAGCAATATTACAAACACCAGCTATGCCAAGTGCATTTTCTAACTGTTCTGGATTTAAATCCATCAATATAGCAGCACCACAGGCCACAGAAAAAGCACCATAAGTTACATGATCTATTCCTTTAGCACGAAGTGATGCACCATCACAAAGCCTGCACTGAATTTCATATGCAATAGCAATCGCTAAAACAAGATCAAGTCCACTTTTTCCATAAGCCTGAGCACAAGCAATTAATGGAGCAATATTATCTGATGGGTGAGCTGGCTCCAAAGAAAGATAAGTATCATTGAAATCTAAATATCTAACAAGTGATCCATTTGCAAAAGCAGCTTCTTCATAAAAAACATCTTTTCCTTTTCCAAAAAGAGGTGCTTTGTATTTTCCTTTAATTCTAGAACAAGCTTTTAAAACAATTTTTGCAGCTTTAGAATCATAAGCACCAAAAGCACAGCCCAAACTATCAATGATTCTTCTTTTTACTTCATGAATAACTTCTTTTGGAAGTGATTCTTTTTTTACAGATAAAACATAATTTGAGATTTGAGAGGCTTTGTTTTTTGTTAATGTTTCTTGCATGAATAATATAATAGCAAAATTATTCACGTCATTGCGAGCCGAATGACGTTATGCGGAAGAATTAACTACCTTGTTCTAATCCTGACTTAATACCATCTAAAACTTTACCAACATTAGCTCTAAAAATATCATAATTAGGTGTTTGCCCAGATGCAGCTTGTTGGACTTCATCAGTAATAAGTGCACTTAATCCAATATTTCTAACTCCATCTTTCACAATAGCTGAAATACTTTCTGCATCTGCTTTAATCCCACCAGTAACAACTGGAGTCGAAACGCCTGTTTTAAATCTTTCAACAGATTCTCTCAGTACACGCAATGATCCTAATCCGTTTGCTCCAACTAGTTTTCCAATGCGAATTTGAGCTCCTTTATCAGCTTTGAGTAAAGCCGTCCAGAATTTTGTAGGTGTATCACGAGTACTTCTATCATCAGCAACCAATGAAACTTCTCTAATTTGAATTTCGCGACTAAATGGTCCACCTAAAGCATCCACTAAACCTTTTGCCCCATTAGCGTCAAATGGAAAAACTTTTACAATGGAGGGATTAGAGTCAAATCTCCTAGCTTGTCTTTCTAACTTATCTGCATCACTTAGATCACTAATAGCTGGAATAGCATTAATACGAGCTTCTGCTGCTGCTTGAAGAACATTAAAATAAGTCATAGGTGAAACTACAGTCTCAAAACCTCTACTTTTTGCTGTTTCTACATCTGTTTCATAAAGAACTGATCCTACTGCAAAATTTTCAGGTCTTAAAGCGGTTCCAGCAGAATCAGTTCCAAAACCAGTAGATATAGCATTCACAGCATCCCAACTGTCTACTGCTCTAAGTACTGGTTCAATGACAAGTTTAACTCTACCTAGCAAACTTCTTTTCCCAGCTTCTTCATTAAAAATTTCAATAGCTCTATTTGATAGCTTTATAAGTTGCAAGCCACTTAATATTTTAGATTTAGAATTGAATCCAGTTACTGCAAAAACATTTACATTATTACTTATAACTAGTCCCATAAATTTCTCCTTAAATAAATTAGAGAAAGTCTACCAATAATATATAAGAATGATCAATCTGTATTATTCTAATACCAGTCTATTGAAATTTAGAAGATTTTCTTTAACCTTGTCTATATCTCCCTTTAAAATGGCATCTGCATCAAAAACACTACCACCTAAACAAACTCCATACGCTCCATATTTTTCTACAACCTCATTCATATTTTTAGAATTTACTCCACCTACAGCATAAGTTCTAATTTTTTTTTCTGGGTCTAAACCCTCACTTATTTTTTCAAATCCGTTTTTACCTGGGGGCAACTTTACAATTATTGTATATCCTTGGATTTTTTCTCTTGATAAATAAAGATTGTAAAACTCAGTAGGTGAATTAACTATCTCATATTTCCCACCCAACTCATACACTCTATCAGAATCAAAAGAAGTAATTTTGAAACCTTTTTTTTCTAATTCATCAAACTCATCTCTAAAAGGGTCTCTTATAGCTTTAAAAAATTCCTCATGAGTTTTCACATTAGCAGGGAAAAATTTCTGGTCTTTAATTTCTAAAAACTTTGCTTTCAAAGCTTCAGAAGAAAGAAAAACTCCAGGAAGTATGGGAATTTTATTTTCTTTAGCCTCTTCTACTACATCTTCAAATAAACCTGGAGAAACTAAAAATTTCGCCCCACAAGATATGGCTTCTTTTGCGAGCTCTTTATTTTTAATAGAACCCACCCCTATAAATAGATTATCGCTAGAACATTTTTTTACAACATCCTGCCAATGTTCTGAATTTGATGTAATTTCAACAGCTTCTATTCCTGATTCAAAAGCAGCTTTTATAGCAAGTAGCGTATTTTCAAAACTTGTACCGGGTTTTGTACGAAGAATTGCAATTAATTTATAGTTTATATGATTTAACATTTTTAGGATTATAATCATTATATATGAACGATCTAAAACATCTAACCTTAGGTCAACTTTTAGATTCACAAGCATTAAAGCATGCAAATAAAGATGCAATAGTTTTTACTGATTTGCATTATAGAATTAATTACAAAGAGTTTAAAGAAATTACGGATGACATTGCAAAAGGTCTTTTAGCTCTTCATATAAAAAAAGGTGAGCACATTGGAATATTTGCTGTGAATTGTCCAGAGTGGGTTATATTACAATTCGCTGCTGCAAAAATTGGTGCTGTTTTAGTAAACATAAATCCTGCCCTTAAAACACATGAATTGAAATATATTTTAGAACAAGGAGATATAACGACTCTTTTTCTCACTGAGTCATTTAAAGGTCAGAATATGGTAGAGGTATTAAAAGGACTATGGGACCATGGGACCATAGAACCATTGGGACTATTGAAAAAAATAGTAACAATTAGATCCAATTCATATCCTGATTACATAAAATGGAATGATCTTCTTGAATTAGCTAAAAGTGTACCAATTGATGATTTAATTGAAAGAGGAAATTCTCTTTCCACAGATGATGTAATAAATATTCAATATACTTCAGGCACGACTGGTTTTCCTAAAGGAGCTCAACTAACTCACTATGGAATTCTAAATAATGCCTATTTCTGCGGAATAAATATGAATCTTTCTGATAAAGACTCTATCTGTATTCCTGTCCCACTTTATCATTGTTTTGGCTGCGTTCTAGGCACACTTACCTGTGTAAATTTTGGAATTAAAATGGTTTTTCCCTCTGAGTTTTTTGATCCTAAGAAAACACTCGAAGCAGTTCATAAAGAAAAATGCACAGCACTTTATGGTGTACCTACTATGTTTATCGCAGAGCTAGCATTGAAAGAATTTAATGAATATGATTTAAGTTCTCTTCGAACAGGTGTTATTGCAGGTGCACCATGCCCCATGGAACTTATGAAACAACTCATAGAAAAAATGAATCTAAATGAAATCACTATAGGATACGGTTTTACTGAGGCTTCTCCATTACTTACACAAACAAGGTATAACGATCCTATAGAAATGAAAGTAGGGACAGTAGGAAGAGCTCATCAAAACGTAAAAGTTAAAATTGTAGATGGTGAACTATGTGGATATGGATACAATGCAATGAAAGGCTATTATAAAATGCCTGAAAAAACAAAAGAAGTATTAGACACTGAAGGCTGGATGCATACAGGAGATTTAGCCACAGTAGATGAAAAAGATGTTTATAAAATTGTTGGAAGAATAAAAGATATGATAATCCGTGGAGGAGAAAATATTTATCCTGCTGAAGTAGAAGATTTTTTAATGACAAATGAAAAAATTGAACAAGTTCAAGTAGTAGGAATCCCAGATCAAAAATTCGGCGAACAAGTAGCAGCTTTTATAAAATTAAAACCAGATCAAAAAATTACCTCTGATGAATTAAAAGAATGGTGTAAAGGTAAAATTGCTAATTACAAAATTCCTTATTGTGTGAGGTTTGTTAATGATTTCCCCATGACAGCTAATGGCAAAGTGCAGAAATATAAACTTAGGGAATCCCTAATTAAAGAACTATCACTATAGGGAAGTCCTTAGCAAAAATAATATGTCCTCCCTGATGCATTTAGCCAGGAAGAATATCAATAGAATCTTGGTATAGTCCGTGTGTGCTATTGCAAGGAAGCAATGAAATTACGTTTTCACAATTCAAGGAATGAGAAAGGCTTTATAGCTGCTTTTTTTACAGTTTTTTTACCCGTATTTATCGGGATATTTGCTTTAACAGTAGACATGCCAAAGCTATACTCCTGCAGTTCTGATATTAAAAGTGGGGTTGACTTAGCAACTCTTGCAGGAATATCTCAACTACAGAGCTCATCAGATATAACTCAAGCCAAATTAGCTGCTGTTAGTTATTTAAACAGCAACTTAAGCAGAACGGTTCCAGGATATACAAATGCAAATTTAGGAGATAGCAATCTAGATGTTAAAGTAGGAGTTTATGATTTTTCTACAAGTATGTTTACCTGGGATGAAGCAAGCTCATCAGTCAATGCAATTATGCTGACTTACTCACACCAAGCAAGTAGTGTCTGGAGTAACTATTACATGATTAACAGTTTCACTGTATCATCTTCATCTACAGCAGCTAAATACTATGCAGGTTCAGCAAGCACTGGAACAAGTTTTCCTCTTGCAATAGAAAAAAGTGTTTTAACATCAGCACTATCAAACAGCACTCAAAGAATTTACCAGTTTGGAATGAGTACAAATTCATATTTTACTGCTTTTGACAACAATGCAAGTGTTGGAGATATTGAAGATACCATAGATTATTTTCAAGGCAGGAGTGGAACACCATCAAGATCAGTTGCAATTGGAGATAATTTTAAATATAATAGTGGTGCACTAGCAACAGCTTACCTTTATATAAATTTAGTTTTTCCATGGACTTTACCAGGACATAGTTTTGTTTTCCCTATTGTTACGAAAGGCAGTGGAAATGATTTAACAGCAGAAGGTTTTACCTCAGCAACAATAAATAATTTTGGAATAGGTGCCATGGGATACTATATGGATGTTACATTTCAACAACATCAAAACGACAATACCTGGGGAGGATTACAACCAGGTTCTGAGCCTAGTAATATTCCGACAAATGAAAAAATTTATTTATCTACAGCATATAAAATTGTTGAATAAGAGGTATAACCCTTCCCCCAGTCATATCCCTACAAGACAGCTTGGTTAACCCTCCACTTACTTAATTACACCATGGGTCTCACTACGTTTTATATAATCTCAACAAAGCCAGTCGGGATGCCACTTTCAGAAGGTAGGCTTATCATGCGATTTGGGAATAATTAAAAAACAACAATATGATTATTCTTAAAAACAATTCTTATACTAGATCCAACAAAGGCTTTATAGCTGCATTTTTTACTGTATTTCTACCTGTCTTCATAGGAATAATGGCCCTATCAGTAGACCTTCCAAGAATGTATTCTTATAATGCAGACATAAAGTCAGCTCTTGATTTAGCTGTCATTGCTGGTATTTCACAGCTAAATAGTACTTCTGATATAACAACTGCAAAGAATACAGCAGTAACTTATTTAAATGCTAATCTCTCTATGACATTACCTAATTTCACTAACTTAACAACATCAAGTACAGGATTAACTTTACAAGCAGGCACCTATGACTCATCTACATGTACATTTACTTATAATGAAGCAGGTCCAACTGTAAATGCCCTTAAAATTACTTATTCCTACACTCCAAACTCTATACTTAGTGGCTTTTTTATGATAGATACTTTTACAATTACTGCTTCAAGTTTAGGAGGAAAGACTTATGCTGGTTACGCTCCAGCTGGGACAACTTTTCCTATAATCTTAGATCCTGCTGCATTAACAACTGCAGCAGCAAATTCAAATGTAGTTCGTTTATATCAAAATGGGGGCAGTCAAAATTCATACTTGGGAGATTATGTAGGTAATTCCATGTCAAATGACGTCGATGCTCAGATAGACTATTTTCAAAACTCCAGTGGTACGCCCCCTCCTGCTGTAGCAATAGGATCAACGTTTATGCAATTAAATGCCAGTGGACAAATAGCAATGGTTTATTCTGGTAATCTTTCAGGCTGGGTACCAACTTCTGGAACAACATTAGTTTTTCCTGTAGGAACATTAGGCGCTGGAAATAATGTAACAATAACTGGATACGTACTAGGATCACTAGTTACTTTTGGAATAGGTAGCATGAGTAATTATGCAGATATAACTATCGTCCCAGGATCCACATCTAATTCTTGGAGTGGTCTAGTTACTGGTGCTCAGCCCACGGGATTAGATGAAACACAACTTTCTCTCTTAGCATCTGGATCAGGACTCGTTTTATGAGATAGCCCTTGGGTAAAGTATTAGCTTTAATTAAAAACAAAGTCTATCCCTTGCCACAACCCTTTCATAGAGAGGGTTTCCTCATGGTAATAGGTATAATACAAATAGAAAGCCTCTTAAAGACTTTGAAAGGGGGAATGTATGAAATCCATTTTAAAACTAACAATTCTTACAGTTATAGCCATGGGTATTTGCAGTACCTCTGCATTAGCTTATGTATGTGAGACAGAGCCAAATAACTGTTCTAATTGTACATGGCAATTATCTCATTGTGATACTGAAGGAACACCTGATTTTACAGATGCAGATGCAGCCACAAATCCAGACAATCCATGTTATCCATATTGTAGCTAATTAGATAACTATATTTTCAAATCCACTGTAATAGGGTCATGGTCTGAGATCATACTCGGAAAAGATTCATTTACTAACTTTAAGGTTTGACCATTATATGGTTCAAACCTTTTTCTTTTTGGTTTTATAAAAAACCAGTCCAGCTTATAATAACCAATTACATTAGGCTTTGTAAATTCAAAAGTACTTTCAAAACCTTTTAACTGCCTTTCATTAGAATCTGACAGTAAACCTCTTTTACCGTTTGAGCTTCTTTTTGGATTTCCATCAAAATCAAAATTTTCTCCATCATAGAATCTGAAGTCTTTTAAATAGGTAAATGTTTTTCTTTCTCCATTCGGAGAAAGAAGTGGAATACTTATAACTGCTGGGTCTTTATATTTTAAACTAGTGCTTATAGCTGCTGCACTTAAATTTCCTACACCTGGTGGCAATACTGGCAAAGTTAAGAATAGTGCTTGTCTCGCCAAGAAATTGGGATCTTTTATTCTTTTTGTTATTTCCTTTTTTAGTGAAGTTGGAATTGAATCTGAAGTTGTCGTATTAAAGTCACCGGCTAAAACAAGAGGTGTTCTTTTATCTTTTATCTTGGTAAGCAAGTATTCTATTTGCTTAAATCTTCCTTTAGGAATACATCTATCTTCCAAATGAGTAGAAACAACTGTTACTATTTCTTTATTAGGTAATTCAATATCAGCAATAATTGCATTCCTTCCGCCCCTTCTGACCTCACTAAATATATGTTCTCTAAATAATCCCTTTGCACCAACTCTTCTGGCTCCTTCAAGAAACGATTTTTTTTTCAACTCTTCTTCATACCATTTATAGCCATCTGGAAGTCTTACTACTTCTACATTTTTAATGGGGTATTTAGATAAAATTGCATTTCCATGCAATCCAAGATACTTTTCAGTATCTACGTTTAACATAGCAATTATGGGTCCAAGCTCAACAAATTCAGTAGCAAAAGCATAGTTATAACCAAGAGAATTGGCAAGTTCATCAACATTGTTTCTGTAATTAGTTCTAGGCATGCCAATATCAACTTCATTTAAAGAAATAATGTCACTAGTTGAAAGTAGTTTTAATTCCCTCCTAAAGTTATCCTGGGACTTCTCTCTAATATTATTTTTATAAACGTAATAATATGTATCAGGTGAGGTTAATAAGGCTTTGATTTGCTCTGTATTGAAACCTCTTTGAATATTCCAATGAGCTACTCTTAGACGGTTCTTTATTGGTTTTGTGGAAAGGGTTTGAGATTCTAAGTCTTCTTTCCTATTGAAAATATAAGGAGTATTTAATTGCTTCTGTAGTTTTCTATATAATTTATAACCATTTTTTTTATTGTATGCTAATTTAACAAGATCTTCATAGGATAAATAGCTTACTAGTCTTACCTTAGGCAACTTATCCTTTATAACCCTATCTTTAAAAAAGAAAGGTATAAGTATTACAAGACATAGGCAAATAAAAAATACATGAACATGTTTTTCTTTAATAATTTTCACAATCTTCGGGTGTTGTCCTCATTCATTTATTGTTATTATAACTATTGTTAAATATATGAGAAGGAAAAATTACATAATATATCTCTTTATTTTGTTTTCATTAACAATCTCAAATTGCTCTGCAAAAGACTTAATAATCAATGAAGAGAAAAGCAAATTAACATATAGCTTAAGTGAATTCGGCTTTGTTTTCAAGAAAAAACCTCTACCAATGAGAGGATTTCTAAATATAGAAAAGGACTTATTAAATAAAATAGACCTTAAAGTCAAATTCACATCAAAGAATCCTTTTTTTAGGAAATTTATCAACTACAAGCAATATCCTGATTTTTCTTTTATATCCACAGAAAAAAACCCAATCAATTTTGAAAAAGAATCTTTTACAATAACTGGAGATGTTAGTTTTCATGGAGTAACAAAAAGGATGACTATAGAACTTAAAAATGCTTCAGATATTGAGAACTATCTTTTCACTGGTGAAATAAACATAAAAATGACAGATTTTGGATTAACACCACCTAGATTTTTATTTTTTAGAGTAGATGACCATATAAAAACTGAAGTTGAAATATATTCAAACAAAGTTTAAAGAGTATTTATTCCATGTTTTTTCAATTAAGCTTTTATCTCTACATAATTCCTCATACCAAAAACAAATTTTACTAACAAGGTTATCTGTAAGAATGTTTTTTTTGAAAGCTTTCATCCCAACTTCACCAACTATTTCTTCCAGAGAAATTGGGCTTATTTCATCCCTATCAAGGCTATGATCATACTTTTTTATATTTATCCCTATTCCTGTAATTAAAGAGGACATGCCTTCTTTTCCTAATCTACTTTCTACTAAAATACCACCCAATTTTTTATCTCCAAAATATAAATCATTAATGGGTTTCAATTTTATACCTATATCAAACTCTTCTTTTAAAACTTCAACACATGCCACACCACTAGCCAAAGTATAAAGAGTAGTAGTCTCAAAGAACTCTTTTTCTTTAGGAATATGAACAATGGAAAGATACAATCCAATTCCTTCTGGTGATGACCAAACCCTGCCCCTCGTACCCTTTCCAGCAGTTTGAGAATCAGCCACGATATAAGATGTTTCAGAAATCTTACCTGATGAAATAAGACGCTTGGCTTCTTCATTAGTAGAGTCTATTTCTTGATAGTAGCGGTAAGGGTAATTCATGAATTACCCTTACATGAATCACCCCTATTCAATGGTCTACCCAAAACACTTTTCATAAACATTGACGCTTCAGTTAGTTTGTTCAAATCAACTCCACTTTTTACATTAACCGTATTCAAGAAATTAACCAAATCTTCAGTGGCTAGATTCCCACTGGCACCTGGAGCATAAGGACATCCACCTATACCTCCACTAGATGAATCAAATGTCGTTATTCCAAGATCTATTCCAGCAGCAACATTAACTAAAGCATTATTATAAGTATCGTGAAAATGAAGTGCTATTTTTTCTTTTGGTATCGTGTTCAACAAAAATCCCACTGTTTCATAAATATCATTAGGTAGTGCAGATCCTATGGTATCTCCTATAGAAACTTCATCTACACCCATATTTAAAAGTTCATTTGTGACTTCTAAGACTTTTTCTTTATTAACTTTTCCATCAAATGGACAAATAAAACAAGTAGAAATATAACCTCTTACACTTAAGCCTTTTTCCAATGCAAGTTTCACAACAGGTTTATAGTTTTTAATAGATTCTTCAATAGTCATATTTATATTTTTTTTATTAAAAGTTTCACTTGCAGCTGTAAAGATAGCTATTCTTTTTATTTTTGTTTCAAGAGCTCTTTCAAGACCTTTTATATTAGGTACTAGAGCAGAGTAAGTAGGCTTTAAATCTATGGCTTCAATGACTTCTTTAGCATCAAAAAGCTGGGGAATGTTTTTAGGGTTCACAAACGATGTTAGCTCAATATTTTCAAGCCCACTTTCAATTAGCTTTTTTATATAAGTAATCTTATCAGCTGTTGAAACAATGGTTTTTTCATTTTGTAGACCATCGCGTGGACCGACTTCTACAATTTTTATGGATTTAGGAGATGGTTTCATTGTATTACCTTAGGGAGACTTGCCATGGCAAGTCTTTACAGCGTCCACTTCGGTTTGCGTTTTTCAAGAAATGCTTTCATGCCTTCCTGACCTTCTTTAGATATGCGACACTTTGAGATATATTCTTTAGAAACATCTAATGCATCATTTATTTCCCTATCCACTACATCTCTAACTAATTTTTTACATGCAGAGACTGCCTCGGGTCCATTTTCTAAAATAGTGCTTACCAGCTCATTTACCTTCATATCCAAGTCTTTCACCACTTCATTTACAAGCCCTATTTCTTTTGCTTTATTTGAATCAAATCTTTCACTAGTCAAAAAGTATCTACTAGAATTTGAAAATCCTACTTTTTTTACTACAAAAGGAGAAATTACTCCTGGCACTAGTCCTATTCTGACTTCACTAAGTGCAAAAAGAGCTTCATCTTTAGAAATAGCAATATCACAGACACTAATTAAACCTACGCCACCACCAAATGCACTTCCCTGTACTTTAGCAATTATAGGTTTAGAACAATCATAAATAGTCTTAAACATTTGCCCAAGAACTTCAGCATCTTTTAAATTTTCTTCATAAGATGCATTAACCATGGATTTCATATAGTTCAAATCTGCACCAGCACAAAAAGACTTTCCTTCTGCAGCTAAAACTACTACTCTTACATTTTTATCTTTATCAAGATCTAAAAAAATCTTTGTAAGTTCAGCTATCATTTCAGGAGAAAGAGCATTATGAACCTCTGGACGATTTAATGTCACCGAAGCAACTTGATTATTAATATCTAATTTAATCATTCTTATATATTAACCTAAACCTTAAAAAGATTTAATCTTAATGACTTTAAATCTTTATTTTATGTTTAGATTTGCTATTGAAATCCGTTAATAAATAAGTTTACTATGAATTATATAATCTAAAAAAAAATAACCATGTCAGATTTTCCCATATTTAAAACCCTATTACTTCTTAACAAACCTGGAGTAAACTCTTTTGCAATTAAGCTTGCAGAAAGCACAAGACTCAGAGAAGAAGGTATTAAAGATGGAATGGCTGATGAAATACGATTACGAGGGGTTGGAGCCTCATTAAATGAATCACCAGATTTTGTTTCATCTAGAGCAATAGAAAAAAGCCAAAGATCCCAAGCCATACTGTTAGAAATAATTAAGGGTGAACTATATAAAACTTTAACTGAGGAGAAATTTACATCTGCGATAATAAGACATTCTGCAGGAATCAAAGAACTATTAACAAGTAATGAGGTTAGCTCGGATGATTTAAGAGCCCTATCTGAATTTTATACTAGTATTTCTAGAGAATTAATAAACGTAGATGATCCAAGTGAATTAGACAAAATAGCTTTATTAAAAGCTATAGAACTCCTAGACGTAGCAACTGTTTTAAACTCAATAATTAGAGAATCAAACTCTACATCCTAAAAACACCCATTCCTTTTTCAGGATATGGTGCATTTAATGAAGCTGAAATTGAATGTGCTAAAACTTCTCTCGTGTCTGCTGGATCTATAATTCCATCATCCCATAATCTCGCTGTAGCATAATAGGCAGAACTTTCTAAAGCATACTTTTCAAGGGTAGGTTTTTTAAACTCTTCTTCTTCTTCTTTAGTCATAGGAGGTAAACCTTTAGCTGCTAACTGATCTTTTTTAACTGTAAGTAAAACACTGGCTGCTTGCTCTCCACCCATCACAGATACTCTGGAGTTAGGCCATGCCCAAATCATTCTAGGTCCATAAGCGCGCCCACACATAGCATAATTTCCAGCTCCGTGAGATCCACCGATAATCACAGTAAACTTTGGAACAGCGGCATTTGCTACTGCCTGAACCATCTTGGCTCCGTCTTTAGCTATTCCACCAGCTTCAAACTGTTTTCCCACCATAAAACCTACTATGTTTTGTAAAAAGACAAGAGGAATTTTTCTCTGATCACAAAGCTCTATAAAATGTGTAGCTTTTAAAGCACTTTCACTAAATAAGATTCCATTATTTGCAATGATACCCACTGGATAGCCTTTTATTCTGGCAAATCCACATACGATAGTTTTTCCATAAAGAGCTTTAAATTCCTGAAACTCACTTCCATCTACTAAACAAGCAATAACTTTTTTACATCATATTGTCTTCTGGTATCTTTAGGAATAATTCCATAAATTTCTTTTGAATCAAAAAGAGGACCCATTGGATGTCTTATATCTATTTCTGTTTTCTTTTTAAGATTTAAATTATCAACTAATTTTCTGGTTATGTTTATAGCATCTTCATCATTTTCAGCATAGTAATCAGTTACACCTGAAATTTTACAGTGAACATCAGCCCCACCAAGATCTTCAGCTGTGACCTCTTCACCAGTAGCTGCTTTTACTAGTGGTGGTCCACCTAAAAAAATTGTTCCTTGGTTTTTAACAATAATAGCCTGATCACTCATAGCAGGAACATAAGCACCACCTGCAGTGCAAGATCCCATAACTACTGCTATCTGAGGGATTCCAGCTGCTGACATTTTTGCCTGGTTGTAAAAGATCCTTCCAAAATGTTCTTTATCAGCAAACACTTCTGACTGAAGTGGTAAAAATGCTCCACCGGAATCCACCAGATAAATACATGGAAGATGATTATCCATAGCAATTTCCTGAGCTCGCAAATGTTTTTTTACAGTAAGGGGGTAGTAAGTTCCTCCTTTAACCGTGGCATCATTAGCAATAATAATTATTTCTTTCCCATGGATCAAACCAATACCAGTAATTATTCCAGCAGAAGGAGCATCGTTATTATAGACATCACAAGCAGCAAGAGAACTAAACTCTAAAAATTTAGAACCTACATCAATTAACTTTTCAATTCTTTCTCTTACAAAAAGTTTTCCTCTACTTTTATGCTTTTCAAGTAAATCTTTTCCGCCACCCAATTTTGTAATTTCAAGTCTTGCCTTAAATTCAGAAATTAAACTTTCCATGAAAGATTTATTCTCTTGGAAAGAGGGGTCAGATGAATTAATATTTGGTGTTAAAACAGCCATAGAAAAATTGATGGTTAATAGTTGATTGTTTAGAACAACCAATATACTAAAATATACCCTTAATTATAACGTTCTTTGCAAAAGAATTTCAAATTTTTAGTAAGATAATAGTCTCTAAGGATAAAAATTATGGATTTTTCACTAAATAAAGATCAAATATTACTTCAAGAAACTATTAAAAACTTTGTAGAAAAAGAAGTCAAACCAAAAGCTAAAAATTGGGATGAAAAAGAAGAAGTCCCTTTAGATGTAATTAAAAAATTAGGTGACATGGGAATTATGGGAATGAGTGTAAGTCATGACTATGACGGCTCAGGATTAGATATGATTTCTACAGCTCTGGTTATAGAAGAATTAGCTAAAGGTGATGGATCGTTAGCACTTACAATCGCTGCTCATAGTGGACTAGCATGTGGACACATATCCAGATTTGGAAGTGAAGAACAAAAGAAAAAATATTTACCTGACATTGCTAGTGGAAAAAAACTAGGCGGGTGGGCACTCACTGAACCCGGCTCAGGATCAGACGCCAGTGCATTAAAGACAAAAGCTGTAAAAAATGGAAATGACTGGATTTTAAATGGAACAAAGATGTTTATTACTAACGCTACTGTCGGTGAAACGTTTACAGTATTAGCTTCTACAGAACCTGAAAAAAAACAAAAAGGCATTACAGCATTTATTTTAGAAAAAGGTGACAAAGGTTTTAAAGCAGGGAAAAAATTAGAAAAAATGGGAATGCGATCCTCTGATACTGGGGAATTGATTCTTGAAGATGTAAAAATTCCTGACACTAGAAGATTAGGAAATATAAATGAAGGTTTTATAAATACCCTTATGATGCTGGACAAAGGAAGAATAGGCATAGGAGCACTTTCATTAGGATTAGCTGAAGGAGCATTAGAAGAGTCACTTAAATACGTAAATCAAAGAGAAACTTTTGGAAAACTTTTAAAAGAACATCAGGCAATAGATTTTATGTTGGCGGATATGAAAGTAGAAATAGAAGCTGCCAAGTTATTAATAATGAGAGCTGCTTCTTTAGCTGATGCAGGAAAACCATATACATTGGAAGCATCAATTGCTAAACTATACGCTTCTGAAATGGCAATGAGAGTATGTACTAAGGCTATTCAGATACATGGTGGATATGGCTATACAAGAGAGTTTCCAGTAGAAAGAATGTTAAGAGATGCCAAGCTCTGTGAAATAGGTGAAGGCACTAGTGAAATACAAAGACTTGTTATTTCAAGAGAAATGTTGAAATAATATCTTTTCTTTCAAACCTTAAATAAATTTAATTTGCTTATTTTATAAAACATATATAATAAACCGGATTATGTATCCCATAGACAGAATCCCAAAAATGACTATCCATCATCGTAATTATGATAAGGTATATCTCCATTTTGGTGATGGCAAATTAAGCGGTGATAGTAGTAGTTATTGGGTTTGGACATTTAACATATTAATTTCAAACACTTCAGGCTCAAGATTAAAATATGATATAGCAACAATAGCACTTAGACTTGATACTACCTCTAAAAAAGTTGCAGTAACAGCAGTAAATAGAAATCGTGTGTTTATTATAGATACCCTTGTAAAGTTAGTAGCAAATAATAAAACAGAGATGGAAAAACCATCTCATATCGCTGCTAAATTAGGAGGAGATAGCGAAGCTAAAGAATATGAGTTCACTCTTCGAATTACAGACACACCAAACCTAAGAGATAAATTAAAAGAGCGTGGATTAATCAAGTGAATTATTTAAAGAAATTATGTGGGTAAATAAACTGTTCTTTCAAGAGGCAGACTATTTATAGGCATAGAGCAAGTCCATTCTAAAAGGGGAGGGCTAGATGAACTGGTAATCGCTAAATATGATCTTTCAGTATGAATAGGAATTTCACTAGCAGCATTCACATTTACATCTAAACTATTTCCATTTTTAGCTATATATAGACTTACTTTATTACCAATAGCATAATCATGCATTCCAGTAGTATCTATCTCTAAAAAACGTTTACCTTCAAAAATGCGATGAGTAAGTCTTGCGTGATCTCCAACATATATGGATTTGCCTGGTTGTATTCTAAGAACTGGCATAAAAAAAGAATAAAACAATTTTGTATTTTAATGCTAAATGTTAATTATTCTTTTCTAATCTTAGGGAGTAATACAATTTAATAGATTAATTTATTTTAATGTTTCATTACTCTAATTAACTAAATAATATAATTATTTATGATTAAAGGATAAATATGACACATGTTCCACCATTAGATGCACTAGCTAGAACACCTGCAAAGTTAATTGAAATAAAAAAAGATCCCATAGAATTCACAATTGGGAATAATGGTAGTGCTTTAGATATTCAATTAGCCAATTTCAGAAGAAACAATCCTCATTTTAATGGGCATATTGTCTGGCAAAGTGATATTAATTCCGTCCATAATGGACGCATCATAAAAATTGGGACCTTACATTTAAATTTACCGACCAGGAATAACACTATTTTATTAAGAACTTTAAGTAGTGATGTAAATATTGAAATAATGGGAGATATATTAGTGGAGCAACTAGGAAAAGTGTGCACTCAAACACCATGGAATAGATATCTGTATCGCAAGGAAAGAAGTTGTTATGATGGCGATAGATTTAAAATGTCAATGACTCTTGATGAGCCATTTTTTACAAGAATGCTATTCGTTAAAAAAGGTACTATAGCTACTCCTATTGATCAACTTTCCTTCAAGTCCCCTTCAGTTTCAGTATAAAAAATACAGCTTTCATAACTTTTCTCTCTCTTTTCCTATAAAAATGGAATAATTTAAATATGAAATTTTTAATCATCGGTGCATCTGGTTTAGTAGGTAATGCTCTTCTTCAAGAAGGGAAAAAATTAAATCATGAAGTTTTAGGCACTTACTTAAAAAATAAAAGAGAAGGTCTAACTTATTTAGATTATGGAAATAAAAAAGAAGTAAAAACTCTTATAGATAATTTCTCCCCTGATGTTATTTTATGCCCAGCAGCAAATCCAAATGTAGACTGGAATGAAGAAAATCCTAAAGAGGGTTGGAATAACAATGTCCAAAGTTTAAACAATCTTCTTGAAATTGTTTCTGATAAAAATATAGATTTTGCTTTTTATAGCACTGATTATTTATTTGATGGGAAAGATGGTCCTTACTCAGAAGATGTTACTCCTAATCCTATTAATGTATATGGAAAACAAAAGCTTGCTGCTGAGACCCTTGTTAAAAGCTATCTTCCAGGAAAAAATTATATTTTCAGAACAACTTTAGTTTTTGGGTATGAATTTCAAGGTAAAAATTATGCCTACTCTGTAGTAAAGAATCTTTCATCAAACAAAGAAATCAAAGCAGCAAATGATTTATGCGCCACACCCACATATGTCAAAGACATAGCTAGATTTACCTATGAAACCATAAAAAGAAAAACGTATGGCACTTATAATCTTGCCAGCAATGATTTTATAAGTAGGTTTGACTTTGCAAATAAAGTAGCAGAAGCTTTTAATTTAAACAAATCTTTAATATTACCCACTACGTATAAAGAAATGAATGTAAAAACTCAAAGACCATTAAAAGGTGGATTAACCAATAAAAGAATAACTGAATTAACAGGATTGCAATTCACTAGCTTAGAAGATGCTCTTAAAGACATGAAAAATGATGTGGGCGCGAGCAGGCGAGGTTTGCAAACCTCGCCTGACTTGCCAAGACAAGTCTCAACATCAAAGATTTGTATTTTCATTCCTTGTTATAATGCCACCATTACATTACCGAAAGTTTTTGAAAGAATACCAAAAGAAGTAAAAGAAAAAGTAGAAGAAGTATTTGTCATTGATAATGACAGCTCTGATTCTACATATTTAATGGCTATAGGATATAGAGAGAAAAAATCTGACATAAAGAATTTAAAAATCTTTAAAAATGAAAAGAACTTTGGCTATGGCGGCAGCCAGAAAGTAGCATATGCTCATGCTATAAAAAGCGGATATGACATGGTAGTGATGCTACACGGTGATGCACAATATGCTCCTGAAAAACTTCCTATAATGATACAAAAAATGGAAGAAGATCCCTCTATTGATTTACTTTTTGGGTCAAGAATGAATGGTGATCCTCTTAAAGGTGGAATGCCATTTCACAGGTTCTTAGGAAACAAAGCACTAACTTTCATGCAAAACTTTTTGCTCAGAACAAATATCAGCGAGTTTCACTCTGGTTATAGAATATTTAGAACATCAGCTCTAAAAAAAGTCCCATTTCATCTTTGTAGCAGTGATTACCATTTTGACACTGAGGTAATTATATTATTTATTAAAAACAAATTAAACATAGCAGAAGTTCCTATAGACACTCATTATGGAGATGAAAAAAATTATGTGAAGATTTGGCAGTATGGGCTAAATGTTCTTATAGCGACATTAGCTTTCTTTTTATATCAAAAAGGAATTAGAAAATTATTTAACTTTAATTTAGAAAAATATGAGATGTATAAAGAGAACGTAGAAGCTGATGTTGAAAAAATAACTAAAGATTTCAAAAGTGAACAATATTAGACATTGAAATCAGAATAGTTTTTATCTTTTTCAGAAATTATAGGCTCTGAGAAAATCCAATTAATGTTAAAAGCTTTATCATTCCATCTAACTCCAGCATAGGTATCAGCATTAAATGGCACTGACATATGATAAACAACTTCAGTTTTATCTTCTAGAGTTTGATATCCATGAGCAAATCCTTCAGGCAAATAAATCATTTTATATTCATTTGCTTTTAAAGTTACTGAATACCATTTCTTAAATGTAGGAGACTCTTTTCTCAAGTCTATAATCACATCATATATAGAACCACTAGTACATCTAACTAGTTTCCCTTCTTCATGAGGTTTTTTTTGATAGTGCATTCCTCGCAACGTCTCTTTTTTTTCATTAAAAGCAATGCTAATTTGTGACAAGTTTGGATTTAAGCCCTGTTTTTGAAAATCCTCTTTACAAAAATAACGTGCAAAGAAGCCACGATCATCAGACACTTTCTCAAGCTCTATAAGAAAAGCACCTTTTAAAGGAGTCTCAATGAATTTCATGCTTACACTCTATATTTTCATACTTATTTATTTGCTCTAACGTAATTTTTTTCATATCACATTTGTTTTTATAAGCATCATACCAATCAGCAGTAAAAGAAATAGCTTCTTCTACTGATAATGCCTGCTGCCAATTAAGCACAGTATTTGCTTTTGTACAATTCAGTTTTAATAAACTGGCTTCATGGGGATTAGAATCTGTATCAATTCTCCAGTCTAACTTTCCACCTTTTTCTTTCCAGCGTTTAGAAAATTCTTCCACAACCCACTCTACAGTTTTAACATCATTGTCTTTCGGACCAAAATTCCAACCTTCAGCATATTCAATGCCATTTTCATAAAGCTTTTGAGCTAGAAGCAAATAACCACTTAGAGGTTCTAATACATGCTGCCAAGGACGAGTCGCTTTAGGATTTCTGATTTTTAACTCTTTGTTAAAAATACCAGCCCTAACCATATCTGGAACGACTCTATCATTAGCAAAATCTCCACCACCAATTACGTTTCCAGCTCTTGCAGAAGCCAAAGCCACTTTATGCAATGAATAATATTTAGGGTTGAAAAATGATTGTCTATAAGCGCTAGTCACGAGTTCTGCACAACCCTTACTGCTAGAGTATGGATCATATCCTCCCATAGAATCATTTTCTTTATATCCTATATCCAAACCTTTGTTTTCATAACATTTATCTGATGTAACAATGACAACAGATCGAACAAAATCAACTTTTCTAATAACTTCTAAGACATTTGCAGTTCCAATAACATTGCTCATATAAGTTTCAAGAGGATTTTTATATGACTCTCTAACCAAGGATTGTGCTGCCATATGAATTATTATTTCAGGCTTATTTTCATTTATTACTTTATTTAAATTTTCAAGATCTAAAATGTTTCCTATTATCGAATCAATCTCATTTTTCAATGAAATAATTTCATACATATTAATTTCAGTAGGGGGTTTTAAAGAATAGCCAATTACATTTGCACCTAATTTTTTCAACCAAAAAGAAAGCCAAACACCTTTAAACCCTGTATGTCCGGTAATGAGGACTTTCTTGCCTTTCCAGAAATTTAAATTATCTACCATACTTTCCATGGAGCTTTATTTGATTCCCAAAGTGAATTTAATAAATTCTTTTCTCTAAGAGTATCCATAGCTTGCCAGAAACCAGAATGTTTATAAACTGAAAGTTGACTCTCTTTAGCAAGCTTTTCAAGCGGTTCTCTTTCCCAGTTTGTATTGTCATCTGCTATATAATCAATTGTTTTTGGTTCAAGGATAAAAAACCCACCATTAATCCAGCCACCCTCACCATCTGGTTTTTCAATAAAACTAGTAACTTTTTCATTTTCAATATCCATATAACCATATCGTCCAGGAGGTTGTACTGCAGTTACAGTAGCTAATTTTTTATGTTTCTTATGAAAATCAATTAACTCTTTTATATTTACATCACTTACACCATCTCCATACGTAAAACAAAATGGTTCATTATCTAAAAAATTTTTTACTCTTTTAAGTCTTCCGCCAGTACCTGTAGTTTCACCAGTATCTACCAGTGTTACTTTCCATGGTTCAGAATGCTTTTCATGAATTTCCATTTTATTATTTTGAATATCAAAGGTAACATCTGATGTGTATAAAAAATAGTTTGCAAAATATTGCTTAATCATAAAAGATTTATATCCACAACAAACTATAAAATCATTTATTCCATGGGTTGAATAAATTTTCATAATGTGCCATAAAATCGGCATATGACCAATTTCAACCATTGGTTTTGGTTTAATATAAGTTTCTTCTGATATTCTGGTTCCTAAGCCACCAGCTAAAATTACTGCTTTCATGAAAGTTCTCTAGTTATATTATTACCCAAACAAGTGCTTTTTAGCTTACAATTATCTGTAGTTTATGGTAAATGAAGTAAAAAAATCAGAAAAAGAGATCCACGACTCAATTATGTCTCTTATTAAAGAGTGGCATGAAGTAAAGTTTTCAAAAAAAGATTTTAAGCCTGGTGAAACGTACGTAAATTACAGCGGAAGAGTTTTTGATGAAAAAGAACTTTTAAACCTTATAGACTCCTCCTTGGAGTTCTGGCTAACAGGTGGAAAATATGACAATGAATTTTGTGAAGGCTTATCTAAATATTTAGGTGTTAAACATGCTCTTACTGTTAACTCAGGATCATCAGCAAATCTACTTGCTTTTTCAGCACTTACTGCACCTGAATTGGACAGGATCAATAAAAGAATAATTCCAGGTGATGAATTTATAACAGTAGCAGCTTCATTTCCCACTACAGTTAATCCAGCCATCCAGTTTGGTCTCACACCTGTATTTTTAGACATTGAACTTGGAACATATAACATTGATATAAATAAACTTGAAGAAGCAATTTCTGAAAAAACAAAATTAATTATGATTGCTCACACCCTAGGCAACCCATTTAACATTGATGAAGTTATGAAGGTTGCTAAAAAGCATAACCTCTGGGTAATTGAGGATACTTGTGATGCATTAGGAAGCACTTATGATGGAAAGCTCTGTGGCACCATAGGAGACATAGGAACACTTAGTTTTTATCCAGCTCATCAAATTACCATGGGTGAAGGTGGAGCAGTAGTAACAAACAATTCGATACTTAAAATGTATCTAAATAGCTTCAGAGATTGGGGAAGAGACTGCTGGTGTCCATCAGGAAAAGACAATACATGCGGAAAAAGATTTGGATGGGAATTAGGAAGTTTGCCTCCTGGCTATGACCATAAATATATTTATTCACATATTGGATATAACTTAAAAATTACTGACATGCAAGCTGCGATAGGACTTGCTCAATTAGATAAGCTTGAATCATTTATAAGTGCTAGAAAAAGAAATCACAAAGCTATTTATGATGCATTAAAGCCTTTTGAAAATTTTCTTATACTTCATGAAGCTACAAAAAAATCTGATCCATGTTGGTTTGGATTTATGATTTATGTCAAACCAGAAGCTCCATTTTCAAAACAAGATTTCGTTCTTTATCTGGAAGAAAACAAAATAGCCACAAGAAATCTTTTTGCTGGAAACATCTTAAGACAACCTGCTTATGCTGCTCTTAAACACAGAATAGTAGGCGATTTAAAAAACACTGACTTAACTATGAATAATGCATTTTGGGTGGGTGTTTATCCAGGAATTGATGACAATAGAAGAAATTACATGATTGATCACTTAGTGAAGTTTTGCAAGAAGCATATTACATAGGACTTGTGCATTTTGTATGCAAACCACATGCCAACGCTTGCTACTCCCAGGGGTCAACGCAATCTTATGGCATATGGTTTGGTTTTGCACAAATCCTATAATCAGTTTATTAAATTAAACTGCTTCCCAATCAGAAAACAAATAATAAGTGTGACATTATGGCACATATGAATAATTACTGGAGGAATAAGAGAGCCAGTAAGATATCTAGCTAAGCTTAAAACTAAACCATAAGCTATAAATAAAACTACTAAAATCTCTGCATTACCCACATTCATATAATGTGAAAATCCAAAAAGCAGAGAAGTTAATGCAACTGCAAAGAAGCTGTTTATTTTACTTTGAAAGAATGGAAAAAGAAAGCCACGATAGAAAACTTCCTCTAGGAATGGAGCCAAGATAGCACCTACTATTAAAAAAACAAGTCCAACAGGATCCTTAGACATATCAAGTGCATGAAAATCTTTTGGAGCCATGGAAATTAAAATTGGAGAGGAAAGTATAGGCATTAAGATTCCTACTGCAAGTGATTTTAAGTAAATTTCTTTTGAAACTGGGATAAAAAAGAAACCTTCTTTTAAAGTCTTATTTCGTCTTTTACAGACAAAATAATAAATGAGATAGTAATTCAAGAATAAAGAGGGGAAAGACAATAAAGTTCTAAAATGGACAGAAGAAAGAAGACTTGCATACCTGGGAAAAATTTGTTCAAGAATGTATGGGATTATAAGAATAAAGAGAATTAAACTAAAAAACATTAGAAATAATAAAGAAAAAAAAGCTTTCCAGGAAAGAAAATCATATTTGCTTTTTTCATCTTTTTTAAAGCACATATTAATATGATATACGATAAAATAGAACTATGAGTAAGATCTCAATTAATACAAAAGAAATTCCATTTCAAGATCGTTACAAACTTTTAATCGGGTCAATTATTCCACGCCCCATCGGTTTCGTTTCCACAATCAGCGAGAATGGCGTTTATAATCTTGCTCCTTTTAGTTTTTTTAACGGAATCTGTTCAAATCCAATGACTGTTTTATTTTGTCCTGTAATTAGATCATCAGATGGTCAGGAAAAAGATACTTTAAAGAACATAAAAAACAATAAAGAGTTTGTAGTAAATATTGTTTCTGAAGAAATCGCTTCTCAGATGAATCAATGCTCAGCAGAATATCCTCCAGATGTAGATGAGTTTAAACAAAGCGGTCTAACTCCAGAAAAAAGCACGATGGTAAAACCACCTCTTATTAAAGAAGCGAAAATTAGCATGGAATGTAAACTGCATCAATTAGTACAAGTAGGAGATGGTGGCTTAGGAAGTGCCACTGTTGTTATAGGTGAAGTTATATATTTCCATGCTAATGAAGAAGTCTATAAAGATGGTAAAATAATTTCAAGTAAATTAAAACCAATAGGACGTATGGGTGGAGCTGAGTACTGCAAAACTACTGATGTTTTTAGTCTGCCAAGACCAACTTTGTAAAGACGTTGTATACAACGTCTCACCAGGAGAATAAGTTAGTGAAAGAATTATACGGCTTCATAAATCCAAACGAATTTCGTGAGATTAATCATAAAAAATCCAGAGCTATGACAAATAAAGTCATAGACTTAAAAACTGCTATTGAAAATTTTGTAAAAGATGGTGACTATTTGGGAATTGGTGGATTTGGAATGGATAGAATTCCATCTGCTGCTCTTCATGAAATAGTCAGGCAAAAAAAAAGACATTTAACTTTAGCTGGGCATACAGCCACTCATGATGGGCAAATACTTTGTGCTGGCAATTGTGTAGATAAAGTAGACGCTGCTTATGTAGTAGGTGTAGAACTACTTGGACTTTCACCAAATTACAGGAGAACTTTTCAAGAAGGAAAAGTAAAAGTAACAGAATGGACAAATGCAACATTGGCTTGGAGATATAAAGCAGCTGCTATGGGTCTGTCTTTTTTACCAGTGAGATCTATGTTAGGAACTGAAACTTTTGAAAAGAGCAAAGCTATAGAATTTAAATGTCCATTTACTGGTGGAATTTATGCATTGGTTCCAGCATGTTTTCCTGATGTTTCAGTTATTCATGTGCCACGAGCCGATATTTATGGAAATTGTCAAATTGATGGAATAACAGTCTCTGATTATGATGTAGCAAGAGCATCTAAAAAAGTAATAATTACAACTGAAGAAATAATTGAAACGGATGAAATTAGAAAAAATCCAGAAAGAACAATAATCCCATTTTACTGTGTGGATGCTGTAGTTCATGTCCCATATGGTTCTTTCCCAGGGAATATGCCTGGAATGTACTATTTAGATATTGAACATTTAGGTGAATGGAATGAAGCAGAAAAAAGTGAAGAATCACTAAATAAATTTCTTGATAATTATATTTATAATGTTAAAGACTGGAAAGAATATTTAGAAAGATGTGGTGGAAAGAAAAGGTTACAGGAATTGAGATCGATTGAATTGTTAGAAAACCAACCGTCAACAACAAACCATAATCAATCAACCATCGAACACAAACCCTACAACATGACAGAATTCATGATTTGTGCAGCATCCAGGGTTCTTGAAGACAATAAAACCATTGTTGTCGGAACAGGGCTTCCTATGCTGGCTGCCATGCTCGCTCAAAAAACTCATACACCAAACCTTTTAATGATGTTTGAAGCAGGGGGAGTCGCTCCACTGCTTCCAGCACTTCCAATGTCAGTTGGTGATTCCAGAACACAATATAAAACACTTCTTTCTACTAGCATGCCTGAAATTATGGAAACATGTGCAAGAGGTCTTGTAGATTATGCATTTTTAGGTGGGGCTCAAATAGACAAGTATGGAAATTTAAACTCTACAATAATAGGACCTAACTATGAAAAACCAAAAGTAAGATTACCTGGAAGCGGGGGTGCAAATGACTTAGCATCGCTTTGCTGGAACACTATCATTATTATGAAAATGGATAAGAAAAAATTCGTAGAAAAGTTAGATTTCCTAACTACGCCTGGCTATTTAAGTGGACCTAATTCCAGAGAAAAAGCTGGACTACCACCAGATACCGGTCCATTTAAAGTAATCACAGACTGTTGTATTTTTAACTTTGATAAAGAAACAAAAGAAATGCAAATAGAAAGTTTACATCCTGGAATTAGTTTAGAAGATGTACAGAATAATTGTTCGTTCAAATTAAAAACTACAAACAAAAAACCACTAATCACACAAGAACCAACAAAAAGGGAACTTGAAATACTTAGAAAAGAAATTGATCCTAAGGGGCAAATAATTTCGTAAACCAATCTATATTACCGAATTAAATAAATTTAATCTTTTCCCATGATACTCTCCTGTAAAATGTTTATCTATTAACAATTTATAGGATATTTATGCGAGCTTCTCTTCTTTATTTAACCTTACCTAGACTTCCAGCTATTAGCACAGGAAACACTTCTGAGAGCTCTACCATTATTAGGGCAGAAACGATTCCAGCAAATGAACCTTCAATTGAAATCTTTACTACAAAAAATTCTATACTAGATATCAATTTAATTTATATTGAAATGGGTCATGAACCTGCCATAAACAAAATTAATGATTTTATAACTCTACTTGAAAAAGAGGTCGACTCTACTAATTTTAAAGGAGTCTCTGAGGATGATCAAAACACCTTAGTTCAATTTAAAAGAATGATTCAAAAAGCTAATGTAATAGATGTCGATCTAAAAAAAAGATTGGATGGATACCAAGCAAGAATTTTACATTTACAAAATATAATTGCACAAAAAGAAAAAAGCGAAATAAGACTAATTAGTTTTGATGAACTGTTTAATGGTCTTTCTAGCAATCAATTAGATGCAATAGGAAAAAATCTATCTATCGTTCAGCTAACAACAGGGTGCTCTGTAGGATGTCCGCATTGTAGTGTGAGTGCTTTAAAAGGTGCCAGAAGACATATTTCATGGGATGCGTTAAATGAAATAATTGGTAGATGGGGTGAACATATTGCTGAAAAAGAAATTTCTTTTTATCACTCATCTGATCCTTTAGACTGGGAAGATCCAGGAAAAGGAAAAAATTATTTTGATGTTTTACAATTAATAGATAGAAAACTAAAATATGATCCTACGACTACAACTGCTATACCAAAAGGTAAAGAAGAATTAGCCAAACAAATATGGGAATCGAAATATGAAGTCAGAATATCGCCATCAAATATAAATTACACACGCTTAACCAATTTAGGATTTTGGAGTGGGGAAACGATCAAAGAACTAAGAGCCTCATTAAGTAATCCAGGAAATAGTGATTCAAAACTTATTGGTGAAAAAGATGATATTAATGCAGAAAGAGATCTTACATACCAAGCTGGAAATAGCTATGATTTTGTATCATATATACCAAGTCCTACAGTTACATGTGGTGTAATAGTTTCTCCAGATGGAGCCTTTAATACTGCCGTTACTGCAATTACTCCTTTAACACCAAATGGGTATGTAAGATTACCCATAGAAGAAGGATCTTCTGTATTTCTCAGAGATAATTACAGCCCTCATGCAAGAAGAAATGATTTTGATCTGTTAGCAATTGAAGATATAAGCAATCCAAACAACACTGGCATTTCTCTAGATCATCAATACTTTCAAATATTACATGAAGTTATTACAAGATCAATTTTTGATGCTAAGTTAGTTGATCAAAACTCATCACCCTCTAAAGATCTTTATTTATTTCATCCAAGTCCTTTTAAATCAAAGTTCCTTTCTTCAGATCTTGATTTATTTACAACAGTTACTAGCGCAATGATGTATGAATTTACAATCAATCTTTCAATCAGCATTTGGAATAATTCATTAGATGATGAAACCTCTTGCTTTGAAATCGAATCACCATTTAATGAAAAACAATTTTTAGCTTCAGATGATGAAAACGAAGAGGCCATTGATGAAAACCAGCTTCTAGCCTCAGATGATGAAAATGAAGAAGCCATTGATGAAAGTGGAAGAGATTTTAACTATTTATTGGTAAATATTGATGTTTTATCTGAAGACTTAATTGATTTAGAATACCGTGTAAAAGAGGCTAAAATAACTGAAAGTAAAAGACTTGAATTATTAGAAGACTTAAATGAATTAAAAGCAGATCTTAAGGATCAATCAAAATTAATAGTAGAAAGCCTATACCCAGAAGGAGAAAATGGATTCAAGGAAGGATGTTTCATAATAGTTGGAGCGATAAGAGATTATTTACAAAAAAATCCAGGACATAGGCAAGTACTACTTGGAACTATTGGAAGTTTTATTCATTCAAGACAGCTTAATCCTAGACCAGAATTTAAAGTTACCGATGAAGTTACAATTCACACAATCTTAAGATCCAGTCAATTACTTTTCGAAAACGATGAATTAAAAGATGATAAAGAAGAATTAACTTTAAGAGCATTAATCCATTTAGCTTTATTAAATCCAGATAGTAATCTTTTTACTAGCCCTGAAACAATTTTTGAACTTCCAACTTTAAAAAACATACAACAAGAACTGAAAAACACTGCTACAACTCAATGATTAATGCCCCAAGGGACAAACAATTTCATAACTAAATCATTCGTAGTATTTAAAATTAATCAAAAAGGGATAGCACTAATACAAATAGAATATAAGTTCTAATAAACCTAATTTTTCTCTCGTTCAATGTGGAATATTGATAGTGAAAGTCTCTATGTTCCAAAAATCATATTTGAACAAATTCGGGGTAAACCTCATTAATAAAAAGGGCCATTTCTTATGGCTAGCTTTTATATTTTGCTTTTTTTTAGTTAGCTTACCTGCACATGCTGATGAAGCTCCACGTATGCCAGTAATATCACAGGCCACCTTAGAGGGGTATCAAATAAATACTGGAGGCTATTATGTTATTAACATTGGACAAACGGTGTCTGTCGATATAACTTCAGACAATTCAGATGGTTCAACTATTGATACTGAAAATTTACCGTTTGTAGGAAAATTCATCTCAACAAGTTCAAACACAGCAAACTATACTTTTACAGCATCTAATTCTGATGTAGGTAAAACCTATGCATTTAATGTAATTTCAAAAAACACTACTAAAAAATCTGAGTCACAAATAATATCTGTTTCAATTATAAATCCAAATGGGGGCTCCACAAACAGTCCTCCTAACATTTCCGTCTATGATCTATCCATAAGGGGAGATCAATTTAACTCATTTAATATTTTTTCTGCTTATGATCCTGATGGTGATAGTATTTCAAGCTTCTCTGCAACCGGATTACCCAATGGGCTCAACATTGACTCAGCTACGGGTTCAGTTAGTGGAACTGTTAATTGTTCAGAAAACATCAATAAATTAAATTCAATACAATGGTCAGCAGCAGATTCAAAAGGATCAAGGAATACAGTGACAAGCAATTTACTTATTTTATGCGGAACAGATTCATCTGAAAATCCAAATCAAATACCAACTTCAACGCCTACACCAACTTCGACACCTACACCGACATCTACGCCTACACCAACTTCTACACCTACACCGACATCTACACCTACACCGACATCTACACCTACACCGACATCTACTCCAACACCGACATCTACACCTACTCCGACATCAACGCCTACACCAACTTCAACGCCTACACCAACTTCAACACCTACACCGACATCAACACCTACACCGACATCAACGCCTACACCAACTTCGACACCTACACCGACATCAACGCCTACACCAACTTCAACACCTACACCGACATCAACGCCTACACCAACTTCAACACCTACACCAACATCAACTGCAACTCCTATATCCACACCTTCAAAGTTAACTGAGAGTGAAATAAATTTAGTGCCTATTTTCGATATTACTCTCCCAGAAATTCCTCTTAGACTACTAGACCCAAGTGAAGACCCTCCTAATGCAAATAATAGTATTATTTATGACTCTGAAGTAATATTTTCATTTAATAGCAGTGTTATTAGAAAAAAACTAAATAAGCTTTTTATTGATGAAGTCGGCTTAAATTCTACTGTTCTAGTAATTGACTCTCAAAAACAGCAATTCTTAGTAGAATCAAAATCTTACCCTCTAAAAGCAGATTCCGTAACCATAAAAACTGAAAAGTTGCCTAAAGAAATAAAAACAGGACCTGCAACAATAATTGTATTTTTTAATGGGTTGCCTACAGCTAGATTTAACATATTTATCAGCAAATTATCTTTATCTGATCTTCCCACATTAAAACCACTTAAACCAGTAATCGATACCATCAACATCTCTCAGAATCCATTTTTATTAACCGCTATCATTGATGGGAAAAATTTATATAATAAAAGAGTAGTAGTAAAAGATGCCGTAATAGGTACAACTAGCGAGCAAACCGTAGCACAAATAATCACTCCTGGACTTAAGTTTTTACGAAGCAGAATTGTCCCAGCTGATAAAAATAACCTTGTTAAATTTAAAATGTTTATTACCTATGAAATTTTAAATAGCGATTACAAAGGTCCAGCAATTATTGTAGTTACAACTCCATATGGACAAATTTCAAAAGAAGTTACCTTAGAATAAATCAATAGAATACAAAAATCATAAATAACGATATACTTTTATTTGAAATGAGCAAAAAATACTCTTTAAATAAACTTCCTTACTATGGTGTTGGGCTTGGGCTGAGAAGAGAACTTTTTGATGATATTTTAAACAATAAAAGTAAAATTGATTTTTTAGAAATTGCACCAGAAAATTATATAGACAGAGGCGGCATTGTTCTTGAAAGATTACTTGAGGCGAAAAAGAAGTTTCCTATTATCCCTCATGGATTAAATTTATCCATTGGTGGAGTTGAACCTTTTGACAAAAACTTAATAGAAAGCATAAAAGATCTTTTCTCTATTATTGATCCTCCTTGGTATAGTGATCATTTATGTTTTAATTATGTCGATAACACCTATATTCATGACTTAATCCCATTACCATTTACAAAAAGTGTAGCTAATCATGTAGCAGATAGAATTAAAAGAGTTCAGGACATCTTTCAAATTCCATTCTTAATTGAAAATCCTTCATATTATATGGTTATAGATAACGAGTTGTCAGAAGAGGAATTCTTAACTCAAATATTAGAAAAAGCAGATTGTGGAATTTTATTAGACATAAACAATGTATACGTAAACTCAAAAAATCATAATTACGATCCCATTAAGTTTTTAGATAATATTCCTATGGAAAGAACCATTCAAGTACACATAGCAGGGCATTTCAATACTGGAAAAATTATTATTGATACTCATGGTGCTTCAATAATTAATGATGTCTACAATTTGTTTGGTGAACTTATGAAAAGATGCTCCCCTAAAGCCATTCTTCTAGAAAGAGATTTTAATTTCCCTAACTTCAAAGAACTTATGAGTGAAGTATCAATGGTTAGAAAAGTAATGGCGCATAAAGGTAAAAAACATGAGTAAGAATTTAAGAAAAACTCAAACAATTATCAAAGACTTGATTTTATTTGATCGTAGCTGGAAAAAAAGAAAAGAACTCGGGGAAGAAATTAATTTAAGCAAACAAGCGCTAGAAAGAATAGGAACTTATAGAGATTTAGTTAGAAACTCTTTTCTTGATTTACTTTCAAGAATTTATCCTTATTCAAAAAAATTGATTGGGAAAGAATGGGAGAGGCTTTTATCTGAATATTTTGAATTTTTCCCACCAAAATCACCTGTATTAAATAAAATAGCTGAGAATTTTCCACTATTTTTAAGTCACCAAGAAAAAGTATTAAAAAAATATCCATTTATTCATGAGCTAGCCATGTATGAATGGTTAGAGCTAGAAATAGCAGATAAAGAAAACCGGTCAATAAAAAAAGGAAAGCTGAATCCTATCCATGTTTTATTTAGCTCTAATTATCCTGTCCATAAAACAATAGAATATATTGACAATAATGCTGATTTAAATAAACTTGAACCTATTGAAACTCATATCATTATTTACAGAGATCCAAGAACACATCAAGTAAGGTTTTTTGAACTATCCAAAGCAAGTCTTGCTTATATAGAACTTTTTAAACAAGGATTTGATAATGAGTCTATTGTAGAGGCTCTGGCAACTGCATATAAAATAGATTTGAAGAACTTTGGTAAATTCAAAAAAGAAATAAATAAGTTTATTAAGGCTTTAAAGAAAAATAAGATTATCCTATAAACCACATCACTCCAGAATAAAGATAAAAAGCCCCGATTAAACCAAGAATCACTGCACTGGCAATAGAAACTATTTTGGAATTCTTTTTAAAGCTTTCTAATTGCTTAGCTATACCTGCAAATACACTTGTAATAAAAATTAAGCCTGTATACCCTACTGAATAAGCAATCATTATTAATGAACCACCAACTAATGTACCTGCTGAAGTAGACATTGCTAAAATTGCAAAAAGTATAGGACTGGCACACGGTGAACTAACAAGAGCAAAAGCCATTCCTACTATAAATGGTCCAGCATGTGGTATCCCCTTTACAAATTGTGGAAGAGGAAAATGGAAAATATCAGCTTCGGAAAGAGCCATTAAAACAATGAACAAACCTATAGACAAATGAATATAGCCTCTGAAATCAATTAAAATAAAACTTGCAAAGGATGCAAAGAGTCCTAGCAAACTAAAAACAATAGATGCTCCGATAACAAATAAAGTAGCCTTTTTTAAAGCATCTATCTTTGAAGTAATATTTGCTGTTCCTATATAGCTTAAATTTAATGGCAACATTGATAAACAACAGGGTGTTAAACTAGCAGCAAGTCCACCACCAAAAGATAATAAAATTAGTATTGGTAAAGGCAAGCCCTTACTATCATTTATAAAAGTTGAAATGAATTTTTCAAAATTATTTATAGAATGGGCTGAAATATCAATCATTTATAAGCTCCAATTACTTTAACGAATAAGTACTTATTTTATTCCTTTAAGGTAGAAATGAATATATACCCCTTACAAAACTATATTATTCTATGGTAATTTTAATAGTGTAAGTAGGTAAATATGAACAAATATATTTTAACTTTTTTTTGCATCGCTATTTCCATAATAATTTCAGGCTGCTCAGTAGTAGAAAGTCCTGAACAAAAACAAAAAACACAAGAATTAATTGAAAAAGCAAGAAGCTCTAAAGTAACAGTAGTTGATATTCATCATGATGGATGTGAGCCTTGTAAATTTATAAAACCAATATTTCAAAAACTGGAATCGAAATATGATTCTAATAAAGATATTGCTTTTTTAACTTATGATCTATCAAATCCATTTAAAGCAAGCAAGTCTATAAAAATTGCTAAGGAGCTTGGATTAGAGAAAATTTACAAAGCTCAAAGATATACAGGAGTAGTATTGATTTTAGACACTAAAACAAAAGTAGTTCTGGATACTCTTATTGCAGAAGACAATGAACAAAAATACATTGATGCTATAGAGTCTCAAATAGGAAAAGATGACAAATAACATTCCATTCAAAAAACACGTTCTTGTTTGCACTAATGAAACCTGCAAATTAAAGGGGAGTGAAGAGATTTTCTTAAAATTAAAAGAGAGAATTAAAGAGCTTGACTTGAAAAAAATATATAGACCATCAAAGGTTATTTGTATAGGCTTATGTGGGAAAGGACCTAATGTATTAGTTTGGCCTGAAGGTACCACTTATTGCAATTTTTCTGAGGATAGAGTTGAAGACTTAATTCAAAAACACCTTTTAAAAGATGAGATATTAGAAGATCTTTTATACAAACCAAATGAGTAGCAAAACAACAAATCAAAGAACATTTTTAGATCCTATCCATGGACCAATTAGAGTAAATCTTTTAGATAAAACAGAAAAATTAATTGCTGAAATCGTAGATAGTAAAGAATTTCAAAGACTAAAAAGAATTCACCAAATGGGGCTTGGTTGGTTTACTTTCCATGGCGCTGAACATACAAGATTTGGTCATAGTCTTGGTGCCATGCAAATAGCTAAAAGAATGATCACTCATTTGTCTAAATCATATCCTGGTATAAAAAAATTCAAAGAAGAAATATTAATTGCAGCACTAATACATGATATTGGTCATGGACCTTTTAGTCATACTTCTGAGAAACCTACAGGATTTAATCATGAAGATTGGACTAAAAAAATTATTTTAGGGAAGTCTGAAATTAATTCAATATTAAAAAAATATGATGCTAAGCTGCCTCAAAAAATAATTGAAATTTTTAACTATAAACCTTACAAATGGATTGGGCAGATTGTTTCTAGCTATGTAGATTGTGACAGGTTGGATTATTTACATAGAGACTCTTATTATGTAGGTGTTCCTTATGGACTTACGGGCTCAGATAGAATTATTGATTCTTTAGATATTGATATCAAGAGCAAGCTTTTAGTTATAAAAGAAAATGTTGGGTTAGATACAGTAGTGCATTATTTACATGCCAGAGACTCCATGTACCAGCAAATTTATCAACATAAAAAAAATCTTGCTTGTGATTTCTTATTAAGAAAAATTATAGAAAGAGCAAAAAAAGTCAAACCAAGCAATATCTCAAAACCTCTTTTAGACTGGCTAAATTATGAAAATAAATCAATGGATAAAATTGAACTAAGTTCTTTTATTCAAGTAGATGATTTTACAGTTATATCTGCCATACAAGAATGGGCAAACAATTCAGATGATGAGATTTTAAGAGATTTATCTTACTCTTTTATTTACAGAAAGTTGTTTAAGTCATTAGAATTTAGAAGTGATGTGAAAGCCATTGAAATAAGCAAAATTGTTAGCAAAGCAGCTTTACTTTGTAAAAAGAAAAAACTAGATCCGATTTATTATGCAGGCATTGAAAAGTCGGCAAATAAACCATATGAACCATATTCACCATCAAGCCACAAAACAGGTAAAGCAATTTTTATAAAGCAAAAAGATGGGAAGATAATTGAATTATCAAAACATGAGGCGTATTACAATACACCTTTAAAACATAGAAGCGGTTTAAAAACATGTCTTGTTTTCTCACCTAAAATTGAGAGCGAAATATACAAAATAAAAGAATTTCATAGGATATTTAAATAAATATAAGATATAATAAAATCCTGAATTCTGATTCTTGATTTCTAGTCTTCTAGTTCATTGTTTCGGGCCCATGGCTCAGTTGGTAGAGCGCCTCCCTTGCACGGAGGAGGTCAGCGGTTCGAACCCGCTTGGGTCCATATCATTAGTTTCAAGATTCAAGTTGCAAGTTACAAGGATCAGACAGATCTTTTATTTATCAATAAGTTGGATGCGGCTTCTCAATTATTCTTAGATTTCAGACTGTAAGTGCAGTTTTAATTTGACATAATTAAAGTATGCACATTTTCACAACTCTCTTAATTAAAATCATCCCTCTTTATTTGCTTATTGTTATTGGTTACATTGCATCTAAGAAATTGAATGCAAGAAAAGAAACAGTTGCTCCAATTTTAATTTATACTATTGTCCCTTTCATTGTTTTTAATAGTGTCATTTCAATGCGGCTAACAAAAGAACTTCTTTTTTTACCATTGATATTTTTTATTTTATGTTCTTTCATTGGTCTTAGTTTTTATTTTATTGGGAAGAGGTTATTTACTGATTCTACTAGAAACATTCTTGCTTTTTCAGCAGGCACGGGAAATACTGGGTATTTTGGAATACCAGTAGCAATAGAACTCTTCGGAGACAAAGTACTAGGAATAATGGTACTAGGGATTCTTGGATTTACAATTTATGAAAACACTCTTGGATTTTTTTTAACAGCTAAGGGACAATACACTACAAAAGAATCATTAATAAGGTTATTTAAATTACCTACAATTTATGCATTTATACTTGCTGTAATTGTTAATTTTCTTGGAGTTAAATTTGGAGATAGCTATGCTGCATTTGCGAAGAATTTCATTGGAGCTTATACAGTTCTAGGGATGATGTTAATTGGTATGGGGTTAGCTGATATTAAAAACATGAGCTATGACTTTAAGTTTGTATTTTCTACATTTGCTGCAAAGTTTATTGTTTGGCCGTTATTAACAAGCTTTATTGTTTTACTTGATTTAAGATTTTTTAATATTTATGATCATCAGACACATAATATAATGTTGCTTTTATCAATTGTGCCACTTGCTGCAAACTCAGTAGCCTTTGCCACAGAATTAAATGCTAAACCTGAAAAAGCTGCATTAGCAGTATTTTTAAGTACATTATTTGCCCTATTTTTTATCCCTATCTTTTCAGTGCTGTTTTTTCAATAGGGCTATCACTTTAACGATTTGTTAGTCTTTGAAAGATTAAAAAAAATTTATCTAAAGTCTAGGTCTAGCCATCTAGGTAAATATGCTTATCGATAGTAGTTAAAAGACCATAATGGGCAAAAAATCTTTAGACAATATGAATAAGAGAGATAAAATACAAGCCTGTAAGTCACTTATTAGTTTATTTTTAATTATTTTATTAAATATTCCTTACGCATTATCTTTCAATTTTAATTATACTAACCTTTTTTCACTTAATGGCCTAACTTTTAAAATTAATAAGACTATCCCTATCCATCAAGCCGAAGCAATAGTAAAGGCCCCAATCAAAAAAGAAATTTCTAAAAACGTATTAAAGAACATTTCAAAACTTAAAAAATCACATTTCGAATTAAACTCAAACGGTGGAGTAAGTAATTATCTTATAAACATAAATGAAGTAAAAATTAGTGAAAAGCAATTTTATCTCCCTGGTACATATAACTCATCTGGAAAGATTTCAATATCTCATTATAAGAGTGAAAATATTTACGCACAAACAACTACACAATGTCCCCCAAGTTGCACGTATGTTTGTCCTTCATGTCAACAGGATCCAAATGACCCAAATCCACCTAATTGCGCTTGTTATTGTTCATGCCCAGATGGCTCTTCCTCTTCCTCTTCTTCTTCTGGATGTGGCACCTGTCCAGGTCAGCAAAGTTGTGTAGGTGGTGCTTGTGTTTGTAATCAAGCACAGATTGATGCATGTACAGCGAATGGAGCAACTACAAATCCTACTACCTGTCTTTGCGAAGGTGGTAGTACAAGTGGATGTGGTACCTGTCCATCTGGAAAAACTTGTTTCGGAGGCGCTTGTGTTTGTACTTCAGCACAGTATTCAGCATGTTCAGCTAATGGAGCAACAGTAGATGAGAATACTTGTGGCTGCATAGGTGGTCCACAATGTGCTGCTTTGTTTTGTCCACAAGTTGCTCACACAGCTGGTTGTACAGAAATTCCAGCTACATATGATCCACTAACTAACTGTCAAGTAACTTGTTCTTCATGGAATTGTATTAATAGTCCTTCTCCAACTCCTTCTGGATGTATAGATCCAGGATGTGGAAATTGCAGAACATGGAATGCTACTTCATGCTCATGTGAATTAGATTGTAATAGTCAAGGTTGTGATAAATCTTCAGAACCTCTATGTAATGTATGCGGCGATGGAATGACTGCTGGAAATGAAATTTGTGATGATGGAAATACAATAGACAATGATTATTGTACTAATGATTGTAAAACTCCTGTGTGTGGAGATGGAATTCTTAGTACTATAGCTGGCGAACAATGTGATGATGGAAATATTTTAAATATGGACGGTTGCAGCAGCACATGTAACACTACATCTGGATGCTCATCAGCAGAAGTATTATGCCAAAATATGTGCAATGATCCATATTCAGGGATTTGTTGTAATAATGTTTGGATAACTGGCATGAACTTAGGATGTTGCGATAATGTGGATTGTTCAAGTTCAACAAATTACTGTTCAGGAAATATGTGCACATGTCCAGCAGGACAAATTGAACAAAATGGAAATTGTTTTACTCCTTGCTCAGATGGACAAATTTTATGTAGTGGGCAATGTGTAGAAGGTTCATGCTGCTCAAATAATGACTGCCCAACAAAACATTCTTGTACAGAGAATCATACGTGTGAGCAGTTTTGCTATAACGATGAGGTTAAGTGTGGTGATGATTGTTTCAATGGTGAATGTTGTGAAGATTCAGAATGTCCAACAGGAAACATTTGTTCAAATCATTTCTGTCAATCACCTAATTGCCCCGAAGCGCCCTTATGTGAAGAGCCAGATCACATTATTAAATGTCCAACAAAAATAGTTAAAGGCGATGATGGTTGTGTTACTCAGTGCCCAGTCTTAGATGGAATTTGCTGTATTTTCTTACAAGAAAATGGTTTCTTAGAATATTCAGCATTTAATATAGATGCAATGGATAAAAAAGCAACCAATTCAGAAACCACTACTACATGGAAAGATATAAGCACTGCAGGAAGTGGAATTCTTGAACAAGAAAATGGTAGAGATGGAACATTAGTAGACTTCATGTTAGCAAGTGATTTAAAACATGGCTGGATAGGATGTCATCCTCCTACACTTAGATTTAAGGGGAGTAATACCGTAACTAGTGCAAGTGCAAGTGAATTTAAAGATAAAGTAAGCAACAATGGATATTCTTTTGATGCTTGGTTTAAAACATCTGCACTACCAAGCGGTGAAGCAAGAATTATAGGTTTTGACAATATAAATTTAACCTTAAAAAATGATGGTAAGATTTATTTTAATGCAAATGGAGTAGAAGTAAGTAGTTCAATAAATTCAAGTTCTTGGCATCATGCACTTGCTAATTATAAAAATGGCACGGCTTCCTTATATATAGATGGTGTTGAAGTAGACATGGCATCTGCAAGCTTGCCATCTGCTTACAATAACTTTGTAATAGGTCAAGGATTTAAAGGTGATATTTCAATAGTTAGACTAACTGCTAAAGGACTAGATAATTTCAATACAGATATTGGACTTGTATATAACGATGAACGTGATAAAATTTATGCGGCTCCGCCTGCTACATGTACATCCACTTCAGGTGCTTGTGCAGACAATAGTTATTGTAGTGGTGGTCAAACATGCCAAGACGGTGCTTGCACATGTCCTAGCGGAAAAATATTAGTAGATGGTTCTTGTATAACTGGAAACTGTACAGATGATAATGCCTGTTCATCTGGTTTCAGTTGTGTAAATTACACTTGTTCATGTACAGATGATAATCAATGCTCATCTGGTCAAAGTTGTGCAAGTGGTTCTTGTACTTGTCCAGAAGGTAAAGTCTTTGACAATGGCTCTTGTATAGACGGTAATTGTACAGATGACAACCAATGTTCTTCAGGTCAAACCTGTGTAAGTAATTCTTGTACTTCTTCAAGCAGTTCATCATCAGGTGCTGCTTGCGAATTTGATTTTGACTGCGACATAGGGGTTTGTGAAGATGGTTCATTCTACCAACAATATGCTTGTACTCAAAATGTTTGTACTACAATAAGCTATTCAACTTCTCCATGTTCTAATACATCAGGCTCTTCAGGTACATCAGGCACTTCAGGTACATCCGGTACTTCAGGTACATCTGGTACATCCGGTACTTCGGGTACATCCGGTACTTCCGGTACATCAGGCACTTCCGGTACATCAGGCACTTCAGGTACTTCCGGTACTTCGGGTACATCTGGTACATCCGGTACTTCCGGTACATCAGGCACATCAGGCACTTCCGGTACATCAGGTACTTCAGGCACTTCCGGTACATCAGGCACTTCAGGTACTTCAGGCACTTCAGGTACTTCAGGCACTTCCGGTACATCAGGCACTTCAGGTACATCAGGCACTTCAGGTACATCAGGCACTTCAGGTACATCAGGCACTTCAGGTACTTCAGGTACATCTGGTACATCCGGTACTTCGGGTACATCTGGTACATCCGGTACTTCCGGTACATCAGGCACTTCAGGTACATCAGGCACTTCCGGTACATCAGGCACTTCAGGCACTTCCGGTACATCTGGCACTTCAGGCACTTCCGGTACATCAGGTACTTCCGGTACATCTGGAACTTCAGGCACTTCCGGTACATCAGGCACTTCCGGTACATCAGGTACTTCCGGTACATCAGGTACTTCAGGCACTTCCGGTACATCAGGCACTTCCGGTACATCAGGTACTTCAGGCACTTCCGGTACATCAGGCACTTCCGGTACATCAGGCACTTCAGGTACATCAGGCACTTCAGGTACATCCGGTACTTCGGGTACATCTGGTACATCCGGTACTTCCGGTACATCAGGTACTTCCGGTACATCAGGTACTTCAGGCACTTCCGGTACATCAGGTACTTCCGGTACATCAGGTACATCAGGCACTTCAGGTACATCTGGCACTTCCGGTACATCTGGCACTTCCGGTACATCAGGTACTTCCGGTACATCAGGTACTTCAGGCACTTCAGGTACTTCAGGTACATCAGGCACTTCCGGTACATCTGGCACTTCCGGTACATCTGGCACTTCCGGTACATCAGGTACTTCCGGTACATCAGGTACTTCTACCGGAGTCTTTAATTCTGTTTTATATTACTCAGCATTTGACACGGATGGATTTGGAATTAATGCATCAGATCAATTAAATTCCAATAACTGGAAAGATTTATTACAAAATAATAATGATGGTATCTTAAATAATTTTTCTCTTCCTACAGATACTCAAAGTGGTTGGATAAGCTGCCACCCACCTGCTCTTAGGTTTGATGGCATAGATGATGTTGTAAGTCTTCAAAATATAAATGGTTTATCCAACTCCTCAGCATTTGCTTATGAGGTTTGGTTAAATATAAACTCACTTCCTTTCAACGAAGCAACAATTATAGGTTCTGGAAATGATACTTTAACTCTTAGAAATGATAGTCACATATATTTCTCAGTTAATGGAACTACAACAAGTGCTCCTATTACTACTGGAGAATTGCACCATATTTTTGCAACCACTGCAAACAATCAATTAAATCTCTATATAGATGGAAGCAGTCTTGGTAGTACAGATCTTGAAAACAATGGATTTGAATCTACCTCAGAATTTGTCGTTGGAAGAGACTTTAAAGGGGATATTTCCATAGCAAGAGTTTTTACTGGCAATGGAGATTTTCTAGATATTTTAGATCAATATTTTGTTGATATCGATTTAGTCGCCGCTCCAGTTCCAGACTCATGTATTTCATCATCGTCATCATCTTCTTCAAGCTCTGGTACATCCGGTACTTCTGGCACTTCTGGTACATCCGGGACTTCTGGCACTTCCGGTACATCAGGCACTTCTGGTACTTCAGGTACTTCAGGTACTTCCGGTACTTCAGGTACATCAGGCACTTCAGGTACTTCCGGTACTTCC
>JAGVKQ010000014.1 GCA_020050435.1 Candidatus Caenarcanales bacterium
AAAGGTCTTCCACAATGTAGATCTTTATTTGGAAGACCAACTGTTACTTGTGAAGCTGGTTCCAGTGTTTATGCTGATACTGCTTTTTGTACTTCTAGTTCTACTTCTGGTTCTACTTCTGGCACCCCCTCATCTTCCACAGGAGGAAACTCTGGAAATCCTAATGGCTTTGCTCCGAGTTGCGCTACCGGTTCTTCTTCTCCAACTTGTTCTTTAGGTGCTGTATCTTGTCCTAATGGAAAAGGATTTCCACAATGCAGATCTTTATTTGGAAGACCAACTGTTACTTGTGAAGCTGGTTCCAGCGTTTTTGCCGATACTGCTTTTTGTACTTCTAGTTCTTCTACCTCTGGTTCAATTTCATCCTCTTCCAGCTCTTCTACATCTAGTAGTAGTTCTTCTAGTTCATCATCCTCATCTTCTTCTACTGGCGGAAACTCTGGCACTCCCAATGGATTAGCTCCATTTTGTAATGGCTCTACACCTTCTTGTTCTATGGGATCAGTGTCTTGTCCTTCTGGAACAGGAGCCGCTACATGTAAAATTCTTTTTGGAAAACCTACTATTGTTTGTGTCCAAGGCTTTAACAACTATGCTGATATAGCTTTTTGCACTAATTCTTTCAGATCAATTCTACCTACTACTAACTCCTATTCTAAATCAATAAATCTAACCCCTTATTGTGAAGGAGAAAAAGTCCTTTGTAATTCAGGAAATGCTTCATGTGCTGTAGGAATTCCCACATGTGGATCCATCTATGGATTTACTGGTGATTTGGCTGGTCCTGGTTGTACTAATGAAGAGATGACAACATTTGATCACAGAGCTGTATATTGTAGTAGAGGTTGGGTAACCCAACCTCTACCAACGGACTTTACTGAGGATATTGTTTTAGCCTGCGACAAAGAAATTTTATGTCCACATAGAAAACGTTTTGAAAATTGCAGAGAAGATAGAGTGGCTTGTAAATGTGTTTGTCCTGGAGAAGGAGAATATGAAAAATCCACTCCTCGATGTGACAATAATAACAATGCTATTTGTTCTGATGGCTTAAGAGCCGTCTGCAAACAAGATAAAAATTATCCTGTTTGTTATGATGGAAAAATTGTTTGCCATGATAAAACTAATGGCGCTATTGATTTAGTGGATTCTATAGAATGTAAATAAAGATTGGGTTTCTCAACCTTACTTTAAAAAAGTTCTTTCTTTAGGTTCTCCATTCTTATCATAGGTTTCTTCATAAATGGCTTCGCCTTCTGAATTAAATTCTTTCATTGAAATCAATTTATCTTTTTTGTACATTTTCTCAAATTGTAAGCTTCCACTCTCATAAAAATATTTTGAGATTCCATTTAGTTGTCCTGATCTATGAAGCTGCTCTACTCTTGTTTTTCCATTTTTAAAATAAAGCTTTAGAAGTCCGTCTTCTTTTCCATTTTTATAAATTATTTCTCCTGATAAAGAACCATCTTCAAAATATGTTTTTGCTAGACCCTCTTTTTTTCCCTCGATAAAATCTGCTTCTCCCTTTTTAACTCCATTTTCATAAAAATATGTTGCCTGACCATATGGCTTTCCTTTTATTTGTTTTACTTCAGACTGCAAGGCGCCGCTTTCATAGTTAGTTTTCACAAGACCATTTTCTTCATCTTGCGCAAAAATTGGTTTTATAGAAAAAAAGCCTGTTAGTAAAATTAAAAGAAGTAGCGTGTTACTTATGTTAGATTTCATAAAAAGCAATTATATTACCCAAAGTGGTCTTTTAATGTAGATTAAGGTTATTGATTAGGGGTTTGGTTACAAGTAGGCGCTTGATAACCCAGCCTCTACTGTTATCTTTAAAATCCTTAAGAATTTATAAGATCTATACTATATAAAAGATTTATGATATACTTGTCAGTAAGCTTAGAAAAGCTTGGACAAAGACGTCTTTATAAGACGATGTGGTCTTGTTTGGAGAACACATGAGTCCTTACGCAATATCAGCTGCTACTTCGTTTAGAAGGCCTATAACGTATAAGCCAACTAACAAGTAAGCTGTAAACAATAAAAGAGGAGGGAGTAAAAAACCCTCCTTTTTTCTTTTTTAAAGCCTTCCAAGATAAAATTGGTGGAGAAAATGAATATAATTTTTATCTCCCCAGAATGTTCTCCTTTTGCTAAAGCTAGCGGACTTGGTGATCTTGTTTCTTATTTAGCAAAAAGCATTGAAAGAGAAGGGCATAATGTAAAAGTTATTATTCCTAGATATGGATCAATTGACCCTTCTTCTTCTTTTATTGAAAAATTACCAACTGACATAAACATAGATTTTAACGGTAAAGAAACTAAAACAATGGTCTTTAAAGGAATAATTCCTGACTCCCTTGTAAGCATTTTTTTTACTGAAAGCCAAAGTCATTTTAGCAATTCAAAAGACATTTACCTTGATTCAATTTTTAGTGATGATGCTGTGGAAAGAAATAATTTTTTTTGTAAGAGTACCTTAGAAGTTATTTCTAATCTTGGATTTACTCCTGATATTATTCATATTTTTGGATATCAATTTTCTTCACTTTGCAAACTTTTAAAAAATAATGAATCGATAAAAAGTAAGATCGTTTTCACGATATACAATACTTCTGATTTAAGCAGTAGTCTCTCTTATATAAAAAACACTAAGGATGCAATCAAATTATCAGATCTAACCACAACAGTTTCTAACAATTATGCAAAAGAGCTTTTAACTCATAACAATCTTGGTCTTTTACTTAAAGAAAAAAAAGATTGCTTCAAAGGTGTGTTTTCTGGCATTGACAATGAAATATATGATCCGGAAAAAGATAAAGAAATTGCTCAAACTTTTGCGCAAAACTATTTTTCTGCAGGAAAGAAAAAATGTAGAGATGGGCTTTTTGAATTGTGTGACTTTGAACAGAGTCTAACAACTCCTCTTTTTGGCATGGTCACTAGACTTAGTGAAGACAAAGGATTTCACCTGCTTCTTAATTCTCTTCCTCTTTTCTCTACTATGAATTTAGAACTAATACTCTTAGCAAAAGGTCCCGCCTCTCTAGAGCAAGAATTAGTTAAGGTAGCTAGCAAGATTAGTAATGTAAAAGTTTTTATTGATTTTAATTCTTCCTTTGCAAAAAAAATATATGCAGGCTCTGATTTCTTTTTATCTGTTTCAAAAACAAACTCTGGTGGAGCTTCTATTCTTACATCCATGAAATATGGATCTGTTCCAATTGCTTATTCTTCTGGAGTAAATAGTGAAATAATTACTGATATAGAAGAAAAAGAAAATGCAAATGGGCTTTTATATACAGCGCATACCAGAGATAATTTAATCCTTGCTATAAGTAAAGCTATTAAGTACTTTAAAAATAAAGATGGTTGGACAAAGTTAGTAAAAGAGTCAATGAGTTCTGACTCATCTCGAGTAAAACCCGAAGAAGAGTATTTAAAATGTTACGAAGATATTTTATTGCAAAAGATTGTCAACGATTAGGGTTTTTGTCTTTTTCTGAGACAATATATAAAGATATGTGGCTCATTGCAGCTCATCAAAAGGAGTTCTCTCAATGATAAAAAAAATTAATGAAAAGCTAATCAAAGCTTTAAACGAAGATTTAGAAAAAGAAATGGCTGCTATTGTTAGATATTTGCATCATTCTTTTATTGTTTTTGGTCCAAATAGAGGTCCACTTGTTCAGATGTTTCGTGCTCAAGCTCAAGAAGCCACAGTACATGCGATCAAGCTTGGTGAAAAAATTACTGCATTAGGCGGACATCCTACTGTTAAAGTTGATCAAGTATTTGAGCCTGGTCATCAAACGATTGAAGACATGATTGAAGAAGATTTAAAAGCAGAAAGAATGCAACTTGAACTCTATACAAAACAATTAAAAGAGTTTGGCGAGGAAAATCTTCCTATTAAATTAATGTTAGAAAATGTAATTATTGATGAGACCATGCATGTGGAAGAAATGGAAAAATATCTTAGAACAACAAATGAAGATCTTGTTGTTTTAAATAAAAACGGAAAAAATGGGTGAAAGCTAGGGCACGCGCCCTAGACTACTGTTTTTGCTGCTTCTATGACTTCTTCTAAAGCATTTTGAAAGGTCTCTGTATCTTTCAAGTAACTTCCCAGATTTTTTTCATTTATTTTCTTTGATGTCATGGCTTTAGTTATTACTGCCCTTATATCTAAGAGGTTTCCGAGCTTTAAAAATTCATTTTTTCCATTTCCCTTAAAGCTTATACAAAGCTCATGATCAACACTTTGCAGGTCGTCTTCAGTTACCTTTTCTGCGGCATTTTCTTCCGTGATATCTATTTTCATACCAGGAATTAAAAATGCTCTCATTTTTAAAGACCTATCTATTTTTTCTTCAAAAAAAATAAGTTCATGATTTCCCACCAACTCCAACCCTTTTTCTTTTGCCTGGATTAAAAGATCTGTTTCATCTGTTTCTGGTTTTTCTGCAAATTGCAAAATAAAATCTTTTATCTTTTCTGATATTTCATCCGATTCTTTTTTTGCATCAAGCACATTTTCATTATTTAAAAAAATATCTTTGAAAACTGTAAGAAGATTTTCTTCTATCTTTTTTTTCTGCTCTTGAGTTAAATTACTATCTTTATTAGCTGACATAAAAAAAATGACGTTAGTTAAGGAAAGACGTTTCATTGGTCAAGATAACAAAAATGCACGTTCTAGTTGGTTGAATACATATTCTGGTTTTAACAGTTTCATACAGCTTACATGTGAACACACTACTTTCACATCACACGGCTGACAGGGAAGATTTTGTTCTAGTTTTAAAGGAAATACTTTTTCCCCAACTGGTAACCATTTTTCTGGTCTTGTTGGTCCATAAAGTGTGTATGTAGGAATTCCTGCTGCTGCTGCTAAGTGTGAGTTTCCTGAATCTACACAAATTGCTAGGTGTAGGTTTTCATACAATGCATAGCATTCTCTAATAGTAGTTTTTCCACATAGGTTTATATACTTAAACTTATCTGAATATCTGGAGAAACGTAAAATGTTTTCATAGATTTCTCCATCTATTCCTGCTCCTGTAAACAAAAACTGAGCTTTATATTTTTCATATAGCATGTCCATTAAATTAGCAAAGTATCTTTTTGGCCACATTTTATATGGGTGGGCACTACTTGCATGAATTAAGATTTTTGGTTTAAAAGAATCAAATGAAGAAATCAGCTCTTTTGCTTTTTGCTTTTCTTCACTTGTTGGAAATATTTCTGGATTATATCTTTCTGGCGTTTTCTTATATGGTTTTAGACAATTTAAAAAATTATCTAGCTCATGAAGGTTTTTATCATAGGATATAGTTTTAGTAAGAAGAAAAGACCTAGCCTCTGTATTAAAGCCTATTCTTTCTTTTCCACCAATTAAAAATGCTAAAAAAGCACTAGAGAATGATCGTTTTAAAACAAAGATTAAATCATATTTTTCTTTTCTGAGAGATTTTGCACAAGAAAATAAAGAGGTGAATGTTTCACTAGAGACGTTGTAAACAACGTCTCTACCCTTTTCATATTTATGAAATTTTGTCGTATCCAGGTAATAAACATTATTTACATTCGGGTTCCCTTCTATAATCTCTCCACTATTTGGAGACACTATTAAATCTATCTTCGCATCTGGAAATATTTCTTTTGTATTTTTTATAAAAGGCGTAGTTAACAATGTATCTCCGATAAAACGATATCGGATGATTAGGATTTTTCTAGTCATGAATGTATTGCTTCTCCTAGGCAGTCTTCCAAGGCTTCAAGCAATACTTCTGAATACGTAGGATGGGCATGTATTGATTCTGTTAATTTATCTACGGTTATATCATTCTGCATAGCAATTACTATTTCATGAATTATGGAAGAAGCCTCTGCTCCAATAATATGACAACCTAATATTTTTTTTGTATTTTTATCCATTAAAACTTTAACAAGTCCTTCTGTATGAGAGGCTGCTTTTGCTTTCCCTGAAGCTAAGTATAAAAATTTTCCTGCTTTATAATCTATATTTTCTTCTTTTAGTTGTTCTTCATTTTTCCCGACAAAAGCCACCTCAGGATAACCAAAAATACAAGAGGGAATTAAATCACCCTTAAAAACATATTTTTTCCCTAGAATATTTTTAGCAACTGTTCTTGCCTGAAAACTAGCCGTGTGAGCCAGTTGTGGAAAATTAGTAACATCACCAATTGCCCAGATATTATTAATGTTTGTTTGAAGATATTCATTTACTTTTATAAAAGTATTTCTCTCTAATTCAATTCCGACTTCTTCCAGTCCTATATTTTCGACATTGGGCACTCTGCCTACTGCAACAAGAACTTGATCAAACTCCTGAGTTTCTTTTACACTTTCTTTTGTACTAATAAACTGAATATCTGCATGGTCTTCTTTTTTCTCTATTAGTTTTGTAGCAAAGTTTGGCTTTAATATAATTCCTCTTCTTTTAAGTGATCTTGCTAAATTTTCAGATATTTCTTTATCTAGTATTGGACAAATAGTTTCTTGGATTTCAGAGATTGTTACTTTTGAACCCAAAGCATTAAATACTCTTGCAAACTCTATACCTATGGGACCAGAACCAACAACTAATAAGTTTTTTGGAATAACAGGAATATTCCAGACCTGGTCACTATTTAAAACAAATTTTCCATCTACCTCAAAAGAAGGAATGTTCTTTGGTCTAGATCCGGTAGCAATTATAATTTCATCTGTATCAAGTGTTTTTATCCCTTCTTCTGTTTCTATTTCTACTTTTTTATTTCCGACAAGTTTAGCTTTTCCTTTGATTAAAGTGATTTTATTTTTTGTAAATAGTTTTGTTAGCCCCATTTGAAGTTGCTGTATGATCTCCCCTTGAAAACCTCTTAAATTGTCAATGTTTATATTTAAATTACTTATGTTTTCAGGAGAAGAAAATATTTTTTTCTTGAAAAACAACTCTCTAAAGTGTTCTAGGGCTGAGGTTTGGTCTAAAAGGGTCTTTGTAGGAATACAGCCAACATTAAGGCATGTCCCCCCAATTAAAAACTTATCTATTACAGTTACATCTAATCCTGCTTTTGCTAGTATTATTGCTGTGTGGTATCCACCAGGTCCTGATCCAATAATTATGATTTTCTTCATTTTCACTTCTAATTATGACAGACATTATAACTATTCATTACAATATGAGCTGTTAAAAACTGTCAAAAAGATAGAAATAAGGTGAAAAATAAAGGTTAATAAAACAAGGAAATAGATATACAGGTAAAATTACTTTTTCTTTTTTAACAAGTTACTTTCATCTGGTTTTAATTTTACCCCTCTATAAATATTATTACTGACATAAAATCTGCTTTACTACTACTATTAAATTTATTAAATTCTTAAGATAGAACATAGAATATATAAGGAAGATTTTTTAAAATTATAATAAAAAAACAATTAAAAGGATAAAATAAAGATATGACTGGGATAAAAACTAATTTAAAAGAGGATAAAGATTTAATAATGGAAATAGAAGTAAAAACAGACAATTTTAGAAAGGTAGTTTCATGTGCCAGTAGAGCAACATCTAATAAAGCTATTCAACCTATATTAAATAATCTACTTTTATCATGTGTTGATGACTCACTTGTTGTTTCAGCAACAGATTTAGATTTAGCAATAGAGTGTAAATTAAAAGCAAATGTTTCAGTATCTGGAAAAATTACATTGCCCGCAAGAAAGTTAGATGAAATAGTAAGTAAGGCTTCTGGGGAAGATATAAATATATCCATAGATCAAAATCAATTAGCAAAGATTTTAAGTAATAGATCAAAATTTCAAATAAATGGAGTTTCTTCTGATGATTATCCAGAAGTAATAAAAAAAACAGAAGAAACATTATTAGAAATAAATCAAAATGATCTTTTAAATGCAATATCATTAACTTCTTTTGCTACATCAAAATTTGATACCAATAGTATTTTGTCTGGAGCAAATTTTGAAATAAATGGGAAAACCTTTGAAATAGGGGCAACGGATGGGAGTAGATTAGCTAGATATCAAGGAAATTTATCAAGTGGTTCTGAGTTAAAAACTAAACAAAGTGTTGTAATTCCTGGAAGAGCATTAATAGAGTTAGAAAGATTAATAAATAGTTTTAAAGATGGAAATGAAAAAATATCTTTTTACTTTTTACCAGGACAAATAGTTTTTCAAAATAATGATTTTTCTTTAAGTACAAGACTTATAAATGGTTCTTTCCCTGAATATGATAAATTGATTCCAAAAGAGCAACCATCAAAAGCAATATTTAAAAAGAGCGATATTTTATCTGCACTGGACAGAGTTTCTATTCTTGCCAATGAAAGAACAAATGTAATAAAAATAACACTGAAAAAAGACAGTAGCGCAGCACAGCTTGTTGCTAATTCACCTGATTATGGAAACGCTACAGATGAAGTAGATGTTGAATATAGTGGAAATGATATAGAAATAGCATTTAACTATAAATATATGTCAGAAGCTATTAGAAACATTCCAAACGATAAAGTAATTCTTGAATTAGATTCTTCTCTCTCTCCGATATTAATTAAAGTTAATGAAAAGGACTATAATTACACTTATCTAATAATGCCTGTACAACTTAGATAAAAGAGCCGCAAAGAGCGGGGGGAAATTTCCTGAGTACAGAGACAAAAAATGAAAATAAAGCAAGATTTAGTTCAGAGGAATTAAATAAGCTTTTTAAGTGTAAATTCGATTTTAAAGAAAAATACTCTATAAACACAGACTCTAGAGAGGTAAAAGAAAATGAGATTTTTTTACCACTTATTGGTGAAAAGTTTGATGGGCATAATTTTATCGATGGTTTGGGGTGTATATCCTTTTGTGCAAAAACCCACTTAAATAAAGTAGATAAAAAACACCATGATAGATTAATCATAGTAGAAAACACTTTAGATGCATATCATTTATTAGCTAATTATTATAGAAAGAAAATAAATCCAAAAGTTATAGGGATAACAGGAAGCTCAGGAAAAACCACAACAAAAGAAATTGTTTCTGCAGTTCTTTCCGGGAAATATAAAGTTCATAAAACAAAAGCAAACTTTAACAATGAAATCGGTGTTCCAAAAACAATTTTAGAAATGCCAGAAGACACGGAAATTTTAGTTTTGGAAATGGCAATGAGAGCTTTGGGAGAAATTAGATATCTGTCAAAAACCGCAGAGCCAGATATTGTAATAATTACCAATGTTGGAACTGCTCATATTGGTAGATTGGGGAGTTTAGAAAATATTATTAAAGCTAAATCAGAGATACTATTACATTTAAATAAAGAGGGTTTAGCAATCCTTCATAACGATAAAGCCCTTTTAAGTCATGCAGAAAAAGTGCGATCAGGAAAAACAAAAACATTTGATTTATCATTGGTTGAAGAAATTTCTTATACGGGCTATAAATCAAACTTTAATTTTAAAGGAAATAAACATTCAATCAATGCTATCGGTTCAGTATATATATTGAATTCAATTGCTGCTTTTCTTGTTGCAGAAGAGTTAGGAATGAATAGCCTACAAATTCAAGAAGGATTAAACAGCTTTTCTGTGCCCACGGGAAGGGGGAATCTCGTGAAGATTTCAGAAAATATATTTCTTATAGATGAGTCTTATAATGCAAATCCAGAGTCTGTAAAATCTACTGTGAATAATATGATTTATTGTTTTCCGGAGGAGTTTAAAAAGATACTTATTTTAGGACAGTTAGCTGAATTGGGAGAATATGAGGATACTTTACTGGGAGATCTTGGCAAATGGCTCTCTGATAAGCCTTTGAGTAGTGTAATTACGATAGGTAATTCTTTGGAAAAGGTAAATATTGAACTACAAAAGAAAGTTAAGAACGTTAAAAATATAGAAGAGTGTTGTACTATTTTAGAGAGTGTTGAGCCAAAAACTTTAATTGCCGTAAAAGGCTCTCGGGTGGCTGGACTAGATAAGATAATTGAGTACTTAGAAAAGAGTAATAAAGTCTAAAAGGATTTATCATCATGGAAAAGTCAAAAATAAAAATAGATTTAAGTAATTATGTTGGAATAGAGCTTAGTGCAGATTTCAGAGGTTATGAAGACAAAACCTATAATATTTTAACGAGCTTATATAACTCAAAAAGTGACCTTCCACAAATGACAGGCTGGTTAAATCTTCCCCATGATACAAAAATGTTTGATGATATTCAGAACTTTGTAAATAAAACTATCAGTGAAGATAAATATGAACATCTTTTAGTCTTTGGAATTGGTGGATCTAGTTTAGGAGCACAGGCACTATTAGATGGTTTGAATACCCCTTTATGGAATAGAATTTCAAAAGGAAAAAGAAAAAACTTCTTAACAGTTGATTTTATAGACAATTTAGACCCACAAATCATTAGAACTATTTTAAGTAGGCTAAAGCTGGATCAAACTTTATTTGTTGTGATTTCTAAAGCAGGTGGAACTGTAGAAACAATGGTTCCTATGCTTATAGCTAAAGAGTGGACAGGTGAAAACTTTTATAAACAATGTGTTTTTGTAACTACGCAGGGGAAAGGATTGCTTTTTGATATTGCACAAAAAAACAATATTCCTCTTTTTCCTATTCCGGAAAATGTTGGTGGAAGATTTTCAGTGTTTTCTCCGGTTGGGTTACTCCCAGCAGCCCTTTGTGGAATTGATTTAAATGAAATTAAAAAAGGCATATTAGATGCTGATTCCATATGTCAAATGAAAGATTTAAAGACTAATCATGCAGCCATGATTGCTCTTGCATCTTATTTTTCATACAAAGCAGGAAAAAATATTTTTGTACTTATGCCATATAGCACATGCCTTAGAAAATTTGTAGATTGGTTTGTTCAGCTTTGGGCAGAGTCAGTTGGGAAAAATCTCAAAGGTTCTACGCCTATTCCAGCCATTGGTGCTACTGATCAACACTCACAAATCCAACTCTTTAACCAAGGACCTAATGATAAATTAACTTGTTTTGTAAAAATAAATAAACATAAAAGAGATTTAACCGTACCTGATTTTTCTAATGAAACTCAAGAATTTAGAATCTATGCAGGACATAAAGTGGGAGACATTTTAAATATAGAGTTAAATGCTACAAGACGTGCAATGACTGAAAATCAAAGATCAAATTTTACAGTTTCTTTGCCAGAGTTAAATGAATATTACTTAGCTAAGTTTATGTACATCTTAGAAGTTTCTACAGCAATAATGGGAAATCTTTTAGAAGTAAATCCATTTGATCAGCCAGGTGTAGAGCTAGGCAAAAAATACATTAAAGAAGAACTAGCAAAGTAATTTATCTCGTAGCTATTAACTCTTTTAACATTTCATCTTTAATTTGTTTTACTGAGACTTCTTTAAAATGTAGAAGTGATGCTAATAGTGCTGCATCACAGTTTGTCTTCTTAAAAACATCAACAACATCTTTTAATTTTCCGGCACCACCTGAAGCTATTACAGGTACATTCACTGCTTCTACAACTCTTTTTGTAAGCTCTAAGTCATAGCCTTCTTTCGTACCGTCAGCATCCATGCTTGTAAGTAAAATTTCGCCAGCACCTAGTGCCACGCCTTTTTTTACCCACTCTATAGCGTCGAGACCAGTGTTTTCACGTCCACCCTTTACATATACATCCCAACTATTTAAATTGCGTTTTGCATCAATGGCTAAAACGATACATTGAGATCCAAAAGCTTTTGCACCTTGAGAAATTAAATCTGAATTTTTTATAGCTGAGGAATTTATAGTAATTTTATCTGCACCAGCTCTTAAAAGATCTCTCATTTCTTCAACAGATGAAATACCACCACCCACAGTGAATGGAATAAATACCTCACTAGCCACTTTTTCTACAAGCTCTATAAGTGTTTTTCTTTTTTCATGGCTTGCAGTAATATCTAAAAAACAAAGCTCATCAGCGCCTTCTTTATTATAAAATTTAGCTAACTCCACAGGATCACCGGCATCTCTAAGATTTAAAAACTGAGTACCTTTAACAACTCTTCCTTCTTTAATATCTAAGCAGGGAATAATTCGTTTTGCTAGCACTAAATCCACCTTTTCTTTTTAAAATAGAAAAGCATGGAAAGAGAGGAAGCAGCCATTAGAAAAAGTGCAAAAGGATATCCATACCTCCACTTTATTTCTGGCAAAATTTCAAAATTCATTCCATAAATCCCAGCAATAAATATGGGGGGAGTAAAAACTGTAGAAACAATGGTAAGAACTCTCATAACTTCATTTAATTTATAGCTGACACTGGATAAATAAATATCAAGCATTCCAGAAAGAATATCTCTATAAGTCTCAACAGTGTCCATTACCTGGATTGTGTGATCATAGACATCTCTTAGATAAATCTTTGTAGAATCTTTTATTAATTCAGAATCTTCTCTTAAAAGCCCACCCACCACTTCTCTTAGTGGCCATACTGACCGGTGTAAAAATATCATTTCTCTTTTTAATGCATGAATATCTTTGACGCTGCTTTCCGAAGATTTTTTTAAGATGGACTCCTCCACCAATTCAATTCTTTCTCCGACTTTTTCAAGGATAATAAAGTAATTATCTACAATACAATCTACTAAAGAATAAGCTAAATAATCAGGTCCTAGCCTTCTGGTTTTCCCTTTACCTGACCGAATTCTTTCTCTAACAGAATTAAAAACATCTCCCTCTATTTCCTCCTGAAAGGAAATTAAATAGTTGGTGCCGACTATTAAGCTAATTTGTTCTGAAATAATTTCATATTTTAAATTATTGTAAGATAACATTTTTAGAACAATATAAATATTGCTTATAAAATCTTCTTCTTTTGGTCTTTGGTCAACGCTTAAAATATCCTCTAAAGCAAGAGGATGAATATTGAATCCTTTTCCTAGTTTTTCTAAATCCTCATTCTTTAATATGCCATCGATGTTTATCCATGTAATTCCAGGCTTATCTTTATAAAGAAGACATTCATCTATGCCCTTAACTACTTTTTCATCAAATGAAGACTCACTATAATTAAAGATATCAATTTTTACTTCTTTACTTTTTACTTCTCCAGTGTAAACAAGAGTTCCTGGAGGGAGTCCTGCTTTTTTTGACCGCTTTTTAAAAAGTTTAGGCATAAGTATATTTTAGCAGTATTTTAACCTCTTCTTTACTTATGGCCTTTATATTGCAAGCACTTAAAACATCAGGTGTCTCTATGACAGTAAATAAAACTTCTTTAAACGGAATTAAAAATACCAAATCCTAAAGTGGGCCAGCAGCTTCAGGTAATGCACAATTAGCATTAAGTAAAAGATTAGGAGAGATGAGAGCAGCGCAAGGAGCGATGACTAAGCCGCCCGTTAAGCCACAAACTTTACCAGGAGAAAAACCTGGCGATTCTAAGCCAACTCCACCAGAAGGAAATCAACCAAAGCCAGGACAGATACCAATTGATGGTCCACCACCAGGTGCAATTCCTCCAGAAGGAATACAACCAGAAGAAGGCGAACCAAAGCCAACAATAGCAGAACAAATAGCACAAGCAGCGGAACTAGCAGAAACAGCAGGAGAAATGGCAGCAGCGGCACCACCAGCACCAATGGGTGGAGGAGCACCAGCAGGAGGAGCCAGTGGCTCAGGTGGTGCTAAAGATGAAAAAGAATATCAAGATCCAGCGGTAGTAGCAAAACTTGAAGCAGATTTTAATAAAGCAGATACTGAATATCAAAATGATTCAGGAAAAGCAGCAGATATAGAAGGAAATATAGCAATAGCAGAAGAAGAGGCTAGTATTGCCACAGAAAAGGTAGGACCCTTAGAAACAAAAGCTAGTGAACTTGATGCAAAAGCTAGTGAACTTGAAGCAAGTGATAAAGATGAAGATAAAGCCAAAGCTAAAGAAATTAGAACTAAAGCAGAGAAAGCAAAGACCGATGCCAAGAAAGCAACGAAAACCTCAGAGGAAAAGAGGAGAGCGGTAGCTAAGTTAAAAGCTGAATTAGCAAAAGCAAAAAATAAAGCAGAACTCAGTAAAGAAAAAAGGACTGAAGCTAAAACAGAATTAGATGAAGAAAAAGGAAAGCCAGAAAAGCCTGATGGTCAAAATAATCAGGCAAATAATAGGCAGCAAGGAACATCTCAGTTATCTTAGACTTTTACTCATTACTAAACTAATAGCGTAATGAAATATCTTTGGTTCAAGAATCAACTAGCGTTTATAGATTTTTCGTCGCAGACTCTTCAACATTACATTTCCCCTCAGGATGAGGGAAGCCCCTTATTTTCTCTAATATTTTTAAATTTTAGAACTAGCTTAGAGTACATTAACCTTCCCATTACAAATGGCCTTTATAGTGTTTGCACTTAAACGGATGTTAGGTTAGGAAATTACATGGCAATGAACAATAATATTGACCCAACAAAAAGAACATCAGGAATGCCAAATCCTAGTACTTCTTCTGGTGCCAATAGATCCAGTGGCCCTAATCAAGCCTTAGGTGCAAGATTTGGTGCAATGCAAAACCAAACAGCAGGTATGCGTAGTAGTTCACAACAAACACAAAGATCAAATACTAATAATGCCCCATCGACTTCAGCTCGACCACAAACTATGGCTTCCATGGAAGCAGATTACGCTAAACTGCAAGAAAAATACACTACAAATAAAACAGCGGCAAGTGCAGCAGAAGGCAAAGTAAGCGGAATAAAAGAGCAAATTGACAATTTAAAATTTGTTTCTGATAATTATGAAACTAAGCCAGGAGAAAAAGAAAATCCTAAAAAGGCTGAGACAGAGAGCAAAATCACGGAATTATATGCAGAGTTAACTAAATTGCAAGAAGATGCAGGACAAGCTAAATCTTTTGCTGAAACAACAAAAGGTGAGATGGAGCATCTTAAAGCACAAATAGATGAAGCAAAACCAGCAGAAGAAAAAAGATCAGAAGAATCCGAACAGAAGCAAAGAGAAGCAGTAAGACGAAGTCAACTAGAAAAACAAAATCAGGAAATAGAGAATATATACAATCCACAAGAAGAAATAAAAACATCAGAGTCTAATTCTACAGAACCAAAAGATGGAGAACTCGGATCTCTTAATAGATTTTCTGCACCAGGAAGTGAATCCAAAGGTGCAAATGCTACAGGTGGAAGCAATCAAAAAAATACATCTGATGCCTCAGGCGGTAGTAATTTAGTAAGCATAACCCCACCAAGCGTTCAAAGCCCAAAAGGTAGTGGTCAGATGGTAGGCATTACTCCACCAGCCCCACAATCAAGTAGTGGTACGGTAAAACTTACCCCACCACCGCTAAACAATAAAAAAGCTTCAGATGGCATGGAAGCACAATATCAAAAACTACAATCAAGCTATGCCAATAATAGTGCAATAGCAGGGGGAGCAGAAGGAAGAATACAAGGATTACAAGATGAAATAGGAAATTTAAAAGGAGAAGTAAGTGCCCTTAAAGCTGAACAATTAACTCCTCAAAGCTCTGCTTCAGCCAATACTGAAAATACGAATAACAATAGTCAACCAGTAGAAGATAAGAAAGATTCTAATCAATCAAAAATT
>JAGVKQ010000015.1 GCA_020050435.1 Candidatus Caenarcanales bacterium
GCTTATACAAGAGTTATTGCATAAGATTTGACCAGAAGTACATCCACAAGAATGAGTGTTTGTGTCACAGGTCTGACCAGAAGAACATTCATTATTAGTACAACAACCGCTTATACAAGAGTTATTGCATAAGATTTGACCAGAAGTGCATCCACAAGAATGAGTGTTTGTGTCACAGGTCTGACCAGATGAACATTCATTATCAGTACAACAACCACTTATACAAGAGTTATTGCATAAGATTTGACCAGAAATGCAACCTGAAGAAGATGATGTGGAAGAGCCACTGGAAGAAGATGAACTACTAGAAGAGCTTCCCGAAGAGCTTCCCGAAGATGAACTGCTAGAAGAGCTAATGCATGAGTTTGAGAACATCGATGACTCATTTGTAAATATTTGATTTACTTCAGCATCACTCAGTGCAATGTTGTAAATATTTACCTTTGAAATATCTCCATCTATAAAATCACTAAATGGAGAAGTAGAATTTCCTAATATTCTATTTCCTACCTGTGCTTGAGATGAGATGCTTCCTGCATAAGTGGCAGAGCCATCTTCTACACCATTTACAAAGAGCTTAACCGTTTTAGCTATATCATCTCTGACAAAAGCCACATGGTACCAAGTGTTTGGATTAACAACACTCATACCTTCAATTACTGTAGTTCCACTGTCTGTTTGATAATAACTGAAATGATTTCCATCATTAGTTCTGATACGTAATGAGCCTTGGGATTGGCTTCCAGAAGCATCAAAGTCAGAAACTAGATATTTATTATCAGTGAAATTATTTATTCTAGTCCATAGTTCAGTAGTGGCACTACCAGAAATATTTAGAGAAGATGCCATCCCAGCATCTACAAAATCATTCATACCATCAAACTTTAGTCTGGAAGGATTACATGATGTATTGTCTCCATCCCATCCACTAAATGAATCTGAAGGTAGTGTGAAGTTGTTTAGCGTTGAATTGTTTCCAGAAATTGATAAGTCGGCCCAGATGCTATCAGCGTCTAGTCCATCAGCAGTATTTCCTGTTCCATCAATATCTGTTGCATTAAGTGAGAGAACTAAACTGTCAGTAAAGCTTCCTGATGATGAAGATGAGGACCCAGAAGAGCTTGATCCATTGCCTGATGAAGATCCACCGCTAGATGATGAGCCAGATGAGCTAGATCCTGAAGAGCTTGACCCGCCACTTGATGAGGAACCACCAGATGAGCTAGATGAAGAAGTTGTACAAGTATTGTTTGAACATACTTGACCGCTAGTACATTGAGAATTATTACAGCAGCCAGTTATACAAGAACCATTGCAAAGTATTTGACCAGAAGTGCACCCACAAGAGTGAGTGTTTGTGTCACAGACTTGACCTGAAGTACACTGTGCGCTAGTACAGCAGCCAGTTATACAAGAACCATTACAAAGCGTTTGACCTTGTGGGCAGGTACAAGCATTGTTTGTGCATACTTGACCGCTTGTGCAGTCAGTGTTATTTAAGCAACAGACTACATTAGTACTGTATATAGGTCCTGTAATTAAAGGAATTTGAGTGGATGTAGCTGTAATATTAGAAGTGTATGACATTCCACTGTTACAGGCAAAGGTGTTTGGGATATAAAATCTAAAGTTTAAATTTAAGCCAAACAAATCATTATTCCTATTAAATGGAGTGCAAATTATATCTGTCATTTGTACGTTTTCATTGCAGATTACTGCATTGTCAAATCTTGCTGGTGGGACAAATACCCATGATGGATCTGGTTTAGGTACGCTGACTACTATATTTGTAATAGGAACTGTACCAAGATTCATTACATTAACTAGAAAGTTTCTAAGAGAATTAGGTTTTACTGTAGCTGAGGTTGGAGAAATAGGTGAAATTGAAACTGGACCCGGATTTGGTGTTGTACAAGAATTATTTGAACAAGTTTGACCTTGAGGGCACTGAGAATTAAAACAACAATTTCCAACTGTACACATTCCACCACAAGCCACTTGACCGCTGGCACATGTTGCACCACTTTCAGAGTTGTCCTGATTTGACGAACAACCTAAATCGTTGAGATCAGTTACTCCATCAAAATCATTATCTATCATGTCTTGGCATTGTGCTGTAGGGAAACTTTCACTATTATCAAGTGAATTAGAAGAGCATCCAAAATCAGTTAAATCAATTGCTCCATCTCCATCGTTATCAATGCCATCATTACATTGAGTAACAGTTTGCATACAAGAATTGTTTGAACAGGTTTGACCTTGAGGGCACTGAGAATTAGAACAACAATTTCCGACTGTACACATCCCACCACAAGCAACTTGACCATTAGCACAGGTTGCTCCACTTTCAGAGTTGTCCTGATTTGATGAACAGCCTAAATCATTAAGATCTGTTACTCCATCGTTATCATTATCTATCATGTCTTGGCATTGAGCAGATGGATTACTTTCACTAGTATCAAATGAATTAGAAGAACAACCAAAATCAGTTAAATCAATTGCTCCATCTCCATCGTTATCGATGCCATCATTACATTGAGTGACGATAGGGATACAAGAATTGAATGAGCAAACATTACCCTGTGGACATTCAGCATTACTGCAACAGTTTCCTGTTATGCATTGATTGTTACAAGATATTTGTCCAGATCCACAATTGCAAGGAATTATAGTCATTATCGAAGCAGTACTAGTATCTCCACCATTAAAAGTAGCAAGTACTGTTATAGGGTGAGTGTTTGAATTGCTACATGGATAGTTGTTCGGAATGTTGAAATTAAAATCAAAATCTATCCCAGGTCCTCCTGGGGCACGATTAAATGGACCAACTACAATTCTATCTGAAAAAACCATGAAAGAAATAAATGGACTGGTCGTTCTTATTGGAAAGCCACTCCATGTCCATTGAGTGGAGGGGAATGGAAATGTTAAAAAAATATTTGAAGCATTTTGACTTCCTAGATCTTGAACTTTAATTCTGTATCTTATTCTTGCTCCTGCTGTTGTTGTATAAGTAGAAACTGAGCTTTCTGCTGGTACACCATTTCTTGCTGTGATATTTAAATTAGGAGAAGCAATTGCTGAGTGAGTAGATATTTCTTTTTTAACATAGAAGCTTAGTCCGGGTAAACTAAATAAATTGGTAATGTTTATATCAATCATCGTTAATGAAGGAAGATTTAATAAAAGTATAAAAAACAAACTTATAAAAGACTTTAAGATATTTCTTTTGTTTCCGCAGGCATTGGTTGAGTTCATAAATTTTCCTTCAATGTTTGTTAAGATGATTTGGCTGAAAAAGTATTATCATTTATTTCAATGGAAAAGTCTATCTCTTGTATATAAAGCTTGCTATGCATTAATACGCTATACTCTGAATTTGCCTGTAATTTTCAAATTTATGTCAAATAAAAATGCTTTATAGTATTTAAACCCCACTAGGAAATTTTCAAATTATGAATAGTTATATTTTAACTTTAGACCAAGGGACTACAAGCTCCAGGTCACTTTTAGTTGATCAAAAATCAATAATTATTTCTAAATCACAAAAAGAATTTAAACAAATCTTTCCAAATCCATCCTGGGTTGAGCATGATCCCATTGAGATATGGGAAACACAATTAGAAACTATAAAAGATGTTATTAAAAAATCAAAAATTACTTTAAATGAAATATATGGCATAGGAATTACTAATCAAAGGGAAACTACAATTGCTTTTGATGCTAATAATGGGAAACCCATTTGTAATGCTATTGTTTGGCAGTGTAGAAGAACATCTGAATATTGTAATGAACTGAAACCTAAATACAGAAAGCTTATAAAAGAAAAAACAGGATTGGAAATTGATGCATATTTTAGTGCTTCTAAGATGAAATGGATAATTGATAATATTCCAGAGGCTAAAGAGTTAATTAAAACTAAGAGACTTAGATTTGGAACTATTGATGCCTGGTTAATATGGAATCTTACTGGTGGGAAATCTTTTTTTACTGATCCATCTAATGCATCCAGGACAATGCTCTTCAATATAAAAGAATTAAAGTATGATGAGGACTTGCTTAAAATCTTTGAAATAGAAGAATGGATGTTACCTAAAGTCATTCCATCTAATGGAGATTTTGGTCATACCTCCTCAGAAGTCCTTGGTGCAGAAATACCCATAAAGGCTGTTCTTGGTGATCAGCAGGCAGCTCTTTTTGGGCAATGCTGCTTTAAAGAAGGAGACATGAAGGTTACTTATGGAACTGGTGGATTCCTTCTTATTAATATAGGAAGTGAGTTTAAGTTAGATGATAATTTCTTAACGACTGTGGCTTGGGGATTGAAGGATAAAACGGTGTATGCCTATGAGGGTGCTACTTTTATCTCCGGTGCCATCATCCAGTGGCTTCGTGATGGACTGGGGATTATTAAAGACTCTTCTGAAGTTGAAAAAATTGCTATAAGTTTAGATAGTAATGAAGGTGTTTATATGGTGCCAGCTCTTGTGGGACTTGGAGCTCCTAACTGGGATCAAGATGCCAGAGGCACGATTTTAGGAATTACTAGAGGTACTACAAAAGCTCATTTTATTCGGGCAGCAGTAGAATCCATGGCATATCAGATAGCTGATTTAATCACCCCAGTTAAAAATAATCTACCTAAAGACTGTTTTTTAAAAGCTGACGGTGGAGCATCAAAAAACAATTTTTTACTTCAGTTTCAGGCAGACTTATTGAATGTTCCTATTACTAGATCTAAAGAATCTGAAGCCACGGCTCTTGGTGTAGCTTATTTGGCTGGTTTGGGTAAAGATGGATTCTGGAAAGATGAAGAAGATATAAGAAAGAATTGGCATCCTGATGAACTCTTCCTACCAAAGAAAAATAGAGAGCAGGAATATGCTAAATGGAAAGAAGCTGTGAAGAGATCACTTGGCTGGAATTGATGGACTCTCTTCTTAATTCTCGAATTATTGTTAAAATGCATTGTGGTTATATAAAAAATGTCTAAAAACTTTCTAGATTTACTTAAAGAAAAGATTATTGTCTTTGATGGTGCTATGGGCACATCAATTCAAACTTATAACTTATCTCTTGATGATTTTATAGGTTTAGATGGTTGTAATGAAATTCTTGTAAACACAAAGCCTGGCATTATTAAGGAAATCCACTCATCTTTTTTAACAGGTGGTTGTGATGTTATTGAAACTAATACTTTTGGATCTAGCAGTATTGTTTTAGCTGAGTATGATATAGCTGATAAAGCTTATGAATTAAATTTCAATGCTGCAAAGCTTGCAAAAGAAGTTGTTCTTGATTTTAAAAGCTCAAAGCCTAGATTTGTTGCAGGTTCCATTGGACCTGGGACTAAGCTTCCTACCTTAGGACATATTAAATATCAAGACATGAAAAGTTCTTTTTATACTCAAGCTTTAGGTTTATTGGATGGTGGAGTTGATCTTTTTATTGTTGAAACTTGTCAGGATGTCCTCCAAATTAAAGCTGCACTTTCAGCAATATTTAAAGTAATGCAGGAAAAGAAGAAAAGAATTCCTGTTATTGTACAAATAACTATTGAAGCGACTGGAACTATGCTAGTGGGCTCTGATATAGCCAGCGCTTTTTGCTCTATTGAGCCATATGAAATTGATGTTATAGGAATGAATTGTGCTACTGGACCTAAAGAGATGTCTGAGCATATAAGGCATCTTTGCCAGGTAAGCAGATTTCCTGTATCTTGCATTCCTAATGCAGGTATACCAGAAAATGTAGGTGGTAAAAGTCATTATCACTTAACGCCTGATGATTTCTCAAAGATGCTTAACCATTTTGTCACTGATCTTGGTGTAAGTGTAGTTGGCGGATGTTGTGGTACTACTCCTGAACATATAAAAGCATTAGTCGATGTTGTTGGAAATAAATCTCCAAAAATAAGAAAACCAAATTATCTAAACTCTGTAAGTAGTTTATATTCCAGTGTTCCTTTATCCATTGATTCTCCTCCCATTATTGTTGGAGAAAAAACAAATGCAAATGGAAGCAGATTGTTTAGAGATCTTTTAGCTAAAGATGACTATGAATCCATGGTTCATATGGCTAAAGAGCAGTTGGCAGAAGGTGCACATATATTAGATGTTTGTACTGCTTATGTAAGTAGAGATGAAGTTAAAGATATGACTACCTATGTAAATATGTTAAATACACAGGTAAATATTCCTTTAATGATTGATTCTACTGAGGTTCCTGTAATAGAAAAATCTCTTGAACTTATTTCTGGTAAATCAATTATAAACTCTATAAATCTTGAAGATGGCGAAGAAAGAATGAATAAGATCTGTCCCATGGCAAAAGAGTTTGGGGCTGCTTTAGTGGCACTTACTATAGATGAAGATGGCATGGCAAAAACAGCGGCTAAAAAATTAGAAATTGCAAAGAGAATTCATGAATTGGCTATTGGAAGATTTGGTATTGCTTCAAAGGATTTAATATTTGATACTTTAACTTTTACGCTTGGTAGTGGAGATGAAGAGTTTAGAAAAGCAGGAATAGAAACTATAGAAGGAATCAAGCTAATAAAAAAAGAATTCCCAGAAGTTAAAACAATTTTAGGGATAAGTAATATTTCTTTTGGTCTGTCTCCTAATTCCAGACAGGTGTTGAATTCTGTATTTTTGCATGAGTCTATTATTAATGGATTGGATCTGGCTATTGTTAATGCTAAGAAAATCATTCCTCTATATAAGATCCCTCAAGAGCAAAGAGATACTGCTTTGGATTTAATTTATGACAGAAGAAAAGAAGGCTATGATCCTCTTACTAAGTTCATGTCTTTATTTGAGAATATCCAGCAAATTTCCAGCCATAAGGCTACAGATACTAGCCAAAAACTAAGTATTGAAGAAACTTTAAAAAATCGTATCGTAGATGGAAATAAAGCAAATCTTAATAAAGATCTTGAAGAAGCTTTAAAAAAATATAAGCCGTTGGATATTATTAACAATATTTTACTTGATGGTATGAAAGTCGTGGGAGAGCTTTTTGCATCTGGTGAGATGCAGCTTCCATTTGTTCTTCAATCTGCAGAAACTATGAAAGCCTCGGTCGCATTCTTAGAGCCTTTTATGGAGAAAAAAGACACTTCTTCCAGAGGGAAAATAGTATTAGCTACAGTAAAGGGCGATGTTCATGATATTGGAAAAAATCTTGTTGACATAATACTTACTAACAATGGATATAAGGTTTTTAACCTTGGTATAAAACAACCTATTGAAAATATCTTGAAAGTTGCTTTGGAAGAAGATGTTGATGTCGTTGGCATGAGTGGACTTTTAGTAAAGTCTACGCAGATAATGAAAGAAAATTTAGAAATAATGACAGAAAGAGGTCTTACTATTCCAGTTATTCTAGGTGGTGCGGCACTAAATAGAAGATTTGTAGATCAAGATTGCCAGAATGTTTATAAGGGTGAAGTGTTTTATGGATCTGATGCATTTTCTGACTTGAACTTTATGGAGAAGATATTTAAGAGTAAAGGCTCAGATGCTAAAGTTCAAAGACCAGAGCCTGTAAAAAACAATAGAGAAGTTGGAGCTGGAAATATTGTAACGAAATCTACAGTTTCAGTTTTAAGCCAAGAGCTTCCACCTGTTAGAAGTCCAATAGTGATCCCAGCTACTAAAATTCCTACTATTCCTTTTTACGGATCTAAAGTTTTGGATAATATAACCCTTGATGAAGTTTATCCGTATCTAAATGAAGTTGCTTTAATGGTTGGTCAATGGCAATTTAAAAAAGGGAAACTTATAAAAGAAGATCATCAAAAGTTGCTTCAAGAAAAAGCTTATCCAGTTTTTGAAAAACTGAAAAAATTCTCTAAAGAAAGTAATCTTTTAGTTCCAAAAGTAGTCTATGGTTATTATTACTGTAGAAGTGAAGGAAATGATCTGATAATTCTGGATGAATCAAAGAAAAATGAAATTAAAAGATTTCCTTTCCCTCGACAAAAAGATAAGGACAGGCTTTGTTTATCTGATTTCTTTAAAAATAAAGAAGATGGTGAAGTAGATATTGTGGCTTTTCACGTAGTTACTGTGGGACAAAAAGCCAGTGACTATGCAAAAGGTCTTTTTGAAGAAAATAAATACACTGACTATTTGTTTTTTCATGGTTTTGGTGTAGAAGTTGCTGAAGCACTTGCAGAGTGGTCACATAAGAAAATCAGAACTGAGCTTGATATTCATCATGAGGATCAGAAAGAAATGAGAAAACTTCTTGGTCAAGGTTATCACGGAGCCAGGTATAGCTTTGGTTATCCTGCATGTCCAAAACTCGAAGATCAGGACATGATATTTGAGCTGCTGAAACCAGATCGTATAGGCGTTTCATTATCTGAAAGCTATCAGCTTCAACCCGAACAAAGTACATCAGCTATTATTGTTCATCATCCACAGGCTAAATACTTCAATGTGTCCTAATTTTGTTATTTGTGATCGTGATTGCTGCAGTCAATATAACCTTCAAAAAGTTTAGATGAGCGTATCTGAAAATTAGCAAAATCTTTTGCAAATAGTAATGATCCTTCTTTGTCTAAAAACTCTAAAAACTTTTTGTTAAAAAAATCAAGCCTTAAAATTTTATGTTTTAAATTGTATCTTCGACTTGATTTGTTGTAAGCATAAAAAAGATATAAGTTGTAAATTTTTCTTCTCATCTCTTCTTTTAAGAAAAAATAGTTATTTGCTTTTTTTAACATGGATTTAGCTATTGCATGGAAATTGTCAGCTTCTTTTTTCTTTTGTAGTCTATACGCACAAATCTTTTCTTCTCTTTCTTTCTTCTCTTGCTTTTCAGATTCTTTTATTTCTTCTAGCCACTTCTCTAAAAAACTTATTACTAAATAGCTCCAGGCTGTTAACCTTTCTTTTGAATTTGTTATATATTTCGACAGATTAGGATCAGAAATAACTTCTTCTGTTTTTTCTTTTGCTGTTTGAAAGTTTCTTGCAATATCTTTTTTATCTTTTAGAGTTAAGTTCTCGTCCCCACCTCTTTTATTGACAATATCTACGTTGTTTACTATTGCACTTGCCCCTTCTTGTAGTTTTTCTACGACTTTATTTCTTTCTTCTGATGGTGGGTGTCCTAAAGCTTCATCTAAGGAATCTGCAAAAGCTTCTAAGCCATCTAGAAATACTTTTCTCATTTTCTCGTTGGATATTTTTACACATTCTCCATTTTTGATTTTTTCATGCATGTGAATAAGTGCTTTATGATCTTTTGTTTCTTTCCAACGTAAAATCAATTCATTTAAGTCTAAATTGTCCAGATCTTTTCTGGATTCCATTTCTCCGACTGATTTATAGACTCTAGCTAGTGTTTCTTTTGCTTCTTTAGACATTTTTGTGCTGCCTATTTTGCTTTCAATGTCTATGATTAACTTGTTAAAAGTATCTATCGTTTCTTCTTTTGTTGAGCCAGGACTTATCTCAGTTATCCCTGTCATAAAATTTAAGACAGGGGAGAAGATTTCAATTATGCTTTTAAAACATGGATCTATAAAACTACAAAATGAGCCTTCTTGGCTTGCCTTTTCTTCCATTGGATGTGTGTCTGGATGAAAAGAATCTTCATGCGCTCCCTCGTGAATATGCTCATGAATATTATGCTTTCTCTGAAAAGAGTTATTACCAGCTAAATAATTAAAATCCAACGAATTGGACTCGTGATTAATTCTTGACATGTTTTACAAGAAAACCTAAAAAGGTTTTCTGCCCCTGTAATGTATATAAGACAAAATGCCTTAGGAATTTGATACTTGATTAAGATGATTTTACAAAGTTAAGAGGATGTTAAAAGATATTTCCTGGAGCTAATATCCCGTTAGGATCCAATGAATATTTCATGGCTTTCATTGCATTAATTATGCTTTCTGGGTATTGGTATTTTACAAAAGACTTTTTAATCTTTCCTATTCCATGCTCAGCAGCAATAGTTCCATTCATGGAAATTACTTTTTGACAGGTTTTATGAACTACATCTAATATTTGTTTTTTCTCTTCAGCACTTTTTGCTATGAAGTTATAGTGCGGATGCCCATTTCCTATATGACCATAAATAACAGGCTCTGCTAGCTTTGCTTCTGTAGCTAGCTTTTGAGCGTAATCTATAATTTCATGGATTCTATTTATAGGAACTGACCAGTCCGTAGAAATCTTCCCGCCACCATTTTTAACATAATCTCCACCCTCTTCAAAAAGAGTGCTGGGGACTTTATGCCTGAGCCTTCTAAGTTCTTCTTGTTGCTTGGGTTGTTCGGCTATTATGGTTTCATCTACGAGAGCTTTATTTTTTTCTAAAAAACTAAGCCAAGCATCTAGTTTCTTTTCAAAGTTATCCGTGCTATTTGGATCATATTCCTGCTCAAAAAATATGGCAGCCTGAGCATTTTCAGGGATTTTAAATGGGGAATCTGATTTTATAATATTTATACTATGGTGATCGAATAATTCACATGCACGTGGTGATATGGTGGTGGTAAAGACTTGCGGCCGCAAGTCTTTACGTACGGCAACTACAAAATCTAAACACTCACTAAATGTTTTAAAAAATGCCATTCCACCGAAAAAAGCGATCGGTCTTTCTATTAAATCTACTTCTGTTTTAGTGATGATTCCTAGTGTGCCTTCAGAACCCACGAAAATATCTACCATGTTTTGGAATGGTAGGTAACCGAATGTATTTTTTTCTATTTGTGGTCTTCTTATATTTAAAACTTCACCGCTGGCTAAAACCACTTCTAAAGCTCTTACATATTTTCTAGTAGAACCGTATTTAAAAGTTCTAGCTCCTGAAGCGTTCGTAGCTATAGAGCCCCCAAAAAAACATTCTTTTTCACTAGTAGGATCTGGTGGATAAAAAAGACCTTGTTCAAAAATGGTTTTTTTGAAATCAGCTAACATGGGTCCAGGTTCGGAAATACAAAACTTTTCTTTATGATTTATTTCAATAATTTTACTCATCAAGCTGGTATCTAAAATCCAGCCACCTTCAGCAGCAGCAGAGCCAGTTAAACTACTTCTATTTCCGATAGTGGTTACGGAGATCTTTTTAGAGTTTGCTTCTTTAACTATTTCTACTACTTCAGCAGTAGTTTTAGGACGAACAAGTGCTTCAGCATGTCCTGGATAATTAGACGAATCAGTGCAAAAACTTTTTACTATGTCTTGGTCTGTAATTAGCTCAAAATTCGGCATGAATTAATTATAGCGTTTTTTATAAAACAACAAATTGTTCTTAAGTGCTCTCTACAATCCTTTTCACTAAATGATTAGGAGTGGCAAAAGAAGTCGCTCCGTCAAATGTTTTAATCTTCAGTCCCCTAACTTTCCTCTCCATTTGGGTAAATGCATATCCTTTTGTTAATAATAAATTTGAGCCTCCTATAGGATCCGTATTGCCAGATGTAGGAATCTTTTGACCTAAGTTATGATCATAAGCTTCTACTTTAAACAACCCTTCTGGGGATTGGAATCTTCCATTATCTTTTAAATATAATCCTAAGGCACTGACTTCTCCTAATTCTCCATTCCTGCTAGTGGTAGGATCTTTCCCTGAATCATTTCCTACTGAAGTGAGCCATTCTATTCCTGCACAACGTGCTCCTAAATCCATACATGCAGCTCTTCTATTTGCATAATCTCTATAAGATCTATTACTCATTAATCCTTTGCTCTTTATTCCAAATGAACCATTTACAAATCTTATATCAGTCTCCTCAGTAAGATTTGTTTGTATCATGTTTTCTGCTGCTAATACCATTGGATCATATCTATCATTTCTTAAAAGATCATTTTGTGGCTCAGTAGCGCTATCCCATGTACCTATATAAGCTGTAAAGTTTGTTATTCTATTAGCAATTGTTTTATATACAGTACCAGTATGACCACTTTTTTCAGAATAGAGAGAAGGACCTATTGTACCTTTTGTATATCTTAAATTGGTTTGTGATACTTCTGTGGGCAAACCACCATCTATTATTCCTATTTGAATACCTTTAGCATCATGCTTTTTCTTTTTAAAAGTATCTCCAAAGTAAGCAATACCAGATTCAAATTGTTCAAAAACTTCTTTTAACTCTTTTTTCTTTTCAGCCAAGTCTTCTTTATCCTCAGCATAGATGTCAAGTTTTTCTATATCTTCTGATCTAAACCCTTCTGATAAAAATGCATAAACGATAGTTCTCATATGTTCATTATCTTTTTTTACCCAACCTCTTCTAAATGCAATATTAACTAGGCTTTCCCCTTTATTATGTTTTATAGCAGTCATGGCAATTAAAGATCTTCTAAAGTTTGTTGTTGACCAGTCTGTAACAGCTTCTTTTCTGTTTACGATATCATCTTCAAAAAAATGTGCCATTCTTCCTCCGTGAAAGGAGGATGCATCTATTAATGATTTTTTTCTTTCTCCACTAGCTTCTGAAATCTCTTCTTCATATCTGTTTGCTAATTGTAACTCTGACTTTAATGCTTCAATATAAAACATTGAAGCGCTATCTTGTGTAAGAGTGTGTAGTGTTATGGCTTTTTGAAAACTTTTTAAATCTATTGCAGAGCCAAGTCCTTGAATAGATATTAATTTTAAGAAGTTAGCATTAACATCAGCCTCTGTAGCATTTGAAACAACCTCTCCAGGAATAGAATTCTCTACATAGCTATGAGGGCATGAGCTTATATCATCTAATGTAGAGCTTCCTTTGCCAGCTTTACTTAAGACGTATATTCCAGGAACTGCTAAGTTAAAATCTATGCATTTTTCTGATTCTTTGCAGTCAGATAGATATTGTTCTATCGGTGCAAAATATTTGGAATATTTACCTGGGTCGGAAGCTAATTTTCTTAATTTCCCAGTGCTTCCTCCAAACTTGTCGTCTAGGTTGTTGGCTATGTTTGCTAGTTTGTTTCCCATTGTTTCATCTGGGTTTAATTGTTTGTTTAGAAGCTTCTTTGCTAAGTGCCAGTCTCTTATTTTCGTATCAGGGTCCTCAGAATAATTAAAATAAAATGTTTCAAGTCCATAAGGGCGATCTTTATTTATGCTTTCTTCAAAATCTAAAGAAATATAATCAGGGGCATCTATTAATGCAATGTTGTATAATGCTTCTCCTCTTAAATTGCTTTCTAAAGCTGTATTTGAAGCTACTTTAAGTAATGGCTCTAATGATTCTTCATCTTTTGCTCTGCCTAGCCCTATCATAGCTGCAGCCCTAATATCAGCTGTTTCACTTTCATCTTGAACTATGCTTCTAAGTAGTTCTTTAAGCTCTTTATCATTACGAAGTGAATTTAAGCATGCAATTGTTTGGACAGTTTTTGATCTGCCTTTTACAGATGATTCATCAGTCTTACCTTTCAAGGAATTATATGTACTTGCGAGAATTTCTTTGCCCACATTAGGATTCTCATTAAAGAGTTTAGTAAGAGCTCTTCCTGCTTCTGCCTGTGGAGAGTTCTTTGAAGTGTCATTTCCACATAAATAAGCATTGAAAAAGAGTTCTGTATTTTTTTGTGCAATTTCTTTTAAGAGACCTTTAGTCTTATTTATATCTTTAATATTTCCTAGGTTTTCTAATACTAAGTAGTCTGCATCTTCATCTCTATTTGGATTTATTTTCTGAAAATATTCTCTTGCTGTTTCTATTGCATCGTTTACGGTTTCATCAGAAAGAGATAATATTTTAATTCCTTTTGCTATAAAATCTCTTTCTTTTAATGATAACAACCCGACTTCTGAGTCCTTGTTATCGTCGCCTCCTCCTCCATTTCCACTTGTTCTAGAGGCAATCAGTTCCATGTCACTTGTTCTTTGATGGATATCTCTTTTTAATTCAGCTGTGAATTGTTGAGAAGAGCTCATGAGATCTGTTTTTGTTTGTATATGTGTGAAAATCTCAATTAATCTAGATCTTACTTCTATACTATTTTGAGCGACAAATTGATCCTGAAATGTTTTTATATCTTCATCACTTGAAAGCTTTGCTATTGCAAAAGTGACTATATCGCTTGGGACTTTATTTGTGTCTAAATATTTTATTAAGACTTCATATAATTCTCTCTTCTTGGATTTAGTTATTTCATTCTGAGGAAGGGTGTTTAAATATTCTCCATATTTCCCAGTAGAGTAAATTACCTCATGGATTAGCCATGGAGGTAGACCATTCATTTGTAATCCTGCTTCTAATAATGTTTTTCTTTCATTGTTTGAATCTATTCCTACTTTCCCACCTGTATTAAGTGCTACTGAGATTTGATTAAAATGAATAGATTTATCTCTTACAGATTTCAACCCCACATCATCAAACTTTAAAAGTGCTTCCCTAAGTGGATTCATAGCATCATCTAAAAAACTTTTTAAAGCTTTTTCAGAAGAAGGATTTTTTACCATCGATGGTGGAGCTATAAAAGCACTATCCTCAGCTCTTAGATTTGCTGAAAATGGAATCGTTGCAGCTGTAGCTAAAGCTGCTCCAGCACCTAGACTAAATAAATGTTCTCTTCTTGATTGCCTTAGACCAAAATCACTAGAACTTCGCAATCGACTTTGGTCAGTATTATCTGGCCTTGACCGACTAGAAAAACCATTTCGTATTGCACTATATAAATATGTTCTTAAAGTTCTTAAAGTCATTAAATCCTTTAAAAAATTAACCCAATTAGTATTAGTGACGTATTGTTACATATAGGTATTATCTTAATCAAGTTTTGTAACAAGGGTTAAGAGGGCTTAATAGTTAAGAATAAAGGTTATTAGATTTCACAAACAGTAGCTTTTAAAAGGTCATCTATTTTTTTCACCAAAGCAGCATCACTTGTTTGTCCTTTTTTTAAGTAGTGAACATTGTCAGGTGATTGTCCTGTGGGAGCATCTCCCTCTCTATATAAAAATATAGGTGCTTCTGTTTGTTCTCTAACTCTGAGGATAAGATCAATTGCTTTAGCATTATTACTTTCTATGATTACTATGTCAAAATCTCCTGGTAGTTTAGTTGAAACATCTTCTGGTGTATTTGAAATTTCTATTTCAGCTCCATTAACTCTGCCAAAAAATCTCTTTGTCTCGTCAGCATCAAACCAGTTGTCATCTGCAAAGTAAAGAATAGATACTCCCTCAAGAGGTTTTTTGTCTGGGGGTTTTACTGCTGCTGGTGCTGCTGCAGGTGAAGCTGGTCTTACTCCTACAGGTAGTTTTTGTAATAAAGTTGCTACTCTTCCTAAAATGATAATATCTCCTAATTAGAATGTTTTTATTCTAAACTTTTGAAATAAAAAATTCAACCTGTCAAACCATGCGACTATAACTATTTAAGAATGCTGTCTTTCATTAAACTGTCAGCCTGCTCATTTATAAAACCTTCATACACTTTACCGGTTTTAGGGTCTTTATTTCTTTCTGCTAACTCTAAAACTGAATAAGGTACGCCATCTACGAATTCTGCTTTTGAAAATATTTGTCTTAACTTTGAGCCTTTTTGTCCTGTAATAGAACCTGGAAACTCCACACCTTTTTTCTTTAGTGCTTCTACAGCCTCTTCTATTTCAGCTCCTAGGGGAAGTCTAAATGCTATGTGGTGGAAGTTTGTGTCAGTAAACTTGTCTACCCAGACTTTAATTATTTTTTTTGCTTCTGGTGCATCATCATAATTTTGATCTATGAACATAGCTCCGTATACAGGATGACGGTAAACTTTTGCATACCAGCCTTCATTTTTATAATCAATTCTTTCTTCCAGCTTAAAACCCATAGCTTCAAATTCTTTTGCTGACTTATCTACATCATAAGTTCTAACTGTAAGATGGTCATAAATTATTTCCCAGTTTTTTTCTTCGCAAACCTCAGCATATTTTCTTGCAGCTGTATTCTTTTCAAAGTAAGTGACTACTCTGTCGTAAACTGCTTTCTCTGACTTGAAATTATCTACTGATTTTTGAAGAAAACTACTGAATGTCATAAATTACTCCTTACTTATTGATATTATTAATTATACATAGTGCAAAACAAGTTTGCACTTCTTTTTGGCAAGTTTTATCGATTGATCGGCTTTGCCAAATAAATTGGACAAAGCCTATAATTTGCCAATCCGAAAGAATCCATTTGATATAGTATTATACAAGGAAAAACAATGACTACAAATCAAACATCGAATTTAAAAGAACTATTGGCCAAGGATGAAAACTATTTAGCAAATGCTTTGTATAGGGTTTTTCATGTAGTAGCAGAACGCGGTGAAGGTCCATATATCTATACGACCGATGGAGTTAAATTGCTTGATTTAACCTGTGGCATTGGTGTTACTCAATTGGGACATTGTCATCCTGAGGTTACGAAAGCAGCTAAAGATCAGATAGATAAACTCATGCATATTAGCTGTGTTACTCACCACACAGAAAATATAAAATTGGCAGAAAAGTTAGCCAATATCTTGCCTGGTGACATAAACAACACTTTTTTCTGTAATAGCGGCGCTGAAGCTGTAGATGGAGCTATAAAACTTAGTCGCTATGCTAATCCTGGCAGACCAAATATAGTTTCATTTAGAGGGGCATTTCATGGAAGAACGTTAGGAAGTACAGCTATTTCTTCATCTAAAGTTCTTCATAGAAAAAATTATGACCCACTTCTTACAGGAGTAAATCTTGTAGATTATCCGAATTGTTATTCCTGTCCTGTATTTAAAGATCCTGCTAGTTGTAATTTAGAGTGTATGGATCTTTTAACCAGAATGTTTAAGTTAAACCTTCCTCCTGAATCCATCTCAGCTATTATTATTGAACCGATTTCTGGAGAAGGTGGTTATATTCCTTCACCTCCAAATGCTTTAAACTCAAGATTTAATTATCTAATGGAACTTAGAAAAATCTGTGATCAGTACGGTATCTTACTTATTGCTGATGAAGTTCAGTCAGGAATAGCTAGAACTGGTAAATGGTTTGGTATTGATAATTATGGAGTGGTACCAGATGTAATTACTATGGCTAAAGGGCTAGGTAGTGGTTTACCTATCGGTGCATTTTCTTCTAAGAAAAAGTTTATGTCACTTATGCCACCTGGATCTCATGGTAGTACATTTGGTGGAAATCCAGTGGCATGTGCTGTAGGATCTAAAACCTTAGAAATAATGGAAAGAGATAATATTCTGGACTATGTTTCTAAAACAGGTACAGAGCTTATGAAGCATTTGAGTACAGAATTAAAGTCTAAAGCTAAAGTTAGGGGATTTGGTTTTATGATCGGCATGGACTTAGGTACTAAAGATATAGCGGATAAAGTTATTGCTGAATGTTTTAAAGAAAATATTTTAGTATTAAGTGCAGGAGCAGATTCTAATGTTATTAGACTGATACCACCTTTAAACATTGATAAGAAATTGTTGTTTGATGCCACGGATAAAATTATAGGGATTATAAAAAAGGCTTGACGCAAGTTCTGGATTCCCGCTTTCGCGGGAATGACACTCAAGGAGGGGCTATGGTTACAGCGACTATGACTACATTTAAAAATAATATTGGTGGGACTTTAAAAGACTCATCATCTACTGAATACTTTGAGAAGTATAACCCTGCTGATAAAAATGATTGTTTGGGGAAATTTCCTAAATCTACTGATAAAGATTTAGATGAAGCAGTAGCTGAAGCTAAAAAAGCATTTGAAGTCTGGAAAAATACACCAGCTCCTAAACGTGCAGAAGTTTTATATAAAGCAGCTGAAATAACCATTGCTGAAAAAGAATCACTGGCTCAGATATTAACCAGAGAAACAGGAAAACCTCTTGTAGAAGCACGTGGTGAAATCCAAGAAGTTATTGACACTTATATGTTTTTTGCTGGTGAAGGCAGAAGAATTTATGGAATGACTGGACAGAGCGAATTGGCTAATAAGTCTATTATTACTATTCGTCAGCCCATTGGTATTTGTGGATTAATTCCAGCATGGAATTTTCCTGCTGCAGTGCCTAGCTGGAAAGCAGCACCAGCATTGATTACTGGAAATGTTTGTATTATAAAACCATCTAAAGATGCTCCTGTGTCAGCATACAAATTGGTAGAAATTTTATATAGAGCTGGTTTACCTAAAGGCTGTGCCAGTGTGCTTTTTGGTAGCGGAGAGTTTGGAGATAAGATTGTTAGACATCCTGATATAAAAGTTATTAGCATAACTGGATCTACAGAAGTAGGTAGTAAAGTTTATGAGATTTGTGGAAAGATGTTAAAAAAATGTGCACTTGAATTAGGTGGTAAAAATGCTATTGTTGCTCTTGAAGATGCTAATCAAGACTTACTTTTAGAAGGCGTTCTATGGGCATCATTTGGTACTGCTGGTCAAAGATGTACTTCATGCAGTAGATTAATTATTCAGAAATCTTCATGGAGCGATGCATTTATAGAAAGACTTGCTAATGCTGCTAAAAAGCTTACAGTAGGAAATTGCTTAGATGAAAAAAATCAAGTTGGTCCAGTGATTACTGAATCTCAAAGAAAAAATATTCATGGCTTTGTAGAGCGTGCTATTAAAGAAGGTGGGAAAGTAGTTTGCGGTGGAAATGCTTTAAGTGGTGGAGATTATGATAAAGGTACTTTCTATGCACCGACTGTAGTCTCAGGTATAAAACCAAATATGGAACTGGCTACTCAGGAAGTGTTTGGACCAGTCTTAGCAGTAATAGAGGTAAAAGATTTTGAAGAAGCTATTAACGTAGCGAATAATACAGAGTATGGTTTATCGCTTTCTATTTATACAAAAGATGTAAACCTCGCTATGCAAGCATCAAATAGATTAGAGTCAGGAATTGTTTATATAAATGCACCTACGATAGGTGCAGAATGTGGCGGAGCATCAGCGTTTGGCGGGTGGAAGCATACAGGAAATGGTTCACGTGAAGGTGGAGTTTTAGCACTCGATACCTATACTCAGTACAAAACGATTTATATAGATTATTCGAATAAGTTGCAAAGAGCACAGATAGATTAGAACATTAGAGTCATTCAGAAAAGCAGAAACAATTAAGCAGTTTAGAAATCGTTTTAATTTGTTATATATCTTACAACCTATATTATCTTCACTATTATATAGTTTTTAACATATATTTAATGTTTATAATTATAATATATAAGGTATGATAATCTTAAGGATTAAGAGTGAAATGCTTAAATATATAAAACAAGTCTCTAAAAAATTCAAAAGTCAGAAGAGTTCTCCTGTTTGGCTGGTACAGTTTTTGCCTGTAGAAGAGCAAATAAAGGTTATTAGAAAAGCTCTTGGTATTTCACAGGTGCAGCTGGCTAAGAAGCTCGGCTTTAGCAGCAATGTGCCTATCGTGAAAATGGAAAAAGGGCAGATAGAAAATCCTACTATAGATACTTTAAAAAAATATGCAGAGGCTCTTGGCTGTGAGCTTTTGGTTCGTTTCGTTCCGAAAAAGGAAATTGAAAAGATGGTAGAGGAGCAGGCAGAAAAGAAAGCACGTGAAATTGTTTCTTTATCTGTCGGCAATTCTGCTATGGAACTTCAGAAGCCTGATGATGAAACGATAAAAGAAGAGATAGAAAAAGTGAAAGAAGAACTTCTTGAAAAGAGGAGATCTGTCATATGGGAAGAATAGGTGACTATGAAAGTAAGCCAGGAGAAACTCCTTTAGATGATGCTTCTGGTTTACTTCCTTTATATATTACTACTAGAAAAGAATTGGACGAAGCAGAGTTCTTGAATCTTTCAGAAGCTACAAAATTCTATTTATCTAACCCTTCAAAAATAAACAACTTTGAAATAATCAGAGAAGATTTGTTTGACTTGCATAAGAAGATGTTTTGTAATGTCTGGTCATGGGCTGGAAAGAAAAGAACGAGCAATAAAAACATAGGTGTAGATTTTTTTAAGATAGATGAAGAAATTAGAAAGCTAGAGGGTGATTTTAAATATTGGGAAAAAGAAAAAAATGATTTTATTGAATTAATAGCGAAGCTTCATCATAGACTCGTTTGGATTCACCCATTTGAAGGTGGAAATGGCAGATGGAGCAGAATGGTTGTAAATTTCATATATTATAAACAGAAAAAAGCATTTATAAAATGGCCTTATGAAGAATCATCTTTTAGAGATAAATACTTAGAAGCATTGAGAGAAGCTGATGATCATAAGTTTGAAAAATTGCTAGGAGTATTTAAAGTTTTGATCAAGACATTAAAATAAATTAATCTCTAACTTAATCAATCTTTAATTTGAATTTTGTACAAACGAATTGTGGGTTTTAAGTGGGGGCAAACAATAAGTTGTTTGAATAAAATATGGCTGATAATTGTATAGGTCCAGGTTCAGTAGGGAATACTGTTCAAGTAAGTGATCAGGCAAAGCCAAGGAAAGCAGATAAAAAGCCAAAAAATCATAATGAAGTTAAATCAGATTCTTTTGTAAAGAATGATGGAAAAGCTGATTTGTCTGAGAGACAGGTGGAAGTTTATAGAGCGAAGTTGGCTGCACTTTCAATTGAAAGATTCCAAGCAGAACGAGATCTTTTAGCTATGGTAGCCAATCCAAATGGTAATCCTTCAATTGTAAAAGTTACATCTGGAACTCTAGAAAGGATAC
>JAGVKQ010000010.1 GCA_020050435.1 Candidatus Caenarcanales bacterium
ATTAGGAGAATTTTATGAACTCTATGGAAAGTCTTCCAGACTATATAACAAGCCAATTTAGTAAGTCTGCTAACAAATTAGGACAAAGTGGTGGAAATGGATATAACAACCATGTTGCAAATATGTATGCAATGATTGCTGGTAAAGCTGGCGAAGCAATGAAAGGGAACGGAGATAAAACACAACTTCTATTAGCTATAGTGGAGGAAGTGGGGAAGATGAGAGATAGCAGAGTTGGACAATTTGGAGATCCATTTGGCTTGCTTGGAAATCAGATAAAGCAACAACATGCAAATATTGCAGAACAAATTAAACAGGATGGTGGTAAATCATCTCCACTTTCTATCTTAAAATATATAGTTGCTCAAACAATGGGTGGTGGTATACCGTCCTGGTTAAACAATGTAAAAGAAGATGGCTATTTAAAAGAAAATAGTTAAATATTGTATAGTTGTTATTTTTGATTTTTTACTCTTTAAAAAGTGTTAAAACTTATATATGAGTAAAAAAATCTTTTTTGTATTTCTATTTTTTATATACAGTGTACTTTTTTCTATTTCAGAAGTTTATTCTGCTGATTTTATAGTACCGAATTCCAGTGGTGAACCTATAACCATTGATGTTTCTAATTTAAGTCTTACTTCTGGAATCGATGTGACTATTGGTGGACTTAGTGGACAGCCCAGACCTTATAGAGATTCTAATAATAGATCTTTAGTTATCTTCCCCCCCGCATTTTCTTCTTCAGAAAAGACCATAGAAATAAAATCCGGCAATTCTACGATTACTAAAACCATTAGTTTTAGACCATCTCCACAGGGGACATTAAAAAGTGCACTATTACCTGAAGCTCAGGAAGCCAGAGCAAATAATACTATTACAAAAATATCAGATGGAAGGGTAGTTTTAATTGGTGGAAGTAAAGGACTAGTTGATACTCCTGTTGATACTCTTGAAGTATTTAATCCTGAAAGCGGAAAATCTGAGAGACTAAAAACCAGTAATGGTTTGGCTAATGCAAAACTTAAAATACCCAGGAGTGCACATACTGCTACATATATTGGAATTAGCGAATCTCCTATCGGTATGATTTCTGGACCAGTTGAGCAGATTTTAATTGCTGGTGGATTTTCTACTGGAAGTATTATCCAGGACTCCATAGAGATACTTGAAATAAAAGTTGGTACCAATCAATCGGTCAGCACCACGTTGAATGCTAAAAAAGCTAAGTTGAAAAAAGGAAGAATCTTTCACACAGCAAACTTATTACCAGATGGAAGGGTCGTATTTATTGGTGGGCAAGGTCGCATAAGTATGACTGCACTCGGTGCTATAAGCAGTATTGAAGTTTTTGATCCTTCTTCCCGTTCTATTGTTGCTTCTGGTATTTCTTTAATCACACCTAGGATTTTACACACGGCTACTAATCTCCAGGATGGAAATATTTTAATTGTAGGTGGTTTCACTAACGATGAACCCGGTGCTTTTGGACTTGGTATGGCTGCGCAAACCTGTGAACTTATAACTGCTAAAACCCTTAAGCTAAAGAGTGTTGATTCATTGGTTGATGAAATGGGAACAGGTGGACATAGTGCTACTCTTCTTACTAATGGACTGGTTCTTATTAGCGGTGGAAGTTCAGATTTCTTCAGTCAGGTAAAAGATGGTGTGGTTAGAGGCGTAACTAAAAATACCTTACAGTTTTTTGACCCTTCTACAGAGTCATTTGCTCCTGTTCAAAATAAAAGTGGCGCAAACTTAACTTTACAAACATCTAGATTTTTACACTCATCTATTCTTTTACCAAATGGAAACATTGCTTTTATAGGTGGTTCAAATATTAAACAAATAAACTCTACATCACTTGTAGCATCCCCTATTTCACTCATAGAAGTTATTAGTCCTGATCTTGTTAGCTATGCTGGCAGCTCACTTAAAGCAGAAGCTAAAACAAATCTTGATACGTTTAATGGAAGAATACTCCCCACTGCAATTTTAGTTACTCCAAAAACTAAAACTAGTGGATTCTTTTTAAGCTCAGATATTGATACATATACTAATTCAGGCATTTATTTAACAGGTGGTTATACAAATGGATTTGGGACATTGCCTAGTAAGAGTTCAGAATTCATACAAAACGTTTCTAGTAACAGCGTAGAAGGCAGAAAATTAAAATTGAGTCCTGAAGGTTTAATTAAAGGTTCATATATTAGAAATTTTATTGTCCAATTAGATAAATTTTCAACAGTCCCTGCCTTACATACCAACCCTCAAACGGTAAATCTTTCTACTTCAAATAATTTCAAACAAGACATTAAAGTTTTCTCTACTAATAATGAGCAGACTCTCTTAAAAGCTACTCCATCAAATAGTTCAGTTATTGTAAGTCCTTCTTTATTTCAAGTCGGAGAAACCATCAGTATAAGCAGGAAAGACACCTCAGTGAATGGGGAATTTGAGATTTCTATTGAGCCATCTGTGGAAGGGGCATTTTTTATTCCCGCCAAAGTAAATGTTAATGTTTCAGATGCTGCTAAACCTTTCTTGGCATCTGTATCTGGATATGGAATTTCAATTAGTGATGAAAGTGGAAATAATTCTGACACTGTAAAACTAAAGATATTATCTCAGGATGGTTCCAGTGAAATTTCTTCTATTCCTACTTCTACTCAGGTAACTGCTACCATTGTAAACCCTGAAATTGCTAATTTAGGTGGAGTGGGAGTATCTTCAGTAACTGGAAATCTTTCTACACAATTTACAGTTAATGGCGTAAAGCCTGGAAATACTGCTATTAATTTTACTATTGACTCTGCTGATATCCTTGGACTTTCAATACCTGTTCAAGTTAGTGGAACTCCTTCTTTTGCAAGTATTCCTATTGATATAAGTGTTTTATCAGGATTGCTTTCTAGTGGTGTTGGCATATCAAGTGCAAATAAACTTAATTCAACTACATTTTCTTTAGATGATGTAAGACTAAGTCCTTCATCTTCTATATTTCCTTTTTATGTGCCTATAGGCTTAACTAGCTCTATAGATGGCTCTAATAAAACAGGTATTTTTACACTTAGACCTTTATTTGGTGTAGATCTTTTAACTGCTATATCAAGAGCATTAGTAAATCCACTTGAAACAGATTTTAGAACAACTATAACTGAAGAACCGTCTAGCCTTGCTGCTATTGTTTCATCAGATTCTTCTATACAGCCCATTGCATTACTTGGGTTGAGTGATGGACTTAAGGGGTTAACTTTTGAAAATGATACTACAAAGAATTTAAACCAATCATTAAATAAATTAAATGGAATTACCGGACTTACAGATTTAGAAGCTTTTGAGTTTTTCTCTCCAGGGAATCTAAAAATTGTAGCTCTTAAAGAAAATATGCTTTCTTTTATTGATGGAGATACTGGTGATGCTGATACTACAGCCAGCCTTTCTGCTATAGGTAATGATGTCATACTTACTAAAATTAATGATCAGGATGCAGCAGTAGTAGCAGTGGGTAGAAGAGGAGTAGATCTTATTTTCCCTATTACTGATATTGAACCTAGAGTCGTTAACTTTCAGTTACCTGGAGACACAGAATCTATATCAGTGGTTGATGAGCTTTCAGGCGTGACTGGTCCATTTGTCATTTCTTATGATGGACTATCAAATATTTCTATAGCAAATCTTGTAGACCTTGAGCAAACTGTTGAAACTATAGAAGTGGGTTCTCAAAAACTTTCTAAGATAGCTTATGCCGGCAGATTTAATATAAATGGTTCACTTGCTGACTTGGTGGTAGCTTCAACATCTAGAAAATTAATTCTTATTGACCTTACTAATAGAACAGTTATTCCAGTAGTTGATAATTTAAAAATCAAGACAAATATAGAAGACTTAGTGGTTATAGATGGAGTTGCTTATCTTGCTCTGGGAACTGGTGGAATCTCTGCTATTAGTATAGGCTCACTTTTAGATGGAAATTCTACAAAAGCTGAAATAACAGTCTTTAAAGAAAATAGACTTCTGGTTAATAAAGCAAATGGAACTGTAGAAATAAAAACAAAACCTATAAATGCTAAAAAGCTTAAAGCAGCTAAGCCATATTTATTAGCTAGTGGTACTGGAAATCCTATATCAATAATAAAAGTAGTGCCTTAATCAGTTAAAGGATAAAAGGATTTCTTTCATCAAATTTACTTCTGACAAGCTCAGAAATAGCATTTCCAATGAGGTTAGCATATTGATTGAGATCTAAGGGATTTTGAATCTTTTGTCCTGCTTTTAAAGTTACAAGTCTTTGAAAGTCTTCATCGGGCAATTGAACAATTTCTTCTATAACAGCCTGAAAATCTTCTCTAAAAGCACTAACATAATCCATTCCTGTTTCTTTATTGTATCCATCACCATCAGTTTGCCATTCGGCTAAATGGTTAATAATCCCGCCTTTTATAGCTGAGCATTTTTCAGTGTTAAAATCATGTCTTCCTAGTTTCTCATCTAGAAGAATATTTAATTCACACACGCAATCGTGAGATAAAGCTAATGCATCTTCTAAGTCTTTGCCTTCTAGATCTAAACCATATTCTCTTTGAAAAGTATGTAATAGCCTGTCATAATTACCCCCTACTCCAGTATTAGATCTTAAAAATGTTTCTGAGGAGTATGTGCGAGCATGTTTAGCTCTGCCTTCTTGTTCAAGTCGATGGCGAAATGTTGCTAATGCAGCTACAGGAATAGCAGTGACTAAACTCATTATCATTTTCTCCTTTTTAACCTACTAAAATTGCTTCTTTTTGTCTGGCATTTTCAAGAATTGACTTAAGTAATCTAGATTTCTTACTATAGTCTTTAAAAGATAAAATTGACTTGCTATTTGCTTTTGGTACATCTATTTTTAATTCTATCCAAGACTTACATCCTGCGTATTCTGGCTGATTAGTAATTAAGATGTGATCACTAATGGCATGAACTCTAAGTAAAAGAACTTTACCGATATGATTTGGATAAAGATTCCATGATGATCTTAAATGTTCTTCATTGTTTATGATTTCACTAGATATAGCTAAAAGCTCATCAAGTGTATTTATTTCAATGGTTTCTAAAACCTCTGCCCAATATTTAATTTTCACTTGATTGTCTTTATTAGGCTTAGCGTTTTGATCAAAGGAAGATAAATATTCTTTTTTAATTTTATTTGCACTTTGATGTGAATAGGTTGGGAATAAAACAAATTGATTTTGTTCTACATTAAAGCTTTCAAAAGAGGTTTTTATATTTGGAAGGTCTTCTAATCCACCTTTTCTCCAAAGAGCAACGATTTGTCCTTTACCTAGGGTTTCTATTGTTGTTGACCATTCCTTCAGTGCATACTTCATATATTTATCCTTTAATAATTGTTCTTGATATAGGCAGCTAAATTAAATTGATTTAACTTTCAAATATACTACTATAAAGTATTTTTACTTACATTAAATCTGTTTAATCTTTTCCTTGAGTAATGTGATATACTAATTAAATTAATTGCAGTTTTAGGAGGAATCTCATGAATAATATTCATGCCATTGGCTTTGGTGTATCTGGGCAGCCACTAACTTGGCAAAATCTAGGTTCAGTTGAATGTCCTAGTCCTCTTGCTTCTGAAAACTTTCATAATGCTATAGGAGTAGAAGGTTTATCGGCATTTGAAAGAGGTCTTGCTCTTGGGTTTCATGCTAGAAGGCAGGCTTTAGATTTAGGTACAGCTCTTGATATTAATTCAAGAGTGGCTAACTCAAATTCTGAATCAAAGCTTTAGATCTAGATAACTGAGTTATTGCTTTAACTAACTTAGTAATTCCTGATTCTATCTCTTTAAGACTCGTTCCTAGCATGTAAGCCGGTGTAGTCACTATAAGGTTTTTATTATCCAAAACTATATCATCAGCAGCTTTATCTATGTGTTTAGCTCCCATATCTTCTAATTTCCTGGCTGTAGAAGTATCATTTCCTATCGTTAGCTCTACATCATTATTTCCGAAAACCTTAGCAAGGATATTCGGAGCAATGCACATAGCACCGATAGGTTTTTTTTGTTTGTGAAACTCTTTTAAAACCTTTTCTACTTCTTCTAAAACAGAGGCATGACTACCATCTTTAGCAAAAGTGCTTAAGTTACAGGCTGCACCAAAGCCACCAGGAAGTATAACTGCTTCAAAGTCATTTGGATTTAATTCTTTTACGTCTCTTATTCTTCCTCTGGCAATTCTGGCTGCTTCAACAAGCATATTTCTTTTTTCATTTTCAAGTTTATTGTTTAGGTGATTAACTACCTTTGGTTGTTCTCTATCTGGAGCAAAGCATTCATATGCAAAGCCTTCTTTTTCAATGGCCAATAAAGCAATTACTGACTCATGGATCTCTGATCCATCCATCACACCACATCCACTTAAAATTACTGCTATTTTATGCATTCTTATATCCTTCTTTCATTATCTTATTTTAACATTTAGGGATATCCTTTTCTCTTCATTCCCTTATCTTTCCATTGTTTTACCATAAAGCCTGGCTATTACTAGAGTTATTCAAGAAATAGAAAAATATACCTATAATTCAATATATGAGAGAAGAATTCGTAGATAGAGAAGAAGAAAATAAATGTTTCGCATTTACTATGCAAGATACAAAGCTTTTATTATTTTTATATAATACGACCTGTTTCTTTTTCTACTGGATGTTTTTTAATAGCGATTTTAATACAGCATTTACATTTGCAATGTTGGCTTCACTTCTAGGACTTTTTGTTATAACGATGAATGATATTTTTCAAATGCAAGCAAAAAGTGAAGTTGAAAGAAGAAGAGAAGAAGTTCTAGTTCAGGAGAAACTTAAAGCCGAATATCAAAAAGTCTACAGAATAAAGAGGAGAGAAGATCTAATTAAAAGATCAGCACACTCCCATGCGGAAAATAAAAAAAATAAAATCTGTAATGTGGATAGCCCCCCTCAACAAAATTCTACAAGTCAAAGTTCGCTAAAAAGTATTCATTTTAGTTATTTAGATGCATTTTAAATTATGATTTGTATAAGAAAACCTTAGTCTCAGCCCTAAGGGTCTCAGCTTCATTTGAATAGCCGATTAGAGAAGCGCATGAAAATGCGCATAGTAACGTTGTAAGCAGTTTTTAAAACCAACAGGAAAAAATATGACGACTAAAAAAGAAACAATGTCAAAAATGATAAAAGAACATTCTGCACAAGCTATATTCTCTGCACAGGAGAGAAATAAGAAAACTATTTGTTTTAGTAAATCAAATAGTAAAAACGAAAATGCCTCTACTCAGTTAAATAGAGATGAGCTAATAAGAAAACACCTTCATTTGGTTAATTGGATTGTTAATAGATTTCCTATAGCTAGTATAAAAGGATATGAAAGAGAAGATTTAGTTGGATATGGAATTATTGGTTTAATAGAATCTGTAGATAGATTTGATCCTGCTAGAAACATAAGTTTTGAATCTTATGCCGTCTCAAGAATTAGAGGAGCTATTTATGATGAGCTAAGAGCTTCAGATATACTTTCACGAGGAGCAAGAAAAAAGGTAAAAACCCTTTCAAAAGCCATTGCTGATTTAGAGAATAAACTAGGAAGAATACCTTCTGATGGAGAAGTTGCCAATGAACTTTCAATATCACTAGAAGACCTTAGACAAGTACAACAAGAAGCACAATTAGGTGTCTATTCACTCGATGAAACTAGAGAGAGTGGTGACGACACTATGACAATTGCTGATACTATTTCTACAGGAGCTACTTCAGCCCTTGAAGATATGGAAGAAAGTGAATTGAAAGATATTCTTGCTAAAGCAATTGATGGTTTGCCTGAAAGAGAAAAAACTGTAATTGCCCTGTATCACTATAAGAGATTGACTTTTAAAGAAATTGCTCAAATTATGGACTTTTCAGAGTCTCGTGCTAGTCAACTGCATGCTAGAGCAATAACACTTTTAAAGTCAAAGATGATTTAAGTCCTCTTTTCTCAAAAATTAATCTTTCTTTTATATTTGTTGTAACCCTGGGTTACATTTTCAAAATTCTGATTTATTAGAATTATGTAATGAACCTTATAACAGAAGATATTTTTTTACTTTTATCTAGCTCATTAGACCTTCAACGGTTTAAAATTCTGGTAAAGAAAATTTATGATAAGACTGGTGATTTGTCCTTTCTCTTATCTGGTGCTGAAAGTGGTAGTGAAACCTCACTCTCCTTCTTTGATAAAGAAAAAATTGACTTTATAAAAAAAGAAATTAAAAAAACTTCCCTTGAGCAGGTAAAAAAAGATCTCGAATATGAAGCTGTAAGTTTTATTGCATATTCTGACAAACACTACCCCAAAAAACTAAAAGAAATGAATGATTCACCCTTGGGGCTTTTCTATAGAGGAAATCTAGATCTTTTTAACTCTCTTTCTGTTGCTATAGTAGGAACAAGAAACCCTACAAATTATGGTATTAAGATAACTAAAAGAATAACTGAGTTGTTTTCTGAAAAAAAATTAACAATTATAAGCGGGTTGGCTTCTGGGATTGATTCTTGTGCTCATGAAGAAGCCATTATCCTTGGTAAAACCATTGCAGTTCTTGGGACGGGGCTAGATAGAATCTATCCTCAGGAAAATAAAAAACTTTTTGATAAGATCATAAAAAATGATAGTTTGATAATATCTGAATATCCTTTAGGTGCTGAAGGTATGCCATGGAATTTTCCTCAAAGAAATAGAATTATAAGTGCTTTAAGTGATGCTGTAATAGTAGTTGAAGGAAACCTTCAAAGTGGTTCTTTAATTACAGCTCGCTTTGCTATAAAACAAGATAAACCTTTATTTGCATTGCCAGGACCTATTGATTCGGCTGAATCTAATGGTCCTAATATGCTTATAAAATCTGGTGTGGCAGAGCTTTTGACGTCTGTAGATGATGTTTTTGAAAAAATATCAGATTTAAAATCTTGTGGAGTTCAGGTTCAGATTGATTTTAAAGAAAAGACTAAATCTCTAGAGGGATTAAATGAAGCTCAGAAATCTATTTATAAATTGTTGGATAAAGAATCAAAAAGCTTCGATGCTTTGGTAAATGATACAAAGCTTAATTCAAATGAGCTTCTTAGAAATCTTTCAATGCTTGAATTGAAAGGATATGTTGAGAAGAAGCTAAGTGGTAATTATGAGGTGATAGATAATTGAAAGGATCCCCCTTTATTCACAAATATCAGGAATATTGTTTTGATTTAAATCTTTTTTAGTATTTTTATTTATAGATTTAATTAATCGTTTGAAAACTGGACTAAAATAGTTTTCATACTTTGTGTATGTGCATCCAGGTTTGTTTCGTTTGGGATTTAGAATCACTCCATTTTGAATATTTGATTTACAAGTTAAATCATCTAGGCTTAAAAGAATTGACCTCTCTAAAGAGAGTAAATTAGAGGTGGATTTTTTGCAATTAACTTGGTCAATATTAGTAACAGTCTCATCTATTAGTTGAGCTTGTTCTAAAATCTTGTCTGTTATGTTACCTGAACTTAAACTATTAAGAATTTTAGCCTTCTCAACTAGTGATTTGGAGTCATTTATAAGTTCATTAATAGGCTCAGTTTCAGGTTCTGATGTAGTATCTATTACGGAAATCATATTATAAAATGGATTTGATATATAAAGTAAATTTGAATTTGGATTTAAAGATAAGTGAATATCTTTTTGAAATACTGGGAAAGCATTAAAGCTATTCGTTTGTTCCACATGTACTAAATCTTTAATTTTATTAGAAGCACCATCCACAATAATCAGAAGATTTAAATTTTTATCAAACAAATAGACTTCATTACTATTAGAGTTAACTGCGATATCAGTTGCAAAACCAATATTTATAGGTTTAATCTTTGTTTGACTAACTTTATTTGTAAAACCATTTATTACTTTTAATGAAGAGGAACTGCCAGATGCATATATGTTGTTTGTTTTACTGTTAATAGCTATAGAAGAAAAATCATCAATATGAAAAATGCTTATAGTTGATTCTAATGTATCAGTTTCTCCATTAATCACAGTTAGATTTTTTGAATCTAATGCATATATTTTATTTGTTTCCTCGTTTATAGAAATATCATTGGGCGTATTAAAAGAAGCAGTTTCTATAGTTTTTATTTTTTCATTTGTAAAGCCATTTAAAACAACAATTGCATCTTTAGATGTAGCGTATATCTTGTTGGTTTTTGAATTAAATTCAACGTTTTTATTATCAGTAGCGACATAAGTTAGTATGCCTGCTAATGGTTCACAACTATTTTTTTCTATACTTACTATGTCTATTTCACTTGTACAACTGGAACCATAGATTTTATCTGCACTTGAATTTATAGCTATTCCACAGCGTATTAAACAAGGGTTTAGTTGTGACAAAACAGTATTTGAGCTACCATCAATAACTAAGATCCCATCTAGGGATTTATCATTTTCCACATCAAAACCTGATTTTACTATATATATTTTATTTTTTTCTTTATCTATAGATATTGATCCTGGTTCAGCGTCTACATCAATAGTCTTAAGTATTGATGCTGCATAAACATTTTTGGTGCTAATAAAAAAAGAGAAAATAATAAAACTAATAATGAACAATATTTTTTTATTTAATTCTTGGTTCATATGTCAATTTGTAATATCAATATGTGCTGAATGTGATGGTTTTGTTGTGGATTCGCTAAGAGGTTTTTGTTTAGACTTAAACCATAAACCATATTCAAGACTATCTGTAATTGCTGACCAGGTAGCTTCTATAATATTTCCACTGACACCGATAGTATCCCAAATGTTTTCTCCATCAGTGGTTTCTACGTGAACTCTTGTTTTTGCTGCTGAACCATCGTGACTGTCTACAATTCTTACTTTGAAATCTAAAAGTTTAAATTCTTTTAAAATTGGATAATAGTGATTCAATGCTTTTCTAAGAGCATTGTCCAAAGCATTTCCTGGACCTACTCCAAGGCTAGCTGTATGAATAACTTCACCTTTAACTTTAATTCTTACTGTAGCCTCTGCAAGCTGTTTAGAGCTGGTAGTTACTCTATAATCAATCAATTCGAAAAACTTAGGCTTTTGATTTAAAAGCTCGAGAAGTAAAAGTGTGAAGCTGGCATCTGCTCCTTCAAATTGGTAACCCTTGTTCTCTAATTCTTTAATCTTCTTTAAAAGATCTTTTGCTGTTTCTTTTGGATCTAAGCCTAAATCTAAATCATATTTTTTTGCAACTGAAAGAACATTTGAAATGCCTGACTGCTCACTTACGATAATTCTGTTTGTATTTCCAATGCTTTCTGGACTTATATGCTCATATGTTCTGCTGTCTTTTTGAACTGCACTAGCATGTAATCCACCTTTATGTGTAAAAGCAGAAAAGCCTACAAAAGCCTGGTGATCATTAGGGTTTAAGTTTAAGATACTGGATATTTGTCTGGAAATAGGAGTTAATGTTTTTATATTTTCACCAGGCAAAACATTTTTTTTATATTTAAGTTCTAGATTAGCAATGATAGAAACAAGATTTGCATTTCCACAACGCTCACCTATACCATTGATAGTGCCTTGTATTTGCCTTGCTCCAGCTTCGTAGGCTATTAGAGAGTTTGCTACTGCTAATTCACAGTCATTATGACAGTGAACACCAATTATTGTTTTATTTCCAATTGTTTCTTTAGCTTTACTTACTGCTATTTTTACTTCTTCAGGGAGTGTTCCACCATTTGTGTCACAGAGAACTACGCCATCAGCTCCAGCATCACTGGCAGTTTTAATTACACTTAAAGCATATTCAGGGTTTGATTTAAAACTATCAAAAAAATGTTCTGAATCAAAGAAAACTTTTTTACCTTGTGATTTTAAAAACTCAATACTGTCTTTAATCATGTTTAGGTTTTCTTCTTTAGAAACACCGAGAGCAATTTCTACGTGCATGTCCCAAGTTTTGCCTACAATTGTTATGTATTCTGTTTTAGCTTGAAGCAGAGCACTTAAGATAACATCATTTTGTGGCTTTGCATTTGCTCTTCTTGTACTTCCAAAAGCCACTAACTTTGCATTTTTTAAATTTAATTCATTTGCTTTTTTGAAAAACTCTACATCTTTTGGATTTGCACCAGGCCATCCACCTTCTATGAAATCTACTCCTAATTCATCTAGTAATTTTGTAATTTTTATCTTGTCATCAGCAGAGAGTGAAATGCCTTCCATTTGGGCACCATCTCTTAATGTTGTATCGTATATTTGTATATCTTTTGACATTGATTCTAGAGTTAATATATTAACCCGTTATTACTGCTTTGTGATCACTTTTAGAAAGTCTTAAACATTGATAGAATTAATCCTTGTGAATTAGATTTTTCTAATTTCCTGAAGTCTGATTATCTAGTGTTCTAATATGTCCGAGTGGCGGAATTGGTATACGCGCACGTTTAAGGGGCGTGTGAGCAATCATAAGGGTTCAAGTCCCTTCTCGGACAGATTAGAGAACTAGTAAAAGCTAATGGTGTAAATCCGTAGAATAGTTTTTTATAAACTATCACGAAACTCTTCTAGTTTATGAAGCGATTTTGAGGAATCAGTTCCTACTATAAATACTGCAAAGTTTTCTTTTGTGAAAATTTCATTTGCTAGCCTTTTTAAATCTTCTGAAGTTATTGAATATGATCTAATGTATCTCTCAGTCATGTCTCCCGAGAAATTAGGATCTAGAATATGTGTTCTAGAGTTATACCAGTTTATTGTATTTAAATCTTCTGACCTGGCTAAATGAGACTTTTTATAAATCCTCTGAACTTCTTTTAAGTCTTTTTCGGGGATACCATTTTTTTTCATTTCATGAATAATTTCACTCATTAGTTCTAAAGCCCTATTTAACTTATCATTTGATAATGAGGAGGAAATTATAGTTGCTCCACCACCCCAAAGATCATAATTATATGAACCAATACCATATACGAGCCCATTTTGGTGTCTAATTCTTTTTTCAAGCTCTCTACTTAAATAAGAGCATAAAAAATGGATCTTGTAACAGTCATTGTTTAAAGCTAAAGGAACAGATTTGAATCCCATTGTGAAATGAACTAAATCTGTTCTTTGCTCTAGACAGCCAATGGTAGGAGTAAATGATAATTCTGGAACAGGATGTGGATTTAAATTTCTAGTTTGGAATAAAGAAGAAAACTCTTCTATCTGATGAATGTTTGTTCCTAAATCTGTAAAGTTTCCCGAAAGAGTAAAAATTGTATTATTAGGAGGAAAATATAATGAGTGAAAATCTTCTACATCTGTAATTGCTATTTGACGAATTGAATCTTTATTTCCTATTCCATATTTAGAGTAGGGATGATCTTTCCATATCCCATTGAGTAATTCCCAAAAAGCTATATCTGCTGGTTCTAGAGAATCATAATGTTTGTCATGCTCATTTTCTATTACTGATCTTTCTAATTCCATTGCTTCAACTCTTACATCTCTTTCATATAATAAATGCAATTGTAGAGATAAAGCTGGATTAAATGCTTCACGAGTAGTTTCTATATAGAACTCACTAGTATCACGACTAGTCTTGGCATTTCTATTAGCGCCTAAACTTTTACATGCACTTACTGCCTCTTCTTTGGTTATACCTTTTGCTCCAGCAGAAATCATATGTTCTGTATAGTGAGCTAAACCTGGCAAACTCCCATCATTTCTTGAACCACCTCTAACATATGCAGTAAATCTAACGTTTGCTGCTTTTGTATTTTCAGCAATAACTAAAGCCCCAGATGATAATCTATGGATTTGAGGATAACCAAAAGGAAATAACTCATCTCTGGTAGGTACTATTACTGGAGTCGTGGCATACATTGCAATGCCACTTTTCACAGCTTCAATACCAGTTACTAAAATCATAATTGTGACTATTATACAATATAAGAAATATCAAAAATGTATATCTTAGAAGTCAATCTAATTCTTTTTCTTCCTAAAAAGTGAGAATTTCTTCTTTTTTGGATTAAGAGATTTAGGACTCTCAGAGCTCATAGCTTCAGAATTTTGTGGCTTTGTAGTTTCTTGTTTTTGATTAGTCTTATTTTCAATAGTAGGGTTTTTAAGTTCTTCTGGACTTGGTGAAGGGGAAGGTGATGGTAAAGGCTCAGCCTGTTTTATTTTTTGTGTAAAGTAATGCTCATAAATTTTCTTAGCAACCGGTGCTGCTACTGAGCCACCATGCCCTGCTTTTTCAGCAAAAACTACTACTGCTATTTCAGGATTTTCAGCTGGTGCATAAGATGCAAACCAACCATGTGTTTTATGTGAACCTGGTACTTCTGCTGAACCCGTTTTTCCTGCAACCATAGCTAATTCAATTTTGCTAGCTCCACCAGTCCCACTTTCTACACATGTTTCAAGACCTGCTTTAACTACTCTCATAAGCGCTGGGTCGAGCTTATAGGTGTCTGGTGGCTCTACAGGTTTCAAGTAATCATTTATTTTTCTTACTACATGTAATTTTGGAACTGTACTTCCAGTAGCAATCGCACTATACATTCTTGCTGCCTGAACGGGTGTAATTAAAAGAAAGCTTTGACCGATTGAATAATGAAGAGTATTCCCAGGATACCAATCTTCTTTTATATGTTCTTTTTTCCACTTTGGATCGGGAATAATTCCTTTTTCTTCTGCCAGAAGCTCAATTCCAGTTTTCTTTCCACCACCTAATTTTTTACCCCACCATCTAATTTGATCTGGTTTAAGTCTTTTTCCTATTTGATAAAATGCAGTATCACGAGACCATGCAAGTGCCTGTACTAGATTTAAATTATCTTCTTTAGATGTCCAGTCACCAAACCTTGTACTGCCTAGATAAACAGCACCGCTTACATGAAATATTTCATTAGGTTGTACTACCATAGCAGAGAGCCCTGCAATTAATGTAATGGGTTTCCAGATGCTTCCTGGCACATAACCCAGAAGAGCTCTATTTATAAATGCTTTTTTAGTTATAAGACTTGACCAGAGTGCACCTGGTAGGGGTTTTGTAAAAATATTCGGATCAAAGTTTGGGTAACTTGCTAATGCTAAAACTTCTCCGTTATTTGGATTTACTGCTACTACTGCACCATTGATTTTTGCATCTTTCATAGCATCTTCTGCTGCTTTTTGTAAGTCTAAATCTAATGTTAAATAAACATTTTTTCCAGGTATTGGATCGACATGAATAATGCCTTTATCAAAATCAGGATAAATAGGTTTCCCAAATCTGTCTACTGCTACTATTGTTTTTCCATCAGTACCACGGATGATTTCATCAAAAAGTTTTTCAACACCAGACTTTCCTACGATATCTCCGAGTTTTCTTTCTGGTCTATTATTTAATTCACGCTCATCTATTTGTGCTGTATAGCCCAGTACATGAGAAGCAAGTGCCCCATTTGGATAAAATCTTATTGGTTCTTCCTGAATGCTTATCCCTGGAAGAAGGTGTTGCTTTTCAACTATTTGAATAGCCTCTTCAATACTTATGTCACTTACAATTCTTACGGGTAATGCAGCATCTTCGGGAAGATTGAAAAATCTTTGTTTAACTTTTCTTGAATTATTCTTTAGTATCTTGGAAAGGGTCTTATAAACTTTTACTTTATCTTCTTTCTTTTTCAATTTGTTTGGATAAGCAATTATTGAAATTGATTGTCTGCTTGTAGCAAAAACTTTTCCATTTCTGTCATAAATAATTCCTCTTGGAGCAAATAAAATAGAAATTCTGGATGTGGAATATTGGGCTCTTTCAGCAAAAGACTTATATTTAAAAACTTGAAGATAAAAAAGTCTAAAAATTAGTACTATTCCGATTAATATAGTAATTCCATATAAAACTGAAATTTTAAAGTCTTTTGTTTTTGAATCTTCAATATCTTGGGAAAACATTTGAGAACTATTCTAACTTTTTAAGAACAAGGACTATAGGACTATGAAGGCAAATAAGGCATATATGATAACAATGTGTGATACTTCAAGTATTCTCTATGATTTAACAATCAGTTCTGTATTTATGAAATAATAGAAGTGAATTTGGGTAGATATTTATTGGATTAAAGTTTATCTAAAGACGTCTAAGAAAGTAGGGTAGCACCTAAATTAATTTTCTAATTCACAAAGTAAAGGATCTGTCCGATTTATTCGGCAGATCCTGTCAAGTGAAAGGGGTTAGCAAAAAAAGCACAAGCTTGTCTTGTGCTAAATAAATTAACAAAGGAGTTAATTTTATGGCAATTATGGATTTACCTATACCAAAAGTTGAAGGAAAGATTTGTTTTGATGCAGAGAGCTGTTTTTTAGAAGCGGTCTCCCAAAAAATCAGCATCATTGATGAAAATGTTTTAAAAGTTTTAAACTCTTATAGAAGAGAAATATGTTTAGAGATTCCACTTAGAAAAGATAACGGTGAAATTATTACCGTAAAAGCTTATAGAGTTCAGCATAATAATGCCAGAGGACCATTTAAAGGTGGAGTAAGAATTCATGCTAGTTCAGATCTTGATGAAGTAAGAATGCTTTCAAATCTTATGACATGGAAGTCTGCTGTTGTAAATATTCCTTTTGGTGGAGCTAAAGGAGCCATTGCTATAGACCCATATACTTTAACTAAAAATGAACTTGAAAGATTAGTTAGAGCTTATGTTCATAATCTTGGTGAAAATATAGGACCTCATACAGATATTCCTGCACCAGATATAAATTCAAATGCTCAAATCATGGCATGGTTTTATGATGAATATGCAAAATCACATTCCACTAATGCTCTTGGTGTGGTTACTGGAAAGCCAATTGCTATAGGTGGTTCAGCTGGAAGAGAAGAGGCTACTGGTAGAGGTGTAATGTACATCTTAAGAGAAGTAGCAAAAGATCTTAAGCTGGATTTAAAAGAAACAAAAATCTTAATAGAAGGATTTGGAAATGTAGGTTCTAATGCAGCCAAATTGATTTCTAAAGAGTTAGGTGGAAAAATCGTAGGAGTTTCTAATCGTGATGGCGGAATCTATAATCCAAATGGAATAGATGTTTTCGCTGCATATGAATACAATATGAAAAATCATACGTTGAAAGGTTTTCCTGGCTGTGAATTTGTCGGTTCAAGGGAATTTATTTTTCTTGACTGTGACATATTAATTCCATGTGCATTAGAAAATACCATCGATGATGAAGTGGCTAATAAAACCAATGCAAAAATAATAATAGAAGGTGCAAATGGTCCAGTTACATCTACTGCAAATGAAATATTGATAAATAATAGAAGAGTAGTTGTTCCAGGTATTTTAGCTAATGCTGGTGGTGTAATAGTTTCATACTTTGAATGGGTTCAAAATCTTCAGCAGTTTTACTGGGGAGTAGATGAAGTTAATACAAAGCTTGAAAGAATACTAGTCTCAGCATATGAAAATGTAAGAGATTTATCTAGAGCTAGAAAGACATCTCTTCGTCAGGCTTCATATACGATTGGGCTTGAGAGAGTAGCTAATGCTTGTATATTACGTGGGATAGGGTATTAATGTCATTGTTGTAAAGGTTAGATTGATTATCTAGGAGATATAGCAATTCTTTGTGATTCTGCTAAGAATTGAGAATTATCTTCTAACAAATGCTCTCTATATTGAGCCCCTTCTTTATAAGTTCCTCGTAAAGCATTTAACTTAGTTTCTATTTGAATTTTAGAGACACCTTCTTTTTCATATGCTTTTTCCAAAGCCTTTAAAATTATACCTGTATATTTTTTATACTTTTCTATACTATCTTTTGTAATGGTTTGTGTAATGACTCCTCTAATAGGCTCATAGAATGGATCATTTTTTACAAAGTCTTGTACATCTTTTGTAGTAACAGTTCCAGATTTTATTAGTAATTCAAGCCTTTGTGCTTTCAGTTCAATAACCTTTGATTTTAGAGCTTGTTTTTGTGTAGGATCGGTTTCTTTTTGAGCAATAAGTTCTAAGTCACTAATGCTTTTATCTAAAGGAAGTATAGTTACCGTATCAGATTTTTGAGCTGTTCCAGTTTTGCTTGTAGCCTCTGCTTTTTCTCCACCTTGAGCTTTAACTCCAGCAGCAGGTGTTGCTTTTTGTTGTCCACTTATTGGGGGCATGCCAGCATCTAATATAAACATAAAATTTCTCCTTGGAATTTATTCTTCTTTGTATATATTTTTATGCTACAAAACTGTAGTTATTAAACGGTTAAGTAGGGGTATTACTACGAAGATAATTTGTTTTGTATAGAGAAGGTTGAGCTTATTAAGTGAGACGTGTGAAGGTTAGAGCACGTGCTCTAACCTTCCTGTTCAGGCATTATTTAATCAATTCATCAATAATCTTATTAACAATAGCTGGATTTGCTTTGCCGCCCATTTTCTTCATGGTTTGACCGACAAAAAATCCTTTTACTTTTTCTTTTCCTTCTTTTAATTCTTTTACTTGTCCTGGATTTGCATCTAAGATTTCTTTTACAGCTTGTCTGATGGGACCTTCATCAGACACTTGAGCTAATCCTTTTTCTTTAATTATTTCTTCTGCATCTGTTCCTTTACTGAGCATTTCACCTATGATTTCAGTCTTAGCTGTATTATCGTTTACTAAACCTTTTTCAATGAAACCTAACAAATCAGCTAATTGTGTAGGTGTCATGCAACAACCGATAATATCTGTTTTATGTTCTTTTAAATATGCAGTGATAGGACCGATAAGCCAGTTCGCAGCTTTTTTAGGAATTGCACCCATTCTAACTACAGCTTCATAGTATTCAGCCATATTTCTATCTTCAGTTAGAACCTTGATGTCATCTAAGCTTAATCCATAATCTTTAGGATATCTAATTTTTTTCTGATTCGGAAGTTCAGGAATTGTTTCTCTAATTTCTTCAATCCACTTATTTGATATTTCAAGAGGAACAAGATCTGGCTCAGGGAAATAACGATAGTCATGAGCTTCTTCTTTACTTCTCATGGATACAGTAGTTCCAGTGGCTTCATCAAACAATCTTGTTTCCTGAATAATTCTGCCACCACTATTTAAAATCTCTGTTTGTCTTTCTATTTCAGATTCCACTGCTCTTGTAACTGATCTAAAACTATTTACATTTTTAATTTCCGTTCTTGTTCCATAAGTCTCAGTCCCCTCTGGTCTCAAGCTTATGTTTACATCACATCTCATGGATCCTTCTTCAAGGTTTCCATCACATACATCTAAGTATCTAAGAATACTTCTTAAAATCATGGCGTAATCTCTGGCTTCTTCAGCCGATCTAATATCTGGCTCACTTACTATTTCAATAAGTGGTGTGCCTGTTCTGTTATAGTCTACTAAGCTATATTCAGAACCATGTAATCTATCAGCACCAGCATGGACAAGCTTTCCAGCATCTTCTTCCATGTGTATTCTTTGAATACGGATTTTTTTATCTTCCACCATTAAAAAACCATTTTTACAAATAGGTTGATCGTACTGGGAGATTTGATAATTTTTAGGTAAGTCTGGATAAAAATATTGTTTTCTATCAAACTTACAATGTTTCGTAATTTCACACCCTATTGCTAGTCCCATTTTAATAGCGTAGGCAACTACTTGTTTATTTAATACAGGTAAAACTCCAGGCATTCCAAGACAAACTGGACAAACATTTGTATTTGGTTCAGAACCAAAATCAACTGGACATGAACAGAAAATCTTAGTCTTAGTTTTTAACTGAGCATGTACTTCAAGACCAATTACTACTTCATATTTTGTTTGTGGTGGTGATACTGCCATAGGTGATTATTTTACCGCATTTTTATTGCAATGACGTATTGCAAATAATCTCATAAGTCATAGTACGCTATCATTTCCAATTTGAATTAAAAGCGAACAGACCAATTTTTTGTGTAGCCGGACACTTGGATTGGAAGGCAAGCAAAAAAATTCGGACTGTAAGCTAATTCAAATTGGGGCTTTTTAACTTCTCAGATTCACATTCAGCAAGGAAAAAAGATTCATTTGTATCAGGGTATTTCCCATTTTGAACATCACTTATATATTTTTGAATTGCTGTTTCTGTACTCTTTGCAAAGTCTGCATACTTTCTAACAAATGATGGTGTAAAGTCTGAAAACTTTCCTAGTAAATCATCTATAACTAATATCTGCCCATCACAATTTATTCCAGCTCCAATTCCAATCGTAGGAATAGAAATATTTTCAGTTACTAACTTTGCAACTTCAGATGGTACAAGTTCTAAAACCACTGAAAAACATCCAGCTTTTTCTAGGGCTTTGGCTTGAGCTAAGATATCTTTTGCTGCAGTTGCTGTCTTTGCCTGAACTCTATTTCCACCTAGAGCATTTACTGACTGTGGAGTAAAACCGATATGCCCCATTACAGGAATGCCAATTTTAACCATCTTCTCAATAGTCTTTAAAATATCTTCTGATGCACCTTCTAGCTTTACTGCATGTGCTCCAGCCTGAAGGCATTTGCCTGCATTATAAATAGCGTCTTTGGAATCTACTTGATAAGTAAGGAAAGGTAAATCTACAACTACAAGAGAACGTTTTACACCACGAATAACTGCTCTGGCGTGATGAAGCATTTCATCCATAGTTAGAGAAAGTGTATTTTCATAACCAAGAACTACTTGAGCTAAACTATCGCCGACTAAGATTAAATCAATGCCAGAGTTATCTAAGACTTTTGCTGTGCTGTAATCGTAAGCTGTTAAGCAAGTAACTTTTTTGCCTTTTTTCTTATATTCTTTAATTGTATGAGTTGTAATTCGCATAGGAAAATTATACGGCATAAAGGTTAAACTGCCAAAAAATCAATAATTTCGCCCAAAGAGGTTATTTTTTTAACCATATTAATATTTATTTCATTATTTCTATCTATTAAATAGGCATTTATATTAAGAGATTGAGCAGGATAATAATCTGCATTAATGTCATCTCCTATATAAATGGTTTCTTCGGCAATAATATTTAATTCTTTCAATGCATAATTAAAAACCCCTAAATCTGGTTTGGATAAACCAATTTTTCCTGAATAAACCAAGCTATCAAAATATTTTACTAGACCTATTTCTTTTAAAATTATTTCTAATCTGTTATCAAAATTAGATATAAGACCTATTTTTATTGACATTGATTTTAATTTTTCAAAAGTGGGTATTACATCGCTATAAATTCCCCAAGCACTTTTTCTCGTAAACTCTTTAAAGATTTCCTCAAACACAAGATCAAATTTGTCACCCAGATCATATCCAGATGTTTTAAATGTTTCAAAAACCAAATCTTTCCACCAAAGTTTTTCTTTTTCATTCCCTCCAGAGGGTGAGCTTTTAGATTTGAAAATTAGGTGAAAAGCATTATCTAATTTATATGAATCCAAGTCAAATCCAAATGAAGATGCTACTGTAGAATAAACTGTGCCTACTGAGTCTTTTACATAGACAAGAGTGCCTACTAAATCAAATAAAACTGCTTTTGTTTTTAAAACCATTTACTATTTACTATAAGCTTTGACTAGCTAATAATGCAGCACCTATAAATCCTGCATCATTTCCTAAAACACTACTTTCTATGTGAATTGCTTTTGAAAGAGCAGGTAGAGATAATTTCCTAGTTTCATTGGTTAAATATTTAATATCAATTTCACTGGACAAACCTCCTGATAATACAATTTTCTCAGGGTCAAATACGTGAAATAAATTACAGATCCCTACTGCTATATAAAAATGCCAGTCTTCTATTGCTCTTTTAGCAAGTATTCCATCCTTAGTTTTTGATTTAGCAAGTTTAAAAAGATCTCTTGTAGTCATTTTTTTATATTTATGAGGGAAATAATGTTTTATTAAAGCTAAGATTCCATTACCTGAAGCATATGCTTCAAAGCAGTCGTATCTGGAACAAGTACAATGTCTTTGTTTATCATGGCTGAGTTTAATATGTCCAATTTCACCGCCAGCGTAATGTGCTCCTCTAACGAGTCTTCCATTTACTACTATGCCACCACCTACTCCAGTCCCTAATGTAATCATAAGAAGTGGGTTGGCACCTTTTGCATGTCCTATCTGGTATTCAGCATAAGCTGCTGCATTAGCATCATTTTCTACTACTACAGGAAGGTGATATTTTTTCTGCAAGATAGCTTTTACTTTCGTTCCTTGCCAGCCAGGAATGTTTCCAGTAGAACCTACTATAGCTCCATCATCACTCACCATACCAGCTGTAGAAATCCCAATTCCTGCAATTAAATATTTTTTTGAAAACTGTTCGTAATATTCTTCTACTACATTTAATATTTTAGAACCATGTGGAGTTTTAGCCTTATAAACTGGTGTCATTAATTTTCCGCTGGAGACTAGTGCAAATGCAATCTTTGTTCCACCAATATCGACTCCCATAATTGCTTTTTTATTAGATCTTTTTTTCATACATTGCCCCCATAAGATTCATTAACGATATTAATATTACAATAATACTTATTACTTGTGCTGATGCATACAATCCAAATAAATGTAAACTATCTGATCTTAAAAATTCAAGAAAAAATCTAATTATTGAATATGAGAGTAAATAAACCCAGAAAATCTTCCCAGGTTTTTCTTTCCAATTACTATAGTTTTTAAATAGAAAAACGAAAATTATAAAGTCAAAGAATGACTCATATAAAAATGTTGGGTGAAAATATTCATTGTTTAAGAAGTTCATTGGTCTAGATTCACTCGGAATATATAGTTTAATAAAACCATTAAAAAATGGCTTTCCAAAGGCTTCATTATTAAAGAAGTTTCCCCATCTACCTATTGCTTGTCCTAGAGGAAAGACTGCTGCAAGAAGATCCATATATTTATAAAAAGATATCTTTTTTATCTTACAAAACAAAAGAGCTGCTAATATGGCACCAAGTATTCCCCCATGAATGGATTGTCCACCTAGCCATATTTTTGGTATTTCATCTGTGTGAAACTTGAAATAATCAAAGCTTAAAAAAACAAACCATAATCTTGCACAAACAATGCTTGAAATTAGAACATATAAGATTAAATCATTAAAAACATCTAAGTTTAAATCATTGTCTTTAATTAGCTTTTCAATAATCAAGTAACTTAAAAAAAATGCCCCTGATATAAGAATCCCATACCATCTGACAGGCCAACTCCCTATATGAAATGCAATTGCTCCTGGTGATGAAAGTATAATCATGGGGAGATTACTTGGCATCATAAATACCATCACGTCTTAGAACAACAATAAAGGTTTTTAGAATAATTTTTATATCGAGAAATATGCTCCAGTTATTTGCATACCAACAATCCAGCTCCATTCTTTTATTGTAGGGAATAGAATTTCTTCCATTTACTTGAGTCCATCCTGTAAGACCTGGTTTTACTAAAAGTTTGTCTTTTTCTTCTTTTGTGAATTTTTCAACCTGGCTGGGTAAGGCAGGTCTTGGTCCGACAATTGACATGTCACCAAGAAAAACATTTATTAACTGAGGTAATTCATCTAAGCTACTGCTTCTCATAAATTTTCCAACCAAAGTAACTCTATCATCGTTAGAATCACTAACTAATTTATTTGGATCCACTCCTACGTACATTGATCTAAATTTATAACAAGTAAAAATTTTTCCACTTTTTCCTACCCTGGGATGTGTATAAAAAACTGGTCCTTTAGAATCGATCTTTAGTGCAATAGCAATTGCTATAAAAAAAGGTGAAAAAACTAACATCGCCATGGAAGACATGGAAATATCCATTAATCTTTTAATAAAGTTTGTCATCTTTACCCTCAGCTTTATAATTTCACGGTCTGCCGCCCCTGGCGAGCCTCGCCTTCGGCGGGTAACATATCACTTAGACCACCTTTTAGATTGTATTTGCAAGACCAGTTTGTGTCTAGTTTTAATTTATCTGCTGACAAATATATGCCATTACTTAAATATACGTCATTTGATTCTAAAACCGCTTTAGGAGCATTAGGAAAATATTCATATAAAGCATCTAAGAGATCTTTCATTGTTGTCGGTTTACCAGAAGCTAAATTGTAACTCCCACTAATATCATATTGAGGAGAAGTTGCTTTAACAAGAGCGCTTGCAAGGTCTTTTACATATAAGAAATCTGAAAAAGTCTCAAGATTATTGAAAACAATGGGAGCTTCATTATTCTTCATTCTATGTATAAATTTTGTAATCACACCGGATTTTTTGTAATCCTGATTTGGTCCATAAATGCTGGAAACCCTGAATATTAAATAATTAAAACCACTTTCTATGATTAACTTTTCAGCTTTTAATTTATTTTCACCATAAATACTTTTGGGAGATGTTTCATGATCTTCCGTTACAGGTAGTGATTTTGGTATTCCATAAACAGCTTGGCTTGAAAGATAAATTATTTTTGGTTTGCTGGATAAATCTTTCAAAGAATTAAGCAGATTTTCAGTAGATGTTACGGTGTCAATATATTCTTTTTCTTTTTCTTCATTTGCTCTTGAAATGTTTGAGCCACTAGCAAAATGAAAAATAAGAGATGGTGAAATTTCTTTTATTATATTTTTTAAATCTTTGCTACTTAGATCTAAGTTGAAATCTTCTTTATTTCCTCTGCCTAAACCTAATACTTCATAGCCGCTGAGTTCAAGAGCAGATTTTACGTGAGAGCCGATGAATCCTGTACTACCAGTGATTAGTACTTTCTTATCTTTTCTTTCATAAGCAAGCTTATCTTTTTCCACTTTGTATAGCCGCCCCGCAGGGTGTCTCTCCTACTTTTCTAAATCTCTAATTTCCTGAATTCTTCTTTGATGTCTTCCACCTTCAAAATCTGTTTCTAACCATATTTTTACAATCTCTCTAGCCTTTTTTTCATCAATCATTCTTCCGCCAACAGTAAGAATGTTTGAATTATTATGTAGTCTTGAAAGCTTTGCAGTTTCTGTATCGTTACAATTAGCAGCGATAATTCCTTTTATTTTATTTGCAGCTATAGACATTCCAACACCAGTACCACAAACCAAAATGCCTTTTTGCGGATGTTTATTTGCTACTGAAACCGCCAATGATTTTGCTATTAATGGATAATCAACAGAATCAGTAGAATCCGTTCCAAAATCCTTAACTTCATATCCTAAGTCTTTTAAAATATTTTTTATTTTTTCTTTTAGTTCAAACCCTGCATGATCTGCACCTATTGCAATCAAATTTTCTTCCATGTAACCTCTTTGTTAGACGTCCCACCTGAACGTCTCTCCCACCCTTGAATTATAGCAATAAAAAAAGCGCCTTCTCCATTGAAGACGCTTTATATATGCAGATATCCCAAGGGGGCGTCTCTACCTATTTTCTTTTTCCTGATTTTTTCTTTGCTTTTCCTTTAGGCGCTGTCCAGGTTGAACCCTTTTTAGCAACTGGCATAAGATTTAACTTAGGAAGTTTGCCTGTAGCAACTGCTTCTTTTAGTTCTGATCCTGCTGAAAATGCTGGAGCTTTCTTTGCAGGGATTTTAATTTTTTGTTGTGGATTTTGTGGATTTACACCCATACGTGCTTTTCTATTTCTTCTTTCAAATGTACCAAAACCTACAAAAGTTACTTTCTCACCACGTGAAAGTGATTCAGAAATTGTGTAGATGAGTCCTTTAATTGAACGATCGATGTCTGTTTTTGATAAGCCAGTTTTTTTTGAAACTGCATCAACTAATTCAGATTTATTCATTGAGTATTCTCCTTGTTTATTTACTATTTTATACCTTGGGCCCTGGAAACCTCTGCTAAAAGGCTTTTTAGAAGAAAGGAATTCTTTTAAAAAACTTCCTGCATTTCAGTTCCCTAGGAAAACCACTGTTTATCAGGGTTTAATTGGACAACCCAATTAACAAATTGAAGTATGACAAACAATATAAAGGTCGTCAATAGGGTCGTTATGGGGATCGTAGGCATGTAACAAATTCTTTTGATAGAATGTCATACCCGCGAAAGCTGGTATCCAGAACTAGTTGTAAGGTCTGGATTCCCATTTTCATGGGAATGACAGAACAGGCTGGCTTACCAAAACCAATGTATAATAAGAAACATGGCAAATATAACTAAAGATAAAGAAACATTAAAACCATTTTCAGAAGTGGTTTTCTCCACAAATGAACTAATTAAGGCTGAATGCTACAAAGAAGCCTTGATGAATAAAGACTTAAAATCAAGCATTTCACAAGGTTGTACAGTTAAAATCATTAGTTCGTATGACAATTCCTATATTGCTTATGGAATAGTTGGAAGAATCAACAATTCAAGCTTAGATAGTGTCCATAAGCCTTCTGCATTGGGTTTATCATCTCAAGAACTAGAAGAATTACAACCTCAGCTTTATGAGCTTTTAAAGAAAGAGCTTGAAATCTTTCTTTTTGCACATCAGGAAAAAGATGAAGAAATAATGCTTTATCCTCCATTGAAACCCATGATGATACATGATTTTGTTTACAAAACCACAGATGATGAGGTGATTAAACTAACTTCTGATTTATCCAATTTAATTACTTTAATTAAGAAAAACCAACTTAATTTAGACATAGTTATTGATTTTATTAAAACAGGATATAAGTTAAGAAACTATGATAACCAATACCTTTTAAGGGCTGGTCAGCAAATTACACAAGTTTATAATGATGAAATAGAATCTTTAATGCAAGTTTTAAAGAGACTTTCTGAACTAAGAAAATTAAAGTAAAGATTCCTTACAAATACTTTTTATTTTTCTTATGTTTTGATACATTCCTTCAGGTTGTTATATGGAAAATATATTTAAGAAATTAATAAATCTTTTATTTGAGAACTCTTGTCCAGTTTGTAGAAGTGGATGTGCTGATTTGATGATTTGTAACTCTTGTGAAGGTAATCTCGAAGTAAGAAAAGATTTATATATAAAAGAACTAGATGGTATAAAAATATATAGCTGGGGTCTTTATGATGGCAACCTTAGGCAAGCAATAATATCATTGAAGAATGGAAAGAAAGAACTGTCATCTTTATTTGCAAATAAGCTAATAGATTTTTGGAAGAGCATAAATAAAAACAACTCAAATGACTTTTTAGTGATTCAAATACCTTCACATAAAAAAAGAGTTAAAGAAAGAGGTTATTGTCAGACCACTTTAATTTCTGAGCACTTTGCTAAGAAGTTGAATTACTCATTTTCGAGTTCTCATATTGCTAGGAAAAAAGAAACAAATTTTATGAATAAGTTAAATCTGGAGGAAAGAATTGAAAATATAAAAGATGCTTTTGAAGTTGTGAAGCCTTTCCAGAACAATTTTAAAGTGATTGTCATTGATGATATTTTTACTTCTGGTAGTACTATGCAAGAGATAGAAAGAACTATACATAAAGAATATCCAAATGTTGAGTTGATTGGGCTAACTGTGGCGGCGGGAGATACTTGGTAGCAATTAAGTTTTTATCAGATCCATCGGTCCTTTTGCTTCCCCAGCTCTAAATTGTTTTGCATATGGATCCTCAGATGTGAAGAGTTCTTTAGTTTTTCCTTGCCAGACAATTTTGCCATTATAAAGAAGAACAAGTCTCCCATCTACTTTTGATATGGAGTTTAAATCATGGGTAACAAGAATACTGCAGGCATTTAATTCTTTTTGTAATTTAATAATGTAGTCAATAATCATGTTGGAAGCTACAGGGTCTAAACCACTAGTAGGTTCATCGTAAAGTATTACATCAGGATTGTTTATGATAGCTCTTGCAAAACTAACTCTTTTTTTCATTCCTCCTGAAAGTTCATCAGGTCTTAAATCTTCAACCTCATTTAACCCAACTAAGGTTAGTTTTTCATGAACCTTTTTTTTCAATTCTTCTTCTGGCATTTTTTTATCACTATTTATAATAGGGAAAGCTACATTTTCAAAAATGCTCATTGAATCAAAAAGTGCTGCACCTTGAAAAACCATTCCTAAATTTGTTGTTTTAATTTCAATTTCTCCAGAGTCAGACTCATCTAGTCCTGAGATAAGTTTTAATAGAGTAGACTTTCCAGTACCAGAAAATCCTATGATTAAAAGCAATTCATTCTTATATATATCAAGACTTACATCGTCTAATACTTTATGATCACCAAATGACTTGGATAGATTTTTAACGCTTATAATTACTTCAGAATTATTAGACACTTGCTTTTCTCAAAGCTTCTTTTATTCTTAAAACTTCTTTAAGTAAATCTTCTACCTGATCTAGTGGAACCATGTTTGGACCATCGCTTAGTGCATTGTCAGGATCAGGATGAGTTTCCATAAAAATTCCGTCACATCCAGCTGCTACTGCTGCTTTTAATAATGAAGGTACAAACTCTCTTTGACCACTGGATTTATCCCCAGCTCCACCAGGAAGCTGAACAGAGTGTGTAGAATCAAAAACTACAGGTATTCCTAGTTTATGAATAATGTCAAAAGATCTCATATCTACTACTAAATTATGATACCCAAAAGATGTACCTCTTTCAGTAATCAATATATTTTCATTTCCTGTACTATATGCTTTTTTTACAATATTTAAAACATCATCAGGTGCTAAGAACTGACCTTTTTTAATATTTACTACTTTCCCGGTTTTTGCTGCTTCGATTATAAGATTTGTTTGTCTGCACATAAAAGCAGGAATCTGAATGACATCTAAAACTTCTGCTGCTGCTTTTACTTCTGAGATTTCATGTACATCAGAAAGAACAAATACATCAAACTCTTTTTTTAAATCACTGAGGATTTTTAAGCCTTCTTCCATGCCATTTCCACGAAAGCTGTTTACAGATGTTCTATTTGCTTTATCGTAAGAAGATTTGAAAATGAAAGGAAGTTTTAACTTCTCAGTTATTTTCTTTAACTTTTCACAGGTTTTAAAAACTAAATCTCTATTTTCAATTACACATGGTCCAGCAATGAATGGAAGAGTTTCTCCATTTCCCCAGATTATATTTTTAAGTTTTACTGTTTTCATATAGCAATAATAATAACATTATTGTGTCATTCCCGCGAAAGCGGGAATCCAGAAAGAATGTTTGTCCTGGATTCCCAGTCAAGCTGGGAATGACAATCAAGAGATTAACGTTCTACTTTCTAAAGCCCTGGATAATGTTAACTCATCAGCATATTCTAACTCTGCCCCTACCGATAATCCAAATCCAAGTCTGGTAATTCTGTTGCATAAGGGTGAAAGTATTCTATGTAAATATAAAGTAGTGGCCTCACCTTCAGTACTACTATCCAGTGCCACAATTATTTCTTTTATATCATCTTTTCCTAATCTACCTATTAATTCTTTAATCGTTAAATTATCCGGACCTATGCCATCGATAGGTGAAATAAGCCCACCAAGCACATGATAAAGCCCTTTGAAATCAGCTCTATCAATTGCTGCTAGGTCTTTGGATTCTGAAACCAAACAAATAGTGGTTTTATCTCTTTCATAATTCGTACATATTTCACAGGGATCATTTGAACTCAAGTTCTGACAAATAGAGCATTTTTTTATTTGAGTTTTAGCTTCTATAATTGCTTTTGAGAATTCTTCTAATTGGCTCATTTCTTGATTTATTAAGTGGAAAGCCATTCTCTCTGCAGACTTTGGACCTACACCAGGAAATCTTTGAAATTGTTCAATTAATTTTAAAAGTGGTTTTGTGTATTTCATTTATATTAAAAAGGAAATAAATCTTTCCCACCAGTAAGTTTTGAAAGTTTTTCTTTTGATACTTCAGCCGCTTTTGTATGGGCATCTTTAAACGCTGCCATTATCAAGTCTTCCACAGTTTCAGTATCATTTTCAAGGGTTTCTTTTTTTATTTTAATGCCTTTCAATTCACCTTGACCGTTCATTGTTATTTCAATAAGTCCGCCGCCTGAAGAACCTTGTACTTCTACTTTTTCAAGATCAGCCTGGGCTTGCATTAATGATTTTTGCATAACCTGAGCATCTTTAATCATTTTTTGGATGTCCATAATTTCCTCTTTCAGGAAACTATTGTAACAAAAGCGTAGGGACTTGCCATGGCTTGTAGGGACTTGCCATGGCAAGTCCCTACATCGCATAACGTTATATTTTAATTACTACTTACAACAACAAATCTGATTTTCTTCGTCCTGAGTAAAACCTTCTTGGCAGGCTGCTCCAGGTTCTTGAGCTAAATAATGTCCATCAGTGTTACCATTCGCTGTACAAAAATCTATGCATTCCTGATCCAGATCATCTTCAGCAAATGATGGAAGGAAGCTAGTAGCTAGTATTAAAATTAAAATAAATAAACCTGTTTTTTTCATAATTACCTCGATAAGACTCATATAGTTTTTATACACTGCTTTTAGGCAGGGTACTCAGGGATAGCCCCTGGGGAGATTAAAACTGTATGAGAAAGATAGATGAATTGCTTGGATTAGACAAAAAACTAATCGAATTTTAGACGATTGTAGGCAAATGTTCTTTGCTTAAATAGTATTCTAACTCTCAAACCCATATTAGCTGAACATTGTGTTTGCCACGAAAAGGTGGGTCGCCTTTGGCGAGGAGATGGGGCAGAAATAAAAAAAATTAAAACCTAATTATTTTTTATTCAAACTTATATTTAACTTCATATCTATCTAATGCACTTAAAACAGTATCATTACCAATAGCTCCTGAGATATCATTAGTACTAACCAAGGGAGCTTTAAATAAAGCACGTTTAGCAGCATCCATCCAATTATAGGAACGACTTGAAGAAAGACCTAACAAGTTCTCACATCCAAGTTCAGTTGTAGCCACGACTCTCCCATCTTTATCAAAAATAGGTCCTCCAGAATTGCCTGGTTTTGCGCTAAGTCTTAATACATAACTAGCATCAAGGACGTCTGGGTTTGTTCTTTCCTCATGAAACCCAGCTTTTGGAAAGATACTTATACGTCCCCTAATGAAACCCTCCATAGAAGCACTTAAAGCATTTCGATAAGCTCCAGCAACTAAGCCACTAATACTTTTACCTGATTGTGTTGTGATCTCCCCCCTCTTCTCTCCCCTGTAACCATACTGACTTGTAACTGGTGGACTTGTAACTATTCCACTGGTTAATGTTAAGTTTAAATCAGGACCTGGGTATCCAATAGAAAAACATAGATCATCAACTTTTAATCCATCTTTAGCAAAGGTTAGAGGCTCTAAATTTAAATCTCTAGTCTTTTCTAGTTCAGAACCAGAAACTACTAAAAATCCTAATCCTGCTTGTTTGTCATAAATTGCCTGTTCGACACTAACTCTTCTATATTTAACTTCATGTTCATCATTATTTATTATAGGTAAATGAATCGTCCATGCACCAGGCTCCTTCTCTTTTACATTTGGTAGAAGTACATGATCATTTGTAAGAAAAATTAAACCTTTATTCCCCTTAGCTATTAAGTAACAGGTTCCACTTCCATATTCTTTCAATTGTTTGTCATATACTGATACTTGCCCGATAGAACTTATTGTTCGTGCAATTTCGGGATTAATATTTTGTGTTTTTATTAGTTCTTCAATATTGACAGGTGAAGGATTAACGTTTCTCAGTCTTCCATGTCTATCGTAAGTTGCTAAATTAGGAATAAGCTTGTTACATGTAGGTAAGGAGATTGGATTCATAAGTAAATAACTTCCCATTTCAATTAAGCCAAATTTTGAAAGGAGAAAGCAATAGTCAAAGATTAAATCTCTCTAACAAATCATCTTAATCTTAACTTCTTAACTTGCTTTAAGCCATATTCTCAGGCAAACTAACTATTCAAAATCCCAATTATCTCAGGCAAAGCAGCTTCTTGTCCTACAGCCATTACATGAATACCACCTAGATTAAGTTTTTTAATTTCCGAGACTATTTCTTTAGAGATAGTTAGTCCTTCTTTTTTTTGATCTTCTGGATCAGTATATTTTTCAATTCTTTCTAATATATTTTTAGGTACTGAAACTCCAAAAACTTTTTCATTCATAAAGTTTGCCATCTTAATTCCCTTGAGCGGTGTAATTCCTACTATTGTTTTTTTAGAATATTCACCTAATGAATCAGCAAACTTTTTTATACTTTCTATGTCATATGAAATCTGAGTTTGAATAAAAGATGTACCACATTTAAATTTTTCTTCGATGACTTCTCTTTGTTTTTTTAAATCTGGTACTCCAGGGTGTGCTGTACAGCCTATAAATAAATTGGTTTTTCCTTTTAGTTCTTTGCCTGACATATCTAAACCTTTGTTTAAATTATTAATTGCTTTAATTAATTCAATCGACTCCAGATCGAATACAGGTTTTGCATCAGGATGATCACCAGATTTAGGATCGTCACCTTTCATTGGTAAGACATTTCTAATTCCTAAAAGGCTAGCGCCTAAACAATCTGCTTGTAAAGCAATTCTGTTTCTGTCCCTACACGTTAATTGCCAAATTACATCAACATCATTTTTTAAAATAATAGTCGCTACTGCAAGTGGACACATTCTCATGTTTCCACCTTGACCATCTGTTAGATTAATGGCAGTTACTATATTTTTTAGCTTTAAAGAAATTTCAGATAAGAATGATGCGTCTGTACCTTTTGGTGGAGCAAGTTCACATGTAACAATGAATTTCCCATCTGTATTTTTGATAATTGCTTCTTCTAACGTCATTTGCTCACTTTAAAAATTTCATTTACACTAGAATACGATTATAGCTTAATAAATGAAATAAGGAAGAAAAGGTAATATGTTTTGGAAAAGCTTTTCAAGAGATATAGGAATTGATTTAGGAACTGCAAATACTTTAGTTTGTACTTCAGAGCGTGGAATTGTATTAAGAGAGCCTTCTGTCGTAGCTGTAAACATTGAATCAAAAGAAGTTCTTGCAGTAGGTGAAGAAGCTAGAGCCATGATTGGCCGTACACCAGCTCATATTATTGCTACAAGACCTCTTCGTGATGGAGTTATTGCAGATTTCAAACATGCAGAAATGATGCTCAGATATTTTATCGACAAAGTAAATGGTAGAAGTCATTTCGGCAGACCGTTAGGAAAACCTAGAGTTTGTATTGGTATACCCTCAGGAATTACAGAAGTTGAAAGAAGAGCTGTAAGAGAAGCAGCAGAAAATGCAGGCGCAGGCCCTGTTTATTTAATTGAAGAACCGATGGCAGCAGCAATTGGTGCTGGGCTTCCTGTAGCAGAACCGATTGGAAGTATGATTGTTGATATCGGTGGTGGAACTACTGAAGTTGCAGTTATTTCACTTTCAGGAATTGTTGTTAGTGAATCTATTCGTGTGGCTGGAGATGAATTGAATGAATCTATTATTCAATACATGAAAAAAGTTTATAACCTTGCAGTAGGTGAAAGAACAGCTGAAGAAATTAAATTTAGACTCGGATCAGCATATAAAAATAGTGAAGATGGGGAAAAATTAGAAGTTCGTGGATTGAACCTTATAAATGGCTTACCTAGAACTGTAGTTATTGGAAGACCTGAAGTTAGAGAATCCATGCAAGACCCACTAGCCACTATTGTTGAGGCAGTAAAAAGAACTCTTGAAAGAACTCCTCCTGAATTAGCTGCAGATATTTATGACAGAGGAATAGTAATTGCAGGTGGTGGAGCACTACTTACTGGACTTGATGAATTGATTGCAAATGAAACTGAAGTGCCTGTTCATATCGCTGAAGATCCTTTATCATGTGTAGTTATCGGTACTGGTAAGGTGTTAGTGGATAAAACACTGCGCAGAATCCTAGATGCTGCTGCACAATTCGATTAAGGCAAATGCGAAAAAGAAAAGCTTCATTTACTCCAAACTTAGAACCTAAAACAATTCTAAAAATCATAGTTTGGGTTATTGTTTTTTGGGTTTTATCCAGACCATTAAATGGAATTGGTCAGAATATTTATCTTTATTTGGGGTCTTTTACAAACAATGCATATGTGGGAATTTCACAGAGTAAATCTCAGGCAGAAAAATTAATTAAAGCTGAAAAGCTTGCAAAAAGACAATCAAAAGTAATCTCCACATTGAAAATAAATAATCAGCATCTATCAGAACAAAATAAAGAAGTAGAAAAACTTAGAAATTTGCTTGATTTAAAAAAACATTTAAATTATAAATCTATTAGTGCTTCTGTTATTGGAAGAAGCTCTGACAATTGGCATAAGCAGCTAGTCATAGATAAAGGATTAAATGAAAATATTATGCTTGGGGATTCCATTCTAAGTAATAAAGGAATAATTGGGCAAATTGTTGAAGTTGGAAAAAATACATCTATTGTGGAATTAATTTCAGATCCCAGTTATAGAATTGGTTGTAAGCTGGATAAAGAAAATGTTCTTGGAATCCTTTCTGGTAAAACAAACTCTATTGGACTACTGGAATTTATACCAATAGGAACCAACGTAATGGTTGGAGATGAAGTTATTGCATCTGGACTTGCTAGTGGCGGATTGAAACCTACTTATCCGCCTGGCTATCCTGTAGGTAGAGTAATTAAAGCAAGCAAAAAGAAAAGTAAATCATCAGACTTATATATAGAAGTACTTTTAAGTGAAGATTTAAACTCCTTAAGTGATGTAATTGTATTTTCGCCAAATTGATACATGCGTTATAATGAAGCTGCTGTTAGGTATGGCAAATGCTTTACGAACCTGGTCAGGTAGGAAACTAAGCAGCCATAAGTTAAGTTTTTGGGTATACCTAATGGCACTAGAAACTAGAGGACCAGAGAATTAAATACTAGCCGCCATAGGCGAGCCTCGCCTTCGGCGGGAAGATTAGAAGGAAGCATGAATAGTTCTAGTGTTTCCCCTGTTTAAATTAACAAATTTTTTCCAGATAATAATATAATTAAATCGGAGAATAAAAAAAGGCATTATGGAACCACAAAAATATAGATTGGGTGAAATTTTAGTAAGTCTAGGGGTGCTCACAGAAGACCAATTAAATTCTGCATTAAAAGAACAAGAAGTATTAGACAAACAAGGTAAAGAGCACAAGCCCGTAGGGCAGATCCTACTTGAACAGGGATATATCTCTCCAAATGATTTAATTGAAGCTATAAAGATACAGACAAAACAAAAAGAGCCGATATAGATATTGGGTGATTAAAAGGGTATTAAGAACATTTATTTAGAAAACTTTTAATTTCTCAGCTCCTTAATAAACACTTAACTAAAAAGAACTAAGGTATTAATTACACCATGAGTAATAGATCCTACTTACTATCTTTTCTTATAGCAGCCAGTCTATTGGCAAGCTCGCTAAAAGCTAATGCTTTAGATAAACAAGAGATAAAAACATTTCCGACAATTTTAAAAGGTAATGTCCAAGAACAAGTTAAACAAGAAATTCCGAAAACTGGAATTGGAGTAATTGGATTGAGGTTTATCCACCAAAGCGGATTCCCTTCATTTATAGAACAAGTGTATTCAAATTCTCCAGCTAGTAGGGCCGGAATAAGATCTAAAGATTTAATTTTTGCAATTGATGGAGTGAGAACTGATAAATTAAACTCTGATGGGGTTTATCAGCTTCTTGCTGGACCACCAGGATCAACAGTAAGAGTTTTTGTTACCAGAGGACAAAGCATGTTTAATGTAGAAATGCTTAGAGAAGACCTTGCAAATTTTCCTGCTGAAATTCAAAACAGGTATTTAGCTGGACCTATTATTATGCCTGTAGGCAATGACTACTCTCCATACCATTAATACCAATTAATCAAGATTTTATTCTCAATTATCAATTCTTAAATTTCAATTAATTAGCTATGCTTGCGATACAGATTTTACCTTAAAGTGCATGTTAAAATACCTAAGCTATTAATTTCTGACTCTATGTTTTTGCATGAGTTTAGAGACATAAATGAGATTAAATTTAAAGGAAAAAGGAAAGCATATATAAATGGAAACAGTAGAAATTAAAGAATTACTAGAAGCAGGCGTTCATTTTGGTCACCAAAAGAAGAAGTGGAATCCAAAAATGAAACAATATATTTATTCTGATAAAGGCGGAACCTGCATAATTAATCTAGAAAAAACCTCAGAATTACTTGAACAAGCCTGTATGTTTTTAAAAGAAGCAGCAGCTCAAAAGAAAAACATAGTTTTTGTTGGAACTAAAAAGCAAATATCTGATTTAGTGAAAGATGAAGCTATTAGATGTGGGGCATTTTTCATAAACAGAAGATGGTTAGGTGGACTTTTAACAAACTTTGACACCATGAGAAAGAGATTGAACAGATTAAAAGAATTAGAAGAAATGCAAGATAGCGGTACAGTTGTTCATACTAATAAAAAAGAACTTTCTGTATTCAATAAAGAACTAGAAAAGCTAGATAAAACTCTTGGTGGTATTAAAAATATGAGAGGGAAGCCAGATATCCTTTTTGTAATTGACCAACAAGAAGAAGACATAGCAATCAAAGAAGCTCAAATGATTGGAATTAAGATTGTGGCTCTTGTGGATACTAACTGTGATCCAGATGGAATTCATTTCCCAATCCCTGGAAATGATGATTCAATTAGATCAGTTAAGCTGATTTTAAAAGCAATAGCTAATTCAATTATTGAAGGACATGCAGGTCAAGTTCCTGATGTTCATAAATTAAGTTCAAAAAACAGTTTAGCTAAGAACATTGTTAGACAACCTATTAAGCTTGTCCAAGAAGTTACAGTTCAACCTGTATAAAACAAGGGAAAAAAGGCAGATTATTTGCCTGTAGAGACTTGATTCATCAAGTCTAATCTTCGGTAAAAAGAATAATAAGGTAGATAAGAGGAATAAAAATGACATTCACTGCAAAAGATGTAGCTGACTTAAGACAAAAAACCGGCGCTGGCATGATGGAGTGTAAAAAAGCACTTACTGATGCAAATGGTGATATTGAAAAGGCATCTGAGATTTTAAGACAAAAAGGCATTGTTGCTGCTGCTAAAAAGGCAGATAAAGTTGCTATGGAAGGTATAGTAGCCAGTAAGATTTCTGATGATAAAAAATCTGGAGTTATTATTGAATTAAGTGCTCAAACTGACTTTGTCGCAAAAAATGAGCTCTTCATTGATCTTTCTCAAAAAATTCTTGATGCTGCACTTGCTAGCAAATCAAAATCTTTAGAAGATTTACTTCAAGTAAAAGTAGAAGGCTCACCACTTTCTGAATTAATCAAGTCAAGAATCTCTACAATTGGTGAAAATATTCAGCTTAGAAGAGTTAATGTGTTTCAGTCTGATAAAGGTGTGATTGGTACATATATCCATCCTGTTGGTAATAAAATTGGCGTGTTAGTAAAACTTCAAGCATCATCAGACTCCAGTAAATCTGATCTTGATGAACTTTCAAAAAATATTGCAATGCATATAGCTGCATCACAACCTCAACCAGATTTTATTGATAAATCAGAAATCCCTGCAAATATAATCGAAGAAGAAAAAAGAATTGAAATGGGTAAAGAAGACTTAGCTAAAAAGCCTAAAGAAATTGCAGAAAAAATTGTTCATGGAAGACTAGATAAGCTCCTTGCACAAAGATGCCTTTTAGAACAACCTTTTATTAAAGATCCAGGACTTACTGTAGAAAAAATGGTTTTAGAAAAAGGTAAACAATTAAACATTGAAATTAAAGTTGCACAGTTCATACGTTACAATGTTGGAGAGACACAAGATAAATCTCAGTTAGAAGAGAAAGAACCAGCAGCAGTTTAAATATGAAAAAACCAGTATATCGAAGAATTCTATTAAAACTTTCAGGTGAAGCTTTAATGGGGGGACAAACCTCAGGTATTGATCCTAAAATCGTACATCAAATCGCAGAAGAAATTAAAAGTATTCATCAGCTAGGCATTCAGATTGCCATTGTCGTGGGTGGGGGAAATATTTTTCGTGGTGTTCAGTCTAGTGCAGCTCTTGGCATGGATAGAGCAGCGGCAGACTATGTAGGAATGCTTGCCACTGTTATGAATAGCCTTATTTTACAGGGTGTTCTTGAGTCCATTGGTGTAAACACTAGAGTCCAGTCAGCTATTGGCATGCAAGCGATTGCTGAACCATACATAAGAAGAAGGTCTACAAGGCATCTTGAAAAAGGAAGAGTAGTTATTTTTGCAGCAGGTACTGGAAATCCATTTTTTACTACTGATACTACAGCAGCACTTAGGGCTTCAGAAATTGATGCAGATATTTTACTCATGGCAAAACACGGTATTGATGGGGTTTACGATAGTGATCCAAAGAAAAACTCTGGTGCTAAAATATTTGCACATCTTACATATAATGAATTTTTAAGTAAAGATTTGAAAGCCATTGATGCAGCAGCTATTGCTCTATGTCAGGAAAGTAAAATCCCTATTGTTGTTTTTGATTTTGGTGCAAAAGACATTGTTCAGCAAATAGTTACTGGTGAAAAAGTTGGAACTTTAATAGGCAGCAAGCAACCAGAAGTTTGTAAGTAGAGGTGTCCCAGTGAGATGTCTAGATATGCTTTATAATCTTCATTGTGGCTAAAGACAAAAAATCTAAAGAAAACAAATCTGAAAGTATTCAAAATAGAAAAGCTCGTTATGATTACTTTATTGAGGATACTATTGTCTGTGGGCTTGTTTTAAGTGGTACTGAAATTAAATCCATTAGAACAGGTAGAGCCCAGCTGAAAGACAGTTATGCAAGGATTGAAAAGGGAGAGGCCTGGCTATATAACTGCAATATTTCCCCATATCAGTTTGGGAATAGATATAACCATGAACCACTTAGAAAAAGAAAGCTTTTATTAAATAAAAGAGAAATATTAAAGCTTGACCAAAAAATTAAAGAGAAAAACTACAATTTAATACCCTTAAAAATCTTCTTTTTAAGGAATTGGGCAAAGATGGAAATAGGTCTTGGTAAGAGTAAAAAGACGTATGACAAGAGAGAAACAATTAAGAAAAAGGAATTACAAAGATCCCTTAAAGAAACAAAGAACACTGTAAATAAAAGATAACGTATAGCGTATAGATGTCCTCATAATTCTCCTCTCTCTATAAGTTGTTTTATGTTAAAATATTTATCCTTATGTACGCAATAATAAAAACTGGCGGTAAACAAATCAAAGCGGAAGCCGGCCGTTTTATAGATGTAGAAAAACTCCCACAAAATGAGGGTGAAAAAGTTTCACTTGATAGCATTGTTATGCTAGTTTCAGGTCAGGATTCTAAGATTGGTAGTCCTTTTGTTAAGGGAGCTACTGTTAATGGTCTTATCCTAAAGAATTCAAAAGATGGAAAAGTTATTGTTTTCAAAATGAGACCTAAAAAAGGTACTAGAAAGAAACAAGGTCATAGACAGCACTACACCAGACTTTTTATTGAAAGTATTGAACTAGATGGAAAAGTAATGGCTAAAGCTGAATCTGCTCCAAAAGAAGGATTAGGCATAAAACGTACTCGTACAGTACTTAGTAAAAAAGTTGTTTCTGAACCAAAAGTTAAAAAAACAAAATCAAAGAAAGTATCAAAGGTAAAGTAGGGGTTGGTTTAAAACCAACCATTACAGGAGAAAGATTATGGCATCTAAAAAGGGCGTAGGCTCAACAAAAAACGGAAGAGATAGCAATCCACAGTATCTTGGAGTTAAGTTATTTGGTGGACAACAAGCAATAGCTGGAAATATTATAGTTAGACAAAGAGGCACACATTTTCATCCAGGTGAAAATGTAGGAATTGGAAAAGACCATACTATATTTGCTGTTAAAAACGGTACCATTAAGTTTACTACTAAAAAAGGCAAGCAATTTATTAACGTTTTACCTGCGTAGATACGCCGTCCGTGTAAAATGTACTAATGAAAATAAATGAGATATCTCTTTTTGCTCTTCGTTTGTCCTTAAGTTATATTTGGATTACTGCTGGCAGCAGCAAACTTTTTAATGATAAATTTATTGCTTCTTTTCCAGCTACTTTAGATAGTTTTGCTAAAGGCTGTCATTTTTCTTTTTATGTAGGATTTTTAAAGCAGTATATAATGCCCAATGCGCATTTATTTGCTCAGTTAACTATTTGGGGTGAAATACTTGCTGGAATTGCTTTTCTTCTGGGTTTTCCAATGATGCTAGCGGCATTTGTCGGCATTTTTATGAATGTAAACTATTTTCTTATAGCTACAAGCCCACCATCTCAGTTCTTAAACATCTTAATGATTTTTGCACAGTTAACAGCAGCTACCTGTGGAGCGGGTAATGTTTGGGGATTAAGTGCTCGAATTGGTAAGAAATAAACAATTTGTTACTAACCCATTGATTTATTATTACTTATTAGATACGATTCCATTAATATGATTATTGGAAGAGATTGTTCTGGGCTACCTTTAATTCATCATAGTTCTATGCGAATGAATGAAAGTCAATTGCAAGATGAGCTGTTGTGGCATACGCTAGAAGAAAGTGCAGAAAAAATTAATGCTGAGCTAAATAAAAGTGGTTGGGATCTAAAAGTCACTGTAGAAAAAGACACTTCAAGATTTTATAATAAGGGATATTCTCTAAGAGTTAATGGGGAAATAGATTATTCCGGTCGCCATATGAATATGCCCTTAACAGTTCAAAGAGCAGGTGTATTAATAGCCGAAACAATAAAAAAACACCTACCACCCCAATATAAAGACAGGTGTCCTAATTTTAGTATTGCTAAACATGATCCTGTATTTGTAGTTAACCAAGATTAAATTCTTCTATCTTTTAATAATGTTAAAATTCCTCTATGGATGTAGCAACTAAAGATATTCCACAACATGTGCCATTGCATTTGCATACTGAGTACAGTCTCCTAGATGGTGCCAGTAGAATAAAAGATCTTGTACAAAAAGCAAAGTTGCATAATATGCCGGCTTTAGCAGTTACAGATCACGGTGTAATGTATGGTGGCTTAGAATTATTTAGAACTTGTAAGGCAGAGGGTATTAAGCCCATTATTGGGTGTGAAGTTTATACAGTAAATTGTGATCACAAAGATAAATCTGTTCGAAATCCACTTTATCATTTAATTTTACTAGCTAAAAATGATGAAGGATATATAAATCTATCTAAAATTGCTTCTGAAAGCAGCTTAAATGGTTTTTACTATAAACCTAGAATTAGCAAAGAATTTTTACAAGAACATAATAAAGGATTAATAGCTCTCACCGCATGTCTTGGTGGAGAAGTCCCGAATAATTTACTTAGTAAAAATTATGACAGAGCCAGAGATGTCGCTGAGTTTTATAAGAGTATTTATGGTGAGGATTTTTATTTAGAAATTCAAGATCATGGTTTTGCTGAGGAAAAATTTGTAAACACTCAGATGATAAAACTAGCTGGTGAATTAGGCATTAGTCTTGTTGCTACTAATGATAGCCATTTTACAAATAGAGAAGATGCTATTGCACAGGATGCAATGCTTTGTCTGCAGACGAATAAGTCTGTAAAAGATTTTCCTAGAATGCGTTTTACAGGAAATGAGTTCTTGAAAAATGGTCTTGAGATGATGAGATTGTATCAGGATCAAATCCCTGAAGATGAGATAAAAAAAGCTGTTTTAAGGACACCACTTGAAATTACTGAAAAAGTTGGAGAATATAAAATACTCTCTGAAAATTTCATAAGATTGCCTGAATTCCCTTTGCCAGAAAGACAAACAAAAGAAAGCTATCTCTCTGAGCTTGTATGGAAGGGTATACAAGAAAGATACTCACAAATGACTGCTCAGATTGATGAAAGAGTAAGAATTGAACTCGATGTTATTTTTAAACAAGGATTTGCAAACTATTTTTTAATTGTCTGGGATTTTATAAAATATGCTAAAGATCACAAAATAGCAGTAGGTCCAGGGAGAGGATCAGCAGCAGGTTCCATCGTAGCCTATGCCCTTAGAATTACAGATATTGACCCTCTTAGATATAATCTACTTTTTGAAAGATTCTTAAATCCAGAAAGAAAGTCTCTACCAGATATTGATACTGATTTTTGTATAGAACGTAGAGATGAAATTCTTGAATATGTAAGAAATAAATATGGAAAAGATAGAGTATCTCAAATAATTACATTTAACAAACTTGCATCCAGGGCAGTTTTAAAGGATATGGCAAGGGTTTTAAATTATCCATATAGTGAGTCTGAAAAACTTGCAAAACTAATCCCTGTAGTAAGAGGAAAGCCGCGTGAGTTGGAGTGGATGAAAGAAAATCACTCAGAATTTAAGCAACTTTATAAAGACAATTCTGAGGTCAAGGAAGTTGTAGATCTTGCTGTAAAACTAGAAGGTATAAATAAGTCATTTGGAGTTCATGCTGCAGGAGTTGTAATTTCAGATAAACCATTGGAAGAGATCGTTCCAATTTCTAAAAACAATGATGGCGCAGTAATTACTCAGTACAGCATGGATGATTTGGCTTATTTAGGTCTATTGAAAATGGACTTTTTAGGTCTTAGAAATCTAACAATGATAGATAGAGCCATTGAAATAATATCCCATACTAGAAATGTTGAAATAGATATTACTCAGATCCCTACAGATGATGAAAAAGTATTTAAAATGATTTCTTCTGGAGACTTGGCTGGAATCTTTCAGCTAGAAACATCTTCTGGCATGAAACAAGTTGCAAAAGATATGAAGCCATCTACCCTTGAGGATTTGTCTGCTCTTATCGCTCTCTATCGTCCTGGTCCACTTGATACAGGGATGGTTGATGATTTTATCGAAAGAAAAAATGGAAAGAAGGAAATTAGATATTTAATTCCTGAGCTTGAACCTGTTCTAAAAGATACATATGGAACCATTGTCTATCAAGAACAAATAATGCAGATTGCTCAAAGGCTTGCTAACTTTTCTCTTGGGGAAGCAGATCTTTTAAGGCGTGCAATGGGTAAAAAGAAACCACAGGAAATGGCTAAGTATAAAGGCAAATTCTTGGACGGTTTTAAGAAAAATAATTTTAGCTCAAAAGTTGCAGAAGAATTATTTGAAATGATGGTTAGCTTTGCTGAGTATTGCTTCAATAAATCACATAGTGCTGCATATGGTCTTATTACATATCAAACAGCTTATCTTAAAGCAAATTATCCACTTGAATATTTAACAGCACTTTTATCTAGTGTGCTTGATGATCAAGATAGGATTAAATATTATATGGCAGAGTGTAGAAGAATGGGAATTAAAATTCTCCCTCCAAATGTAAATATATCAGGAGTGAACTTTACAGCTGATCCTGAAACGAATTCTATAAGATTTGGCTTGGGAGCTATTAAGAATGTAGGAATTCCTGCAGTTCATGAAATTATTAAAGCTAGATCAGAAAATGGAATATTTAAATCCTTTACTGAATTTTGTGGATTGGTAGATTTGAAAATCGTCAATAAAAAATCTTTAGAAGGATTAATTAAATGTGGTGCTATGGATTCTTATGGTGAAACCAGAAAGGGTATGGTTGAATCACTAGAAAATATTGTTGGTCAAGCTCAAAGAAATAAAGGAATGCTTTTAAGTGGTCAGTTAAATTTATTTGGTACTATAAGTGACTTTATTGATAAAACCACCACTAATGTAAATGGAAAATCTGTAATAAAAGATGAATATCTTCAAAAAGAACTTTGCTTAATGGAAAAAGAACTTACAGGTTTTTATATTACAAGTCATCCCATGGACGGTGTGCCTGAAATGATTATGAAGGCTGCTAATTGTAATTTGTCTGAGCTTGCTGAAAACCCAGATAATGCAGAAGTTCTTTTAATTGCTGTAATTTCTGGAGTGACAAAAAAACTTACAAAAACAAATAAATTAATAGCTATTATTCAACTTGAAGACATGCTTGGAAAAATTGAAGCGGTAATGTTCTCTGAGCCATTTTCCCAGTTTGAATTAATGCTTATTCCTGAAACTACCGTTGCTGTGGTGGGACGAGTTCAGCATAGAAGTGAAGGTGACTTGAGTTTTCAAATTAAATCGGTTCAAAGAGTTGAAGAGATGGAAATGCTCTCTATAGAACTTGATGAAAAAATTACAAACGATAAAGAAATTTATACAAATATACATTTTTTAAGAAGCCTTTTACAAAAAGAAAAACCAAATGCTTTTTATCCAGTATTGTTGACTGCAAATAAAAATAATAAGAAAAGTTCCTTTTTATTAGATAGAAGATTTTGGGTGAAACCAAATGACGATTTAGTCAATAATATTTCTAAGCTTTCACCTAATATTACTGTGAAGATTGTTAGACCTTTTAACTCCCCAAATCAAGCCTTAGCCCTAAGTATCTAGTTTTCATTAAGAAAGAGTAAAGAGACTAGGAAACATATATATAGGGAATATTAGCTAAAATAAGTTTTTTGATGTTTTAAAAAAATTAAAGTAAGATATTTATATGGATATCAAGATGATAGAAATGTTTGTTACTGGCATCGCTATTGATGTTAGAAATAATCATCCGTTGGTTATCCTTAATGACTCTACAAAAAAACGAGCATTACCTATATGGATTGGGCAGGCCGAAGCTCAGGCAATAGCTAGGGCATTGGAAGGATTTAAGCCTGAAAGACCATTAACTCATGACTTAATGATTAATGTCGTTGAATCTACAGGATTTAAGGTCCATCATATAGAAATAAATGATTTGAATGAAAATACTTATTTCTCTTCTTTAGTTATAGAAAATGCTATAGGTGAACTTATAGCCATCGATTCCAGACCCAGCGATGCAATTGCTATTTCTATTAGGGTTGATTGCCCTATTTATATTACTGAAAAAGTATTTGATGATGGGACTATTCCTACTGAAATAGAAGAAGATGATGAAGAAGAGGAAGAAGACAAAGAAGCATTTAAAAACTTTGTACAAAATGTTAAGGCATCTGATTTTAAATTGACAGATAACTAATTATTTCACGTCATTGCGAGCCGAATGAAATGAGGCGTGGCAATCTACTTACTTAAATACGTTTTCGAGATTGCTTCGTTGGGTAAAACCCTCCTCGCAATGACGTTCTTCTAAAGCAATATATTCGATCTTATCCTAGTTCTTAATAAGTACCTTATTTCAGAAAATAATACTTGTAATTCATAAGGTTTTGGTAAATAAAGATCAGCACCACATTCTAAAGCTTTCATGTGGTCTGAATTCTTAGTAGTAATAATTAGCCATATACCAGCAAGATTTACATCCTGTTTTATTTTTCTTGAAAGCTCAAAACCATCAAAATTTCCTGCGAAAAGCTCTGTCTCAAGAAGTATAAGTTCTGGTCTCCAGTTATTAATTAATTCCCAGGACTCATCAGTGCTGTGAGCTGCTTCTACTACGTAACCTTCTAGCTCTAGTGTGTCGCGAAGCAAAAGTGACATTGAGGCATCAGGCTCAATCACGAGTATTTTAATTCTTTTATCGCTGCGTGCTGACTCGCTGGATGAAAGTCTAAGTCTGTCACTTACCCAGTCAGAGCCATTTTTACTTTTAGCTAGATACCTCATATCACGGGCTGCTTGTAAAATTTCAACGGCACTTGAAAAATTTCTTCTCCCTTTTGCTGTAACACCTATACTAATAGAAACTAGAGGAACTCTTCTTTTCATTCCTTTTGCTCCAACGCCAATTACATAACCTCTTGAAGCATCCTCTTTTGTGTAAAATCTTGGAGAAATAAAATCAAATCTTCTGCAGATCTCTTCAGCCATGGCTTCAGCTCTATCACTTCTTGTAATAAATAAGAAATCATCACTATCTCTATGTGCTAAAAAATCATCATTGTTTACTACTGATTTTAAAACTGCTGCTAGAGCTTTAATCATTTGATCACCCAGGCTTTCACCGTAGGTTTCATTGTAAATTCTTAAATTATCTAAATCGATTGAAAGTATTGCCCAGTCATCTAATTCTAATAAACAATTTTCTAAAACATTACTTGCAACTACTCCATCGGGTAGACCTGTTAAGAGATTAACGTGAGTTTCTTGTCTTCTTCTGAGATGTGCCATGACTCTAAATGCAATTTCTTTTGTGGACATTGGATAAGAAATTACATCGTCTGCACCAGCTCTTAATACTTCTATTCTCTCATCAGAACTATCCTCGTGCACTAGAGAAACAATAATTGGTCTTGGATTTATCTCTAACCCTTTTATTGTTTGAAAAAAGTTTAAACCATGATCACTTGTTATGTTACTGTAAATTAAGATAAGATCAGGCTTTAAAAGTTTTAAATTGCTTTCTGCAGAATTAACATTATCAATTACGTCTACTTTAAATCCGGCTTGCTCTAATGACAAAGAAATAACTTTACTCTCCTCATTTGAGATAAATAGTATTTTTGGTTGTGGTTGGATTGATGGCATTTGTTTATAGTGGGATTGCTTGACTGGCAACTACTGCAGGTAACGTTACACTAAAGGTTGTTTCACCGACCTTACTTTTTACTGATATTTCTCCCTTAAGTGCAAGAACTAATGACTTTGTTATAAAAAGACCAAGACCCGTCCCTTGAGCCTGTCTTGTTAATGGATTATCAAGTCTTCCAAACTTTGTAAAAATCTTTTGTTGGTCAGATTCACCAATTCCAATTCCATAATCTGTTATTTCTATTTTTAAGTAATCCTTTACATTATTTTCATTTTTTAAAGAACTAGCTTTTATGTTCACTCTTCCTTGATTCGGAGAATATTTAATAGCATTATCGATTAAATTGGTTAATATTTGTTCTAGTCTATCGGCATCTGCGTAAACGTTTGGAAGATTCTCTTCAATGTCTTTAATTATTTTATGAGTTGTCCATTTTGCATTTAAAGATTCACATACTTTATTAATGTATTTTTTTAAATCCAATGCTCTTATTGTTAATTGTTGACCTTGAGATTCCAGCCTCGAAACAGCAAGAAGATCTTCAACAAGTCTTGTAAGTCTATCTGCTTGTTCTTTGATTATTGCTACATATTTTTTTTTATTTTCTTCTGTTAACTTTTCTCCGGACCGAATTAAAGTTTCTGCAAAACCTTTAATACTGGTAAGTGGAGTTCTTAGTTCATGACTGACGGTACTAACAAAATCAATTTGAGCTCTATCTACCATGGAGTCTAAAGAACTTTCTGTATAAAAAGTTGTAAGATAGCCACCACTATTTACTTCTATCTGCATTGCTTTAAGGGTAATTCTTTTCCCATCGTTTCTATTAAAAATGGCAGCCTGGGGTTTTATGTCAGATTCACCATCAGGGTTTACAAAGCTTTCAGGTAGAGAAAAAAGTTTTGATACATCCTGATTAATTAATTCTTGATTGCTGTATCCTGAAATCTTTTCAATAACACTATTGATAAAAATAATTTTTCCTGACTGATTAGACAGTACGTAGCCATTTGGAGAAGACAAAAGGATTGCATTAAGTAATTCTTCTCTGTTAATAGTCATCTTGTATGGATATCTTTCATTTTATATTTTCATGATAGGACCATTGTTAAAAATCCTAGTTAAAATCAGTATTTTCTTAATAATTTTATCTATTTATAGCATCTTATCTATACTGAAGAAAAAAATAATCTTGCCTTTACAATTTACTAAACATTAATTATTCAAATAACATCGAAACCATTTGAAAAGAATCAGTAAAGTATTGTAGTATTTAATTCCGCTTAATTTGCAGGGGAAAAAAGGAAAAATGCCTACAACAAATCAATTAATCAGAAAAGGTAGAAAGAAAATAAAAGTTAAAACTAAGTCACCAGCTTTACAAAGCTGTCCTCAGAAAAGAGGAGTTTGTACTCAAGTTAAAACTACAACACCTAAAAAGCCAAACTCAGCACTTAGAAAAATTGCAAGAATCAAGTTAACTAATGGCATTGAAGTAACAGCTTATATACCAGGAGTTGGACACAATTTACAAGAGCACTCTGTTGTTTTAATCAGAGGTGGAAGAGTTAAAGATTTACCTGGTGTTAGATATCACATTATCAGAGGTACTCTTGATGCACAAGGTGTTAAGGGTAGAAAACAAAGCCGTTCAATGTATGGTGCAAAGAGAGAAGTTGTTAAGGCGCCAGCAGCAAAGTAAAGTATGGGCAGGTTTGAAACCAGCTCTAACAAAGAAGAAGGAAAGCTATGACTAGAAAAGATACAGGCGATAGAAGAAGAAAAATTGGGCCAGATCCAAAATTTAAAAGTCCACAAATTCAACGTTTCATAAATAGAATTATGCAAAGTGGAAAGAAATCTACAGCACAAGGTATTATTTATGATTCATTTGACATAATCAAAGAAAAAACAAAACAAGACCCTCTAGATATTTTTAAGAAAGCTCTAAAGAATGTAACCCCACTTGTTAAAGTGAAAGCAAGAAGAATTGGTGGAAGTACTTATCAAGTACCTGTTGAAGTCGGAAGCTTCGAAGGTGAATCATTAGGCTCTAGATGGTTAATCATTGCTGCTAGAAAAAGAAATGGCAGATCAATGAAAGATAAATTAGCTTCTGAATTCTTAGATGCTGCAGCTGGTCAAGGAGCTTCAGTTAAAAAAAGAGAAGAAGCTCATAAGATGGCTGAAGCAAATAAAGCTTTCGCTCACTATCGCTATTAAAAAGAGATCCCTCATAAAGCAACTGACACAGGTCTTTGATCGGTCCTTACATCAAATTGATCGTCCTTTAGCCTTATTATATCTTCAGGTTCTCGGCTCCTAGGCTTTTTGGGGTCTTCAGAATTAGAATGTTCATGTTCTGCATGCGGTTTAACTTCTCCATTGAACTCGACAACTACATTTCCATTGTTGTCTAAGAAATATAATGGTGGATTACAGCCTAAGAACTCAAAGATTCCTTTTAAATGTTTTCTAAGACCATTGTTTCCTTCTTCAGATTCAGTGCCTATTAAAAACTTTAAACTCTTTTCATTGAATGGGAAACCCAATGAATATTTTAATTCTGGGGATTTCTTTTTGGAAGAAAGCGCTGAAAGTGGATCTGAAATTACATGTATTGTTTTTTGAAGGACAGAGCTTTGAAATCTTTCAGGTAAGAATGTTACTTTTCCTTGATCTACAAAAGTATCTAATCCATCGGCAAGTGCTGAGTAAGTAATTCCAATATCCACAAGAGTTTTTACTGGTCCAAAATTTAAAACCCATGGTACAACAGAAAGTAATCCAGATTCAATAATGGCTCTTCTGTCTGCCTGCGCACTTGTTAAACATGTTCTATGTTCACTTTTACTTGAATGTCCATCTCTGTCTGCTTTATTATATGAAACCATTAGTAAAAGACTCTTTTCCATATAGGTAGAAGCTAATGAAGCAATATTTAATAAAGAAGAACCACTTAGGGCAATTTTATTAGACAACGATGTATTGCTGAAATCTTCATCTTCATGTTTAAAAAGTAAACTTTTACCAACACTAAGAAATCCTACACTTCCTGCTATAACTTGAAACCAGGCAAGGGCGCCCTCTTTAGCGATTTTGGGTAGGGTCTCTGATTGTGAAACTACTATTTGTGCAGATTCAGCTATTGTTGAAAATAAATTTACTAAAGTCGGAAGTCCTGGTAAACATTTTGCTAAAGAAATAGCATTTACTGTTTCAATTACTTTTGATGCGGCTTCAGGTCCATATGGGAAACGATGAAATTCTCTATAATACTCATCTGCTTTTTTTGAATTATATTCTTTTGGTGTTAGTCCGTTACTCGTATAATCTTTTGTGCTAGAAACGATAGCTCCATTTTGGTTGTAAACCGTTCTTGCAATTAATGCCATCTACAGTTTTCTCTCAAAGATCATTCTTTACCACCTAACCTTATTAATATATTTTTACAGGATATAGGCAAAAAATTGTTTACTAAAAGAGGAAATCTTTTAAAAAAGTTATGTTAGTGAAAGTTGTTTGAATTGTGTTCGTAATTTACCTGGATGAAACTTTTCTAGTTGGTCTAGAATCTGCTTCAGATTGGGCTTGCCCACTCAAGTTTGTAGAATCAGTTTGAGGCTCGGATATTGGGCTGCGTGATTCATTTTCAGTTCTAGCATTTATATTTTCTGATTCGACTTCACAAACCACTTCTCCTCCTCTTATATAGACTTTAGGAGGTTTAGAGCCTGTTAGTTCTAAAAATGGAGCGATATACTTTTCTCTAATACCAGGCTTACTTTCTGTTCCTAGGTAAAGCTGCTTGCCAAAATCCCATCCAAATACATTGCCCATTAAGTTTTTTCCAGACTCAACTTTTTCCTCTTTACCAAACTTTCTGAAATATTCACTACCTTTTAATATAGCTTTTGTACTTATGCCAATATCAAATGCATCCTTAACGCTGAAATTCTTAAAGCTCAGGTTCTTAAACCAGGTGAAAAATGCCATTCCTGTCCATTCCAGAAAACATCTAAAGTCGCTCTCAGCGTTTAGTCTAATACTATTTCCATGACCAAAAACAGGTTGAAGCTTTTTACCATCTTGTTCTAATCCTCTATTTTCAATAAGAGTTGAAATAAGAGTTTTTTCTCCAGAAGCAAAAAGCATAAGACCAGCATTTACTAAAGAGGCTGCACTTAGCCAGATTTTGTCAAAAAGAGGTATTTCACTTTCTTCTTTTTCATTCCCAGAGATTTTACTGCCTAGGCTAAATAAGGTTTGAATGCCACCTGCTATACCAGCACTCAGTTGAACACCAGAAATGTACATTTCTGCTTTTTGTTCAGATCCTTTTTCTGCTCTAGTCCAAGCATTTTTACCTTCTCTATTTTTCAATTCTTCAAGTTTAAGCTCCAATTCTTCTTGCTTATCTGGATCCTTGATAATTGAATTTTTTTCAGCCTCTAATTCAATTCTTGCTTTAGCCTCATCTTTATCTTCTAAAATGTTGGTCCCACCTATAATAGTTTCAAAAAGTTCTGCTCCGCTGGTGAGAAGGTTAACAGCTGTTGCTGCACTAAATGATTTCCATGCAAGAGCTCCTGCACCAAATAACTCTAAAATTGCAGTCCCAGGTCCTACACCAAACCCAAAACCTTCTTTACTTGGAAGTTTATTTATCCCATCTTTAAAATATGATCTAATAACTCTTGCAAAGGGAGTTCGTCTTTTTGCTTCATCTGTTTTGTTTGTGTCAGAAGGAATTAAGGCTTCACCACATAATGAATACGTGGCCTGAATTTTTCTATTTGTTTGAGTTATAGCTGCTGTCATTTAACTCTCTTGATAATTATTCTCAACAGGTACTATTAAACTGCAAATTATTCTCAATTGGAAGACTCTATTGATATTAATTCTCAAAAAGTTACAAAAGACATGTATTACGTTATTCTTTGGGTTTTATACCGTTATTACATTGTGCACAACGTCTCTAGCAGTTAAAATAGCATTCTATGACAAAACTTATCTTTGAAAAATCAAAAAAAGGCAGAATTTGCGCAAACTTACCTGAAATAGAAGCAGAAGAAAACAAAGAAATCTCTTCTTTAATACCAAAAAGCTTTTTAAGAGAAGAATTAAATTTACCTGAAGTTTCAGAACTTGAACTTATAAGGCATTTTACAGAGCTTGGCAGAAAAAACTTTTCAATTGATTCTGGATTTTACCCACTGGGCTCTTGCACAATGAAATATAATCCAAAAATTAATGAACAGATTTCAAGAATTGAAAAAATAAATAATTTACACCCTTATCAGCCCATTGATCAAGTACAAGGTGCATTAGAAATAATGTATACATTGAGTGAATATTTAAAAGAAATTAGTGGATTTAAAGGAATTACTTTGCAGCCAGCAGCAGGAGCTCATGGTGAACTTACTGGTTTGTTGATGATAAAGAAGTATTTTGAAAAAATAGGGGATAAAAAAAGAATAAAGGTTTTAGTTCCAGATACAGCACATGGTACAAATCCAGCTACAGCAGCAATGTGTGGATTTACAGTAGTAGAGCTTAAGTCAAATTCTAAAGGTCAAGTTGATGCTGAAACATTAAAAGAAAATCTGGATGATACTGTAGCTGCTTTAATGATGACTAATCCAAACACTTTGGGAATCTTTGAAGAAGATATTTTAACGATCAGTGGTCTTGTACACAAATCTGGTGGATTACTCTATTATGATGGTGCAAATCTAAATGCAATTATGGGTTTAGCTAGACCTGGAGATATGGGTTTTGATGTATGCCATTTAAACTTACACAAAACTTTCTCTACTCCTCACGGTGGTGGTGGTCCAGGAGCAGGCGTAGTTTGTTGTAATGAGAGATTAGAACCATTTCTTCCAGTACCTATTCTTAAGAAAGAATCAGATGGAACATATAACTGGGATTATGACAGAAAAGATTCTATTGGAAAGGTAAAAGCATACTATGGTAATTTTGGAATGTATGTAAGAGCACTTACTTATATTCTTGCAAATGGAAAAGAAGGTATTAATCAAATTAGCAAAGATGCAGTTTTGAATGCTAATTATTTGAAAGAAAAATTGAAAGATACTTTTGATCTTCCCTATGATATTCCTTGCATGCATGAATTTGTTTTATCTGGAAAAAGTTTAAAGAAAACTGGTGTTTCTACCCTTAATTTTGCTAAGAGATTATTGGACTATGGAGTTCATGCCCCGACTATTTATTTCCCTCTTGTAGTTCCTGAAGCCATTATGATCGAACCTACAGAGACTGAAACAAAAGAACAACTTGATGAATTTATTTCAATAATGAAAAAAGTGGCTGAAGAATCTGCTACTAATCCAGAGATGGTTATAAAAGCTCCTCATAATACTCCTGTAGGAAGAGTAGATGAAGCTCAAGCAGCAAGAAGCCTTAATCTTTGCTGGAGCACAAGCTGCAATTAATTCCACAATTAAATATGAACAAGTTCATATATTTTTTAGCTCTTATATTTATTAGCTTTTTCCCATTAATTGCTTATGCTTCAGATATAAAAATTGGATTAGTAACTTCTAATAAACAAATCAGAGTAGGCTCAGATGTAAAAGCAGACCTAATTGATCTATCTAAAAAAAACAACCAAGCTACACAAAAAACAATTAGCATTGTGAATAAAAGAGAAACTTTATATGTTGTGAATAAAAATGGACGAATTTCAGTTTTTAATAAAACAAAAAATCTAAATTTAGGAATATTTACGGGACCAATTCTATTAAAGCCTAATATTAAGAATGGTTTGGTCTTTTGCCAAGATCGTTGGTATAGAGGTGACCTTTTAATTTTTACCAATGCAGATGTAAATAATTTAACAATTGTAAATGTGGTTGATTTGGAAAATTATTTACTAAGCGTTTTACCCTCTGAAATGCCCTATAAATGGAATCATGAATCATTAAAAGCCCAAGCTGTTGCAGCAAGATCTTATACATTAGGTTATCTTGGAAGAAGAAAAGAAAAAGGATATGATCTTGAATCTACAGTGGAAGATCAGGTTTATACCGGTGTTTTAGCTGAGAAATGGTCAACTACACGTGCAGTAAAAGATACAAAAGGAGTAATACTCTTAAATTCTGAAGATACTCCCCTAATAGCACTTTATCACTCTAGTGGTGGAGGGTATACGGATAGTATTGAAAACCTTTGGGATGAAACTCCTTCCCCTCACATACAGCCAAGACCAGACTATGATGACAAATCCCCTCATTTTAAGTGGACAAGAACTTTTAAAATCTCTGACTTAAGTAATGCTCTAAGTAGCCTAAATCTTGGAGAAATAAAAAATATAATTCCTTTATCCGTAAGTGTTTCTAGAAGAGTGACTATGCTTGAAATCGTTGGTTCTAAAGGTAAGACCCAGATCAGGGGTGAGCAATTAAGGAGAATCTTAAAATTACCAAGCTCGAAATTTAATTTGGAAATTTCTAAAGGTATTGTGAACTTTGCTGGAAGAGGGTATGGTCATGGGCTAGGACTTTCACAATGGGGAAGCAAATCGTTGGCAGATAATGGATTTAATTTTAGGCAGATATTAGCTCACTATTACACAGGGGCCAAATTGGTAAAGGTTGAAGATTAGGTTACGTAGTGTAAAATAATATCTGTCATATGAAAACGCATAAGAAAAGCTTGGTTAGCATGGCTGACTTCTCAAAAGAAGATTTAGCTTCTATTCTTGATTTAACAAAAAGAATTAAATCAAAGCCATTGTCGAAATCAAATATACTGAAAAATGAATCAGTTGCACTTATTTTTGCAAAGCCAAGTTTAAGGACAAGAGTAAGTTTTGAAGTAGGCGTAAACCAACTAGGCGGTAGCTCTATAACCATAAGAATGGATGAAATAAGTATTGGTAGTAGGGAAAATGTAGAAGATATAGCAAAAGTTCTTAGTAAGTATGTGAAAGCTATCGTTATAAGAACTTATGAACAAAAACAAATATCTGATTTAGACAAGTACTCTACTGTTCCTGTAATAAATGCTCTAAGTAATGAAGAACATCCTTGTCAAATTGTAGCTGATTTGCATACTATAAAAGAAACCTTTGGGAAATTAGCTGGTCTGAAAATTGCTTATATTGGAGATGGAAACAATGTAGCCCAAAGTTTAATTATTGGTGCTGCATTAAGTGATATGAATATTAGCCTAGGTTGTCCTGAAAAATATAGCCCAGTTCCAGCTTTTATAAAGCTAGCTAAAAAAATTAATCCTAAAATAAAAATTGAAATTGTGAAAGATCCAAAAGTGGCAGCAAAAAATGCAGATGTTCTTTATACAGATGTTTGGACTAGTATGGGACAGGAAAAAGAGTTTAAGAAAAGAAAAAAAATATTCTCAAACTATCAAATTAATGATGGTTTGCTTAAAATTGCTCATAAAAATGCAATTGTTTTACACTGTTTACCAGCCCACAAAGGACAAGAGATTACAGCAAAAGTCTTTGATCAATTCTCAGAAGTTATTTATAGGCAAGCAGAAAATAGGCTTCATGCTCAAAAAGCAATATTAATAAGATTATTGGAAGGGTAACATGCATGTCCCTGTTTTATTAAATGAAATCATTGAAAACCTAAATATTAAAGAAGATGGTATTTACGTAGACTGTACTTTAGGATTAGGCGGTCATAGCAAAGAAATTCTAAAAAGATTATCTGAAAAAGGGTTATTAATAGGCATTGACCAGGATGAAGAAATACTAAAACAGGCAAAAGAGAACTTGAAAGATTTTAAAAATGTACTTTTCTTTAATGAAAACTATACTGCTTTGCCGGAAATCTTAAAAAAGACTGGCATTGAAAAGATAACAGGTGGAGTTTTGCTGGATTTAGGTGTTAATTCTTTGCACTTAGATATAAAAGAAAGAGGGTTTAGTTTTCAAAATGAAGCTCCTCTTGATATGAGAATGGATATTAGGTCTGAACTTACTGCTTATGACATTATAAATCACTATAGAGAGGAGGAGATTGCTGACATTATCTATAAGTACGGTGAAGATAGATTTTCCCGGAGAATAGCCAGGAAGATCGTAGAAGTAAGGAAAAAGACAAAATCTATTAAAACTACTATTGAATTATCTAATATTGTTTTATCTTGTTATCCGAAGATCAAGTGGTTTAAAACTCATCCAGCTACTAAAACTTTTCAGGCTTTAAGAATAGTAGTTAATAAAGAGCTAGAGGTACTTGACAAATCTCTTCGTTTTATTCCGGAACTACTTTATGAGAAAGTCCGACTATCAGTGATATCTTTTCACTCATTAGAGGATCGGATTGTTAAAAACTTTTTTAAAGGTTGTGAAGAACTTAAAATCATAACCAAGAAGCCAATCACTCCAACTGAAGATGAAATAAGAGATAATCCAAGAAGCAGAAGTTCAAAATTAAGAGTTGCGGAAAAATTATAAATATAAGACAATAAAGAGCTGAATATTTAAAACATGAAAAACATAGAAACCATGCAAAAACCTATTTTAAGTTCACTAGTAATTAATACACCATATAAATTTGATGGAAGCACTACTTCTCCTAGAATAGGCAAAGTATTTTCATTGCCATTTGGATTAAGAGCAGATGCCCTTGAAATCTTTAAAACAAGCTTTCAATTTATTTTCTCAGTATCATTATTTATGGCTATTTCATCTATCTTTATAATGAGCCTTTATTTGCCATTACAAGCACAAAACAATTCAATGCTAAAGAGTGCCAAAAGCTTAACTAATAAGAAATTTAACCTTCAAGCCAACCTTCAAGAAACCTCAAGCTATACAAAATTATATACAAATGCAGAGGGTCTTTCTCTTAAGGATTCTGAAGAAGTGATTCATGTGAATAATTTATCCCCTATCAATACTGAAGAAAAAGAAAATCTAATTACATTCAACAAATACCCTACGCTCCAGTTCGCTGGGTTTTAAATTCTTATAGTGTCATTCCCATGAAAATGGCAATCCAGAACAAACGTAATTTCTATATTCCCGCTTTCGCGGGAATGACATTAATCCTCAATTTGTTAGCACAGCTGATTAGCTATAATAAGTACGTGCTGATTAAATACAAATATCGCCTTTATTTCCTTCAGTTGATAATACTTTTCTTATTTATTCTGATTTGGGTTCAGCTATTTAATTTACAAGTAATTAAATCTCAGGGCTTAGTATCTAAAGCTGAAAAACAGTTCTATGAAAAACCGGTAGCACTAAGAGGAGATATCAGAGACAGATATGGAAATCTGCTTGTGCTTGATGTAGTCAATTATGATTTATACCTTAAAGCAAAATCTATTCAAGAGATAAAAGATGAAAAAATAAAAGAACTTGCTGAAATTCTTAAAACTGACCCTGTAAAATTCAAACAAAAAATCTCAAATACTCGTATAAATAACAGAATATTTTCTGGTATCACTGAAATTGTAAATAATAAAATCAAGAAAAATAATTTTGATTTTGTTTATCTACACCCTGTTGTTAAAAGAGTCTATCCACATAAAAGAATGGCTGCACAGGTAGTTGGTTTTATTAATAATGATAGAGAAGGTCAACATGGCGTTGAGTATGCTCATGAAGATCTTTTAACTAAAATCTCTGAAAGAAATAGTAGGAATTCCCTATATCAAAAGGGTTCAGATATTGTGCTTACAATTGATTCTGCTCTACAAGAATATGCAGAAGAAGAGCTGGCTAAAGCTGTTTCAGAATCTAGGGCATCAAAAGGAGCAATAATCGTAATTTCGCCTAAAACTGGTGAAATCTATGCTTGGGCTGTGCAACCAAACTATGACCCTAATCAATTCTTTAAAGAAAAAACAATTAAAAACTGGTCTATTACTGATATCTATGAGCCCGGATCAACTTTTAAAATTCTTACTATTGCAGGCGCTCTTGAAACAATGTCCATCACAGCAAATAGCACTTTCTATGATCCAGGATTTTTGAAGGTAGGAAAAAGAACTATAAAGAACCATAACCAGGGTAAAGCTCAACAAATTAATCTTCTTGAATTATTTAAACAATCTAGCAATGTCGCTAGTGCACAAGTTGGATTGAAAATGGGACCTGAGAACTTTTACAAGTCAATTAAAAAATTTATGATAGGTAAAAAAACTGGAATAGACTTGCCGGGTGAATCACAGGGATTATTATTAGACTTTCGTAAATGGAAAGAGATTGACTGTGCTACTACAGGGTTTGGTCAGGGTGCTGTTTCTGTTACCCCAATCCAGCTTGTCTCAGCAATTTCTGCTATTGCAAATCATGGACTTTGGATACAACCTCATATTCTGAAAGGCACCTGGGAAGGTGAATATAATCTTATAAATGAGACCCCTATGCAAATTAAGCAAGAACAAGCAGTGTCAAGTGAAGTGGCAGACTATGTGTCAGATCTTTTAAAGCAAAGCGTTCAAGAGAATGTTGAGGCTATGGCATATATAGCTGGCAATGTACCTGGCTATAATGTAGCAGGTAAGACTGGTACAGCTCAAAAACTTAGACCGGATGGAAGAGGTTATTGGGGAGGACATACAGTAGCTTCATTTATAGGTTATTTACCAGCTGAAAATCCAGAAATATTAACTCTAGTTGTAATTGATGATCCTAAAACAGGTGGTGGATGGGGAAACACAGTTTGTGGACCCGTTTTTAATAATGTTGCAAAGGTAGCAGCTCAAATATTTATAGAGAAGAAGATTAGAAAGGATGAAAATGTCAATGAAAACTAAAGAATTAGTAGAACAGTTTTTAAAAAAGGAAGAAGAAACAATTAAATCCTTAAGAAAAGAAAAAAATAATCTTATTGAAACCATTAATGAAATAAGCAAAAGAGTAAATAAAAATGGAAGAGTAGTTTACATAGGAGCTGGGACCAGTGGGAGGCTTGGAATCTTGGATGCAGTAGAATGTAAGCCTACATTTAATACAGATTTATTTCTTGGAGTAATTGCTGGGGGAAAAAAGGCCATTTTTAAATCTAAAGAAGGTGCTGAAGATGATGAGAAGCTTGGAATTAGTGACATAAAAAAAATCAAATTAAAAAAAAATGATGTAGCCGTTGGAATCTCTGCAAGTGGAGAAACACCCTACACAGTTTCAGCTATCAAATATGCAAATAAAATTGGAATCCTAACGGTAGGAATTGCTTCAAATCCAAAATCCACATTAGTGAAAATATCAAAATGTAAAATTGCGCCATTAATTGAAAGAGAAATAATTCAAGGATCAAGCAGATTGAGTTCAGGAACCGTACAGAAAATTATATTGAATATGATCAGTTCAATCTCAATGATTAATGCTGGTAAGGTCTATGGCGACTTAATGATAGATGTTCAGCCGACGAATAAAAAACTGGTTAAAAGGGCTGTTAATATTATTGCCATTATATGTAAAATTCCTTTTGATAAAGCCTTGATTCTATTTAAACAATCAAATAGAAATGCAAGAGTAGCTATTATTATGCATTACAAAAAATGTGACTTAAACACAGCAAAAAAGCTATTATCAAAACCAAACTTTAACTTAACCTCAGTAATCGCCTAAATGGTGTAGAAAAATCATAAACTTTCATTTCAACAGGACTTAATTCTTGGTGAGTTAATCATTGTTTTGGGAATAGCCTTTATTAAGCCGTAGTTTAAAGGACTTGAAATGATTTTAATAAGCCAAATATTTTTAGTACTCTCAATATTAGTGTTAACTATTGTTTTTATATTATTTTTTGAATCAAGAATGGATGAGTTTGATAAGGTAGAAAATTATGAATGATGAATTAGATATATTATTTGATAGAGATTATAATGAAAATGATTTTAGGATGGCTTTAAACTATCCTATTATTGAAGAGAAGCCAATTCGTGCACCTGGCTCAATTTCGAGAGAAGAAGTGAAGAAAATATTTAATGTACAAGCACTTAGAGGTGCAGTATGCTTTTTAGCAACTAATTTTTCATTGCCAAACGGATAACCTAAGTTATAAGTTGCCAGTTTAAAGTTTCATGGAGAACTTGTAAGGTTAAAGTTTTAAGTTGTAAGTTTCAATGAGGAAATAGGAATTTTTCCTTGAAACTTTAACCTTGTAACTTGTGACTGGGCTCATTGCAATGAGCCCCTACAATGTGGGCCACATGGGATTCGAACCTATAACCTAACGCTTAAGAGGCGTGTGCTCCACCATTGAGCTAGTGGCCCTAAATGGGCGATAGAGGACTTGAACCTCCACGGTTGCCCACATGATCCTAAGTCATGCGCGTCTGCCAATTCCGCCAATCGCCCATACTAAAGAATTAGAGAATAAAAAACTAAAGAATCAGAAAAAACAAAAATTCTATTTTCTTCCTCTCTAATTTTTAGTCCCCTTTTTCTAGAATGCGCGCTCGAGACGATTCGAACGTCCGACTGACCGCTTAGAAGGCGGTTGCTCTATCCACTGAGCTACGAGCGCAAAAAAATAGAAACATTAAAAGAACGCATCTATTTGACAAAATACACCATATTATAATAATGCTTTCCTTAACCAAATGAGGAGAAACTTAATAAAATAAATGAAATTTTGGTTTCTGTATTAAGGTCATAACATAGGTTAAGAACTTAATTTTAATTCCTTTTTCTATAGAGAAAATTCTTGCACATTAAAGCCTTAATTTATATACAATATATCTGTACGCTTATGTGTATATATTTTAGACTAGTATAATCTAACATTACGTAATTTATATGGCAGACTCCTCAGTAGCAGCAGTTTCTCATGGGCCGACTTCACATAAAAGTGTTGCCGGTAGTTCTAATTTTAGTAAACGTCAGCCACCTAACTCAGAAATTGATATTAAAAAAACAGCAGAAGATAAAGCTTCAGAAGTTAAAAGCTCAAGATTATTATTGAGTGGAGTGGCAGGTCTAGCTGGATTAGCAGGATTTGCTTTCAAAGATGGTTTAGATAATGGATTTGAAAAGATAGGGAAAACGGCTGAAAGCATAAGCAATGCAGTTTCTGTACCATTCTCTATACTTTTTCCTTTTATAACTTTGAAGAATGAGTATGAGAATCTTCAGGGAAAAACTAAAACTGAAGATGACAATCTTTTAAATAGAATGGTTTATAGCTGTGCTAGTGTAGGATTTGCGCCACAGACATTTGCAGAGCCTATCCTGGCAATTACAAAGGGCGGATTACACAAATTCGCTACTATAGCAAACTTACCACATCTTTTCTTTACCTTATTTTCTTATACGGGTGGAAGAGCTATGGGTGCTATAACCTCTTTCAGAAGAGCTTTTACAAAAGATGAGGCTCAAAAATATAGATTAGAACAAGAGTTTAATTCTCTCTATAATCTGGGAAATATTGGTAGTGCTCATGCATCTGTTTGTGTTATGTCTGAGAACTTTGCCGATGGTTGGAAAACACTAGGAGATATTTTTACAGGTGATTTTGGATCAGCATATGAACGATTTAGAGAAAAGCCGTTAGCCATAGGATTAGGCACTTTATTTAACAGTTGGTTATTTCCATTTGAATGGGCTGCAAAGTTTTTTGATACCAGCATTAGGTGTGCTGAAAATGTAGATAATTTTAGAAATGCAATTGGTAATAATTCAATAATAGTAAAAGGACTAAACAAATACAAAAACTTCTGGGCAGAAAATTCTAATAATAAAGAGTCCTTATTGGGGAAAACTTTATATTATGGAAGAGAATTTGCAAAAGTAGAGTCACTTCTTGTTCCACCGATAGGCATGGCAACAGTGGTCTTGCCTGCTTATGATAAGTTCTTACGTGGTGATTTCTTTAATAAAGAAGCTCAGGAAATAGGTGGAAGTATAGGATTTTTTGATAAGGTTACTAGTGCTATTGCCTTTTTGGGACATACTTTTCACACAGGCTTATATGGCTTAACTATTAGACTCCCCCAAACAATTACTACAGCTACTTTTTATCTAACCAATCTACGAAATAAAATAAAAGGTGTAAAACATGGAGACAAAGGATACGTAGATCCTATAGATGTAAGGGATAAAATATTTAATAAGAAATTGTTAAATAAACTTTCAAATTGGGCTGAAGGTAAATTAAATAAAATTGAAGAGGAGTTACATGGTGACAAATCTCAAAAAGTTGATCCTGTGACAAAAGAATCTAAATATATTAGAAGTTATACAACTATTATGGCTCAGGAAGTAGTCTACGAGCAAATAAAAGAAAAATATTTCTCAAGAATGGTTGAAGAATTGAATGGCGTAAAACCAGGACAAAAAGAATGGGGTGAATATTTACAAGTAAATAAACCTCAAATACTAGAAGAATTTGAACCTAAATTGGAAAAATATTATAGAAAATCTGAAGTATTTGATGAAAAACAGATTTCATATATGAAGTCTGGAAAAGGAAAAGAATATTGGAATAAGATAATTTCTTCTGCAACGGAAATGCTTGATCAAGAAATTAGTACATGCTTAAGTTCTGATGAATCTAAAGGAGAAAAACATACTCCTAATAATGTAAAACTCCCTGATACGTTCTTAGGTCTATTGTCTAATCCTAAAGCACTTTTTGAAGTGGCAAAGCTACGTACTTTCCATGTAACAAATTCTGTTTTACCTATGTTTATAAAAGGGTTTGTAAATGTAGTAGATTTTGGTAAAAAAGATGACCCCTTCTGGCTTAGAAATCACTTGGCTCAAAAAACTGGTATTGCTGAGGGAGATTTACGTCAGGCTACCGATAGAGAAGCTTGCCCAGTATTTTGGCTTAATTTCCAAAATGCAGGAAAAGGATTAGCTAAAATTCATAATTGGTTCGTGGCATTATTTGGAGGAAAGCTTAGTTTTTCAGGCTAAAATACTTAAGTGCCAAGAACATTACACTTATCAAGTCTATTAATAGTCAATGAAATTTTCTTTATTGAAGATGGTGCTTTATTGATTGAAGGTTCTAAGATTATTAAAGTAGGCTCTAGATTAGATTTTGGTGATTTGAATAATTATGAAATTGTTGATCATGGACAATCTTTAATTTGTCCTGGCTTTATTAACCTACATAGCCATTTACTTTATTCAAAGTTTGAAAAAGAAAACACTTCAGATGGCTTATTCCCCTGGCTTGAAAACCTATTAGATAAGATTCAAATAACTGATGAAAATACTTTTAGAGACTCTGTTAATCGTGGAATTGAAGAAGCCTTATCTACTGGAACAACATATATAGTGGAAAATACACCATCTGTTTTAAGTATTGAAGAGCTTTTAAAATCTCCGATTAAATCACTTGTTGGAATAGAAGTATTTGGATCAGATGAGGAAGAAGCAGAGAGTGTGTTTAATGATACGATGACGGCAATTCATGAATTGCCGTTACAGAAATTGCCGCTACGAGAATCGACTCATCTTGAGCTCACGCTCTCCCCCCATGCAGCTTATGATGTAAGTAGTCCGCTGTGGAAGTTATTGGTTGGCTGGGCTGAAAAAAACAATAAGCCACTTCTTACCCACTTAGAAGAATCACCAGAAGAAAGATTTTGGTGGCAAGAGAAAAAAGGTGAAGGAGTTAATTTTTGGAAAAAAATCAATAAACTTGATTCAAAACTAAAATACTGGAAATCTTATAGGTCAGGGGTAGATTTTTTAGACCAAAATAATTTACTTTCAAAGAATATGATTGCTACTCATCTATGTCAGGCTTACAGGAAAGATATTACTGCACTGAAAGAAAATAATGTTTCACTTGTTCATTGTCCACGAAGTAATTATTACCTCTCAAATGGACTTGCTAACATTGCCTTGTGGGATGAACTCGGTATTTTATGGGGGTTGGGAACAGATAGTTTAGCCAGTAATGATAATTTAGATTTAATCGAGGAAGTTAAATTTACAATTAACCATCAAAATTTATATAACGGTTATAAAATCTCAGATTCTTCAGCTTTTAGTGCAATAACATCAAAATCTGCCAAAATATTACATAAAGATATAGGGTCTTTAAAAGATGGATATTTTGCAGATTTTTTGGTTTATGATATTTCAGGTAAGGATTCCAGTAAGCTTGCAGATCCGTATCATTTATTGATTTGGGAAATGAGAAATAAAATTGACCTTAATAAAGTTTATATAAATGGGGAAAATGTCTGGTCTAATAATCGCCGAAAGGAATTATGTTAGCAGCAACATATGACAAGCTTAAAAGATTAAAGATTACAGATGTCCCTGTTCCTGAAATTAATAATGATGAAGCACTTTTAAAAATAAATGTATGTGGTGTTTGTGGTTCAGATTTAGTTAAAATGAAAAGCAATTTAGTAAGTGAAGGTACTGTGCTTGGACATGAAGTTGTTGGTACTATTGTTGAGATTGGTAGGCATATAAAGACCTGGTCTGTAGGTCAAAAAGTGGTAGTTGCTCATCATGTTCCTTGTATGGGATGTCACTTCTGTAAATGTGGAAATTACTCCATGTGTAGTCAGTTTAAGAATACAAATATTACTCCTGGTGGATTCTCTGAGTTTATAAAAGTAAGTAGGGAGCATCTCGAACAAACTACTTTTTTAATCCCAAAGGGTACTGTCTCTGACTATGAAGTTGCATTGACTGAGCCTCTTGCATGCTGTTTAAGAGCTGTACAAAGAGCACAAGTCTCAACTAGTAACCTGATTTTAATTTGTGGACTTGGCTCTATTGGAATTATGATTGGTAAACTATGTATTCAAAAAGGTGCGCATACTTTTGGAATTGATTTGTTTGAAGATAGAATTACTGTTTCAAAAGAAATGAATGCTATTCAGGACGGGATACTGGCAAATAGTAATAGCCTGAATGAGTGGGTCTCTGATAAGACAGAAGGAAGAGGATTTGATACTGTATTTTTGGCTAGTGGCAGTGAGAAGAGTTTAGCTGATTCCTTGAAGTATGTAAGAGCTGGTGGGAAAATTGTCATTTTTACAAGTGTATTTAATAATGAAAAAGGATTTCCAAATAATGAAATTTACTATAGAGAACTTACAGTTCTTGGCAGTTATTCCCCGTCTCCAATTTGTTTAAAAGAGTCCTATCAAATGATAATTACAGGGAAGATTAAATTGAAAAACTTGATTACTGATATTGTTAAATTGAATGATCTACCAAAAGAAATTGATAAATGTTTTAATAATAAGTCGTTAAAGATGATGGTAGAACCGTAAATTACTTATAAAAAATCAACAATGCATTAGATACTTTTCTCTCATGATGTTCACTCAATGTATTAATGATTTGTCCATCTGCGACTAGAGTGGTAGAGCCGCCCCCATCCAGGTTAATAGCATCTTTTAAATCAAGTTTTTTTAAAATCCTAGCGAGTTCTTGGAAAGTTACACCTACAGAGTAGCCATTATGTCTACCATCTACAGCAATTAAAAACAATTTTTTATTTTTTCCAATTCCAATTGCACTCCTTGGAGCATACGTATCTTTACTACCAAACTTAAATTTTTGTGCAGACTCATCTACAAATATCTCCCCACCTTTTATAAGATAGGGACCACCACTTACTGCTTCAGTAACATTAGCCCATCCGGAAGGATTATTTACCCAGTCTACTCTTAAACAATCCTTTCTTTTCAACTTGTCAAAATGATAAACATCACTGGAAAGCAGTACGTAACCATCTTCTGGTACCTCGATCTTTCCACCATCAATTTTTTTTATACAACCTTCTTTAATTATGAAAGCATCCTTATGTTTAGGAATCCTAAGTTCAGTATCAAAATCAGTAGTAAAGTAGCCAACTTTTTTATAAAGCCCAAAAGGTGTATTTAAACCATCAATTTCAAACATTGAAACAACTTTTTTTCGAAATCCTCTTATCACAGTAACATTGCCTGTGAGCATAGCTTTGTCTATAAAGACTTTCTTATCTTCTGTGAAACCGATTGCAACCCTATCATAAATGGGACCTGTAACCCATACCCCATCAGTAATTAAAGCTCCTAAAGGATTTCCGGCTTTTACATCAAAAAAATTAGCATTAATTCCAGCGAAAGCTTTTTCATCCTTTACCAAAGTAGTTAAAGCCTGCTTAGCTTTAATTCTTTGTTTGTTTGGCATTCCAACTTTTACTGAAATATTTTCATTTTCAAGATCAATTTCTAAAGCATTTGCAACAATTGGACCTCTTTCAACTTCGGCTCTAATAAAATGTTTAGTAATACCTGGTTTTAATGAAGATGACTCTTTAATAAAATAATTTCTTGGGAATTCTAAAACCAAAAGATTTTTATAGTTTACCCTTTTGAAATTCCCAGGACTAAAATGCTTTCTTTTAATCTCAAAGCTAGTGGTCTTTCCATTTGTAATCCAGCTTATACTAGTTAAAAATGCATTTCCTTCCTCTGGTACTATTTCATATCGAACCTGACCATTTGAATCGGTCTTTTTAATTTTTGTATGGGCAGGTTTCAAACCAGCCCCTTCTTCTGTTGGCTCCTCAAAAGGAGTATCTAAATCAAAAGTGACAGTTTCAAGGGTGCTCATTAATGAAGGGGCTTTATCTGTGTATTTGGAAAGTTCAATAAATAATTGAGATTTGTCTCTGTCTTGAGAAATATCTACATTGATAATTTTAAGAGGAATTTTTTCTTCACTCTCTGCATCTTGAAAGGTAAACCTCATATCATCCAAAGCAAAAGCAGGGGGTGAAGATAAAAGAATAAAAAGAAAAAATAAAACTATCATCAGTCCTTATAAACTACTTTACCTGAGACTATGGTATAAACTGCTTTACCTTTTAAGTCTCTCTTATGGAATGGTGTGTTCCTTGATTTTGAGAATGATTTACTACTGTCGAATTTCCATGTCTTTTCTGGATCAATAATAGTGATATCAGCAATGTCACCTATAGAAATAGATCCTCTTGGAATACCCATAACTTTTGCAGGATTAGTTGTAAGTCTTTTTATAAACTCAATTGGTGTCAACTTTCCACTGTGATAAAAAATCTCCATATAAAGTGGTATGGCTGTCTCAAAACCAATAATTCCAAATGGAGCCTCCATCATTGATCTTGATTTTTCTTCATTAGTGTGAGGTGCATGATCAGTAGCAAATGTATCTAAAGTTCCATCTACAACACCTTCAATCAAAGACTTTCTGTCTTCTTCAGATCTAAGTGGCGGATTCATTTTTTTATTTGGATTATAGTCCTGTAAACATTCATCAGTAAGAACTATATGATGAGGAGTGACTTCAGCAGTGATGTTTAAACCTTCTTGTTTTGCAGCTTTTATTAATTTAACGGCTTCTTTTGTGCTGATGTGAGCAAAATGAATTTTTCCTTTTGTTTGTCTGACAAGCTCAATTTCTCTGCTTACACAAACTGCTTCACTCGATGAAGGAATACCAGGAATACCTAGTTTATAAGACCAAAAACCTTCATGAACAGCTCCACCACAACATAGAACTGAATCTTCTGCATGGCTTACAATGTTGGCATCAAGCATCTTTGCATATTCAAGAGCATGTCTTAAAAGTTTTAAATTTTCAATAGGTCTCCCGTCATCTGAAAATCCAATTGCTCCTGCAGATTTCAATTCTTCTAAAGGAGAAAGTTCTTCCTGTTTAAGTCCTTTGCTTACAGAAGCAATCTGAAAAATATTTACACAACCGATTTTTTCATTTGTTTTTTGAACATATTCAATTAATGCAGCATTATCAATTACTGGTTTTGTATTTGCCATGGGACATATACTGGTAAAACCACCAGCAGCAGCAGCTTTTGTTCCACTTTCAATGGTTTCTTTTTCTGGGAATCCAGGGTCTCTTAAATGACAATGTATATCAAGTAAACCCGGGACTACCCATTTACCATTGGCATCAATTGTTTCAGTAGAATCACTAACCTTTATTTCTTTTTTTAGATCAACAATTTTTCCATTTTCAATAAGAACATCTAAATTTTCATCAGTATTAGTTTTGGGATTTATATATCTACCGTTTTTTATGAGGAGTTTAGCCATAATTTATTAAATATTATCATGTTAAACAATTTCCAGAAGGTACAATAAAGAAACACAGAAATGAAATTCACTGTAGAAAAAAAATCTGAAAAATTTGAAGCTAGAGCAGGGAAATTAGAGCTGCCGCATGGCACTGTATTGACTCCTGTATTTATGCCTGTAGGTACTAACTCAACCATTAAGACTTTAACAATGGATCAAGTAGAGTCTACAAAAGCTCAAATAATTCTTGCAAACGCTTATCATATGTACCTAAGGCCAGGTCCTGACTTGATTGAAAATGCAGGAGGACTTCATACATGGTCTAACTGGCAAAAACCAATTTTGACTGACTCTGGTGGTTTTCAGGTCTTTAGTCATGGAAGATTTGGAAAAAGTAAAATTACTGATGATGGGGTTATGTTTAAGGATCCTTGGAGTGGAAAAGAACATTTTATAGGTCCTGAAAAAGCAATAGATATTCAAAATAAACTTGGCGCTGACATAATAATGGCATTTGATGATTGCACTGCATTTCCCAGTACATTTGAGAATTTAGAAATATCTTTAAACAGAACTCATGAGTGGGCAGTCAGATGTCAAAAGGCTCACAAAAAGATTGATCAATCTTTATTTCTTATAGTTCAAGGTGGTACCAATGAAGAGCTTAGACAAAGAAGTATTGATTTTATTACAAATTTAGACTCACCCGGAATTGCTATTGGAGGAGTAAGCGTAGGTGAAGCAAAAGAAGATATTTATAGAATTACTGCTTTTAGCTTTAAACAGTTACCAAAAAATAAACCTAGATATCTAATGGGTGTAGGGACACCTGAGGATTTGATATTTAGTATTCTATGTGGTGCAGATATGTTTGATTGTGTTATGCCTACTAGAATTGCAAGGCATGGAACGTTTTATACAAGTGTAGGAAGAAAAATTATTAAAAATGCAGAGTTTACAGAAGATTTTACAAGCTTAGAAAAAGACTGTAAGTGCTATACATGCCAGAACCACACTAAAGCATACATAAGACACTTATTCAAAGCTAGTGAGCCTACTGGTCCCACTTTGTTGAGTATACACAATATTTATTTCTTAGTTGATTTGGTAAATCAAATTAGAGAATCTATACTAGATAACACTTTAGAGAAATTTTTAGCTAATTATCGTCTTACACCTCATGAGATGATAAAACAATTTCTGGGAATGGATTTAAGAGAGACCGTACAATAGTAAATATAATGAAATATAAAATTTTACTTATTATTTTTATTGCTCAATATTTATTTTTCCCATTGAATACTTTTGCACAAATTAGTGAAAATAAAATCACTTCTATTTCTTTTGAAAATAATGCTTTAACAATTAATACTTTAGGTAAAATTACGTATACAGAGTCCAGATTGAAAGATCCAGATAGGCTTGTATTGGATATATTAAATTGTTCTTTAGAAAGTGAGAGTCTGCAAAGAGATTTCAGAAGCCCTCTTGATGAAAATGTCTCTGTTGCTGAGATAGCTAAAGGGCATGTTCGAATTTTGTTTTTTGGTAGAGCGTCTATAAATAGAAAATCTTTTCTCTCAAATAATGACAGAACTCTTGTAACAAAAATTGCAAGAATAGATGCCGAACCAGATAAATCAGATGAGAATAATCAGCAAACATCTCTAGAGAGAGAACTCCCCGGAAAACTCAAAGATATATTGATAGAGCATAAGAGTGATGAGAGTGAAATCCAAATTACTACATCTAAATCAACGAAATTTAACACTTATTTTTTAAAGAATCCAGACAGGTATGCTATTGATCTCTTAAATGTTTCCCCACCAGAGAAGCCTCTTCCACAATTTAGCTCAACTCCACTTATTTCAGGGCTTAGAGTTGGGAGAGCTGCGAATGGGGTTGATGCCACAAGGGTTGTAATTGATTTATCCAAACCAGATCTTGAATGTAATGTTAGCTCTACGTTGATAGGGAATAAAATAAAAATAAAAGTTAAAGCAAAAAAACAAAAAGAAGGAAGCGCTAAGAGTTCAAATATAAAAGTAGTTATTGATCCCGGGCATGGTGGATATGATACGGGAGCTCAATATGGTGGTTTTGATGAAAAAGATATTACTCTAAGTATTTCAATGAAATTAAAAAAAGAATTAGAAAGTAGAGGGGTAAAAGTTTTTATAACAAGAGAGGAAGATAGCTTTTTATCTCTGGCTGAAAGAGTGGATATTACAAACAGTGTTAAACCTCATGTCTTTGTAAGTGTTCATGCTAATGCCATGAAATCAACAAGAACAATTAGAGGGGTAGAAACTTATTACTGGACAAAGGGCAGTCAAAAGCTAGCTTATTACATACATAAGAGTATTTTAAATGATATAAACATTCCTGATCATTTTATTAGAAGAGCACAATTTTTTGTAATAAAACACACTTCTGTTCCTGCAGTTTTATGTGAACTTGCATTTCTAAGTAATCACGATGATAGGAAGCTTTTAACATCTTCAGCAATGCAAGAAAATTATGCAAAAGCAGTTACTGATGGTATTTTAAAGTTCTTAGATATTGATACAAGACCGATAGAAATAAAGAAACCTGTGCCAGAAAAAGAAGCTCCTAAGAAAAAAGAGGATAAGAAATCTAAGGTTTAATATGAATTCAAATGCACCTATTTGTTTGTTTGACTCAGGAATCGGTGGCTTAACCGTTTTAAAAAAACTAGCTAATGCATTTCCAAATGAAAATTATATTTATTTAGCTGATTTAGCTAGAGTACCTTTCGGGGATAAATCTAAAGAGGAATTAACAAATATAGTAAATGAAATAGTTTCATGGCTAGAGAAGTTTAATCCTAAAGCCATTATTACTGCCTGTAACACCAGTGCGGCTTTGCTGGCTGATCAACAATCCTCCTTAGTTAGCATAATAGATCCAGTGGCAAAAGAAATAGCTTTATCTGAATATAAAGAGGTGACTGTATGGGCTACGAAGTTTACCATTGAAAATAGTGCTTACAAAAAAGCTATAAATAAAATAAACCCAAATGTAAAAGTTCAGGAAATATCATGTCCTAAACTAGTACCTGTAATAGAAAATCTAGAGTGCTCAATAGAAGAAAAAATAAAAATTATAAATGAATATATGGATCAAATCTCACCTTCTTCGGATGCTCTTATTTACGGCTGTACACACTACCCACATATAGATGAAATGGTAAAGAAATTAAGAAATATCAAAACAATAGATCCAGCGGATGCTGTGGTGAAAGAAATCTTTAGTAGAGACGTTGCGCGCAACGTCTCTACAGATAGAACCCCTTCCATTTCTCTCTACACAACAGCCCATAAAGAAAAACTAGAAAAATTCTCAAAATTATATTTATGTGGTGATTATAAGGTGGAGTTGGTTACGTTAAAAGCTTTAGTTTGATTTAAATGACTTCGCAAAACTCTTCAATTTACCCATAGAATTACCATTTGAGCTTTCTAATAACTTAATAATGGCACTTCCTACTACCACCCCATCAGCACCCATTTTTAAAACTTCTTTTGCCTGAGTCGCATTGCTAATACCAAAACCTACTGCAATAGGAATATCTGAGAAAGATTTAATTTCTTTTATTTTGCTTTTTAAACTACTGGAAAGCTTTTTCCTAACTCCAGTAGTCCCTGTGACTGACACAAGATAAATAAAGCCTCCATTGTGAGGCATGCCATGGCATGCCTTTACGATTTTACTTACCTTATTTTTATTTGTGTTAGGAGCGATTAACAAAATTAAATTTAATTTATATTTTTTAAATAATGGTAGATATTTTTCTGCTTCTTCTAAAGGCAAATCAGGAATAAGTACCCCATAAAAAAGTGGTTTAGGTAAATCTTTTAATAATTTTTCTAATCCATAGTTTAGGACAGGGTTTAGGTAAGTGAAAAGGATTAGCGGTTTGATTTGTTGAGACGTTGTATACAACGTCTGTACGCTGCGTAAAGTTTGCACTATCCATTTAAGCGATACCCCATTTTCCAGAGCAGCTTTAGAGGACATTTGTATAGTAGGCCCATCAGCTAGAGGATCAGAATGAGGCACACCTACTTCTATAAAATCAGCACCATTTTCAGATAGTGTTTTTAAGATAGGTAAAAATAGCTTTTTAGAAGGAAAACCTGCTGTTATATATGGGATAAATAGTTTTTTTGATTTAGTCACAGGATTATTATAACTTGTAAATAGGTGTAAAATATATTAAATGATTGATAAAGAAAAAATCAAAGATGCTAAAAAGAAAAAAGATGGTTGGTGGGCATCCTTGTTTAGTGGACCAGCTGCGAATTTACTTTTACCTTACGTCGCTGAAGTTAAATGGATTACTCCAAATTGTGTAACTACTTCTTCTTTGTTTCTTTGCTTCATTGCTGCAGCATTTATTGCTACCGGAGTTTCTAGTTTTTTAATAATAGGAGCCATTTTAGTTCAACTTGTTTTTATTTTAGATTGTTTGGATGGACAATTAGCACGATATCGCAAAGCCGGTACTAATTTTGGTGCTTGGTATGACAGAGTTACAGATAGAGTTAAAGATTTTTGTATTTATTTTTCAATTGCATTAGGGCACTATAAAGTCTATGAAGATTGGCTTATATGGCCACTAGCCATGGGAGCATTATTTTTTGTTTATCTTTTTGATTACTATGTAAATCAAGATGTGAAATTGCTGCCAAGAGAAGAAAATTCTGTTGAAGGTAATCCCAAGAGTTCGCAAACCACCAATAAAAAAGCATTATTAAACAAGATGTTTTCACTGGGTTCTACAGTCTATAAATCTTGTCCATTACTTCAATTTCATATAGGTGAACAATATTTTTTAATTTCATTTTTCTTATTGTTCAATCAAACAAGATTGTTTTTATATATGGTTATAATGCTTGGTTTCTTTTATGCTTTTTATTGGCCTTTAGCCCAGTACTATGGAAAAAAGCCCAATGCTTAATATGTATTATTAGAGAAATTTAATATAAAAAATAAGCTAAATACCTTTTTTAATAGTAGAAATTTAGATTAGAATTAGTTTTCTTAAAAATTATGATAGCAGTAAATTCAATCTATTTAAGTACAGTTACTCCAAGGGCAGTGCGCCAACAATTACTTGCCTTTGAACATGAGGCTGAAATTCAAGCTATTAGAGCTTTAGGAGTTAAGCCAAGCACTTCTTCATTATTTGCTTTAAGAAGCTATTTAAAGGGTGCATTTTACCCAGAAGTAAAAATAGAAGCAATTAAGCAAATAGGTGAAATCTTATTGAATCATGGTGGAGAAATCTCTACATTTGATTATGGGTTATCAATAGCAGCTTTAAAACTATTAGTTCATCAGAATGAGAGAGTCCCTGTTATTAGAGCGGCAGCTGTTGAATTAAATAAGTTAGGTGCTGAAATTGAATTTAAATAGATTGACCAAGCTTAATACCAATAGTAAAAACCAAAAATCCTACTATTACACTTAAAAGTATATTTATAAATGCTCTTAAAGTATCTCCATCTTTAATGAGGTTATAGCTTTCATAAATAAAGGTAGAAAATGTAGTGAATGCCCCACAAAAACCTACCATGAAAAGTAATCTGAGATTGGCGTTTAAGACTATTTTTTCATCCATGAAGCTGGCAAAAAATCCTACTAAAAAACAACCTAAAATATTTACGGCAAAAGTACCATAAGGAAAAGTAGTACCAAGTACTCTATAAATCCCCCCAGAAATAAGATATCTGGCTAATGTGCCAAGAATTCCACCGAGAACTAAATTTAGTATTTGAATCATATTATGCCTTTGGATCTAAAACATCTCTTACTTTATCACCCACTAAGTTAAAACAAAGCACTGATATGAAAATGCATGAAGCTGGAATTAAAAGTAACCATGGTCTGACAATCATATTTGATAATTCTTTCCCATCAGCTAAGATGTTTCCCCAGCTAGGGTCTGGCTGTGTAATTCCTAATCCTAAAAAGCTAAGTGCACTTTCACCTATTATAAAGCCAGGAATAGATAGTGTGGCTGCAATGATTATGTAACTGGTCGTTTGTGGAAGTATATGTTTAACAATAATTTTTAAGTCATTCATGCCTATTGCTTTTGCTGATTGTACAAACTCTTCTTCTTTAATAGCAAGAACCTGACCGCGAATGACTCTGCTGAGCCCAGCCCAGCTTACAAAGGATAAAATAACTGTAATAAGTAAAAATCGCTGCGAGTTAGAAATGTTTGCTGGAAGAATGCTAGCTAATACAACAATTAAATAAAAGTAAGGAAGGCTCATCATTGCTTCAGCTATTCTCATCATAAAGTTATCTATAGAGCCGCCAAAATAACCAGATATTCCTCCATAAATTAATCCAAGTGGAAAAACGATTAAAAGGCCGATAAATCCTATGGTTAAGCTAGGTCTGCCGCCATGTAGTATTCTCGAAAAAATATCTCTGCCATTTTTATCTGTCCCAAAAATATATATTCTTTGCCCTTCATCAGTACCAAATAAATGAAAATCACTGGTGAAAAATCTTATGTAATATTTTTTTGATTTATCCTCGATAATCTTTTTAGTGAATGTGTTTTCATCAAAGGTGTAAGAGCTTTTGTAAATAAAAGGGAAGTCTAATTTCCCGTCTTCAAAAATATAAATTTTAGATGGTGGCATATAGCTGGATTTTGGATCTCTGGCATTAGGGTTATATGGAGATATAAAGTCACAGAAAGAAATTGAAAGATATAAAATAACCAATAAAGATAAACTTATTCTTGTAATTGGATCTTTTAAGATAGCTTGTAATATATTCATAGTTTAATTAAATTGAATCCTTGGGTCAGATACTTTAAGTAAAATATCAGCTATTAAATTTCCTGCAATAAGCATAATTGCTCCAAGCATTAAAGATGTCATGGTCAGGTTTACATCAAGCTTTCTGGCAGCTTCTAGTGTTAATGCTCCTAACCCAGGGTAAGAAAGAACAGTTTCAGTAAGAGCTGCTCCACTAAGAAGAGAGGCAAACTCAAATCCAAAAATTGTAATCAATGGATTTATTGCATTTCTAAGTGCATGTTTATAAATCACTTTATCTTCTGGTAAGCCTTTAGCAATCGCTGTTTTAATGTAGTCTTGTTTTAAGACATCGAGAAGATTGGCTCTCATTTGTCTTTGAAGTCCAGCCAGGGAAATGATAGTTAGAATAACCGTCGGTAAAATTAAATGCTTGATAATATCTAAAATCTTTTCAAAGAAGTTAAGATCATAAAAATAAACACTTGTTAATCCACCCACAGGGATAATTTGTGTATTCAATGCAAAAAGCAATCCAAGAATAGCTAATACAAAAGTAGGTACTGACATTCCGCAAGAAGTAAAAATAGCTAAGGATTTATCAATTAATTTGTCTTTGTTAATTGCTGCCCAGATTCCTAAGGGGATTGCAATTAACCAAGTAAAAAATAATGTACAAAGGCTAAGAAGCAAAGTATTCAATATAGGTCTTTTCATTACTTCTGCAACAGATTGGTTTTGTTGTGTTATACCTAAGTCTCCGTGAAAAATACCCTTTACCCAGAGTAAATATTGAATATGCCAAGGCTCTTTCAATCCAAGTCTTTTTTCTTCTTTATCTAAAACCTCTTTGCTTATTGAAGGATTAAATCTTAATTCTGCTAAAGGGTCACCTGTTTTTAAGACAATTTCTTTAATGGGAAAATTTAATGGAAGATTGTTTGCTGTAAAAGTAGAAAAAGTAATGAGGGAGATTAAAACAATGATTTGTGGGGTGTAACTGGATTTGCTTATAAAAGACTGCAACCAATAAACTCCCATTAGTGCAAAAATAAAGAGAAAGTTTAAGAGAAAGCCAAAAGGCAATATTAGAAACCCAGCCAATGAAAATGAAAATATTAAGATTGAAAAAAGAGAAGTAACTCCGAGGAAATACCAATTTTTAACTTTTAAAAGAAAATAAAACAAAATCATGGCAATTATAGGAAAAATGAAAAGACTCAGATTTATATTTTTAATTGTGATGTTCAGTCTTATAATGGCAAAGCTAATTACTGATACTATTAAAAGCAGGGGTATTGAAGCTAAAAATCTTTTTAGAATATAAGATCCTGTACCCATGAATCTATTATAATAGAAATTATTGAGAAATTATGAAAAAGGATTTATACTCCAAAAAAACAAATAATCGAGGCAGATCTAGGCAAGTAGAGAATAGTGATAAAAGAGATTTTGATATTGCGGAAGAGGTCTCTACCAAAATTATTCCTGTAAAAGATGACATTTCTGAAATCAGATTAAATAAACGAATTGCAATGTCTGGTCTTGCTTCCAGGAGAAATGCAGATGAATTAATTAAATCTGGGAAGGCAAAAGTCAATGGAAAGATTATAAATGATCTTGGTTTCAAGGTTTCTTTAAAAGATAAAATTGAGGTTGATGGGAAAGCTTTAGATATAAAAACTTTCAAATATCTACTTTTTTTTAAGCCTAAAGGCTATATAACCACGGCTAAAGACGAGCATGATAGAAAAACAATATATACTCTTCTTCCAAATGAATATCATAATTTAAAACCTGTTGGTAGGTTGGATAGAGATAGTGAAGGACTTTTATTACTTACCAATAATGGTGATTTTATAAATAAAATTTCTCATCCAAAATATAAAATCCCCAAAACTTACCTTGTTAGCATTGATAATTTCAAGAAAGAAAACTTGAAAGAAATTAAAGAAAAGCTCTTAGAGGGCGTAATTTTAGATGGAGAATGTCATAAAGCTGATAAGATTGACCAAATTCATAAGGATAATTCGTATAAAGGGAAACAATGGAATTTCGAAATCGTCATACATGAAGGTATCAATAGGCAGATTAGAAGGATGTTTCAGAATATTGGTTACAGTGTCACTGCCTTAAAAAGAATAAAGATAGGATCATTAAATTCATATAAGCTTGAGAAATTTAGAAAGCTTTATGAGGAAATAGACGAAAAAGAAGCATATGACATTTTTGAATGCTAAATATAAAATCAATGATCAAAACTTGGTTGAAGACAGTTCCCTCCTACTAGAAGTTGGGTTTATATTAAAAAATGAAAGAGAGAAAAGAGCATTAACATTAAAAGATATAAAAGAGCGTACTTGTATTCCTGTTCATCATATATTGGCTATTGAAAATGGACTAAGGGAAACACTACCAGAGGATCTTTTTTTAATTGGATTTCTTAAAAGTTATGCAAAAGCTTTAGGATTAAATGACAGTAGTATAACGAATATGTATTCTAGAAAAACTAAATTTGTAAAATCACATAATGAAAATGATGATTTTGATTTATTATTTGATGATAAAGGGAGAAATGACTTTAATTTGAATTTACCAGAAAGAAAAGAAAAAGAGTCCTTTGAAAAAGAAAAAAGTTTTTTTAGCATTTTTCATTTTTATTTTTTTATAGGCGTTTTAGTTTTTATTTCAGTGTTTTATCTTGTTTTTAATATCATTGTAAATGGACCATATGATTCTAAAAATAAGACTTTTAAGCAAGTTATAGTTGACAATGAAGAAAATTTTGAAGATGAGGAAGATCTTAATAGTGCTGTAAGTGAATATGATGAAGATATTCCTGAATCGCCTGAAACTGCCAACCAAATCAGCCAAGATGTTCTTAAAGCTGGTGAGGCTGTAGTCAGTAATGATGCTGAGGTTGAAAATGAGGTAGAGTCAGATCTTGATCTTCCAGAGCTAGTTGTAACTCCCCCCAAAAACACTATTAAGCAAAATCAAAAAATTGTTTCAAAGCCAATTAAAACTGAAAAACCTATTGTTATTCAAAAACCAGTCATCGCTCACAAGCCAGTTGTTGCTCAAAAGATAGTAATAGCACAAAAACCGAAGCCGCAAATCATTGCTATGAGTAGTGTGAGTTCTGTTAAGCCAACATCAAGTAAACCAGCTAAAACTTTCTGTGCAGTAAAAAAACAACCAGCACCGGTTAAAGTAGCTACTAAACCAGTCGTAAAACCAGCGATTGTATCAAAACCAATTGCTGTGAAACCAACAGCAAAACCAGTAGTAAAAATAGAAAAGAAACCGGTCGTAGAAACTCAAAAAGTTATTGCTAAAGCACCGGAAGTTAAAAAAATACAAGCTGCTGCTTCTACACCAGTTCAACACAAAGCTGCTAAACCAGCAGAAATTAAACCTATTGTAGATGATGAGATAATGCTAAGACCATTGAGAGTGATTGAGTAGGTTATCAAGCCTTACTAGCAATATAATTTGCAATTTCAAATAAGTTCTCTTTTAACTCTTTATCAGTTACGAAATCTAAACTTTCTTTAGCTTTATTTAAATAATCATTAGCTAGCTCTTTTGCTCTGTCACAGCCGCCTAATTCAAATATAAGTCTTATTGCTTTTTCAAAATCTTCTTCACTTTTATTATTAAATCTACTTTCTATTAGTGATTTAATTTGTTTTGCTCTTTCATCTTTACTCTCAAGAGCAAAAATCACAGGAGCAGTCACAATTCCTTGTTTTAAATCTGAACCTACTTTTTTGCCGGCTTCTTTTGTGCTTTTTGTGAAATCTAAGGTGTCGTCAATAATTTGAAAAGCAATGCCAAGATATTTTCCATAGTTTTCAGATTTTGTGATAATTTCAGGAGATTGATTGTTTAAAATAGCTGCGGATTTACAAGCTGCTGAAAAAAGACTTGCAGTCTTACTATATGACTTTTGAATATAGTAGTCCCATGAAATCTCTGTATTAAATCTCATAGCATATTGGTCTATTTCACCAGCACAAAGATCACTTAAAACCTGTGCATAAATTTTTACTATTTCAGTGTTTTCAAGTTGTCCTAATCTAATAGATGCTTCTGCAAATAAAAAATCTCCTGTTATTACTGAGATTTTGTCGTTCCAAAGGTTGTTTATTGTTTCTTTTCCTCTTCTAAGACTTGCTTCATCGATTATGTCATCGTGAACCAGACTGGCTGTATGGATAAGTTCAGTAAGCTCAGCAAGAATAATATGTTTTTCATTTAAATCTCCTGTGGCTTTGGCAAATAATAAGCTTAAAGCTGGTCTAACTCTTTTACCACCACTTTCAAAAATATATCTAATAATTTCTGATAGTAGCTTACTTTGCTTTGAAAGTTTATTTATAAGGTTGTTTTGTACTAATAGCAACTCAGTATTAATAGGGCTAAAGAAGCTTGGCCACTTGTTTGAATCTTCTTTTGATAGCTTTTCTATAACTTGTTTCATTTGAATACTTAAATATTTGCTTTTGATTTTACTTGATTTTCAAATAAAGTTTTATATTTTAAATCTGTATTAGTAAACTCTTCAATGAAATACTGTATTGTTTCTTCAATTCGACCTACTTTTTTATACTTTTTAATAAAATTTGTAGACTCATTCCCATTTTCTAATGTGTCTAAGATTGGGGTTAAGTATTCAATAATTCCTAGTTCATTAGCTAAAGGGCTTAATGATGAATACAGAGACTCAATTACTTCAGAACACTTTTGTTCTGTACTATTTCTCCAATTCCAAATTTTTGCATCTAAGCCATCTTTTGCAACAATCTTTTCTTGTTCATTTAAAAGGTTTTCTAATGAATCTAATTCATTTTTTGATTTAGACAATATTTTTGGCCAATTACCACTTCTTATATAACTTTGAATTAAGCATTCTATTAATGCCACTATTGAAATAACTTTTTTTATATCGGAGGTAAAATCACAAATCCTGATTTCTATTCTGTTTAATTCATTTGGTCTATGTGGTCCATTAGGTCTAATGCTGCTCCACAAGTGCCTTTCATTAAACATTGTTTTTGTTTTAACTTGATTATTAAACCATTCTATATATTCATTGTGGCTAGTAAAAAAGGGAATGAAAGTTGGTGTTTTGGGGAATGAATGCCATCTAAACGATTTATATCCAGTAACTTTCCCATCGTGAAAACAGGAAGACGCACTAAGTGCTAAAAATAATGGGGTGTCAAGTCTTATTGCTGATAAAAGCTTAAAAAAGTTTTCATTATTATCAACTCCAATGTTTATATGAATACTGGTAGTAACAATATCTGTTTTATATGTAGTAAGAATAAACCTATGATAGTCATCGTCTGGTTTTGAAGGATAAACTACTTTTTCAAATGCAAGTGGCATTGTACTTCCAGGTATAAGCGTCAGGTCTTTACTACTAAGATAATTTCTTATTTTTATTCTTGGAATAATTAATTCTTGAAATAAAGATTCATAGCTTGTTGTTGGACTGGTTATATATTCAAAATTTCTTTGATCGGGTTCTTGGGAAAGATCTGGGAAAACACTCAATAATTCGCCGGATAAAGGAAGAACATTTCCGTCCTTCTTCCCAGCAAACATTTCAATTTCTAAGCCTTTTTTTAACAACATAATTATAGATTTCTTGACTTTTATAAATTACATAAACTGTTATTCCTGTCTCTAAATTCACGCAGTGTTACAGTCCTCAGTTCTTACCTTATATGTTACTATTTGATAAGAAAAAATTGTCTATATTCTGGAGGAAAACTACAAAAAACATGAAAATAACAAAAAACTACTCTAAAATCTCATATTTCATAGCTTGTTTTATTTTTTCAATTGCTCTTAGTGGTTGTAAAGAAAAGGAAAGCCTAAAAACAGCATTTTATGGATTGCCAGAATCTAGTTTCGTCCAGGAGGCAAAGACTTCAATTCAAAATAAAAAGCCTATAGCTATTGCTTTTACTGCTGAGTGGTGTCCTCATTGTAAGCAATATAAACCAATTTTTAATGAGGTTAAGGAAATTTATAAAGATCAAGTGACATTTATTAGCATTGATGTTGATGATGAAAAAGGTGGAGATATATCGGATAGATTTCAAGTTAAGGGAATTCCTACGTCAGCTTTTGTTAGGGGCGATGGATCAGTTTTTAAAGTAGAAGTTGGAGAATTAGATAAAGAAAAATTAAAAGTAGTAATTACTGAACTAATAGCAAGTAAAAAAAGAGGAAAAGATGAACCTATGGCTCCATTTCCTCTTGAAAAGAAAGCTGATGTAAAGGCAGGTTTGAAACCTGCCTCTCCACCAGCAGCAGAGAAGCCAGTAGAAAAAGATGTTCAACCACAAGAAATAATTAAAGAGGATACTGCCCCAGATGAAGTTGAGGTTCCTGAATTAGATATTCATGAATTAGATATTCCTGAAGAAGAAGCAGACTTACAAAGATAGATTAAGCAACTTCTTCTGGTTTAAATCTTCCAGAACCATATTTTTCTAATTCTTCTTTAGTAGGTTCACGTTTATAACTGCACTCTTTGGGTTTTGTACACTGTATTTGAGTGATTTTTGTTGTTTCTTTGAGAGTTAAGTGTGATTTGCATTCAGGGCATTTTTCAGGTATTGGTTTAGTCCAGAAAACTGCAGTACATTTTGTTTTTGACCAGCTAGAGCAACCATAGAAAGTTTTGCCAAATCTAGATCTCTTCTCAACAATTTCTCCATCACAGCCTTCATTTGGGCATTTTATTCCTGTACTTTTCACTACTGAAACTGTATGTTTACATTCTTCACTAGTGCACTGTAAATATTGACCATATCTTCCATGTTTTAATAACATTGTACTTTCACACTTTGGACATTTTTGGTCAGATTCTTTTGCTGGTGGGAGTGGATCTCCTTCTTTATTTAAGTTTAAAACAGTTTTACATGTAGGATAGTCAGAACAACCAAGGAAAGGTCCAAATCTTCCACCTTTAAGTAGCATGTGTTTACCACAGACTGGACAGTTGTGTTCAGATTTAATTTCAATATTTTGAAGATCAGCCTGTGCTTTTTTTAGATTTGCACTAAATGGTTCATAAAATACTGAGAGCATTTCATCCCACTTTTGTTTTGCTTCTTCAACGTCATCAAGGTTTGACTCCATCTTAGCGGTGAAATCATAATCCACATATTTTGGGAAATGATCTACAAGAAGTCCAATAACTGCATCGCCTAATTTAGTAGGTGCCAATGCTTTTTTATCAATTTTAATAACATATTTTCTATCTAATATTGTGCTGATTGTTGCTGCATATGTACTAGGTCTACCTATTCCAAGCTCTTCTAACCTTTTAACCAAGCTCGCTTCATTAAACCTACTTGGTGGTTCAGTAAAATGTTGTTTTGGATCAAATTGATTTAGTTTAACTTTATCTTTTACTTTAAGCAGTGGAAGTTCAGAGATCTCTTCATCTAAAACTTCGCCAGTATTTTTTTCTTCTTCTTCCTCTTCTGCGATAGCTTCATCTGAACTTACATCAAATGCTTTAAGGAAGCCATAAAAAGTGATTTTTGTAGCACTGGTATGAAACATAGCTTTGCCAGCCTTAATTTCTACTGAATTTGTGAGTAGTTTACTGGATGCCATTTGACTTGCTAAAAGTCTTTCCCAAATTAATCTGTAAATTTTATACTGATCTGTACTTAAATATTGTTTTATTTGTGAGGGGACTCTAAGAATACTAGTTGGTCGAATAGCTTCGTGAGCGTCTTGTACATTTTTACTTTTTGATTTGAAAACCCTTGCTTCTTTTGGGTAGTATTCTTTTCCAAATGTATTTAGAACATACTCTTTACATTCATCCTGGGCTTCTTTAGATATTCTTATACTGTCAGTTCTCATGTAGGAAATAAGACCCACTGGACCTTCTTCACCAATTTCAATACCTTCATAGAGCTCTTGTGCTATCTTCATTACTTTCTTTACAGGGTATCCAAATACATTTGCTGCTGCTCTTTGAAGAGTACTCGTTATAAATGGCGGGAATGGATTTTTTTGACTTTCTCTTTCCTCAACATTATTTACGATGAATGGCTCATCTTTTATTTCTTTAACAATGTCATCTACTGTTTCTTTATCTCTGAGAACCATGTTTAACTTGGTCTCTTTACCTTTTGCAGTAATAATTGTTTTTCCATTGTAGCTATGAAGATTTGCAAGGAATGAAATCTTATCTTTTTCTAATTCAGCATGAACTGACCAATACTCTTCTTTAATAAAAACATTTATTTCTTTTTCTCTTTCCGCAATAAGTCTTAAAGCAACACTTTGAACTCTGCCTGCAGATTTACCACCTATTTTTCTCCAAAGAATAGGACTTATTTTATAGCCGACTAATCTGTCTAGAATTCTTCTGGCTTGTTGGGCAGCTACTAAATCTTTATCTATTTCTCTAGGGTTGTTAATGGCATTTTTAATAGCATCTTTTGTAATTTCATTACATACAATTCTAAATGTCTTTCCAGGTTTTCCTAAAATCTCAGATAAATGCCATGCAATCGCCTCTCCTTCTCTATCAGGATCGGGTGCTAAGTATATTTTGTCTGATTTCTTTGCTAATTCTTTTAATTCTTTTACAACTTTTTGTTTGTCCTCAAGGATTTCATATACAGGCTCAAAACCATTTTTTACATCAATCCCTAGTCCTTTTGCAGGCAAATCTCTAACATGTCCAATACTTGCTCTAACAACATAGTTCTTCCCAAGGAATTTGCTAATAGTTTTAATTTTTCCAGGAGACTCTACGATTACAAGTGACTTTTTTGAAGATGGAGAAGAATCTTCTTCTTCTATTTCCACTTTCTTAACTGTTTTTTTGAGACGTTCTACTGGGGCGTCTGTCTTTTTCTTCTTGACTACTTTTTCTTTAGTCTCTTTAGTCTTTTTTGTTTTTGGTTTCATTTAAATTTGTTTATTCTTAATTTCTATACCTTCATATTAAACTAAAATAACACAAGTTAACAATTTAACATATAACCATGCTAATTATGAGTTTTGTTTATTTCGCTAGAATGGACAGATTATCTACTTGCTTATATTATTTCGTAATAATAAAAGAGTTTTTTACAGTTTCATCAGCATTTGTCCAAATAATTGCTTCAGATTTATCAAAAATCCCAAGAGGTTTAATCTCAGGTTTTAGTAAGATGTTGTATTTTTCTAGAGCAGCTTGCTGTAATTTACTAATTAGTTTACAGACATCGTGTGAATTAGCATTTCCTAAATTGATAACAAAGTTTGCATGTTTACAAGAAACTTGTGCCGAGCCAATTGCCCAGTTTTTAGCACCAATTGAATCTAGAATCTTTCCAGCGGGGATATTTAATTCAATTGGATTTCTGAATGTACAACCTGCACTAGGATCTTTTATAGGTTGACTTTTTTGTCTTGCAAGATTATTTTCTTTCATTCTTGATCGTATAGCTTCTTCAGTATCTTTTGTAAGTCTGTATCTGGCACTTAAAACTATTTGTTCTGTTGAATTGATAGATGACATTCTATATCCAAAGTTAATATCTTTTGGAGTTAAAATGTCTAATCGCATGGTTTTTAAATTTAATATTGTTACTGTTTCTAATATTTGATGAGTACTCCAACCATGAGCACCTGCATTCATTACAACTGCACCACCAACTGTTCCTGGTATTCCTTCATAAAATTCCATACCTGAAAGCCCAAGCCTTGAAGCATATGCTGAAAGTCTCGGTAATCTGACCCCAGATCCTACAACTAATAAATCAGGACCAGGGTGCTCTATCCAATTTAAACCTGTTGTGCAAATAACCGTTCCTGGTATTTCATCTGAAGAAACTAATACGTTTGAGCCCCCGCCTAATAATGACCAAGGTTCGTTTTTGCTTAAAACTCCATCCATCAAGTTAACTACTTCATCTGTGGAAGTCGGAAAACAAATCTTATCTGCAACTCCACCTACTCTCATCGTGGTGAATGGCGCTAATTCAGTTTTTTCTAATATTTTCATTTGGTAGCACTTTCATTATAATTTAAATCTATATTATAGAAGTCATATCTTATATATTAATTGTTCCCTGATTGGCTTAGGGTCTAATGATCTAATGCCTCGATTAAACAGCCCTTAACAAAGCAGGTCCTAGATTGGTGATATTACCAGCACCCATTATAAGAACAGTGTCACCGGGTTTAATAAAGTCTTTAAGTTGACTATTTATCTGGTCTAAATCTCCTGGAAGATACTTCACATTTGTATTGTTTATCTCTTCCACTAACTTTTTACTGTTTATTCCGTCGATCTGTGACCCTCTTGCTATATAGGTTTCAGTTATGAATGTAGGGGAATCAAGATCTTTAAATACATCTTTAAACTCATCCCAAAGATCCTTTAACCTGGTCGGTTGATGTGGCTGAAATACGATAACCAGTCTATTTGGATTTAACTCTTTAGCTGCTTTAATGGTTTCTCTTACTTCTGTAGGATGGTGAGCATAGTCATCCACAAACGTTATATTTTCTTTTATTCCTAAAACTTGAAATCTTCTTTTAACCCCTTGATATTTTTCTAGGGAAGCTTTTATCAAGTTGGCATCTAGCTTTAAAAGTATCCCTACCCCAAAGGCAGCAAGAGCGTTTAGTACATTATGCTCACCTGGTTTTTGTAACTTGAAAGAAGTTAACAATTTTCCATTATAAAAAACATCCCAAGATTTAGAATTGTTTAATCGTGCATTTAATTTAAAATTTTCTCCATTGATTCCATAAGTAATCAAATTCTCATCTTTTAAATCAAAGTTATTACTAATTAGATCTCTTGTTATTTTATCTTCAAAGCAGCAAACTCTCCCATTCTTAGCTTTTTTTGCAAACTCTAAAAAAGATTTTTTTATTTCTTCAATTCCACCAGGATAATTTTCAAGATGGTCTGCTTCAATGTTTGTAATTACTGCAATTTCTGGAGTCCCTTTTAGAAAACTCTTATCACTTTCGTCTGCTTCTATTACAAAATATTCTCCAGTGCCAGCCATAGCATTGGTGTTTGTTGATACTAAAAGTCCACCTAAAATTGCACTAGGGTTTAAATTACAACTCAATAGAATCTCGCTGACCATAGAACTAGTGGTGGTTTTTCCGTGAGTACCAGAAACTGAAATTAATTTCTTTTCATCTGTTAATTTTTCTAAAAGCTCTGATCGGTGAAGTATGTTTTTCTTTTTTTCTTTTGCCCAGGTTACTTCTTCATTGGTCCCAAGCACAGCAGTAGAGTAAACGACATAATCAGGATTAATCTTCTCAAGCTCCTCTTTTTTATGTGGAGTCCAAATATTTTTAATTCCTTCACTTCTTAAATCATTTAGAAAGTCAGAATCTTCTTTGTCTGAACCAGACACAGGAATATCACGAGCATTTAAAAGCCTGGCTAAGGCACTCATACCTATACCACCGATGCCTATAAAATGAAATTTGGAATCTTGTAAATTCTTATTTAGACTCAAGGGTTTTCAACCATTTAGAGATTGTACTTTTTTTCCTTGCAGCATTATTAATATGAATAACATCTTTAAACTGAGCTCTGTCTATTAAAGCAAATGTTTTTTGAGCAGCTTCTATCGCTAACTTTGAATCCTTTTTAGCTACAAGTTCAGATATAGATTTCATTGAAGTTCTAATTTGTGACTTATACACGATATTGTGTTTTCTGTTTCTTTCGTTTGTTTTTACTCTTTTAATTGCAGATTTTGTACGTGGCATGTATTTCCCTCTCGCTGAATGCTAATAGACTAGTTATTTTATCATTCCTCGCTATTTTTATTTTGTATAGTTATTCTGGTTTCAAGCTTTAAGTTACAAGTTTCAAGTACTCTTTTACCCTTGCAACTTGTAACTTGCAAACTCCTATTGTGCTCCGCCATTATCTAAAGAAATAATAACGTCTGGCATGCCCATTACAATTCCAAAACCTGTAAGTACGAAACCACCAATAGTTTCTTGTGTTTGAACTTCCATACTTTTACCAAGTACAAATGGTTCAGCCAATGTGACATCTGCTAAATAGCAAAGATCTCCAGCCATTTCACCTTCAGTCCCATCTATTAATACTGCTGGTTGTTGTGTGAAAGGGTTAATTAAATTTTTTGCAAGTCCAAGTTCAGCAATTTCATTTACATCAGCAGGGACAATGCCACCCATATCCACAGTAGCAATTGCTATGTTAGATCTCAATGCTTGAATGTTTGCATTAACGCTGGCATTTTTTGCTCTGTCTTGAGCACCAATTAGGTTTGGTACAGCAAGGGTAATCAGTATACCTATAATTACAACAACAACTAATAATTCAATCAATGTAAACCCGTATTCATTTCTAAGATTTTTCAATTTCATTTTTATCTCTCCAAAAAATTTATAATAAGGAAGTTCAAAACAATTCTAACTCAAATTTTAAACATGAGCAATTATGAAAGGTAAAACATGCAAAGAACTTTTTTAGCAATTAAACCAGATGGTGTTCAAAGAGCACTTGTCGGAAAGATTATTTCAAGACTTGAAGAAAGAGGATTTAAATTAGTAGGTCTTAAGCTCATGAAAGTAAGTGTAGAGCTTGCTGAAAAACATTATGGAGAGCATAAATCAAAGCCATTTTTTAAGGGATTGGTTGATTTTATAACCTCAGGCCCGATAGTAGCTATGGTATGGGAAGGTAAAGATGCCATCAATTCACTTAGAAAAATGATGGGGAAAACGAATCCTCTTGATGCTGAGCTCGGAACGATAAGAGGAGATTTTGCTATTGATATAGGTAGAAATGTAGTACATGGTTCAGATGGTCCAGAAAGTGCAGAAAGAGAAATTGGTTTATTCTTTAAAAATGAAGAACTTATTGAATGGAATCCAGATATACGTAAATGGATATATGAGTAGGAGAGGTGCCTTATCTGGGCGTCTGTACACAATGACGTGTTCACATGTCTCTCTTCTTACGATATAATAAAACCCCTAACAAGAAAAAGGAAATTTATAAATGCTTCGTATTAGATTAACTAGAAAAGGTAAGAAAAAAGCCCCATTTTATAGAATCGTTGTAACCGATAAAAGAACAAAAAGAGATGGCGCACCATTAGAAGAAATTGGGACCTATAACCCAAAAACAAAAGAATTGATAGTAGATAAAAACAAAGCTGATTCCTGGATTAAAAAAGGTGCTCAACCTTCTGAAACAGTAACTTCATTACTTAAGAGACCTTAAAACTTTTTTTTATACATGGACTTTTTTTTCTAAGGTTAGATTTTCTTAGAAAAGTAAATTTAATATTTTAATTAACCTTCAGCCTCTGAGTAACGTTCTGCTTTTACTTCTTTTCCACCAAATCCAAATAAAGCTAATAGAGCTAGGGATAACATAGTTAAAGTGTCAAAGCTAAACTTAACTTGTTCTGTGAATGGATCAAATACATTTGTAAAGTGAGAAATTGCTGCAACTGTACCGGATGCTAAAAATCCAATACCTGATAAAACAAGTGCTAGAGAAGGACCAGAGTTTTCAACTGGTGCTATAGCTACTTCAGCTTTTTCTACTGATTGTGCAGATGATTGTTGAAAAGGGATTGTTGCAGGAGGTTCAGTGGGGGGACCAGTCCTACTCCCATCATCACCGCCACCCTTTAATTGTTTATCAATAACACGGTCTGCTTCAGGGGGGAATAATACTGGATTATCGCCTGGTAATTGTGGGGCTGCTGAGCTTGTTAATTCTGATTCATCAAGGGTAAGAAGATTTCTTTGATTTCCTTGTTCATCAAAAGGACCTTGTTGATCTTTTATCCATGCTTTTGCCGTTTGAGATTCTGAACTTTCAGCTACACCTGGAAAAAGAAAAGTGGCTGGACCGTCATAAGGGGCTTTAGTTTTCCCTTGTTGTCTATCAATGACTGCTTGTGCTTTTGGATTAATTGCTGTTTGTGCTATTTGTTCATTTGTTTGTAATGCAAGTGAACCCTCAATGCGTGAATTAGAAGCACCACGTGACTGACTTCTTTGGTTTGCAGCCTGTTGGTAACTTAATATTGTAGGAGTTGTTGTTATAGTTTCAATTGAAAGTGGCATTTTCCCTCCTAAAAGAATACAAATACTTGCATATCTTTTGGATTTATAATTGACTACAGTCTAATACCTTTTTTCTCTTAGAAAATAATCCTAAGAAAAATTTAATCTTTAAAGATATAATTAGTCTGCTGTGTTGCCTAGATTAGAATATTTTAATATTTAAAGGGCATATAGTCAAATAAATGAGAGGAATGAGTAAATAAATATTTACAAATAAATCGTAAAAAATAAGGAATGAAAATGAGAAATTTACTAACTAATTTAATTATCAAATATAAAAAGCAAATAGATTATCTTGAAATAAGAATTGAAAAAAGTGAAATATTTAGAATTAGTTTTCAAGGCCAAAACTTAGATAATATTGCACGTTCATGTAACTTAGGTGGATCTGTTAGAGCTATGTATAAGGGTGGTTGGGGATTTGTTAGCTTCAACAGCTTAAATGAATTAGATGAAAAAATCTCATTAGCAATTAGACAAGCAAAAATAGTCGGGAAAATAAATTTAAAAATCCCAGAGAGTGTTCTTACAGAAGCAGTGGTAAAAGTAGATATAAAAAATGATCCTAGGAAGGTTTTATCCAGCGAGAAGAAAAAACTTTTTGAACACTATAATTCCATTCTTCTTTCTCACTCTAAAAAAATACAATCTTCAGCAGTTTCTTATAGAGATGAAGTCAGTACCACATACTTTGCTAATTCATTTGGTGCTTATATAGAACAAGATAGATTGGATGTAGTGGGTACGTTTAATGTCATTGCCAGAGATGAAAATAATGTTAAGCAGGCTTTTGAAAGTGTAAGTAGTAGAGATTCTTATGATGTAGTTTTAAATTTAGATAAACAAGTTCTGGAAACAGCAGAACGTGCTTTAAGACAGCTCTCAGCCAAACCAGTTCAAGCCGGAGACTATACAGTTATTTTAGATCCCAAGCTGACAGGTGTCTTTATTCATGAGGCTTTTGGGCATTTGTCTGAAGGTGACAATGTCTATGAAAGCGATAAAATGAAAGAGATTTTAGTCCTTGGAAAAGAAATAGCAAATCCAAAACTTACAGTAGTCGATAGCTCTGTAATTCCAGGATTGCCAGGAAGTTTTGCTTATGATGATGAAGGGGTGGAAGCTCATAAAACCGTATTAATTGAAAATGGAATCTTAGCAAATAGACTTCATTCTAGAGAAACAGCAGCAAAAATGAATGAAAAAACTACAGGAAATGCAAGGGCACTTACCACTGGCTTTGCTCCAATTCCAAGAATGACAAATACTTATATTGAAAAAGGTGATGTAAATTTCAAAGAAATGATTTCTGATATAAAAGAAGGAATCTATGCGATTCGTATGTTAGGTGGACAAACAAATGGTGAGCTTTTTACTTTTGCAAGTGGAGAAGCTTATATGATAAGAGATGGAAAAATTGCAGAACCAGTATCTGATGTTACTCTTAGTGGCAATGTTTTTCAAACCTTAAAAGATATTGAAGCTGTGGGAGATGACCTTGAACAATTTAGCGGTAGTTGTGGAAAATGTGGACAAAATGGTTTACCTGTAGGTGTAGGTGGACCTCATATACGTATTAAAAATGTATTAGTAGGTGGAAGATAGAGAAGAGGCGTTGTATACAACGTCTGTACGCAACGTCTGTACAATTAGTTGTTATTTTTTGAAAAAAAATCTTTTTCTGCCGTTATAATTCTCATTGTATGTCAGAAAATATTTTACAAAATGCCTGGTTAATAGCAGCTCTTCCTTTAATAAGCGCACTCTTAATAATTTTCTTTTTTAATTTTTCCAGAGTTATTAGTGCAACCTTATCAATAGGCGCTGTTGCTTATGGCTTAATTCATTCATTATTAGTTTTAAATGCAGTTTATCAAAATCCAGAAAGAGTTTTAGAAGTAAATATTCCTTGGATAGTAGCAGGTAACTTTAAACTTTTTGTTGGTTATTTAGTAGATCCACTTTGTGCCATGATGCTAGTAGTAGTTACTGCTGTTAGTTTATTTGTTCAGATTTATACACATGGTTACATGAAAGAAGATCCTGGATATAGCAGATTTTATTCATATCTTTCATTATTTACCTTTTCAATGTTAGGTCTTGTTTTTTCTACTAATCTTTTCCAAAGTTACATCTTTTGGGAATTAGTCGGTGTTTGCAGTTTTCTTCTCATTGGATTCTGGTGGTATAAACCATCTGCTGCCAGTGCTTGTGTTAAAGCATTTGTTGTAAATAGAATTGGTGATGCAGGACTTTTAGTAGGGATTTTAATTCTTTATTTTGTCAGTGTTTCTTACTGGGATAATCACACTACACTTGCATTTAGTGAGTTGAAAAATGTGATGAAGGTTTTAGTCGATGGAAATGTTCTTCCTGTAGTTGGAGTGCTTAGTATTACTACAATGGCTCTTTTAATACTCATGGGACCTATGGCAAAATCAGCACAGTTCCCTTTACATATTTGGCTTCCAGATGCAATGGAAGGACCTACTCCTATTTCAGCATTAATTCACGCTGCTACCATGGTGGCTGCAGGTGTTTACTTGATAGCTCGTTGTTATCCTATTTATGTTAGTAGTGATGTTGCTATGAATATTGTGGCATGGATTGGAGCAATAACTGCTATTTTTTCTGCTAGCATTGCTCTTAGCCAATATGATATTAAAAGAACGCTTGCTTACTCTACCTGTTCACAATTAGGTCTTATGGTTATGGCACTGGGGCTAGGTGCATATTCTGCAGGGCTTTTTCATTTAATGACACATGCTTTTTTTAAAGCAATGCTTTTCTTATGTTCAGGCTCAGTAATTATTGCTTGTCACCATGAACAAGATATGAGAGAAATGGGTGGGTTAAAAAAACACATGCCTATTACATCTCTTTGTTGTTTGATTGGTGTTTTAGCAATTTCTGGATTTCCACTTCTAAGTGGTTTCTGGTCAAAAGATATGATTATTGCAGCAGCTTGGGAGCATAATAAAACTTTATTTGTAATAGCATCTATTACTGCATTTATGACAGCGTTTTATATGTTCAGACTTTACTTCATGACTTTTAGCGGCAAGTATAGAGGACATGCACATCCTCATGAATGTACACCAGCTATTACTACCCCATTAATTGCTTTAGCAATTCCTTCTATATTTATTGGTTTTTTAGGCTCACCACTTATTCCAGGTGGAGATAAGTTCTCAGCATTTATTCATTATGGTGAACACCATGCACATCATGAATGGGGTTTTGGTGTATTTATGCATGAGTTACTTTCCATTCAAGGTTTGGTTCCATTGTTCACATTTATTGTTGGCACAGTTTTAGCTTATATGGTTTATGTGAAAGGACTTGGTTTAAATAATTTCTTTAAAGATAAACTTACTCCTCTATATAAAGGCTCATTTAATAAATGGTATATAGATGAAGCTTATTATGGTGTATTAAATAAAGTTATTATGCCTAGCTATCAGTATTTATGGAAAATTATAGATAGAGTAATTATTGATGGATTCTTTGTAAATGGTTCTGCATTTGTTGCTTCATTTGTAGGTGGAGGACTTAGATATATAGAAACAGGTAGAGGACAATTTTATGCCCTTGTAATGTTTGCATCAGTATTAGTCGGAGTTGTAGTTTCACTTTTCAGATTCAAATAGGAGTTCAATATGGATTTAGGTAGTTTTTTCTTACAGCATGCATTAAGCACCATCGTAATTCTTCCTATTATTGCTGCTGTAATAATTGCATTTCTTCCAGATAGAGAACCTCTTTGTAGAGCACTGGCACTCATCTTTTCATTAAATATTTTATTAAATGTATTTGTAATTATCTTTTCAAAATTCGATCCAACTCTCACATCACTTCAATATGTAGAAAGCTATAGATGGTTTGGAGACACTATTAGATTTAAGTTAGGTGTTGATGGTTTAAGCGTATCCATGGTTTTACTTATGGCAATACTTCTTCCTATTACTATTATTGCTAGTGAACCCATAGCAAAACAAAAACCAAAGTTTTATTACTCAATGTTAATGCTAGTTACTACTAGTGTTATTGGTGTATTTGTAGCACAGGATTTATTTTTATTTTTCTTATTCTGGGAATTAGAACTTATCCCTATGTATTTCTTGATTGCCATCTGGGGTGGGAAAAACAGAGCCTATGCCTCCATGAAGTTTTTGATTTATACATTTGTGGCTGGTGCACTTATGTTTGCAGCTGTTTTACTTTTATATTTTGGAAGTCACTCTACTACATTTGACATGGAAGTACTGGCTAATCTTTCTAAAACCCTTCCGCATTCATTTAAGTTTGCTTGCTTTGTTTTATTCTTTTTATGTTTCATTATTAAATTACCTTCATTTCCATTTCACACATGGTTGCCTGATGCACACGTAGAAGCCCCTACACCAGTTTCTATGCTACTTGCAGGGATTCTCTTGAAAATGGGTGGATATGGTTTGTATAGAATCTGTGCAGGATTTTTCCCTACTATTCTTGCTGAGCTTGGAGTGTTAATTCTGATTTTGGCTACAGTAAATATAGTCGGTGGAGCAGTGGCATGTCTTGTTCAGGATGATATGAAAAAAATAATTGCATATTCATCAGTCTCACATATGGGATTTGTTTTATTGGGACTTGTTTCATTAACAGCAGCAGGATTTAGTGGCGGTATTTTCCAGATGTTTAGTCATGGATTAATTAGTGCAGCACTATTTATGTTAGTTGGTACTTTATATGAAAGAACACATACAAGAAATGTTGCGGATTATGGCGGTATGACTAAGTACATGCCAAAATGTTTTTATATTTTCATACTAGCTGCTATGGCAAACTTAGCACTTCCTGCACTTTCAGGATTTGTCGGGGAAAGCTTAGTATTTTACGGTGCATTTAGTTCACCATTTTTCACAGAGCTTTCCACTGGATTACATTTTAATTTTGGACAGATTTGTACTATGTTCTGCTCCATTGGTGTGATACTCACAGCAGGCTACATGCTTTTATTATTAAAAAAAGTTTTCATGGGTCCAGAAAATACAAAATGGGCAGGTCTTACTGATCTTAGAACTTCAGAACTTGTTGTTTTAGGTACATTGCTAGGTCTTGTAGTTTTATATGGAGTCTATCCCATGGCACTTACAAAGATCTATGAGCCTAGCTCAGATGCATTAAATCAAAGTGCTCAGATTGCTAGATTGACTGACGATCAGACTTAAGATTTAAATCAATTTCATATTACTTAAAACTAGTGCACTTGTGCTAAAACAAACTTTGAGTATTCATCAGCTGAAATAAGTTCTTTACTGGAATTCACATCACCAACTACTTCTACTTTTATCATCCAGCCTTTTCCATAAGGGTCTTGGTTAACGTATTCTGGGTGATCTAAGAGATCTTTATTTATTTCTAAAATCTTTGCACTAACTGGAATGTAGAGATCTGAAACAGATTTAACTGATTCAATAACTCCAAACTTTTCGCCTTCTTTATAAGTTTTTCCAACTTCTGGCATTTCAATAAAAACTACATCACCTAATTCACCTGCTGCATATGCTGTAATGCCGATAATGGCTGAATTGTTTTCACTTGTCTTAAAGTATTCGTGACTTTTTGAGTATTTTAGTTCTTTAGGGATATCCATGATAATAAGTCTATAAGTAAATGGGTTTACAGGTCAATAGGTGAGGGTAAAAAGTAATCAAATAACTGGTGAAGATAATCGGTTATGACAAAGCTGTAAATATCTTAAGAATTTCAGGAATAGTATTTTTATTTTTTTGAAAATAAACAATCTACTTGGATCAATAAAAATATTGATTAGTAATTCCTTTTGTATTTATAAGCCTGGGCTGGTAATGATTGCGGAGAAAGACAATGGGAAAAAAAGATGAAAGGGCTGGTTTGAAACCTGCCCTAACAAAAGAAGAAAATTGGTTAGATGATTTGTTGGAAATACAGAAGCATGATTTAGAACAAGAAGAAGAAAAGTTGTCTTCCGTACCTAAAAGAATTAGAACTAAATGGATTGATATAGATGATGAATGATAATAGGCTAAAGTAACTTCGCTTTCAAAGAGTATTATCACGAGAGCATTATAATGAATTGATTTTGCTAGATCAAATAATTGATCATGAGCAAAATTTGGAACTTCTTTATTTTTAAGACTTCAATTTATGTACTGTTCCCTGTTCTTACTAAATTGTTAGATTCAAGTACTTAAAATTAAAACAATGCTTTTTATAAAAATAAATAAAACTAATATTACCCTTTTTGCGGCCTTGATTCTATCAATATCGTTAGCAGGGCTATGTTTTGCATATGATGATAGCTCATATCTGGATGATGCCAACAGTAAAATAGTTCAAAATGATTCAGTTGATTATGATTCGACTTTTAACATTGATAGGTTTGAAGCAGGATCTAACTCTATATTTGCTCCGAATGAAAAAGTTTCATTTCCAGCTGTTGTTTTTAAACTCAGCCTTATTACTTTTATTTTTATAAGTGCACTAATTCTTATAAAAATGTATCTTGTTAAAAACGCTTCAGAGTATAGCTTTGTTAATTCAAATATGGATTTTTTAAATGTACCGGTTTCTAGTGCTAGTAATCCTTCTAATCAAGCTTCTCTTATTTCTCAAGGTAACATTTTAAGTAATTTATTTGATAATCCTTTTCAGTCTAATCCTGCCGAGGGCGGACCTTTCTCTACAATCATGATGCCTGATAATCAAAACAGTGTCTTGAATACAAAAGGTTTAACCATGAAACAGAGCTTAAATCTAACACCTTCTCAAAGTGTTTATGTCGTAGAGGTGGATGGAAAAAAACTTCTTATGGGTTGTACTCAGCAAGGTGGAGTGCAGTTGCTTGCTGATTTGAGTAATCAGCCCATGAATGAACAAAATAAAGCTGTAAATGATGACGATAAAATTAGTGATGGAATAGTTAGTCTACTTAAGAAACTTGTAGATAAGTCAGAGAAAAAAGAAGAAGAGGAAAAAGTTTCTGAAAGTCCTTTTGTTGCTAATGTATCAAGTACTATTTCACCTTCCGAATTTACTGCTGATGCTTCACAGCAAATTATTATTAAAGATGTAAAAGATAATGGAAATGATGTTTATTCTTTTACAGATCCTACTCGTAGAAGACCACTTAAGAGAAGAAGTAGTTACAGAGAATCATTGACCGTTTATAGTGTTAGGTAATTAACCCTAAACACAAATCCTCAATCACAATTCTAGGTTGCATAAAGGCTTTTAATTTACCTTGTGCTTTTGTTAATTCTCTATATAAGCGAGAGTAACTTCTTTGATTTGAATATTTAAGATCTTCATACTTTTCTATAGCTATCGTAGTAAGAAATTCTTTTAACTCTATTTCATTGTTTTCAAGTGTTTCTTTAATTAAGTTAGCTTTATCCAAAGACTCACTTATAGATGATGAAAATAAATCTATATTTGTTTTATCTGTATTTAGTGGAAGAATAGAACCACTAATAATTTTATTTAAGTAAATTAATTGGGATCTGCTTAGAATTGTAGGAAGTATATTGTTTTTTGATTTATTCCCAAAAATGAAAATTAGTTTTGCTGGGGATTCTTCTACAGTTTTAAGCATCAAGTTACAACACTCTGCTGGTAGAGTATTCATATCTGAATCCGGGAAATACACTACTCTATAGCAATCAGTGCTTTTGCTTAGCTCATTTATTAACTCTCTAACCTCTTCTACTTTTACTTGTCCTTTTTTGCTTTTTTCATCTGGGGTGACTTTAATAAAAGCATGTGGGTGTTCATTCTTTTCAATCCACTTACAGTTTAAGCATTCATTACAGGGCTTAGAAAAGCTATTCTTTTGGCAGTTTAGTATCTTTGCTAGTTCAGTAGCAAACAAATAACTATCTTCCTGATTCCTGCTAATTAAAATGTATGAATTGGCCAATTTTGACTGCTTAATGGCATTTTCAAGGAATTGTACAGGAATGGAATAATCTCTTTTTAAATAGTCTGAAAACATTGTGCTTTAAGTATAATATAAAGATAATAAACCAATGGAAGACCTATACACATTAATCAAAGATTTAAAACCACTCTCTTCAAAGAAAGATATTGGACTTTTAATTCTTAATCGATTAACCGCTTTGCTCAAACCAAACTATGCTTCATTTGTATCAAAAGAAAATGACTCATTAAAAGTTATTTGTCAAATTGGTGATGTTACTCCAGGGAAAAACATTTTTAATAAAGAAACAAGTGAAAATATTTATGATCTTGTTTGTGAGCAAAAAAAAACAACCACTTTGAAATTGGGAGAAAATGATTTATTCTTTTTTATTCCTTTGATTGATAATGTCCCTGAGTCTGATTATGAGCATGGAATGTTTGTTTTAAATTTCCCTAATGGAGTTCTTAATTTAGATGATGAGATGAAAGAAAAAGTAAATTTTATATGTGATCTTGGAAGCCTTGCACTGAGTAGAATATTGATTCCAAGAGAGAAGAAAAAAGATAATGTAAATAATGAAAACTCTTCCGAGCTTGATTTATTAAGCAAGGTTCAGGTGGCTATTTCAGGTACAAATCAAAATAAGAAAATTTTATTCAACGTTATAGAAGATGTAAATGCAATTGCTGAGGGGAAAACCTGGTGGATTGATGAGCTGGGAAGTGATATAACTCTTGTATTAATTGCAGAAGCAAAATGTGAGGGACTTCCTGCTGCATTAATTAATGGATATATTTTAGGTCTAATGAAAGGATTAAAAGGAAAAGCAGAGATAGCATTGAAGCCAGAAGAAGCATTAAAGTATTTAAATAAAGAATTAAATCTGGTTTTTAAAGAAGCCTCATTATTAGTGAATGCATGGTACGGAGTCTTTAATTTAGATGCCAGGCGAGTTAGATTTGCAAATGCAAATCACCCAGAACCTTATTTAATAGGACCTGAACAACAAGTTACAAGGTTAATAGTAGAAAAAAATAAAAATACCAATTCTCTTGGGTTGAATGTTAACTCAGATTACGCTGAAGGGAATTTATACATTTCATCAGGATCAAAGCTTGTTATCTTCACGAAAGACTTGTTGGAGAAAGCACAAAGTATAGGTGAAAAGCACGATCCCTATTGGCTTCCTCAAGTTTTGGAAACTGTTGGAGCTTTGCCTTTATCTGAAATGAGAAAAAGTTTGGACAACATATTATCAGAAAGCGCCTCTGGAACAGCTTTTGGCACGTCGCGTCTTGCCCTATTGTTAGAGATTCCTTCCTAATTATAGAAATGGCGCAATGAAAAAACCTCTCTTTGATTATATAGAAAAAGAGTTTGGCACAAATGTCCAAACTTTAAATTTCCGCTTTCCAATTGAAACATTGGAAGGATTAATTAAACAATTTTATAAAGACTATGAGAAGACTTCGTTTTTAGTTCATGCAAGCAATTCAGTTCCTGAGATTTCACTAAAGAAAATTACTAAATCTTATTTTTTAAATGTGCCTCTTGGCAATACTAATGAGCATTTGTATATTGGTCTCTCTGAGTTTTTATCATTTTTAATTATTTTTGATGAGCCTAAAAATCAATTTTAAAAAGATGAAAGCTCTAGATTTTTCTTGACATTTGAGCCTAAAATTGTAGCTTCTGTTTTTGATCATTTTTATGAGAATTATTGTGGTGATTTGTCTTCGAAAGAAAAGAAACTCCTTCTGAATCTTAAATCAGTCCAAAGTGAAGAAATTGATTCTGGTCATGTGAATAAATTCCAGGAAGTTCTTCTTGTTAATGCATTGAATGAAAATAATAAAATAAAACAATTTAAAATTGCTGAAGCTATTTCCTATACTGATGAGGCTGTTATTATTACTGATCTTTCTGGACTAGTCTTAGAGGCAAATAAAACGTTTGAAAAATACTTTGGACAACGTTACATGAAGTCTTCAGTGAAAAACTTGCTTCCAAAAGACTTTATCGAAGAAGCTTTTAGCACTGTCAATTTGAATAGTAGTTGTAAGTCTGAACTAAATCTTAAAACCATATATGGTAAAAATCAACTTTTAAATGTAAGTTGTTATTCCTATAGAGATGAATTGAATAGACCTAATGGATTTGTATTTATTTTTAAAGATGTAACTGATCTTAAAAAACTTGATTATATAAATAAACAACTAATATCTAAATTAAGAGAAAGAAATGTTCAGTTGACTGATGTGAATAAAAGGCTCACAGATGCAGAAAAAATAAGAATTGATTTACTTTCAGTGATAAGCCATGAATTGAAAACACCTATATCTACGATAATTGGTTTTGGAGAATTGATTTCACAAAGAGAATATGATTCAGAAACCATAAAAAACTTTGCCAATCATATTGTAGGTTCAGCCAACTCATTAAATAAGTTAATTTGTGACTATTTAGAAGTAGCAACTAATACATTTGGTGTTTCTAAGGACAAATTGCAAACATCTCCAGTTAATGTAAAAGCTTTAATTGATGAGTGCTATAAAGAAGAGTCTAAAAACATTAAGGACTCAAAAATTGAGTTTGAAATAAGCTCAATTGGTTATGAACCCATAATTTTTAGTGAAGTGGAAAATGTTAAGAAGCTTTTTTCAAATCTCTTAAACAATTCAATAAAATTTAGCCCTAATGCAGGGAAAGTAAGTGTTAAGGTTTTAAGTGATGGTGAAAAGGTCACTGTTTCAATTTCAGATGAAGGTATTGGGTTAACTTTGGAGCAAGCAAAACAAGTCTTTGAACCCTTTTATAGAGCTGACAATTCAATAACGAGACAATTTGCTGGTATTGGGCTAGGACTTTCAGTTTGTAGGAAGATTGTTGAATTATATGGTGGCTCTATCTGGTGTGAGCCTGGCGTAGATAAAGGGACAGTCTTTTATGTGACTCTTCCTGTTAATCCGCATAAACCTCAAGAAATTAAAGAAAATAGTAATCAACTAAATAGCAATCAAAATTTTAATATTGATTTAGAATCAATGATTAAAGACTAATGTTATAAATATCACCCAAATAACCTATAACCTGATATAACAAATCTGGAACTATCCTGTATACTTTTACTCAATAAGAACTAAAGAGTAATATGCAAACAAGATCAATTACGCCAACAATTGGTGGAAATTTTAATGTTAATGGATTATTATCTGGACAGTTTGTTTCAGATGAAGCTAGAGATTTGCCTATAAGAGTAGTCAGTACTATAAGTGAGCCCGTAAAACCAAAAAATGATATTCAAAGAAGTGGTAAATCTTTTTTTACAAAAGCTAAGTATGTAGGAATGGGATTTGGTTATACTGCTTTAGTTGGCTTTGCTTTAGTTAAAAGTGGTTTTATGTGGGGATTGGCTAACAAAACTGCTCAGGATCTTGGATTCGTTCCTACTCAGCAAACTCAAAGTGTAATTTCAGAAGATAAGCCCTTATCTGTTTTTAATGAAGATAAAGTCATTTTAAATAAAATCTTGTGGGGTGAAGGTCCTGATCATAAGAATCTATATCAAGGTGGTAGGCCTAATTGTCAGGTTATGGGAGGGGTTCAATCAAAACTTTTAACCCCAGAGGGATATAAAGAATTAAAAAGTAGAGTTGAAGTAGTTAATTATAATTTAGATCATGACAAATTTTTTATAGATACAGTTGTTCATTTGGCAAATGGCAGAGATGTTTCAGTATCTTATGATGAACTTCTTAAATGGATGAGTCCAAGAGATATTGATCCTTCTACTACTACTGATGGTTCCTTAGCAATTCCAATTCTTACTTTTGCTCTGGAGAAAGAACTTACGGATCACTCTGGAGGCGTTCCACCTGCAATACCCTCCTCTGTCCCAAATCTTTTAAATAATGAAAACTATTCTTCAGTGGCAATTTCGCCTTTTGTTATAAGTGGTTTCAATGATAGCGAACTAGTAAATATTTTAAGCAAAGCTCCAGAAACACCAATTTTTGTATCTAGCTTTGCAAAAATTGCAAATGTAAATGAGTGGTTTAGTCGGGAGACGCCAGAGAAGTTTGAGTTCTTGCCAGTTTCAGAAGAAAAACAAGCAGCCTTTAAAATCTCAGCAGCAGAAAGAGTAAAACAAATATCAAGTAATCTCCCTGCTCAAAATCCTATTGTGATTCAAGTTTCTAAGCAAACTACAAATCCTGGTATTGTTGTGGCTAGCCTAGGTCCTCAAGCAGTTGTGGCACATGCTGATCCGGCTCCAGAGCCTACTAGCAAATTCCCTGAAAATCATTTTTATGTAGTAAAAGATTTTGATCCAGTAACCCAAATGGTCTCAGTTACAGATTCTCATGGTACTGAATATAAACCGTTGACAATAAGAGAATTTAAAGAAACAATGACTCTTATTACTTTACCTACAAAAGAAATTCCTACTTTTACACAAGAAACTTTATTAGCATATCTTTTATTACTATCGGCTATATCAGGACACGTAATAGTTAGAAGAGCATATAAAAATTAATTTTTAATTTTTACTTCAATTTCTTTTGCTAATTCTCTACCGATAGCAATTTGTTGATTCTTTTTTTGTATAACTATAGGGCCGCCTGGAAGTTTAGTTACTATGTGAATAATTTCTCCAGCTTCAATTCCAAAACGCATTGCTGATTCCATGAGCTTACTTTCATTAATTGAAACAATTTCAAGTTCTTGCTTATTTGGGGCTGATTCTAAGTTCATGCATTAATTATAGAGGGGGGAGATTTGTATAACTCATTTTTTACTGTTATTTTCTTTCCCTAGTGTATAATTAGCTTTGTCTTACACTGGTAAGATCGTTCATACAAAAATATCGCGGGGTAGAGCAGTCTGGTAGCTCGTCGGGCTCATAACCCGAAGGTCGGTGGTTCAAATCCACCCTCCGCAATCTTCTTGAAAGTAACTTAATCTAGATGCAACAGATTCTTTTGAATCTGAGCTTAAATCTCTGTTATCAATGTGCTTCCACGCTGATAGCGGATCACAATAGGCTTCAATAGTGACACATTTATTAAATGGGTCAAACTCAATTCGTTTAATAAAAGTTTGTAAAATTGCTCTCTTTTCTTCATAGTTTGATTCTTCAAATAGACTAACAATGCTTTTAAATCTGTTTGTGAGACTATTTTTTGATGGAATTACTACAGGTCTTCTTATTCTTGTGAGTTCTTCTTGACAGCTAGATATTGATTTTTCCAATTCCTCTAGTCTAGACAATAGAGCTTGTAATGCATTTTGAGGTGGATTTGTTGTTTCTAATGTTCTAAGCAAATTGGCTTTAGCATCTGTATCCAATTCAATTCTTTTTCTTAGCAGATCACAGTCATTTTTACTGACATTAGGAATATAAGATTTTAAAACCTCATTTATTGATTTTTCTATAATACTTTCATCATAAGTTAGCCCAATGCCTTTTAATACTTCAGCTTCAATCCAAGTGTAAGGTATGGTGTAAAGTGGTGCTCCACAGACTTTAGCCCCTTTTCTATCATAGGTGCCACACCTGTATCTTTTAGTCTTTCCTATTATTTTTCCACCACAACTTGTACAAATAGAATATGGTGTTAGTAAATAAGCAGATTCTGATTTTTGTCTTCCTTGTGGTCTGGTAATTTTATTTGAAGGTTTTGCCATGTTTTGCAACATTTCATACTCTGATTTTGTTATCAATGCTGGATGTGCACTTTCAACTATTACTATTTCCTTGTCGGGCTTAATTTTTAATCCCATTTGTCTTCTGTAACTACTCCAATTATGCTTGTTATAAACTCCTGTTCCTGTAAAACCAACATTTTTAGTAATCTCACAAATTGATGAATCTAACCAATAAGTTTTACGTGGAGCTGGAAGTTTCAACTCATTTAGATGGTCACGTATCCTATCAAAGCTCATACCCTTTTGTAACCTTAGATCGATTAAAATATAGCGTGCCCAACCTGCAATAGTTTTGGTTACAGGGTTCCCATCAATGACACAGGTAACAAGCTCATCGTTTTCAAGCCAAATAGTTTTAAGTAATGGGTCGCCATTCCTCTTTTTCCCATATTCAATTCTGCCCCTTTTGTATCCATATAAAGGTAAGCCACCATTTTTAAAACACCAGCCAGTATCTTTATCTCTATCTTTTACATTTGTTTTACAACGGCTTAATACTCTTTCAGCGTGTTCAACATTATCAGCTTGTGCTTTAGCTTCCTGAAGAGCATCCATAAGTATTCCCATGGTAGAATCTCTATTCTCGATATCTCCATGAACAAATCTTACTTCTATTCCATGTTTTTTAAGCTCATGTTTAAAATTAATACTACTTCTTCTATCCCTACAAAATCTAGTCTGGTCAAGTTGTAAAAAATATTTTATATCTGGATTAGAACAAGCCATTTCTCTTGATTTTTTAAAAAGCTCAGTATCACCACCAAACTTATATGCTGAAACAGCTTGTTTTTCTATAAACCAATAAATGTTACCGACATTTAATTTTATGGCAAGTTCTCTAACATTATCTACTTGAGTTTTTAAAGAATTTCTTATTTCATCTTCTGAACCTTCAGAAACACGAGCCCTACCTATTGCTCTAATGGTGCTATCTGAAAGGAACTCAATTTCATAATCATTTTCATTCATAATAATTTACCTAATTATAAATTAGATTGTTCGTCTATTTTATCTCCATTCTCTAAATCTTGATGTTTTTCTTTGTTTTTTGCTAACTCCTTGGGTATCCAGCCCATACGATTAGCCATTATAAAAGCTAATCTTTTTACTGCTGCTTCAAGCTGTTTATCATCAAATGGTGTAAATTCGTATTTAACATTTCCCACAAAGTTTTCCTCCTGTAATCCTCTAAACCCCTGATTTGGCCTTATTCCTAAGAATTAGGCCGTTTTAAAGATATCCTTTCATTTTGCTGTATCTTGATTTTAAGTATTTCAAGTCATGGCATTTTCTACAAAGAAGAATATCTTTTGTCTGTGGTTTATAAAGTGTTGCAACTCGTCTTTTACAAGCTGGACAAACAAACCACAATCTTTCATTTCCAAAGTGACATTTTGTAGAAGTTATATTAATGTCTTGTCCTAAAGAATCAATCTTAGACTTTAACTTTGTTTTCACGAATTCAGATTTGATACTTCTGACCAATTCATTTATATTTAATTTTTGGCAATGTTCAATTAACAACTTCATAAAAATCTCCTAAATCATTTGGCTTTAATGATTCTTCTTTATTAATAATTTGCTGGTTTTGAGCCAGGTAAGCATTATCAGCATTTACTCGTATATTTAATCTAGGTTGCTTTAGATTTCTTAGAAAAGTCAGTCCAGATTCAAACTGCCTACTAGCCAACTCTATGCCTTTATAAAGTTCTTTAGCAACCCTTAGTTTTAAATCATTAAAAGAAAACTTATCAGGCTCTTCTTCAAAGAGCCTATTCAGGTAAGATTCGTATCTTATTCCTCTCCAATATGCTGACACTATTCTATCTACTAGCATTAATTCTGAAGTTCCTTGGCATTTGTATTCTTTAATTAGATCTTGTCTAATCTTTGCTAATCCTTTTGCGTATGAAAGATTATTTACTATTGACTGGAGAAATACCCCATTATTAAGTCCAAAGGTCAAAATAAGTTCTTTGCCTAAGACTTCTTTTTTTTCTGCTTGTTCTTTTGATAAGTTCTTTAATTTTGAAAATTCATTAAACTCACTTAACCGATCATTTTCATCTAAAGTGGGAGCACTAAATCTTTCTTTCCAATTTTCAATTTCTGATAGTGTATTTTTAGTTTCGGCAAGTGCATTATTGTTTTTTATTTTACTTATCTTAGTTTTTTTACTCATTGTTTGATTCCTTTTTAATTTCCTATCGTTACAGTGTCGGATTTGCTTTATCGGTCAGACTGATTAACTAAATCTGACAGTGTGCGTTGTCTTTGAGGCAAAGGTAAACCTCTAATCTTTTTACATTCCTCACTTAAAAACCACTCTAGCTCTGAGATAAGCTTTATTTCTTTTTCAGATTCATCAGTAGCACTTAAGCTAGAAACATAGACTACACCTAAGATTTTTAATTTTTCCATCTCTTTTAGTGCTGTAGGTTTTGAACATCCAAGAGCAACTTCTATTTGAGTAGTCTTAAGTTTTCCTTCTTTTTCAAGTAGTTTTCTAATTAGATTTGCTCTTACGTTAGGTGCACTATCAATAGATATTTCTATAGCAAGTTTAAGGTCTTCATGATTAATAGATGTTCTTCCACAGGCTAAAGCATGACCCCTACAAAGGTTATATAAAAGCTGGTTTATCCTGTCTGGTTTTTCTATGACTAAGTTTGTATGGTCATAGCTTTCACCATTTTGTGAACTATCCTTCCATACATTTATAGTTCCTCTTAGTTTTGCCAGTAGTTTTGCACATCTAGCTATAATCCTTAGGTTTTCAATATCTTCTTTAGACTTATCCCAGTCAATACCTTTAGGGTATTTATTCCATAGAGAGTACAAGAACTCCTTAGTAGTCTTTTTACACTTATTCTCTTTTATCTTATAAGAACTACCCATTAACTGATCTGCTAGTTCTGATTCAGACTTATCTTTTGAGTTCATGTTTAAGAAGAAGAGCCTAGCTCCTAGATTTCCCATTGTTTTCCATACCCTTGGCTGTATTGGTGTAGAACCAGCTACCATCATGAAAAGGTAGTCTCCTACATATTCTCTTTGACCATGGATACCACTATCTGTCTGTAGTCCTTCACCATCAAGAACTCTAGTTAGAAGTCCTAAACTTTTTAACAAGTCATCATCTCTTTCACCAAATAGAGGTGCTAAATCTCTAATGAGAAAAAGCTTGTATCTAATTCTTGGTAAAAGGTCTATGTCTTTCAATTGGTCTTTTCTAACATTTGTGGCATTAGATACAAATGAAGCTGGTGTAAACTTGTCTGTTGAATAAGTTAAGTCTTTTATCTCTGAGAAAAAATTAATTGTAATTGTCTTACCTGCTGAAGGGACATCTATTAAAACTAGTGCAAAGGGATTAGTTATATCATTTATAAGTAGCTGAGTAATTGTAGAAAGTATTACTTCTGCTGGGAAAGCACAATCTGGAAAGTTTGATTTTATAATATTTTTCCACTCTGAGAAAGTAACTTCATTTCTTGGTCTTTTTACCTCTTTTACTCTATTTACATCTTCAAATGAAACCATCTTTTTAACTAAGGATAAAAACTGATCTTTAGACCTTTTTTCATGAATAAAGAAATCAGTAATATCTTTATGACCTTCTTTCATATCTTCAGGAAGGTTTATTTTAAAAACTTCTGGTGAATCTAAATCAACTATTCTTTTTACAAGTTCTAAAGCTGCTTTTTTACCTGGTTCATCTTTATCAAAACAGACTGTTACCTTATCTAAGTTTTTAATGTATTCAAACCACTCATCTTTAAAAGTGCTACATCCACCAGTAGAGGTTATAGCTGGAATACCTTGACTGAGTAAAACCAAACAATCAAATTCACCTTCACAAATCATTATTTCAGAGCTTTCTTTTATGGCTTCTATATTAAAGAGTTGATGTTCAGCTCCTTTTGGATAAACAAGCATTTTAGGACTATCTGAAGTGTCATCTGGAAGTTTTCTAAGTTTTACTAAAGGATAATTACCATCTATATCTTTTATAGGTATAGTAATCCACTCTTTTCCATAGAAAGTACCAAACCCTAGTTTGAACTTATTTATAAGGTCATCTGGAATACCTCTATTATTTAAATAGCTTCTTAAATCAGTAGTTAATGCATTATGCCAACTTTCTACTTGTTCAGGTGTAATAGGTTCAGGATTTGAAGATTTCTCCTTCTTGCTTGGCTTGGTTTTATAGGATTTTAACTCATCGCCAAAATGCTTTGCTAGAGTTAAAAGATTTCCTTTACCGTCACACTTTTTACAGTGATACTGACCAGTTTCAGAGCACATATACATGTGTCTTTCTCCAGGTCTACTATCATCATCACAACCAAAGAGACAAGCTAAAACCAGCTCATTTCCTGATTCTTTATACTCTATTCTTTTTTCATTTAGATATTCTTTGGGTGTAGTTTTCATATTAATCTTCCTTATATTCATAAAAAACTTTGAAGTGGCTTACATTATTTTTGATAAATTCTGGTTTTAAGAAGTTTTAAGGAATTAAAGTATTTTATTGGACTAACCTTTAAGGTGTCAGACCAATATTTCTCTAAAACCAAATCAAGTTTGTCGTTTTTGTCATTGCGTTCAAAAATAAACTCTACTCTTGTTGGATCATTCTTTTTTATGGAATAATCAGGACAATAAAGAACTAAACAAGCTGACAATGCAAGGTCTGTAGTTCTATAGTGATTTTTCATATTAATTTCCTTTCTTCTTAATCAGTTCAGAAAACAAAAAAGCCAAAGCTTTTATACTTTGACTTTACTAAATTCCTTGTCTGCTATTGTCTGGCAGATTTCTGGCAGACTAACTCGAATAGTTTCTTATTACACCTTTGTTTTTATATGTTAGGAGCTCATCATTGGTGTTTAAGATCAATTTTACTTTTTCATTAATTCCTGAAACTGCATTATTTATTTTTTTCCATTGCTTTGGTTCAGGATCATCAATTCCTGCTATAGATTCATAAATTTCATCCCAAGAATAGTGTTTTTTAGGTTCTTGCTCAAACATAAATTTGCAGACATAGTATTGATTTGTGTCTTTACCGAATAAAATAGTCTTGGTTCCTAATATCAGTTCTCCGTTCTCGTTACCATTATCAAGATTAAAACTTATTTCAATGTCTTTTAAAAATACTTTTTCTGTTTTATGTGGATCAGCTATTTTAATTTTTTCGCTCGGATTAACTAATGCCTTTTCCAGTTTATTAGTATCAGCTACTAATCTTATAAATATGTCATCTTTATCTGACCATTTTATTTTATAATTACCAATTTGAAGTATCTCTATTAAACCTTCGTATTCTAAAGCACAGACTGTTCTAAGTAAATCAATGTCTGGATCTTTAATTGAATTAAAAGAAATAACAATTTGTTCAGTCTTATATTTTCCATATAAGTTTAGAATTTCTTTTATAACTATTTGCTTTTGTGTACTATAGGGATAAAAGTTATATGCCCAAAGAGCATTTGCATTTCCTTCATGTTGTTTATAATATCTGTTTTCGTTTCTAGAACTTTGAGCATTTAATTTTATTATATCCATTCCTGCTTCATTTAGCTTTAACTTTTTATCATCATAAATATATTTTTCAATCTCAGTATTTATTTCTTTTAAAATAGCTTCATGCTGTGAAAAAGTTGTAAGGTTTCCATCATCATCTTCAATATGTTCTTCATTAAAACAAGTTGTATCTATTGCTATATATTCATTGTCAAGTTTTTCGGGAGAATTGTCTAATTCTTCAAAAAGTTTAAAATTAAAATCATCATCTTTATCCCACAGATTAAAATCATCTGATGTGTTACCCCCAAAACCAATTAAATCTCTAGAATATAAGTCACTTATTATGTCCATTATTTGATATAAAGTGTTGTTCTGGAGTGAAAGAGAAGAAAATTCATAAGGGATATCGTCTATGTAATCTGCTTCCACCACTATTTTCATTTTTAAATAAAGCTCTAAAGATCTAGTTATTTCTTCTCGCTTAACTTCACCCATATAATAATGTAGGCAATCTTTGGTATATATCTTATTTTTGTATAAAAAAAGCTCGTTATGCAACAAGATTATAGTTAGCTCTTTTTCTAATAGTTTAAATTCTTCAACGTTTAGTTGATAATATAAATTATTTAAGAGTTCTTCTATTAATTTAAAGAGTAAGATATGGTCTTTTTTCCCCCTAGAACTTCCTAAATGTTGAAAAACTGATTTAAATAATTCATAGCCAGATTTTTTACTTGAATGGAATATGCTTTTATAAGCATTTATATCTTTAAGAACTTTTGTTATGTCTAGCGAAGGGAGCCTGTAAAATAGCTCCTTAGTAATTAGATTAAGGTTTTTGGGGTTAATTAGATGTTTTGACATTATAATTCATCTTAATTTAAATCCTAATCTTTAGTTATCTAGAACCTATTCTAGAATAGTAAATGAATATTTTCAAATTTAATCAAATTTTCAGCTCAATTAACATCCTCCGCTTGATTTTTGCACAGGCTTTTTTCTGTTAGGTTGCATTGCTTCCAACAAGTTTTTAAATATTCCTTCTGTTAGAAAAGAATTGAACCCAGTATTAAAGAATTCTATATTTTTGTATATTTGCTTATATCGGTAGAGCAATTTATTATTACTAACTTTGTTTAAATCTACAATAATAACTTTTTTGGGTTGGTTTATAAAACTTGCTCTTTTTAAAAATTGCCACATATGAATATCTGCTAAAGGTAACGAATAGCCAACAAAAATTAAATAATCAGATTCTATTATGGAAGAAAATGCTTTCTTCCATAAGTTTGATATTGCGGGAATATCTAGCTTTTTGGATAAGGTTGGAGGGATAATTAAAATTCTTGCTGGTTGACTATCTCTTGGGCAAGTTAAGCTTTCTTCTTCAAGATGATCAAATAAAGTTTTTATTTTAAAATCTTTTGGTTTAGGAATGTCACATCCCTGCTCTGGTCTGTTTTCATAGCAAATTCCAAAAGGTATTAATTCGACTGATTTACAATATGGACAATACTTGAAAGATAGGCTGCCATGCAATTTATAAATGTCTAATTTGTCTGGGTTGTCATGAGCAGGTTCAATCCACCAGTTAAATGGATCAGACATAATATCTTCATAATTTGTAAAATCTATTCCAAGATTTATAGTGGGATTAAAACTAGTGCAGGCATTTTCTAACAATGTATCATAATTCATGGTAATAAAAGAAACCTCAGAAAAGTATAAATTAGACTCTTTTATTTGGTCTAAAAGGTTTCTGTATGAATTATATTTGTTATATGAATTAGAGGTATTTATTGCTTCTATTAGGCAGGCAATCAATGCATTTTTTATTTTTAAGAGATTACTTTTAGAATATTCACTTTTAAGAGGTGCTTCATCATCAGTAGACAAATCAATTAATGCCAAAATATGTTCAAGCGTTGGTAAAGAATGTTTATCGCTTAGTGTTTCAGGATCTATATTATAGACATCTTTTAAAAAACTTATAAAAAGCTTTCCAGTTTCTGATTCTTTTAATTTCTTATTTTTTAAGATACTAGATAATATCTCATCTTGAAGCGGATACCCTTGTGCATAAGATGCACCAGCACCAAAAATAAAAGATATTTTCTTATGTTGCATATTCAAAATTACTTATCTACTTAAAGTTTTCTTCCCAACCCAAAACCCATCTTGGGTTAACTGAAGAAATTATTACATAGGACTTTAAAAGTTACTCTAAATCTGAAAGTAATACTGAAGGTTTAACTTTTAATGCTTTTGCTATCTTTACAAGATTATAAATAGTAATATTTCTAGTAGCACATTCAACATGACTCATAAACGTACGATGTATGCCGGCTCTTTCAGCTAGTTCTTCTTGGGAAATCCCTTGCTTTTCCCTTAGCTTCCTTATGGTATAGCCTACAACATGACCGATTTCTTTAGACTTCTTATCTGCCATACAAGGCAGAATAATCTTCTGCTGACTATACGTCTACACTCTAGTCGTAACTAAAATGATAGAATACAGTCTTATCTAGATTAAACAAAAATTAACATTAAAATCATGCCTCGAACTAAGGGAAAAACAAAAAGCAACAAATCCACTAGTTCTGTAAAAGAAGTAGATTCTTATAACCATGAAGGCAAAAAGAGAAAAAACATTCCACAAGTTGGCCTGGTCTCAAGTGTTACAGATAAGCTAAATGGACGTACTAAATACCAGCATGATCCACACATTGACCCATGTTTAGGCTGGGCTGGTAAAGCTGAAGGGTTAAGTTTTGAAGTACAAAATGTCAGCCTTCATATACATGAAAGAATAGACCCTAAAAGAGTAATCAAGCAATTTCTAAAAGAAGAAGAGCAAATTCAAGAAAAACAGCTTTCACTTTTTCAACAACCTAATAACGAACCCCCATTAAATAGGGCTATCGATTTTTATTCACACGACCAGGACTGGACAAATAGATTAATTGCAGGTGATTCTCTTTTAGTAATGAACAGTCTTTTACACAAAGAAAGTATGGCTGGTAAGGTTCAAATGGTTTATATCGACCCACCATATGGAGTTAAATATAATTCTAATTTTCAACCCTTTGTTAATAAAAAAGAGGTTAAAGACAATAAAGATGAAGATTTGCCTACAGAGCCAGAAACCATTAGAGCTTTTAGAGATACTTGGGAGTTAGGAATACATTCATACCTACAATACTTAAAAGATAGGTTACTGCTCACTAAGCAGCTATTGACTGAGTCAGGAAGTTGTTTTGTGCAAATCTCTGATGAGAATGTCCACCATGTTAGAGAGATAATGGATGAAGTATTTGGTACAGGTAATTTTATTTCAGTTATCCCTTTTCGTAAAACCGTTGGTGCTACTTCCAATATGTTACCCACAGTTAATGATTATATTGTTTGGTATGCTAAATCAAAAAATATGCTGAAATTTAATCCTCTCTTTACCGAAAGAGCTAATATTTTGGATTCAAAATTCTCATTGTATGAAAATGAGAAAGGCGATTTAATTTCATTAGAAGGTTTGGATATCAACAAAATTAAACTGGATAAATTAGTAGCATTAGATGATTTAACTTCTCAAGATCCAACGAAAACAGGCAACTTTCAAATTACTTTTAATAAGAAAACTTATCTCCCTGGTAGTAACCGACATTGGAGAACTACTAAAGAAGGAATTGACCGTCTCATTGAGTTAAATCGAATTATTGAGAGGGGGGCAAAGATTCTTTATAAAAGGTATTTAGGAGATTTCTCTTTGCTTCCACTAAATAATTTTTGGTTTGACACAGTAAATAGTTTTGAGAAACGCATTTATGTAGTTCAAACGACTCAATTGGTTGTTCAGAGATGCCTATTAATGACTACCGATCCAGGAGACTTAATACTTGATCCTACTTGCGGATCAGGAACTACTGCCTATGTAGCGGAACAATGGGGTAGAAGATGGATAACATGTGATTCATCAAGAGTCGCTATTACGCTGGCAAAACAAAGACTTATGACTGCCAGATTCGATTACTATAAACTTGCATATGAGAATGAAGGTATTAAAAGCGGATTTGAATATAAAAGGGTACCTCATATTACTTTACGTTCTATTGCAAATAATGAGCCCTCTCAAGAAGAAGTATTATATGATCAGCCCAGTTCAGATTCTAAAAAAACTAGAGTTACTGGACCCTTTACAGCAGAAGCTGTGCCTTGTCTTAGAACAAAACCATTTTCAGATGCTAATAACCATATAGAAACTAATGGAAATCAAATAGCAAAGCTTGGTGAAACAGGAAATTATAAAGAATGGATGGATGAGCTTAAAGCTACAGGTATAAGAGCTGCTGGGAATAGGCTTATAAAGTTTTCTAGAATAGAACCTATGCCTGGAACTAGGTTTTTACATGCAGAAGCAGAAGTTTTAGAAGATACAGGAAAAACAAAAAAGGCTATTGTAAGTTTTGGTCCTGATTTTGGTCCTCTTGAACAAAGGCAAATCGAAATTGCTTTAAATGAAGTTAGAGACTTAAAAGATAAACCTGATTTAGTAATATTTACAGCATTTCACTTTGATCCTGAAGCTGCTAAAGATATTGATCACATTGAAATAAAAGGAATTACCGTTCTTAAAGCTCAGATGAGTGGTGATTTACTTACTGCTGACCTTAGAAAGAAAAGAAGTTCTAACCAAAGCTTTTGGTTAATTGGTGAACCTGATATAGATATTACTAAAAATAAAGATGGTGCATATAAGGTTAAAGTAAATGGTTTTGATTACTATAATCCTATTTCTGGTGAATTGGAACCTGGTAGTTCAAAGAAAATAGCTATGTGGATGTTAGACACTGACTATGATGAAAGAAGTATTTTCCCTGAACAAATATTTTTCCCTATGCAAAATGAAAAATTGAGCTGGGAAAAATTAGCTAAATCTTTAAATAGTCAGGTGGATGAAGAAAAGCTTGAGGCATTTAAAGGTGTTGAATCACTTCCATTTAAAGCAGGTGTAAATAGAAAAATAGCAGTAAAAATTATTGATGACAGAGGCATTGAAAGTTTAGTGGTTAAGAATCTACCATAAGGATTTATTATGAGTCAAAAAGTAATAGATAAACTAATTATAAATAGTCCATTTGAAGAGCCTAAGTATTACTGGGCTTATCTTAGAGAAAAACAAGAGTTTGAAAAAAAAGAAGGAAGAAGAAAAGCTGGATACTGGAAATCTTCTGGTGTAGGTAAAGTAAGTCATGATGACCCAGGTGAGTTTGTAGAAATAAAACTTGTAAATAATATTAGACCAAGGGTTCAGGCATGGGAAAAGAATAATTATCCAAATGTATCTGGAATAACAAGAAAATTATTGGAACATTGGCACGATAAAAATGTTAGAAATAATCAGTTTTTCTGGTGTCAATTAGAAGCTATTAAAACGGCGATTTGGCTTACAGAAGCAAGTTCAGCAGATAAGCAAGGGATTCAAATTGGTTCTGATGGTAGTGAATGGCAAAGACAATGCTTAAAATTAGCTACTGGCACAGGTAAGACCGTAGTAATGGGAATGTTGATTGCTTGGCAGGTATTAAACAAAATATCTAATCCCACCGACACAAGATTTTCAAAAAATATTTTAGTTATTGCACCAGGTATAACAGTAAAAGATAGGCTTCAGGTTTTATTACCTGGAGACCCTGACAATGTTTATAACAGTTTTTCTTTGGTTCCTGCCTCTATGTTGGAACAGCTTAGAAGTGCAAAAATCCTTGTTAAAAATTGGCATGCACTAGCACCAATAAATGAAAATGGTGGACCAAAAGTAGTAAAAAAAGGTCCAGAAAGTGATGAATCTTTTGTAAGAAGGATTTTGCCCGACTTTGGCACTTCAAATGACTTTTTAATTATTAATGATGAAGCTCACCATTGCCATAGACCAAAAGAAGATGATGAAGATATTGAAGAAGAAGATAAAAATGAAGAGGAAAAAGCTACTATTTGGGTTAGTGGAATAGATAAGATTCATAAAGCAAGAAAAGTCTTAAAAGCCTATGATTTAACAGCTACACCATTTAAGCCAGGTGGTAGAGGTGGACAAAGTGAAAAACTGTTTACTTGGATTGTTAGTGACTTTGGTCTTAATGATGCTATTGAAAGCGGACTTGTAAAAACGCCAAAAGTAGCTGTTAGAGATGATTCTAAAATGAGTAAGGATGATTTTAAATCAAAATTATTTCATATTTATCCTCATGTAAAAGAAGATTTAAATAGAAGAGCTGATAAAGAAGAAGGTTTACCAGACTTGGCAAGGAATGGACTAAATATTCTTGGTACTGATTGGCTAGCAGATAAAGAGAATTGGGATAAAACTAACCTGGAAGTACCGCCAGTATTAATTGTGATTTGTAATCGTATTGAAACTGCTGCTAGGGTTGAATATTCCTTAATGCAAGGGCTTACTACTGTTAGTGAGCTAGCAGATAATGATGGGCTACTTAGAATTGACCAAGATGCTTTGGATAAAGTAGAAGCTGGTGATGAAGATTCAAATAAATCAAAAAAGGATTTAGCTAAAAAACAAAGGGATAAGTTTAATACTGTAGGAAAAAAAGGTAAGCCTGGTCAAGATATTCGGTGTGTTATTGGGGTAAACATGCTTTCTGAAGGTTGGGATGCTAGAACAGTTACACATATATTAGGGCTAAGAGCTTTTACCAGCCAGTTACTTTGTGAACAGGTTATTGGTAGAGGACTTAGAAGAATCTCTTATGATATTAACGATGAAGGATTTTTTGAACCTGAATATGTAACTGTATTTGGGATTCCATTTACATTTTTACCAATTGAAGAATCTTCTGGACCACCTAAAGAAGAAAAGCCAAAAACCAAAATTGAACCTATTCAAGAAAGAAGTTCTTTTGAGATTAAATGGCCTCATGTATTAAGAGTGGAATATAAGCTAAGTTATTTCTTGGAATTAGATTGGCATGAGCTAAAACCTCTTACACTATCATCTATGGATTGTCCTACAGTGGTGGATATTGCACCAGTAATAGACAATAAGCCAGACCTTACCCAAATTGAAGAAATTAAACTGTTTAAACTTGCAGAAGAAGGAAGATTTAAGTCAGTGAAGCTTCAAGTAATCTCTCAAATTAGAGAACGTTTAAAAGGGAATTGGAAGGGTGATGCAGGAAGCCAAATATCTCAGCTATTACAAATCGTTGAACAGTTTATTGATTCAGATAAATTAATTACTAAAGTGCCTAAGTTTGAATATGCTGAATTACTAAGAAAAATAGTTATTTCATTAAATATGCAAAAAATAGTTAACCATATAGCTACTTATATTAAGGGACAAAGCAAAGAAGCACCTGTCCCAATTTTTGATTATGAAAGACCCGTAAGAAGCACTGCTACATCTGAGACATGGTTTACAAGTAAACCTACACAGCCAGTTAAAAAAAGTCAAATAAGCCATATAGTAATAGATAGTGGATGGGAAGCCGTTGGTATTGAGTTTGAAAGAGATAGGATACCTGGACTTATTTCATGGGTTAAGAATGACCACATAGGATTTGAAATATTCTATATGTGGGAAGGCTGTGTAAGAAAGTACTATCCAGATTTTCTTCTAAAGTTTGAAGATAATAATTACATGATTCTTGAAGTAAAAGGAAAGCATAGAGAAGAAGATAAACCTAAATGGCAAGCTGCTGAAGAATGGGTAAAAGCAGTTAACTCAAATGGTAATTTTGGTTATTGGGAGTTTAAAGTTCTAAAAAATCCTACAGATGTATTTGATGTGGTGAGAAAGCCAAAGTTAAAAAAAATAAAAGCTGGGGTAGTATAAGTATGAAAAACATCATTTTAGTTCTAATTGTTACTTTTATTTCACTTCCATCATTTGCCGATAACCTCAATATGCAACAAATAGGAAACTCTACTTACACAAACGGTACTGTTAATGGTCAGCCATATCACACGACTACCCAAAGGATTGGTGGTTTTGAATATACAAATGGAAGTATTGGAAATCAGCCAATTCATACAACTAAACAAAACATTGGAAGCTTTGACTATGTAAATGGAAATGTAGGAAATAATCCAGTCCATTTAACGGATCAGCAGATAGGAAACTTTAAATATACAAATGGAAATATTGGAAATGATACTTACCATACGACTACTCAAAAGATAGGTAATTTTGATTATACAAATGGAAATATTGGTGGAAACTCTATTAATACAAATACTCAAAGAATCGGTGGGTTTGATTATACTAACGGTAAGGTAGGCGGGATTGGTGAGTGAAAACCAGTTATCATTATTTTATGAAAAAACTCATTTTTGCTTCTTTAACTAGGTTTTTAATTTCTCCTGCCTAGCTTGAACCAATTTCACAAGATCTTCTTCAAGCTCAAATCCTCTAAGTCTTCCAGTAATTATTCCAAGTTTATTTAAAACAAATAAATATATCCAATACCCTACTGATGTTATTAAGCATGATAAAAACATGGCTTTATAAAAATCAAAACCTGCTTTTAAAAATAATGGTAAAGCAATAAATAGTAGCAATGAAGGTATAACTACCCAAAATATTCCGTGTGAAAGATTAATTACTTTCTGTATATCATGAGTTTCTCTATAAAGCCATATCAAAGCCAATACAGAAACTAATGGTAGGGAAGCAAATATTGAAGCAAAAAAAGCATATCTTTTTCCTAGCTCTGATACTGTAGCTATTAAGATTGCAGAAATTAAAACTTTAATAATAAATTGCATAAAACATTTACTTTCTAGGAAAGTACATTATTACAGAAACACCAACAAGAGCAATGAAACAACCAATAATGTCAAACTTATCTGGCTTAATTTTATCAATTAACCAACCCCAAAGCATAGCCATAACTATAAATATTCCACCATATGCAGAATATGCTCGTCCAAAATGTGTTTCTTGAAGCGTGGGAATTATTCCATAAAGAACAAGTAGAGCTGAGCCTAAAACAGCAAATAAAACACTTCTGCCTTCTCTAAGCCATTGCCACACAAGATATCCGCCGCCAATTTCACAAAATCCAGCTAAGACTAAGTACCAAAGTGATTTAATTATGCTCATTATTTCTATCTCATAGGCTAAGTATATTATAAGAGAGCCATTAACTTAAAAAGCTCTTGTAATCCCAGTAACTAACTTAACATTTGGTGGACGTTGCTCGCTACTTGTTGCATAGATTGTAGGTAAACCCGCAGATAAAACCCATATCCATTTTTTGTCATATGAAAATCTTAAACCTGGAGAAAGAAATATAATAGTGCTTCCATGGTTTTTATCTACAAAGCCTTGTATTGTATTTGGGTCCTGGGACCATGAACCATTCATTTCAAAAATAATATCGAAATCACACTTATCATTCAAAAATCGTTTTCTCTTATTAAAACTTAAAGCACCATCTTTTAATAATCTGTGAGAAAAAGAAAGATTATAATTTACAATATCTCCTAAATTAGAACCTCTACTACCATTTGTTGCAAACTTATAAAGCCCATTAGCATCAACCGATATTTTTCCAAGCTGCTTACTTACACTTAACCCTACAAATGGGTCCCAGGAACCTGAGCCAGGTTGTTCATCTACTTCAAACAATTCACCATCTCTACCCTTAGCCCTTCTAACCCCAGAAGGTATTTTTAAACCACTTACTAAAGCTGCATGAAAATTATGTTTTTCACTTTTTAAAAACCTATACTGTCCAAATAAGGTTATATCTCCAACTCCTATTGAGTTTCCTCTCTTAGATACATCTCCTTCATGTACATTCCTCACATCAAACCTAAACACATAAGGTATTCTTGTTGCAACAGTTAAATTATCAGTTAATCCATACCCAAGACCAATGCTTGGCACAAAAAGATTTTGAGTGTTGTGAGCATGCTTATGATTTCTTTCTAATTCTTCTAGTTTACTATTTGAAAAAGTTTCAAAGTTTGTATAATCTGTAAGAAGATTAATAAACTTAAGTCCTTTAGGAAGGGTATAAGCTGGAATAGTTATTATTGGTCCAGCAACATTTACTCCTGCAATTCCAGCAGTTGGACTGGATAATCCAACGCTTGTAATTCCTTCTCCGCCATGATGTGCAAAAGCATTCAAGTCAACAAAAAAGAAGGCAAACAAAATTAATACAATTTTAATAATAAATTGCAGAATTTCCTATTACCCCCTTATTAGCCTTTAACATTAAAAAGTTTTAAACCGTTGAGTATTACCAAAAGTGCCATGCCAGAATCAGCACCAATAGCAAACTCAAGGCGAGTATATCCAAAAAGTGCCAGAACTAAAAAAACTGCTTTTACCAAAAGTGAAGCTGTTATATTTTGTTTAATTGTCACTAGGGTTTTTCTTCCGAGCTTTATTAGAAATGGGATATTTAAAAGATTATTATTCATTAACGTAATATCTGCTGTTTCAATTGCTATATCAGAACCACCTGCACCAATTGCAATTCCTACATTTGAAGTTGCTAAAGAAGGAGTATCATTTACTCCATCTCCAACCATTGCTACTGAATAATATTTCTTCTTTAAATCCTCAATTACTGTTACCTTTTCCTCTGGAAGCAAAGAAGCAAAAACATTTTTTATCCCTAGTAAACTTGCAACATAATTAGCAGCATGTTGATTATCACCAGTTAACATAGCAGTTTCAATTCCCAGGTTATGAAGTTTAGTTATTGCTTCATTAGACTCTGCTCTGAGGGTATCTGAAATAGCGAGGATGCCAACTATGTTTTCTTTCTCAGCTACTAAAACAACAGTCTTGCCTTCTTTTTCTAATTTTTCTGCTTGTTGTAAAACATCCGGTGAAGCAACTGCTGTTTCACTAATAAGTTTAAAATTACCAATATAATGTTCTAAGTTACCACAAACAAGGCAAATAGCTTTACCACCTTTACCAGCAATATTTTCAAACTGTTCCATTTTATGTGAGGCTATACCATGCTTATTAGCATAATCTAAAATACTTTTAGCTAAAGGATGAGAAGAAAACTGTTCAATCCCTGCAGCATCTGCAATAACTTCTTCTTTAGAATGTCCGCTAAAAGCTATAACATCTAATACCTCTGGTTCACCTAAAGTCAGTGTTTTTGTCTTATCAAAAGCTACTGCTTTTACTTTTGCTAAGGCTTCAAGATATTTACCGCCTTTTATTAAAACTCCTTTTTTTGAAGCTCCACCTATTGCTGAAGAAATAGAAATAGGTGTCGAAATTACTAAAGCACAAGGACAAGCAATTACAAGAAGAACTAAAGCCTTATACAACCAAATATTAAAATCAGCACCAAAAAGAACTGGTGGAATAATGGCTATAAGCAGAGCTAAAACTACTACAGTAGGAGTGTAATATTTTGCAAAGGTATCTATAAACTCCTGATATGGGGCTTTTGATTTCTGTGCTTTTTCAACAAGAGAAATAATTTTGGCAAAGGTAGAATCTTTACTTTCTTTTGTTACTTCAATTTCTAAATATCCATTTTGATTATGTGTACCAGCAAATACCAAATCGCCTGGCTGCTTGTATTTTGGCACTGGCTCACCTGTAATTGTTGCTTCATCAATTGATGATTCCCCCTCTTTCACAACGCCATCAAGTGGAATTAAATCACCTGGACGAACAAGAATAATATCTTTTATTTTAATATCTTCAACTTTTAATTTTTCTCCATTTTTCAAGGTAGCAGTCTGAGGTGATTTTTTAATTAGGGCTTCAACTGCTTTCTTTGAACGCTCTACACCATAATCCTCAATAGCTTCAGCAAGAGAAAAGAAAAAGATTACTGCTGCAGCTTCAGCAAGTTGATTGATATATATAGCACCGATAGCAGCAATAGTAACTAAAAAATCTATATTTAAGAACCTAGACTTTAAAAGCCCAATAAGTGCAGACTTAAAAACAAAAAATCCTCCCAGAAGAATTGCTATTAAATAAAGCAATTCTACTCCTATACCAACCTTTAACCAATTAAGTGTTGTAGCCAGCAAAAAACATAACCCTGAAATAATTGTAAAAATCTTTTTTAAGCTCATTTTTTATTCCTAAACTTTGACACAAGATGAGGCTTATCAAATGATGCTTCAAGCTCATTCCATGCTATTACAACCTTGCCCCCTGAATCCTGATATGCTTTTTCCCAGTTAATAACTAACTCCAGACAAGCATGGTCAATATAATTAAACTCATCAAAGCATATATAAACTTCTTTTTTTAGAGGAATCTTTTCAAGCGTACCTGCTAACTTAGGAAGGTTTAAGAAGTTTGCTCCTCCTTTAACATGAACCGTAAACCTGTTTTTAGTAGAATCTTCTTCAACTTTAATATCAATATGAGAAAAAATATAGAGTAGTCTCATGAGTGATAAAACAAAACCTACAATAATTCCTTCTAATAAACTGGTTGAAATAATCATTAAAACTGTAGCGATAAAAGTAAATATTTCAAACTTGCCAAGTTTAGCAAGATTTTTTAATGCCTTTATGTCAATAAGTTTACAGCCAGTATAAACCAATATTGCAGCTAAGCTTGCCTTGGGGACAAATCGCAATAACTCAGGTAAAAACATTACAAAACCTAAGATCCAAACCCCATGAAATACCCCTGATAACCTTGTTTTAGCACCTGCAATAACATTTGCTGAACTTCTTACTATACCTCCTGTTATTGGCACCCCCCCTACCAGTCCAGCAACAGAGTTTCCTATTCCTTGAGCTATTATTTCTTTATTGTACTTAGTTTTAGCTCCCTTACTAATCAAGTCCAATGCAGTACATGCAAGTAAAGTTTCAGCACTTGCAATAAATGCCACAGTTAAAGATTGAATTAGAACTTCCCACTCAAGCAAACACTTAAAGCATTTAATTGAAGGGAAACTTATTACTGACCAAAAGTTCTTAGGAATATTTATATATTCAATAGGAAAACGAAAATAACCTGAAATGAAAACAGACAATAAAACTCCAACCAGAGTAGGAGGAATATATTTAAACTTACCAGGCAAATATTTCCAAATAATTATAGTACTTATAGTAAGAATGCCAATTAATGCTGCCAGATAATGACTTCTTCCATGTGAATGAGATAAGCCATTAAAAACTGCTTCAGGTAAAGAGATAATGTTTAATACCCCATTACTTTTTGGCAAATCATCAACCATTATATGAAACTGACTTGAAAAAATTAAAATACCAATACCACTAAGCATTGCCTGAATTAATGTAGGGGATACTGCTCTAAAGACTGGACCAAGTTTAAAAATACCAATAATAATTTGAATTAAACCAGCAAAGCAAACTACCGCTCCTAATCTTTCAGGACCATCTTTTTGTAAGATTTCATAAACTATGATTACAAGCCCAACTGAAGGGCCACTTATCTGAAGTGAACTACCACCAAGACTACTTACAATAATTCCACCAATAATACCTGATATAAGACCTGAAGATGGAGGTAATCCTGATGCCATAGCAATACCTAAACAAAATGGCACAGCAACAAAAAATATCACTACAGAAGCCAGAAAATCCTTACCAAAACCACCTGTTTTTATGTAATTGTTTAAGTTCATATTATTCTATTAGCCATTACCAGTTGTTCCTACAAACCTTTTATAAACCACAGGTATAACTAAAAGTGTAAGAGCTGTAGCTGAAAACATACCGCCTAGAATTACTATTGCAAGTGGGTGTTCTATTTCACGTCCAGCACCTGGAAACAGTGCAAGGGGAAGCATTGCAAAGGCTGCTGCAAGTGCTGTCATCATAATTGGAGGGAGCCTATCAAGTGCTCCTTGTTTAACTACATCATCAATTTTCATACTTGGATTTTCTTCTTGAATATCTACAAATCTATTTACTAGTAGTATTGAGTTCCTGGTAGACAGTCCAAAGAGTGTTATAAATCCAACTACACTGGCTATACTTATAGCTTCCCCAGCAACAGCTATTGCAAGAACTCCACCAATTAAAGCAAGTGGAAGATTAATCATTATTACCGAAGCAACTTTAAAGGACTTAAATGCAAGTGATAAAAGTAAATATATCCCACATAAAACTAAAAGACTAAGCAATCCAAGTTTTTGATTTGCTTCTTTTTGCTGCTTGTAATCTCCTTCAAAATCAAGTGAATACCCCTCAGGGAAGTTTATTTTTTTACTTATTAATTCTTGAGCCTTTTCTACAGCTTTTGAAATATCACCTTTATCTGCATTTGCCTGAACTACAATTCTTCTTGAAACTTTTTCCCTATTTACTATATTTGGTCCAAGAGATTCTTTTACTTCAGCTACTTGACCTAAAGGTATTTTAGTACCTACAGGTGTGTCTATTAGAGTTCCTTTAATAACCTCTAATTTGTTTCTATAGGGTTTTTCAAACCAGACAAATAAGTCAAATGCTTTTTGTCCTTCAATTACTCTTTGGTGAGTAGCAAAACCATTAAATGCTGTTTCTATGGTATCTGATAAATCTCCTACGCTTAATCCATACCTAGCTGCAACTTTTCTTTTTATTGTTATATGAATCTGTGGTATTTCAGTTATTGGTTCTATTTGTATTTCTCTTAGAGTTTTGATTTCTTCAAGAACCTCAGCTATTTCACCTGCATATTTTCTTAAAACATTTAAATCATTTCCATATAGCTTTAGTACAATTGGGGCTCTTTCACCAGTTACTACCTGCTCCATAGTTTCTGTAATAAATGACCGAATTAATGTAACTACACCTGGTAGGTGTTCAAAATCCTCTCTAATTTGCTCAATTAATTTTTCTTTTTTACTATCAGAAATCCCTTTTTTTAAACTTACATCAAAATGGCTAATATTTCCAGAAATTGGTTCATCATCTGATTCTGCTCTGCCAGCTCTATTTCCTGCCCTTAAAACTTCAGGATATTTTTTTAGGACTTTCTCCATAGTAAGAGCTACTTCCTGGGTAGATTTAAGACTACTTCCAGGAGGTGATATTGCCATTATGATTAGATTTTCTTCACCAAGTTCAGGTAAAAATGAACGCCCTAAAAATGAAAATGTTACAAGCCCAATTATTGTTAGTGTAATTGCAAAAATAAACACTCTTTTCGGGGCATTTAATGCTTTATCAAGTAGGATAATATATTTTTTCTTTAAGGTTGTTATGAGTTTTGGTTCATGTTCTTCAAGATTGTCACTTTTTGAAAGCAGGTAAAAACACATTGCTGGCGTAAGTGTAAGTGCTACAAATAAAGAACCAAAAATTGAGATTATATATGCCCAAGCAAGAGGTTTAAATATCTGACCAGCAAGTCCACTTAAAAATAATACTGGTAAGAAAACTATAGTGATAATGTAAGTTCCATAAACTACTGAACTTCTAACTTCTAAAGAAGCATTGTAAATAATTTCAAGAGCTGGTTTTGGACTTGAACTAAGTTTATTTTCTCTTAGTCTTTTATAAATATTTTCTACATCTATAATTGCATCATCTACTATTTCTCCTACTGCTACAGCAAGTCCGCCAAGTGTCATTGCATTTATAGTTTGTCCAAATGCTTTTAAAATAAGAACTGCAATAATAATTGAAAGTGGAATAGCAGTAAGACTTATAAAGCTTGTTCTCCAATTGCCTAAAAAGAAAAATAAAATAATAATAACTAAGATTGAACCTTCAATTATTGCTGAAATTATATTTTTAATTGAGGTATTAATAAAATCAGATTGATTATATGTAGGCGTTATCTTAATATCTTGCGGAAGTGATTTTTTTATATCCTTTATTGCAGCTTGGATTTTTTCATTTACTTCAAGGGTATTTACTCCAGGTTGCTTACTTACTGCTACAATTACTGCATTTTTCCCATCTACACTTCCATAACTTCTTTTAAATGCTGCACCTAATTTTATTCTGGCAACATCTTTTAAGTAGACTGGGATATTGTTGTTAACTGTTACAACTGAATCTTCTAGGTCTTCAATAGATTGAACCTTGCCAATTCCCCTGATTAAATACTCTCTATCATCTTCAAGTAAGTAACCCCCACCGATAATTACATTTGCTTTTTCTGCTGCTTTTACAACCTGGTCAAGACTTACATTGTATTGTTTTAATTTGTTTGGACTTACTAGAACTTGATATTGTTTAACATCTCCGCCATAGGCTAAAACCTTAGCAACTCCTGGTATTGATAAAAGTTTATTTCTAATTTCCCAGTCTGCATAAGTTCTAAGTTCCATCAGGGGGGTACTTTTGCTTGTTAATGCAAAAAAGTAAACAGAGCCAATTGGAGAAGTTATTGGAGAAAGTATTGGGGTTTTTATATTCTTTGGTAAAAATCCAGAAACAGATTGAATCTTTTCATTTACTAATTGCCTAGCTAGGTATATATCAGTACCCCAGTTAAAAACTACTGTTATAAAAGAAAGTCCTTCTATTGAACTACTTCTTACTGTTTGAATTCTTGAAGTGCCATTTAATGCACTTTCAAGAGGAATAGTAACCAATGATTCTACTTCTTCTGCTGCAAGTCCTGGAGCTTCAGTTTGAATTACTACTTGTGGTGGTGCAAACTCTGGCAAAACATCAACAGGTGTATTAAATGTAGAGATTGATCCATAAATAAAAAATATCAGACCTAGTGCAATAACTATTAGTCTATTTTCAAGCGACCATTTGATTATGCCATTTATCATCTTTTAACACTTTTCCTACCAATAAAAAATACAAATATTAAAGCAAAAATACCAAGAAGTATTTGTCCATAAAAAGCAAAATTGGGTTTTAATTTATCTGCTTCGCAGCCATCTTTGCAACCCTCATCTTTGCAAGCGTCGTCTTTACAACCGTCATCCTTTTTAGCTTCTTTATCATTATGTTCATGCTCATGTTCACCTTCACCAAACTGTAATTGATATGCTCCATTTGTAACCAATATTTCACCTACTGAAAGCCCTGATAAAACAACAACATTATTTGAATCATGCGGTGCTACTTCTATATTTCTTGGTTCAAACTTATCCTTTATCTTTAAATAAACTATATGTTTATGTTTGCCTTCAGTTTCATCTTTATCAGCTTCCACAAGAGCTGTTCTTGGAATTACAATTGAGCTTTGCTTTTTATTAGTACTTACTGCAAGTTGCAAAAAAGCCCCAGGTTTTAAAATCTCATCTTTATTTAGTAAAGTTGCCTTAACTGCTAGTGTTCTTGACTCTTTATTTAATACTGATCCAATATATGTAAGCTTTCCTTGAAAGGTTTTATCTGGTATCCCATCAAGTGTAATGGTCACATTTTGACCAAGTTTTACTTTTCCTAAATCTCTTTCATATATATCTGCACTAGCCCACACTGTAGATAAATCAATTCCATGAAAAAGAAGCTGGTTTGGATTTACAATTTGCCCAACAGTAATATTTCTTTCTACTATATTTCCTGATTTTGGTGCAGTAATTGTAAATGAGCCTTGTGAACTGGCAGAACTTTGGGTAAGAATGTTTAAATTACTTTCTGCTGCATTTAACTTTGCTTCTTGACTAGTTAAAACTGCTTTAGCAGCTTCAAAATCTTTTTTTGCACTTATACCTTTTTCAAAAAGTACTTTTTCTCTTTCATAAGTACTTTTAGCTAGTTCTAATTCAGCATTAGATTGATTTATTTCAGACTGTAACCTAGCTATATCCGTACTTTGAATAACAGCCAATGCTTTACCAAGTCTTACATTATCACCAAGCATGGCTAAAACTGAAACTACTTTCCCTTGTACAGGGCTATTTACATCAAAGTGATTGTCTGGTATTTCTTCAATTTGTCCTGTGGTTCTAACTGCTTCATCTAAAGCAGTTTCTTTTATTTCCTTAGTTTCTATTTTAAATCCTCTAATTGCAATTTTGCTTGCAGCAACTTTTTCATTCTTTGCACTAAAGCCAGCTTCACCACAACCACACTCAGCAAAAGAAACTGAAACTGTTGAAATAAAAGCTACCAGTAAAAGTAAATACCTCATGATTTATTATTTTCTCCTAAGTCATCCAGTGGTACACCAAAGGCATATTCAAGATTTGAAAATGCAACCTGATAATTTAAAACACTTTGTAAGTATGCCTGCTTAACTTCCCTATTCTTTTGTTCAGCATTTAATACGTCTGTTAAAGAAAGTTTCCCTTTTTGATAACCAAACTCTATTAGCTCTAGTATATTTTTTGACTGTCCAAGAAGTTTTTCTTCATATCTTTGAAGTTGTTCTTCTCTAACCTTAAAGTATTGAAGGGCATTTGAAATCTCAGATTCTATTACTAGCTTTAGTCTATCTTCTTCTTTTTCAAGGTAATCTAGTTGAGCTTTTGCTCTTTTAATTTCACCTTGTTTCCTATTAAATACTGGGATTTCAGCTTGAGCAGCTAAGTACGGTCCCCAGATATTAGTACCAACACTGGGTTTTACTGCACCCCCTTCAATAGTAAGATTAGGTATTATTTCCCACTTTGCTTGTTTAAGCTGAGCTTTTGTAATTCCATATTCTTTTTCTAAAATAGCTATTTCAAATCTGTTTTTCAGAACATCAGTTTGCAATTCATTAATAATTGGATTTTCCGATATTTTTTCTTTTGGTTTTAGGGTTTTTACATCTTCAAGAGTTATTTCATTTTCTGATTTAATCCCAAGTAAAAGCTTAAAATCTATCTTTGCCTGTTTTAATTTTCCTTGAAACTCATTAAGTTCATTTTCAGCAGTTAAAAGTTCAATATTTGCCCTATCAACATCAAGTTCAGAGATATCTCCAGCTTCAAATCTATCTTTTGTAATTTGAATTAGCTTTTCATAAAACTCTTTTCTTTGTTTTGCTAGCCCAATTAAATCTTCTAAAACTGCAACTTGACTGTATGCACCGTGAACCTGAGTATGTGTTTCCCAAACTGCTTTTCTAATCTCAAGTTCAGTTTTTGATATTTGTTCTTTAGCGACTTTCATTCTATAGTGCCTCTTTAATCCAAGTTCAAGAGGTACTGCTACTTGAGCAGGATGTAACGAGCCTTGTTTAACTAATTCATTTTGGGAAGAAAGAATTGGATTTGGTCTATATTTTGCAATGATTAGATTTGCTTCAGTTACTGGTAATGTAGCTGATAATGCTTTTATTTGTTTATTGTTTTTAATTGCATAGTCAATTGCTTCTTGAATTGATAGTTTTGAAGGAATCTCAGACTCAACAGGTAAAGTTTCAGCATTACAATAAAATTGCAATAGGCCAATACTAATAACTGTTAATAATAATCTTGAAATCATATTTTTCTTTTATTAAACGAACAAGTCCTACCCAGTTCATCTTTAATTACGTTTTTTAGTATATCCTCTTTTACAAAGGTAAAGAATGTATTATCTGTATTGCATAATATAAGTACATGCTTATATAATTATACGAATATGGCAAGTCAAGTTGATATTCAAGCAAAGTTTTTTAGAGGTTTAGGAGACCAATCTAGATTAACTATTTTAGAAACAGTTCTGGATAGGCCCAAAACTGTGTCTGAAATAGTCAAACTAACAAAACTCTCGCAACCAAATACTTCCTTACATCTTTCCTGCCTGCTTGAATGTGGGCTAGTAACAAAGATTAAAAAAGGGCGTGAGGTCTTTTACAAAGCTTCAATGAAAGATATTTCCAACTTAATTAGCATTGCCAAAAGAGTAATCAAAAAGCACTCAAAAGAAATGTATAAGTGTACTCATTACATAATATTAATAGCAGCAATAACCGCTTTTACTGCATTTTGTACCGTCAGGGCTAAAGCACATTGCCCTATTTGTGTAGTTTATTGCTTTGATTGTCATTGTCATTCGAATTGAAAGTTAAACTAACTCAATACATTACTTACAACATGAACAAATGCCACAAAAGCATTTTATTCCACAACAGCTACAGTCAGATTTGGCAATAATTGAAGTAGCCAGAAGAAAACCTGCAGCAACCAAAGTCATTAGTAAATAATTTATATTGGTATTTGAAACTATAGCTTTAAGCATAATAAACTTCCTTTCATTTTATGATTTTATTTCAGGTTCAATATACTTGTCTGGATTTTTTAAAAACTGTTCCTTACATCCTGGACAACAAAAATAGTAGCTTTTACCATTGTATTCAGTTTTATCAGATGCTTCAGAAGCTAGAATCCAGGTTTTCATAACTGGACATTGGACCTTACTTTCTGTTTGCTGAACCTGAGCAGGTACAGTATTAGAAGCACCACAATTACCACCCATGCACCCACAGCCACATGCCATAGCAATGGTAAAAGTCGTTAGAGCGATAAATAATGAATAAGCAAAAACTAAAATGTTTTTGTACATTGCACTATCCTTCCTTATATTTTACTAATTTATGAAAATAATAAAAAGGACTGGTATAAACCAGCCCCTAATATTAATTTACTTCCCACAGTTACATGGACTACATGCACAAGATGTTCCACATGGACAATTACCACTTTGTGCTAATGCAAAGCCCCCGACTAAGAGACTAATTCCAAATACTGCTGGTAGAATATATTTTTTCATATTGTTCTCCTTTTTATTTAGTTTATATCCTATTTATTAGGGTACAATTATAATGTACACTCTAAAGTCTACTTGAGGGTCAACAGGGATAACCCTAAAAAATGGAAAATAGTCTTAAAGGTCTACTAAAAATTGGTGAAATAGCCAAAATTACAGGCATTGCCGTTAGTACATTAAGATACTATGAAGCAATTGGTCTCGTAAAACCCACAGATAAATCAAGTGCCAAATACAGATATTATAAAAAAGATGATGTTCAACTAATTGTTTTTGTTAAAAAAGCTCAAAATATTGGATTTAAATTGGATGAAATAAAACTTATTCTTTCTGAAAGAACCTCTGGCAAATCACCATGTCCAAAAGTTAGAGATTTAGCACAAACAAAAATTTTAGAGCTTAGAGAAAAAATTAAAGACCTGAAATTAATTGAAAGAGATTTAAAAAGATATATTTTAAACTGTTGCCACGAGGAAGATAGCAAGCCAGATGAAAACAATGTATGTAAAATGATTGATAAGGTGAAAGTTAAACGGTCTTAGCATATTGCTCCTTAAGCTGCTTCCAAGAACTCACTAACTCTAAGTCGGCTAAAATCTACCCTTATAGTACTAAGAGCGTCAACCAGTGGGACTTGTTATTAAATAATTCTATTTATATAGAAGTTATTTGACTTTATCTAATTTCTCCTGCCTAGCTTGAACCAACTTTACCAAATCTTCTTCAGATTCAAGACCTCTTAGTCTTCCAGTAATTATTCCAAGTTTATAATACATATAATCATCTATTAATTTCCAGTTTGTTTCTATTAAGGCTTTATTGATAGTTTTCTTTAATTTCATCTTTCTATCATGTTCATGAATACCACTGGTAGTATCTTGAACGGTAAATTCTATTTTTATATCTCTACTTATCTGAGGATTTTCTAGATTTAACTTTATAAATCCCTCTTTTTGTAAGGGCTTACTTAAAAGCTTTTCTATATCTGCAATGTTTAGCTTCTTAACTTTGGCTACTGAATCATATAAATCCTTTTGTTTTTCTCGCCCTTTTAGCTCCTTAATACAGTCAACCGCATCGATTAATCTCCGCTTGCCATCAAGATATTTTTCTCCATCTTCTTTGGAAAGACAAAATTGTTTTTTAGCAGCAAGATAACCTTCATTATGGATTTTTTCAGTTACCTCATCTAAATCTAAAATACTGCTTTCTGTAAACTCACAATCCGAGCATTTATACTTAGTGGTAATTTTATTTTTCTTTCGTGAATGAGCTGCTTTAGCTCTTTCTCCACATTTAGGGCATTCGCATATTGTCTTAAACTCTTCACCATTGTCATAGAAAGCTCTATTCTTGCAGCATTTATTACAGTGAAAGAAGAAAAGCACCCCTTCACCATTAATCCCATATAGATGCTTATCAGTATAGTTCATTGGTGAGCTGCATTTAGTGCATAAAACACTTTTAGATGGCAGTGCACTTCCTAGAAACTCATCTAGCCTTCTATCCTTATCCATCCATTCTTGAATAGTCTTAGCCTTGTTTGTATACCGTTCTCCACAAAAACAGTTAAGTGTAATTCCAACTATTTTCTGTAATTGTTCTATTTGGGCTTCTACAGAATATTTTGACTTTATTTCCTCTGTTAAAACAGCTCCTGAAAACTTTAGAATTAGTCGGTAACATTCTTCAACAGTATATTGATCATATAAATCAATATAGTACTGCTCATCTTTTAAATTGTTATTTATTATTGTTTTCTGCATAAATTTTCATTGGTTGTAATAAGGGATTAAATTCCATACTAAGCTCTCTATCTTTTAAGGTATAGTTTTGACCTAGAGCCATAACCATTGCTCTTTTGGTTTTAGTGTCACCTTCTTGAAAGACCTTATGTGCATGCGTAGAAAATTTAAATGCTACTTCTGCAATAGTTCTCCAGTCCTGTACTCCAGGTTCAGGCTTTTTTACTCTTTCCTTTAACAAGCTAATTTGTTTAAGGAGCGGAGTTCTAATAGCAGCATATTCTTCTTTTGTTAGTTTGCCAGCTAACCTCATATCAATTAATGTTTCCATTTGTTCTTTATAAGGAATTATTGTTTTTTCTTGTGTTTCCATGAATACTGTTCCTTTCGATTAATGTAATATTGTTCATCTTTTAGGTGGTTGGTTGATTTTGTGTTATACATATTTGCTATAATTATTATAATTAAAAGGAGTAATTATGAGTACTACTAACGAAACAATTCTTGATTTGGTAGATGAATATAACGGATATAAAATCTATAAAAAAAGAGGTTTAGAGCCAGCAAGTGGTGAACAAACAAAAATATTTTTTAGAGCTCATAAAGGAGAAAATATACATAGATTCTTTGTAATTCTTCCTAATTTTTATGATAACTGGCTTGATGATAGCCTAGAAAGTAATTTGGGAGATGTTGGTATTAAAGCAATAAAGCTACAGTTAAAGAGAAATGATTTTAATAAAGACATTTACATAAAACCAGAAGACACCGAATCTTGTAAACTTATTACTCCTAGAGAATATATAGAATTACTTGATGCAGAATTGAGTTCTTAAGAATTATTAATTAAACAGCTGTTTTTGCTAGATACTTTCCCTAATCAATCTAGAATCTCTGTTCTCTTATATTAAAAGCAAGTATATAATTGTAAGTATGTTAGCTTCAAGAAAAAATAGTAATTTAATTATTTTTTTGTTTATATTTTTAAGTTTATTTATAATGCCCTTAATGGCTAAAGATGAAGCGTACCAAAAAGGGAAATTACAGGACGTAGATTCAAAACAGTATTTAAGAGTTGTAGATGGTACTGGTAAAACATATGATGTCTATTTTTTGTCCATTAAAGTGGATGGTATTACCTATACAGGTTCATATAAACCTAGTTTATTACTTCGGAGAGAGCGTCCAACTGAATGGATTGTTGGTGATGCTGTTGATGTAAGGTTTAATGATAAAAAGACAAAGATGTATCTTAAAAAATCAAATGGTGGCGAATTAACAATTAAAATTACTAAAAAAGTTAGAAGTTAAGAAGAAGTAACTTTTATGGGTGCAGCTTATAATATAATTTACACTCTTATATACTGAGAGGTGTTTAATATTTACAGTTAAGATTTATTGCAATTTATTTAGCTTGAATCTTAGAAGTGACGTTAAAAATCGGCTATGAAAAATTAGAAAAATTCAAAAGTAAATATGTTTGGCAATTAAAAGGTAATAAAATTGACTAGTATTAGAATTAAAATAGGGATTCCTTTAATCATACTTCTTGTTTTATTAGGACTCGCAGATTTTTTTCACGACTCAGTTTTAGTCATACAAAAAGTACCAAATGATTACCTCCGAGGACTATTTACAGAAACAGTGGGTATAGCACTTACAGTATTTCTAGTTGATTATATATTTTCCCAACATGAGAACAAAGAAAAGAAAAAAAGGTCACTTGAAGCTCTTTCTAGAGCAAATATCTTATGTAGAGCCCACTTTGATAATTTTAAAAGATATTCTTACTATCTGACAACCCCCGATGATAAAAGGAAAAGCGGTGATGGTGCAAAGCTATTTAATAAAGAGTTTAAATTTCAAGATATGTACTCATTATTTGAACCATCCTTTACATCAATAGATGATTTACAAGAACCAATCGTATTTAAGTGTTTAAAATTGGTAAATAGTCTAAAAGATTCACTCGAAAAAGTATTATTGAATATTGACTTAACTGACTATCCTAAAATATCAACAATGTTTCTAGGAGCTGTCGATATAATTACTAAATCAAATGTTTATGATGGAATATATTTTGATTATAATGCAGTAGCAGGTAATCCTAAAGAACCAACTTCAATAAGAGAGGTTATGAAAAAAGCAATTAAAGAATATAAAGGTGAGCCAAAAGCGGAATACAGTAATATGATAAATAAGTATGTTTTATTGTATTCCTTAATCAGAACCATTGGCTTTGTAGAAGAAAAATACACAAACGAGATAAAATCCCTTCTAAAACCATAATAGTACAGTTTAAATCAAATCAATATTAAATATCATTAACTTATATCTTATGTCCAGCAAACCTAACATCCTTAATGACTTCCGTCCAAGTGGGTAGTGTCCCTCCGCAATAACACCGCAATGGACGTGAAAGTAAAATGAATTAGCCCCAGAAATGGGGCTTTTTTTATTTTCTAATAAACCAAATCCGACACCGTGCCATTAACTTGTTCTTTTTAGAGCAGTTATTATATTTTCAGTAGTTAACTGAGTCGGAGCATATTCTCTTATTCTTCTAGAAATTTCTGCAGCAGTAATCTCTTCTGCATGCTGAGCGATAGCGTCAAAATCTAAAGGAGTGGATATGGACTTAGCTTCATCTATATCTACTAATGTTGTTACTATGCTTGAAATGATTCTTACCAATCTAGGATTCTTTTGTTGAACGAATCGAGGCATGCTGGATGATAATTCTGCTTTTATTGAATCAAAACTAATTACATGTTCTGGACGGTTCGATGCTATAGAAATTGCTCTGTCTATTGTTGCTGGAGTATATAGACCTAGAAGCTCTCCAGCTTCAGTCATATTTATCTCTTCGACTAATCTTCCTGATTGTATTAAAGGTTGAAGGAAGAATTCTGCTAGTGCATCTGCTTGATGGTTTGTATATTTTCTATGAAATGAGAAGTCTACAAAGTCAATTCTTTTTTCCCTAAATGTAGCAGCACTAATATGTTTGCATAGTTCTAGTTTAGCTTTTGCAGAATTACCGTCCTTATCAATTGAATCTAAATCTAAATCAGAAGAACGAGGGGCATTAGTGGTCATAAGAATAGCTACTGTTGAGGATTGATTGACACCATTTCTAAGGTTTTGAATACGGGTAAGGAATAGACTGGTGAGGGCTTCTTGTTCTGGGGTAACTTCACCCTGCGAGTGTTCATCTACTCTTCTTGGTTTTAAGTATGCTTCTATTTCATCAAGGAGTAAAACACATGGTGATTGTGACTGAACCATGTCAAAATATGTGGCTACTGGAATATTCTGACCTTCATGCTCAATATAAAAGTTCACTCCACTGCGAACTATTTTATCGGGGCTTAAAGTAAATAGAGGAAGTCCCATTTGATTAGCAACGATTGTAGCGAGTAAAGATTTTCCAGTGCCCATAGGACCTGAAAGTAAGTATCCACTATCGTATGAATCACGTTTTTCATATAAGTTAGCTACTACTGTTTTTAATATGCGGTCTCTGTGTTCGAATAGATCTACATAACCACCATTAGTAAAACACCTAGTTAAAGAGTGATTTAGTGTTAATGCTTGTCCTAGTACGGAAGACTCATGAGGATTTAAAAAGAAGTCAAGGTTTCTGGCAGTTGCTGGAAATGAATCCACATCATGAATTAATAGCTTGGTTATGGTTGTTAAATATTCTCTAACAGCCGGGGATAAAAAAGTGACAAGTGGCAACTCCGCTCTTCCTGCAACTTTTACAGGTCTATTTAATTCTTGATTTAAATATCTAAGAAAATATAAACCCTTGTGCGAATTGTCTTGTGTAAGTTTTTCTCCGACTGTATTTGACTCAAGTTTTATAAGACCAAGGATTTCAATTATCCTTTCATTTAAGGATGCTTCATCTGGGAAATTACTTGTACGATGAAAGTTGTTAAATAAACTTATGCTGTCTTTTTGAACTTGGTTAAATTGTGCAAATGCTAATTCCATTTCTCTACTAGGATAAGGCAAACTTCCTGCTCTAACAAAGTTCCCCCACCCGCAAAAATTTACACATTCTCTTTGATTTTTTTGATCTAGCTCTCTTTGTTGTTTTGCTTTTTCATTCCATAAATGTCTTTCTATTCCAGTAGCTTTATCTAAAATCTCAAGTAATAAAGTACAACTAGCTTCTGAATATCTTTCTTTATCAGTTTGTCCTAAAGCTACTTCATTAGTTAATGCATCTAAAAGACCTTTTCTAAATTGTTCAGACCTTGTTCTTTCACCTATGGGTACACTATCTATATGTGACTTTAAATATAAAGGATCATCGTCTCTAAATAGAATATGTAATAAGGTTTTATACATACCTACTCTATAAGCCCTACTTCTTTTATATGATGGAATACTACTGCCTTTAATTTTACCTGCTTCATCACCATTAGAAGTTACAGGGACTTTTTTATTTAGAATTAAAATCCTTCTTAGGCTATCTTGTGCTTGTTTGTTTAATGCTGGGAATTTTCCTTCATGAGAATGTTCAAGAACACTTGCACACATATCATATGCTGTGCTGCATTCATACCAGCCTCTTTCTGCGGTAAGATCTACTACCTCCCCAAAAGCTTTATTTAACCTTGTTCTATCCCACATTGTGGGAAGATTGATTATTAGATAGGCTCTATCAGCAAGTAGCCTTGTTTTATTCCATATAGGGTTTTGATCTTGCCAGCCGTGAGTAACGGTAGAATCTAAGACTATCTTACTAGTTGATAATCTGTCATCTATGCTATATAGCTCTTCTAGTAAAGTAGCTTGTGCGGAAATAACATTTTCACTATCATTGAAAGCTCCTCCACTTAGTTCTGTAGATTTTACAAGAGATAAAGAAAATATGGTCTCAACTTTACAGATTACTTCATGTTGGTTTTTTACTGTTATTTGAGAAGCATTATTAGAATCTATATCTTTAATTACTGCAGTTTTCAACATTCTAATAGCGGCACTTCTAATCTCTTCATCTGAATGAGACAGATTTTGGATAGTTGAAGTATCTACTCCAGAAACAACGGATCCATTAACAAGCCCAGAGACTTTTTCACCTACAGCACCTACAGTCTTGGCTGTACCGATTTTTATTAAGGTAGTTGCTATGGTTGAGATTGGATCAATAGACATTATAAGAATTATACAGAGTTAGGAAAAATAATCAAGAGGAGGATTATCAGTATCTTATCGTATAGATCAGATATAAAGCCTTTGATTAAATTAAGAGTCCTTAATTTACTTTTTATATTAGTAATGATATTATAAACAAACTATTTAACAATCTAATATTTAAGGAGTTTATATATGAGTTCAAGTATTCAAGCCATTAATCCTTTGGCTTCTTTTCCAAAGGCTAATCAATTAGTTTTAGATCATATTAACAATCGAATTTTAAATGATTCAAGTAGTGATATAGGTCATGCAAGAAGGGAATCTGAAGGTGTTTTGATATCAGGTCCAAATCAAGCTGAGCTTAATTCTTATGTTAATTGGGTTGCTAGTCAATTAACATTACCAATTTATGAGTTTAATCAAGAAAGCGTGTTAGATAATGATACAAATTTATTGTTGGCGCATGATGATAAAGAGCTTAGTATTTCAGAGGTTGTATCATTGCTTCAAGCAAGCGCTCCTTGTTTACTTTATTTAAATGGTGCCGAACAATTGTTACCTCCTCGAGAAATAGATAAACATATTTATAGAATGAAGCCCACAACGAATAAAACGATAAATTTAGATGATGAAAAATTAAGTGCAGGTTTTAGAGGATTAATTAATGGAATTGGTACAAGTAAAGTAGCATTATTTGCTAGTACTAATATGCCAAAATATGTTAATCACTCGTCGATTGAAGATGATGGTAGCTCTTCGGAAGCTAACTACAATCTCCACAGTCATTATGTGAGTTCAGGTGGTACAAGAATTGGTAGGATCAACCATAGTGTTTATTCATTTCATAAATTGCATGAGGAAAGCGTTTTTTCTAAAAGAAAAAAAGTTATTAACTCAGCTCTAATAATAGGATTGAGTATAGAAGATAAAAAAATTAGCGGAACTGTTGACTTGGAAGAATTAGAATTAAAATCAACAAATTTGAGTGATAGAGAAGTGATGCAGATCTTGCAAAGAGTAGAAAACTTAACGCAGGAAAATATTATTGCTGCATTTGAAGGAGCAAAGAGTTAAGTTTGAGATTACGGTCCCTTTTTATTTCTTATCAAAATTCTATATTTATTGCACAAAACTTACGAAAAATGTAAGTTTTGTGTTAATCCTTCGAGATTTAGTGTATAATACTTACGTAAACTGTAAGTTCTATGCAAAGCAAAAATAAAATAAATAAAGAAAAAAAGCTTATAGAATTAGCTATAAGTCAAGGTGGATACTTTACTGCTAAGCAAGCTCTTAAGTTTGGATATAGTTATAGAGCACAAAATTATTATGTAGAAACAAAGCAGTGGTTAAAAGAAGATAGGGCTCTTTATAGGTTTAACTTCTTACCATTTTCCAAAGAAGATGAGCTTATAAAAGCATGTTTTTGGAGTAGAGATAAAAAAGATATCCCTCAGGCTGTAATTTCTCACGAATCTGCTCTTTCTGTTCATGGAGTAGGGGAAGTAATATCAGACAAGGTAAATCTTACTGTCCCTAAGTCATTCAGGAAAAAACCACCTAAGAAATATTTAATTTATAAGGTTGATTTAACAAATAAAGAAATTGAGGAAAAAGATTTCTTTAGAGTTACCAGTGTAATAAGAACTGTTGCTGATATAGCAGAAAAAGTTGACCCTGAGCAATTAAAGAAAATAGTTGAAGATGCCTACAAAAAAGGGCTTTTAAGTCAGCATGAAATAGAATTATCTAATAGCAGTGTAGAAGTTAAAAGAAAACTTTTATCTGTTTTTGCACAAGTAAGAAGTAAAAGGTAATGAAGAATAATAAGTATAAAACCCCAGAAGATTTTAGAAAGGCTCTTGAAGAAAAAATTAGAAGGACTGCTGAGTCTGAGAATAAAACTGTTAATGACATAATGTATAAAGTTGCTTTTGATAGGTTTTTAGCTAGGATTTTTCATAATGGGAATGAAAACTGGATTTTAAAGGGTGGGTATTCTTTAGAATTACGGTTTAAAGATATCAGTGGTATTTCAAGAACAACTACAGATATAGATTTTGCTCTTAGAGAATTGAAAAATATTACTGAAGAAGAACTCTGGGATTCTTTAAAAGAAATAGCAAAAAAAGATTTAAATGACTGGTTTAGTTTTGAAGTGAGTGAACCAACAAAAGAGCTAGTCTTACCTACTTATGGGGGTTGGCGTTTTCTTGTTGTTTCAAAAATTGGACCAAGAGAATTTAACAGGTTTAATGTAGATGTTTCTATTGCTGAAGGCTTTGTTTCAAAGCCTATATGGGAAAAAGGAAGTGATATTTTAAGTTTTGCAGGTATTGAACCAGCTAAGATATTAATTATTTCTGCTGAAAAACAATTTGCAGAAAAGATACATGCTTATACAAACCCTCTAATAATTAACAATTCAAGAACCAGAGATTTAGTGGATTTAATTATTTACATAGACCAAGGATTTAAAGATAAAGAGTTACTGAGGAAAGAAATAAGTTTAACTTTTAAGACTAGAAACACTCACGATGTTTCAAAAGTAATTTTAGAACCACCAAAAGACTGGGAAAAGCCATACCAAGCCCTGGCTAATAAATGGGGTGCTTCTAAGACAAGTTTAAAAGAAGCCTTTGAATGTTTAAACGATTTTTGGAATACTTTGTATAAAAGTTAATTACAAATACTCTTAAGCAAACCTAACATCCTTAATCACTTCCGTCCAAGTGGGTAGTGTCCCTCCGCAACCATGTTGAACGCAATCTAAATCTAAAGCCTCGGAGTGATTTGAGGCTTTTTTGTTTAATTATGGTTGATTAATTTCTATCTGCCTAGAATGTTGTAGCAAATCCAATCCCTAGAAGTTTATTAAATTCACTTTAATCGGGAGACAACTCAAACAAAAGAATCATGGCTCGATCCTGGTGTTAAGTGGTTTATCCCAGCTATCAAAGAATCCAGACCCTTTCCCCAAACCATTAAATAGAGTATTAAGAGTATCTAAATTTGGGCTAACAGTAGGAAGAGAACGGTTATGTAATGCTATACCTGTAATTCTTATCATTCCTGAAAGAAATTGAATATCTTCACTATGTTGAGCTAAATCTCCAGGTATTGCTTCTTGCCATAGGTATCTTAAGTCATCTAGCTTTTCTTTTGTTTCTGGATCGTTTAAGCCTTTCATTACCAAGTCAAGCCAATCCGTAAGTTTATAACTAAAGACAGCAGTTTCATCACCACCATACTTATGTGTAATTTCATGTAGATAAGCAGCCAGTCCTCTTTCAAAAGTAATAGAACCTAAAAAGGTTCTATCGAACCAAACATGCTGTCCTTGATATTCAGCTAAAGCATCTTTGTTAACTAATCTTTCTTCACGGTCAAAAATGTAAACAGGTTTAGCTATGTCACTTTCTGAGACAGTAAATTGAGATTTTATAAATGCTTTTCTTAAAATGTTTGCGGCTTCTTTTAAAATATTTATTTGTTTAACTTCATTATCCGTAGGTTGAAGTGGTTTTTGTTCTGATAATTTTTTATAAACATCTTCAGCTTTTGGCATTCCCATTGAATCAAAGCCAGTTGCATAAAAACTGAATCCTAACTTTTGAAGCTCAGCCAAGTATTCACGTGGAAACCCACCATGGTTTGGTGGAATAGTCAAACATTTATCTTCAAACTTAGTAACTATACCTCTTGTGCTTGCTTCCCTGATAAGTGAATGTAAAAGAGAAGAAGCTGGACCTGTTGTATTTAGGTCTGATTGTCTTCTATGATCAAACATAAATGATGTACTCATACCTAGTCCATGATCTCTAATTTGAGTGCCATCATAAAATGCTAAATTCCTGCTCCAAAATTCTTCAAGCAACTTTATGGATTTTATTAATTCTTCATCAGACATGCTCTCAATTATTGGACTAAGCATACTACCTTCAATAACTCCAGTTGAAATAGCAGTTCTATCTCTATCTGGTTCCCAGTACCCAACTTTTTTATTTGTCCAAACTGATAACTGATGAAGTCCACCACCCCATCGTTTATTTCTATTATCATTAAAAGAACCTGATTCTATTTCATATCTTTGCCTTAAAGGGTAAGCATTTCCATAGGCATCCCTACCTAAATACTTAAATCCACCTATGTCATTTTCAAAAGTTGGATTACTAAAATCAATATTCTGTGGGTGGTAGAATAAATCGACACCATTTATGATTTCATTTACTAGTCTGGCATCGGTAGTAGTTATTTCAACATAGTTTCCTGGTCTATCATCTGCAAGGTTTAATTTTCTAAAAAGACCTCTATTACCAGAAGCAAACTCACCAAGTGTATATTCCATCTTCCAGTTTCTCGATGAAAAAGCAATTTCTTTTGCATTATGATCTCTTAAAAACACTAAAGAAAGAATCTTAGCTCCTTCTCCAAATCCCCCAGCACTTTTATCATTGCCTTTTTTAGTGGTAGCTCCAGTTTTTTCAACATATTCAGGATGAAATTCTCCAAGCCCTTCTACTCTAATTACATATGGTTCACTTTTACTATTTCTTTGTACTCTTATTTTTACTCCTTCTAAAGTTAAACCGTGTGAATCTAAAAAGTTTTGAAATAAGTCTCTTATACATTTGGTTCTGTCCCACTTTACACCGTAATCAGCCAAATAATCACTTTCAAGCAATAGCCCAAGCTTATTTTTAATTAGAGTATGTTCTGGGTCTATCAGAGCTTCTTTTTGTTTAGTTGCTTCTATTCCTGTAGAATGAAGCTCAGGATCGATAGGAATTTCAAGTACTATTTCTCCAATTAGATCTTGGATTGAAGATTCTGTTGGTTTATCAAGTGGCTGTACTGTTTTTCCATTACCATTGGATACTTTTTCAGGCAAAGGAATAAATTTTGTCTCTTTTCCTTTAATTCTATGTTTAGTATCTTCACCTTTATCTTCTGGTTTCCAGTCAGGTTGATTGTTTATTGATACCTGTTGTCTTAAAGAATCTAATCTTTGCTCATGAGCTAAAGGAACTTCTAATAATTGATTTAGTAAAGCATGTACCTGGATAGCTTTAGTAGGGTCAATGGTTTCTGAATGACTCACTGATTTTAATTCAATATCTAAAAATTTTATAAGCTGACTTAGTAATTGGTCTGATGCTTTTCCTGTTTCAGTAAGATAGGCTTTAAGTGCTTCAAATTTCTTTTGTGAACTCCCACTATCAAAACCAGTAGAAGCTACCTGATTTGGTGCAGCTTGTTCACAAACTTCTGTATGATGACTTTCATCAGAAGATTGTGCACTGTCAGTTCTTACCAGTGCTCTTACTTGGATTAATATTTCACTTAGATTCATATCGATTTAAAGTAGATAAATAATTACACCTACCTCGATATTACAAAACCATAACCTTCTTTGTAAACAGAAACAGGAGAGAAATTTGATTTCTAATATTAATTCTTTTTAATAAATTACTTTTAATTGCCCAAATATAAAGAAACAATAAATATTAGACCTATTTATATCTTATATTAAAAAAGTATACTTTTAACCTCCGCAAATTTCAGTTTTAAGATGTAAGTAATAAGTTGCAAGGATAATATAGAACAAGGAAAGTTCTCTTTACAATCAAGATATTTAAATTAATCTTGAAATAGTCTGTTCCAGCTTCTTGCAAAATCTGGATCATCTGGAATAGCAAGCACATCAACATTTAGAACTATTACATTTCTTCCACCCGTAATAGGTTGGGTGCTAAATATAAGCCTAGAATCTAGAGGATTAGGGTCTGGCTCACGAACTTTTAACTCAACATGAAAAAGGTCTTGTTGAAACCCATCTAATCTCCCCATATTGACTTCTGCTAGACTTCCGGCAACTTCACCATTAGTACCATCACTTTGATTAACACGAACTAAGCATTTTCCAGACCATCTTTGACTAGACAACAATCTTAAAGCTTCTGCTTGTTGGTTTGGTAGTCTTTCCCCTGTCATTCCTCTTCTAATTGTAAAATTAGCAGTTGCCATTTTACTACCACTGGGTATTGCAAAAACCGATGTCATAAAAACTCCTAAAATTATTATCTATATTCTAGCGGGAAATACAACTAAAAACGCTAACTTCTTTTGATAGCTCTATTGTAACAAGTTTTAAATTGCTTAATCAAAATCAAGAAACCAAATTTTAATTAAATCTCTCTCATAAATCATCTTAACCTTAGTCCTTAACCTAGCGTCGCAAAAATCAGGGCTTGTGTGGGATGAAGTGAATCTAACAACTGCAATCAAGCTGCCTTTGTCATCGGTTGATTTGTCAGTATTTCACTTCTTAAAGCTTGAGCAAGTCCTCTATATAAAGCTTGTGTATAACTTAAAGTTAGTATGGGCGGAGGTTCTGGCAACTCCCTACTAGGGGCATTCAATCCATCATTATCTAATATATGAGATTCAATATCATCTGGAAGTGGCTTTGAATCATCTAGCAATTCAGGGACTTCATTCGTAGTTCTCATTTGATCTATAGGCTTAAAAGCGTGATAATTTCTTCCTGGGTTTGTCATTATATTAAAATGTTCAATATGAGGACTTCTTTCCACCATAGATAATTTTAAACTAGCATATTTATCCCCATCATCAAAATATGTTCCAGCTGTTAGATATAGACTTGAAAATCCATATGCTTCAAAGCCAATATGTACTCTTGATGGACTGTTATTTATTTCAACTTCTTGTGATCCGAAATCTCTAATTAAACCATCAGATTCTTTAATATCACCCCAAAGCTTTGTCTTTAGGCATTCTGAGTATCCATTAATATGAGCACTTGTTAGTGCAATTATAGAGTTAGTAGACATTGTTTACCTGCTAATGTGAATTAATACTTAGTATACACTAAGTGTTAGAAATCTATTGTTTACATTGAGGAGATTAGATTAATTCCTTAACCTACCATCGCAAAAAATGGGGTTGTGCTCATGCCACCCTATAATCCCTTATAGTATGCGTCCAGGTGTATTGTCGTCCTCCGCAATTTAACCGCAATGGACGTGAAAGTAAAATGAATTAGCCCCTGAAATGGGGCTTTTTTTATTTTTCGAATAAATTAAACCTTACACAGTAGGATTAACTAGTCTTTTGTAAGGCAGCTATTATATTTTCTTGGGTAAGTTCAACTGGTGTTAGTTCTTCAATAGCCCTTAATTAAGTTAAGGAGGTTAAGGCTTTTGCAAAACAATGAATTATTGCAAGTATTTATGAGATTTTGCCTGTTGAAGTTAAAAGATAGAAAATGGTAATATCAGAATAGTTAGTATTTTAATAGAACATTATTTAATTGATCATTTATAAAACCACATGAGCAATATAAGTGCACCCTCATTTTTTAGTAGATCCTCGACTTGGCTAAGGCAAGAGACTTTTCCAAGCAAGGCAAATAATAAAAATGCAAATACTGCTGCAAGATGGGTTGCAAAACAAACAAAAGCAACAAATATTTCTATAGCATCAGGAATTGTTTGGCTTGGTACTTATCTGGCTGGATACTTTGCGAAAGATTCTGAGAATAAGGGTTTTAACTTTTTAATAAAAGGGACTAGATGGCTTTCTGGTATTTTAGGAATAGTAACACCGTTTGTAAATATCTCTACCAAGAAACCTTCGATTTTTGAATCCTCACAACTTCTTTTTAATGAAAATGACACAGACCTAAAAGAAAAGGTTGTCAAGGCAATTATAGAAGATCTAGAAATTCCTTTCCATGATTTGTACAAACAAAGTATCTTCCCATCTTATTCAAAAGAAAAAGCATACAGGGAGAAGATATATTCAACTGTCTTTGAACTTATAAAAGATCCAAAAGATCCTTTATGGTTAAACACCCCTCCAGAAAAAATTCCTCTTGGTCTAAAAGAAAGAATCCAAGAACTTAAAAGATCTCTTCTTTCAATATACAGAGCTGAGCATTCTATTTGTTATAGTGAAGACTACAAATCTAACTACTCAAGAGAAGTTGACAACTTGCTTGAGAACATATTTATAAGTTGTAGTGAGCTTTCATATGCAGAAGCTATAAAATACGATGTTGGTTCAACAAACGTACCAATGGAGTCAGTCTTTTGCGACCAACATGAGGTAAGTTTGTGGGAATCAGAAGATAAATCTTATAAGGAGAATAAATATAGAGCGTTTGAAGAACTTTCAAGAGATGATAAAGATGATCGTTTTCATCTAAAGAAACTTCCTCAATATGCATCTGGTAATGGTGATTGCAAGATTCACGAACTTTTAATAAAAGCTTATGAAGGGGAAAAAAGACTTATTGAGCTAAGTGATCCAAGAGGATCCAAGAGAGCATTAGCTTCTCTTGAGTCTATCCTTGCTCGTGGAGTCACTATTGATCGTAATTTATGGGACGAGGAATATGTTTTCAAACAGTTTGAAGCTTGGGGTTCTAAAGTAGCAGAAGGTAATCTTGATTTAAGAAAGATCTTTAATGAATGTACAAAAATAGAAAGAGAAAATCTTGATAAATGTAAAAAGATTTTAGAAGCATCAGATATTGGATATGGTGACATCAACAAGGATGTTTCGGAAATACTTGAAATGATTAACTCTAGTATTGAAAATCTAAATTGCAATCCAGCAGCTAATAATTTAGATGGCTCAGTTTGTAGGGCTTCATTTCTTATTTCATGTTTAAATGAGCTGCTTTCTAAAAAAGTACTAAATGGTGGTTTGGTAGCTATCATGCACTTAATTGATGAAAATAATACAGAAAGAATTGCAACTAATTTAAGAAAAATTGTTTGTAATATAACTATCTCTCCTGAAACAAAAAGAGATTTAAACTTCTTTCTAAACCCAAAGAAAAACTCACTCCCAGCACAAGCCGCGTATTTCCTTCAGAAGTTGTTACCTTCTCAGCTACCAAGTAATGATGAATTCAATGAGTCTAATCAAGTATTGCAAGTTGCTCATAGATGTTTATATGCCAATGATCAGGACATGGCTTCTAGGGTTGTCCTAATAGCAGGGGATCCAACAATAAGTAGAGATTTTAGAGTATATGCTTCAAGGAAACTCTGTGTACCAACTATAGAGCTCGAAGACTTTAATTTTGTGGTGAAAGACAATGATGTATGCATTAGGGATGGTTCAAGTGAAATGCCAATAACTGAGTATTTTGAAAGTCTAACTAACAGAAGTCCAATAATAATTTCACTTAAGTATTTTGACTCTATAGTACAAAACAAAGCTACAGATGATCAACAAATTAATATTATAAGATCTGCTCTCTGTGAACAACTCAAAAAAGTTAAACAATTAGGCAACTCTATTATGGTAATAGTTGAGATCGAAGGAAATGTAGATTATAAAAAACTTAAAAATGCATCTTTTGATAATTATGGGTACAGTTCTTTAGTAAATAGTGCTCTAGAAGAATATTTATATCCTGAATTTATATCTCCTGAAATCAATCCAATCTGTTTCCATGGACTGCAAATGAAGAAGATAGAAGAACACAAAGTTGAGGAGTTAAGAGAGAGAAGAAGTCATATAGAAGCATTGATTTATTATGTATTAGAAGTGGAAAAGTCAAAAACAGTCACTTCCCCACTTAACTATATAGAAATTACTCTAGCTTCAGAAGGACTTAGCCTTTCCCAAGTCGGAAGAGCTATTAAAGACATAGCTTCAAAAGATTTAACTCAAGAAAATATTATTTCTGCATTTGAAGGAGCGAAGAGTTAAGTTTGAGATTACGGGTCCTTTTTATTGTGAATAAGATAGAAAGCCTCGGAGCAATCTGAGGCTTTTTTGTATATTAATTTTTGAGAATAATACCCTATGCCTGTTTAAATTCTAATAGTTTTGGACCATCTTCAGCATTTACCTCTAAGTTTTCCAGGTTTTCACCTAAGCCAAATGGCTTAAATATTTCCAACCTTTGTTCTGGAGTTAAATCTCCTAAATGACAATTTTCTCCCTGTAAAATATAAACAACTTGGCTCAATCCTAGTATGCTTTTTACATCTTGGTCAGTAATGACTGTATTAGGAAAATAGGTTTGAACTTTATTTTTAAGAACTTGAGCTAAATATTCTTGTAAACCTGGATCTTGTTTTTCAGATCCAGTCGTGCGGAGCAGATCAGTTCCTCCTGATTCGAATATATCAGTGCTTTGTGCTGTCCCTTCATCTATTATGGTATGAGCAAGTGCTGCTGCTGCGTGGATTGTTTTTCTTCTTTGCATATTACTATCTGCTGCATCTTTAGGTTTACTTACAACAGTTCTCCAAAACTGATGTTCTGTAGCTTTAATTTCTTTTGCAACAACGTCATCTACCCTATTATGTTTATCATCAGCTGCTGCTTGTCTCATCCTACTAACAGTTGTTGAATATTTTAGTGGAAGTGGCCCTGTGTGTCCTGGAGAGAGTTCTCCTCTATTGATAAGATATCTTTTTAAGTTTTCTCTAACAATAAGATTTTCTTCTTCTTCATTTTTGGCATTAAATACTCTACGTATAACACCTGAAGGCTCATCTGAACCTTTTATCTCAGCTACAACATCATCTATAGGGGCATCTGTAATTGCTTTTTGAAGGGCTAGATATCTTTTCCCATTACCACCCCTTCTAACTTCATCTGCAATAGCAAGAAGTTTTGATTCATATGCATCTAATGCTGGTCTTTCAGGAGCGCCTGAGCTTAAATATCCTTTCATTTTTTGTTGTACTATAGGTAGTAAAGGTTCGTCTGAAGAGCCTGTTTCGCATTCTCTTAGCATTTTCCAAAAACTCTTAGGAAGATGCATGAGTAAAAATTTTACTCTTTCAGCATTTGTAAAATCTACCTGTATATCTCCAGATCCAACTATTTCAAAAGCTTTTCCAATACCAATCAAGTGTTTTAATTGTCCATCTTGAATTCCTTTAAGAAGAGTGCTACATAAATCATCACTTAATTGGTTTTTAATATCTTGATCAGCTTCATTTATTATTTCCCTATAGTTCTCAGCAACATCCATACGTGCTTTCCCTTTAAACAAATCTCCTCCATATGTGGCAGTAAAAGTGTTAGCAAGTTGCTTTTTTTGAATTGGCAAAAGATCATCCCAAAACACCTGTAAAAAATCATTTGCTGCCCAAGTAGGTATAATGCCATTTGGTAGTCCATTTATTAAATATAAATGTAGGTTATCTCTTATAGCGGGCAAGTTACTTATATTAGTACTTTTATAATCTTGAATAAAAGGAATCCTTCTATTCGGACCTATTTTGGAATGAGATAATGCTATGCCGATATCAGAAATATAATCTATACTCACAGGGTCAACAATAACTGCTCTTCCTCTAAGATACTCTTCATTCATTTCATGGATTCCAATAGCAGAAAGTCTTTTCCCAAACCTTGTAACTTCGACCTCTCCTATATTAAATACAGCAGAATCTTCCTTCATATCTCTAACAAACAGAACAAATCCAGCAGGTTGTAGATAGTATAGTTTGTATCTAGTTCCATTAATAATTATTTCATCATTTTGTCTAATAAATTTAAAAAATTCTATTGCTAATTCTTGTGGACTCTTTTGTGTTTCACCAGCTTCTATACTTAATCTTGTTCTAGTTGCAGCATCTATGAATGCTCCTGGTTGAACACCAGTACTTTTTTCAGAGTCTGATGGTGAATTAGCTGCTGAACCGATAGAAACAGTTTCTTTAGCCGAAAGCGTACCTGGCTGAGGTGTAGTAGGTTTTAATGGATCAAGAGGATTCATAATGGTTTAAGTCTTGTTGTCTCTATAAAAAAATGTTTTTTGGTGCCTTTATGTTAATTGATTATCATCTTAAATTCAATGCAAATTCTAAACAAAAAATTAAATAAGGAACGAATTTTTTACTTTTAAAAATTAAATTAACTTGTAAGACCTAAATAGTAGGTAAAAACTTATCGAAGTTTAAATTTTTTTAATGTTCTTAACCTTATCTCGCAAGAATTAGCGGTCGTAAGCGGTGAACAAAATCAAACATTTTAAGAAAAGCCTCGGAGCAATCTGAGGCTTTTTTGTTTTTAAGGTGGAGTACCAAGATGGTTAAAACTTTGTCTATTCACAGCAGTAAAAAAGATTTGAAAAGAAATTGTAACGAATTTATACCTAGGACTTACAATAAAGCTTAGTCCTGGATATAATACTTTCCCAGGACTTACAATAAAGCTTAGTCCTGGATATAAAAAGGATTGTCAGGTAGATTTATGGGTAAAATTGGTACTCAAGGACAAAATGGTAGTTCATTTATCCCAAGGTCATTTCCACCAAATGAGTTAATAAAATGGAATAATAATCTTATATCTTTACTTTCAAAAGCTGACATGGCTATAGGAAAACTTAATGCAATTGACCAGCTAGTGCCTGATGTTGATTACTTTATCTTCATGTATATAAGAAAGGAAGCTGCTTTATCAAGTCAGATAGAAGGAACACAGGCTACTCTTCTTGACCTTGTAAAAGCAGAAGCAAAATTAGAAAATGAAAAACCACCTTCTGATTTAGACGAAATCATAAACTATATTAAAGCAATGAATTATGGAATAAAAAAAATGGAAGAATTACCACTTTCACTAAGACTAATAAAAGAAGTACATAAAGAGCTACTAAAAGGGGTAAGAGGAGAAAATAGATATCCTGGAGAATTTAGGAGAATCCAAAATTGGATAGGAGGTAGAACTATTGAAACAGCAGCTTTTATACCACCTAAAGTACCTGAAATGCAAAAAGCACTAAATGATCTAGAAAGATTTATGCATGAAGAAAAAGAATCGCTTCCTCCACTAATAAAAACAGCACTAATCCATGCACAGTTTGAAACAATACATCCATTCTTAGATGGTAATGGAAGGACAGGAAGGCTTTTAATTACTTTTTACTTATATAAAGAAGGGATTCTGTCCAGACCACTGCTATATCTATCAGACTACTTTAATAGATATAGAAATCATTACTATGAGAAGTTGAACAGTTATAGATTTGGTATGGGTGTTGAAGAATGGTTAAAGTTTTTTCTAGATGGGGTTAGGGTGGTTGCAGAAGAAGCGACAGAAACAGCTATCAAGATTACAAAACTGAAAGAAAAAGATACGGAAAAAGTTTCAGGTTTTGGTAAAAATGCAGAGAAGGCATTGAAGTTATTAAATAAGCTTTATTCTCTACCTATCGTTGACTCCAAACTAATTTCTAAAATAACTGGAATCACATCCAGAACAAATACTAATAGCTTAATTGAAAAATTCATAAAAGCAGGGATTTTAAGAGAAATTACAGGGAAGGAAAGAAATAAGAGATATATTTATAGTGAGTATATTAAACAGTTTAGCAAAGAGAAAATATAAAATGTTTCCGTCCCCATTCGGGGTTTAGATGATTTGAATCCATCATCACGGTGGATTACTCTTTCATCAGGTTCAAGTTTCAAGGAAAACAGTTAGGTCGTTCCTTGTCCACCGAAGACCGTATGCGTAGGTGGAAAATCCACTCTCTATAATTTCTTTTTCCATAAGGTTAATTATAATCCTAATTCAAAAGGTACATTTTCAAAATTGCACATTAAAACAAGCTGTCCATTATTAGAAATCAAAATAGACGAGCCTGTTTCCTTGTTAATTGTTTCTTCTCTTAGAGTTTTTGGAAAAACAATTTTACTTTTTCCTGTAATTCTATTATCTTTAAATTTCTTGATTTTATTTATACCAGTTCCCACAATAGTTCCATCTTCATTTTCATTAGTTATTGTATAAGCGGCATCTTTTGTTTTGTCAGTTACATTTAAATTAAGCATAAAATTCTCAACTGTGAAAGGAAGTATCATGCCATCTGTTGGTTTCGTAATGGTTCTACTTCCTTCTATTAACCCGTCAATGTTTGCTCGTGGAGAGTCAACAGCGAAACTAAGCTTAATATCTAGTAGCATTGTTTCAAGATTATTTTTAATACTAATATCTGTAGAAGTAATTTTTCTTATTGGTATATTGCCCTTAAAAACACAGGTGCACTTTTTTTCAGGTGAACTCAAACCGCTTTCTGTAGTCTGTGCATAAAGACAATTATTGAAAGTAAGAATTGTACAAATTATGAACAAAATTATTTTTACTTGAAATCTCATACTATAAATATATACCCAAGATCGGTAATTCACTTATTCTTCTTAGTAAAAGCTTAACTAGCCACTCTATTGTCTCTTATAGTATGCGTCCAGGTCTCCTAAAGGATAGTGCTTCGCCTAAAATGTCGTCCTCTGCAAGTTCGTTGAACGTAACCAAAATCTAACTTTTAACAAACCTTCTTTGTTTTTTTATGTGCTATAAAATCCTGGATATCATATTCTCTAACCACTTCATATAAAAATACAGTAACTTTTTCTATTAATTCTAAGTAACCTTCTTGAGTTGAAACACCTTTTTTTAAGAGTCCTCTTTCACTTTTAATTGTTTCAAGTAGAAACTCTTTTTGTCCATCTTCTACGTAAAGAATATCTTCTAAGAGTTTTTTTAATTTAACTTTTGTTCTGGGATCAATGTTTATATAGTCAATAAAAGATATTCTTAAGGTCTCAAAAAACTCTAATAAATCATCACGATTAGCGCAACTAGCTATTTTTTCAATATTGCAAAAACTTAATCTGTCTTCATCTTCTATAGTGAGTAATAAATCCTTTATCCTATATAAAAACTGTCTACCTGATTCATTATCTAGAATATCTTTTATTTTAGTGTGTGTTAAATCATACCTTCTTAAAGGTGTTTCACCCACTCTATTTTGTCTTTTAAATCCAATTTGTTCTCCAGGAATTATAGTTATTTCTTCTGTGAGTAAATCTAAACTCAATTTGTGTCTATTTACCGTTTTCTTAACAGGTTCAAAGTCTACAGTGCAGCTATCATTAGCGGCTTTAAATAAAGCTAAAGCAGTAGATCTTACTCTTGGTTTTTGATCGGTTAAAACAGGTGCTTGTGTGGCGAATAATATTTCTAGTGCTCCACCCTGACATTTGCCGGCTATTGTGTCGTATGGACTAGATAGACCGTTTTCATTTAACATATCCTCTATAAATAAATAATTATGTTTTACTCTTTCATCGTACCAATGTAAAAATTCACTTTTAGTAAATGAAAATTTTGGTCTGAATGCTTCGCTATTCATTGAGCCTAAGCCATTTGACCACAAAGTATATGCCATTGCTGATTGAAAAAGCTTAACTCCATTTTCATTTTTCCACATAGGATCCTGAGTTATTTGCCATGGTTTTATTTGTTCTTTTCTCCATCCAAATAAATCAGGATATTTGTGAGATAAGGCATTGTAAGCAGAAATAGCTCCTGACTTATTACTTTTTAGAGCAGTACTGCATTCTGTTTTATATTCCGTATGCCAATTTTTATGATCAACTATTTTTTCTGCAGATACTCTTCCTCTAGCATCTACACATTTCAATTTATGTTCTACAAGATACTCAGTAAGCTCATCTATTAATTGTTTATCTTCCCATTTGTTGTCATATTTTACTTTCCACCTATGAAGCTGATTTGGTTTTCCTCCTACTGCTTTTGGAATAGCTAGCCTGATTGCTTCCACTGCATTCGGAGTATAAGTACAATTTTGTAACATCCCCATCGTGCCATATTCAGTACTATTAAAAGCATCTGATTCAATTACTTCTTTCAGTCTTTTTAAATCGTAATTTCCTTCATCATCAACTACACCCTCACCATATTTTAAAAGCCAAAAAGTAGCTCTTCTTGCAAGGTCTTTTCCACCGTCTCCCTGCCATTTACCAGGCTGGTAAGACAACCAAGGTCTAATCGGAGGATCTTCACCTTCTAAATAACCTGGAAAAGTTAATGCAAGAAGATCATTTCTATTAAGTATATGATCAATAGTATCTAGTCCAGCAGCCTTCATAACTGGTTGAAAATTTCTTAGTTTTTCTATTTGCTGGGCATTTTCATAGCCCTCAATATCAATTAATAAATGTTTCATTATCAACCTAACTCTACTTTCAAAATGCTCATTTTCATGATTTAAAAACCTTGGTGGGAATCTGTTGAAAAGCCCAGTATGTTCAGGACCATTTTTCAAGCTTGTTTTTAATGAATAAAAAACAATTAGCGTAGTTAAATCATCATCATTAATAAGCTCTGGTGCATGCTTTTTTATAGTACCTGTAATGTTTTCTAATTGATTTTTTGAGCTGTCATAAGAGTCATTAAGTTCTTTTGCAAGCAATCTTGCAATTATAGTTTTTAGTCCTCTAATTTCTTTTTCTCCATTATCCTCATTATCCAGTTTTATTGCTTCTCTTGATTGTCCATTTGCTTCGAGTAGAGTACTTCTGAAAGTTTTTTCTATAATTTCTCCACCCTTAAGATGTAAATGATATCTTGTGTAAGAAGGAGCTGATTCCCTACTTGCTCTTAATAAATCTGGTGAATCCACCCCAACATAATTACTAGGTAGGCTGCTTAACCTTTTTATTAGTATTGGTACTCCAAGAACACTTATTGCTTGCATAATAATATAAATTAATTATTTAAATTGTTGGTAATTCTACATCTTTTTTTAATCTGATATGTTAAATATGAATTACGGATAAGCCTACTTAGTAGGCGAGAAGCTAAAGCCCCAAAGTGATATTCTTGACTGGGTCTGCCGAAGTCAACTACTTCTCTGTTCCAAAATACTTTTTAAACAATGTCTCATCTAAGCTGAACTTACCTGGTCCAATTGTTAAAAGTACAAACAACATAGTCATGTAATAAAGAGGTATCTCGAACCCGTTGTCTGAAGCGTGAAAACCGTGTGATCCATGAACTGTAGCTATAGCTACTATCATTACAAACATCATTGGGATAGATATAAATCTAGTCATTAAACCAAGAGAAAGTAAAATTACTCCACTTACTTCTGTAGTGACTGCTAATATTGCATTTAAAAATGGGAATGGGATATGTAAGCTATTTCCAAACCACTCTACTACACTTTGAAAATTACTTAGTTTTTTCATTGCAGGCTCGTAAAACCCGTAAGCTAGAATTAAGCGAACAATTAAGAGTGAAATATCTTTAAGTGATGAGAATATCTTAATGACTTGTTTTGTATACTTCTCCATATTTTTATAATTAGCGAAGCTAAAACACGAAGACTTATCTTCGTGGTGAAGCGAGCAATTTCAAAGCGTGTCACGCTAGTAGACACGCTTTATCTTAACTCAAGTTCTGGATATTGATAGAATGTATATAACAAATGGGAGCAAAAGTATTATGGATTTAGATTCAGCATTATTAAAGCAAAAAAAAAGACTAGAGGATATTATTCAAAATGGGCTGCCAATACTTCAAAATAAAGATGATATGGATATGATTTTGCTAGAGCATTGGGGATGGTTAGGAGCTGCAACTAACATTGTAGAAAAATTAACCTCTCATAGTTCACCTTATTATAATCAGGCTATGTCAATATTGGAAAATACAAAGCTATCATCAGGTTTTATGGGATTGCATGTCAAAAAAATGTTATCAGTACTTGAACAAGTTAAAAAAGATACAGAGTTTGGAGTGGTTTAGCGTTTTTTTCTAAATCTATATGGATTTTTTTCATGTTCTTTCTTATGACAGCTTTTGCAGATTAGCTCTAGATTGGATTCAAGATGATTCCCACCGGCACTAATGGGAATTGTATGATGGAATTCCAGTGGACATTTTCTATATTTCCTTGTGCTTGCTTTCCCGCAAACTGAGCAAACCTTTCTTTTTTCCCTAACCATTTGTTTTCTTTCATTCCAATCTGGTGGGTAGGAAGGCCAATAGTCATAAATGCTCTTTTGAAGGTTTTTTAAATTATCTAATTCAATATTTCCTGCGTCTTTCTTATCTTTAGTTTTATCTTTTATTGAAAGATATAGGTCTTGTTCACAGCCTTTATGCACAAGTAAATTATTTAATAATAGGACATCTCCTGAAGTGTCAAATTTATTTTTTTTACATATTAGACAAGTATTCATGAAATTTATTCTCTTATTCTAACTTTTTTTTGTTAAAAAAATATTAACTTTAGTCTTTCCACTTGAAAATAGATAGTTAAGAAGTTGATTTATAGTAAATTTAAATTGTAAGAAATAAAGGAACAAGCATGTCTTCAGGATCAGAATCTATTCATAGCATTCATCTTTCTCCACAGATTGATAAGGGGAATGCAGTTTTATTTGAAAGAGCACCTTTACGAAGAGATTCTTTATTCCGTGAGCTTGCAAACATAAGTGTTGATCTCTATCAAATGGCTCTTACAAACAGACCATTTTTTAATATGTTAAGAATGCATCCTGGCCTCGTATATTTACTTAGAACAAATCCTGAACTGTTAAATGTAGCAATCCAAAACCCTACATTTTTAGATGAATTGATTAATGAACCTCAAAAATTTATTAAAAATAAAAATTTACCCAAGGATGAAAAAGCAGATAACCTTTTAGCAAAAAACAAAGTAGATGGATTGGCTAAATCAAAAACAAGAAAGCAAGTAGCTTCTGAAAAAGCAGATACTTTAAGTAAACAATCCTCAGTAAATAACACTCAATCAAAACAGGTAAGGTTAAGTGTTAATCTTCAGCCTCATAAATTAGAATCTGAAGTAATGGCTAAGGCACATGTAGAAAATCCAAATACGGGAATACCTGTGGGAGACTTTAGACAATTAAATAGAAGTCTTATTAAAAATTCTTCTGCTATACCTCATGATTTAGAGCTTCAGCCTGGGCTAATTACCAATGCTAGGGCTTTTGCTTTAAGTCCTGAGCTTTTAGCTTTGATGAGTGCACAGGCAATAGCAACTAGCAGAACTAAGAGACTTTCTATGAGTGGTAATCCAGATGATGATGATTATGAGATAGAAAATGAATCTGAAGAAGCTATTTCAGCTGAAAAAGAAAATATAAAAGCAATTCATGGGGTAGAAGCTTCAGAGCCTACTCATAAAGTTCATTCTTATATAAAATAGTGCAAATGTACTATCAATAACATTCTTAACTTCCCTTTTTATTATTAACAACCAAACATTGTAAAGGAAAAATTTATGTCAGCACCAGTAAGTAGCCTGTTGGGAGCTTTTAGTAAGAAACCAATTGAAGCAATATCTAGAGTTGGTAGGAAATTACCAGAGGTAGTTGCGGATCCGTTAAAAAGTTTAGCGAGAGCTGATAGGGCTTTTAACCAACCCAGCCTATCATCAGCTTCTAAAGGGATTAATTTATTAACAGCAGCTTAGGATTTAAACCCCTATAAACTGTTGATTCGTCTAACAATGTCTTGGTAGACATTTATAACTGCAAAGAATGTAAACAATGTAATTGGGAGTATAAAAACAACCATATTGAAGCACCATTTTAATGCTTCAGTTACTCTTTTATCATCTTGTTGCGTAGCAAAAAATACCCAAATAAATGTACAAGGTAGAGCCACTACTGCAAAATAAAAATAAACATTTAATATGTTTTGAGAAGATTGCCAAAAGCTAACACGGAAAAAATATAACCAGTTGACGTAAGGTAATTTACTCGTTAATTCAGATAATTCCATATAATTAAAGACCCTTCTTTATAGTTATATTGTTCCCTTATTTGGTTAAAATAATAAGTTAAAGATTTGGGTTAACTAATATGTTTGTTTTAACAGCTTTAATGAATCTATATCCTAGTATTTTGTCGCTAAATAGTCTCTCTAAAATGTTACAAGAATCTAAAAAGTCTTTAATTTGATCATCTTTAAGAAGTTTTGATATTGATTCTAAGTTATTGCTTACATTGTTTCTCCAATGATACATAGTAGGACAAACATTTGCGCTGACGTCAGATTGTTCGAAATGTACAAAACCGATTTTTGTCATCATCTCAATTTTTTCATTAACTGTACAAAGATGAGCCTTACCAAAGGTTCTATTTAAAGTATTCATATCTTTTATATAAGAAAATAAATTTTTATAATATTTAAAACCTTCAAGATAATTATGTTTGAAGTTTCCCATAAAATCACAAAGCAAAATTTCACCATTGTTTTTTAATATTCTATAGGCTTCTGAAAACAACTTTTTTTTATCTTTTATTAGGTGTGATACTTCCATTATCCAGATTGTGTCAAAGGTATTGTCGGGAAAGTTATTATGAAGGATGTCAGCTACTTTAAAATGAACCATGTTGGAGAGTCCTTTTTCTGCACATGCTTTATTTGCTAGCTCTTCTCCTCTTTCACTTATGGTAATTCCAGTTATTTTTGATTTATACTTTTCGTGAAGATGAAAAGCGGGTTCACCGATTCCACATCCTATATCAAGTACATTTGAACTTTCATTTAAATTGCCCATTTCAGAGAGCTTGTCTATTAATAATTTTGTACCTGAAATTAAATCTTGGTCATTACTTTGAAAATAACCCACATGGAAATCATCACCAAAAATGTGCCTCCAAGAATCTGAGACCATGTTGTAGTGTTCTTTTGCTTCTAACGTTATTATTGAGGATTTATTCATAGTTTTTATCCAAGTACTACTAACTATAGACTTGAACTATTGTTCTTTTATTAAGATTATTAATAGTACATCATTTTTTCTAGTACTTACTTACTAAATTCTTTAAGCTTTACTTATTTTTTTTATGATTATGAAATACAATATGTATTCAGAGGATTTAGAGGGAAATGAAAGATATTATTTTAAAACAGTTAGAAGTTGGACCAATGGAAAATTTCATTTATTTCATTGGGGATAAAAAAAGTAAAGAAGTTTTAGTTGTTGATCCGGCTTGGGATGTGAATTATTTATTAGAAACAGCTAATCAAGAAGGTCTAAAAATAAGTGGTGTTTTAGTTACACATGGACATTCTGATCACACTAATGGTGTTGAAGAGTTATTAAAAAAACTTGACATCCCTGTTTTTATTAATAAAACAGAAGCAGATTTTTTTAAATTTCCCTGGGGAAATGAAAATGTAAAAAAAGTAGATTCTTTTGAAAAGGTAAAAGTTGGTGAGATTGAAGTTGAGCTAATTCATACACCAGGACATACTCCTGGGTCTCAATGCTTTTTAGTAGGGGCGCATCATGATACGCCCTTACTAATTGCTGGGGATACGCTTTTTATTAATGGTTGTGGGAGATGCGATCTTCCTGGAGGTAATGTAGAACAAATGTTTGATACGATCTATCATAAGCTAATGAAGATGGATAGCCAGACAGTTATTTTTCCTGGACATAATTATGCTCAAATAAAGTCTGACACATTGGAAAATCAAAAAAAATCAAATCCATACATGCAATATGAAAATCTAATGTCTTTTGTAAAAAAAAGATTGCCAAGTTTAATTTTATTATTCGGAATAGCGTACAGACCTTTTCTTTATTATTAGAAGATGAGTTATCAAGCAAAATGAAAAAGTTTTACATGTCAGCGAGTATGGTTTGAGTTAAAATTATCTTTTGGGGAAATTATGATTACATTAGAGGAAATTAAATTAAAGATTCAGTCAGGCATTGATACTGATTTTGTTCAGGTCATTGATCTTAGAGGTGGTGATCATATCCAAGCCATTATTGTTTCAAAAGGTTTTGAGAATAAATCTTTAGTTGAACAACATAAAACAATCTATAATATTTTAGATAAAGAAATGAAATCTAATGTTATCCATGCTTTAACTTTAAAAACTTACTCGCCAGCACAATGGGAAAAAATGGGAGGAAGTGTGAAAATAGGAGTTGATCATCAGATTTAAAAGGTCCTTATTTTAGTGAATTATATTTCAGGAGGTAATAATGTTAGATATTGTAGAAGAAATTAAAAAAGATATAAATGAAAATAAAATAGTACTTTATATAAAAGGTACGAAAGATTCTCCTCAGTGTGGATTCTCTGCTGCAGTGATTGATATTTTTAAATTTATGGGTGTTCCATTTGAGACAAGAAATGTTTTAGAGAATGCAGGATTGAGAGAAGAAATAAAAAAATATACTAGTTGGAATACCATCCCACAAGTCTTTATAGATGGCAAATTTGTTGGTGGGTGTGATATTACTAGAAAACTTTATCAAAATGGTGAATTGCAAAAACTAGTAGAAGATGCCGTGAACCATTCTCAAACACCTAATTCTTAAGAATTTTACTTTGTGTTGAGCTGCTAGAATTGTTTCTTTCTTGAATTACTCTTTCAAGTATTGCATCTATTGCTCTTGAGCTTGAGATAATCCTTCCTTTGTTTACATCATCAGGAATATCTACAGCCCCAATATCTGCACATTTTGCAGTAGCTACGTTGAATAGCCTTAGACCAGGTCTAATGTTTGGTAGGATTGTTGATCTGACAATTATTTTTTTCTTATTTTGTTCGTTAATAGCGATTCTGAAACTATCTATGTGAAGACCCTGACTAGGAAGGTAGTTTAAGTTTGTAAGATATTTATTCTTTTCTTTGATAGTTATTTTTTTATTGTTAATGGTAGCAACTTTACCAAGAATATTTTTTACATTTAAGCTGAGTATTAAACGTGGGGTTGGCGTTTTAAGTATTTTTACTTTTGCAAATATTGGATCTTTTATGCGTGGGCTAGGAATAGCTTTTCTTGCTTTGCCGGCAAATACTACTGTTTCTGCCTCTATAGATAAAGGGATGCTTATGATTGTATCTTTATCTTTTAGTATTGAAATTGATGCTTCACCCTGAGTTATATCTGTAGGGATACTTAAAGTTGTGACGAGTGTTAGTATCTTTCCTGAATTGGTTTCGAAAACAAAGCTATTGCTGCTTTCATCTTTATCTATTTCTGTGAAGAATGCAAACCCAGCGATAAAGGTTCTTCCTGAGTTGTCTACGAGTACAGTAGCAAATCTTTCATCAATTAATGAGTCATCAACAATAATATTATTGTCTTGTGGTCTTATTTCACTTGCAACAGTGCAACTTCTTGGTATCTGAATTGATTGACCAGTTTGATGTGCAATGTCTAAACCAGTTACTTCAGGTAAATTGTAGATTATTCCTAAATTGGTAGGTTTAATAGGAATTGGAGAGGTTTCTACTGGAGTAGTGGCAGGATCTACTATTGGTTCATTTGGTGGGTTTATGTTTACAAATACATCTACTACTGAGGTTGTATTAGGTGGGATTGAAACTACAATGTTTCCACCACCTGTTCCACCTGAAGTGGAACTTGAAGAACTTGATGAACTTGAAGAGCTTGAAGAGCTTGATGAACTTGAAGAACTTGATGAACTTGAAGAGCTTGATGAACTTGATGAACTTGATGAACTTGAAGAGCTTGATGAACTTGATGAACTTGATGAACTTGAAGAGCTTGATGAGCTTGATGAGCTACTAGATGACCTGGTTAATACAAAGCTTAGTGAGCTTTGACCATCTAAGTCATCAACTGCCTCTATATTAAAGGAATTGTCTCCTAGTAAAAGATTTGATGTTGTTGTGAATTCACCAGGGGCACCATCAAATAAGATTGTACCTTTTTCTGAAAGTGTTCCACCTACAAAAGAACCACTACCAGGTGCAGAGAGCTTAAATTTATCAGAGATTCCATTAAGTTTCATTCTTTGAATAGGTCTTCCTTTCGGATGAGTCACTCTTACTTTTATTTCTACAGTGTCGCCGTTTATTACATCGCCATTAGTAGGTGATAATAATGTTATTTGAGGATAAGCTTTATCTGTACTCGTTGTAACTTCACTTTCATTTCCTGCTGCATCTGAGGCATTGATTTTTGCAGGGAGTTCATTGAAAGGAATATCAGTAGTAAATGAAACCAATCTATCTTGATTTGGTGCTTGACCGATATGGGAAACTGGAACAATTGTATCGTTAACTTTTACACTAAAGACGGGTGATCCACTTCCATCGACTGTACCACTAATAGTTGCTGTATTTGCACCATTTTGTTCTGCAATTGCAGTGATAATAGGACTTTCAGTATCTATAAAGAAATTAACTGTTTTGCTTGCAGTATTATTAAATGAATCTGAGGTCTCAATTATTGCTGTATTTTCTCCATCACTACTATATTGAATATTAGCAGAGAATGTATTTGCTCCGTTTGATCCCATAATAAAGGGTACTGAGTTTCCATTAATTTTTAAGAAAGAAAGAGTTGAGTCATCAGTTACTGTCCCTGCTACTAATACTCTTCTAGTACCTTTATAAGTTGAATCATCAGGGGAGATAAGCATTATTTCTGGAGGTGTTGTATCTACTAGAGGAGGTGTCGTGCAAGTATTATTTTTACAAGTTTTGCCATCAGAACATCCAGCATCACTACAACAATTACCAGCTACACAAGAGCCCTCACACTTAACTTCACCAGTAGAACACATTAGAGGAAGAGGAGTACAAGTATGGTTATTACAAGATTCACTATCAGAACATCCAGCATCAGTACAGCAATCTCCAGTAACACAAGAGCCATCACACTTGACTTCATCATCAGAACAAGTTACACCAGAAGTACCTGAAGTACCAGAAGTTCCTGAAGTACCGGAAGTCCCTGAAGACGTGCAAGTATTACTAGAACAAGATTTGCCATCCATGCAATCATCATTAGAACAACAATTACCAGGGATGCAGCCGTTACCACAATTAGTCTCGCCAGTAGAACAGCTAGGCACACCAGAAGTAGAAGTACATGATAATTCTCCACAACCAATATTGCAACCATTAACATCTTCAGGAATATTTATATAATTACAGCCCTCTTGTGGTGCTGGGCAGGAAGGAGGATTAGGACAGCCAGAAGAAGAACTGGAGGTAGAGGAACAAGTTCTTTCAAAGGTAGTGCAACCATGTTCATCAACAATTGAATTACAAGTACAGTCTGAATCTTCTATACAATCAGCAACAGGACAACCATTAGAGCCAGAAGTGGATGAAGAAGTTGAAGACTCACCCATAATATCTAAAGTAAAGTTAGCAGATTCAGTATTAAACTTATCAAATTTGTTTTCAACAGTAACTTTAAGATCATATAGACCATTAGGATAATCAGCTAAAGAAAGAGTG
>JAGVKQ010000026.1 GCA_020050435.1 Candidatus Caenarcanales bacterium
GGAGTTTGAACTACTGGAGTTTGAACTACTGGAGTTTGAACTACTGGAGTTTGAACTACTGGAGTTTGAACTACTGGAGTTTGAACTACTGGAGTTTGATTTACAACAGGTGTATTTATAACTGGTTGTCCATTTAAAGTTAGAAATTTTGCACCTTTAAAATCACTCTGTGCTTGCTCAATATGAGATCTCAAGTCAGTACCTAGAATAAGATTATTTCCGATTATATTAACAACACCTTGAGTATTGCCACCATTAGTATTTGGTCTAAATCCAAGTGCATCAGAGACTGGAGCATTATTTACAAAAACACGAAATATTGTACCGGTTAGAGCAGAGGTTAGTGGATCAAGTCTTAGCTCTACATCATTACCAGTAGAATAAACAGTAATATTTCCTGTATTATCATTGATATTAATAGAGGTTGGCTTTACTGGACCAGGACCTGGATCTACTGGATCTACTGGATCTACTGGATCTACTGGTCCGACTACTCGACCTTTATCAGTTTCATCAAGTTGAACAGTGTCTTTTTTACCTAGTGTAAAACTATCGTTAGAATTAGCATAAAGATTATCATTTACATTATCCTTACCAGTTAAAAATGTATCATTTCCTGGACCGCCTCTACCTACATCTCTACCTGGTCCTAAATCAACAACATCATCACCTGCTCCACCTTGGAAGCTATCATTTCCTTTTAAAAGTGTAGCTCTCACAGATACTGGAGTATTTAAAGAAATACGAGCAGCATCCGCTTTATTTCCACCTGTAAAATTAATATTTTTTACACTAGCACCAGGGAAAATTTGAGTATTTCCATTTAAAGAAACAGTGTAAGTTGGACTTGAACTAGAAGTAGAAGTGTAAGTAACATCAAATGTGTTTTGTTTATTGTTTAAACCTTGAACAGCTAGAGTACCATTAGAACCCAATGCAATAGAACCAACAGCAGGAGCTTTTTTTGCAGCAGTATTAACTTCTGGTCCAGCATTTAAAGTAGCAATAGCAACACCTGAAAGAAGAGTTTTTTGTCCTAACTCTTCTACTTGTGCGACAACGTCTGTATTTGCACCAGCATTTGCTGCCTTACGCTTTGCAATACTTGAAGCTTGTGATGGACCGAATACTGTTTGAACTAAATTCATAATAATCTCCTGTAATATTTTTTTAAGATAACAATTCATTATGCTTTTAAACATAAGTCATTGTCAAACAGTATTAACCTATCAAAAGGATGAAAATAACGAATATTAAAAAAATTTAATCTTTGAAATTTAATCTTTTATTTATTATTTAATTTATTACAGCTTTAAGTCCACAGTTATAGGATTATGGTCTGAAAGACCGTGTGGGAAGGAGCTATTAAAGGTTTTTAAAGTTCTTCCATTAAAGGGTAAGAATTGATTATTAACAGGCTTAATAAAAAACCAGTCTAATTTAAAGTAAGCAATAATTCTTGGTTTTTCAAATTTGAATGTACTTTTAAAACCTTTCCAATGCCTTTGATTAGAATTAGCTAAAAGCCCTTTTCTTCTATTAGAGCTTCTCTTTTTATCTCCACTTAAATCAAATTTATTCCCATCATCAAATTGAAATTTCTTTAGATATGCATAGAACCTTCTTTCATGATTTGGAAAAAAAGCAGGAATACTAGGGAAGAAAGGATCTTTGTACTGAAGAAGTTTACTAAGTGTAACTGCTGAAATCCCATATACATAAGGCAGACCTGGAATAAATGCAATGGCTGTTGTACGAGCTATAAAGTGAGGATCTCTAATTCTTTTTATAACTTCTTTTTGTACTGATGTAGGTTTTGTGTCTGTAGTAGATGTATTGAAATCACCACATAAAACAATTGGGGTTTTTATATCTTTAAGACTGTTTAGCAAAGCTTTAAACTGTTTAAGTCTTTGATCTGGATATGCTCTATCTTCTAAGTGAGTAGAAACCACAGTAACAATTTTATTATTAGGTAGTTTAAGATCTGCAATTAGAACATTTCGGCTACCATGTCTAACTTCTTTGTATTCAATCTCCTGAGAAAAGATTACTTTTGAAATACCATATCTGACATATTCAACTGGAGATTTATATTTTTTTGTTTCTCCACCATACCAATCATACTGATTAGGGAGTCTAACAACTCTAGATGAAACAATGGGATATTTAGAAATGATTGCATTACCATGAAGTCCTCTATAACGATTTCTATCAATTTTCAGATTTTGATATATGGGACCAACTTCTACAAACTCTGTCGAGTAAGCATAGTTCCAGCCTAATGAATCTGCCAAATTAGCAACTATGTTTTTGTATTCAGTTCTTGGCATGCCAATGTCCACTTCATTTAAAGCAATAACATCAGATCCTACGAATGTATCAAGTTCAGCTTTAAAGTTTTTTTGATTTCTTTTATTTACTTTTGAAAGATACTTTCTCTCATAATCCCCAGGCTTCAGGAGAATATCTTTAATGACTTCAATATTACGTCCTCTGTGAATATTCCAATTAGCAAAACGAATGTAGGATTTATCTAACTTCGCATCATATTTTCTATTAACGACATAAGTCATTGAAAGATGTGCTTGAAGTTTTTTATTTAATTCAGCACTTGGTTTAGCTTGTTTACTAAGTTTAACTAAGTCATTAAAAGTAAGTCCACTTAAATTATCTGGCTTAGTATCAAGTACATTTTCTTCTATTCTATGTTTTAAAGTTACAGAAGCATATGAAGGAATAGAATTTAATGCAAGTAGAATTGAAAAGATTGATAAAAATATTTTTTTCATTTTTGTAGATTCACTTTCAGATTAAGTTTTTATGAGGGCTGACCCGACGCATAGTAATTAATTACCTCAAAATTTAAAGATTTAAACGGAGTATTACATAAAATTGATACAAAAAATATTAAATGATAATACTCAAGGGTGACAAGCATCACATTTTTAAGCACCAGGAATAAATATACTAAGCTTAGAGGTGGGATATGGAATCTTTTACTTTAAAATACGAAGAGTACAACCTTAAATCTGAAGAGAAAAAGTATATACTACCTTGCATTTTCCACAATAAGTACTTATTGATTAATAATACCTCTAACTTCAAGCAATCAATTCTTGAAAAGCCATAGATTACAAATTCCCACTCAAGGGATTTAAAAGTATATCCCTAAATACAAGCCCTTGCATTTATATAAACCCTCTAATAAAAAGTATTCAAATAATACAAAGGGCATATTTAAAGAATAGAGAGTAGGTTTAAGAGACATATGAAAAGATTATTTACTTTATTTTTAGCCTTAGCACTTGTATTTAATTTATGTGAATTAAATGCTTTGTCAGCAGGAAGAGGGGTTTCAGGAGAATGGGTGCTTATAGAAGGATCAGAAGAAACAGGCTTTACTGGATTTAAAATTAAAAATAATAATAGTGGTGCTTTTGTTTTTACCAATGGAAGCAAGCATAAAATCACTTCTTTTGAACAATATAACAATGATTCAATAAATGGATTTCTAATAACCATAGATGGGCTTTCAGATTCATATGTTTTATCTCTGGAAAATAAAAATATAATTGGTTATCTGTTTGGGGTTGAATTAGAGAAGGTTTTTGTAGCTAGTAGAAGGGGAATTCAAAAAGCAAATTCACAAGGAAATCACCCAACTACATCTACATCCTCTTCAACAACTGGAGGTCCTTCATCAACGTCTGGCTTAAACGGCATTAACGGCATAAACGGAATTAACGGCATCAACGGGATTAATGGCATCAACGGAATTAATGGCATCAACGGAATTAATGGCATCAACGGAATTAATGGCATCAACGGCATTAACGGAATTAACGGTATTAACGGCATCAACGGCATAAATGGCATCAACGGCATTAACGGCATAAATGGCATTAACGGCATAAATGAAGAACCTAGACCATCGTTTACACCAATTCCTACTATTACACCAGCATCAACTCAGCCAATACCTACTTCAACTCCCACTGGATCTGTAGTAGGAGCTGCTGCCGGAGCAATAAGTAATGGGGTTATAAATGGAATACCTACACCTACTCCACCACCTGTTTTGCCTAGTAACATAGGTAGTCTAGGAACGACAACTACAACTGTGCCAGTAACAACTGTTACACCGACACCTACTCCATTCAATCCATGGACAGATCCAAATTATTTTGGAGGACCTTCACCTACACCATTTAATCCCTTTGACACGATATAAGATTATTTTCCAATTAAATATTGGAGACTTGTACAGACGCCCCAGCGGGGCGTCTCTCCTACTTGCTTATCAAATATTGAATACTTACACTAGAAGTAACACTCACGTCCCCAGGTAATACCTGAGTAGTAGGTGCACTGCCAGCATCAGCAAAAGGTGATGACTTTACAAAAGGAATGCCTCCGTAAGCATCAACATTTATAGCTTTAACTCCTGTAATAGAAACATTTGCGGCTTTTGCAACAATATCAGCTTTTCTTCTAGCATCTAAAACTGCTTGTCCTAAAGCATCTGCTTCCAAAGGATCAGTATCATCAATACTAAAACTAATTCCACTAATTGTATAGTTTCCTGTCAATGAAACTGAATCAATAATTCTACCCACGTCTGAAACTTTTCTTATAGTGGCTGTAATTTGATTGTTTGCTTGGTAGCCAGTAATAGTGCTCTCATTATCATTAAATTTATAAGTAGGGTAAACATTTATGCTGCTAGTCTGAATATCTTTCTCAGCTACTCCAGAAGACCTAAGTGTATCCAAAAGTTTTTGTGTGGAAATAGAGTTAGAACTGACTGCTTCATTAGCATTTTTACCTTTAGTTAAAACACCAATACTAATAGTAGCTATGTCTGGTTTTGATTTAACTTCTCCACTTCCACTTACTGAAATAGTAGATGATGAACTATCAGTCTGAGCAAAAGAAGCTGAAGCTAAAATCACTCCTAAAATTAATGCATAGAATATTGAATTTGTTTTCATTTTTTAATCCTTCTTTAAGGATAAATTATATCATTTCCCCAATGGTAGGACTTACGCAACAAGCGAACCATATACCCGAAGCGCACGTGTGCCCTTCAGGGCGGGAAAGGGAGCGAAGGGTATATGGTGAGCATAAAAAAATGCGTAAGTCCTACTTAAAATCAATTTTAACGGCAAGATAAGTTTTTTCATTTAAATTATTAGGATAATCAGTGCCTGTAAAAATTGATTCTAATTCAAGTAAAAACTGGGAGAGATCCACACCATAAGAGTCAGCTTTATATTTTTCAAGATTTGACTTTGATCTTAAAAAGACTTTATAGGCACCAGGGAATCTTTTTTCTTGGATTAAGTGTAAAGCAACAAAAGCTTGTATTATTCCTTGATAGAATTGCTTTTTAGGCTCATCAGTTTTACCCCAAAGAGGCTCTAGAATATCGTGAGCCTCATGATATTTACATTTATTGAAAAGCTTTACAGCTTCTATAAATTGTTTATCCATATATAATTAAACTGCTTATGAAAATCAAAATGAAATTCATTGCTCTTTTTATATTAACAATCTTTCTAGGGTTGCTTAGCTTAAATGCATTGAAAACTTATGCCAAAACATATACGAATACAACATTAAGAGATGAATTTATTAGTTATTGTCTTTTCGCACCAGATAAAACAGTTAAAGAAAATCCCTCAGATTACGGATTAAAACATGAAGACGTCCAGATTAATCTTAAAAATAAAAGCAAACTTGTTGGATGGTATTTTCCAGCAGACAAAAAAACAGATAAGCATATTATTTACCTGCATGGATCAAAAGGCAACATAGGACTTTATCTGGGTGGAATTAAAGAACTACACAAAGTAGGCACAAATATTTTAATAGTGGACTATGAGGGCTTTGGAAAAAGCACTGGAAAAGACACTATATCAAACACTATCAATGACTCCATAGCAATGTACAACTATCTAATAAAAGAAAAACATGCTGAACCAAAAAATATAAGCCTATTTGGTTATTCTTATGGAGGTGCAGTTGCAGCAGAATTAGCAAAAAAGAAAGAAACACATGCCCTAGTACTCGAATCCACATTTTCTTCTCTTCTTAAAATTGCAATTGAAAAAAATTATCCTTTTGTAAAATTTATTATTTCAGACGATTTACTAAACACAAAAGAGAATATAAAAAAAATAAAAATACCTATTTTAATTGCTTATGCTGAAAAAGATAAAATCGTCCTAACATCTAATAGTAAAGAGCTTTTTGAAGCTGCTAATAAACCTAAATACCTTTACGAAATAAAAGATGCAGAACATCATAATATTTTCAAGTTTGTAACACCTGAGTATGTCAACTTGATAAAAAAAATAATCCTATAATCAGTATTTCAAAATACACTAATGTTACTTTTGTTTTGCTTGTTATAATTACAAAGAATTAAGGAGCAAACATGAGAAGAAGAAATACAATTATTTTTATTTTAGCAATAAGTCTAATTACATTAGTAGGATGCGCCAAAGTAAATAAGGACACTACTGTACAAGATAATCAATGGAAAGACTTAAACAGAAAAGTTGTTGAACTTTATCAAGGTGGAAAACACAAAGACGCTGTCATTTATGCAAATGAAGCTTTAAAGTTAGCAAAAGAGACTTATGGAGAAAACGACAGTAAAACAGCTATTTCATATAGTAATGTAGGAGAACTAAACAGATTACTTCAGAACAATGATGAAGCAGAAAAGAATCTAAAGAAAGCTATAAAGATTGATGAGAAGATATCTGGAAAAGATAGCTTACCAGTCGCTAAAGATTTAAACAATTTAGCAGTTTTATATAGAGGAAAAGGAGATTTTAATAGAGCAGAACCTTTATTAAATAGAGCCCTTGCAATCAGAAAAGCAAAGCTTGGTGAAAACAATCCAGAAGTTGCTGTTTCTTTAAATAACTTAGCAATTTTTTACAGAGCAAAAGGTGAGCTCTTAAAAGCAGAACCTCTTTTAAATGAGGCTTTAGCCATTAGAGAAAAAGCACTTGGAAAAGAACATGCAGATGTAGCAATTTCACTAAATAATATTGCTGAATTATACAAAGCTGAAAAGAAATATCCTGAATCAGAAGCAATGTATAAAAAATCAATAGCTGTTTTTGAAAAAGCACTTGGCAAGAACCATCCAAATGTTGCTGTTGTTATGAGAAACCTATCCAGCTTATATACAGAGATGGGTAAAAAAGACGAAGCAAAGAAGATGGATCAAACAGCATTAGCAATACTTTCACAAAAAAAACAAGGCTAATGCGAAATGCAGAATGGGAAATTATAAGCCGACTTTCAGTCGGCTTGAATTTGCTCATTTAAAGCCTCAAGGTAAACCCTGGGCTTTAAATTTCTCAAATATAAAATTCTCATAAATATTTTGTATATATTTGGGTTCTTACGTCATGATTAGGAAAGAGTCAATCCATGAATTGACTTTAATTAATAACTAAAAAAGGATTTATGAACTCGAAAATTAGAAACGTAGCTATTATTGCTCACGTTGACCACGGTAAGACTACATTAGTAGACGCTATATTAAAATACACTGGCGTTTTCAGAGTAAACCAAGAAGTTGAATCTTGCGTAATGGACTCAAATGATCTTGAGCGTGAAAGAGGAATTACCATCCTTGCTAAGAATACTGCTGTTAACTATGGTGAATTTTTAATTAACATTGTAGATACTCCAGGTCACGCAGACTTCGGTGGAGAAGTAGAACGTGTTTTAGGAATGGTAGATGGTTGTCTTTTAATTGTAGATGCTTTTGAAGGTGTAAAACCACAAACAAGATTTGTTTTAAGAAAAGCACTAGAAAAAGGGCTCAGACCAATCCTTGTTTTAAATAAAATTGACAGACAAAACACCACTCCAAATAAAGTTATTGATCAAGTTTTAGATTTATTTATTGAATTAGGTGCTGATGACAATCAAGCAGAATTTCCTATTATTTATGCCAGTGGAATAAAAGGAATGGCTAAATTGAAATTAGAAGATGAAGATACAGATATAAAACCTCTACTAGATATAATTGTCCATCACGTTCCACCACCATTAGGTGATGCAGAAAAACCATTTCAGTTTCAAGTTACCAGCATTGACTACAATGACTTTCTAGGAAGAATCTTAATCGGAAGAATACATAACGGTACGATCAATGTAGGTGATCAAGTAGCTTTAATAAAGACTGATGGAAAAATCACTAAAGAGAAAGTCTATAAACTTTTCAGTTTTGAAAACTTGAAAAAGGTAGAAATACAATCAGCAACCGCTGGAATGATCATTGCAATGAGTGGTTTACCAGAAGCAACTATTGGAGAAACAGTGGCTTGTACTGATAATCCAGAAGCTTTAACACTTATAACTATAGATGAACCTACTATGCAAATGATCTTCTCAGTAAACGATAGTCCTTTTGCTGGAAAAGAAGGAAAGTTCGTCACATCCAGACAAATAAGAGAAAGACTTTTTAAAGAATTAGAATCGAATGTAGCCCTTAGAGTAGAAGATTCTGGTGGAGCAGGAGATAGATTCTTAGTCAGTGGACGTGGAGAATTGCATCTTGGTATTTTAATTGAAACTATGAGAAGAGAAGGATTTGAATTCCAAGTAAGTAAACCTCAGGTAATTTTTAAAACCATTAAAGATCATACTTATGAACCATTTGAATCTCTAGTATTAGATGTTCCAGATGAGTCTACAGGTTCATGTATTGAAGCCATGGGTAAAAGAAAAGGTGAATTAAAGAACATGCATTCTGATGGAAAGATGACTGTTCTTGAGTTTGAAGTACCTACTCGTGGATTAATTGGTTACAGAGGTGAGTTTATTAGGCAGACAAAAGGTCGCGGCATAATGAACCATAGTTTCTTTGAATACAGACCTTTTGCAGGTGATATAAATAAAATTAGAAATGGTGTTTTAATTGCATATGAAAGTGGGACATCTACTCCTTATGCTATTTTAAATGCACTAGACCGTGGTGAGTTTTTTATTCCACCTGGAACTGAAGTTTATTTAGGAATGATAGTGGGTGAAAACAATAAACCACAGGACTTAGAAGTAAATATATGCAAGACTAAAAAACTTACAAATATGCGCTCAGCAGGTTCTGACACTTTAGAAACATTACCACCACCTATAGAAATGCATTTAGAAGAGGCTCTTGAATATATAAATAATGATGAGCTTGTAGAAGTTACTCCAAAATCTATACGCCTCAGAAAATTAATCTTAGACCCAAATAAGAGAAAAGCTGCGAGTAAGTAGGTAAAGAAGTTTCGCGAAGCGTCTCTAAAATATTTTCGCTAACTTAAGCACAAACAATTCAAACAATTATCATAGTGAAAATATTTTAGATATTTCTAGTACAAAACCATTGTCACCATTGGCTTTATTATTATGGATTTGATAACCAGCCCATAGGGTTGCATTTTTAGGTCCAACTAAATAAAATCCAGGGATCAAGAATCCATTTGAATGTTTACCAGAGAACCAGTCCATTTGCAAACCAAATCTTTTAGTAATCGGCTGCTCAATTCCACCTATAAAACCAAAAGCATCTCTTCCAGCAAAAGTAGTAGTTAAAACATTTGCTCCACCAGTGATTCTAGTTTTCAATTTAGGTAGCCTTAAACTTAAATGTGAATAAGTCCAGTTACCGACTCCATTTCCTCTTAAAGAAGTTTGAATTAAGGTACCATAAGTTAATTTAGTTTCATACTTTTCATATAATTTTTTATTCAATGGAATAAAGCTTTTAAAACCTACACCTAAAAGTTCATTGGCAACATTATTTGTACCTACTCCACCAAGAGTTAGATCTATCTCAGTATTTTTTCCTACACCTATGGCAGCATATTCAGTGTTTACAAAGAATTTATTTGAGAATTGAGTTTCATGCTGTAAAAAAAGTTTATTTTTTTCAGTCACATCAGCAGAGGGAACATTAAATAAAGTTTGTTGTGCATAACATGTACTAACGCTTAAGAAGAGCGTAATGAAAAGTAAAATTATTTTCTTCATTCTGTCCTCATTCCTCTAACCTCTGTTTTCCCCTCCTATTGTATACTGATTATTGGTTTTCTACCATTCCATAATTAAGGAGATAACTATGTACCTTGTAGGCGATATAGGCGGCACAAAAACAAATATAGCAATTTTAGATTTCACAAATGGAAACTTTAAGACAGTTTTTGAAAAAAGTTTTTTAAGTAAGGATTATGACAGTTTAAGAACAATTGTAAAAAAAGTTTATGAAGAAGATATAAGAGGAAAATTTACCATAACAAAAGCTTGTTTTGGAGTGGCTGGTCCTGTTAAAAACGGTAAGTGCGATGCGACAAACCTTCCATGGTTAGTGGATGCTAAGAAAATTGCAGAGGTTTTAACCCTTGAAAATAACGTCGTTTTTTTATTAAATGATTTAGAAGCAGCTGCATATGGAATAGATTGTTTAACAGAAAAAGATATTTTTGTACTAAATGAAGGTGAAGAACAAAAGGGTGGAACCAGATGTTTAATTAGTGCTGGAACTGGTCTTGGTGAATCTATCATCGTTCATGATGGAAAAAACTATAGACCCATACCTAGTGAAGGTGGACATAGCGATTTTGCTCCTAGAAATAAAATTGAAATGGATTTACTGGAAGATTTAATGGCTAAATACGGTCGTATTAGTTATGAAAGAGTTTTATCAGGTCCTGGCTTAGCAAATGCATATGAGTTTTTCAAAAAGACTTCTTACCAGGATATTTCAGCATGGCTTTCAGAAAGAATTAAAGAAGAAGACCCTTCAGCAGTAATTTCAGAAGTTGCAATGAGTAGAAAAGATGAAGCTTGTGAAAAAGCGCTTGATTTATTCGTTTCAGTTTATGGAGCTGAGGCTGGAAACCTAGCACTTAAATCACTCTCTACAGGTGGAGTTTATATAGGTGGTGGCATAGCACCTAAGATTCTGGATAAAATTAAAGAAGGCTCATTTATGCAATCATTTACTAATAAAGGACGCTTAGCCATTATGATTTCTCACATGCCTGTAAAAGTGATTTTAAATTCTAAACATCCATTATTAGGCTGTGGAAATTACTTGAATATACATTGTGGAAAAGAAGCTGTAACTGCTTAGATTAATTTTTTCTAATAATACGTTTTATTTGATTAATTTGAGTGTTTAAACACTAGCAATTTTGTTTTATATTGTTAAACTTATTATGTTTGATTTAAGAATTTAATAAGATGAGACCAACTCAAAACTATTCTGTATTAATGGGGGGAAGACTTAATCCGGTCTTTGGAATGAGCGCTCCCATTGCTTTTCCAGACAGATTTTCAACTGATAGTGCTTTAGAAATCCTTAGTAAAAGAAGTGCCACTATAGGAGTTATAGATGGTGGAAGAACATCTATGAAAGGTGCTGAAATTCCTGTAAAAAATGGAGAAATAGACTTAAGCAAACTCTACTATAAAACTGGTAAACCCAATAATTCAAAATTTAAGATCACACGATATGCAATTGAAGGCAATAGTTTAAATAACAGAACTTTTTATGAAGGAGCAAAATGGTTAACAGAACATGCTTCAAGACCTATTGATGCATTATCTGTTTCAGTACCTGGACCAGTTGATTATAATGGAAAAAAAGGAATATTTACTCAAGCTAGGGAATTAGGGACCATTTCATTTGAGCAAGTAGCTAATGAAACTGGCAAAGCCACTACTTATGATAACGATTTAAAATTCTGGGGATACTATGTAGATTTTATTTTAAGAATGTATGCTGAAGGAAAACTACCAGACAATAGTCCGATAATAACTGAGACCATAAAAACATTTTTCCCAAGCAAAAACACACAGTTTGGAGCAAGACAAATAGTTCTTGCACCAGGTGGTGGATTAAATGGTGCAATTGTCTGCGGAGATTACTTTGTACTGGATCATGAATTTGGTCAATCCGCTCTACCAATGGCAGGAAAAAGAATTGAAAATTTTGGAAAGTTTTTACGGAAACACTATAAAGAAAGATACAAGCATTCACCTACTGTAACTTGTGAAGATGGACTCTCTTCAAGAGGACTTGTTGATTGTTTAAAGTTTGTATATTTAGAAGAATTTAAAAAATCTATTCCTAAAAACTGGGAAAGAATTATTAATAAACATGGCTTTAATGCAGCTACTTTTATTGCAGAAGATTCTAAACAAAAAGATGGAATAGCCAGAAAAGCTTTTTTCCTTTACTTAGAAATTATTGGTGCCGTTTGTGCTAATGCTGTTACAACTACAGGATCTACAGGTGGTGTATGGTTAGGTGGTAGCACTAGACATGATTATGATTTCATGATGGAAGCGGACGTCAAACCTCATTTCGAACAAGGTTATACAGGCTCTCGTTTAATTCCACAATATTATCCAGAAGTAAAGGTAATAATGGATGAAAGAGCCCCGAATATTGGTGGCGCAGCTCTTACTATCGGTATGTTACATAATCTGCAATACACTCTGAAGAGTAAATAAGAAATACTCTATACAAGACAAGACTAAATATAATTTTCATTTTGAGTTAAAATATTAATTCCGAATATTTTAAAGGATAAAACAATGTCAAAAGCAATATTAATCAAAGCAAAAGAAAAAGAAAATAAAACACCTAACGCTCTAAGAAGAGATGGATTTATACCAGCGACCGTTTATGGTCATAGCTTGAAATCATTTTCAGTTCAAGTAAATGCTAAAGAATTTTCAAAGATTCCTCATAAAGCATACTCACACATCAATGAACTTGAGTTATCAGGAAAAGATAAATTTCCAGTAATTATTAGAAATGTTCATAGAGATCCAGTTAGAGATACTTACTACAATATTGAGTTTTATAAAATAAATGAAAAAGAAAAGATTAAAGTTAAAGTGGCTCTTAATTACACTGGTGTTTCAGAAGCCGTTGTAAAGGGTGGTATTTTAATTGTTTCTCAAACAGAAATAGAAGTTCAATGTTTACCAATGAATATTCCAGATGCAATCGATGTAGATCTTTCAGTAATTACTGAAATTGGACAAGTAATCCATGCAGGAGATCTTAAGGTAACAGATGGCATCATAGTTTTAGCTAAGAAAGAAGAAATTCTTGTTAAGGTAGAAGTACCTAAGACACATGAAGTTGAAGCACCTAAGGCAGAAGCAGCAGCAGCTACACCAGCAGCAGGAGCAGCAGCACCAGCAGCAGGAGCAGCAGCACCAGCAGCGGGTGGAAAAGCAGCACCAGCAGCAAAGCCTGATGCTAAAGCAAAGAAATAGAGAAAGTGAGGTTTGCAAACCTCACCTCCAAAAATGCAATTCCCTTTCCCATGCCCTAAGTGTAATCAAAGTATCTGCAGAAGAGCTTATACAATCAACCTAGCAATGGGCTATGCAGAAGAACAGTTTTGCTTAAAATGTTTATCAGAATTGCATAGTCAGAGCATTGAAGATATGTTTGATTTTATTTATGGCTATGTAGAAAGCAGAGGATGTTTTAAGAAAGAATGGGATAAGATGACACAGAAAAGTGAGTGTCCATTACCTAATAGCTGTGTAATAGGGAAATGTTTCAAATGAATAATGATCTAACACCAACAACAAACCTTGATTTAAGGGGAATAGCCTGCCCACTAAACTTTGTAAAAACTAAGATTCAGTTGGAAAAAATGAACTCAGGAGATATTCTTGAAGTACTACTAGATTCAGGTGAAGCCATTGAAAGCGTTCCACCAAGCATAAAAGAAGAAGGGCATGAAGTCTTAGAAGAAAAAGAAATAGAGAATTATTTTAAGTTAGTTATTAGGAAAAATTAAATGGCTTGACGAGGAATAGAATATCCTTGAGAATTTAAATATTTTGTTATTAAGCATTGAGCTTTAAATGATTTTTCTACAGTTTCTTCAGCTTTATTTTTGACATCCTCATCCCTATCAAAAACTCCGCAACCTCTTTGAGTAAGTGCATTTTGAATTGCTTCTAAATCCATAACATTATCTACTAAATCTAAAAATGTTACCAATGATACTTCTACAGCTCCTTCTTCTCTTTTAACAGGTAATAATCCAGCACGTCTATGCTCCTCAAATTCTTTCCAATATGACTCAACCATACTTTCTAAAAGTCTTATTGTTTGAAGTCTTACTTCCCAACTATCATTTTTGTTTTTTCTTGCATTTTGATTATCTTTTAGACCAAATCCTTCTGAAGATAAAATAGCAGTGGCATAAAGTGGATCAGAAATAATACCCATCATTGCAAGTGGATATAAAAAACTTTGAGTAAGATAAAATTGATTTAAATCTCTTCTTTTATCTCCCAATCGATCTCTAAATTTACAAGCTTGAGGAGATATCTCCATTTCCGACCCCATCGCTAAAAGTTCATCAGGAGTTAACTTATTATTATCACTTGGCTTTACTATGTTTATAATTTCTGGTTTTAAGTGTGGTCTCATATCAGGCATAGCTATTTTAGGTATTTCATCTCGTAAACCAAGTCGATTTTTTACACCAATAGCAACTCCTATAGCCTGATTTAATCCATATATAGCATCTACATAGTCTCTAACCTTTTCTCTTTTATCCTTAGCATTTATAATTCCACCAGTAATGGGGTATCCATGATTACTAAGTCCATAATGTTTGCCCACCATTGATCTAAGTAGTGCCCTGCCTTCTGAATACTTAATTTTAAGCTCTCTAAAAGCTAAAGGATCTTCAGTTATTCTCAGTAAATATACAGGTTCATCATAAGAGCCAATTCGCATAATATCTCCAACAAAATATGTATTTTATAAATTGATTATTATAAATTAAAGCAGTATTGTTTAACAGAGTCAAGCAAAACAGAATTATGTTTAAATTTATACAGTCTTCACGTTATAATATTTAACCTCAGGTTTAACCTGCCTGTAAATTCGGATTCTGATCATCTGGTTCTCTTTAAGGGCGATTAGCTCAGTTGGTTAGAGCACACGCTTGATAAGCGTGGGGTCCCGTGTTCAAGTCACGGATCGCCCATTTCATTTTTTTATAGCTCCAGACAAGCTGGAGCTTGTTTCAACTAAAAGTAACGTTTTGTCGGATACACCGAGTAAATCGGACGGATCTTTTTTTTGTAAGTAAGCTTATTTTTAAATAGCTTTTTTAAGATAAATTTCTTTATGTCGTACTGGTCCAAATAATGTAAGATTTGGCATCTTTTAAATTCATTACATTAGATCTTTTATACATAAAAACAAAAAAGCTTTTACGAGCTACTCGTTTCACCTAAAATCAAAAAGGGGTGTGGGGTCGAGGACATGTATGATACAAATAATCATAGGAAAGAGATTGATCAAAAATAAGAGTTCCGCAGACCCCACGCTGGAAGGGATTGTTAAGGGAAACCAAAGAGGTTTCCCTTAAATTTAATGGCTTTGCAAGCCCCTTTTCATTTTATTCTGGAAAAATATTAATAACTCTAGCATATGAGTCTTGAAGTCTTTGACCTAATACTCCTACCACTGCAGCCGTTGCAATAACTATAGTAACTCCCATCATAATTGAATATTCAGCAGGGGAGGTCCCATCATCATCAAAAAGGAATTTTAATAAATTATACATTTCTTCTCCTTGCGCACTCTGCTATTAGTAAATGCCCCCATTCACAAACATAAAATCAATAAATCAAAAACATAGATCAATAGATTTAGGAAGAATGTCTGTAGTAGAATGTTTAATTAAGGATTTATATTTATGAAAAACTTTGAAAAATTCAAAAAAAGGATTGAAAAAGACTTTTTTAGGCATCCTGTTATAGTAAAAAATCCCTATACTAAATGGTTTAAAAAAGGTACTGCAAATACTGAACAAGTAAAAGATTTAATTTTACAATTTTCTGTTTTCTCAAATCACTTTATAGTGGTTCAAGCTAAAAGAATGGTAAACGCGGAAACCCTTGAAGGCGAGGTTTCCGCTAGGGCAATTTTATTAAATGAGTGTGGTGTAGGAATGAATGTTAAATCAGGAAGCATTGAAAATCAGAGATTCACGACTCCAAATGCTCATATAAATTGGCTTAGAAGAGTAGCAGATATTTTAGGAATAGACCAAAGGTCAGTAGGTAAGTGGGAAACAGGGACAAAAGCTACCCATGATTTTTTAAGAGGTTTAGATAAAACTTATGGGAGTCACGATGGACAGGTAGGCTCAGGAGCCAGCTTTGCTATAGAAACATGGGCAGCTTATGGTATTGGAAAGAGTATAAAAGAAGAGTCAAATAATTTCTGGATGGAGCTAGTATCTGGTTTAGAATCTTTTAATAAGAGACACAGAACACCAAATAAACTTAAACCTTTACCAGTAGGATTTTTTAAATATCATTTTGAAACTGAAGCAGGACATGGGACAAACGTTTGGAATGAATTAGAAGAAACCTATCATCAAGAAAGCTTCAATGAAGAGAAATACATAAGCGCAGGAAAAATTGCATTAGAGTCTATTTATACTTTCTGGTTAGGACTTGATGAAACACGCAAAAAGATCGGCTAGGGCATATGCCCCAGTTTTCAAGATACTTTCTTTTTCGCATAATTGATCATTTTCTCTTCGCACATTTTAATATCTTCTTCAGTGATTTCCCAGAATTTTTTTCTATTTACATTGGACTGAATCATGGCAAACAATTCATGGTCTAGAAATGGAGTAACATTATTGCTTTGATTTTCTTTTTCTTTCTCTTGATACAATCCCAGAAAAGTTTTATCTCTAAACCAAGACTCCCTATTATGCTCTTCCAACATCTTTAAAAGATCTTCATTAGGGTTTCTCTGTACAAACTCAAAGAAAAAACCACTAGGCTGGCTACCAGGCATGTACCACTCACCACTAAAGACCTGAATAACATCTTCATGCTCATCTTTTAAAATGGGAGTTATAAAATTAACTCCTCTTTCCAAAGCATACTTATGAAAAGCAAGTAAGTCATTCGTTCTTAAAGCCACATGTTGAAAGTGAACAGATGCAGAGTGCTTAGTTAATAAATCTCTAGAGTGTGAGTGCTGAAATTTTGGTTCAGATGGCTGAACAATAGCAAAGATAGTATTTTGCAGAGACTCTTCTCCTACAACACCCTTCCCCACTCTAGCAGCAAAAGTCATAGACTCCTCACCAAGTCCTTCTACCCATTCTTTTCTTTTTTCATAAATTATATCTTCAGGTGAAACACCAAAAATTGTCTTAAAAATTACATAAGCAGTATTGTACATTTCGGGATCTATATGAATAGTCATATGATCTACTTGAAAATTTAAAAATGGATATTTTTTACTTGGCATTAGATTTGTACCAGCTTAACGGATATTCTTTATCCGCATACTTAAAACCTTCTTCTGTAACATTTAGACTTTCAAAAAATGTATCTAACATAACAGCTAAATGATCATTTAATTTCCCTCTATCTTTAGTAGATTTAAGTGCAGCATCACCATGTGGACTATGAGCTAAAGATCCAGGATGAAGCGTTATAGATCCTTCCTGAATATAACCTTCTCTAGCTCCATAATTTGAATTACTGAAAAACATTACTTCATCTGAGTCTACGTTTGAATGAGCATAAGGCGCTGGAATATCTTTTTCATGCCAGCCTTCTATTTGTGCAGTAAAAGAACAAATAGAAAATCCATTATGAGGGGCTACTCCAGACTGAAAGGTCTGACGTACAGGTGGTGCAGTATGAATCTCTCTGGCTAATGGGTGCTGGTTTTCTATATCAAATCCGAAAGGATAAAAGGCTCCTTCCCAACCTACAATATCAAAAGGATGGTGATCTAGAGTCAAAGTAGAAACATTTCCTTCAGAATGTTTTACATTAATAATATATTCACCTTCTTTATCAATCGGTTCTTGGAATTCTGGAATTTCAATTTCAGTCTCTACAATAGGTGCCATTAACGTAGCTTGACCAGCAGCATTCAAATAATGCGGAGCAAAACCTATAGGATAAGTAGACTCAACAATTAAAATAAAAGCATTTTTTGATATTAACTCAATTTGATAGATCGTTCCTTTTGGAACAACAATATAAAGTCCTTTTTTTATAGCTAAATTTCCATATTCAGTTTTTAATAGACCTTCACCATCCTGAATATAAAAAAGCTCATGCTTTTCACCATTCTTGAAGAAAATATTTTCTTTTGAAGATTGAGAAGGTTTACTTACTGAAACAATGGTATCTTTTCCATATAAAATAGGTTTTCTTGAGGTTATACAATCTCCTTCAAATGGAATCTTACCTGTATAAATATGAAAAGGCTGCAAAATATTGTCGGATAAGGGTTTCAATTTAAAATCAAATTTAGCTTTTTCTGGTTTTTTTGACTGAATGGTAGGATATTTTCTTATGTGAAGTTTTCTAGTGTATGGACCACCAAAACCTAAAGAGCCATGTATTTCTTCTAGTGCTAAAACACCAGGAATTGCATAGTACTCAGTATGTGGAGTTTTAGGAAGGTTACCTTTTTTTATTATTTGTGACATCTTTATTAACTCTTTGCAAAAGTTAAATTCTTATAATTTAACTCTTTATATTCTGGAGCTTTAGAGACTTTGTTTTTTAAAGTACCTAGATTTCCAACCTCTAATTCTATAGTATCTCCGCCTGAAAGCCATCTATCCAAATCCAATCCACAACCACCAAAAAATGTACCTGAACCAAAGATATCTCCAGGATAAACAGTTTCTTCTTGTGAAACATGAGAAATCATCAGAGAAAATCCCCAATATTGCTTGCTGAAATTTCCATTAGACCAGGTTTCACCATTTACTTTTACAGTCATTGATAAATCTTTACTTGGGTCAACTTCATCTTTAGTTACCAGATAAGGTCCAAATGCATTTGCAAAATCTTTACTTTTAGCAGGTCCCATTAATAATGACATTTCTCTCTTCTGAATATCTCTAGCTGAGAAATCATTAAAAATCATATATCCAAAAATGTGATCTTTAGCATTTTCTATTGATATATTTTTTCCTTTTTTCCCAAGAACACAAGCAATCTCACATTCAAAATCAAGTTTTCTTGTATAAGATGGCCATGGTATTTCATCATTTAGTCCATAGATTTGCCTATGATTACCCTTATAGTAAACAGGGATTTCATACCAATATTCATTCAGCTCAACACCACGTCTTTTAGCGCCAGCTTTTGCATGCTCTTCAAATGCAAAAAAGTCTTTCAATGCTGGCGGGTTTAAAATAGGAGCTTTTATATCTATTTCAGATAAAGTAATCAAGTTTTCAGCTTTTACATTTTTTATAAGGTCACTTGTAATTTTTAAATTGGAATCTCCACCTTCAATAAATGCAAGCATATTATTTGGAAGTTTTCCATTAGAAGCTTTTGGTAAATCTAAGACCTTATCACCTACCAACACACCAATTGATAAATCATTTGATTTTTTGTTTGAAAATGTAAGAAGTTTCATATTAATAAGATTTTATCAGAGCACTTCATGAATTGCCTATAACTATATTAAGAATTCGAGCACAGATGCCTCAATGGGGCATCTCTATCCACATTCCACTGGATATCCAGCCTGAACCCAGGCTTTAATTCCACCATCAATAACAATTAAATCTTTATACCCAACAGATTCCAGATATTCAGCTGCTTTTAAAGCTCTTTTTCCAATACCACAAAGATAATAAGAAGGCTTTTCTTTTTCTATCAAATTTATTTTTTCCATAAATTCAGAAAGAGGGGTAAGCTTTGAATTTTTAATTCTTGCTGCTTGGTATTCTGGGATTTCCCTTACATCAATAATCTGGCAGCTTTCACCGCTATCAATTAGATTTTTTAATTCTTCTACACTGCAATATTCAATTGGCATAATTAACCCCTTAAACTTGTATTATAGAACAGAAGAGGTGTTTAGAAGTACAAAAGAAAGACAAACAACCCGTATATAACAATTTCTTCCTACTTCTTACTCTGCCATAATTAACATGTGAATTATCCATCTACAACTGGTAAAAAACTAATAGCTTTGGCAGGAAATCCCAATGTAGGGAAGTCTGTTTTTTTTAACTATTTAAGTAAAGTTTATGTAGATGTAAGCAATTATCCCGGGACTACAGTCGAAATAACCAGTGCCCCACTGGGAAATGAGAATGAAAACATTCTTATTCAGGATACTCCAGGGATTTATGGAGTAAGTAGTTTTAATGATGAAGAAAGAGTAGCCAGAGATATTATTCTTTATGCTGACATTGTGATTAACATAGTTTCAGCCATAAGCTTAGATAGAGATTTATTTCTAACCAAACAATTAATTGATATGGGCAAACCAATGATTCTTGCTATAAATCAAATGGATGAAGCAAAGTCACTTGGATTAAATATTAATATAGAAAAGCTTTCAGAGCTTCTTGGCATTCCAGTTTTTTCAACCATTGCTATAACTGGTGAAGGAATGGAAGAAATAAAAAATGCTATCTATCCTCTTTCAAGTTCTATTGAAAAAAAAGGGAAAGTAGACCCTATTCTTAAAAATGAACTCACAGAGATTCTCCCCTTGGTTTCAAATCAGGCTGAAGCGCTTTTATTACTAGAAGGTGACTTAGTAATAGCAGAAAGACATAACATTGAACCAAGAAATAAAAGAAGTGAGCTTTATAGTCAAAGAAGAAAAGAAGTAAATGATCTTATAGAAGAAGTTACCTTATATAAAAACAAAAAAGAAAGATTTTTAACAAAAGTTTCAAATATACTTATTGACCCACTTTGGGGAGGGATAGTTGCAATTTTTATTGCTTACCTATTTTTATATCAATTGCTTGGGGTCTGGGTTGGAAGTAATTTAATAGAAGTTACAGAAGGTAAAATAATGAATGTCTATTATGAGCCTTTCGTAAGAGAAAACACTTCTCAGATTTTCCCCGTAGAGATAAGAAGAGGTTATAAGATTTTTGTTTTTCAAAATGGTTTTCTGAAAGATAAAGAACAATATAAAACATTAGTTGAAGACAGAGAAGTAAATAAAAGCATAAAAGATGAGTATTTTTTTGGACCTAGTGATTACATAGAAAACACAAAGTCAGCCCCTACAAAATTAACGAATAATCTCTATAGCGCTACTGGCACTATTTTATCTGGGAAATATGGCATCTTAACATTGACAGTAACTTATTTACTTGGGCTTTTATTTCCATTAGTTCTTGCTTTTTATATGGCTTTGGCAGTCCTTGAAGATAGCGGATATTTACCCAGACTGGCAGTTTTAATTGATGGTCTTTTATCCAGAATTGGAATGAATGGCAGGGCAATTATTCCATTAATTTTAGGTCTTGGCTGTGTAACTATGGCATCAGTCACCACTAGACTTTTATCGACAAAAAGAGAAAAAATAATAGCCATGACTATTTTAGGTTTTGCTATTCCTTGTTCAGCTCAACTTGGTGTAATTCAAACACTGCTTGCTAAATCTGGCGGCTTATCTTCATGGCTTATCTGGCTTTCAGTAATTGGAAGTGTTTTAGTTTTAACTGGCTATGTAATGAATAAATATTTACCTGGAAAGGTCACTCCACTACTTATTGATTTACCACCACTTAGAATACCCAGATTAAAAAACATCTATTATAAAACTAAAACAAAAGTAATGTTTTTTATGACTGAAGCAGTTGGGGCATTTTTCTTTGCAGCATTTATAGTAGGCTGTATGCAGGTAACTGGCTTACTCCAAAAAGTTATTAAAATCTTTGAACCAATTGTTATGGACCTTTTACACCTCCCTAAAGAAGTCTCAATTTCATTTATTCTAGGTATGGTTAGAAGAGATTTTGGAGCTTTTGGGTTGACTGAATTAGCAATGACACCTGCTCAAGTAACAGTAGCCAGCGTAGTCTTAACCTTATTTGTCCCATGCATAGCCACAGTATCAGTCATGGCTAAAGAACAGAGCTGGAAAGTAGCAGCGGGAATATGGATTAGCTCAATCGTTCTTGCTGTCAGCATAGGATCAGTTTTAGCTATAATATTAAGTGCATAATGATTCCTCAACCATTTACCATCAACTATCAAACCATTTACCCCCTATGACAGACTGTAATAAAATCAATTGCCCCACATGTAACTTCGAGCTAGACGAAAGTTTCATCGAGCAAAAATGTCCACGTTGTCAGTCATTGATTGAATCCAAATTTTTATGTGGGAGCTGTCATAGTTGTGCTGATACTCTCTCCCCTAATGAAAGCAAAAAAGAAAATATTTTAAGTAAGGTCTTTTCTTTTTTTAAGAAGGTCTAGAGTCATTCCACCCACACGACTTTCGAACAAAGACTTTTATCATCACAATAGATCAATCTATAACCTGGACTTGTTTTCTCCACCTTAAAATCAACTAAACCTGGTGCTATTTGATAAAAAGTAGAAGGAGCGCTTGCAAATAAAGTATTGTTTATTTTCTTTTCTAAGACCTGATGAATATGTCCAAAAAATACCCCTTTTACACAAGGAAATCCTTTAATAATATCCATAAAAGCATCTTTATCTTTTAAAATATATTGATTCATATGAGGGCTTTCAGAATCTAGTGGATGGTGATGCATAAAAATTACTATATTTAAATTTGAATTATTAGCTAAAAAAGTTTTAAGCGCTTCTAATTGAGAGTCTAAGATTTCACCATGAATAGATGGAGGAACAGTACTATCTAAAAAATAAAAAGACCAATCATCTTTTTTTATACTGTAATCAAAAGAATCTTTTTTATTACCGATGTTAAAAATAACTGACATTACTCTTAAATCATCATGATTACCAGGAATAATATAGTACTTTTTTTGCAACCTATCGACTTCTGATTTTAAGAGGTCATAAGATTGAGTAGTAAAGTCATTGGATAAATCACCACTTAAAACAAGAAAATCAAAATTAACTTTATCTTTAATTAAATGATCAATAACTTTTTTTAGATTAGTGTAGGGATTTGAATCATTATAGACTTGGTCTTTTGTCGAAAAGAGATGAATGTCTGATAGTTGTAAAATTGTAATCATAGTTAAAAAAAAGAGACGCAAGGTGCGTCTCTAAATCAATCTAAGTTAAAAATAACCTACTTATTAATTGCATTTCCAAGATCCTTATTAAAAGGTGCTGTTACTGCTGCTAACACTCCTCTTGAAAGATCTCTAACATCTACAACTAATCCCTTAATTAATCTTTCTAATATAAAACCTTTTCTTCTTTCAGCATAAGCTAATCTCTTTTCATGCTCTTGAAGAAGTGTTTCATGTTTTGCAACTGTTCCTTCTAAAGTGGTCACTCTACCATCAATATCAGTAACTCTTGCTTCTAATTTATCTACTCTACCTTGAAGTGTTTTTAGTTCGCTTGAAAACTCATCCATTAACTTAGCAAGTTTAGATAAATCATCTCTATCTTTGCCTATTTCATCACTGAAATATGTTGCTAAATCATAAACTGCTGCTGCTAATTCAAATCTTGTAGTTAATTTTTTACCTTTATATGTACCATCTGGGTAACCTTCAAGAACATCATACTTCTCAACTAATCCTTTAACTGCAGCATAAGACCAATCAGATGTTTCCACATCACTAAGTTCTTGTACTGATACTACTCTTGAATCGATAGGTCTAGCTGCCTGTGCTAACGTTCCGAGTATAAAAATGGAATTAAGTCCTATTAAAAGACTTGCTACTATTACTAAATTTCTCATTATCTTCTCCTTAGATTTCTAAACAATTCTTTTTCTTCCTGACAATTTTATACCCTTATATATTTGGTTTTAATTTTAGCTTCTTTGTTAATTCAACTAAATAATAACCTAGAATTAAACATAATATAAGACCTGGCATCCTATATTTTAATAGAAGAAAAGTTTGAAAAGAGGTTCCATCTGTATATCAATAGTTATATTTCTAATAATTGGTAGATATAAGAAAAGATAAGGGAGGTTAGATAATTGTAAGAAAAAAGTCTTTTTTTACTTAAGGCTTAGGTCTAAGGGATACCATTAAGTCATTACCAATTAATTTATGATTTATTATCCTGAACTCTTTAATGGAGTTCCCATTATCAATTTGGGGGAGATGAACTGACAAAACTGATTTTTCATTACCAAAGATTTTAGGTGCCATAAATAAAATATATTCATCTATTAGAGAGCTTTCAATTAATTCGCCAGCCAGATTTGGTCCTGCCTCAACCAAAACACTTAATATATTTTGCTCCCCTAGCTTAATGAATAACTTCTTTAAGTCTAATTTACCCTCACTAATTTGATCAACTTCAACAATATTAATAAGAGGATTTTGAGTTTTATATTCCTTTAATTTCTCTGCTTGTCCAGACTTGGTTACAAGAAAGACTTCATCATATTTTTTTGATTTGTATATTTTAGCGCTAGGCGAAGTTTCCAGATTTACATCAAGAACTATTCTTTTTGGATTTCTTGAATTTTCAACTAATCTAACGGTAAGTTCCGGATCATCAACATTGACAGTATTTGAACCAACTAATACTGCATCATAAGTATTTCTAAGCCTATGAACCTCTACTTTAGATTCCTCAGAAGTAATAGAGGTTTCTTTTCCTTTAGATAGGGAAACTTTAGCATCAAGAGTTTGAGCTTGTTTTAAAGTTACCCATGGAAGTTTTGTTTTTATCCATTTTAAGAAAAATTTGTTTAGCTCTTCCCCATCGTCTTCCAATACTCTGGAAAAAACTTTAATATTACTTTCACTAAGTTTTTGCTCTCCAGAAGCATTAACCAAAGGATTAGGATCATAATTAGAGAAGTAAACCTGGCTGATCCCGCTTTTAATAATTAAATCTGTGCATGGTGGGGTTTTACCAAAATGACAGCAAGGTTCTAAACTAACAAATAAGGTTCCCCCCTTGGCTTTTTCCCCCGCTTCCTTAATAGCAATTACTTCAGCATGATCTTCACCAGACTTCTGATGAAAACCTCTACCTACAGGTACACCTTCTTTATCTAGAACAATAGCTCCTACAATAGGATTTGGCGACGTTCTTCCAAGTGCATTTTTGGCAAGTTCAAAACACTCTTGCATGTAGTATTCAGCTTGGCTTATATAAATGTCATCTAGTTCTAAAGACATGATATGAATTATAACTCAATTGGCTTCATTCCAATAACTGGTAATTCAACCCTAACTGTTCTTCTACTAATAATAATTGCTGAATTAGATCCAGGAATATCAGCTATAACATTTACAAAATACAAACCTGTCATTCCCTGATAATTTAACAATAAATCACCTTTAAATTGTCCATCTGAAGTTGTTTTTATTCCACCTTTTAAAGGCACTTCTTTAGGAGAGCCATTTTGAATAGTGTTTAGGAAAAATGGAGCAAGAACTCCACTAGCACCTCCAGTAAATGGCGCTCCTCCTAAAGCCGCAACAAACCCAATACCACTTAAAATTTTTATTAAATTGCTTTTAGAATTATCAGAAAAAGCTATATAGTCTTGAGGAGGAAAATATGGTTTCATATTTTCACTATTAAAACCAATATCTCCATTGTCATTAACATCAAAAATATCAGCATCACTTAAATAACCAATGGTTATCGCTTTAAACTTATAAGGGGATTTTAATTTCCCCGACAAGTTTAGCTTTTGATTTAGATTGATGGTTGTTCTTATTGGTTCAATCTCACCATTCTTTGTCAGAAAATCCAAAACAACCACAAATTTTTTCTTATCTTTGGACACTCCAAAGCCATATCCAACTTGAGTAATATAAGGGTTATAAAGAATCTTTAATTCATCAGTATTCAATGATATAGCTTCAATTAATTGATTTATTAATAATTCATTTAAAACAATTTTTCCTTCATCCAACTCAAAGCTTCTAAGAACTTCTATTAAAGCACCAGTACCACCAGCCAAGGTATATCTTTCATCAGGACAGTGTCCTTTAGAATCAAAATGTGACAATTGGTTTTTATTAATTATATTTTCTGCTTGTTCACCTGCAACCTTAAAAGCAATATCATCCTTAATTAGAGGCAAGGCTCCCATAAAGCTTCTTTGCTGATTTATAATCTCAATAAAAGAATCCTCAAACTGCTTTAAAGCAAGCTCTTTAGTTTGATAGTTTTCATAACCAGACTCTTCATTACCAGCAACTTCTTTTTTTGCCTCATTGCCATATCCCAAAAGAAAATTATTAATTCTTACAATTCTATCTTTAGTATCTTCTTTTATATATGATTTCAGGAATAAACTTTTTTCAATTTTTGCAAGCCTATCATTATCACCTAAAGAAGAAAAGTTTTTCCCAAAAACAAGAGTCTCAATTCTTATCAATTCAGATTTAGAGTCAGGCATTAAAGAAGAAAAAGAAGGTTGCAAAGAAACAATAAGACAGAAAAGAAGAAAATAAATTCTAATCTGATGGATACATTGCATTTATAGATTCCTTATATTTTTCTTGAACAAATTTTCTCTTAACTTTAAGAGTAGGAGTCAATTCACCTGTTTCTATTGTAAAATCATTTGGTAAAATAGTAAATTTTCTAATTTGCTCATAATCAGCAAAATCAGAGAGTCTAACCTTAAGCTCTTCATCAATAAGCTCAATTGTCTTAGAATTACTTATCAGCTCATTAATATCATCTGACAAGCTGTTTTGTTTAATAAAATCCTCTAGATGGCTCCGATCTAAAGATATAAGTGCAGACAAATACTTTCTTTTATCACCAATTACTATTACATTACTTATATAGTCTGAAGTTTTAATTGCATTTTCAATGTTTTGAGGAGCTATATTTTTACCAGCAGAATTCACAATAATATCTTTTTTTCTATCAGTAATTTTCAAGAAACCTTCTTTATCAAGAACTCCTATATCTCCAGTGCAAAACCATCCATCTTTAAAAGCTTCTTTTGTTGCTTGTTCGTTTTTATAATATCCAGAAAATACCGTTGGTCCTTTTATTAAGATTTCTCCATCCTCAGCAATTTTAATCTGAATATTTTCTAAAGGCAAACCTACCGTACCTAATTTAAAATCATCCAATCTATTAACAGTAGCAGGAGCCGATGTTTCAGTTAAGCCATAACCTTCAAGCACCTTAATACCTATAATAAAAAAAAACTCTGCAATATCTTTAGATAAAGGAGCTCCGCCAGAAATAAAACATCTAAGGGTAGGAGCAATGGTTTTTCTTATTTTAAGAAAAATTAATTTATCTGCAAGGAAATACTGTGGGTAATATATTAGAGATTCAACTATATTTAATTTACCGTTTTTAGAATATATTTTTTTACCAATATTAAATGCCCAATCAATTAGTTTCTTCTTAAGACCTTCTTGTGAATTTAAATTGGCATTTATTTTACTGTACATTTTTTCAAGTAATCTTGGTACAACAAGCATTATAGTGGCACCAGAATCTTTAAGTGCAGGTGCAATTTGATCCATATTCGAACAGAAGCATATAGGAACAGCTCTGCTTATTGCAAAATGCAACCCGCCAACTCTTTCGAAGACATGGGACAATGGCAAAAAAGATAAGAACTTATCAGTTTGTTTTAACGGCATTGCTTTATTGGTAGAATCAACAACACTTAAAAAATTGTTGTGAGTTAAAACAACCCCTTTTGGGTTTCCTGTAGTCCCAGAAGTATAAATAATACTTGCAACATCTTCTCTTTTAATAGACTTAATTGATGTCTCTATATGAGCAGGCTCCTTAGATAAGCTAAGTTTTCCTAGATCCTTCAAGTTTTTAAAAGTAATAATTCTCGAGTCATTGACAGGAAGATCTCCAAGATCTGAAAAAACAATTGCAAACTCAATATGAGGTAAATCTTTCCATTGAGATCGAATCTTTTGTAATTGTCCTTTATCTTCAATAAAGATATATCTGCTTTTAGAATCATTTAAAATATAATTTACAGCATAGTCACCCAGCGTTGGATACAATGGAACGACTACAGCACCTAAACTTAAAATAGAAAGGTCTGCAACAGCCCATTCATACCTAGTTGCAGACAATATTGCAACATTGTCTCCTTTTTTTAAACCAAGCCTTTTTAAACCTAGTGAAGTTTCAAGTACTATTCTGTTTACAGAGTCCCAAGTTATTGATTTATATGGGGTATTCCGTCTTAACCTGTACTGGAAAGCGACTTTATCTGAATTTTTTTTCACCTGATCAATAAATTGTTCTGGAATATTATTAGGCTGCATAATGAATATATTAACGCAAAAGATATGGAATAATATAATCATGAATGTATTACTTGACAGCAATGAACTTACAAAAACCTTAAGAAGACTTGCACATGAAGTAATAGAAAATTACGTAGACCTAAGGAATCTAGTCATTATAGGAATTGTAACCAGAGGTGAACACATAGCTAAAAGATTGTGCGAAATCATCTCTCAGATAGAAAAAATTGATGTTCCTTATGGATATATAGATGTAACATTATATAGAGATGATTTAGATCATAGAAAGTCTTTAAAACCCAGCAAATCCAGCAAAGTACCAAACATTGACGGGAAAGACATTCTTCTTGTTGATGATGTTTTATTTGAGGGCAGAACAGCTAGAGCAGCTTTAGATGCACTAAAGGATTTTGGTAGGCCAGCATCAGTAAAGCTTCTTGTTCTAGTAGATAGAGGACACAGAAAACTTCCTATAAGTGCAGATTTTGTAGGGAAAAACATTTCAACAAACTTAAAACAACTTATTAAGGTCAATATTTTAGAAACAGATAAAAAAGACTGTATAGAAATTCAAGGCTAAAGATGGAAGATCTAATTCAAGTTAAAAACCTAACCAAACATTTCCCGGTTAAACGTGGATTTTGGTCCAAAACAGTAAATCACGTTCAAGCATTAAATAATATAAATTTAAATATTGGCAGGGGTGAAATCATTGGTATTGTAGGCGAATCAGGCTGTGGTAAATCTACGCTGGGAAAATTAATTCTAAGACTACTAGAACCAACATCAGGAGAAGTTTTATATAAAGAAAAAAATGTGTTTTCTCTTCCTGGAAATGAAATGAGAGATCTAAGACAAGAACTTCAAATAGTTTTCCAAAATCCATACTCCAGCCTTAGCCCCAAGATGAGAATTAAAGAAATTATTAGTGAACCTATTATCATTCATAAACTACTCAAGACTAAAGAAGAAATCAAAAAAAGGGTAGACGAACTTTTAAATCTTGTAGGACTTGAAAGCTATCTTGGAGATAGATATCCTCATGAATTGTCAGGAGGACAAAGACAAAGGGTTGCCATAGCAAGATCACTTTCATTAAATCCAGAATTCTTAATTTTAGATGAGCCAGTAAGTGCTTTAGACGTTTCAGTCCAGGCTCAGATATTAAACCTGCTTGTAGAACTGCAGCAAAAATTAAATCTTACTTATCTTTTTATTTCACACAATTTATCAGTTGTAAGTTACATTTCACATAAAATTATAGTTATGTATCTTGGTCATATAGTAGAAGTTGGAAGTAAAGATGAAATAATGAAAAACCCTCAGCACCCATATACAAAAGCTTTACTAAGTGCAGCACCACAAATTAGAAGTCAGCAATCAGCTAATCAGCTTTCAGAAAGAATTATTTTACATGGAGACATTCCAGACCCATCAAATCCACCTAGTGGCTGTGTTTTTAGGACTAGATGCCCTATTGCTAAAGAAAAATGTACAAATGAAGAACCAAAGCTAGAACTTAGAAATGGAAGACTTTCTGCATGTCATTATTCTGGGGATCCTATATAGAAAATCGTTATCCTAAATTCTCAATTTCTCTCTCAAGAACAGGAGCATCAATCTGACTTAAATACTGTAATCTTTTACGCTCAGCTTCAGCAAAATTTGAAGACTCAATCGTATACATTTTTATAAAATTGAGAGGGACTAAATTCTTTGCATAGTTTCTAGAATCTGGTTTATCATCACAACCATATGATTCTATCTCTACAAAATCCTGACCAACTGTAACTACTCTACCAGCAATACCGCTTCCGTCATGAAAATAAAGTCTTATCCAACTTTTTGTTTCAGCTAATTTCTCTAATTTTATTTTAATGTTCATAGGTAATATACTGATATTCTATAGCAATCAAGCACCTATTTCAATGATAGTAAAAATTAATACTTTATAAAAAAACATCTTTTCTTTAGTTTTTCTTTAGGATTGATTTCAATGATAATATATCTGTATGAAAACCAAGCAAAAAGGTTATTTTGGCAAATTTGGCGGGATGTTTGTCCCCGAAACCATTATTCCAGCACTAGAAGAATTAGAGACGGCTTTTAATAAATATAAAAAAGACAAAGCTTTTAATGCTGAATTGAATGATTTACATAAAAATTACACTGGTAGACCTACACCATTATATTTTGCAAAAAGACTTACAGAGCATTTTGGAAAAGCAAAAATCTATTTAAAAAGAGAAGACCTCTGTCACACTGGAGCTCATAAAATAAATAACTGTATTGGTCAGGCTTTACTTGCAAAAAGACTAGGGAAAAAAAGAATTATTGCAGAAACTGGAGCTGGTCAGCATGGAGTGGCTACTGCCACTGTTTGTGCTTTACTCGATCTAGAGTGCGAGATTTACATGGGTAAAACAGACGTCAAGAGACAATCTTTAAACGTATTTAGAATGGAGTTATTAGGAGCGAAGGTTATACCAGTTGAAAGTGGCTCACAAACCCTAAAAGATGCTACCAGTGAGGCTATTAGAGATTGGATTACAAATATTAAAAACACTCATTATATTATTGGGTCAGTTGTAGGGCCTAGTCCATACCCCACTATAGTTAGCTACTTTCAGTCTGTAATTGGTAATGAATTAAAAAAACAGGTAAAGAAAACTCCTGATTATATAGTGGCTTGTGTAGGTGGTGGATCAAATGCAATGGGAATTTTTTATCCTTATGTGCACAAAAAAACTGTAGGGGCTTATCGAAACAAGCCTATTTTAATAGGCGTAGAAGCTGCGGGTGAATCACTTAACAGTAATAAACATGCTGCCAGTTTAACTCTTGGAAGACCTGGTGTGCTGCACGGTTCATACAGCTATCTTTTACAGGATAATGATGGTCAAATCATAGAAGCTCACAGTATTTCAGCAGGGCTAGATTATCCTGGTGTTGGACCACAACACTCTTACTTAAAAGATTCAAAATTAGTCTCATATCACTCTGTCACTGATGAAGAAGCCCTCAAAGGATTTCATATGCTAGCCAGATTAGAGGGCATCATCCCAGCACTTGAGTCATCTCATGCAATAGCTTACTTAAACTACTTAATTCCTAAAACTAAAAAAAATGAGGTTGTTGTTGTTAACCTTTCTGGCAGGGGAGATAAGGACATTAATACCATAATCTCTGCAGGTAAAAGCACACTGCATTTCTAAACATATTATAAAGGTCTATTTTAAGGTTAAGGAAACCTAGACATATCCTTCTTAACCTTCATAGAATCGACTTGTAAGAATAAAATTTAAAGAGTTTTAATTTTCAATAAATTAAAAGGCTTTAGTTATTATTTTTTATTTTAAAATATGACAGCAATAAATCCAACAAATTCAATAAGTCCAAATTACGGATACAGTGAAGTGTCTCCTTTTGATGATTATAAAGATCTAAAAAAAGGAGATAAGACTTTTTCTGGTTACAACCATTCTACAGAGAGTAAAAAATGGGCAGAAGACACAAGCATAAATGCAGATAGAAGTGTTTGGTCTCATATAGTAGAGCTCCCGTTAAAGATTGCATCATATTTTATATTACAATCAGATTTTAAAGATTCCCCTTGGTCAACATTTTTTTTCACTGCAAAAGATTTAGCAGGAAACATGGGAGATATGTTTAGGAATCAGATTTACTCTCACAAAAATACCAAAGGAGAATATGACGACAACGTAGGTGCAGAGCTATTTGCTGATGGGAAAAGCAATCCTGACAGCGGTTTCACACTACCCACGATAAATAACTTTGTACAGACCAAACTTAAATATCTTCTTATCCCTCTAAGCCTAGTAAATTATGAGCTTGCAAATGATATAGAATGGGCAGGCGTAAAATCACTAGATGCATGCTGGTGGAGAAAAATGAGCATAGACAGGGCATTTGGTAATGGCTTCTGGAATAAGCTTTACAACAGAATGTTTAAATCAGATTCAGAACCCACAGAAAATCAGCTCACGTGGAAATCTGTTCAGGAAAGCTTTTCCTCTCACGTAAGCAATGCAAAGAAAGCATGGAATAATGAAAACACCACAGAATTTTGTGACCATTTTGACAGAGCAATTTCAATTTTTACGCCTATCATTCAATGCTTAAACGTAGCTGGTGACATAGGCAGACCACTAGCAAGAAGGCTTGGAATAGAAGGAACCCCAAGAAATATAATCAGAGTTTTAAGTGCAATAGACAGACCATTGATTTGGGCAAATAATCTTCTTAGATATTATTTCCCAGAAGTATTAAATAAAAAAGACAGCCATGCACCAACTTCCATTGCTGATGCGCCACACACCCTACTTGCAGCAACCGTTGGAGATATGGTTGATTTCAGCGCATTAATTATGGAAGACAGAATTAAAGAATCCAGTGGAATGATTAATCATTTTATTGAAATTGTAAGAAGATTTACAACAAGTACAAATGATATGTACTTCGCAGCGAGAAGAAGAAGAGCACATAATGACAATCAGACTAGTTAAGGCTCATTGATTGATCAAATGCTTTAATATCAATTTGCTCAACTTGTTTAATGTGAATATATCCAGTACCTGCGGGAATTAAACGTCCAATAATTACGTTTTCTTTAAGCCCTCTCAACCAGTCTTTTTTACCTTGAACTGCTGCTTCTGACAGGATTCTAGTAGTTTCTTGGAAACTTGCAGCTGATATAAAGCTTTCAGTATTCAAGCTAGCTTTTGTAATACCAAGAAGAACAGACTTATATGCAGGAGGCTTAGCATCTTTGTTTATAAGTTTTCTTGCTTTTTCTGTCTCTTCAATAATGTCTCTCATTTCAACAAGCTCACCAGGAAGAAGAATGGTATCACCAGCATCTTCAATTCTCATCTTCTTAGTCATTTGTCTAATAATAACTTCAATATGTTTATCAGAGATTTCCACACCTTGACTTCTGTATACTTTTTGAACTTCATCAAGCAAGTATTGTTGAACTGCTGCTACACCAAGAAGTGCAAGTATGTCATGAGGATTTGCTGGTCCATCTGTTAAAGGCTGACCAATTTTAACTTCTTGACCATCATCAACAATAATGTTTAAACCTGAAGGAATAGACACTTCTTGTTGAACATCACCTGAGACTAATATAAGTCTTATTGCTTCTTCTTCTTCTACAATTTTAATCTTGGCATCCAATTCTGAAAGGATAGAAGATTCACGAGGCTTACGACCTTCAAGCAATTCTTCTACTCTAGGAAGACCTTGAACGATATCTGCCGTCTTAACTCTCTCATAGATAAGAGATGCAAGCTGATCTCCTCTTTGTACTAAATGTCCTTGATCACACTGAAGAAGTGCACCCATACTTACTAAGTATGGTCTACCTTTTCTTATAACAACTGATTTAGCATCTGCAGTAAGTATCTGACCTGAACAAGCAGATTCAGTCTGACCGCCCACTTTTTGACCAAACTTAACAAAGTCACTAACTTTTGCTGTTGGTTTTGCTGTGGTTTCTTGTTTAATCAAATCATTTCCAGTAATAAGAAGTAGTCTTTTTTCTTCTTGTGTACTTAAGCTAACCATTCCATTTGTACGTGCAAGCACTTGGGTTTTAGCAATAGCTACTCCAGGGGCAATATGATCATGATTATCAAGCAATAATTGAGTAACGTTTGTATCTTGTTCTCTTCTAAGAACAATATTTTCTTTAACTATTACTTGCAATTCTTGATTATCATCAGCATCTTTTGTAATTTCAACATTACCTTTTAATGTAACTAAATCACCAGTCATTGTTAAAACTAAGCTGGTCTTCGATAAAGCTCCACCATTAAAGTTTCTAACTCTTTCTCCATCTCTAAATAACATTTGAGTTACTGCAACAAGTGCAATATTTGGATCAGTTGAATAACCTTGGAAATTTACTTTCTTAGGTTCAATTGGGAATATCATTACCGGTCTTAGAAGTAATTTAACTGTTCCTTTTTCTTCATTTTCAATAAGAGTAATTACTTTAGGAGCATCAGTAGTAATACCAGGATAAACTTCCACACCTTCAGCGACAAGCTCACCATTTTCATGTTTAAGCAATGCTGGCTCTGGGATTTCATGGAGTTCGCCAGGTTTAACTGTTACTTCATGGATAATATCATTATCTACTTTTAACTGAACGATACCATCTAAGTGAGTAAAAACTTCTTTTACAATTTCTTGTCCAGCTTTTACAGTATCTTCATTTTCAACAAGTTTTAAACCAACATCTTTACTTAGGTAATGAACTTCTTCAGGAATAAATACTACTTTTCCTGTTTGAGTAATAATTCTTGAATCATCTACTTCTAATCCTTGATATCTAATTTCACCTGATGTTGTAACAGCTAAAACTCCATCATCAATAATTTCAGCAATTACACTCTTATTTTCAAGTGTTTCATTAGGAACAACTTTAATAGTCCAATTTTCTTCTGGATTTGTTTTTGTACCTTTAATTTTCCATGAATTGCCTTGTTTTATAGTTTCAAACTTAGCATTTTCTGCACCAACTCTTGCAATTACAATGCTAACTTCTCTACCCTGAACTAGTCTCTTAATTTTCTCTTTTCCAACTTTAACTTCTTCTATTACTAAGTCATCATTAAATCTAACTTCACCACCACGCTCTGAAATGATTAATGATTCAGCAAGAACATCTTCTTTCTCAGCTTGTTCGCCATCTTTAACAGTAAGTCTGCTACCTGCAGGAAGATTATAAACATCACCTTCTAGTACCCAGATCGTACCACTCTTATTTGCTGTTCTTGAAATATTTCCTTGACGATCTCTCTTTTCATCAGCTGCAAAACCATCAAAAACAACTTGTCCTGGATGATCAGAAATAATATCTTTTGTAGCCTTTTCAATTTGACCACTTTGATCACTATCAATATATTCTGCAATCACGCCACCCTTTTCAACATCGGTGCCGCTTTGATAAATAATTTGTGAACCAATTGGAAGAAATACTTCCTTACTACCAATTTTAATTTTTCCTTCTTTTATGGTTTGATAAACTTGGTCACCATATTTAGTTCTGGATTCTTTAGTAGGAATATCATACTTAAGAGTGCCTGATTCTGGAGTTGTAATAAGTCTTCTAATACCCATACCAGACACAACACCGCCTGTATGGAAAGTTCTCATGGTTAACTGTGTACCTGGCTCACCAATTGACTGAGCAGCAATAATACCAATAGCCTCACCCATATCAACCATAGTGTTTGTAGCCAAACTCCAGCCATAACATACCTGACAAATACCATAAGGCATTTCACAAGCAAGAGGAGTTCTAACCTTTACGGTGTTTACATTTGAGGTTTCAATTAATTTAGCTTTTACACGATCAATTACTTCACCCTTTTTAATTATTATTTGTTTAGTACTAGTTTCAATAATATCTTCAGAAGCAATTCTTCCTACAATTCTGTCTCCAACACTAAGAGTTAACTTCTCACCTTCATAAAGTGAATGAACAAAAATGCCTTTAGTAGTACCACAATCATGTTCACGAATAGTTACGTCTTGTGCAACGTCTACAAGTCTTCTAGTTAAATAACCAGAATCTGCTGTTTTAAGTGCTGTATCTACGATACCTTTTCTTGCACCATAACTTGAAATAATATACTCAGTAACATTCAAGCCTTCTTTAAAGTTTGTCTTAATAGGCAAATCGATAATTTGACCTTGAGAATCTGCCATCAAGCCTCTCATCCCTACAAGCTGACGAACTTGACTTAAATTACCTCTTGCACCAGAGAATGCCATCATATAAACAGGATTTAATTTGTTGAAATTTTCAACAACTCTTGCAGTTAGTTTTGCTGTGGTTTCAGACCAGGTATCAATAACTTTATTATATCTTTCAACTTCAGTTATATCACCTTTTTCATATCTTTTTTGAGCTTCTTCGATTTGTTTTTCTGCTGCTGTAATAAGTTCTTTTTTATCAGGAGGAATAGTCAAATCTTCAATACTAATAGTGACTCCAGCTTTAGTAGCAAAGTGAAAACCAAGATTTTTTAAAGAGTTAGCAACTTCACTGGTTACAGCTGCACCATACTTTTCATAAACATCTAGAATTAACCTAGACAATCTTTTCTTGTCTACATTTTCATTTATGAAAGCTATTTTTTCTTTTTTATTCTTAGTTGTCTGAATCATTGTTTTAACTTAACTCCTTTGAAACCCATATATAAACTAACCAGTAATATCTTTAATTGTTTCATTGAAAATAATTCGACCTACAGTCGTATTAATTCTCTTTCCATCTTCATCACGAACATTGATTTTTGCATGGAGATGAAGTATGTTCGCTTCATAAGCTGCTCTTGCATCATTGAAGCTATAGAAATTCATTCCAGAACCTTTGCAAGTTGCAGATTCTTCTGGATCTGGTCTTTCTACTGTTAGATAGTAAATCCCAAGAATCATATCTTGTGTAGGTGTAACTGTTGGCTTACCACTAGCAGGTAAAAGAATATTATTACTTGCAAGCATTAACATTCTTGCTTCTGCTTGAGCTTCAACTGATAATGGAATATGAACAGCCATTTGGTCACCGTCAAAGTCTGCGTTAAATGCTGCGCAAACAAGAGGGTGTAACTGTATCGCTCTTCCATCTACAAGTACTGGTTCAAAAGCTTGAATACCTAATCTATGTAGAGTTGGTGCACGATTTAATAAAACGGGATGTCCTAGAACTACTTGGTCTAATATTTCCCAGACAATAGGAGTTCCTTTTTCAATTTGCTTTTTAGCAGATTTAATGTTTTGGCAGATTTGACGCTCAATAAGTTTATTAATAACAAATGGTTTGAATAACTCAATAGCCATTTCTCTTGGTAAACCACATTCATGAACTTTCAATCTAGGACCAACAACAATAACTGATCTTCCTGAGTAGTCAACACGCTTACCAAGTAAGTTTTGTCTAAATCTACCTTGCTTACCTTCAATAATATTTGAAAGTGATTTAAGAGGTCTTCCATTTGATCCAGTAACAACTCTTCCTCTTCTACCATTATCAATAAGAGCATCTACTGCTTCTTGAAGCATTCTTTTTTCATTTCTTACAATGATTTCAGGTGCTCCCATATCTAAAAGTCTAGCTAAACGATTATTTCTGTTTATTACTCTTCTATATAAATCGTTTAAGTCACTGGTAGCAAATCTTCCACCATCTAACTGAACCATTGGTCTTAAGTCTGGAGGAGTAATAGGAAGAACATCTAATACCATCCATGTTGGATCAGTATTTGAGCCTATTAAACTTTCAAGGAGTCTCAATCGTTTAATTATTTTTGCTCTTCTTTGTTGGCTTCCGCTAGCGGTCGCTAACTCTGCTCTTAATTTAATAGCTAACTCTTCAAGTCCTGGAAGTGCTTTTAACTCACCACGCTCATCACGTGTTTTAGCATCAGGGAATTCATAAACTGGTTTAGCAATTTCTTCAAGAATTAATCTGAGAGATTCTGCACCAATTGCAACTTCAAACTGAGCATTTTCATCTTGAGCTAAAACTTCATACTCTTCTTCTGTTAAGAGCTGACTTTTAGTAATAGTCTCAACATTGCCAGGATTCAATACAACATATTGATTGAAATAAATAACTTGTTCAAGATCTCTCAAAGGAATATCAGTAAGCAAACTTAAATAGCTAGGAATTCCTTTTAAAAACCAAATATGACAAACTGGAGCGGCTAACTTAATATGCCCCATTCTATGTCTTCTTACTTTTGATTCTGTAACTTCTACGCCACATCTTTCACAAATAATACCTTTGTGTCTTACTCTCTTATATTTTCCGCAATAACATTCCCAGTCCTTAGTAGGTCCAAATATTCTTTCACAAAAGAGACCATCTTTTTCAGGTTTCAATGTTCTGTAGTTTATGGTTTCAGGTTTTGTAACCTCACCAAAAGACCAACCCATTATTCTTCCTGGGGAAGCAATCTTTATCTGAAGATGATTAAAACGATCAAATATTGATATGCTTGGGAAGTTACCATTTGATTTAAAAAGACTTTCTTGAACTGCCACTTTTTCACCCTTCCTTTAAAAAACGTTCTAAAAATTAACCTTCTAGATCAGGATCTACTACTGCATCAGAATCCACGTCAGTATCTGCCAATGGAACTTCTTCAAAAAGTTCTTCTTTCTCAACTGGTGAAGATAGAATAGTTTCAGACAAATTAACTCCTTCTTCAGCAGCAGCAGCTCCAACAGGAACTAACAATTCTTCTTTAGCATTTAGATCTCTAAGCTCTTCATCAAGCCCAATATCTTTACTTGAAAGAGAGATCTTAGGTTGAGTTTTTCTACTTTCTGTTTCATCAGTAGTTAAATCAACTTCATCTTCAGTTCCATCTTTATGCTTATTTAGAACGGTAATATCCAGACCAAGTGACTGTAATTCTCTTACAAGAACCTTAAATGATTCTGGAACTCCAGCTCTTGGAATATTTTCACCTTTAACTATGGCTTCATAAGCTCTACTTCTTCCAGCAACATCATCTGATTTAACCGTGAGCATTTCCTGAAGAATATAGCCAGCACCGAAAGCTTCAAGTGCCCAACATTCCATTTCTCCAAGTCTTTGACCACCGAACTGAGCTTTACCACCCAATGGTTGTTGTGTTACTAAGCTGTAAGGACCTGTACTTCTTGCATGGATCTTATCATCGACAAGATGCACAAGCTTCATCATGTACAATTTTCCAATTAAACATGGGTTATCAAAAGCTTCACCAGTTCTTCCATCATAAAGTACTGATTTACCATTATCAAGAATCCAATGACTGCCAGATAGTTTTTTAGCAGCAACAAGTTCTTCAGAAACAAGTTTTCTACTAGCTTCTGGATCATACATTTCATCGAATGGAGGTACTTCATAATGAATACCATTTAACATGGATACTAAACCAAGCATGGTTTCATATGTTTGTCCGATATTCATACGACTAGGTACGCCTAGTGGATTTAAAACGATATCTACAGGAGTACCATCTGGTAAATAAGGCATATCCTCTACGGGAAGGATCTTAGAAACAATACCTTTATTACCGTGTCTTCCTGCCATTTTATCTCCGACAGAAACTTTTCTTTTTTGAGCAATAAATACTCTAACTACTTTATTAGCAACTGGAGGTAATTCATCACCTTTTTCACGATCAAAAACTCTTACATCTACAACTCTTCCGCCTTCACCATGTGGAACGCGAAGCGAGTTATCTCTTACGTCTCTTGCTTTTTCTCCGAAAATTGCTCTGAGAAGTCTTTCTTCAGGTGGGTGATCAGATTCACCTTTAGGTGTAATCTTACCTACAAGAACATCATCAGGATAAACTCTGGCACCGATTCTTACGATACCGTTTTCATCAAGATGCCTAAGTGCTTCTTCAGAAACGTTTGGAATTTCTCTTGTAATTTCTTCAGGTCCAAGCTTAGTAGAACGTGCATCTATTTCTAATTTTTCAATATGAATAGAAGTAAATTCATCATCCATTACAAGTCTTTCACTGATTAAAATAGCATCTTCAAAGTTATATCCTTCAAATGGCATAAATGCTGCAAGGATATTTTTCCCAAGAGCAAGTTCACCCATTTCAGTAGCAGGACCATCAGCTAGAACTTGTCCTGGGAGAAACTTATCGCCAACTTCAACAATAGGCTTTTGATTTAAGCACGTATCTTGGTTACTTCTTGCATATTTAATCAAAGAATATTCAACATCATCATCAAATGATTTATATTTAACTCTAATTTTTTGTGAGCTTACATATGTAACTTCACCAAAATCCTGAGCAATAACTACCATTCCAGAATCTCTTGCTGTTTGCTTTTCAACACCAGTACCAACATAAGGTCTCTCAGTGGTAATAAGTGGAACGGCTTGACGTTGCATGTTTGATCCCATTAGAGCTCTGTTTGCATCATCATGCTCAAGGAATGGAATAAGTGCAGTTCCTACAGAAACAATCTGAATAGGACTTACACCAACAAAATCTACTTCTTCAGGTGGAACAACGATAAACTCACCTTTATATCTAACAGGGATCATTTCTCCCTTAAATCTACCAGTTTCACCGATCGGTACATCACCAGGCGCTACACGGAAATTATCTTCTTCGTCAGCAGATAGATATTGAACTTCATTTACAACAATACCTTCTACAACTTTTTTATAAGGTGTTTCAATGAAACCATATTGGTTAACACGTGCATGAGTAGCAAGTGATCCGATAAGACCAGCGTTTGGACCTTCTGGAGTTTCAACAGGACAAATACGTCCGTAATGACTAGGATGAATATCACGAACAGCAAATCCTGCTCTTTCACGTGAAAGACCACCAGGACCTAATGCTGAAAGTCTTCTCTTATGAGTCAATTCTGCCAATGCATTTGTTTGATCCATAAACTGAGAAAGTTGGGATGAACCAAAGAACTCACGAATTGCTGCAATAAGTGGTTTTGGATTTACAAGGTTTGCAGGAGTTAAAGTATCTGCATCTTGCAAGGTCATTCTTTCTTTAATTATTCTTTCAAGTCTGGACAAGCCAACTCTGAATTGGTTTTGAAGTAGTTCACCGACTGATCTAATTCTTCTGTTTCCAAGATGATCAATATCATCTATTTGTCCTTCATCATAGTGAAGATTAATAAGGTAGTCTACAGAAGCAACAATGTCATCTCTGGTTAATACTCTTAAATCTTCAGGTACTGAAAGAGCAAGTTTCTTATTTAATTTATATCTTCCAACTTTACCAAGGTTATATCTCTTGTCGTCAAAGAATCTGGATTCAAGTATTTGTCTACCACCTTCAACGCTGGTAGGATCACCAGGTCTAAGTTTTTTATAGACTTCAATCAATGCTTGTTCTCTAGAATCTGCTGGATCTTTTTCAAGAGTTTTATGTAAAAAGTCAAAGTGATGGAACATTGTTTCCATTTCTGAAACAGTGTATCCAAGCGCTTTTAATAAGGTAGTAGCATAAAGTTTTCTATTTTTATCAATCTTTACATGAACGATATCGTTGTTATCTGATTCAAGTTTTAACCATGCTCCTCTGTTTGGAATGAGGGTAGCATTAAATGTTCTCTTACCATTTATGTCAGTATCACGTTTGTAATAAATTCCAGGTGATCTTACGATCTGAGAAACTACAACTCTTTCTGCACCGTTTACAATAAACGTTCCACGGTCAGTCATCATTGGAATTTCACCAACAAACATTTTATTTTCTTTTATTTCACCAGTGTCACGATTGACAAGGCGCATTTGTATATAAAGTTTTTTAGTATAGCTTTGATCTTTATCTCTAGCTTCCTGAGGTGTTTTTGCTTTATTTGCTTCTGTATGATCTTCGAATGAATAATTATCATGTAAAAAATAAAGTTCAAGACGTCCTGTGTAATCTTTAATTGGTGAGAATGATTTTAATTCTTCTGAAAGTCCCTCTCTTAGAAACCACTCAAATGATGCCTTTTGGATTTCAGCAAGGTCTGGAAGGATAGAAGTCCTTTGGCCAGCCTTTGCGTATGGTTGAACACGCTCTGGCGATTTTATAGTCATTTACTACCTCAATATACTTTTATAAACCAAAATTTTCTTCTTTGATAAAAAACAAGAAACAGAGGTTAAATTATATTGAGTTCTTAACCAAAAAGTCAACGTGTATTTAAGATTAAATTGTACATCTATAACAATTTAAATATGTATGTGCTGTATTTTAGATCTTGTATTGATTTTTAATCCCCAGACTTTGAGCCTGATTGGTATATAGGATATATCTCATATTATGTTTTGTCAAGTAATTGATAATTAAGAATACTAACTTTTTTATAGAAGATGACGTGTTAAAGAGAATATGGGATTGTCATGACAAGGATCTACATTGCATAACGATTAATATTTTATGATGCGAAACAATTTGCCGGTGAAGGGACTTGAACCCCCAAGGGCTTGCGCCCGGCTGATTTTGAGTCAGCTACGTTTGCCATTTCGTCACACCGGCATTAAATTTATTTTTCAGATTGCGCCCGGCTGATTTAGAGACATGCCATGGCATGTCTGTACTACGTTTGCC
>JAGVKQ010000029.1 GCA_020050435.1 Candidatus Caenarcanales bacterium
ATTAGCTAGCTAATTCTGTTCAAGTTGTATTGAGGGGGGATTCCCCCTCTTTTTTTGAATTCAAGGTTAAGGAATAATGCAATCATCTAGACTAACAAAAATAATAGCTACATTGGGACCTGCTTCATGGGATCCTAAAAGTATTGAAGCTTTAATAAATGCAGGTACAAATGTATTTAGAATAAACTGCTCACACTCAGATATTAATACTAGAACAGATCTATTTAATACCATTAGATCTATTGCACAAAGCATGGATAAAAGAATTGGTATCTTGCTTGATCTTCAGGGTCCAAAAATTAGAGTAGGCAAGGTTAACAATAATGAAATTATTTTAACTGAAAAGAGAAAAGTAATTATAACTGCTGAAGAAATGCTTGGTACTGAAGAAAAATTTAGAGTAGTTAATCTGGATCAGATTATAGATGACTTAAGCGTAGGGAATAGACTCTTATTAGATGATGGACTTCTTGAGTTAAGACTTTTGAAAAAGATCGATAAAAATAATATAGAATGCGAAGTCGTTTTTGGTGGAGCTTTAAAAAATGGCAAGGGGGTTAATTTCCCAGACTCGCATTTAAGAAATATTGATGCATTGACTGAAAAAGACTTGATAGATTTAAAGCATGGTCTGGAAAATAAAGTTTCTTTAATTGCTCTTTCTTTTGTTCGATCAGCAGATGATATTAAGCTTATAAAGTCATATATTCCAAAAGAATCTATGGTTAAAATCATTGCAAAGATTGAGAAGCCACAGGCATTAGATGAGTTAGATGCAATATTAAAAGTGTCAGATGGAATTATGGTGGCTAGGGGTGATTTAGGTGTAGAAATAGCTTATGAAAAATTACCTGCCCTACAGAAGAAAATTATCCAAAAAGCAAATGATGCAAATGTTTTAGTTATTACTGCTACTCAAATGCTTGAGTCCATGATTAGCTCTCCAAGACCAACTAGAGCAGAAGTTACAGATGTGGCTAATGCAATATTTGATGGTACTGATGCCATTATGTTATCTGGTGAAACAGCCTCTGGAAAATTTCCTATTCTTGCAGTGGAAACTATGCATAAGATAGCTCTAGAAGCGGAATCTGTCGCTCCAAGGGTTAGGCATGACGCTGTATCAGTCCAAGAAAATCTTGCAAGGACTGCATGTGAACTGGCAGAAAGGGTTAAAGCTACTGCTATTGCATCTTTTACTCTTTCAGGGAAGACAGCTATTCTTATTTCAAAACAAAGACCACCCGTAAAGGTTATTGCACTCACTCAAAATGAAATTATAAGTGGGCAGTTAAGCTTATTCTGGGGGATTACACCTCTTTTATTAACTGATGTATTTGACACTGAAGCCATGATGGATCTTGTGGAAAAATCTCTTTTAGAAAAAAATGTAGTGCATCCGGGTGATTTAATAATCGTTACTGGTGGATTGCCGATTGCAGATCGTGGTGAAAGTAATTTTGTTAAGATTCACAAGTGTGAAGGAAAGTCGTAACTGATTGTCATTCCCGCGAAAGCGGGAATCCAGGACGGTGTCATTGCGAGGAGGTTTGTAAAAACCGACGAAGCAATCTCACTTTGCAATATTGTTTATGAGGTGACCTTGCAAGCGGTATATTAGTATGAGATTGCTTAGTCGTTATACTCCTCGCAATGACGAATTGCTAGAGTAAACCATTCTCTTTATAAAACGCTATCGATTTTTTAATGGTTTCCTTAAATGGAATCACTGGCATCTTTAATTCTCTTATGGCTTTAGAGCTATCATAGTAAATCCTTGGACCAAGTAAATTTATCTGTGAAAAAGAAGGTTTTGGTTTAATCGGAAGTATACAAGCTAAAGCTTCTTGAAGATATGTATAAGCTACTATAGGTGTTTTTCCTATTCTTATAAAGGGTTTTCTGAAACCAAGTTCATCGGCTAAAATTCCTATGAACTCTTTTACCTCTAGATTTTCTCCACCTAAAATAAATCTTTCTCCTGCTTTGCCAATTTCTATAGCGTTTAAAGTCGCCTCACATACTGCTTCTACATCTACAAAATTAGTGCCAGCATCTACGTAAAATGGAAGTCCCAGCTTTGCAACTTTTAAAACTGGTACTCTTCTGCCTCTAATATCGCCGACCCCCCAAACGTTTGCAGGGTTTACCATTACTGCGTTTAAGCCTTTTTTTATTCCTTCATATACTTCAAGTTCTGCTTCATGTTTAGTTTCCATATAAACAATTTTTGGATTTAAATTGTTCCAGTTGTATTTTATATCTTCATTTACAGCCTCACCGTTTTCTCCATATCCAATGGCTGCTACAGAGCTGATTTGAATAAATCTTTTACAATTAGCTTTTAATGCTGCATTCACTACATTCCTAGTGCCGATTACATTTACTTTATGAATTTTATCCCACTGTCTGTTCCAAAAAGAAATTACAGCTGCATCATGAATAAAGATTTCACAGTCTTTTACTTTATCTTCAAAAGTCTCAGGTTTATTTATATCTCCAAAAATAACTTCTACTTTATTTTTCCAAGGATGTAAGTCTATTAGTTTTTGGCTTCTGGCTAATATTTTTACTTCAAAGCCTCTTTTTAAAAGTCCAGTAACAAGATTTCCACCTATAAATCCAGTAGCTCCTGTAATAAATACTTTTGACATGTTTTATATTATACGATTAAAAGAACTTTTCTATCAGTAAAAAAACAAAAAATCCTACACTTACCCAGCCATTTAGTGTAAAAAACGCTAAATCTACTTTGCTTAAGTCGTTTTCTTTAACAAGACTTTGCTCGTACATTAACATTCCTAAAACAAATACAACACCTAAATAATATATAAAAGAAGCATTGATGGAAATTCCTAGAATCAGTAGAAGTAAAAAAGTAAAAATATGAAAAACTCTTGATATTAAAAGTGCTTTTTTTACTCCAAATACTGAAGGGATACTTTTTAAATTATTCTTTTTATCAAAATCATAATCCTGGCAGGCATATATAATGTCAAAGCCAGCTACCCAGAAGGCTACAGCACTGCCTAGGATGTATGGTAATTGTGAAGTTACTTCACCACCCGTTGCAATGAATCCACCTAAAACTGACCCGCCTAACGCTATTCCCAGCCATATGTGTGCCAGATACGTAAACTTTTTAGTGAGTGGGTAAATGAAAAACCAGATAACAGCAATAGGTAAAAGATATAAACAAATTTTAGGAAGCTGTAATGCAGCATAAATAAAAGTGATCAATGAAATTATAGAAAAAATAATTGCTTGATTGTTAGTGATTTCTCCACTAGGGATTTCACGATTTTTAGTTCTGGGATTTTTAGAATCTATTTCTTTATCAAGAATTCTATTTATAGCCATAGCAAATGAACGTCCACCGACCATAGCTAAAACAATCCATAAGATAGTTAATGCTTCTGGTAGTCCTTTATCCTTAACCAATAATGCACCAGAGAATGCAAATGGAAGAGCAAATATAGAGTGTTCAAATTTTATGAAGTTTATGTATTTTTTCATCTCTAATAGATTCTAGCGTGGAAACAGAGACTATTAAACAAATATTAAACCTCATAAATGTAACCGAGGGTTACAAGCTTTTTTAATACTTTTTGCTACATTGTTTCTATGACAACTGATGGAAATAAATATAAGGCTGAATTGTTGAAAATCGTGGGATTCTCTCTAATAACGCCTCTCGGTAAAATTATTTTAAATATTCCAGATTATACATATGAGGATATAAATCTTAAATTCTTCATTTTCTGTTTACTCTCATTGGTTCTTCTTTATATTGGTATAATTGTTTTAAATAGAGGCATTTATATGAATGAGGATAAAAATTATGAATGATCCACTGATATTGCTTGAACTTTTCCTTTTTTTTAATGTGATGATTGCTACATGTATCGTTTATTTTAAGTTTGGTAAGAAGGAAGAAGAGAGAGAACCTAGGGCTGCAAAGGACAATTTAGGACTATAAGGCAAATAGGGACAATAAAAGGACTATATGGGCGTGATTGTCTCCATATTCTTTCCTGTTCCTTTGTCGTCATTTCCTTGTTATTTATGGTCTTTTTCCAGTCCTCGATGGTCCTTTTCTAGTCCTTCTGTCCTATTCTTTATCAAATTTTTATCTTTCTACCCTTTGTAACTATTGACTTATAGCGAAGAAATAAGTTAATGTCGGGTTAAGAAGAAGGAAAGAATAATCATATGATTCCTGGAGCTATCGGTGCATTAAAAGATCCAAAAGCTTTACTTGGAGCAATTTCTGAGTATGGGGAGATGCCTATAATTAAAAAATCACTTGGATTTGCTGGTGGCTCTGTTTGTGGTGCTAAAAAAGTTTGGAATGTAGAAACAGAAGAAAAAGGTGTTTGGGGCTTTATTAAAAAGCATATGCTTACTTGGGGAATTCTTGGAGGCATTGGGTTAAATATTGTTTCTGTTATAACAGGAAAGATCTCTGTTTCGGCAGGTGAAAATGCTCCTAAAGGATTAGGTTTCGTTGCAATGATTTCTAGTGCATTAGGTATTGGAGGAATAATAGCATCTATTTATTCTACAGTAAAAGGTATTCCTAGAGATACCCTCTTTACCCGAAATGAAAAATTGATTATGGAAGGAAAAGAAATTTTAGATGGTGTTATGGAACCTGTAGATAAAACAAAGTTACCTTTGTTATCTGATAGAAATTTGTCACCTTTAAGATATCCTAAAGAGACTGAAATTGCTCTTGCTGATGACAGAAAATATTTCACTGACTTCGATAAGCCAAAACAGGGATTTTTTGTAGGGAAAAAACGTACAGGTAAAACAGCTTTAGCAGAGCTTATTACAGGAATGATAGTAGCACATGAAGATGCGAAACCTGTTGGCACAGAAGGGAAGAGGGATGTAGAAGTTATAAAGATAGAAGGACATAAACTATTAGAAATGATCTCTGATCCTAATCCTGAGATGGAGCAGTATAAAAAATTGGCATCAGCTATAGGTGGTGAATCAGTACGTGAGCTTTTAAGTTCAGGTGCTTCAGGAGTAGATTTGCTTGAAGGAATAGTGCTAAGACTAGGGAAAAAATTTGAAGATGCAAGAAATTCTAATCCACCAAAGCGATTAGTACTTATATTGGATGAATTTGATCAGCTTATGGCATTAGCAAAAGATGGAAAAGGTAGACCTCAAACAGAGTTGTTAGATGCTGTTTTCGGTTCTTTTTCAAAGTTCTTGGAGAATAAAAATAATGATGTCTTTTTAACTAGTAATTTAGATATGTATGAAATGTGTGGTATTGATACATCTAAAAAGCAAGAAAGTGATACCGTTGCGAATGGGAATGCAGAAAAGTTCTTAGGAAGAATGCAAGAAATCTATGCTGAAATTAAACCATCCGACGCTAGAGCCAAAGCAGAAGTTATAGGTGTATATTTGAAACAATTAGCTGCTACTTCTCCAGATTTATTTGATTCTCAATTCTTAGAAGGAGTCAATTCGCTAGCTCCAGAAAATTTAGGTGCACAAATCTCTAAAGTAATTACCAGCAAGTTTAAAAATGCAGTAGCCAACTGTGAGATGAGTCCAAGTTGGTCTGCAGAGCAAGCAAGGGAGATCTATAGTAATACCTTTAGTGGTGACTTTCCACAAGAAGCACAGTTAGATAAGGTTCGTGTAGTTTTAGATGAAATGAAGACTAAACTAACTCAAAGTATTGTTTTTGAAGAAATCGCACCAGGTTATCTTAAGCAAATTATTATGGAGAAATTACCTGGTCAGAGTAAAAAACTAACACTTGATTCAGTTGTTGATGTAATTCTGAGATATCCAGCTTCATCACCTCAGCAAGGTGAAGCAAATGGAAAAATCACCAAACTAGGAGAGCTTCTAATTTCAGAAATACATAAATGTACACATAGTGAAAGCCTAAAAACAAGTACGGGTACTTTAGAATCCGAAAGAGTTAGTCAAATTGAAACCATTAATGGTCCACTAATTGAAGCTTTAGAAGATAGAATTCGCGATCCAGAATCTTTAGCTGGTTTGATTAAAAGTTTGACTAATGATGTTGAATTAAAAAGAGATATCGATGGAGTTTTAAATCTAAATACACCAAGAACAATTGCAATTAAAAATAGCCTATTAGCAGAAAAAATTCGAATGGCTTGACCCCCTCAAAACATTTTTCATTTGCTGCCTCATAAGCCTTATCTGCCCTATTCTTTGAAAAGACTATAAGACAATGGGACTATAACCATATTTGTGAAACGCTATGGTCTCCATAGTCCTATAGTCTAGATGGTCTTCCCTTGTCCTCCCAGTACAAAAGTCTTATCTTTCCTTGATTTTATTTTGTATACAATATAAAGAAAAAGTTAAACTTTTATATGTATTAAATAGTCTTATAATTTCTAGGAATTTATAGATAGATTACAGAAATATAATCATGTAATTACTAGCTATTTTTATCTTATATAGCTAAAATGTTTATAATATAAAGTCAAATTATATTGTAGTAGTAAATTATATTAATTCAAATTAGGGAAATTATGGAAGCTGGTGCAGTTAGTCTAAGCAAGCCAACAGGCATGAAAAAGTTTGCACATACTTTACGTACTACTCTTGTAGACAGGAGTACTTCGCAAGGTATGTCTGCTGTAGCTAAAAACTTAGTAAAATCACCTGCAAATATCATTTCTACTTTTTCTTCAGTTATGTTTCTCGTGACTGCGGGAAATCTTTTATCTAAATGGAATAATTTTATAACTGAAGATTGGTTTGGAAAAACTAAGCAGCTCTTTGTTCCTGTCGTGTCAGCTGTTGCAGCATTTCTACCACATATAATTATTGGATTATTTGCAGATGGAGTTAAGCCTAAAGTAATAGATTCTTTTTCAAAACCATTATCTGATGGAGATAAAGACGCAACAATTGTTAGTTTTATAAAGTCTGTTAAAAACAGATTTGAAATGCTGAAGGATGAGGATCCTGAATGTGCTGCTCAATATACCTTTAATAAGTTTATGAACACTGTGATAATGACGCTTTCAGATGAAGAACCAAATTCAGATAGCTTAGGTATCCTTAAAAAGTATTATCTTTTGGAAAGAAGGCTTTTCCCAGATGGTAAGCCATATTTAGAAACCACACATTTACCTAATGATATGTATAGTCTCATCGATGAGACTGGTAATAAAGTTATATGTGGGTTTAGGGTTTCACCTGTGCGTGAAAATATTGCTGTTACTAATATAGCTAACCAAAAATTCGATATTATATTTTTGGCAAAATATTCTGGTGAAAACAATTCAACCTTTAAACCTGTTGGTAGGTTAACTACCTCAGTAAGTGAACTATTGGGATCTAGAGATAAAAGTAAATGGATCGATAGTCACTTCAGTCGGATGAAACTATTAATTGACGTTGGGAAATCTACAAAAGTTAGACCTAAACATCAGAGAGATACAATACCATTTCCTGGACAAAGTACTGCCCAGCAATAACTGCCTAACTAATAATAAATGAACAATGAATGTATTGCCTATATATGTTAGACATATGCAATAATTAAATTTTTTTTAAATATAGTTATAATATTTATTTTAAGTGATATCATAAGAACCTATGAACGTTACAGCAGCAGATCGCACACCTAGGGCAAATAGAAATCCCATGACTCTTCAAGAGAGTAGACAACTTGCACGAGATATTCAAAACTCAAGGGCGGGTTTATTAAGTACTCACCAACCGACACCAGCTTCTCAGGCACAGAATAGGAACCCGATTCTTACTATTTCTGTGCCCATAAATGTTGATTTTAGTCATGCATAATAATGTAAATTTAATAGGATAAAGCAAATTCAGTATTAAATGAGTATTAATGTTATTTGTCTTATGATGTATTCAATTGTATTCAATAAAGTACTTTTTTATTTTTTAATTCATAGTATTATTATTGTCCTTAGAAAAGGTTAGGTATTAAATGATTATTATAATGGAGCCAGGAGCGTCAGATTCACAAATACAGCATGTAGTAGAATTTGCTCATAATTTAGAATTAAAAACCATCGTAAATAAAGGTGTAGTTCAGACTGTTATAGCAGCCATCGGTGAAACAAATAAATATTCTACAGAACAGTTTGAAGCCATAGATGGTGTTAGAACAGTACAAAGAATCCAAGTACCCTTTAAGCTAGCGAGTAGAGATAGTCAGCATACGGACACAGTAGTTACTGTTAAAGGAAATATAAAAATTGGTGGAAATAATCCCCCAGTAATGATAGCTGGTCCATGCAGTGTAGAAAACCAAGAAAATCTTATAGCGATTGCAAAAGTAGCTAAAGAGTGTGGAGCTAAAATTATTCGTGGTGGTGCTTTTAAACCTAGAACTGGTCCTAGAATGTTTGAAGGATTAGGAAAATTAGGACTTGAATATTTAGATGTAGCTAGAAAAGAAACTGGACTTGCAGTTATTACAGAGCTAATGGATGCTAGAGATTTAGACATGGTTGCTGAGTTTACAGATATTATTCAAATCGGTGCTAGAAATATGCAGAACTTTACCCTTCTAAATGAATTGGGGAGAGTTAAAAACCCTATTCTTTTAAAAAGAGGACTTTCAGCCACTATAGATGAATGGTTATTAGCTGCTGAAAGAATTATGGATAAAGGAAACACTCAGGTAATTATGTGTGAAAGAGGTATTAGAACCTTTGACTCTAAATATACTAGAAATGTTGCTGACATAGCTGCTATACCACTTATTAGAAGGCTTTCACATTTACCGGTAATATTTGATCCTAGTCATGCTACAGGTAAGTGGAACTTAGTTTCACCTTTAGCATTAGCATCACTAGTGGCAGGAGCTCAGGGGCTAATAGTAGAAGTACACCCTGATCCAGAAAAAGCATTATCTGATGGACCTCAGACATTGAATTTTGAAAACTTTAGAAAGCTCTGTAGCGATATAGAGAAACTAATGAATTTTATTTCTCCTACTCCTTGCAAATAGTTTATTAAATATATAAATCAATGTCTTATTAATTTTATTCTAAAATTGTAATTCAGCTAATATCACTCTAGCATCATTTGTTTCCATAAGTTCTAAATGTAGGGGGTTTTCATATCCTCTTCCTTCTAGAATTGCTAAAGCCTCACATATTAGTCCACTACCATCTTTACAAGTAAAACACTCTTCTAATCTTCTGTCTTTTATCATAGCTATTAAATATTTCTCC
>JAGVKQ010000027.1 GCA_020050435.1 Candidatus Caenarcanales bacterium
AGCTGTACCACCGATAGTAACTGAGGTAGCACCGGTGAGATTGGTTCCATTAATAAGAACATTAGCACCCATTGCACCAGAAGCAGGTGTAAAGGAAGAGATTGTTGGTGTAGCTACTGGGCAATTAAAATTAGTCATAATTGATGCAGTGCTTGATTCATTTGAATTGAAAGTTGCTTTTACTGTAGTTGAGAGAGCACTTGTGCTACAAGCAAAATTAGCAGGAATATCAAAGTTAAAGTCTAGATCTAATCCATTTCCCATAGCAGTTCTGCTAAAAGTACTACATACGACAGTGGTACCTGAAGGGCTACAAGTAACTGTATTATCTGATCTAACAGGAAGTCCACTCCATGTCCATGAAGATGAAGGAAATGGAAATGTTAGCATGATGTTATTTGCATTAGCTGAGCCATTATCAATAGCTTTAATTGTATATTTTATTCTTGTTCCTGGGGTTGCTGTAAATGTTGATGTTGAATTTTCTGCAGGACTACCATTTCTAACTATAAGATCTAAGTTGACTGAAGCATGAGCTGCATGAAAACTAAAGCCTGGAATAACAAAAAGATTAAAAAAGTTAAATCCTAATAAGGAAGCTGTAGGAATATTAAGCAAAACTACTAAGAATAAACTTAGTAGTGGCTTAATTAACTTTTTAGGTTTTCCTCTCACTTTTCTTTCTCTACTCCTTTTGTAGTTCTTCTATTAGTTGGAATTAGACTTGGGTAGTGGTATCGCTCCATACTTTGAATCGGGGGAAATTATTAGTTTTGTATTTAACTTATTTGCTGAAACAGTATATTCATTTATGAGAGTCAAATCTTTTAGTGAAAATACCTTTAAAACTTTATTTGAGTTTTTTAGTGTAAGAATAAAAAGTTTTTGCTGGTCAGTAGAAATATCTAAATCAATGATAGAGGTACTGTCATTGATAGTTATAGTTTTTAGAATACTTGGGGACAATGGATTACTTACATCTGTTTTGTATACTTTTATAGTGACTGGGTTGGTGTTGTTGATACCTGCAGAAATAACTGTACTTCCATCAGGATAAATTGCAGATAAAGTAAGCCCATCTGAATTTGGATTTAGAATCTTTACAATCATCTTTTTGTTTTTTAAATCTAATAAATGTAGAACATGATTTCCGCCTATTGAAGAAATAACTGTTTTTGTACCTAATAAATTAAAGCTGTTAGAAAAAAGGAAATTATGTACTAGGAAAAATATATCTGGTGGTGTTTCAAAGTCTTTGGAACCTTCAGTTTCTAGATCGTATACTGTTGCAGTTTGATTGTTTATACCTCTGTATGTGATTATTGCATGTTTGTATTTAGGGGAAACTTTTACTGAATTAGGAGTATCTTTGATATTGATTGTTTTTTCTATTTGATCGTTAACTGTGTTAACTATAAAAAGTTTTCCTTGAGAGGCGTTGCTATTTCCTGCAATTATTTTTTTACCTTCGCTATCAATGAATGCAATAGAGTTAGGGAGTGGGCTGTCTGAGTTTAAGCAATTTAAAGATTTTGTAGTATTTGTGACTAAATCAACAATTATAAGAATTCCGCTTTGACCATCAGGCTTGCCATATACTAATGCTTTTTTATTATCTTCGCTAATGTCAATTTCAAATTCTGTAGAGTTTGTATTTGAAATGTTTAATGGTATGATTCCATCTTCGGTAAAACCACCAGCAGTAATTTTAATTTTTCTAATATATGGATTTTCTGATGAATCAATTGTTAGTAGATGGTTTCCATCGCTTGAAACCGTTATATTATTTGGTTTTGATAAACATTTATTGTTTGTACAGTTCTCTATGAAGCCTACTGTTTCAGCTTTGCATGAATAAGCAATTGGTGAAATTAAAGCAATAATAATTATGGCCTGGAATGCCACACTTACGTAATTGATAAGTGATATTTTTATTTTACTAATCATTTTGAAAATAAGACAAACCTTAATTTTTACTCCCCTGTATACTCACTTACCCTTGTCCAAGCTCTTTTCATTTCACTTGTAAACTACGATGTTTTATATGGAAATCATTGGGGTATCCAGCAATTGATGTATATAGGGCTTGCCCCGTAACATAGGTTATATCTTAAAAACATGGGGTTTTTGTTCTAGCGTTTTCTTTGTATGTTGGGATGTCCCCATTAAAAGTTAAGTTTAAATTTTAAAAACACTAATTTTTTGTTTGTGGGTTATTGCTACTAATCTAAACAACCTAGAATTACCCCTTTACGTGTTCCAGCAAGACGATTTTTTTTATTAAAGATTGGTATAAATATAAAAGGGTTAAAAGTTTACGGATTTATTATGATTAAAAAAAATCTTTTTTCTATTATTTTTTTATCACTTAGTATTTCTTTGTTAAATTCTATTATGATTAATAGTGCTATAGCTCAGGACACCTCTGGTCCGCCTGCTACTCCAGATACAGTTTTTGAAACTTCAGGGGAGCCCTTGAATGATTTCATTGATTCTCTTGCTGGTTCTAATCCACTAGGACATGTAGGAAGATTAGACTTTAAAATATATACAAATATCCCAAGTGTTTCTGGTTATCTTAGTTCTTTGAATAGTAATATAGCAAGATCTAGATGGGGCGAAATTACTCATGATAAAGAAAACGGAATAGCATTTTTTAGAATTTTAACTACTTCTACTCCTCCTGAAATAGACGAGCAAAATCTTTATAATTTTGCAAATGTTACATCCAGTGAAATCCTTTCTTCATTAAGAGGAAATATTAAAAGTAAAAAAATCCAAGCCACATATACAGCCAAGAAAAAATTACCCAATGGAGATATTTTAAATGTAAGTGCTGAAAGTTTAGATGCAGATGCACATTTAGTTCTTAAGAAAGGTATAAGAGATTCTATGGGTGTTGCACTTACAGGCTTTGAGAAAATCACTTTTTATGATCCTGAAATCACCTTAACTAGAGCAAATGGTACCGTAGAGGTTTTAAGTTCTCGTAAAAACAGATCATTATTTCAATCTCAGCAAGAGCCTAATACTTTAGTCTTGCTTGCAAAGTTTACTAAATGTCCATTCAACCCAATTAATCTAGATCAATACGTTCCAGAGGGTGAAACCCTGGAAGGAATATTTGATAGTTTAACTGGAAGTATAGAATAGAAATATTATTCTCTAACTATTAGCCCACCACTAATTTGATCTCTTAATCCGAAGTTTGGATTCTCTGCATCTAATTTGTCTGCTGTGTAAATTATATTTCTTGGTCCTGGTAATGCATCTGCAGCACAAGTGATATCTGCAGTTATTCCAGGCAATTCATCTGCCTGTTTTACAACTTCTTGACTTGCAGAACAAAGCTCTAAATTTCTATTACATGGAGGACCGTCAGGTATACCATCTGCAGGTTCCTCATCTACAGGATCTTCACAGTCTGCACATTCGCGCTCGTCAGAAATCCTTACACTTTTATTTGCCACATTATTTACTGTACAACCTTCTCCACTAACGGTTAGAGTACCAAATCCATCATCTAGATTTATTCCCCAGAATTCTAAATCAGTAATTGTTTCTCCAGGACTTATTGATATAGGCGATACAGCATGTCCACCTATATCATCAACTTCTTTCGTAGTGAAGAGAGAGAACATTTTAGGGTTAATATTAAAAGCACTTCCAGTGGTTTCTCTTACAGGAATTATTACTCTTGTCTCTTTCCCCGCATTAATCGATACTACTTTATCAGCAACTCCTGTCGTAAAGTTTAGGTCTGCATTCCTTGGGAAAAAAGATTGTGGGTCAAATTTCTTAGCTCTGATTGCACCATCTAAAGGTTCTGCATAAGCTATGTAATCTCCTTGAGGGATGTTTATTATTTCAAAACTACCATTTATATCTGTTATTGTACCTGCTGTTACTTCGCCAGTGTCTTTGTTTTCTAACACTACATGAGCACCTAAAACTGGTGATTTATTTAAAGTTACCTTTCCTGAGAATTTTCCTCTCTCTTTTAGCTTTGAAACCTTTGGGTAAATATTTGCTAGTCCTATTTCATCATCAGGAGTTAGAGCGTATCTAAGCATATTTAATCCTACTTCTGCTGTTGCAGAACTGACTAGTGCAGAAGTGTCTAAACCTAAAAGTCTACCTAAAGCTATTGTTGCACTATTAGTTACATCGTTTCCCGAAACCTTATTGTCACAAGTTTTTTCTGCCAGGATATTATCAACACCACCTTCTCCAATTGGAGCTTGAGGGTCCCCACCAATTTTTATATCTCCAGTTGTGGTAAAAAAGACAGAACAAGGATTATTAGATGGATCAAAAATAGTGTCTACATCTAACAAAGTCCCAGGCTTTACCATAATTGTTTCACCATTAAAAACTACACTATTAGTTTTTGCAATAGAGGTCACGGTAAAAACTCTGCTACCTAAAGCCCCACCACTAAATCCTTCTGGTGGTATATCAGTTTTTGCAGATATTAGATTTAAACCATCGTTAGGATTCATCATAGAAGTAGTAAATTTGGGAGATAAGATTTTCATATCTGCAAACTCTACACCATTCCAAAGATCTATAGATTCTTGGACAGCATTGTAAAATGCTGAGCTTGTAATAGGTAGTTGAACATCACCAGTACTTTTTACAAGTAGGGTGGAGTTATCTATTTCGAATTGAATCTCTTTAGGCTTTGCTTGAAATGCTTTTACAGTTTGCGGTTTAGCTACTTTAGGTTTTTTCTGAGTTGTTCCTCCACTAGTAGAGCTAGTGCCGGAAGATTCTTCTGTAAAAACCTCTTGATTTTTTAAAGTACGATTTTTGCCTTTTTTACCATTTCTTATAGTGTCGAGGTTTGCTGGATCAAAAGACCCTCCATTGATAACTAAATCAGTAATTCTTGTAAATGCCATACCGTAGGGCATTTGTAACATTAAAGATATTATTGTTACTGCTGATACTATTGCTTTTTTCATTTCTTCTCCCATTTAAATTTGCATACACTATCACCAGAAATTATCCCGTCTCTTGAGATTGTAAAAAGATTTTTTTTCTTTGACATTGTTTCTTCCAGGAATAAAATCACATCTTCATTTAGTGGCATATGGTCAGGAGTTGTAGATGCTTTTATCAGAAGCCCTTCTTTCTCTAAATCAGCACCAAAAACATTTATTTTCAAATATTTTTTCTGTGCAACCTTTTCTTTTTTATAAAACCATTTTTTTGGTTTAAATTTATATTGTGTTAAATAAAAATCTCCTCTTTTAAAGACCTTCTTCTTAATTAAATTTCCCAAAACTATTGCTTCATAATTCCTATTATTGAGATTTGTAAGATTATTAGGAAAAGTCTTTAAAAAACTTGAATCAAATAACAGTATTATCAATAACAAGAGTATACTTATAGTTTTTTTATTCTTAGTGCTCATAGGGATAGCACTAACTTAGACTGATTTAATTTGTATATTGTTGCAAGGCAAGGCACATATGGCTTATAGGGCTGATAAGGCTGATAAGGCTGATAAGGCTAATATGGCAGATAATGAAATATAGAATTCCATATAAGCCTTATATGCCTTATAGTCCTTACATGCCTTATTAGCCCTTGTTCTCCGATGGGCAAACATTTTTAGCAGATTTTCCAGCAAACTCTAATACTATATCTTTATCACCTACAGAAAAAGAAGTGCCACATCCACAGCTTTTACTAGCATTTGGATTTTCAAAAACAAAGCCTCTTCCATTTAATCCACCTTGGTAATCAAGGTTTAAGCCCGTTATATATAGAGCGCTTTTTGGATCGATTAAAACTTTAATTCCTTCATATTCATCTATGTAATCATTTTCTAAGGTTTTACCAAAATCAAGAATATAAGAAAGTCCAGAGCAACCCCCAGCTGATAGGCCGATTCTTACTCCATCAGGATAATTAGCTTCTTCTTTAATAAGATTAGCTAATTGTTTTCTAGCAGAATCTGTTAAATTTACAATTTTTTGTTGTTTAGTTTCCATGAAATTAATCCTTGAATTCGTCTTACTTATAGGTGTGATATATGCTTGAATCTTCCTATATATTCATTATTATACCCCACTTTGGCTAATCTTGACTTTTTAGTCAAGATTAGGGGTATAATATTGATAGGCGAAAGCACGTGCCATGCTGAGGAGATATAAAAATAATTTTGCATTGACAATAAAAGGATTTGTCCGATTTATTCGGTAAATCCGATCAAGTGAGAGGCTTGACCAAAGGAAGGTTCAGCTTGTCTGAACTTAAACAAATAAATGAAAATAACCTCACAAGAAGAATACGGATTAAGATGCTTGCTTCAAGTAGCACAGCTAACTGTTAAAAATGAGTTAGCTTCATTAGAAGGCATTGCAAAAGCTGAGCATATGACTACTGACTATGCAGCTAAGCTTTTAAGCATTTTGCGCAATGCAAACTTGATAGAAAGTGTCCGTGGAAAAAGTGGTGGTTATAAATTATCTCGATTACCATCAGAAATTAAATTAGATGAAGTAATAAAAGTGTTAAGTGGGGAGTTGTTTGAAGTAAACTCATGCGAGCAATTTCCTGGAAACGATGATAAATGTGTTCATATTGATTGTTGTTCTATTAGGTCTGTTTGGTTTTCTGTGTCACATATTTTATTTGCATTGTTAAAACAAGTTACATTGGAGGATTTGCTTAAAAAAGAAGATTTATTAAGTAAATATCTAAAAAAGGAGTTAATTCTAAATCTATAAAAGATACGTTGTAAAGACGTTGTATACAACGTCTCTAAAAAAAATATAAATGTCGGAAAAGTTGAAAAAAAAGTCAAGTATAATGTGAAGGCTAGATTTGCAAATCTAGCCGAGATAAGAAGAGGAAATTAAAAATGTCAGAGTTATTAAAAATTGAAAATTTACATGCAGAAATTGATGGAAAAGAAATCCTTCATGGTGTTGATTTAAAAATTGAAAAGGGCGAAATCCATGCAATTATGGGAAGAAATGGATCTGGAAAAAGCACATTCTCTAATACTATTATGGGGCATCCAGCATATAAAGTTTCAAAAGGAAATATAGTTTTTAATGGTCAGGTAATAAATGAATTAAAAACAAATGAAAGAGCAAAACTAGGTTTATTTTTAGGATTTCAATATCCACTTAGTATTCCAGGCGTTACAGTCGCTAATTTTTTAAGACAAGCTATAAAAGCAATTAAGGGTGAAACAGTTTCCCCTAAGGATTTCAGAAAACTTCTATATGAAAAAATGGATGATTTAGAAATTGATCATGCATTTGCCACAAGATATGTAAATGAAGGATTTTCAGGTGGTGAGAAAAAGAGAATGGAAATTCTTCAGATGGCACTTCTTGAACCAAAGCTTGCAATATTAGATGAACCTGATTCAGGACTTGATATTGATTCACTTAAGTTAGTAACTACTAGCATAAATAAATTTAAGGAAACAAATCCTGAAATGAGTTTAATCTTAATTACTCACTATCAAAGAATTCTTGATCATGTTAAACCTCAGTTTGTACATGTAGTTTCAGAAGGAAAAGTTGTAGAGTCAGGTGGTCCTGAACTTGCATTAGAGTTAGAAAAACGTGGATATGATTGGTTGACGGATAGAGAGGTATCTTCGGTATAGAAGAGGGTAAAGACTTGCCATGGCAAGTCTCAACAGGAGCAATAAATGGCAACAGAATTAAATGACGATTACAAGTATGGCTTTCATGATTCAGAAGAAAACTATGCTTTTAAATCTGGGCGTGGATTAACTAAAGAAATAGTTTTAAGTATTTCTAAGATGAAAAAAGAGCCTGCCTGGATGACAGAGTTTCGTTTGAAATCTCTTGAAATCTTTCTTAAAAAACCTATGCCAAAATGGGGAAGCACACAGCTTTTAAGTGAAATTGATTTTGATAATATTTTCTACTATGTAAAATCTGCAGATAAACAAGGTAAAACCTGGGAAGAAGTTCCTGCTGAAATTAAAAACACTTTTGACAGATTGGGAATTCCTGAAGCAGAAAGAAAATTCTTGGCTGGGGTCTCAGCACAGTATGAATCTGAAGTTGTTTATCACTCTATCCGTGAAGATCTTGAAAAATTAGGAGTTATTTTCCTTGATATGGATACAGCTCTTCGTGAGCAGTCAGAAATTGTAAAAAAATACTTCTCTACTATTATTCCTTCTGAAGACAATAAATTTGCTGCATTAAACAGCGCTGTCTGGTCAGGTGGTTCATTTATTTATGTACCTAAAAATGTAAAAGTAGAAATCCCACTTCAGGCATATTTCAGAATCAATACAGAAAATATGGGGCAGTTTGAAAGAACACTTATTATTGCTGATGAAGGAAGCTCTGTTCATTATATAGAAGGATGTACAGCACCTACATATAGTTCAGATTCTTTACACTCAGCAGTTGTTGAATTGATTGCTTTAAAGGGTGCAAAAATCAGATATACCACTATCCAGAATTGGTCAAAGAATGTTTTTAATCTTGTAACTAAAAGATCTGTTGCTCATGAAGATGCAGTGGTTGAATGGGTTGATGGAAATCTTGGTTCGAAATTAACTATGAAATATCCTGCTATTTATTTAGTGGGCGAAAGAGCACATGGCGAAGTTCTTTCAGTAGCTATGGCTAGTGGAAATGATCAGCATCAGGATGCTGGAGCAAAAATAATTCATGCTGCTCCTAATACTACATCTGTGATTACATCTAAATCTATTTCAAAAAGTGGTGGTAGAGCTAGTTACCGTGGTCTTATAAAGGTTCACAAAGGTGCTACAAATGTAAAGTCTACTATTAAGTGTGATGCACTTATGCTGGATGAACATTCTCGTTCTGATACGTATCCTACTATGGAAATTGATGAGAAAGATGTTCGTATAGAACATGAAGCTACTGTAAGTAAGATAGAAGATGAAAAGCTTTTTTATCTTATGAGCCGTGGACTTTCAGAAGACCAGGCAAAATTAATGATAGTAAATGGTTTTATGGAGCCTTTTGTTAAAGAGCTTCCTATGGAATATGCAGTGGAATTAAACAGACTTATAGAAATGGAAATGGAAGGGTCTATAGGCTAATATGACTCAATTAAAAGAGAAAATTAATGAACCTCAATGGCTTCTTGATAAAAGAAGAGCTGCTAATGATTCTTATAAGGTGGCTTCTGCTCCTGATCGGGTTTCACATCTGTGGAAATATACTGATCCTTCTATTTTTTTACCTGAGTTAAATGGGTTAAAGTTGGGTGAATCAAAAATTGAACTTCCTTTAACTGAGGAAGCTTTAAAAAAAGGTGTAGTTTTACTTGAAATAAATTCTGCAATGAAAGAGAAAAGTAATCTTTTGGCTAATTACTTTGATAGATTGGCTTCGAAGGAATTAAATAAAATAAATCTTTTAAATGAAGCACTCTGGAGTACAGGGTATTTTTTATATATTCCAAAAGGAGTAAAAGTTGAAAAGCCTGTTGTTATTAAATCTTCACTTCCGAGAGATTTTGAAGCAAGAAGAATTTTAATTATTTTAGAAGAAGGATCCTCCGTAAATTTAATAGATGAAAATTTGTCTTCAGATAGTGAAGCCTTCATTAATACTGTTTCAGAGATATATTTAGGAAAAGATTCAGAATTAACTTATTTAAATATTAATCTCAATGGGAAACAAACTATTAGCCACTTATTCCAAAGAACTTCTTTGGGGCAGAATTCTAAGCTTACAAATCTAGTGGTTGCTTTGGGTGGAAAAATCTCAAAGGCAGACATACGTTATATCTTAAATGAAGAAAGTGCAGCTTCACATACATATGGAATAGTTTTAGGTGATGACAAACAACATTTTGACCATCATACTATTCTGGACCATCAAGCTTCTTTTACAAAATCTAGCTTAAATTTTAGAGTAGCTCTTAAAGATAAAGCAAGGTCAGCATATACTGGAAATCTGAAAATTATTCATGAAGCTTTGAAATGCAGTGCTATTCAGGAAAATAGAAACCTTCTTTTATCTAAAGATGCAAAAGCAGAATCTATTCCTGAACTTGAAATCCTTACTAATGATGTAGAAAGATGCAGTCATGGAGTTACTATGGGGCAGGTGGATAAAGATCAGATTTATTATTTGATGTCACGCGGATTGTCTCAGAAAGAAGCAGAGAAAATGGTTATAGAAGGATTCTTAGAGCCTACCATTTCAAGGATTCCTGATGAAGTTTTGCGTGAAGAAGTAAAGTCTCGCATTGAAGAGAAGTTGAAAACTTTATGATAAAAACTAAAATCAAAAAATCAGAAATTAAAGAAGGTAAAGCAAAGTCATTTACTCTTGGAGATGAAAAAATAGTTATAAGTAATGTCTCTGGTGAGTATTTTGCTGTTAGTGATGTCTGTTCTCACGATGATGGTGAGCTGGTTTCAGGGGAATGTGATCTTGTGGAAAATTGTCAGATAGTATGTCCTAGGCATGGTGCCAGGTTTGATGTGAAGACAGGAAAAGCCACACGCATGCCTGCCATAGCGCCAATCGCTACATTTAAGGTTAATGTCGTAGGCGATGAAATAGAGGTAGAGGCAACGTAGGGGCAGGTTGCAACCTGCCCACCGATGAGTGGCAATGTTTTGCAAAGGTTATTTATGTTTGACGTAAAGAAAATTCGTAAAGATTTTAAGATTTTAAATAGAGAAATCTGGGATGACAAGCTTCTTGTTTATTTGGATAATGCAGCGACTACTCAAAAACCTAATTGTGTTATTGACTCCATTGTTAATTACTATGAAAACTATAATGCAAATATTCATAGGGGTGTTCATAAGTTGGCTGAAGAAGCCACTGTTGCTTATGAAAATGTAAGAGAAAAAGTCTCAAGGTTTATAAATGCCAGTGATGAAGATGCTGTAATCTTTACCAGAAATGCTACTGAATCTATGAATCTTTTAGCTTTTTGCCTAGGTGAATCTTTAAAAGAAGGGGATGAAGTTATTATCTCTGAGATGGAGCACCATGCAAATATTATTCCTTGGTATTTATTGAGAGATAGAAAAAAAATAACAATTAAATTTATTCCTATTACAGAAAAGTATGAATTAGACTATGAAGCTCTTGAAAAATTGATTACTAAAAAGACAAAAATAGTTTCTATAACTCAGAAATCCAATGTTTTAGGAACAGTTAATGACATAAAGAAAATCTCAAAACTTGCTAAAACTGTAAATGCTATTGTGATTGTAGATGCTGCTCAAAGCGCTCCCCACATGAAGATTGATTTCAGTAATTTAGGGGCTGATTTTATAGCTTTCTCTTCGCATAAAATGTGTGGACCTACAGGTATTGGTGTATTAGTAGGTAAAAAAGAACTTTTAGAAAAAATGCCACCATATATGGGTGGTGGGGAAATGATTAGGAAAGTAACTTTTGAAGATTTTACTTGTAATGATGTTCCTTGGAAATTTGAAGCTGGTACTCCTAATATCGCTGATGTTATTGCATTTGGTGTTGCACTTGATTATTTGGAAAACATTGGAATTGAAAATATCTATGAATATGAAAAAGAGCTTACTTTATATGCTCTTGATAAGATGAAGCAATTTGAATTCTTGAAGATTTATAATTCACGAGCTGCGAGCTGCGAGCAGGGATCTGGGAATTCTTCCTCTCAGGACGCAGGACGCGGCTCGGGTATCGGTCTCATAACCTTCTCTAACCCAGTAGTTCATCCTCATGACATAGCTACGATAGTAGATCAATATGGTGTAGCCATAAGAGCAGGGCATCACTGTGCACAGCCTTTAATGAAAAAACTTGGTGTGTCATCTACATGCAGAGCCAGCTTTTATTTTTATAATACAAAAGAAGAAATTGATATTTTTATAAATGTATTAAAGAAAGCGTTAGAATATTTTGAAATTGGAGCATGCAAAACATTAAAAACTGTTTTGCCAAAATGAGGACAATATGACAACAGCGATTATGGATAGATCAACACCACAATTAGATGAATTATATAAAGAAATAATTCTTGAGCATTATCGTCATCCATGCGGTAGAGAGCCTCTTGAAAGAGTAGATCTTGAAGCAGAAGGACTGAATCCATTGTGTGGAGATGAAGTCAAGTTAGGACTTCAAATAAAAAATAATGTAATTGAAAAGGTCCATTTAGAAGGACATGGTTGTTCTATAAGTACTGCTTCAGGTTCTATTTTGGCTGATATCTTAAAGGGCAAAACTCTTGATGAGGCAAAAAAATATTTAACATATGTAAAAGAAACTATGCATAATAAGCCTCACTCTATTGATGTTGAAGAGGGCGATTTAGAGGTTCTCGAGGGTGTTAAAAGATTTCCAGTCAGAATTAAATGTGCATTATTGCCATGGACTACATTGGAAGAAGCAATGGCTGGACACAAACACGTGGAAATCTCATAGGGCTGTAGGGGCATATTGCATATGCCCATCTAATGAAAAAAAATTAACAATAACGGAGAAAAAAATGCCTACAAAAGAAGAAGTAATAGAAGCGATTAGACCAGTTAAAGACCCAGAAATGAATATTAGTGTAGTGGATCTTGGACTTATTTATGACGTTAAATTTTTAGATGAAGGAAAAAAAGCTTTTGTTGAAATGACATTAACTAGCCCAGGATGTCCTGTGGGACCACAAATTATGGCAGCAGTTCATGGAAAAGCACTTGAAGTACCAGGTATTGAAGATGCTGAGGTTAAGTTAATCTGGACACCTAAATGGGATCCAAAAATTATGGCATCTGAGGATGCTAAGGATATGCTAGGTATTTTTTAGGACAATTTGTCATTGCGAGGAGATGCGAAGCATCGACGTGGCAATCTCATTCAAATCTTGAGGTTTATTAAATAGATTTAACCTAATAAACTCAAAATTTTAAGATTCTTTTTATTTTTCTTATTGATTAATATTTTCTCTTAGGCTATTCTAAAGAATATTAAATTAGGAGATTGTAATGGGTGTATATTTAAATAATGTGAGTCTAGTTAGACAGCTTGGCACTTATATTGGTTCAGCAACAGGACGTGAAGATTGTGAGCCAGATCTTACAGAGCGTCCTGCTGTTCCAGAAGGGAAAATTCTTGTAGCAGTTTTATCTCACCCCACCCGTGCAGAAGAACGTGCAGCGGTTGTTACAGCAAAGAGGGAATATACTAGAGTCTATAATGCTCATACAAGAGCTGTATGGTTATACATGAATTTGTACACGCTTGATAGAGATAAACAAGCACTTTGTAATTAGAAATCTCTAATTCCCACTTAAAACTTGTGGCTGATCTTTTTGGTTATTGTAGGAAGGTGGTGTAAAAACCATTTCATTAAAATTATCATCAAATGGTTCATGAAAAGGGTATGCTAACTGAGCCATTGTAATAGGACCTTCGAACTTAAATGTTTTTTCCCAGAAAAATCCTAATTTTTTGAAAGCTCCTAAACAGCCATTTTGCGCTCCTAAAAGTGAAAAATGCCTTGCATCTTTTTCATCTTGTAGCATTGTTTTATAATTTCTGTGAAAAATATCATTATATTGTTGAAGAGTAATTTTTCCTGAGTCTTTTGCCTTTTCTAATGCTATTGGGAAAACATACTTTAGTAAAAAGTGAGCTCTCATTCCACTTAAATAATTATAAGGAAATTCTGGTAAATAATCATTTGATTTAGCTAAAAGTTCTATAGTAGTTTTTTCATCTAAGAGCCCTTTTGAATACACTTCAAAAATCTTATTAGCCACATTGTAATCCTCTGAAAAAACAAAGGCTGCTCTTAATTCCTCAGATATATTATTTTCTGCTGCAGAGGTTAAATTTGTTAGCATTTTCTTGACTTCATTAAATGGTCTTCTGCCTTCTATCCATTTTTGTGAATTAAACCAAGCATACTCTTTTTCATCTATCACCCAGCATGCATAAGCTGAATCAATATACTCTTTTTCGTAAATTGCATTTCTGATTTCTCCTAAAGAAGGGAGATCTTCATGTGAAATTAAATCTTGTTCTAGATATGCGTTGAATAGTGCATTGAAGAAATCATATCTCTCTTTACTGATAGCATTATTTTTTCTTGATTCTTCTAAGTAGGATTTTGATATCAAAAATGAAATGTATTCTTCGCTTTTTCCTGAAGAGTCCTGATAATATTTTTCTGCAGCATCTTTAAACTCAAAATTAGACTCACTTCCAATATCTCTTTGTGCTAAATATCTTCCATGGCTAGCTAATCGTGAAATTACAACTTCTTTGCTTACCTTTTCATCTGCCTTTTCTAAGTAGACATTGACTGCTTCCGTTCTTTCTGTTGGCTTATGATTAGATAAGCAGCCTATTAGGCCGCTCCCTATAATTAGTGCTGGTGCTAATATCCTTCTTATAGATAACATTTATACTCTTCTAAAATGGGTTTTTTTAATGGTTAATATATTCTAATACGAAGGGAATTGATAAATAATTAATTAAATTTCATTTAAGATTATCTATGAACCCTAAATCTATCTAGGGGAGTAAGTTTAAGTAAATAGTAATATCAATTTAGATCTATTTTTACTAATCCTCAATATTCTTTTTTTGAAGGTATAATAGTTAAGAATTATTTATAGAAGGATTTTAAAAAATATGACAAGTAAAAATAACATTATTGTAAGAATTGCTGGAGCTGCCGGAGATGGTATTCAATCTACTGGCGAGCTTCTTGGTAAAACAATCTCAAGAATGGGATTGCACGTCATGGCTTATAACTCATTCCAATCAGCTATTCGTGGTGGACATGTTTGGTTACAAATGAGCATTGGTGCTGATAAACAATTAGATCATGGTGAAGAGCCAGAAGTAGTTTTGCTTTTTAATAAAACCTCTCCAGCAGTTCATGTACCTGATGTTAAAGCAGGTGGAGCAGTATTTTATAATGCAGGCACTATAAAAAAAGAAGAAATTGAATCTCTTCGTTCAGATGTAAATTATTATGGTTTGGATTTCAAGGCTATGACTGATGCAGCAGGACTTAAAGATGTTAGCCCAGTCATGATAAACGTAATGCTTGCAGGAGCATTGGTTCAGACTTTACATTTAGATCCTAAAGTTACTCTTGAGTTTATTGCACACAAATTTAAGAAAAAAGGTGATGAGATTGTTAATTTAAATCATGCTATTTTTAACCTTGGTTTTGAGTGGACAAAAGCAAATGTCAAAAAAATTGATGTAGAGCTAAAAGGAAATGGTAAACCAAAACTTTTCATGTCTGGAAATGATGCTTTAGGAATGGGTTTGGTAGCTGGTGGACTTAAGTTCTATGCAGCTTATCCTATGAGTCCAGCAACAGGCATTCTTCACTATATCTCTACCATTGCTCAGTCAGATAAGATTGTTGTAAAACAAGTAGAAGATGAATTAGCAGCGATTAACTGGGTAGTTGGTGCAGGAAATGCTGGCGTACGTGCAGCGACTGCTACAGCTGGTGGTGGTTTCTGTTTAATGGTAGAAGCTCAAGGTCTTGCTTCAATGATGGAAGTTCCAGCAGTTACAGTTCTTGTACAGCGTGGAGGTCCATCTACTGGAGTTCCTACGAAACAAGAACAAGCAGACATTGCACTTGCTATGAGTGGTAATGGAGAATTTCCTAAGTTTGTTTTAGCTCCTAAAGACATGGAAGATTGTTTTTATCAGGCAGCTCGTGCACTTAATATAGCTGAAAAATACCAAGTTCCAGTTATTGTCATGAGTGATTTCTTCTTATCAGAGCATTTTGAAACAGTAGATGATTTAGATTTTTCTAAAATTACTATTGAGCGCGGAAAGTTTATGACTGAGTGGACTTCTAAAGAAAAATATAAACGTTATGCTTATACTGAAGACGGCATTTCACCTAGATTACGTCCTGGTGCACCTGGTGCTATGTACACAGTAGTGAGTGATGAACATAATGAATATGGTCATGTAATGTCTGACGTAGAAGCAGGTTTACCTCATGCACGTGAAGGTCGTATTAAGATGCATTCTAAGCGTATGAAGAAAATTGAAACCATGATAGTAAATGGTGATGCTCAGCCTCCTACATTAGAAGGTGAAGCTAATGCAGAAACTACATTTGTTACATGGGGTTCTACATATGCTTATGTTCAATCAGCGATTAAGCTTCTTGCTAGTGAAGGTATTAAAGTTAACCACGTTAACTTCACAGATATTTATCCAATACCTCGCGAGAAAACAGTTGCAGTGTTAAAAGGCTGTAAACGTCTTATCTCAGTAGAAGCAAATATGTGCAATTCTCTCTGTCGCCAAATCCTTGGTGAGACTGGATTTGAGATATCTGAACATATTAACCGTTTTGATGGAGAACCATTTACAGGTGAATATATCGTAAAGGAATTTAAAAAACTAGGCTCAAAAAAAAAGCAGTTAGTTAGCGTGTAAATGACTGTTGACGTGTTTTGTAAGGGCATGTTTGAAACTTGCCCAAAGAAAAAAGGAAAAACCCATGACAATGAATGTAGCAGACAGAAAAGCAAGACCAGCAATAGATGCTAAAGAATACAAAGGTGAAGTCCACCCAGACTGGTGTCCAGGATGTGGAGATTTCGGTGTATTGAACTGTGTACAACGCGCATTAGGCGAATTAGGAATACCACAGCATGAAGTGGCTGTTATTTCTGGAATCGGCTGTTCATCTAACTTACCAGGGTTTATAAACACTTACGGTATGCATACATTACATGGTAGATCATTACCAAATGCTCAAGGTTTTAAAATTGCTCACCATGATATGACGATAGTTGCAGTTGGTGGAGATGGAGATGGTTACGGTATTGGAGCTGGACATTTAATCCATGCTTTAAGAAGAAATATAGATATGACTTACATCGTAATGAATAACTCTATTTATGGACTTACGACAGGTCAAACCTCACCTACTAGTAGCTTTGGTATGAAAACAAAATCTACTCCATTTGGTAATCCAGAAGCACCTTTAAACCCGATAGCTTTAGCATTAGGATCTGGAGCTAGTTTTGTAGCTCGTGCATTTTCAGGAAACCCTAAGCAGGCAGTTGAGATTTATAAGAAAGCTATTATGCATAAAGGTTTTGCATTGATAGATACTTTTTCACCATGCGTAACCTTTAATAAAGTAAACTCAGCATCCTTTTACAGAGATAATACTTATGATATGAATGCTGAAGGTCATGATCCTTCTAACTTAGATGCAGCATTTAAAATAGGCATGATTACTCCTGATGGTAGCGAGCGCATAGCTACAGGAATCTTTTATATAAATGAACGCTCATGTTATGAAGAAACAGAAAAAGAAACATTAGCTACTCCTATCTGTGATCATAAATTAGGAATTACAGCTGAAAGAGCTGAGAAGTTAAAAGCAACGTTTAGGTAATACGTTTTCACTTCCTTTGCTATATTAAATTTTTAATGATAAAAATTAAGACGAGGTCTTAGGCTATAATATTTTCCATGCAGGTTTCAGGGAATGTTTATGACAAGCGTCCTACCCATTTTTTTTATGGGTTTGATGATGTTAGTAGATTACGTCAAATAGCACAAGAGCAAATAGATTTATCTAGGAATGTCTTGGAAGTTTCAAGTAGATTATGTTCGGGTAGTCCAGAGACTTTAAGGCTAGAGACTTTAGCTACTGCTGGAAACAGGCTTGGACATCTTTTAAATAGTCATTTTGCAGCGAATAGCAACGGTCAATTATTTCCTATGTTAGAAAGTATAAATGGAGATAGTTTTCCTGTAGCAGATTCAAATAGTCAGTTCTTTATCCCATTTGCTTTGGCTACTGGTTTAGAGGTTCCGCCATTATCTAATTTTAGGAGATTGCCTGACTGGGTTTCAGATGTATCTGAAAAACTAACAAATGCTACAGAGCTAGAACTCAATAGAATAAAATCTTTAGATTTAACAACTTCAGCTATTCTTGCTCCTAGATTACTTATAGCTGAAGATTCAAAGGCTGCATTTGAAAGGTTAGAATATATTTTTTCTAATGCAGGTTTTCAAGTTACAGTAGCAACCGATGGTGTAGAGGCTCTTGAAACATTTAGAAATGGTGAGTTTGATATTGTTATAACTGACAATAATATGCCACGAATGAATGGCACTGATTTAGTCCCAAGGATTAGAGCTTTGAATTCTAGTATTCCAATAATTATGTTTACAAACGATAGTTATTTAGTTAAAAATTCTCCTGAAGGTGTAAATGCATCAATTGATAAGTCTCTTACCAGACAAGGCGAACAAGAATTTATTGAGAGAGCTAGAGGATTTATTGCTGAAGCTGCTAGTAGAAATTAAAAGCTAAGTTTAGATAGTTTAAATTTAATCTTTTTTCAAATTTCTCACTGAAAATAAAAAAAATTTAATCTTGGAGAATCTTAACTCTAAAGTTGAAAATTCGTGCGAATTAAGCCAAAATAAGAAAGAGTAAATAGTCAATTCATTAAAACAAAACTTTTTAAATAAAGTGTTCATCTATATTTCAAAAGCTTTCTTATAGAGTAATATTTTCTAAATCTCTATAGGGATTTGAGTTTTATATAGTGTAATTCAAGGAGGAAGTAAAAATGGCAGGAAGAATTGAATCAGTAGGGCAATTTCGTGAGGGAATGATTGGAAGACCATTGCTAGAAATTTGGAGAGATATTAAAGCTCCATCAAAAGATGAAAAAGCTTCTATGGTGAAAACATTAGCTGTAAAAGATCATGAAAGCCATCCAGCAGTTTTTAATGGTGGAATGGCAGGTATGCCTCTTGATCAATTTGCTGCAGTTTATAGTGGAGAAGCAGGTGCACAAGGGTTAGAACTTGGACATTGGACTCAAAACCTGTCTAATGGTGTTGCTTTAGATTGGAGTAAATTATCTACTGACCCAGCATATGCAGAAAGAGTAAATCAAATTGTAATTGATAATGGAATGCCAAAAGGTATTATTGCACTTAGCTCACACCTTCTTGGGCAAGTGGTGAGTGATGCTGTTCTCCATGATGGACATCAAGCAATTCTTTCTCCTAACATCTGGGGAAAAACAAAAGTTGATGAAAATGGCATTGTTACAAATAAAAGACAGCAAAATGAGTTGAGAACAAGAGCTAAGAAAGAGCTTATTAAAGGATTACAAGTAGCTGTAAATTTAGGATTGCCAGCTTTAAAAGGCTTTACTGGTTCTAGAAGTTGGAATAGAGAAGCATATTCATTTCCTCCTCATAGCAAGCAACAATATATGAGAGAAATGCAACTTTTCAGAGATGATTGGATGCCTTTACTAGATGAGTTTGCAGCAAGAAATCTTAAATTTGCTAAGGAAATACATCCTACTGAGCAAGCATTTGATCCAATGACATTCTTGTATACAATGCTTGCTTTAGAGTCTAGAGAAGAGTACGGTGTCAACTTTGATCCAAGCCATACAGTACACCAACAAGGATATACACCAGAAGAGGCATTAACTATTTATATTTTACTTGCCAGACTCTATGCAGTGCATGTAAAAGATTCATCAGTAAATCCAAATGGTAAGGCTGGGAAATATCAGGCTGGACAACCTTTCGGAAGCCCACAAAATGGTTGGGATTTCAAAACTCCTGGTAGAGGTGATGTTAAGTGGTATGAATTAGCAAAAACATTACATGCTAACGGTATCCACAAACTTCCTTTACCAATCGAATGGGAAGAAAATGGAAGAATGCCAGTAGAAGGTGTTAAAGAAGCAGTTGATGTAATTAAGAGAGATATGCTTTGGACTTATAACGCAGCTGACTTTCAAGAAGGAATGGAAAGTAGTAGTAAATAGTCTAAAAACAACCCCTACTCAAATCTTAAAGACCTACTCAAAGTCGAGTGGGTCTTTTTTTTGTAAATAAACTTTTATTAGAAGATGTTTAGATTGGGGGTTGAGGATTTCATATAGTCAAGAAAACTAAATAGTAGTTTGTTCATTGACTTATAGTCATGTGATCTTAAGCTCCCTGCATCTTCTATATATGGAAGTGATTTATACACTTCTAATTCATGTGAACAATTTTGAATCATTCCTTCTATCGAGTCAGGTGTAAATTCAAAATGACATTGAAATCCATAAATCTTAGGTGAGTATTTTACAATCTGGCGAGGACAGCCTTCACTACTTGCTAAGACTTTTGATTCTTTTGTAAGTCCTGGCATATCTCCATGCCAATGTCCTACCATAAACTTTTCTGGAAATGTCCCGATGATTGGATCCAGTTTTCCATCTTCAGTAAGAGTTAATTCAAAAACGCCTATTTCTCTATTTGGGCTGTGATAAAATTTTGCTCCTAATGCTTCACCTATGAGCTGAGCACCTAAACAAATCCCAAAAATAAATTTGTTTTTTTCTATGCACTGTTTAATAAAAGCAATTTCTTTATTTGCATTAAAATGAGGGCATTCACTGAGTGTAGTATCGGGTGACTGAGGTCCACCCATAATAATAAGAAAGTCAAAGCTCTTAGTACTTTCAGGAAGAGTATCTCCGTCATAAAGTCTAGTATATGAAATTCCACAATTGTTTAACTTAAGCCACTTTTCTATAGCTCCAGGAGCTTCGAAGCTTTCATGCATGATTATGTGAATGTTCATATGTGCTAATGATATCAAATAGTACAGGAATCAAAGGTATTTGCAGAGAGTATTTAAGTCATTTAATCCCCACTTAACCCGAATTATTTAAACTAGTAAAAACAATGAACCCAGCCAGAAATATATTTCAAGCTAGTGGGAGTGCTAGAGTAGCTACTCCTGGTTCATTATTGGCTAAATCTACTTTAGTAGAAAAAAGAGATGTTCTTTTAGAAAGATGGCAAAGTGCTGATATTCCTAAAGATTCTATACAAGATTGGAGAGTACTTGATTCTTCTGTTCAAAAACTTATAAGTGAATATTATAAAAAAATTGATGCTTTTATTCTTCGATTTAATGATGAAATGAAAAGAGAGGGACTCGTAGATGGTATAGCTGGTTCTGGTGGATCATCAGTAGGATTTCATGTGTCATCAGGAAATAAAAAAGTAGTGATGAAGCTTCCTTTAACCCCTCATGTTGGGAAAATGATTCTTCCGATTGAACAAGAAAATTTGCAAAGATTAGCCGACAGCAGAAATACACCGGATTTTGTACAAAGACTAAGCGTAGATGAGAGTGGACTTATATTAAGTAAAGAAGGTGAAGTCTTGGTAACTGATTTATTGCAAGGAGCTTCTGTATCTGACAGAAAGGGCATAAATCCAGCTTATTTTAGCCACCACATTCATGAAGATCAAATACCTGAGATTGTTAGATTTTATACTAATGCTTGTGCTGCACGTGTTTCATTGCTTGATGTAGGTGGAGTAAATAATTCTTTATTTGAGGTAGTAGATAAAGGTAAAATAATAGTTAAACTTTTTGATTTCGGATCAGGAAAAGGTCCAGAAGTTGATGCTATTACGGAAAGATTTTCAAAAGATCCTCTACAAGGAGCTATTCATCACTTAATGATAAAGGACTTATTGTTTGAGGGAATTCTAAGAAGTCCAGAGCATGAAAGAAAACCTAAAATACTAGAATTGTTAAAAGCTCAAGGAAACAATACTTTTTTCGAATATAGATTCCAACAATTAAAAGAAGGATTAACGAAATTAGCAGATGCGAGATTTGTAACTAGAGGTAATATTGTAAGATCAGTCTCTGATTTGATTTCAATTCAAACAACAAGCACTGATCAATATTTGCTTCTTACAAAAGAAGGAGTAGATCGTTTGCATAATTTAAAAGATCATTTTCAAAGTGCTCTTTCTTGATACTTGCAACTTGAAGCTTGAAACTTTCAAGGTGTTCTTCCTTGAAACTTTAGACTTGCAACTTGAAACTAAATTTGCCCCCACCAGGAATTGAACCTGGACCAACGCCTTCGGAAGACGGAGCTCTATCCTTTGAGCCATGAGGGCATAAAATTATTATAACTCTTTTGAGATTTTATCTATTTCTTCTAAGTTCCGCCGCTTTTCTTTTTCAGAAAGGAATGATGCTTTAAATGAGTTTTTGGCTAGCATAATAATATCTTTTTTATTTAAGCCTAATGCTTTTTGAATCCCTATATAATTATCATTTATATACCCACCAAAATAGGCAGGGTCATCAGAATTAATTGTAGCAATAAGATTATTATCTAAAAGCTGTTTTATATTGTGCTTTTTTAAGTCTTTAAAGACCTTTAACTTAACATTTGAAAAGGGACAAACTGTAAGCGGAATCTTCCTTTTTACCAATTCTTTAATAAGTTTTGGATCTTCCAGGCATCTTACCCCATGATCGATTCTTTTTACTTTTAACTCATCTAATGCTTCCCAAATATAATCTGGATGACCTTCTTCACCTGCATGGGCTACAGTGAGATAGCCATAATTAATGGCTTTTTTAAAAACAGCTTTAAATTTCTTGGGTGGATTTCCTACTTCAGATGAATCTAATCCCACAGCAATAATTTTGTTTTTAAATGGAAGCGATTCTTCTAATGTTTTCATGGCTTCATTTGCACTTAAGTGTCTTAAAAAGCACATTATGAGATGGTATGAAATTCCAAACTTCTTTTTTCCATCCTCACAAGCTTTGCTTATGCCATTAATAACTGTTTTAAAAGGAATCTTTCTGCTTGTATGACTTTGCGGATCAAAAAAAATCTCAGCATGCTTTATATTGTCGGCATGAGCTTTTTTAAGATATGCAAATGTCATGTTGTAAAAATCTTTTTCAGTAATAAGCACGTTAGTGCCTTTATAGTAAATATCTAAAAATGATTGTAGGTTGTTGAAATTATATGCAGTTTTTAAATGTTTAATAGAAGAGTAAGGTAATTTGATTTTATTTCTCTTTGCTATTTTAAACATTAACTCAGGTTCCAGTGAACCTTCTATGTGAATGTGCAATTCAGCTTTAGGAAGCTTTTTAATTAAATTTTTAATACTCACTAATTAATAGACTTTTTTACTCTTTGATTTGAGCCAAGTCGTAAACACTTCTTTGCATTCAGATCTTAAAAAGTCTTCTTTTATCTTTATTTTGCTATTTCCTTTTTCTTTCATCGTTTTATTTGAAATGGTTAATTCTCTAAACCCTGCATTTTGTGCATCTTTTATTCTTGTTCCAAAATAAATCTTATCTATGTTTGCCCAGTGAATGGCACTAAAACACATTGGGCATGGTTCTGTAGTCGTATATATTTCACAACCAGACAGATCTATAATTTTTAGTTTTTTACAGGCTTCTCTAATTGCAGTTACTTCAGCATGAGCTGTAATATCTGTAGTTTTCCATACGGAATTATGTGCAGATACTATTACTTTTCCATTCTTGACAATACATGCTCCAAAAGGACTTTGCCCCTTTGAAATAGCTTCTTTAGCTTTTTCTATAGCAAGTTTCATAAAATATTTAGATTGGTTTTTTTGTATATCTTTTTTCATAAATGGGATAAATCTATTTTAACATCGTTATCATAGTTGTTGGTGTTGGAGTGTATGTGAGAAAAAAAATAAGTTTATTATTAGCAGTGTTTGTTTTATCCAGTTGCTTAAATGCATTTGCAGAGCCCGCATGGAAAAACACCTGGTCAGAAAAAGTTTTTGAAGATGCTAAAACTGAAAACAAATTTGTAATTTTAGATCTTGAAGCCATCTGGTGTCATTGGTGTCATGTGATGAAATCTACGACTTATGCTGATCTTCAGGTACAAAAGGTGTTGGAAGAACATTATATTCCTGTAAGAATAGATCAGGATAGTAGACCAGATTTAGCTAATAAATATAAGAGTTATGGATGGCCTGCTACCATTGTTTTCAACTCTAAAGGTGAAGAAATTGTAAAAAGATCAGGTTATATTTCTCCTGATGATATGAAATTATTACTAGAGAAAATTGTTCAAAATCCATCTCCTGAAGATACCCCTTTAGATTTTTCTAAAATCAAGTTTTCAAATAAACCGTATTTATCTAATGAATTAAAAAGTCAGTTGTTGAAAATGCATAGAGATAGTTTTGATGAACAATTGGGTGGTTTAAAACTGGCTCAAAAATTTTTAGACAGAGATTCTGTAGAATACTCCATAAGTAAATTGAATGATAAAAAAGAAAAAGATATGGCAGTTAAAACATTGAATGCTGCTTTGAAACTTATAGATCCTGCTTGGGGTGGTGTATATCAATATTCTACGATGAGCGGTTGGGATTATCCTCATTTTGAAAAATTGGCTACTATTCAGGGAGAATATTTGAGAATATATTCTCTTGCATATAAAGCCGCAAATGATGAGAAATATCTTAAAGGAGCTTTTGATATTCATAAATATATAAATAATTTCTTGAAAGATAAAGATGGTGCTTTTTACACTAGTCAGGACGCTGATCTTGTTGAAGGTGAGCATGGCGGCGAATACTATAAGTTGAATGATGAAGAAAGAAGAAAATTAGGAATCCCTAGAGTTGATAAGCATATTTACTCTAGCCAAAATGGAGTAATTATAAGTGCTCTAGCTAACCTATTCATAGTGTCATCTGATACTAACTATCTGGATGAAGCAGAAAAAGCAGCTCGTTGGATTGTAAAAAATAGAGCTATTCAACCAAGTATAAAAAATACTTTAAAATGGATTTTTTCTGATATGGATGTGTTTCTTGAAAGAATGAAGTGGATGCTTACTAACCAAGCTTGGGTTGAAAGAGGGTTTCATCATGGTGAAAATGACCCCGCTGGTCCTTTTCTGAATGACACTTTAAATATGGGCAAAGCATTCTTAGCTTTATATGAAGCTACTGATGATTACAGATGGTTTGTTAAAGCTGAGCAGGCTGCTAGGTTTATAAGAAGAAATTTTGAAGCACCGATTGCTGGTTTTGCTACTTCTAAATCATCCTGTGAAATGTGTGCAGTTAGAAATCCTGATATCTTAACTGAAGAAAATATTGAGATAGTTAGATTGGCTTCAAAGCTTTATAAGAAAACAAAAAATGAAGAGTATAAATTTATAGCTGAACACGCTATGAAATATCTTGCTACACCTGAAATTGCTACTAGGTCTATAGTGGAGTCCGGGGTTCTAATTGCTGATGAAGAGTTGAAGGCAGCATTGTAATGTCATACCCGCAAAAGCGGGTATCCAGAACTAACGTAAGACCTGGATTCCCGATCAAGTCGGGAATGACATCTTGTGTTTATTAATTAATTCAAGATCTTTTAAATCCTTCTCTCTTCCCATAGCTTTTTTCCATTCAATAACATAATCCAATTTTACAAAAGGAAACCCGTTTATTATTTCAGCAGTATTTATTAGTTCACTTACATCGTTGAACCATGGTGACCAATTCTTGAAAATTTCTATATTGCCGGTTTTAATTGATTCTTTTTCTACTGGGTAAATAGTTGATAAGTAATCCCATAGATCATCTTTAACTATAATGTCTATGTCATTGGCTTCTCTTAAGCCTCTTATACAAATAGGACCACTTCCAAATATTGCATATTTATCTTTAGGAAGATTTAAATTTTCTAATTCACTAAGTAATTTCATACTTGTTTTGAAAGTTTGGATTAAACCAGACTAAAGCTACGTCAGATTCTAATTCTCCATTTGGCTTGAAATATCTTTTTTCAAATCTACCTTCTTCTTTAAATCCAAAACTCTTATAGAAATCAATTCCTTTTGCATTTGATTCTCTGATCATGACTTCTAATCTTAGGATATATGGATAATCTTTTTTTACGATCGTTAATAAAACATTGAGTAATGCCTGACCTAGATTTTTCCCATGAAATCTAGGATCGATTATAAAACCTAATTCTCCAAGGACATGACTTACCGCAGCACCTTCCATTTTATGTGCATGTATTTCGCCTATAATTTCTTCAGTATCCTTAGTCTCAATAAGTAAAAATATTCCTTTATTAATTGAGTTCTTGTAAACCTTTTCTATAGCTTTAAGTTCATGCCCATGAGACATTTCTTTTTTCTTATTATGTTCTTCAACAATTTTATAGAGTTTGATGACTGTAGAAAAGTCATCATGTGTAGCATCTCTAATAGTGATATTTTCTAGCATTTCCATTTCGTTGATTTCTACCCCATCATTTATGAAATCGTCCACGAGAGGAGTCGAACCCCCGACCTAGGCGTTAGGAGTGCCTTGCTCTATCCAACTGAGCTACGTGGACACCGTTAACATTTTAACCCATAAATAACATGTATTTAACTGTTACGCCTAGAGTTCTCACTGAAATACAGAAAATTGGGAATATTAACTTTATAAAACAACTTGATTTGGTTAACGTCTATTTAACCTAGAAATTTAGATAATGAATAATATGAATAAAACCACTAAGATTTTTTTAACTTTAATAGTTACTTTGTTTTTTACTGTAAATATTTCTCAAGCAAAAGAAATTAAAACCTCGGTAACTGATGGTAAAGGTATTTGGATAAATATTTGGAATTATCCATCTAATCCAGATTCTTACTGTAAGTATATGAAGTCCAAAGGAATTGATACTATTTATCTTCAAGTGTTTAGAAGCAATACGCCAGCTATTTATTCTCGTGAAAAATTAGATAAGGTTTTATTGGCTGCTCATAAAAATGGGATAAAAGTTGTCGGGTGGGGATATGTCTTTTTAAAAAATCCTATAGAAGATGCTAAGAAGTATCTAGTAGCTATAAATTATAAATCTAAGGATGGCGAGTCTCTTGATGGAATGGCAGCAGATATAGAAGAAGTAACAAACCCTAAAGTTATAGATACTTTTGCCAGGTATGTAAGAAGTCATGTGAAGAATGATTACCCCATGATTGCTATTACTTTTTCTCCCATGTTTAAAAGAGCAGATCCTAAAAAATATGCCTGGAAAACAATTGCAAATAATTTTGATATTATTGCACCTATGACATACTGGCATGCTTTGAAAGATAAGCAATCACAAAAAGGTGCATATGATTTTACCGCTGAGACTGTTTCTAGAATTAAAGAATATACAGGTAAAAGCGATATAAAAATTCACATTATTGGTGATGGTCAAAAAACTAGCAGTAGTGAAATAGTAGGCTTTTTAAAAGCTGCAAATGATCATAAAGTAAATGCTGGAGTTAGTTTATATCCTATGCATGTACCTAAAAAACACCAGATTGATACATTGGCTGAATTTAAGATGAACTAGAATTGTCATTGCGAGGAGCCATGCGACGAAGCAATTACAACTATGCCCTTGCTTTCTTAAAAAATTCTTTTAAAAGACCACTACATTCTAACTCTAAGATTCCACCAATAACTTCTATATTGTTTTTTTCTAAGTCATGAAATAGATTGATTTTTGATCCACAAGCACCCTGAATTAAATCATATGCACCGAATACTATCTTTGAAATCCTTGAGTTAATAATAGCTCCTGTACACATTGCACAAGGCTCGAGGGTAGTATAAAGAACACATTCATTCAATCTCCAGTCACCTAATTTTTTAGAAGCTTCATGAATGGCTACTATTTCAGCATGAAGTACAGCATTTTTCTTCTCTTCAATTTCATTTACTCCACGGCTGATTAATAAATCATCTTTTACTATAATTGCTGCAATAGGAATATCTGTAGTCGTTGACTTTGTAAGATTTATGGCTTCATTCATCCAATACTGATGACTAAATTGTTTAAAGCTATTCATTCGAATAAATTAATTCTTACTCTCAGTTTTTTCTTTGCTGTTCATATCGAACTTTCCTGTACAAAGTCCTCTGATGTCATTAAATAAAACAAAGAACATTAAAACCATAAGAAGCATAAAACCTGCCTGGATAGCTTTTTGTTGAAATTTTTCTGCCAATTTTCTACCACGTATTTTTTCTATAAACATAAATAGCAAATGTCCACCATCAAGGGCAGGAATAGGTAATAAGTTAATTATGGCAAGGTTGATACTTATAAGAGCTGTCCATCTATATACTTCTCTGAAGTCTAATGTAATTGCTTGGGCAAATACAGAGACAATGGCAATGATTCCATGCAAGTCATCTGCTTTAACTTTAGGTGTTCCTGTAGGTGAAAATCCAAATATATTAGCAAACATAAAAAAGAGTCCAATTAACATGTTTAAAGTCCACTCAAGCATTACTTTTCCTGCTTGGTAAAACCAAATGAGTGGATTGCTAGATGGTTTATCATACTCTCCACTAGAAACTAACCCTAACCCTACACCAATTCTTCCTTCACTATTTGGAATTACAGATACATTTAAGATCTCTTTTTGTTTTTTATTATTATTTATGTAAGTTCTTTGGACTTTGAAAATAACTGGTTTTAATTTACTCTTACTAACAAGAGATACTACATCATTTGGTTGTTTTACACTTGTATCATTAATGCTTAAAATAACATCTTTCACTCTAAGACCAGCTTCTCTAGCAATTACATTTGGGGTGGAATCATACTCTTTTGCTTCTTGTGTTGATGCAAGGAGATTCGTAATCATTACATTGCCTTTAGAACTGGGAGCGCCTACTGTAGCTACCATTATTAGACATGTAAAATAAGCAAAAATTATATTAAAAATTACACCTGCAGATGCAACTGCAACTCTTTTCCAAATAGCAAAAGACTGAAGAGGCTTAAGATCCGGTAACTCTTTTGCAATCTCATCTCTAGACTCATCACCAAGCTCTGGAATAGCTACATAGCCGCCCAGAACAAACCAGTGAAATCTGAATTCTGTTTCTTTCCACTTTCCTAAAGTTATATGATTCCCAAATGGTAATCCAAAACCAAATATTGGGGTTTGAAATCCTAATTTTCTTGCTACTATCCAATGTCCAAATTCATGAACAATAATCATTATGCTAAGAAGTGCAAGAACAAGTATTATATTTAAAATAACCATTTCATCATTTTATCACGTAGAGACGCTGTATACAACGTCTCTGACCTTATTTACCACATACCCAGGAAGTAGTTTTTTCATACAGTCATGATGTTTTAAAGGACAAATCTTTTTTTTACAAGGTAAACAATTGAGTTCTGAAAGATAAAGGCTATTTTCAATGGATTTATAGGGACCATTCCTAAGTATTGATGTTGGACCATAAATGCCAATTACATTTGGAGAGCCAAAGTCATTTTTAACAGCACTTGCTATATGAAGACCTGCAGAATCCAATCCAATAACAAGATGACTTCTTTGAATTAGAAAAAATAAGTCTTTAATACTTGTTTTTCCAATCAAATTATTAAAATCAATATTGTTTTCTGAAAGCTTTGTCGTTAAATAAGACAATTTATCTAGTTCAGATTTCGATGCAAGAATTGATACGTCATACTCACCGTCAATTTCTTTAATCAACTCAAACCAGTAATCATTTTCCCAATGCTTACTGTCCCATGTAGTGGAAGGAAATAAAAGAGCAGATTTTTTACTGGACGAATTAATTGTAATGCTTGATTCGCATATTTCAGGAATGAGAAATTTTATTTCTTTTACTTTGTTTAAACTAGAAATAACCTGAAGATTTAAATCCACTATGTGAGTTTTTGTTTTAAACAGATTGCCTACATCTACTTTCTCATCATAAAAAATATGAGCAAATTCCCTGGTATTTTTAAACCCAATCAATTTTTTCCCTAAGCAGAGTTTTCCAACTAGAGCAGTTTTGAATAAACCCTGAACATCTATTACATAGTCATAATTTTCTTTTTGTAGTTTTTGAATGATTTCTGGTGTTAATATATGCAAAGTATCAATTTCTTTTACCAAAGATAAAATTTCAATACCTTTTTCTCCTGTCAACCAATCTATTTGTGCATTTGGGTAAGACTTTCTTAAAGCATTTAATACTGGAAGAGTATGAATAATATCTCCCAGGCTACTTAAACGTATGATTAAAAATTTCATTTTAAATGGGTAAAAGGGTCATTTTGTGATTGTCAAATACAGCCACTTCGCTAAAACCAACTTTTTTTATGACTTCATAAAGTCTGTCATAAGAATGAGCTAAATCTTTTGCTGTATGTGCATCGGATGCAGTAGTTATAGGAATATTTAATTCTTTTACTTTTTCTAAAATTTTAACTTCTGGATAAACTTCATTTACAGGCTTTCTCCACCCAGCAGTGCTTATTTCTAAAGTTAAATTTTTTTCTTTAATAAGCTTTAAAACATCATCAGTAAAATAGGAAATATCTTTTTTAGGTCTGTATCCAAAAATCTTAATAAGGTCTAAGTGAGCCAACCCATCTATAAGCCCTTTATTTATTAGTTTTTTTATGTTTTCAAAATATGCAGAATATAAATCGTCATTGTCCCATTTCTTATATTCTTCTTTAAAGTTAGGGTGATCATAAGCCCAGTCACCTATGAAATGAACAGAACCCAGAACAAAATCTAATTTATCGTAGTTTTTTTCAATCCATTTATAGTCTTCAATAGATGTTTCTGGATCATTATCTATTTCTATTCCTATCTTAAATTTCACATCTTTTACACTATCTCTGAACTTGAAAAATTCATCGAGCTTAATCCCTGGATGGTATCTGCCATGATCAGTAAGTGCTACATCTTTGAGATTTGCTTTTTTTGCAAATACACCCCAAGGTGCAAGATTCTCTTGTGTGTAAGCTAGATCTTCTCTATGTGCTTGTGGATGATTGTGGTAGTCAGAAAATAACATATGAACATTATATCGTGCTTACGTTCTTATGTACCTGTCTTCCTACGAAAAAAACTATTAATACGTGACTTCTTTTTTTGTTTTTCAACTACTGGTTTATTTATGGGTTTGATTTCTACTTTCTTTTTGGTTAGCTCCTTGGGAGGGGTGGGTGTAGGCTTAACTTCTACTTTTTTCTTAATTGGCTGGCTGACTTGTGGAATTATTGGCTCAATATTTTCTTTCTTCTTAATAGGCTCATTATTTTTTGTAGATTCAATCTTTCCATAGTTCGTGTAAAACACATATCTATTGTCTGAGCCCCATTTAGATACATTGATTAGAGTTTTACCTTCTAAAAATGTCTTCTTAGTTACAAATGCAAATTTCTTTTCACTATTAATTCTTTCTTGCAACTTCTTGAAGTTATCAATTTTTCCGATTTTTCTTTTTGCGTAAAAAGTAAGACTTGGTTTTACAATTTGATAAGTAGATATTTCAACATCTCTTGGCATGTCTTTTGCAAAAGTTCTTAGTAAGTATTGTGAATGTTTATCTATTTTTGGGAGTAGAAGAGAGATTGATAGGAAATACGTTAGAAAAAATGTAGAAAGAATTATCGTAAACGTCAATGATAAATCTTTCTGACTACTTGCCCACGCCATGCTGACTCCGACAAATAATAAGAAAGCAAGAGTTAAAATCTGGAAATCTAGCTTTAATGTTTTTAATTCTCTTGGCATTATTATATTTAACTGAAATAAGCAAACATATAAAAGAATGATACAAATTAAAAAGAAAACACCTAAACCAATAACTACCCCTAAATTGCTTTTACCTTTTTTTATTAACCCATCAAACCATATTGCTACTAATATGCTTAGCGCTGGAAATACAGGAAGAATATAGGTCAAAAGCTTTGTTTTGCTGACGCTGAAAAAGAGAAAAATTACGAGGAACCACCAAAAACAAAACCATGGCACTTGATCTTTTGAAGATGTTTGTAAAACTCTAAGACCTCTTTTGAAAAGAGACCAGATTGATTGTGGTAAGAAAAATATCCAAGGTAAAAACCCGATTAATACAACAGGTATAAAATAGAAATAATTTCCTTTATGTCCTGAAACCACCTTTGTGTATCTATCAAAATTGTGTAATCCAAAAAATGTATTTGTGAAATCTCCATTTGTAGCATTGTGAACAGCAATGTACCAAGGGAGAATCAATGCTATAAATAAAAGAAACCCGACCCAAAAAGCTTTACTTTTTAAGAAGTAATCCGTTTTCCCAATCCACCAGAAAAAGGGTAAGAATGTAAGTGAAACTAAAACAATACTCACAGGTCCTTTTGTTAAAAAGGCACAAGCAAGAAAGATAAAGCCAAGCAAATACCAATAAGTAAATTCTTTTATTTGATGTTTGAAAACCTTATGAGAATTAAGAATTTGATCATACCCAAGAAAAAAACAGAAAAAAGCAGAAGATATAAAACAGGATAAGGTCATATCTGTTACGGAAAATCTTGCAAGTGCTGCAAACTCAAGGGACGACATTAGTATAAGTGAGCCAATTAATGCACATGTAGACCCGTAAAATCTATTGAGAAAAGTATATAAGAAATAAACACAAATTAATGCACATAGAACTGATGGTAGTCTGGCACTAAATTCATTTACTCCAAAAGCAGCCATGCTAAGGGCTTCAAGCCAGTAGAAAAAAACTGGTTTATCATATCTGACTACATAATTAAAATATGGAACTATCCAATCCCCTGACTCAAGCATTTCTCTGCCTGCCTCTGCATATCTAGGTTCATCTACATCAAGCAATCCGATGTTTCCAAGGAAAAAGAAATAAAGGACAATAAATGCCAAGAGAGAAATGCTTAATACTAGACCTAAGTTTCTTTTCACCTTATTCGCCTTCGAGTTTAAGTACAGCCATAAATGCTTCCTGAGGGATTTCTACTCTTCCAACAGATTTCATTCTTTTTTTACCTTCTTTTTGTTTCTCAAGAAGTTTTTTCTTTCTGGTTATATCTCCACCATAGCATTTTGCAATAACATTTTTCTTTACTGCGCTCACTGTTTCTCTAGCTACAACTTTCCCACCAATAGCAGCCTGTATCGGGACTTCAAAAAGTTGTCGCGGAATTAATTCTCTCAACTTGCTAGTAAGCAATCTACCAAAATAAGGAGCTTTATCTGAATGTACAATGGCTGAAAGTGCATCCACTGGTTCTCCAGCTATTAAAACATCTAATTTTACAAGCTTTGATTCTCTGTATCCTATAAGCTCATAGTCCATGCTTGCATAGCCTTTTGAACGAGATTTTAATCCATCAAAAAAATCAGTAATAATTTCTGCAAGTGGCATGTCATACGTTAGCTGAACTCTTTTTGTGTCGATATATTTCATATCTTTAAAAACGCCACGTCTTGCCTGGCAAAGCTCCATTACATTGCCCACAAATTCGTTTGGAAGAAAAATGTGTAGTAAAACAAAAGGCTCTTCAATTTTTTCTCTGTGGTTTGCATCAGGTAAAAAAGCAGGATTTTCTATTTCTATAACTTCACCCTTATGTTTTGTGACTCTGTAAATTACACTTGGGGCAGTAGCAATTAAGTTTAGTTTATATTCTCTTTCCAGCCTTTCCTGAGCTACTTCCATGTGTAGTAATCCAAGAAATCCACATCTAAATCCAAGACCAAGCGCTCCAGATGATTCAGGTTCATAGCTAATAGAGCTATCATTTAATTTTAATTTTTCAAGAGCATCTTTTAAAACAGGATATTGATCAGCATCAATTGGATATAATCCACAAAATACCATAGGTACAGCAGGCCTATATCCTATCAATGGTTCTGTAGCTCTATTTGATGTAGTCGTAACAGTGTCACCCACTAGTGAGCTTACTTCTTTAATAAAACCAGCCAAATATCCAACTTCCCCAGCTTTTAATTCTTTTTGTGGAAGTTGTCCAGGATTTAAATACCCAAGTTCACTTACAATAAATTTTTTCTCATTAGCCATGAAAGATATTTCATCACCAACTTTGATTCTTCCATCAAACATTCTAAAATAAACAATAATACCTCTGTAACTTTCAAAATAACTATCAAAAATTAATCCTCTTGGAGGTAAATCAATGGTATTTCTCGGAGGTGGAATATACTTTACTACTGCTTCTAATACTTGATCAATGTTTAAACCTGTTTTTGCACTTATGTAGATGACATTTGATGTATCAATTCCTATCAAGTCTTCAATTTCTTTTTTTACTCTTTCAGGTTCTGCACCAGGTAAATCAACTTTATTTATTATGGGAATGATTTCAAGTTTATTTTCTAATGCAAGATAAACATTTGCTAATGTTTGTGCTTCAACGCCTTGACTGGCATCTACGATTAAGAGCGCTCCTTCACATGCAGCCAGACTTCTTGACACTTCATAGGTAAAATCTACGTGACCAGGAGTATCTATAAGATTTAAAACATAATCTTGCCCATCATTTGCTTTATATTCCATTCTGGCTGTCTGAAGTTTTATTGTGATGCCTCTTTCACGTTCAAGATCCATGTTATCCAGAACTTGTGCCTTCATTTCTCTTTTTGAAATTGCACCAGTAGTTTCAAGTAATCTATCTGCAAGAGTAGATTTCCCATGATCAATATGGGCAATAATACAAAAGTTGCGAATGTTTAACTTAGTCGACATAAAATTTCCAGTCAAAAGATGACAGTCTTTTATTATAGAGTATTTCGTATATTTAAAGTACTGGTGTAAGATTTTGATTAGTACGCTATACGCTATTTCTTAGTTATAATAAGTAATGCATTTATGGCAAATAAACAAGAAATAAATATTAGGCGATATCTTTTACCTGGTTTAAAAAAATGGATTTTGACAGGACTTGTGGGACTTGTAATTGGTGTACTTGGCTTAGCCCTTTTTTTTGATTTAAGACCTGTTACAAGATTAGGAAGTTTACTTAGGTCATTTCTTGAGACTTTAGCAGGAATTTTCCCTCCACAAATCTCAGGTGCAATAGCAATTCTTCTTTGTATTGTAATGATTACTTACGCTCTTATTAAAGCCAGTAATCAAATTGTCAAAGCTTTAGATCCAAATCTTGCTGACAAATCTGTACTTGATGCTCTAGATCAAGTCCATTCTTTAAGTCGCGGTGTAAAAATAGTAGCTATAGGTGGTGGAACTGGACTAAGCACTTTACTTTCAGGTTTAAAACATTACACTTCAAATATCACTGCAATTGTTACCGTGGCAGATGATGGTGGAAGTTCTGGAAGACTTAGAGAAGAGCTTGGAATTATTCCTCCAGGAGATATTAGAAATTGCATAGCAGCTTTAGCTGATGAAGATAAAATAATCACTGAACTTTTTCAATATCGTTTCACGAGTGGGCAAAATCTTGAAGGGCATAGTTTTGGAAATTTATTTTTATCTGCTCTGAGTGAAGTAATGGGTGGGGATTTTATAAAAGCTGTAAAAGCAGCTACTCTTATTTTAAGAAGCCGTGGAATGGTATTACCATCATCTCCTGAGCCTATGAAAATAATTGCTGAGATGGAAGATGGAAGAATTATTGAAGGTGAGTCGAAAATCCCTGAAGCAAATGGAAGAATAAAAAGAATTTATTGTGAACCTGAAAAGCCTAAAGTACAGCAAGAAGCTATTGATGCATTGTTAAATGCAGAATTAATAATTTTTGGACCAGGAAGTTTGTATACATCTATTATTCCTAATTTATTAGTTACTGATATTGTGAAAGCTATTAAAAAATCTCCTGCTCATAAACTTTATGTTTGTAATATCATGACTCAACCTGGAGAAACTACGGGTTATAAAATTAGTGATCACTTGAAAGCTTTAATTCAGCATTCAGGAGAAAAAGATTTAATAGAAGTTGTAATTGCTAGTGACAGATACCCTAAAAGATTATTAGAAAAATATAAAGAAAAAGGACAAGAGCCTGTATTGATTGATGCTGAAGAGGTTCAAAAACTTGGAGTTAGGGTAGTAGCGAGAAATCTTATAAAAGAAGAAGATTTAGTTAGGCATGATCCTGCTTTATTAACAAGAGCAATTTTACTTTGGTATAAAAGATGGCAAAAGTATCCTGTTAAGAAAATTGAAGAAGAAAAGACAATGGTAGGACTATAAAGATTATGCTAAATTCTTATTTATTAGGAGAGTGCTCATGTCAAACTACTGGTTAGAAGAATTAATATCAAATCCAAGAGATTTTATAGATAGTTTTTACAAACAAGGCAAATACTATCAAAAAATTAGAAGTTGGGATAAGAGTAATAAAAAAAGAAAAGTCCCTAGAACATATTTTGTTTTTACCTTGGATGAAGAGGATGCTAAAAAAAATGCTACTTTTTCTACATATGAATTTGGAATAAAAGAACATATGATAAATAGAGGCTATCTCTGTAAAGCAGCTAGTCTTATGCCGCTCACCCCTTTGAAATATAATTTATTAAAATTAGCAGGTGTACAAATAGAAGAAGATGTTTTTATCGCTCCAGAAATAACCCTTGATGGTGTTTTAAGAGGCTGGACAAGATTTAGAAGAGGTTCATCCATAGGCTGGGGTACAAGATGTTTTAATCATCTTTTTGAAGAAGATGGAAAGATTATAGTTGGATATATTGATGTCGGTGAAGAAGCTTCTATCGGTGGTTTTGTCTCTATAACTCCAGGAGTTGTTATCGGTAAAAAAGCAAATATAGGTGCAGAAGTAAAACTTGGACCAGGAGTTCATGTAGGAGATCATGCAAAAGTAGGTGCTGGGTCTATAATCACTCCATTTGTAACCATTGGAGAAGGGGCTGAAGTCATGATGGGCAGTGTAGTTACAGTGAATGTACCTCCTCATTCTAAGGTTCAGGGGAATCCAGCTAAAATTGTCCAAGATCAGATAAGAGATCGTAAACCAAAGCTTGATTTAATTATTAATCCAAATATGGAAATAGAACATATAGATAAAACGAATAAATCAAGCTGATGCAATTGTTGATTTTTCTATAGTAAGTTTGTTCTTGAGTTCTTGGGTGCTAGCAAGTCTTATTTTGTCAGCAGCAGCTATTAAATCATTTTGCTTGTCTTGTTCTTTAGCTTCTTTTTCTTTGTGTGTTCCGCTTAATCTTTGTGCATCAGTAAGAGTTTTATCAGCCTCTCCTTCTACGGGATTTCCTATTTGTTCTATTATTTCATCTGATGCCTCATATTCTGTAGTTTCTTCACAACTTGTATGTTCAAAACTGAGTTCACCTAAGCCGTCATCAACTATATTTCCGTCAGCATCTTCAAAGTGGAAAGATGTGGTGGTAACTTCAGTAGTAGTTGTGTTAAAAGCTGTTAGATTTTCAATATGATGATCTGATAAGTGGCATTCACCATTACAAGCTGATTGGGGAATACCACCAGAAAGAATCCCGCTGAGTGCTGTTGCTGCATCTTTGTTTCCATTTTTAGCTTGCACTTTTGCATCGTACTGAGCATGTGCAACTTCTAGCTGAAGACAAGATCCTGCTAAAGCTTTAGCTTCAGGTGTTTGTAAGGACCCCATAATATTTATTAGTGAGGCAACTACAACGTTAGGAAAGCTGCCACCCATTGCCATTAAAACTCTTTCAATTTCTTGGCTTGCTCTAGAACTTTGTAAGCGTGAATTGAGCATTGCACTAAGCATTTTAGAGTCATCATTATGAACACTTCCTAGAGCTTCAGAAAGTTTTTGTTTGTCTGGACACTTATGTGTTTTTGTTTCAGAACACACAACTTTGTGTCCTCTTGCAAGTGCTTTTGCTATTCTTTCCCCATGCTCTGGGTGTTCTAAAACTGTGGAAACTTCAGCAGCTGGAATACCAGCATCAATTAATGCACCTGCAGCAGACTTTCCAACTCTAGCCTGATCAAATGGTGAGTCTTCTATTCTTCCAAAAGATTCAAAAGTAGGTTCCTTCTTTTCTTTTTCTTTTTCTGCAGGCTTAGGTTTTCCAACAAGCTCAATTGCTGGTGGCTTTGTTAGGCCTGAATTACTTACTGAATTTGACATATAAATTTCTTCTCACGATAAATAAACATTATCTATATCTTCTATAGATAGAATGGCTTATTTGAATTGATTTTGACAAGGTTAGTTTAAGATATGTTTAAGGAAGCGTTCTAATTAATAAATAAGGGTCAGTTTTAATCTTAATTTAAGATTCTTGCGTTGTCATCCCCGCGAAAGCGGGGATCGACAATTGTCATTGCGAGCCCTGAATGAAATGAAGGGCGTGGCAATCTCATTTTGCATTATTGAATTGTGAGATTGCTTCGGGCTTTTAGCCCTCGCAATGACACGTTCTCATCTGATTCCATAGACAGCAGAGCCAGAGCCACATAAATTCACTGTTTTATAGCCCTCTTTTATAAGTTCATTCCTAATCTTTAATAGCTCTGGATAATAGGAAAAAACTACCATTTCAAAGTCATTAAATGTATTTTTAAACAATAATTCTTTATCTCCAGTTTTTAAAGCTTGAATTATTGATTCTATTTCTTTTTTGTGATCAGCTATAAATTCTCTAGAGTCTATTTGTTCATAAGCCCATTTTGTGGAAATAGAAATACCTTCAGGTTTTATTATTTTAACTTCTAAGTCTAAATTATTTTCTATAGTTTCAAGAATCTCGCCTCTTCCTTTTCCTAAACAAGTCCCACCATAAATAAAAAAAGGAACATCTGATCCGAGTTCACTAGCTAATAAAAGCAACTCAGTTTTGTTTAGTGGATTCCTAAGTAGAGTGTTTAAGCCTTTTAATACTGTGGCTGCATTTGAGCTTCCCCCACCAAGACCGGCTTCTGCAGGAATGTTTTTATTTATTTTAATATTGCATATTCCTGTGGTTCTAGTTTTATTAAAAAACAAATTAGTAGCTTTAGTCGTTAGATTTTTTTCTGAAGGAATTAAATCGTTTAAGTTATCTTCTGTAAAAGATGAGGTTACACTAGTATTTTTATCTTCTTGAAAGCTAATTTCTATCTCGTCATAGAGATTTTTATTCTCAAGAAAAACTGTTTCTATATCATGAAATCCATCTTCTCTTTGTTCTTTTATCCAAAGACCTAGATTTACTTTACTGAAGGATTTTAAAGTCAGCATCAAATTTTCAAGTATTTTCTAGTAGACATATAGCATCCTGTGCCTGTAACTACCATTCCTACTACAAGGAGTATGTAATAAATCTGACAAATGTTACTTGCCTGAAATTGTGGTAGCCCTGTAGGAAGTATGCTGCCTATTAGGTTTTGTGCTGTTTCCCATAGGAATGTTTGAAGTATATATAAAGGAATGATTGCAATGGTAGCGGCAACTACAGCATAAAATACTCCTTGTAAAACAAGAGGTCCTTTTATATACCAATCATCAACACCCATTAGTCTTAAAACTTCAATTTCATTTTGCCTGGAATGAATTACAAGCTGAATTGTATTTGCTGTAATTACTATCGTTACCAGACCTAAAAGTACTGAGAGAACAGAACCTGATATCAGTAAAAAGTTCTTAAATTTATTTATAAAGCCTAAAACACCAGGTGCATAATTTAAATCAATAACACCAGGTAGACTTTTAACTTTTTCAATTGTTGATCCTAGAACGTCAGCTTTTGTAACTCTTACATGAAGCGTACTAGGTAATGGATTTGGGAAATCATCACCAATAGTAAAGTTCTTTTTAAACTCAAACCATGCAATATCCCTATCTATAACTTCTACTCTTTTTATGTAGGGTAATTTACCTAGATTTAAAGCAAAATCTCTAACATCTACATCGTTAGATAAGTAAACAGAGAACTCCATTTGATCACTAAGTTTTTGACCTATAACTTTTAGACCAAATGAAACTTGAAGTACAAAACCAAAAATTGCAAGAACTGATGTAAGAATACTAATAACTATCCAGTTAGACCAACCCCCACGCCAAATATCTTGGGTAGCTTCGTAAAGCATCCTGTAACCTAATCTAAAATTTTGACCGCTTATGTTCATTTTCTTTTTAAACTGCGTGGTAACTACCAGATTTTATATCACTAGTAATCTTTCCATTTGACATGGTGATTACTCTTTTCTTCATTTGATCGACCATTTGTTGATTGTGAGTAGCAATTAAAACTGTTGTTCCTTTTTGATTTATCTTTTCTAATAACTGAAATATTTCCATTGATGTATTCGGATCTAAATTTCCAGTAGGCTCATCTGCAATGATTAATGATGGTCCTTGAACAATAGCTCTTGCTGTACCTACTCTTTGTTGTTCTCCACCAGATAGGTTTTTTGGAAAATCATTTGCTTTATTCGATAAACTTACTACTTTTAGAGCACCATGTACTCTTCTTTTAATTTCAGCATTATCCATCCCAATTGCAAAAAGAGGATAAGCTATATTTTCAAATGAGGTTTTATTTGGTAATAGTTTAAAGTCTTGAAAAATGATACCCATTCTTCTTCTTAAAATAGGTGTTTGACCATTTGGAAGTCTTGATACATCTACATTTGACACAAAAACCTGTCCTGACGTAGGTTTCTCTTCTCTGTAGAGTAATCTTAAAATTGTGGATTTACCTGCTCCACTAGGACCTACAAGAAAAACCATTTCACCACTAGCAATCGAAAAGCTAATATTGTCTAGTGCTCTTAGCTCGCCGTATATCTTGGTAACATTAATAAACTGGATCATTTTTATATCTTTGGGTATTTCTTAGGTATTTCTTGAAATAGCCTCTACTCTTTTTAATGTTAACACGGAAATCATGCTGATTTCTTAGTTTACGCCCGAGAGTAAAAAAAGTAAAATTCATAAGAACTAAAACAAGACATACATGTCTTATATTATTGAGAGAAAAATAAAATAAATGGAAGCAGACAAAAAAGAACAAATATTTTTTTACATAAAACTTCTTTTATGTACTTCCCTTATTGGTGTATGGATTGGTTGTTTAACAATGTTTCCTGAGTCGAAGAATTATAAAGTAAAAAAAATAGTAAAGAAAATTCAAGAAATTGAGACTCCTAAAAAAGAGGTAGGGGCAGGTTTAAAACCTGCCGGTACAGAGATCCAATATGGAGATATTAAATTAGATTCAAGTAAAATTGTTTTAAGTACAAAAAAAACTGAAAAAAAAGAAGAACCTAAGCTAGTTGTTAAAAAGCAAGAAAATCTAATCGTCAAAAAAAATATAGAGGTGGGGGTAAAGCCTACTATTGCAAAGCCTCTACAAGTTGCTAAAATTGCTGAGACTAAAGTTCAAATTAAAAAACAGCCAGTACAGACCAAAATAGCAAATTCTCCAAAGACTAATATTAAACAAGCAAAACCAATTAAGCTCCCATCTCAGGCATTACCAGTGAAAAGTGAGACAAGTAAAGAAATACATTTGGCTAATAAACAAGAAGTGAAAAATGCACTTAAAAACGGCTGGCAGGGAGAAAAAATAGTTAAGGATATAAAAGAAAAACTAAGTAAGCCAGATCAAAAGGTTGCCGTAACTCAGAAACAAGAAACTCAAAAGCAGGAAACGCAAAAGCCGGAAGTTCAAAAACAAGAAAATAAAAATGAAGTTGTTAAAGATGTTAAGAATGCTGAAGTGAAGCCCCCAGAAAAAATTGCTGAAGAACCAAGTGTTAAAAATGACATTGCAGAACTTAATTTTGTAAATTTAGATTTCCCCTCAGTTGCTGGAGCTACAAGAAAAGCTCTTGAGTCAAATAAAGAGCCTGTTAAGAATAAAGAAGTTGAAAACTCTGATTCTCCCTCTCAACTTCGACATAAAGTCCCTGTAGAAAAAAATGTGCCAGCCTCAATGCAGTCAAAGCCAACAAACCTTGCTAAACAAGAGGAGTGGGTGCCACGATATTTAGTTGCTGAAAAGAAACATCTAGAACAAAAGTTAGATAATCTTACTGACGATTTAGAAAAAATATCAAATCAAATAGAAGTTACCGGTTTTGTAGATAATCAAAATGGTCAAAAATCAGTAATTATAAGAAATACCACTAGTAACAAAGTTGAAATTTTAAATAAAGGTGAAAAATATCAAGGAGTACTTAGAGTCTTAGATGTAAATAATGATGAAGTTGTATTAGGAAATGAAGAGTTGAAAAAAACTTATGTTAAAAGAATAGCTCCTGTAGAGTAGGTTCTAAAAGAGTAATTAAGGACTTTTTTTTTATCCAGAAGGTCATTGTAGTTTTTACGGCACTCTTTACATTTCAGTAAATGGTCAGTAATAGCTTTATGTTTTAAAGATTGAACTTGATTATTTAGATATTCTTCTAAACCCATCCAGTATCTTTCTTCTTCAGTCAAGATGGATTCTTTTTCATCAGAAATCCTGTCACTTAGAATCTCTTTGTGAAAAAGTGAATCTAGCTTTTTTGAGAGTTCATCCCAGAACTCATTATTGCTAATTTCATTTTTTGGTTTATAAAATTTCTTCAGTAAGTCACTAACATCTTCATACTTATCATTTTCATCGTTAGCCATTTAGGTTTACTGTTCTCTTCTCTTGTCTTTTATCAATATATGGACTTAGTATTTCTTGCAATCTGCCTCTTGCTCTTGCAATTCTGCTTTTAACAGTACCAAGTTCACAACCAATTGATTCAGCTATTTCCTCATAGCTTAAGCCCTGTAATTCACGCAGGACGATGGCTGTTCTGAACTGTTCCGGTAATTGAGACATAGCTTTTTTGATTACATTGTCCAATTCTGATGCCAATGATATTTCATCAGGCTTCATCGAAGGATCAGGGATTTCCCTAACTAAATCGGATTCACCATGATCACTTTCAATTGGGGCATCAATAGAAATGGTGGGTAATCTTCTAGGTCTTCTTCTCAACTCATCATAAAAAAGATTAACAACGATTTGATTTAACCAGGATCTAAAAGTCTTTGGATTTCTGAGTGAATGAATTCCTCTGTATACTCTGATAAATACTTCTTGAGATAAGTCAGAGGTGTCACTCCAGTCCGGTGCGAGTTGATAAAGTAATGAGCTTACTGACCTTTGATGTTTTTTTACTAAACATTCCATTGCTTCTTTGCTACCTGCTTGGCAGGCTATTACTAGCTCTGAGTCGTCATATTGTGTTATTGTTTTGCTCATTTAATTTCCTCAAAAATTGTTCTTTTATCAACCAGCGAAAATCGATAGAAATTATCTTAACATCGAATTAACTATTTTTTAATATTGTAACCGTCTTGATTTACAAAGCGTTAGAATCGGCCTGAAAAGTTCCCGTTAGGCCGACAAAAGGCCGGAAATCAAAACAATTTATATAATTTTTTAATCAAGTAGTCTGACGTTGGTATATTTAAGGAATGCTTAAGAAGGTGTATAAAACTAATATAAAAGAATTATCTTTTATATAGAATGTTCAACAATTATCTTGAAGTAAGCACTTTTATGTTAGGGAAAGCCCATTTTGTGGAAATACTTAAGTATGGAATTGATGCTTTTCAATCAGAAAGGTTGAATTATGAAACTGGATGTACATGATGAAAATGACAGGCTCTTTATTAAGATAGGGGGTCAGCTCTTATATAGTGAAGCCGATCACTTTAAGGAAGAAATACTTCCTAAGATAGGTCAGCACAGTCTTGTTACTGTAGATTGCCAGGACTTAGAGTTTATTGATAGTGCAGGCACTGGCGCAATTGTTAGGCTATGGAAAGAATGCCGAATGGTTGGCGCTGAACTTGAGCTAATAAAAGTAGTTCCAGAAGTACAGAAACTTTTACACCTAACAAGATTACATCAACTAGCAAAGGTTAGAGGGCTGGACGACGCAGCATGACACTAAATGAAAGTAAAACTTTTTCTCTTGACTTTGCAAAGCTAAGAGATGTTGACTCTTGCATTTCAGAGTTAAAAAAACTTCACACTCAGCTTGAAGAAGAGAGATCTGTTGCTCAAAAAAAAGAAAGAATGATGACAAATAGCTTGCAAGAAAGTAAGCAAATGTCTAACCATCTTCAGCAGATTACTCATGCTCTAACAAGAGAAAGAAAACAAGCATCAGAAAAAACTGAAAGAGAAAGACTTCTTTGGAGATTGATTGAAAGAATAAATTCAACTTTTGACCTTGATCATATACTACAGGCTACAGTAGATGAACTTGGACATTATTTTAAAGTAAATCGTTGTGGAATTATAATTCCTAATTATAAAAAGAATAAAGATTTAGTCAGAGAATTTGCTATGGGTGAATGGAGCAGGACCCAGGATGTTTACTCTCAAGTTACCCTTTCTGTTCTTTATAGGACAGTTATTAAAACAATGCAGCCTTTGATAATAAATGATACGTTAACTCATGAACTAACTTCAGGACATTTAAGTGAAGACTTAAGGTCTCTTCTAATGGTCCCTCTTGTTAGGGGAAATAATGAGCTTGTAGGTGTTGTTTATCTCCATCAATGTAGAACGCAAAGAACATGGGGTGAACATGAAACCTCAATGCTTCAGTCTGCTGCTGGTGCAATTGCAACTGCCGTAGAAAAATCAAAACTTTTTAACAGAGCAAGATCATGGGCTTCAAGAGAAAAGCTTTTAAATAGACTTACTTCAAGAATCAGAGGTACTTTAAATATCAATGTAATCCTTGAAAGAACTGTTGTTGAGCTTGGTCAGGCTTTAATGGCAAGTAGATGTTTTATTAGTATTATTGATCCAAAGACATCTAGGGAAAAAATTTCACATGAATATACTGCAAAAAATGCAACTCCTTTAGGAGTAAAAAAAGAGTTTCCTCTTATAATCAACAAACTTATAGAAAAGAATGTAGATTGTGTTGCAATTACTGATATATATAAAGAACCAAGATTAGCTAAGTTAAACAATAAAGAAATCGAACAAATTTATCAAACAAATGCCAGATCGTTTCTTGCTGTTCCAATATCATTTCAGACAAAACTTTTTGGATGGCTTTGTTTCCATCAATGTAACGTGCCTAGAAATTGGTCAGAAGAAGAGATTGCTTTTATACAATCTGCAGCAAGTCAGGTTGGTGTAGCCATTAACCAAGCAGAGATGGTTGAAGAACTTACTGAATATCAGACGAAGTTATCAAGAGAATTAAAACAAGCTGCTAATCTTCAATCAGTTTTATTAAGTGCAGGATCTGATACGAAAAAAAATCTTCCCATTGCTGTTTCATATCACCCTCACCATAATGTCTCAGGAGATTTTTATTGGATTTGTGAGCTTGCTCCACATGTTGTGGGTATTTTAATCGGTGATGTTTCAGGAAAAGGTCCTGCTGCAGCACTTCTAACTGGATATATTATTGGTGAAATAAAAGGGCTTTTAGAAAATCAGGATACAGCATGGCATCCAGAAAAATTTCTTACTGCTTTAGGTGATTCAATATATGAACAGAATCAATATTCTGATTTTTATGCTACAGCTTGGTATGGAATATTTAATATTTTAGAAAACAAAATTATTTGTAGTAATGCAGGTCATCCCTCTCCTTATTTAATGGATGGGCAAAGTATTTCAAAACTTTTAGATGATCCTGGTGCTCCGCTTGGCTTACTCTCTACAAAAGATGTTGGCGCTTATGTTGACAAGGAATTTAAACTGAAAACTGGTGACAGGGTTATGATTTTTACTGATGGATTGACTGAACAAAGACAGCTAGAAGGAAATTTCTTGCCAGAGTCTTGGTTAAGTGATGCTTTGAAAAATCACGATAAATATGAATTGAAAGATTTACCTGAAGAGATTATTAGGAAGTTGAATATTGCAAGTAAAGCTGCTCCGCAGGATGATGACAGGCTTGTTGTCGCCATAGAAATGCCAGAGAAGAATATAATAGAATTTTATGATGATAAGCAGGATTATTTAAATGAGAGAGTCCAGCAAATAATTGATGATGCTGTGAGTAAAGGACTTCCTTCTGCTTTTATTTCAAATGTAAAATTAGGACTAATTGAAGCTTTATATAATTCTTTTAGACATGGACTTACAAAAGAAAATAGAGAAAAGAAGCAACCCGTTTCTATTGTTTGGTGGGTGAAAGACTCTACTTTTTCATGTGCTATTAAAGATCCTGGACCAGGTTTTGATTGGCAAGATGCACTTAGAAAAAAGAGTAAAATGACTGATGTCGATATACTCTCTGAAGGTGGACGAGGCGTTCCTCTTCTTATGGAAATATTTAATAAAGTTAACTGGAATCCAGAAGGTAATGAAGTTGGTTTAGTGCTTAAGTGGTAAATCGTGTTAAATTTATAATGTGAATTTAACTGATCTACAAAACAAGCGTGTCTTAGTACTTGGTGCGGGAAAATCAGGTGTTGCTTCCTGTCGATTCCTTGTAGGTAAAGCTAAGGAAGTCTTTCTAAGTGAATCAAAAATTGTCTCTGAAATCTTAAAAGAAGAGATTGGAAGGCTTCAAGAAAAAGGATTGAAATTTGAAGAGGGGAATAACTCTGAAGAGTTTTTAGATAGTGCAGACCTTGTAATTATTAGTCCAGGAATAAGCCCTAGTTCAGAAATAGTAAAAAAACTGTCTGCTAAGAATATTCCTATAATCTCTGAGGTAGAGCTTGCTAGTTATTTTATAAAAACCCCTATTATTGCAGTGACTGGTACTAATGGAAAAACCACTACTACTACTTTAATTGCTCATTTGATTAATTCTACTGATACTAAAAAAGCAATTGCATGTGGGAATATTGGTTTGCCAATGATAGAGGTTTTGAATAGAAATCTTAATGTAGATTACTGTGTTCTTGAAATAAGTTCTTATCAAATGTTTTATAGTCCTACTTTGTCTCCTTATATTGCTGTCTTCCTAAATCTTACTCCTGATCATTTGGAGTGGCATGAAGGCTTAGAGAATTATATGGCTGCCAAGAAAAAACTTTTCCATCAACAGAAATTTAATTCTTATTCGATTTTAAATTATCTTGATCCTGTCGTGAAAGATATAAAAACTGCAGGGAAATTAATATATTTTTCCAGCTTTTTAAAATCAAGGTCAGACCTTGAAGGATTTGAAAATTTTTCTTTCTTTGATGGCGAATCATTGAATATTAAATATGAAAATAAAATTTCAAGAATTATCGATAAAAGTGATCTTAAGATTCTAGGATTACATAATATTGAAAATGCTTTAGCAAGTATTTCTGTCTTGAAAATTCTAGGAATCAAAGATATATTGCTGAGTTCGGGATTGAAAAGCTTTATGGGTGTTGAACATAGGATTGAATTTGTTGATGAAATTAAAGGAATAAAATTCTATAATGACTCAAAAGCTACAAATCCTGAAGCTACTATAAAAGCTGTGGAAGCGTTTGATTCAGATAGGAAAATTACACTTATTTTAGGTGGGAGAGATAAAAATACTGACATTTCTGAGATGGTAGATCTGATAAAGAAAAAAGTTGGTGAAGTTATTCTTTTGGGTGAGGCAAAAGACAGATTTAGGTCTGAACTTGAAAAAAAATCATACAATAAAATAAAAGAAGTAAAAGATTTAGATGAAGCTATAATTAAATCATTACAATCTGGCGCAGAAATTGTTTTATTTTCCCCAGCTTGTGCAAGTTTTGATATGTTTAAAAATTATGAGGAAAGAGGAAGAACTTTTAAAACAATTATCAAAGGGCTTAAATAGCCTGAATAAAGTTGATGGTTTTTTTTTGCAACTCACTTTAGCTCTTTGTATTTTAGGATTAGTCTTTGCATTTAGCAGCTCTATTTATGAATCACATAGACTTACGAATAATTTTTGGTCTTTAGGGCTAAAACAACTTTTTGCTTTTTCTATTGGCTCTTTTCTTTTATTTACTCTTTGGAAAATAAATTATAAATTTTTATTTGGAATAACATGGCAGTTTGCAATAACCATGTTTGTTTTTATGTTATTGCTCTTCACCCCAATTGGTGTTACTAGCGGTGGTTCAAGTCGCTGGATTGACTTGGGATTCTTTCAGATTCAACCTGCAGAAATCACAAAACTTGCAGTTGTTTTATTAATATCAAAATTCTTAACTCAATATAAATGGACTGATTTTAAAAAATACTACTATCTTATTTTTTCTTTTATTCTTATTGGTTTGGTTCTAGGACAGCCAGACTTAGGTTCGGCAGGAATACTTATAATAATGACGTTAGTTTTACTTTTTTTATTTGGCTATCCTATATGGATACTGCTTCCTGGATGTGCTTTGGCTATTTGTGGAGTGATTTATAAAATCACCTCGACTCCATATCAAATGAGTAGAATTAATTTTTGGCTTAGACCAGAACTTGATCCTCAGGGGCAGGGGTATAATCTTATTCAGGCAAAATATGCATTTGGTCTGGGTGGATTTTTTGGTGCTGGTCTTGGGAATTCTATACAAAAAGAAGTCGGGCATCTTCCCATTCCTCATGCAGACTTTATTTTTGCAGTAATTTCAGAAGAAATGGGTTTCCTTGGTGCTACTGCAATTTTAATTTTATACTTAGCCTGGATTTTAAGAGCAATTTATTTAGTTAACCAAGTTCAGGATAAATATGGAAGAATTTTAGGTAGTGGAATTGTTTATTTGATTACATTTCAGGCAGTAATAAATCTTACTGTAGCCAGTGGTCTAATACCTGTTACTGGAGTGACATTACCATTTTTTAGCTGTGGAGGAACATCACTTATGGTTACCTTAGCAATGGTTGGGATACTGTTTAATATACTAAGTGAAAGTAATCAAAAAGAATTACAAAGAAAAACTTCTCCTTAATGTTCTTCTTGAAACTTTAGTCTTGTAACTTGAAACTTCCTAGACCGATCTACCTGTAGGATTAGGAGCAATAGCAAATAAAACTTCTGCTTCACAGGCTAAAATGCCATCTACTGTAGCTGTACCTTTAAATTTACCTATCGGTCCTTTTATTTTTAAAAGTTCTACTTGGAGTATTAATTTATCTCCAGGAACTACTGGTTTTTTAAATCTAACACCATCTATTCCAGCAAAAAGTCCAATCATTCCTTTATACTCTTCTTTGCATAACATTGTTATGCAGCCTAATTGAGCTAAAGCTTCGACAATAAGCACTCCTGGCATAATAGGATTTCCAGGGAAGTGACCTTGAAAAAATGGTTCATTACTCGTTAGATTTTTAAATCCAATACCTTTAATCCCTGGATCTATGAAAGTCACCCTATCTACTAATAAAAAGGGGTATCTATGAGGGATTATTTCTCTAATTTTGTTTATATCAAAAACTGTTTCTAATGTTTCTGTAGTCATAGTAAAAATATTTTAACATAGGCAGTGAATTTGGGTTTATTATCAGGTATGACATAAGATCGGCTCATTACTTCTTTCAAAACGTCATATCAATCCTATAATAATTATAGGTATATAAAAAAATGGGTGAAGGTTTAGAAGTAATAATTTCAGCAGTACTGTCTAATTTTTTAGCACAGTTCTATAAATTTGTTTCACACCTTATCGTAAATAAAGAATTTAATTTTAAGAGACTTTTTCAAACAGGTGGAATGCCATCTAGTCATAGTTCTTTTATGATGGGCATGACTACTAGTGTAGGTTTAGTTAAAGGATTTAATACAGCTGAGTTTGCCATAGCATTAACCATTTCATTTGTAGTTATGTATGATGCTGCTGGTTTAAGAAGAGCCGTGGGAAGACAAGCTTCAGTCTTGAATCAGATTCTTGTTGAAGTGTTTTCTGAACATCCACATTTAAGTGGTCAAAAATTTCGTGAATTACTCGGGCATACTCCAGTAGAAGTTTTTATTGGTGCTGCTTTAGGGGCAGCCATAGCCGTTCTTGTTCATTGGTGGTAGATTTAACTCTTTTTTAACTCTAATTTATTACTCTTTCAAACATGGATATCGGTCTCGTACGAGTAAAACTTAATGCTGCAGTTTTGTATGCTAAAGATGCATATAGGAAAATCTCTGTTGCTGAAAGAGATGAATTAGACTTGCTGTCACCAAAATCCTCAATGTATTTTCTTCTGGGAAAGGGGACACCAAGTGTATTTGAAATTGAAAGGCATGAAGCTTTAGACCAAGCTGAAGGTAAAGAATGGTCTGAAATGGATTTTCATAATGATAAAGTTTTTGAAGCTTATGGAACTATAGACGATAAAGCTAATTTTGTAAATCAATTAAACCCAGAAGAATTAGAACTTTTAAAACTAACAATAGCTCAAAAAACTTTGCACAATTTAACGCTAGCTATTAGTTTGAATTACAATAGGCGTCCTGTCCCTGATATTCAAAAAATAAAAAGAGACCTTGAATTTTGTGGATTAGCAGATCACCCACTTGTTTTAGATGGTTTAGAAAAAGCTCAGTGTCCACCTGAAGATGCTCCTAAACCAGATAATGGTGTAGGGAGACCATATGATTTGGGTGATTTTTATTGTGACAAAATGAGAGAATCCCTTTTATTTATAGAAACACACTTCAATTCTTAAGCTAGGCAAGGGTACGTACCTTCAAGGTTTGCCAGGAAAGCGAGGTTTGCAAACCTCGCTTTCTACTTAATCACAAGGCTTTCTACTTTAGCGCCATCCGTGGCTACGCTTAAAACTCTGTAAGTACTTTTAACTTTAAATTCAAGCCATTTTTCTTGAATTACTTTTCCAATTTGTTCTGCTTTTTCTTTTCCAATTGTAAATGCAGCTAATGTAGGACCTGCTCCTGATAAGGTCGCACCATATGCTCCAGCTTTAATAGCAGCACTGAAAATAGTATCCATTCCTGGAATTAAATCTTTTCTAAATGGTTGGTGAAGTCTATCTTGAAATCCAATTTTTAAACCTTCAAAATCTTTATTTAACAAACATGAAAGTAAATAAGCAGTTCTACTTACATTAAAAGTAGCATCACCATAAGTAAGGTTTGCTGGTAATAATTCTCTGGAGATTCTAGTAGGTAATTCGAAATCTGGTGTAACTACCACTATTAAAAGCTCTTTAGGCCAAGGAAACTGACTTACATAGACATTGTCATCAGAGGAGACGGAGATAGTTAAACCACCATAAATAGCAGCAGCACAGTTATCAGGATGCCCTTCAATTTTTGTAGCTAAACTTAAAATGTCTGATTTCTTTAATTCATTTCCCATCAAGTGATTTGCAGCTAATAGTCCACTGACTACTGCACTGGCACTAGAGCCCAGTCCTGCTGAAAGTGGAATATTACAGTTTATATCTACTTCAATTCCAGGGGGACTTTTTTTCAAAAATTTAAATGCTTCACAGAATGACTTGTAAACAAGATTTGTACTGTCTTCTGGTAATTTATTTGAATTGGTTTGATTTATTTTTAAACCATCTTTAGTAACTCTAAAAGTAAAATCATTATATAAATCTAATGCAAGTGAAAGAGTGTCAAACCCTGGTCCAAGATTTGCAGTGGATGCGGGTACGTTAACTTTAAAAACTTCTGACATTTTGACCTTCTTTTGCTAAAAGCCCTTCAACAATTTCTAAATCTTCTTTATAAGTAATTTTAATGTTTTTTCTGCTACCTATTACTAGATTAACAGGTTTTCCCATAAGTTCTACTAGCTTGGCTTCATCAGTTGCAACACTGTTCGAAAGATTGGATTTTTCATATACATTTTTCAGGAGATTATAAGAAAAAATCTGAGGAGTTTGTATTTGATAAAGAGAATCCCTATTAATAGTTTTTTCTATATACAATTCGTCTTTATCAGATAAGCCTTTCTTAATCGTATCTACAACTGGTACACAAAGAATAGCTGCTCCAGATTTAAGAGCAGAACTAATACATTTTTTTACATCATTGATTTCAAATAATGGTCTTCCAACATCATGAATTAAAACTAAATCAGTATTTTTAGATAAAGCTTTAAATCCATTTTGTACTGATTCTTGTCTTAATTCCCCACCTGGAACACTTTTAATTTCTACTGTACTTTTATTCTTAAAACTACTAATTAAAATATTTGTTTCTTCTGTGTCATTAGTAACAATGACTATTTCTTTTAAATTATCCAGCTGAATAAACTTTTCAAGAGAATAATAAAGAAGAGGTTTCCCGTTGACTTTAAGAAATTGTTTACTTTCATTCAATCCAAGTCTGGATGCACTTCCAGCTGCAGCGATAATTACGGAAAGAGCTGCTGGTTTATGGTTAGATGGTATTTCTTTTGACATATAGGCAACTCAACAAGACCGTACAGACGCCCCATCGGGGCGTCTCTTCAAATGCCTTTTCGATATTCTTCCACCACTTTATTTAAAATAATGTCCCTCACTTCACTCAAAGGTTTCTTTATATTTATTCCAGCAGCCCTTTTATGACCACCACCACCAAGCTCCATAGCTATTTTACTTACATCAAAATCAGTGTTTGACCTAAGACTAACTTTCGTTTCATTTTGATCTTCTCTCAGAAAAATCCCTACTTTAACCCCTTTTGCTCTCATCATGTGATCTGCAATGTCATCAGTATCTTCTCCTGTAGCAGAATTTAATTTCATGGTTTCTTGATTTAGAAATGTCCAGGCTATTTCTCCACTTTCAAGAAGTTTGATGTCATTTATTGCTGATCCAAAAACTTTTATAGCTTTAAATGGTCTTTCAAGGAAAGCTTTTCTATAAACAGTAGTATATTCTGCTCCACTTTCTATTAGTTCAGCTCCCCATCTAAGTGCTTCTGCATTGGTATTTGTATGAGCAAAGCATGCTGTATCGGTTAGAAGAGTTGTATATAAAAGAGTAGCTATTTCTTTACTTAAATTTATTTTTAATTCTTTAGCTAACCAGCTAACAACCTGTCCCGTGCTGGTGGCATCGGCTTCTATCCAGTTTAAAGTAGCAAATTTTTCATTTGAAATATGATGATCTATGTTTATTGTCTTCTTTGCTTTTGACCACAGCGTTTGAGCTTTTCCTAATCTTTTTACCGATCCACAATCCAGGCTAAATGCTAAATCATAATCATTTTGAAGACTTTTATCATCTGGTAATTTTACAAGATCAGTAAATGGAAGAAATTTATAAATTTCGGGTACTGGGTCAGAAATTGCATGGTCTACGCTATGTCCTAAATCCTTGAGAATTTTACCTATTGCTAGCATGGAACCTAGTGTATCTCCATCAGGATTTTGATGAGAAAGTACTAAGCTCTTTTTAGAGGATTTAATGGCAGATATTATTTCTTGTAGTACTTGGGTATTCATAAACCAGCTCTTTTATCAAAACAACAAATAGATTATACTCTAATTATGACAAGTGATACTAGCGATTGCATTTTTTGCAAAGTAGTAAAAAAAGAAATAGCAGCAAAAATCATTTACGAAAATGATGATTTCATTGCTTTTGATGACATTAAGCCAGTTAGCCCTTTCCATGCACTTGTCATACCTAAAAAACATTATAAAAATCTACTTGAAGTTGATGATGTAAATCTTCTAGGAAAACTTATGACTTCTGTTCAAGAAGTCGCTAAAAAAAATAATTTATCAGATGGTTTTAGAACGGCTATTAATACTGGTGATAATGGTGGTCAGACAGTTTACCATTTACATGTTCACATCTTAGGTGGGAGATTTCATAAGTGGCCACCAGGGTAGAACGGTTAATGGTTGATAGTTGATGGTTAAATGCAAAATATTCTTTTTATTCTTTCTATTCTAGCTGTTAAAACAGTAGCTTTTTTTATATCATTTCTTAAATTAGGACAGGCATCAAATCTTCCAGGCAAAATTGCATTAAAAATTAAAAAAGATATTTTAAAACAACTTAAATTTAATGAAGACTTGAAAATCATTGTAATAACAGGGACTAATGGGAAAAGTACCACTAGTGGCATGCTTACTAGTATTTTTAGAGCTACAGGAAAAACAGTTATAACAAATAGTGCAGGAGCCAATCTATTAACGGGGATTATAACTACTCTATGTAGAAATTCTTCTTTACTTGGAAAAATCAATGCTGACTTTTTAGTTCTTGAAGTAGATGAGGCTACATTAAAATATATTACAGAAGCTTTAAAAGTAGATTTGATCTTAGTTACGAATCTCTTTAGGGATCAATTAGATAGATTTGGTGAACTTGACACCACTGCGAAATTAATAGAAGAAGGAATTAAAAAATCAAAAAATGCACAAATTGTTTTAAATGCAGATGATCCAAGAGTAGCTTTCTTAAAAACAGAAACTACTCAAAAGAAAATTTATTACGGGTTGTCTTCTATTTCAAATGATGAAAATAGTTTAAGTTTGTCTGAATGGATGAAAGATCCAGAAGAGGAAGATTATAAATGTTCACATCGTGAAATTCAAAAACCAGAATTAAATTTTCTAATCTCTGATATTAAAACTGATCATTTGAGCACTTATTTTAACTTAATTGAAGTTTCCAATAATCTTCAAAAAAGCAATTTTTTCTTACCAATGGTCGGGATATTTAATCTTTATAATGCAGCAAGTGCCATTGCTATAGCAAAAACAATATCAAGTCCTACTCAAATGCAGATTCAAAAAGCTTTTCAGGCATATTCTACTTTATTTGGTCGAGGAGAAAAAATAGCCGTAAAAAATAAGACTGCATGGATTTATCTTATAAAAAACCCAATTGGTACTACAGAGGTTTTAAAAACTTTATCTAAAGCACCTAATGCACGATTTTTAATAGCTATAAATGATAACTTCGCTGATGGAAGAGATGTTTCCTGGCTTTGGGATGCAAGATTTGAACTTTTGTCAAATAGTAAAAAAGAAATATTTGTATCCGGTAAAAGGGCTTTCGATATGGCACTTAGATTAAAATATGCAAATGTAAAACAAGATTTAATTAAAGTAAATGAAAATATAAAAACAGCTTTATATAATGCTCTGAATACCTTAGAAGATGGTGAAACTCTGTATGTCTTGCCTACTTATACCGTATTGCTTGAGATGCAAAGAAAGAAACTATGTAAGAGTGTAAAGTGATGTTATAATTAACAGTTCGCTCACATGATCATAGATAAATTAAAAGAAGAATTTTTAAACTGCCGGGTAGGACAAACTGTTATACCTAGACTTAAAGCTCAAAGGGGTAGCGAGCTATATTTCCATGGCATTACAGATCCAGCAAAACCTTTTTTCTTAAGCTCACTTATTAAGCCTGTTAATAGAACAATTTTATTTCTTGCAAATGATATCAATTCAGCACTTTCTATTTATTTTGAAGTTGTTAACCTGACAAATCTTCCTGTTTTTTACTTCCCCTCTCAAGAAGTGTCACCCTATGATCAAATATCTAGTGATGCTGAGGTTATTTCTCATCAGTCAAGAACAATATTGCATTTGTTGAATAAAAATGAACCTTGCCTAATTATTTCAACTGCCAAATGTCTACTTGAGAAAATTTGGAATAAAGATGATTTGAAAAATAATATTTTTGAAATTAATCATGATACAAAAATAGAGCCTCAAGAACTTGCAAATAAATTAGCAAGACTGGGATATAAAAAAGTGCAAGCAGCTACTAGTAGAGGTGAGTTTAGTATTCGTGGGGATATTTTTGATATTTATCCTATGTGTGGTGATTCTAGTCGTATTGAGTTCTTTGGAGATGAAATTGAGGCAATAAGAACATTCTTAACTACTACTCAGAGATCTCAAGAGAATACAAATTCAATTTTAATCTCACCTAGATTTCATGTACTAGATGTTGAAAATAATATAAGTAAGCTTGAAGAGAAAATTCTTTCTATTGCATCTAATGAAGAATTAAAAGAAGTTGCACGTAAAGATCTAGAAGAAATTAAAACAAATCCATTCTCTGAAATTGTTGAATATTACTCATTGTTTTTAAATCAGAGAAACTCTTCTCTTTTTGACTATTTGTCAGATGATGCTTTGATTATTGTAGATGACTATGAATCGAATGCACATTTGCTTAAATCCTGGTTTGATAGAAATGCAGATATTAAGAATGAATTGGAAAAGAAAAATAAAATAATTCCTTTGCCTGTACCTTTACTGCATGAAAAAGATTCTATTCTAAGTAGTTTGAAAAAATATTCGATTTCTTATCTTGCAATGTTTGATGTTTTTGAAAGCAGAAATCCAGAGTCTAGTGTTAGTCTGCAAACAATAAATCTAGGACTAGAGCCATCTCTTAGGTTCCATAATCAGATTGAAAAATTTATTGAAACAACTAAAGAATGGATTGAGTTAAATAATAAAATAGTGATTTTTTCAGATCAGCCTCAAAGAGTTAAAGGTGTTTTAAAAGAATGGAATATTTCTAGTTTATATACTGATGAAATTAGGGATGGTGATTTTGAAAAAGGACATATATTTATAGCAAGAGAAGGAACAGTAAATGGTTTTAAAATACCTTCTGCAGGTTTAATCATTCTTACTGATCAGGAAATCTTTGGTACAAAAAGAAAAGCCACTCTTCTCAGAAAAACATCTAAGAGTGATAAGTATGATTATTATTCCAGTATTGAAGATTTGAAACCAAACGATTTTGTTGTTCATATAAAACATGGAGTAGGAAGATATAAAGGGCTAGTAAAAGTATCCCTGGATAATACCTCACGAGAGTATCTCCTAGTTGAGTATGCTTCTGATGGAAAACTTTATTTACCCGTAGAACAAATAAATCTTCTTTATCGATATAGAGGCTCTGGTGACTCTGGACCTAAGCTTTCTAAATTAGGTGGAGCTGATTGGGAATTAACCAAGAAAAAAGTTAAAAAAGCAGTTAAAAAAGTTGCTGAGGATCTTTTAAATCTTTATACGGCTAGATCTAAGATGGAAGGGCATGCTTTTAATCCAGACACTCATTGGCAAGTTGAAATGGAAGAAGCATTTTTATATACAGAAACTCCTGATCAATGGAAAGCTATTTGTGATGTTAAGGCAGATATGGAATCGACTAAGCCTACAGATAGGCTTATTTGTGGAGATGTAGGTTTTGGTAAAACAGAAGTAGCTATAAGAGCAATTTTTAAAGCTGTTTTATCTAATAAACAAGTTGCCGTTTTAGTACCTACCACTATTCTTGCTCAGCAACATTTTAACGTTATTTCAGAAAGACTTGCTCCTTATCCTGTTAGGATAGGGCTTTTAAGTAGATTTGTAAGTCCACGAGAACAAAAAAATGTTATTGCAAAACTAACACTTGGTGAACTTGATGTAGTTATTGGTACTCATAGACTATTACAAAAAGATGTAATGTTTAAGGATTTAGGATTAGTTGTTATAGATGAAGAACAACGTTTTGGAGTGATTCATAAAGAAAGATTGAAGCAGCTTAGAGTGACTGTAGATGTTATTACTCTAAGTGCTACACCAATTCCAAGAACTCTTCACATGGCATTAACTGGTGCTAGGGACATGTCCTTAATTAATACCCCACCTACAAACAGGTTGCCTATTAAAACTTTTGTTCAGGAATTTAAACCCACGATCGTTAAGACTGCTATTTTGCATGAATTAGAACGTGGTGGGCAAGTCTATTTTGTTCATAATAGAGTTGAAAGTATTTATAAAACAGCTGCTTATATTCAAGAGCTTGTTCCTGAAGCAAAAACTACAATTGCTCATGGTCAAATGAATGAAAAAGAGCTTGAAAGTGTAATGTTTGACTTCTCGTCAAAAATATTTAATGTATTGGTTTGTACTACCATTATTGAATCTGGATTAGATATTCCGAATGTCAACACAATAATTGTTGATAATGCTGATCAAATGGGACTTGCACAGCTCTACCAATTAAGAGGTCGTGTAGGGAGATCTGATCTTCAGGCTTATGCTTATTGTTTATACCCTGAGGATAGGGTTTTGACAGAGACAGCTAAAAATAGATTAATGGCAATAAAAGAGTTTTCTACTCTTGGTTCTGGATATCAGATTGCACTTAGGGATATGGAAATAAGGGGTGTTGGAAATGTTTTAGGGTCCGAACAGCATGGACATATGATATCTGTAGGCTTTGATTTATACTGTCAACTTTTAAATGAAGCTGTAGATAAGCTTAGAGGTCTTGAAGTCCAAGATGTTGAACTTCAAGCAGTTGTCGATTTAAATATAAGTGCTTACATCCCTTCTGTTTATATTGAAGATGAGCACCAAAAAGTGATTGAGTATAAGAGATTGTCTACCGTAAAGAATAATAGAGAGTTGGAATTCATAACCAAAGAATGGAAAGATCGTTTTGGCAACTATCCTGAAGAAGTTGAAAATCTTATTTCTATAGTTGAGTTGAGGCTTTTAGCAAATGAAATTGGTATAAAATACATTAAATCAGAAGGTGGAAGTTCATCCAATATAAAAATTGACCTGAATCTAAGGCTGGATAAATGGCTGTTAATTCAAAAAAGATTTCCACGAAGCCTGATTATTAGAACTGCTTTTAAATCTTCAGCTAGGGGCGGAGCAGATTCTTCTTCATTTTTACTAGTTAAAGGATCAGATATGAATGCAAAGCAGCAACTTGACTTGCTTTTTGAGCTAGTAAGAAACCTTAAGGAATATGGCATAAATGAAAAAATTGCATAACGAAATCAACACATATAAGGAACATTGTATTTAGCATTATTTTGTTTTAGAATATCCTTGTAAGGAAGATAACCATGAAAAAATATTTATCTGTTTTTCTTGTTTTGGCTTTATTGTCCCCAAAAAGTTCATTTGCAATAACCCCACCGTTAGCCAATGAAGAGATTATAGGTACTGTTAATGGTGAAGATCTCCCTCTAAAAGAATTTACTAGACTTATAAATGCTCAAAGAAAAACTTTTCGCCAAAGTTTAAATTATGACTTATTTTCAAAGACTTCTTCATCGAAAAGAAAAGAACTTTTAGGAAAAGCTAAAAATGATGGATTGGCTGTTCCCTATGAAGATTTCAGCATAGCTTGGGGAAATCTATTGAAAAATTATTCTGGGATTGGAAATTTAGAGAAAAAAGGTAAAGAAAATAAACTTCTCCTTGTAGATATTCAAAGAAAACTTGAAGACAATATTTTATTAGATAAATACTTTGACAAACATATTAAAACAAAGCTTTTAGGTTTAATGGTAGATGAAGCTATTGTTTTAAGTGAAGCAAAGCAAAGAAATCTTAAAGTTGGTGAAGAAGACATCAGAAATAAGCTTGATCTTATTAAAGAAAAACATGGTGGTGATAGCGGTTTTATTAAATTTTTAGCAACAAATAATGCAACTGTTGAAGATGCTAAGCAAGAAATTAAAAATCAGCTTTTATATCAAATGGTAAAAGATTCAGTTTCAAAAGAGTTGCAAACTGATAACAAAGAAAAGATAAAAGCATACTTCAATATTAAAAAACGCAGTGCTGATATAGACATAAGTTCAGAAAAAGTGTTTGGAAAAGACACATCTCTTCAAATGGCAGAAATTGTAAAAACTGAGTCCCCCGTTCAAGTAGTTAAAAAACAGCAAATAATTCAAGCTTCTGCTCCTCAAAAAACTAAAGCTGAAGACTTGCCGAATTTGAGTGAAATTACTCAAAAAATTACTATTGAGGTAAAAAAACAACTTTCTGATGAAATGAAATTACTTCAACAAAAACTAGAAGAAAATGAAATTCTTGTAAAGAATGAAAAAGAGAAATCAGATAAATTAGCTTTAGAATTGAAGAAGAAAGAAATTGCTGAAAAAGAGCTTCTTAAAAGACAAGCAGAATCTGAAAGTTTGGCTTTAGGGTTAAAAAAGAAGGAATTAGCTGAAAAAGAGCTTTTAAAAGAAAAAATAGAAACTGAGATGCAAGCAGAAACTCAAAGATTAGCTTTAGAGCTGAAAAATAAAGAAGAGTCTGAAAAGCAAAAAAATATTGAAGCGCAAAGATTAGCGATTGAACTTAAAAATAAAATAGAGATTGAAAATCAAAGAAATTTAGAAAGAGAAAAATTGGCTTTAGAACTAAAAAATAAACAGCTAGAGGCTGAAAAACTAACTTTGGAACTTAGAAAGAAAGAAGAAATAAATAAGGATCTTTTACACAAGCAGGCAGAAGCAGAGAGCATTGTGTTAGAGCTTAATAAGCAAAAAGAAATTGGGAAGCAGTTTTTAAGAGAAAGTCAAAATAAAGAACATGAAGAGAAGATTTTTGCTGGGAAATTTGAAAAAGAACAAAGAGAAGTTAGGAAAGCTGAAAAAATTGCTGACGGAAAAATTTTAAAAGAACAACATGACATGCAAAAAGCAGTAAAAGAAATACAAAGGGCTAAAAAGCTTGCTCAGCAAACAATGCTAAAAGAGCAAAAAGAAATGCAAATGGCTGAAATGGCAAAAGCTAAAGAAGATAAGTTAGCTCTTGAGAAAAAGTTTAATGAGGAAAGAGAAATGAAAAGAGCTGAAAAGCTTGCTCAGGATAAAATGTTGAAAGAGCAAAAAGAGATACAAATGGCTGAGATGGCAAAAGCTAAAGAAGACAAATTAGCTCTTGAGAAAAAGCTTAATGAAGAAATAGAAATGAAAAGAGTTGAAAAGCTTGCATTTGAGAACATGTTAAAGGTTCAGAAAGAAATGCAAATGGCTGAAATGGCAAAAGCTAAAGAAGATAAGGTGGCTTTTGAGAAAAAACTGAAAGAAGAGAGAGAAACTAAAAGAGCACAAGAGATGGCTGAGAGACTTAAATTGAAAGAAGCTAGAATTGCCGAAAGAATGAAAAGAAAAGAAATAGAGATCAAGTCAATTCAGGATTCCAATCCAAAAATTAGATTTTCATATCAACCTGTTGGCTTTACTCCCGTCCAACCTCCAATTTCATTGAAAAGTCTGGAAAGCACAATTCCTATGAGTAAGAGTGTTGGATATGTACCTGTTAATAATATTAACTTTAAAGTAACCGCTCCAATGAATAAAAAAATAGAGTCAAATAAGCCATTAGACGCAATTACAAAGAAAGAGCCTGTAGCTGTAGTTTTTGATAAAAAGCTAGAAGAAAAACGTAAAAAAGATCTTAAGAAAAAGATTGAAAAATATGCAATGAAAAAGAATCTTAAAAATGGAAACCAACTTGTCCCAGGTGAACCAGTTATTACTGAACGCACAGAAATGGTTGAAGGACAACAGCAAAGTGCTCATGAGCTTAGAGAATTAAGAAACAAAGTTGAAGAGAAAAAAATCTCAGGAAATTAGTAGAAGAGATGCCATGACGGGGCGTCTGTACGAGAAATAAATCTTTAAGTGATTTTATAATGGCGTCTGTACGGATTTTAATATCTTTTGTGAAGAGGTTATAATAATTCTCTGCATAGGAGAATATTATGATTTCAAAGAAAATAACTTTATTAAGTGGAGATGGAATAGGACCAGAAGTATCAGTTGAAGCTGAAAAATTATTAAAATTAATCGAAAAAGAATTTAACTATAAATTTGAAATAATTAAAAAAGATTTTGGTGGATGTGCCATTGATAAACATGGAGTCCCACTTCCTGAAGACACTTTAGAAACCTGTAAAAAATCAGATGCAGTGCTTTTAGCTGCTATTGGTGGACCTAAATACGACAATCTTCCTCGTGAAAAACGCCCTGAAAGTGGTCTGCTTGGTTTGCGTGCAGGTCTTCAAGCTTTTGCAAATCTTAGACCAGCAGTAGTTTTTGATTCTCTTGTAGATAGTTCTACGATTAAAAAAGAAGTCTTAGCTGGAACAGATATCATGGTTATTCGTGAACTTACTGGTGGAGTATATTTTGGAAAACCCAGAGGAATTGAAGTAAGAAATGGTGAGAGAGTTGGCTTTAATAATATGATTTATTCTGAGTCAGAGGTGGTAAGAATAGCTAAAGTAGCTTTTGAGATAGCTAGAAAAAGAAATAAAAAAGTTACATCTATTGATAAAGCAAATGTATTAGATGTCTCACAACTTTGGAGAGATGTAGTTGTAGAAGTTTCTAAGTCATATTCTGATGTAACTTTAGAGCATCTTTATATAGATAATGCTGCAATGCAACTAATTAAAAACCCAAAGCAGTTTGATGTGATTTTAGCTGAGAATTTATTTGGAGATATTTTATCTGATGAAGCCAGCATGCTGACAGGAAGTATAGGAATGTTACCTAGTGCATCTCTTGGAGATGGTACGTATCCTGCTATTTATGAACCAGTTCATGGTAGTGCACCTGATATAGCTGGAAAAAATTTGGCAAATCCTATGGCCATGATGCTTTCAGTGGCTATGATGTTTAAGTATAGCTTTAACGATGAAAAGGTCTATGATGCTATAAATATCGCTGTTAAGAATGTTCTAGATAAAGGGCTAAGAACAAAAGACATTTATCAGGATGGGAAAATGTTGTTGGGTACTAAAGAGATGGGTGAAGCTCTATGTAAGGAGTTTTCTGTTTGTAAAGTCTAAAGTCCCCTTATTTCTCTAGGTCTTATTACCTATCTTCTTTTACTTGCTTTTAACCTTTGACTGTTAGTCTTTTCCTAACGTATAGCGAGGTATTGCTATGTTTTTTTTATCCATAGTTCCTTATGCACTATTTGGTTATTATGGTTCACAACCAACTACAAAGCTAGGGCAGGCTGAACAATCTTTGATGAACTTAGAATCAACGCTTTCAAGCATGATTTTAAGTCCTCAGCAAAATGACTCTTATCCAGGAGATGAATCTTCTGACCCCATCGCTGTTCGTAATTCAACTATTACAGAAATTGAAAATCAAATGAGTGCAAAGAGACAAGAAATTATGGAATCACTTGCACTTGGTAATGCTAGTTCTCAGGAAGCACAAGCTTTTATGAATAGAAGTGAGCAGATAAGTGCTCAAAAAGTTGGTGTCGAGATTAGATTAAGAGATTTGTCTAAACTGTCTTATGCTTTAGATAATGGAATCGGTCTGAATTATCTCGTATCTGGAGTAGATAATGCTGACATGTACTCTGTTTACGAAGAGTTAGAGCAAACTTTTGAATACAAAAGCTTCTTAAATAAACAAGGTTCTTTTTGGAAAGAAGTTTCTAATATATATTTAAAAGAACAACAAAAAAAATCACCTAACTCGGAAGCTACTAAACAATTTGAACACAATATGCAATTGAGTGCATTTGCTGGACTAGAAAGAATTATAGGAATTTCAGATTTATATAACTCAACGCTTGCAGGAAAAGGGTCTGCTGATGTACCTGTGCCTGATGCTACAGGAGCTAAAATGAAGCAAGATATTTTTTATGAACAACAGCTTTATTTAAAGGGCTTAAATGATTCTAAAAATAAACCTTGGTATAGTGACATTGTTAAAACAGCCTTGGATAGAAACACAGATTTATCTGCAGAGTTGAATAAAGTAAAAGAAACCATAAGACAATATGATGAAAAAATAAATGCTGCTGGATCAAAAAATTATTCTGGAACTGATAAATTAAGAAGTGAGCAAGAAAGCTATAACAGTTTAAAAACCAGTCTAGAGAGTGAAATCGCATTTGTGCAAGAAATTATTTCTGGTACAACCTAGAGTTAATGTTTTAAATGGCTAAATAAATCTGCTTTTGTTTACGGTTCCTAATTCTTACTTCACTCCTATTAAAATTTCATTTTCAATTCCAGGTGATAACTCCTTTAACTCTTTATAAGCTTTCTCCAGAGATTCAGGATTAGGATTATTGTAAAGAACGTCTATGTAGTTTCTAAGTGCTTCTCTTAGGACATGTGTTGAGGCAGGTTTCAAACCTGCCTTTACTTCTTTTTTAGCACTCCGACACCAAAAGGCTTTCATCGGTAACTCAAACATATAAGTACCCTCTATTTCTATCAAATTTTTACTAAGTATTATGATTATACTATAACTGGTAATACATTTCAAGTGGCTTAGGGAACAACTTATTGTTTGTCATCTGACTTCTTCTGTCCTATTTTTGGTTCAGTTCCATTTAGAAGTCTCTTAATATTATCCTTGTGTCTTATGCCTACTATATATGAAGCAGCTAATATCCCAAAAATTATATATGGTAATGGTCTGTGAAAAAGAAAAAACCATAGAGGTACCAGTGGTACAGCAATGATAGAACCAACTGAGGAATACTTAGAAGTGTAAACAATTAGAGCCCATAAAACTATAGTAATTAAGGCTATTTCCCAGCTAAAAGCTGCTACTACTCCAAGTCCTGTAGCAGAAGATTTACCACCCTTAAATCCAAGAAAAATAGATTTACTGTGTCCAAGTAAACAAATCAATCCAACAACAACAACTATAAAAGAAGAGTCTACAAATTTTGAACAAAAATAAACAGGTAAAAATCCTTTTACAATATCAATAGTAAAAGTAATCAATGCTGGCCCTTTTCCAAGAGTTCTTAAAACATTTGTAGCACCAGTGCTTCCGCTTCCAATCTTTGTAAGGTCTATACCTTTTAGTCTGCCTATCCAATAACCTGTAGGAATAGAGCCGCATAAATACCCAATAGAGACCCACATAATAAAGGTTATAAATTTTGAAATATCTACCATACGTTATCATTTTATATGATGACTAAAAATCTTACATATAAAGACAGCGGAGTTGATATAGAAGCCGGGAATAAAACGATTGATTATATTAAACCTTTAGCTAAAAGAACAAATAGAAAAGAAGTTTTATCTGGCGTTGGTGGATTTAGTGGTCTTTTTGCAATCCCTCAAGGCTATAAAGAACCTGTTTTAGTAGCTAGTACTGATGGAGTTGGTACTAAGTTAAAACTTGCTTTTAAATTAAACATGCATGAAACAGTTGGTGTGGATCTTGTAGCTATGTGTGTAAATGATTTGATCTGTTGTGGTGCTGAACCAATCTTTTTCTTAGACTATTTTGCAACTGGAAAACTTTCTCCTGAGCAAGCCAGAGATGTAGTAAAAGGAATATCAGAAGGTTGTTTACAGTCAAACTGTACTTTATTAGGTGGAGAAACTGCTGAACTTCCTGGTTTCTATGAAAATGGAGAATATGATTTAGCTGGATTTTCTGTAGGCGTTGTAGAAAAAAGTAAGATTATTGATGGCTCTAAAATTAAAGAAGGTGATGTTCTAATAGGAATAGAAAGCTCAGGCTTACATAGTAATGGATATAGTCTTGCTCAAAAGGTTTGTTTTGAATTGGCTAATTGGGATTTAAATTATAAGCATCCAGAACTTTCTAAACCAATTGCAGAAGAGCTTTTAATACCCACTATTATTTATACAAAACTAATTAAAGATTTAATTTTAAAATTTGAAATTAAAGGCATAGCAAATATTACAGGTGGTGGCTTTACAGAGAATATTCCAAGGGTATTTCCAGAAAACATTTCTTGTGAAATAGATTTAAGTTCTTATTCAAGACCAAGAATTTTTAAGATTCTTCAGGAAGTTGGTGGGATTGAAAGAGATGAAATGCTCAAGACATTCAATAATGGTCTTGGAATGGTTTTAATAACAAGTCCAGGTAATGAGCAGAAAATAATTGATGAAGTTAAAGTCCATGGACTTAAAGCTTATAAAATAGGAATTACAAAAGAAGGAAATAATGTAGACGCTGGGTCACCCCGTGTCATATATAAAGGAGATTTCAATAATGCCTAAAGTCGCACCTAAAAAAACAGATATGCCTCAAGTGGGGGACAAAGCACCTGATTTTAATTCTCTAGATCAAACAGGTAAAAAAGTAGCTCTTAAAGAATTTAAGGGAAAGACTGTTCTTCTATATTTTTATCCTAAAGACAATACTCCAGGCTGTACAAAACAAGCTTGTAGCTTGAGAGATAGATTTTCTACATTGAAGAAAAAAGGAATTATTGTACTGGGCGTTAGCAAGGATAGTCAAAAATCACATCAAGGTTTTATAGAAAAATATGACCTTCCCTTTACATTAATTTCAGATACAGATAAAGAGCTTCAATGTTCTTATGGAGTTTGGAAAGAAAAGAATATGTATGGAAAAAAAGTTATGGGTACAGCTAGAACTACTTTTGTAATTGGACCAGATCAAAAAATTGCTCATGTATTTAATAAAATAGACTGTGAAAATCACGCTGAAGAGGTTTTGGAGAAGTTAGAAGAATTGGGATTGGTTTAAATCGCTACAGACGGACAAATCCTATTTAATTTACAAATCTCACATTTAGGACGTCTGGCAATGCAGATTTTTCTTCCATGCCAAATTATCATATGACTAAAGTTTATCCATTCTTCTTTAGGAAGTAACTTGATCAGATCTTCTTCTATTTTTTTAGGGTCTTTATTCTTTGTTAAGCCAAGCTTTTCTGTGATCCTTATTACATGAGTGTCTACTACTACGCCAGTAGCTATATTAAAAGCATTTCCCATTACACAATTTGCAGTTTTTCTAGCTACACCAGGGAGCTCTAATAACTGGTCAAAATCTTTAGGGACTTTGCCATTATATTTTTTATCTATAATCTTTGCTGCCCCGATAATATTTTTAGCTTTATTTCTGTAAAACCCTGTAGAGTAAATATCTTTTTCAAACTCTAGTAAATCTGTATTTGCAAAGTCTTTTATAGTTTTATACTTTTTAAATAACTTCTCTGTAACCATGTTTACTCTTTCATCTGTACATTGTGCAGAGAGAATAGTAGCTATGAGTAATTCATGTGGATTTTTAAAGTTTAGGGCACAGTGGGCATCTGGGTAAAGTTTTTTTAGTGACTTAAGTATTTCATTGATTTTTTCTTTTAATTTCACAGGACATTATTATAAATGCAAAAAGGGCACATTGCAATGCGCCCTTACTTGAAACTTATCTTGTAACTTGAAACTTACAACTTATAACTTATTATGTAGGTGGTCCTGATGCTGATCCTGCTGCTTTAGCTTCACCTGCACTATTTCCATCTGAAGAGTTGGCATCTTTTAATGCTGTCTTTCCTTCAGTTCTTTCTGCTTCTGTAATCTTAGTTTCACCTGATTCTTCTTTAGCATCACCTGAGCCTGTTTTTACTTTAGCTCCGCTTCCAACTTTAGCTGAAGCAACTGCTGCTGCTAAAAAAAATGGAGTACTTGCCATTCTTGCTGCCATTGCCATAGAAGCTTGTCCAGCATTCGCTGTTGGTGCTTGTGTGGCTATTGCTGATCCTTTGCCTGCTGCTGCTGTTGTTCCACCAGTAGCTGGTGCACTACTTACTCCAGATACTGCCACTGCTGCTGTAGCTACTATAGGTGCTTGTGAGTTTACATTTGCATTAGCTGCTCTAGCATTTACTGCAACTGCTGCTTTGAAAGATTGAGATTGATTTTGGGTTTGAGTGCTTTGTCTGCTGGCAGCAGCTTGTTTAGCAGCTTGGGCTGCTAGTGATGCATTATTTGAATTTGCATTTATACTCATAACTTTTACCCATATATATAAAGAACTTGAAATCTAACTTTTGATAGTTATTGCTGTTAATTATAAAACATCCCCTCAAATTCTCCTATCTTTCTTAAAAATTAAGAGTGGTTATTACTAATTCTTAACATTTAATCCCTATTTAATATTATTTGTACCTAGCTATTGATGTTAACCCTTAACTAGTTAATCATTTACTAAGTATTGGGCTTTTGACCTCAAATTTGCTAAAAAATACACCAATTTACCTAATCAAATCTGATTATTTGAGATTGATAGGGTAGATTCTTGGGAATAAACCTAACAGCTGCCACTAATGATAAAAAGGAGAACTCTCGTGTCGCTAGAAAACAACAATTATAACCCTGGAAAAGATATCGTACAGGTTTCAATAGCACCCGATTTCTTAATTAAATATAATCCAAGTAGAAAGAGAACTCTACAACTCATTGCTTCAGGATGGTCAAATGCATCAATTGCAGAAGATTTAAATTTCTCAACTAAAAACATTGAATCTATAACAACAATGCTAATTCGTTTAGCAAAGATTCATGATGTTAATGGACACCTTAATCCAAGAGCAAGGTTAGTCGGCAAATGCTACCATGCACGTAAATTGAGATATTTACCATCACAGGAATTACCAAATGAACTTTTATCTGAAGATCAAACAGCAACACTTTTACTTGTTTCTGCAGGACTTTCAAATAAAACAATAGGAAAAATTCTTGGAATATCTGAAAAGACTGTTGAAAGTAGATTAAACAATCTCTTTTTACAATTTGCAATTAATGCAAAAGCAAATAAGATTATTAATCCAAGACTTAGACTTATTGCAGTTGCAAATGCAAGACACAATATAACTTTTGAAGCATTTGAGGAAATCTGGCAAAAAACAAACAATGTTGATTTAGATCACACTGTAAACAACCCTCAAGAGTTGAAAGAAGTGTTAATGAGGCTTTCAGCAAATCTTGTAGAAGAAGCTCCAAGACACAGAGACAATGCTCACAGGCAACAAATGTTGCTTGCTCAAGAAAGAGCGGCTCAAAACTTTGGAAATCCAATGCATGCTCAGCCAAATCTTTATAATAGACTGAATCCAAATCAGCCTCAACAAAATCAAGTTAACCCACAAAGTCAACAATATCGTCCACAACAATAGCAATATTGTTTTCACTTTACCAATTTAGAGGGATTCAATATGGATGCCTCTTTTTTTTTATATTTTATAGGTGCTTTGATTATATTTCGTATTGGCAATGAAAAGGATTTGTCCAATTTATTTGGCAAATCCGATCCATCAAAAGGGATCAGTCATAAGAAGCCCGAGCTTGTCTTGGGCTTTCTAATTAATTGAGCTCGTTAAAGAAGAAAAATAAAATACTAGAGATAACCGTACCTACCGTCTCTGCTCTATAAATTCTTTTACCGATGCTAGTAGAGGTAAATCCTTTTGAAGTCAGCATTTTAGATTCATTTTCAGTAAAACCGCCTTCTGGCCCTATAACAATTAAAACTTTTTGGACTTTATCCTGAACACTATTTAAAATATCTTTGATTCCATTATTTTGTGAGCGCTCAAGGCAAACAAGCTTTAAGTCATAAGATCCAAGACTTGATTTTGTTAATTCTTCAAGAGTTAACATATTTTGAACTTTCGGTATTAGCCCTCGTTCAGATTGTTCAGCAGCATCTCTTACTATTTTCTGATATCTGTCAGCTCTTCTGTCAACCTCTCTTGTAGATTCTGTTTCACTAATTTTTATAACAGTTCTTTCAGTGGTAATAGGAATAAATTCAGACACTCCCATTTCTGTATTTTTTTGAAGAGCATAGTCAAAATTTGAACCTTTTAATAGTGCTTGTGCAATTGTAATTTTTAAGTTTGGCTCAGTATTAATAGTCTTTCTGCTGAGAAGCCTACATTGAACACCTCTGCTAAAAAATGAAGCTATTTGAGCATTATAAATCAAGCCCTTTCCATCAAGAAGGGTTATCTGATCATTTTCTCTCAGCCTTAATACCCTTGAAATCTTATGAGAATAATCAGGATCATCAATGTTGGCTTTTTTTTCTTGCCAATTGATCTGATGTGGTTCAATAAAAAATCTGTTAACCATAATGAATTATTTTAGCATTAAGAAATGATGCTATAAAGAAAAGCTGCTGGTAAAATGATTTACATGGCTAATCTAGATAAACAATGGTGGTTTGGATTTGACAATAGAATAAATTTCTCTGTAAACAATGATTTGCTTACAGTGTATATATATGACCCTCCTGATTTCTCTTTTACTGAAATTGAAGGGGAGTTAAATCCGCATACAGAATTTGGACATGAGCTTAGCCATCTTTTGGCAGGAGCTTTTTATTTTAAAGGCTTTGATCCTTCTGGTGCATTCATCTGGAAGCAAAAAATTGATGATTCATTTGATAAAGGCAGAGCTTTATTTTATGAAACCTGGGTTATATACGGTCAGTCCATGACTGATATAAATGTTGATGAAAAATATAAACTTGAGCATTTTGAAAAAGGAAGATATTTTCTTCAAGATACCTTCCAGGTCCTTTTTAATAAAGATATAAATTCTAAGTGGGTTGAAAGATGGGATAGTTTGAAAAATCAAATAGACTTGCTTACTGAACATAGGAAAAATCTTTTAATTGATCCCTGGTTTCCTAGTGGTTTTAAGAGAATAAGATTGGGACAATTACCCCATGAATCTTTCAATTGATTCAATACTTGGAGTGGAATCATCATTGTAAAAATTATCCATTCCAAACAAAGCAAGAATTTCTTTTCCTCTTTTTATTTGGTCTTCTGTTACTTTTTTCTTCCAGCTATTTGTCAGGTCTTCTCCTGTATTTATAGCACTCCAATTTTTACTGACTGCTGATGGCTTATTTAAAGTTTTTAAAACACTTTCATTGAAATCCTTTCCTATAAAATTAAATGTCTTTTTTATCTCTCCTTCTGGTTTTGTACAAAAATTTTCATAGAAGGTTACTAAAATCTCATCTTTTTTTAATTGTTTTAAAGGAATATAATTTTCAATACACCAAATAAACATATTTCTTTCAAATTCACTGGCTTCTTTTGCTTTTATGATGTCATGTCTAAAGTTCTTTAAATGGTCATTCATAAGATCTTCCTGAATTAAATAGTCATTTAAATCTGTGTGTAGGTTGAATTTGTCTTTTGAAATAGATGTAGGGAAAGGATTCCTTATTAGTAAAACTATAGGGATTTTGTGAAAGTTATTTTTAATCCATTTAAGGCAAAGATTAATTCTTATTTCTTTTATTAATCTTTTATTTGCAAATATTTTCTTATTATAATAGTCTGACCATGAGCTTCTTAGCCCACCATTTAAAATATATTTAAACTTTTCTCTAAGCTTTGTATCTTTTTTTTCAGGATGTATGTATTTTCTGTGCCCAAATTCTTTAGAAAAATCTACTCTTCTGGGATGAAAAGGCTCAAAAATATATCTGTATTCATTGTCATAATTGATTATGTCTGAAACCCATGTAGTTCCGCTTCTCCCACTACCAGCTAATAAAATAGAATCTCTATAATCATCGCTAAAATCTATGAAAAAATTTCTTGCTATTTTGTTTTTTGTTTTTTCAAGCAATTTCATTGGATGTTTGCAAAGCCTCATTGATTTTGTTTAAATCCGTTATGGGTATTTTACAGTTATAATCCTCACAAATGTAAACAGTTGTCATATTGTTTAACTGAGTTAGATTTTCTGTAAATTTGGCTATTTGGGTAACATTTTCAGAGTCTTCATTTGATTTTAAGAGTAAAACTTTATTCGGGCAATAAGTTTTTCTTATTTCTCTTATGGCATTTTTTGTTTCTTCAGATTTCGAATCTCCAACAATAACAATTTCATAAGACTTTTCAAATAAATACTCCAAAGCTACCATCATTTGAGCATGTGAGATGGGTGATTGTTTTATGGACTTTGAAAATGCTTTTATAGTTTTATAAGCAAGTTCTTCATATTTTTCTTCTCCCGTAATTCTGGATAGTTTAATTAAGTTGTTTACCATTACAGAATTTCCTGAAGGAATAGCACCATCATAGCCTTCTTTCATTCTTGCAATTAAATCTTTGTTTTTTGAAGAAGAAAAGAAAAACCCATCATTTTCTTTGTCGTAAAATTCTAAAATGACTTTTTCGCAGAGAGAAATAGAATCTTTCAAGTACTTTGTTTTAAAAGAAGCTTGGTAAAATTCAATTAATCCCCATATTAAAAATGCATAATCATCTAAATGCGCATTAATAATGGACTCACCATCTCTATATCTGTGAAGAAGATTGTCATCTTTCATTAAGTTCTTATATATGAAATCTATGGATTTCTCTGCTGCTTCTAAATACTCTTCATTTTTGCTGCCAAGAGACTGGTAAGCAATTGAAAGTGCTGCAATCATTAGACCATTCCAGTCAGTCAATATTTTATCGTCTTTATATGGATGAATTCTTTCTTCTCTAACATTAAATAGTTTTTGTCTGCAATCTTCAAGGATAAGATTTAAACTGTCTTTGGATTCAGAAGATGTATTTTTGTGAGGAATATTTGTATCTGTTTTATGTCTGGTGGCTTCTTCTATGTAATTTCCATCTTTAGATATATTAAACGTTTTTATGAATATGTCGGCATTTTCCTTTAATACTTCTTTTATTTCTTTTTCAGTCCAAACATAAAACTTTCCTTCTTCGCCCTCGCTATCTGCATCTTCAGCTGAATAAAAACCACCATCTTTATGAGTCATGTCTCTTAAAATATAAGTTATAATTTCATGAGCAGTTTTTGCATAATCTTCATTTTTCGTCGCTGAATAAGCTTCGGAATAAGCCATTATAAGCAATGTTTGGTCATATAGCATTTTCTCGAAATGAGGTAAAAGCCAGTTCTCATCAGTGGAATAACGATGAAATCCAAAACCAATATGATCATAAATGCCGCCAGCTCTCATTTCTTGAAGAGATTTTTCAACTATTTCTAAGGCACGTTTATCCCCAGTATTTTTAAAATATCTAAGTAAAAATAAAAACTTATGTGGAGTAGGGAATTTGGGCGCTTTACCAAATCCACCTTTTTCGCTGTCAAAAGTAAAATTTAGCTGATTGAAAGCATTGCTTAAAACATCTTTCGTTAAATCTTCTCCAGATGTAGAGTGTGATATCTCATTTAAAGTTTTATAAATCTCTTTGCTCGTTTCTTCTACATCATCAAGTCTGTTTTTCCAAACATTATCTATTTGTGGAAGTAAATCCATCATGCCAATTCGACCGTATTTGCTTTCTTTAGGGAAATAAGTCCCTGCAAAAAAAGGTTTTTTATCAGGTTTCATTATTACTGTTAGAGGCCAACCTCCACTACCAGTCATTATTTGACAGACAGTCATGTAAATATGATCTATATCTGATCTTTCTTCTCTATCTACTTTGATAGATATAAAGCTTTCATTTAGAAGTTTAGCCACTTCCTCATCTTCAAAAGACTCATGTTCCATTACATGACACCAGTGACATGTAGAATATCCTATCGATAAAAAAATAGGCTTATTTTCTTTTTGTGCTTTTTCAAATGCTTCATCTCCCCAGGGAAACCAATTTACTGGATTGTAGGCATGTTGTAGTAAATAAGGACTTTTCTCTTTTATAAGCTTATTTGGTTTTAAGTCTGTATTTTGCATGTTTTTATTATAGCGCAAGACAAGCTTGCGCTTCTCTACAATAAAAATTGAACTGTTCGTTTTTAATATATAATAATTTTGACAGTGAGAGAAAAAGAAAAAAAACACACATATTCAATAGCTTTAAAGCCTGAGCTTTTATTTCTTTTGGCTACCGTTATTTCAATCTTTCTTTTTTATTTTAGAACTGTTTTTTATGAAGTGAAAGCTTTCGATGAAATTATCCCATTGAAAGAAGCTTATTTACCTACATGTAACTCTTTTTCAGAAATGTTTGAGCTTATATCTTTACTTGGGTTGAAACAGCATTTTGAAGCTTCAAACACTTTTTACTCCCATATAACCTCTTTAAGATGTAATCCCATTGGTAATTTTCTTCAGATGTTTATTCAGGTTTTATTTAGGAAAAACCCAGTTAATTATCACCTCTATGGCTTATTCTTACACATTATTAATTCGATTTTAGTATTTTTAATTTTAAATAAAATCAGCTCACTTTATTTTAAATTTGGAATAGATGCAAAAAAACTAATAGTCACTTCTCTTTTTACTTTTTTATGGGCAACTCATCCAGCTAATATAGAGTCAGTTTTACTATTGTCCAATGCAAACATAATTTTAAGTTATATGTTTTGTTTTATAGCAACCTACTTTTTTCTTGAAGGCAAGAATTTTTTACTTTATTGCATACCTTATACACTGTCATTATTTGTGGCAGAGTTTAATTTCTTCTTACCAATGGTTTTATTCTTAATGTCATATTTTATTAAAGGCTCCATAAAGCAATCTCTCAAATCATGTATGCCACTTTTTCTTGTTACACTGCTGTATGCATTTCTTTTTATTTTTTCTAAGACTAGTGTAAACCTACAGGTAAACACCTCTTTGCAGTCAATTCTTGAAAGAATATTCTGGTTCTCTCCACAAATACTTTTTCACCTTATAAAGCTTACCTTTCTTCCGATAAAACTATCAATTGATCAGGCTGCATTGGTCCAGCTAGGAAAAACACTCTTAGACCCATATGCAATTTTCTGTATTCTTTTTATTCTAATAGTATTTTTGGGTTCTTTACTTGATTTATTTAAAGCAAAGACTAGACCACCATTTTTATTTTTCACATCTACCTTATTTCTTTTATCGCTTCTCCCTTTCTCTCACCTGCTCGCACCTTTCTATAATTTGGCAAGTGAAAGATATCTTTACTATCCTACATTTGCTTTAATCTTGGGATTATCATTCTTTGCCTATCACATAATGATAAAAGATGAAAAGAATAAAAATGTAGTTTTAGTTTTGGTGATTCTTCTAACTGTCATATATTCTTCGCGAGCTTTTATAAGAACTCTGGACTGGAAAGACAGTTTCACTCTTTATGACTCAGCTATAAATGTTTCAGGAAGTAACTTATATAAAGGTTTTAGATATAAAGGTTTAGTGTCACAAGATGAAGTATTTTCAAACATGCCACATAGAGCTGTTAGTGAAAAATATCAGTTATCAGCAGTTGACTATTTGAAGAAGTCTCTTAATGAATTGAAAGATCAAAAGGAAATATATAAATCATCTACACCAGAAGTCTTAAAAGATTATGGATTAGACCCTGAATCTCTTTATCTTAAAGCTGGGTATCTTTATGCTCATTCTGTTTATACTTTGCATCGTGACCCAAATGAAGCTCTTGGAATTATGAAGCCTTTTATGGAAAATCTTAAATTGCAGGATAATTCTGCTGCTGCTTTTTATGCTGCTTTACTCTATTATGATAAAAAATATGATGAAGCTGAAAAAATACTTAGAGAAGCTTTGACTTTTATGCCTTACTCTAAAAAGATAATTTTCCCTTTTTGTGAAATCATTATGTTTAGAAAAGGCTATACAAAAGAAGTTGATGAGCTTTTAAATAGAGCCTTTATATATTTTCCTTATGATAGCTTGGCTATATTAGAAATGTTGAAATATACTCTAGCTCAGAAAGACTATGAAAAATATGCTTTCTTTTCTTATATCTATGGATTAAGAGCACACTCCATTGATGACTTAATAAATGCTAAAAATGTTTATGAAAGATTGGGTAAAAAAGATATGGCTATTAAAGTTGAAAAGAGTATAAATAATCAAGGTCACAATTTGTGACGTTATTTGATATTAAAAAATAGGTGCTAATTTAGCCGTAAAATGTCTAAGGTATTTTGAAGATTCTGTAATCTTTAACCCTTTGATCTTTTCTTTATTTTTAGAAAGATGTGCAAACACCTCTATTACAAAGTCAATGTGACTTTGTGTATATGTTCTACGTGGAATGGCTAATCTTAAAAGCTCTGCTTTTACCCCTTCGCCAAACATTAGGCTTCCTATCTCTACTGTTCTAATCCCAGCTTCTAAATATAATTCACAGGCTAATGCTTGACCAGGGAATTGTGCTGGGGGAATATGTGGTAAAAAACCTTTAGCATCTATATAAACAGCATGTCCACCTGGTGGCTGAATAATAGGAATACCTTGCTTTAATAAACCATCACCTAAATAAGCCGTAGAGGTAATTCTATACTTTAAATATTCTTCATCTAAGACTTCATTTAGTCCGATTGCCATAGCTTCTAGATCTCTTCCCGCTAGTCCACCATAAGTAGGAAAGCCTTCTCCTAATATTTCTACTTCCTTGCAACTCTTACTCCAGTCAGAATTGTTCATGGCTAAAAATCCACCGATATTTACTAGAGCATCTTTTTTAGCACTCATCATGCAGCCATCTGCATAAGAAAACATTTCTTTTGCTATTTCTTTTGGGGATTTATTAGAATATCCTTCTTCTCTTAACTTTATAAAATATGCATTTTCTGCAAACCTGGCACAATCAATAAAAAATGGGATTTTATGCTTTTTACAAATGACACTTGTTTCCTTTATGTTTTTCATAGAAACTGGCTGTCCACCCAGAGAATTATTAGTAACAGTAGTGATTACAAGAGCTATGTTTTCAGCTTTTTTTTCTTTAATAGTACTTTCAAGCTCGGCTATATCCATGTTACCTTTAAACCTGGCAATTTTATTAAAATCAAATGCTTCTTTTACAGGAAGATCAATGGTTGTAAATCCGCTGGCTTCAGAGTTTGCTTTAGTTGTATCAAAGTGGCTATTTGAAATAGTATATTTCCCAGGGCTAGAAATTACATCGAATAATATTCTTTCTGCTGCCCTACCCTGGTGAGTAGGAATAACTTCTTTATAACCTGTAAGTTCTTGAACAGCTTTTTCAAAATTAAAAAAACTTCTGGCTCCTGCATAAGACTCATCACCACGCATGATTCCTGCCCACTGTTCGCTGGACATAGCACCAGTTCCTGAATCTGTAAGTAAATCAATTAATACCTTCTCAGCTCTTATATTAAATAGATTATAGTGAGCTTCTTCTAAAACTTTTTTTCTCTCATCAGGAGTAGTAAACCCTAGCGGTTCAACCGATTTAATTTTAAATGGTTCGATAATAGTATTCCAAGTGTGAGACATGGGAATATTTTAGCAGATGAGACCTTTAAATTACACAGAGTGAGTAATGATAAAATTAAACTAATAAGGGGAAAATGAGTTGAACTTTGAAAAAGCCACTGAAAATAATTGGCAGGATATTTTAAATCTTCTTTCCAGTGCTGCACCCATTGAAAACTTTACTTCTTTAGAAAGCTATAAAAACTTCTTTATTGTAAAAGATCAAGGTAATATAATTTGTTGTTTTGCTATTGACTATGAAAATGATATCGGAATATTAAAATCCTTTGCTATATCAAAAGAACTTCAAGGTAAAGGGGTGGGAAAGCTTATCGCAAATAAAACTGATGAAGTTGCAAAAGTTCTTAATGTAAAAAAGCTCTACGCTACTAGCTGGGAAGCACCTAATTTTTGGAAAAAAACTAACTTTAAGGAGATAAGTGAAGCTGAAGGGAAAGATAAGTTCTTTATAATTTATTTAAACAGTTTAAAAACAAGATATCCTCAGTTTGTTGATGAAATGAAACATTTTTTGTTGATCATTAATCCATAATGTCATCATCATCTTTATCGTTGTGATCAGCTTTTAATATATATCCTACGCCACGTACCGTATGAATAAGCCTTCCTGGACCAATAGCTTCAAGTTTTGTTCTTAGATACCTGACGTAAACCTCAATTACATTTGATTCACCTAGGAAATTGTAACCCCAGACTTTGTCAAAAATAAATTCTCTGGTTAATGCCTGCTCAGGATAAAGTAAAAAAAGTCTTAAAAGTGCAAACTCTTTTGCTCTAAGTTCAAGTGCTACTGTTGCTCTTTTTGCCATTCTTCCAAATTGATCTAACCATAAATCTTTGTATTCCAAAACTCCTTCAAGAGCTTGTGGTTTACGTCTAATTACTGCTCTAATTCTGGCTAATAATTCTTCTGTAGCAAATGGTTTCGTTATGTAATCATCTGCACCGCTATCCAAGCTATTTACTTTATCTGAAAGTGAGTCTTTTCCTGTTAAAACAATAATAGGGGTATCACTACCTTCAGATCTAATCCTTCTAATAAGCTCAAGTCCATCAATCTCTGGGAGCAGCCAGTCCATTACTATTAAATCTGGTTTAAAATTTTCAACTCTATCTAGTGCTTCTTTCCCTGTTTTAGCAATATCTACTTGATATCCTTCATAGCTAAGCTCTAGTTCAATTAATCTAGCTACCTGGCTTTCATCCTCTACTATTAAAACTTTTAGCGGCCTACCTGCAACGGCCTTTAATTCAAAAACTTCGTTTTCATCTATCTTTGCTTTTTGTGCCATAATGCTATCCAACCTTAAATTATTTAATCTTATTACTTGCCTTTATTAACTAATTTTAATCTTTTGCCTTTAAAAGATTAATTCCTAAGGGTTACTTACCTCGAACATTATAAGTTTTAACTATCTCTTTGGTTGATATATAACATAGAGGTATCCTAAAAAGTCATAAATACTAAGACCTATACCCATGAAAAATGAGCTTTTGCTAATTAAATCATTTCGGAAAATCTATGGATAACTCTTAGGCTTAACTCGTAAGTCGTGAATTGTAATTGGTGGATTGTGCTTTTATAATATTATCTTATGCTTATAAGCACGATCCACGATTCCCTATTCACAATTAACGTTTATACTAATAGACTATGAATAAAAGCAGTATAAAATTTGGAACAGATGGTTGGAGAGAAGTAATAGCTGATGAATTTACATTTGAAAATGTAGAAATAGTAAGTAGAGCTATAGGAAATTTAATAATAGAAAAATATAAAAAAGATTCAAAAACACTACCAATTTTAATAGGTTACGATCCAAGATTTCTTGCAAAAGAATTTGCTAAAGCAGCGGCAAATGAATTATCCAAGTTAGGAATCAATTCAAAAATTTCTGATTCAATTGTCCCAACCCCTGTAATGGCTTTTCATGCTGCTATGGGTGAAAGTAAAACCCTTGGTGCTATTCAATTTACTGCTAGCCATAACCCACCAAAATATTGTGGAATTAAATACATTATGGATTATGGTGGACCTGCTCCTGAAGAAGTGACAAATGAAATAATGAGATTAATTGAGGAAAGTGATGTGTTGAATGGTCCGTCTGTGGGCTTGTTGCAACAAGCCCCTACGCTGCAACCCAATATTACCTCCTTCGATCCCAAGCCACTTTATTTCTCCCATATAAAAAAATTGATAGACTTTGACATTATAAAAAAAGCTAAATTAAAAGTTGTATATGATCCTTTATATGGTGCTGGTAGAGGATACTTAGATGCTTTATTAAAAGAATCAGGGTGTGAAGTGATTACTCTGCATAATACTGTGGATCCACTTTTTGGTGGTTTGTTGCCTGAGCCCAGAGAAGAACACTTAGTAGAATTAAAAGAAGAAGTAATTAGAAGTAAATCAAGTCTTGGATTAGGAACAGATGGAGATTCAGATAGATTAGGTGCTATAGATGAAAAGGGAGCTTTTTATCTTCCTAATAAAATAGCATCTATGTTACTTAGACATTTAGTAAAAAATAAAAAAATGAAAGGTAGCGTAGTAAGAACTCTTTCTACTACACATCTTTTAGATCATTTGGCTACAAAATATGGACTTGAAACTATAGAAACAAAAGTTGGTTATAAGTGGATAGCTAAAGAAATGCTTGAAGGTGATGTTTTGATAGGAGCAGAAGAATCAGGTGGTATTAGTATAAAAAATCATGTCCCTGATAAAGATGCTGTGCTGGCTGGAATGCTTCTTGCTGAAATGATGGCTTATGAAGGAAAATCACTTGCAGAAATCTATGAAGATACAGTAAAAGATAGCGGATGGAGCTGTGTTCATGGAAGATTTGACATGCATACAAATGACAATCAAAAAGACTATTTGTTAGCTAATTTTGAAAAAACGAAATATGGAAACCTAAATGTTATAGGTAGAACTACTTTAGAGGGTGTGAAAATCTTATTAGAAGATGGTTCTTGGTTTATGGCTAGAGCTAGTGGAACAGAACCTATGTCTAGAGTATATTTTGAGGCTACATCTAAAGATGTTTTAGATAAAATAATGAGTGATGTTAAAATAACAGTTGATCAAGCAATGAGCCATGCCTAAAATTTCCGTGATAATTCCAACCTATAACAGAGCAGATTATATCTGTGAAACGATTGATAGCGTCTTAAATCAAACTTATAAGGATTTTGAATTAATAGTAGTAGATGATGGATCTACAGATGATACGAAAAAGAAGCTTGAAAAATATGGATCTAAGATTAAATTAATAGAGCAGCCTAATTCTGAACGTGCAGTAGCTAGAAATAATGGTGTAAAGAATTCTACTGGTGAATATATAGCTTTTTTAGATTCAGATGATATATGGATAGAAGATAAATTAGAAAAACAGGTGAAAGTCTTAGATGAAAACAATGATTATATTTTAGTATATGGACAATGTCACAGAATCGATGATAATTCTAATAAAATAAAAATAGCTAAAAGACAATTAGAAGGACATTCTGGGGAAATCTTTGAAAAACTTTTAATGAGAAATCTAGTAGTTTCTCCTACTCCCGTAATAAGAAGAGAGTATTTTGAAAAAACTGATGGCTTTCAAACAAGATATATTCCTTATGAAGATTGGGAGTTTTGGGTTAGATTTTCACTTTTAGGAAAGTTTTACTATATAGATGAACCTTTATCTTATTACCGCATTCATCCTGGTCAGTCAGTTCAAACTGCTGCTGCTAAAAAAATTGATGAGGTTACTACTCTTCTTTTAGAAGACTCATATAAATTAAAAGATACTCCTAAAACTCTAAAGAGAAAATCATTAGGAATAGCTAATCTTAGATTTTCTTACTGGTATTTAGTTTCTGGTGATATAGAAAAAGCAAAAGAAAAACTTTCATATTCATTACATCTCTACCCACCATTTTTAACTGATCCGAGATGGTATGGATTGAAAATGATTTGTACTTTTCCAAGCCTAAAAGGAAAAGGAATTTTTAATATTAAGCAGTATCATTGATCTGTTTTCCCGTAGGTATGTAAACCCCCAAAGTTAAACTGATTCACTCCTAAGTAAGTGAGATAAACCATTGCTATTCCTAATAAACCTACTAAAGCTAATGTTTTCCCCTGAACTTTTGCATTTAATCTAAGATGTAAATAAATAGCATAAATAAACCAGGTTACTAATGCCATGGTTTCTTTAGGATCCCATTGCCAGAGTGCTCCCCATGCATGGTTTGCCCACAGTGCACCATTTATAACTCCTATCGTTAAAAGTGGAAATCCAAATGTAATGCAGCGATAAGTAACCTCATCAAAAAAAGTAGCTCTTGGGCTAACTTCTCTAACAGTAGAACTTATTTTTACTCCGCCAACCTCTTTAGTAATAGTTTTCTTCTCTTCTTTTGTTTTAGTAATGAAAGTGGTTTCTATTAAATAACCAGCACTTGAAATAGCACCTATTAAAAATAATGCATAAGAAACTAAGAGCGGAGGTACATGTATAGTTCTCCAATAACTCTGTAGAGCAGGTACTAATGGTGCTATATCTTTTTGGTTGGCAGGAAGCCATGTAGCATATAAAAAAACAGCCAGAACGAAAGCAGTTACAACCCACCCCATTGAATCAATTTTATATTTCCACTCTAAAAATAAATAAGCAGCAATTATAGCCCATGCAAAAATAACCAAGGATTCATATAAATTACTGATAGGGAAAAATTGAAGTGCTATTCCTCTATATACTAATGCGACTGTTAAAGAAATAAGGGAAATTAGCAGTGTTATTGTTCCAAGTTTTTTTAAGATTGTTAATCTTGTATTTAACCAAGTAAGAGCATAAATCCAGAAAGCAATAAAAACAGAAATCCCTGATATGTTAAAAAATAAAATTTCTTCTTGTGATACGTTCATTTAATTATTTCCTTGAGAAATCTGAGATATTATTTTTTCAAACTCTTCAAAGAATTTTCCTTTAGATCTATCAGCGCTTCCGCCGATAATAATTTTATTACTAATGGGATTAATTGTTGCCCAAATTCGTTTCTTTGAACCAAAAGCTATCAATACACCTAAAATCATAAAAATGAATCCAGGATACATTAAAAGAGTCCCTGGATTTGATTTAAATTGAAGCCCTGTAAGAGTTTGTGTCCCTGAATAACCAATGTTTATTGGTCCGAGTTTTGTATTCTTACCTTTTTCAACAGTGCTAATTAATTTTTCAAAATCATCATTTCCAAGTGAGATAGAATATATCTGTAATATGTCATTCGGGGCGCCTGTATTTGGTTTTAATTTTAAACCAATATCGCTACTTAAAGGAATAACAGCAATTTCTTCGCCTTTAAAATTTTCAATAGGGACGGTAATAGACTGACCATTTAAACTTATTTCACTAAATCTTCCCCAGTTACTTTGATAAACATCTATTCCTCTATATTCAAGAGGATCATTTACATGGATAACTTTTCTAGCAAGTTCTTTTTTGTTTTGATCTAAAACAGAAAGATCAGAAAACCATTGTTTTGGTTGACCGCTTTTATAATCTTCTCTCCATGTTTTATTTACTTTAATAAGGTATGGAGGAAGTCTTCCAAACCAGATTGGCATTTTACTAATGGGAGCCAGCCAATTCTCTCTCTCAATAGATTTGACTTGTGAAGTAGTTTGTCCTAAATCAGTTATGTAAAACCCTTCATTTTCTGAAACCTGAATCATTCCATTGTATCCAGTTAGAACAGTTATGGCAGATCCGAGAAGAACAGTTAATATACCTACATGAGTTACTGAAGCTCCTAGCCTGTGCCATGCACCTTTTACTGCAATAAGCTTATTTTCATTTAATTTTGTTTGATAGTTTTTTTTCTTTAAAGTTTTTTCTATTGTGCTTAAATCTAAATTACTGCTTCTTTCCACCTCACAATTTACAGGTAATCTTTTTATACTTTCTTCTTTTATTTGAACAGGAAAATCAAATGCTTTCTTCGCTCTTGGAAATACTCTAATTACACTTACTGCTATAAGGTTTAATCCCATTGCAGTAAGTAGTCCTAAATACCACCAGGAATGAAATACATCAGTAAATCCCATGCTTTTTAATAGCTTATAGTTATCTAAACCATATTTTTTAACTAATTTAGCTGCGCCAACCATTGGTTCTTCAGGAAGAATGGTCCCAATTAATGTAGTTAATGCAATAAAAGCAAATAAAGTTATAGCTAATCTTAATGAGGTAAACTCCTCGAGGAATGCTATTTTAAATTCAGTGAGATAATTTTTTTTCACGAATCTATAAAATCCAAAACAGGTATTTCTTTAATGAGTCCTTCTTTTAAAGCAAGCTCATAAAGTTTTTTTATTCCAAGCTTTCCACTTATTCCATAATCAACGGTAAAATCATTTACATACATGCTTACAAATTTTGTGACTAATTCATTACTGGATTCAAGTTCTCTGGCATAGTTAGAAACCTCTGGTACTACAGATGATTGATTATTAATTCCATATTCAATGCTTTGTTTGATTAATGAATTTATTTCTTTCTTCTCATCTTCAGGCAAGCTTCTTTTAATTACATTTCCGCCAAGAGGAACTGGTAAATTGGTTTTACCAAGCCACCATTCACCCAGATCAACAACTTTATGTAATCCATGTTTTTCATATGAAAGCTGACCCTCATGAATTATTAAACCAAAATCGTATTTTCCAGCTTTTACGGTATCTATAATTTCATCAAACGGTACAACTACTGGGGTGAAATCCTTTAAGAAAAGTTTTAAAAGTAAAAAAGCAGTTGTTTTCTCTCCAGGAATTGCTATAGTTTTTCCTTTGAGAGCACTGATTTCATCTGTTGTAATTTTTTCTTTGCTAATTACCATGGGACCATAGCCATTTCCTAGGGATCCACCACACGACATTAATTGATATTTGTCTTGAATATTTGGATATGCAAAAAATGAAATAGCTTGAACATCGTATATCAGGGAATCTGCTTCTGTATTTAATGTTTGAATATCTTTTAATGTGTGAACAAAGTTGAATTTGTCGCTTTTAATAATTCCTTTTGAAAGGGCATAGAACATAAATGCATCGTCTGCATCCGGGCTGTGGGCTATTGTTATTTTCTTTACTTCTGTTTTTAACAAAATGAAGGCTCCTTCTTGTTGAGGCAATTCATGAATTGCCTTTACTTGTGTATGCGTTAGCTCTAGATAACCATGGTAATTTTAAAACAAATTTTATATATTGTAGTGAAAACATTATTTAGATGAAAACTACTAATAAATACCTAATATTTGATGAAATGTTAGCTTTGTTTGATTTTGAGAGGCACTACCCTGAGAGCTAATTATAAAACCCCAAGTATATAGACATCTGTAAAAAAGTTTACATATAGTATGAAAATCACACTTATGAAAGAAATTCTAATTAATAAATAGTGATAACACTTAATCCTTGAGGGATTGCTTTGCTTGGTAGTCCTATTTAATAGATATTAAGTTTTGATTGTAAAAAAATAAATTGGAAGGTTTTAAAAATCAAAAAATACCCTTCCTTTGAGGGTAAGTAAATAGAGTGGTGAGTATAATCTTAAATTTTTGACTTTTATAAGGAAAATAATTTCTGTGAAAGTTGAAATACTGGGCCAATTAATACATTTGATGCAAATAATAAACAAAATCAATAAAAATCTTAGAAGCAACTCCTTGACTTTACGCCGTTGTTATTGCTTCTTTATTTCACTAGTATTAATTTCAAACAATATACTGCCTGCTCTTTCTCTCATAAATGAGAATACAATCATTGCTCAAAATCCAAAAGGGAATGCATTTGAGATTGATACCACAAATACAAATACTGATGAGGGTAATGCAGATACTGAGATTCAGGAAGAAAAAAATTGTAATACTGTCCAGCTTCAGCCCATAGATTTTTATATGGCTTCACCACAAACTAAAACCTCTCTCCCTGATCCTTTCTCATCAATTACATTTTCTTCTTTAAGTGGTAACCAAACAAAGCTTTCAGAACTTGATCATAGTGCAAAAAATCAGAGATTAGCATGGAGTATTCTGGGCTATCCTACTGTTTTTGCTCTTACTCATAATGGAGATGGAAAATTTATTAATGTCACTTCATCTTCATCACCTATAAGAAATCTAATTGGTGTACCTTCAGATGCATTGAAAGCAAAAAGTATCGTTTTAGGGGGATATTTACCTTCTGTTAAATCTAATATAAATGGAGATGAATTATTTACTGTGGGTGCTGATCCACATGGAGGAAGTAATAAACCATATCTATATAACTTTGTTAGTGCTGATTCTCAAGGAACGTTTAGCCGTTCTGCTGAAACATTGAATAATAAATATTTAGGATTTGCAAATGGTCTGGATGTGTCTCCTAATGGATCATTGGTTTTAGGTGTAGACAATGGAGAATTAAATGGTATTTGGAAATCAGCAAATAAAGCTTTAGTCAATGCATCAAAAATCAAAGATTTTACAAAGTCATACATAAATCATTTTGAAGTAGATGATTTACCTGTACTCTCAAATCAAGTGTTTGGCGTGGCTGGCTATGAAGTTCCAGATACATATAAGTACAGCAACATTCTTTCTTTAATTGAAGGGAGTGCAAATGCCAACAATCAATTTGGATTTACTTTATTTGCTGTTGATCAAACAGTAAATAATCAACCAAGTGTAAATCTACTTGGTAAAGCAGATTTCTGGGGAGCGGGGCTTGCTGAAATCTTAGGTTCGCCTAATGCAACCGTTGCTGGACTAAAAGTAAAAAATAATTATTTGTTTATTTCTTATTTTATTAACAATGGAATAGATTTTAAAAAGTTCTATACGGAAAATTCTCCAAAATATAAAACATGGATAGATCCAGTTACTGGACTTCCACCAAGTGCATTCTCTTATAAAGATGGTTTATTTGATTCAAGACTTGCGGTTTTTAAATTTGACTTATCAGAGAATAAAATAAAATTGATTAAAGTTGCAAATCTTTCAACTGTTTTTGATAGCCCTTCATGTAGCGGGAAGTCATATGGAGTAAGTGGACCGATAGAGGTCTCTTCTCAAGGATTAATTTTTGTAGCAGATAAAATTTATTCCAATGTAATTAGAGCATTTAAAATGGACCCTTCAAGCATATCTCAGGTTGTACCAGCTAGCACACCTGTCGTAATTCCTTTGTCTTCACCAAGAGTGTTAGAAGTTTTATCAACTTCAAAATATAAACCGATCGGAAATGATTTTAGTTTTTCAACATCAATCTCAGATATAGCAATTGATCCTAATTCAAGAGTTTTATTTGTCTCTTTTCCTTATATTGAATCAGAGCCATCAAGTCCTGGAAATATTCATGTAAATGGCTTCCTTTCAACGGTATATATTAGTGATTCACAAGACAAGTGTTCGAATATATATAGTTCAGATTCCTGTGATTCTGATGCTTCAAGTAAGAAAAAAGATAAAACCCCTAAAGATGAAAATCAAAACAACGACCAAAATGTTGTTTCAGAAAAGCCAGCAATTAAAAAAACATTTAAAAAATTAACAATACATGAGTTGGGTACTAAATTAGGACTTCCTACTGTAGAAATAAAAATGCCTGTAGGTACTTCCTCCGTAGATAATAGTGCTACTTATAATAAAGGATTTAAAACTGTAGACTTAGATGTATCTTCTGAAAGTAATTCTCCTAATGATGTAAGGATATCTGTAGGTGCTAGAGGAGTAGACTTTGCTTCTTTAATTCAATTGAAACCAACAACTCCTGGAACTCCTGCATATCCTCTATTGAAAAGAGATGTTGTCTCTATCTCAAGTACTAATAGTGCAAGAGCAGGAATTGATACTTTTGGAAGAGCTGTAACTCTTCTTCCTTCAAATAAAATTGTTGCTTTATCCAGTGGAAATAAAATCTTTGCAAATAGAACAGATGAAGCTGTTTTACAAAGTGATTTTAAGTCAGAAGAAACGTCTCCTGGAATTGTAAGTTCAATTCCTCAAACAAATAATAGATTTGCAGTGTTAAATTCTCCCGCTGACTCATCCATGCCAGAGTCCAGTAGTATTACATTCTTCTCTTTGGAAAAAGATGTTTCACCTGTCACTTTAAAAGATGCCCTTGGTAAAATTGAAGATCAAAGTGTTACGGTTCAGGCTAAAGTTCCTTACAGCTTAAAATTTAAAACAAATAGTTTGGAAATATCCCAGGCAAAAAGCAAACAAAATCAAAATCAGCTTTTAGGACTTTCTTATTATGCACATAATCTAAAGTCTAAAGGAATTAAATATTATTTAGATAAAGCATTAAGTCAAAACCCCAATTTCACCCAAGACAATGAATCTAACCTTCAAAATTTACTTTCAACTTTTCAGGGCTTTAGTATTTTCAGTGTGCCATCAGCAAATAATCTGGAATCCTCTGATGAGGTTAAGTTAAATACATCTAAAAACTTTTATATAAATGAATTGCCAGAACAGCTTAAATCTCCTAGCGAAAGTATAAAGAGATTTATTGCTGGGGCTACTCTTTTCCAAAATCCAAGAACAAAAGAAACTTACATTGCTGTGTCTTCTTATGATGCTAAAGTGGCGGGATTGGTACAGGTTCAGAGTGCTCCTAAAAAATATGATTCAGGAATTTACTCTACAGTAAAACCACCAGGTCTTGTAAATAGAAATTTAATATATAATCTGGACGCAAAATCTTTAAGTGGTGGTGGAAAGACTGCTAAGGATGCTGCTAAAGAAGGAATAAGTAGTTGGTCTGATCTTTCTGGCTCAGGATTAAATGCAGTATTAAAGAATGTTGAGAATCATGATTGGGTTGGAGATGGCACACCAGCTAAGCCTTATGCATTAACTTTTGATTCAATTGATAATTTTGTTTCTGTTCCACAATCAGCTTTAGATAGTATTAGAAGAACTAATAGTTATACGGTTGAATTAGTCTTTAATGTAGATTCCAGCCATAAAGATTTTGTAAGTTTATTCTCTAGAGGATTAGATCAAAGAATATTACTTGATGTAAATAATACTGTTATTGTAAACACTTTTAATAAAGATACGACAAATACAGGGGTGATAGTAAATCCTAATGAATGGCATCACATAGCTTTAAGTAAGGATGAATCAAATCTTGCAAAACTTTATCTGGATGGGAAATTGGTTTGGCAAGAAGCTAAAAGTAAAGTGTTTGATAAATCAAAGCCAATTTCTATAGGAGCAAGCTTAAGTACAAATCCTTATTTCTTTGCTGGTCAAATAGCTTCTGTAAGAGTTTATAACTCAGCATTAAATGATACTGAAGTTAAACAAAACTATGATACTGAACTTTTTAGATTCAATGATGTAGAAACAATAGTTGCTTTACAAGGAATAGAACAACCAAAAGCAAGAAAGGCTATAACAGCAAATAGGGCAAACACTGCACCTGTTTTGACTCAAGTTCCTGAGCAAATTGTAAATGACAATGAAACATTCTTACCATTTTTTGCTCCAGCTAGTGATGTTGACAATGATCCTTTGACCTTTGTAATTACTATGGTTGGACCACTTCTAGGATTTAATTCAAAAACAGCAAATGGAGATCCAGGAGAAAAAACATTAAACCTAGACTTAAATGATCCAGCTGGATATTTTTCAGATAGAAAGAGAATGGAAGATCTTGAAAATGATGCTTTCAAAAACAGAGTTTCTTTTTCGCCCCATCGCCCCATCGCCCCATCGCTCTATCTTCTTTCCGGATTCCGTCCACAATCTTATTTCGAAGCACCTTCTTTAAGCTCTAACTTAGAAAATATTAAATTAGTTTCCGAATCTCGCCCCATTGCCCCATCGCCCTACCGCCCCACCTTGTTCTTAGACGGTGGTTATTTCAGCTCATATAAAATAACTCAGGATGAAATAAGAAAAGTTCAAGTAGGTGGTATGTGTAGTAGTAACTCGGATTGCATGGCTTATGCATGCAATACGGGAGCTGGATTTTGTTATGGAAACTGTACTGATAGTAGTCAATGTGCTTCTGGATTTGCTTGTTTCTTAGGTAGTGGACCTGGTGATCACACATGTATCGTTAATCCTAGTGGTGGAAATTGTAATCCTGGTTGTGGAGGTAGTAATAAGTGTTGTACTAGTAGTAATCAATGTGAAGTATGTTGTGCTAATTCTGACTGCCCATCAGGTTTTGAATGTATAGGAAGTACCTGTCTTCCAAGGACTTCATGTATGGTAGATTCTGACTGTCCTGGTAATAATCCAATTTGTTCAAATGGTTCATGCGTACAGTGTACTATAAATGCTGATTGTGGAAATGGTCATCAATGTATAGGATATACCTGCATAGCGATTTGTGGAAATGGAACGGTAGATAACTCTGGAGAGCCATGTGATGATGGAAACACTGTAAACGATGACTATTGTACTAATGATTGTATGAGTGCTTACTGTGGAGATGGAATTGTTCAGGATATTGCTAGTGAAGACTGTGATGATGGAAACACTGTTGATAATGATGGTTGTAGTAGTATGTGTGAAAGTGAAGGCATTCCATGTATGTCAGATGGTGACTGCCCTGCTAATAAGTCTGTTTGTCATAATGACATTTGTGTAGAGTGTACTTCTCAAAATAATCCTTGTGTGTCACCTACGCTTTATTGTAGTGGTGATAATACCTGCGTAGAATGTTCTCAAGATTCTCATTGTATGGATGGACGTGCATGTGATGGAACGAATCATTGCTATACTGCGTGCTCAACGGATAGTGAATGTGCAAGTGGATATCAGTGTGATACTGTAATCGAGCCAACTGGTAACTGTGTTCCAAATGGAGCTCCAAATGGCACTCAGTGTGATGCTAATTCTGACTGCCAAAGCGGTACTTGTTGTGGAGATGGATTAACAGCTAATGCTTGTGGGGATTGTTGTAGTGGATTAAATTGTGGGACTGATGCACTTTGCATTAATAACCAATGCCATGGTGGCTCAGGTATATGCATGGCAGATGGAGAATGTTCAGCAAATTCAGAAGGGCATATTTGTCGAGTAAGTAATCTCTGTGGGTGTGATGCAGACACCGACTGTCCAATGGAGAGCTTATGTAATGTGGCTACTCATAAATGTTCTGCAAATGGTGGCGGAAATTTATGCATGTCAAATTCTGAATGCACAAATGGAAATGTCTGTTGTAGTGGTTCTTGTAATCAATGTTGTGGTAATGGTGATTGCCCAGCAGAAAGACCGCATTGTGCAGGGCTTATATGTTTAGAGTGTGTTACTGACACTGATTGTATGTCTGGTGAAATTTGTGCAAGTGGTGGTTCCTGCCAACAAACCTGTACGAATACTTCTGAATGTGGGGCCTCAGCAGTATGCTCTGGTGGTCTTTGTTATTCAGATGATGGTCCTTGGCGTTACTGTACTGGTGAAAATGGAACATGTAATGAAACAGGCTTAATTAGATATGGAGCCATGGGTCAGTATCATACTATGGTGTCTACAGGTAGTGTTTCTTGTCATAATAGTACATTCGGTGATCCAATCGTAGGAGAACCTAAGCATTGCTATTTCTGTCCCACTGGTAATTGCTGTATTTCAAGCTCAACCTGCATGTCTGGTGAATCGTGCATAAACAATAAATGTGAAGAGTCTTGTACCACTGATAATGATTGTCAGCCTGGTGAATCATGTGCAGATAGTATGTGTGGAAAAACTTGCACTACTGATACAGATTGCCCAGGTGGGTTTACTTGTAATATGGCAACAGCTTGTTATGAAAGTTGCATTGATGGTGATCAATGTGCAAATGGATATGGGTGTTTGCCAAATGCTACTTGTATGCAACTTTGCACTTTTAACACTGACTGTACTGGTCCAGGACAAGGAAACCAATGTAGCACTTCATGTACGGATGCAAATAATGGTGCTGCAACTTGTTGTGATGGTAATGGGATGAATGGTAGTAGCTGCTCTACTAATTCAGACTGTCAAAGTGGTAGTTGTTGTTCTGATGGTATTGGATCAACTGTTTGTGGTGATTGTTGTCAAGGATTAAATTGTAGTCCAGGGCAATTCTGTGAAAATAATATGTGTGTTAATGATGGTGGAGGAAATCCAAATCAAGGTACTGGACCTAACTGTTGTTTTAGAATCATAGATCAGGGTGATGGCTCAGGGCATGAAGCAAAAAACTTTATGTGTAATGGAACTCAACTTTCATGGGAAAATGGTGACGGAACTTATACACACCATTTCCCAAAATACAACACTAATGGAGTGCTTCCTGACAAACAATGTTACGGATCAGGAAATGGAGGCGGCTGTGATGGTTGTACAAGTCTTGATCTAAATTCTATGGGAGATTATGATGTAAGAGTTTGTTCGAATATTCCTTTTGATCCTACTAATACAGATGGGGTTGGACTTATATTTAAATCAGGTAGTAATGTAAATTGTGATGCTGGTAATAATTGTACTTCTTGTACTACAGAAAATGACTGTCCCGGTGGTAGTGCTGCTTTGTGTTTAAATAAATTTTGTTTGTTAAATTCATGGGAAGAAGTAGGAATGGATGCTCTTCCTGTTTCTTTAAGAGATTCAGCAGCAATTTCTTTTAATAATAAACTTTGGATAATAGGTGGAGTAGCAACTCCTAGGGAAGTATGGAATTCTTCTGATGATGGTTCTACATGGACAGAAGTAGGAAATAATGTTTTATCACATGATAAAGTTGGACATAGTGTACTTTTTTATAATAATAAAATCTGGGCTATTGGTAGTGGTGATGTAGAGTCTAGTACTGATGGAATTAACTGGAGCCCCATACAAATAGTACCGTATACAAATCATTCTTCCGTAGTATTTAATAATAAAATGTGGGTAATTGGTGGAGATTCTGACGGGGGTAAAAAAGTATTATATTCTACAGATGGTATAGGCTGGACTGAAGCAGGAATGGATGCTTTGCCTATTCCATTAACTAATCATGCTTCAGTAGTATTTAATAATAAAATATGGGTAATCGGTGGAGATAGTGGAAATAGTTCTAAAAAAGTATTTTCATCTCCAGATGGAATAAATTGGACAGAATCAGGATCAGATGTTCTTCCTGATGAAGTTCATATTCATACTGCAGAAGTTTATAAAGGTGAGATCTGGGTAATTGGCGGTACTAATGCTCAGTCAAATCAGGCTCTTCATTCTAAGGATGGGATAAATTGGAGTAATGTAAATATTGGACTTTCTGGAGTTAATCTTTATGGACATTCTTCATGTATACATAAAAATAAAATTTATGCTTTTGGTTCAATTGATGGTCCTGTGGGTCAGAAGGTAATTTCCTTCCCTAATGATGGTTCAGAAGATTGTGGCTCATGTACTTCAGACTCAGAATGTATGGGTTATTTATGTAGTAGTAATTCCTGTACAAATTCTTGTATGGATAAAAATGACTGTGCTAGTGGAAATTTTTGTAATGGTAGTTCATGTGTAAATTGTCCATCATGTATGGTTGATAGTGATTGTTCTGGTGGAAATGTTTGTGTGAATAGTGTTTGTACTTCTATATATTGGGCAGAAGCAGGAATGAATGCTTTATCTCTAAATTTAAGTGGAGTAGCTTCACTAGCTTATAACGATAAAATGTGGATTTTTGGTGGTCTAGATTCCATGACTGGAAATCCTACGAAAAAAGTATTTTCATCTACAGATGGAGTAACGTGGACTGAAGCAGGAATGGATGTTTTACCAAATGGTGTTTCAAATTTTACTTCATTTATATTTAATAATAAAATGTGGCTAGTTGGTGGTAGTGGTATTGGTTTGGGAGCTGATGTAAAATCTTCAACTGATGGTATTACATGGCTTCAAGAAGGTTCTTTGCCTGTAACTATTAATTATCCTACTTCATTAATTCATGACAATAAAATCTGGATAATAGGTGGTGTTTCTAGTGGTGCAGATACAGCAAAAGTTTTTTATTCAAGCAATGGTAACAACTGGACTGAAGCTGGTACTCTTCCTTTATCTAGTGGATCACAAGTAGGTAAATATGCACATAGAGTTCTAGAGTATAAAAATAAGATGTGGTTATTCGGTGGATATTATGGACCCGATCAGGTTTATTCATCTACAGATGGAATAACATGGACTGAAGTAGGAATGAATTCATTACCCAGCCAGTTATTCTATACTGGTGCATTAGTCTATGACGATAAGATGTGGGTCATTGGTGGAGATACAAATACTTCTCCATCAAAGAAAGCTTACTCATCTACAGATGGAATAACATGGACTGAAAGAGGAACATTACCTGCTGCTATTAGTAATCCAGGTGCACTTGTTTACAAAAATAAAATGTGGTCTATAGGTGGTATCGGTGCTGAAAATCAAGTATTTTATTTCCCATCTGATAATTCTGAACAATGTTCTTCATGTTCTATGGATTCAGATTGTGGAACGGGTTTCTCATGTGTTAATGGTGGATGTGTTTCTAGCTGTAAATCATGTAATGCTGATAGTGACTGTCCTGCTGGTAAGGGATGCTTAAATGGTTTTTGTACTCTTTTTTCATGGGCTGAAGTAGGTATGGATTCACTACCTGCCAGGGATTCACAAGTGGTTGAATTTAATAATAAACTTTGGACAATTGGAGGTTCAGGATTTGAGTCAGCTAAGGTTTTCTCCTCCAGTGATCATGGAGTTACCTGGACAGAAGCTGGAAGTAATGCATTACCATTTGGATTGTCTGGACATCGTTCATTAGTCTTTAACAATAAAATATGGACAATAGGGGGCAACACTCCTGGATCTGCTTTAAGTTCTGCAGATGGAATTAACTGGAATCAGGAGTCACAAATAGGTCCTGTAACTGATTCTCTTTTTGATCCTGCAGTAGTTGTATTTAATAATAAAATGTGGTTAATCGGTGGTAATTTAGGCGGTGGCATTTTCACTAATACCGTAACTTCTTCTTCTGATGGAATGGGATGGACAACAGTTAGCACTTTAAATGATTATCCTGATGGATTAAGTAACCATGCAGCAGTTGTATTTAAAAATAAAATTTGGGTTTTGGGAGGACAGGTAGGCAGTGTTGCTGTTAGTGATCAAGCTTATTATTCTTCTGATGGAACTACATGGACTAGAGGAAGTGCTCTTCCTCTAAAAATTCAAGAACATTCAGCAATTGTTTATAAAGATAAAATGTGGATAGTTGGTGGAAAAACAGCAGGGAACGCTCTTTCTAAGAAAATTTATTATACAGATGATGGCTCTACCTGGAAAGAGTATGGAAGTGATTCTCTTCCAGCTGATAGTGTTCCTTATAAAACTTCTATAGTACACAATAATAAAATTTATATACTTGGGGATGGAGGAACTACAAATAAGATTTATTCTTTCCCATCCGATGACTCTGAAAGCTGTTCAGCAAGTAATTCATGCTCATCAGATGGTGATTGTGGAAATGGAAAAGTTTGTTGTAATAGTTCATGTGTAAGTGGTAATTGTTGTACAGAGTCTGCTTGTATGGGGTATTTATGTAGCAGTAATTCCTGTACTAATTCCTGTATGGTTGATGGTGACTGTGGAATGGGCTATATGTGTGAAAGTGGTTTATGTGTAGCAGCCTGTACTTCAGATTCTGACTGTGGATCAAATGGTAAATGCTGTAGTGGAAACTGCTTGCAGCCTAATTGTTCTTGTAGTGCTGTTTCAATGTTAGTTCAAAACTTTACTTCGGTTCAGATTTTGAATTATATTGGACTTCCACAAAATGATAGTAATCAACTGGCTCTAAATGATAAGGTGAAAATTGGGAATGAAATCTTCACTGTTATGTGCATAGCTCGTGCAGGGCAAACAACCTGTGGAAATGGTTTATCAAGCTTTGATATTGTAGTTCTTACTGAAAAACCTAGCCAGACTTACAATGTTAATGCTGCTGTAGCTAAGTGTACTTCATCTTGTTCTGCTGGTACTTATGTGCCTGAAGTTCTCTGCTGTTCAGCGTCTGATTGTATGACTGGTGGTGAGACCTGTCAAAGTGGAAGATGTATAAATTCCTGTATGGTTGATGGTGACTGTGGAGTGGGCTATATCTGTGAAAACAATTCATGTGTAACAGCATGTACTTCAAACTCTGATTGTCCAAACAATGGCATATGCCAAAGTGGTAGATGTGAATCAGGTTCATGTATGTGCGGTACCTTAAATCCAAATCATTCTAAATGTAATTCCAGTATGTCTTTTTATCAATGTACTTCTGCAGGGGGGGCATGTAATCTTGAAGTTTATAATTGTAATAATCAAGTATGTGTGGATGATCCAGTTCTAGTAAAAGCTAAGTGTGCACCTTTAGCTACTTCTAGTTCCAGCTCAGGTGCTCCAAAAATTAAAACATCATCATCTTCATCGTCTTCTTCTGGTGATGTATCTAGTTCTTCATCATCTTCAGGATCTATTAAAAAACCAAAACCCCCTACAGTTACTAGTAGACCAGGAAGTGAACAGACCATAAACTTATCTGATTTAGGTATTAATTTTGATTCTATGACAGGTAAATTTTCTGGTAGAACAAATAATATAAGTGATAGATTTAACAGTACATTATCCAGAGTACCAGTTACAGTTTATGCAACTGATGGGACTTCCCAGTCTAATGAAATTACCTTTAATTTAATCGTCAGAAGTAGTAATCATAATCCTTCATTAGTAAATCCAGGGGATAAAATTTATAAAGAAGGTAAAGCCATTGTTTTAACTCTTCTTGGTAGTGATGAAGACAATGACACTTTAACTTATTACGTAGATCAATTACCTACTGGTTTAACTTTAGATAAAAGTACAGGTGTAATTTCTGGTGAAATAAGAGATGTAACTAATGGTTCTGATCCAGTTTTATTTCCTGTTAAAGCATATGCCTGGGATGGTCATACTGATGGATTTACTCAGCTTGTATGTTTTTCTTTAATCATTAATCCTGGAGATAATAAAATCGGGAAATTAAAAGATAAAAGAATTTTCTTAGATGGAGTTTTATCTAATCAGGATGAAAAACAAAAAAATATAGTCCTCGTTCAATTTTCTGGTCCAGGTAGCAGATGTTATTCAAGTGCAGATTGTGAATCAGGACAGGAGTGCAAAGAGAATTCATGTGTAAATGAACAAGATGGAACGGGAGGGGGACAACAATGTGTGTCTGACTCAGACTGCTTCCCAGGTGAAGTTTGCAGGGATCATCTTTGTACCTTTAATAGTAATGGTGGAAATGGTGGTGGAACAAATAATAGATGTTACTCTGATTCAGACTGTGATCCGGCTCAAAAATGTATAGATTTTGCTTGTGTAAATAATTTTTGTAATCCATCTTGTGGTCCAGATCAAATCTGCTGTGATATGAGTTGTAATCAAGGAAGTTGTTGTGATGATAACCAATGTGAGAGTGGAAAGAAATGTAAATTAGTCTCAGATTCTTGGCAATGTGTTACTGAAACAACAACTGGTAGTGCTTGTAATCCATCTTGTGGACCAGATCAAAAGTGTTGTGATATGACTTGTAATGTAGGAACTTGCTGTGATGATAATGATTGTGAAAGTGATAAAAAGTGTAAATTAGTTTCAGATGTCTGGCAATGTGTTACTGAAACTGCAGCTGGTATGGCTTGTAACCCTATTTGTAGTGCAGGTCACACATGTTGTGATGGATCTTGCAAAGCAGGTGTATGCTGTGGTGATAATGATTGTGAAAATGGAAAGAAATGTAGACTTCATTTAGATCTTTGGCAATGTGTAAGTGATTCTCCACCACCTGATTGTAATAAAAGCCCAGCGTATAATGACTGTGATTATTGCACTCAATGCAAAGGAGGTATAGCTGTAAAAAGTGATGATAATATAGCTGGTAAAGATGACTCATGTACATGTATTGGTCCTAGTGGGTCCCTTATTGGCGGACCTCCTGCACATAGCAGCAATCCTACATGTACAACCTGCCAAAATGGTAATGGTGGTGGCGGGCTGTGTAATGCTTCTAAGCTTGGAAAATCTTGTGGAAATGAAAAAATATGTTGTGAAGGTCTTAATACTATTCCTACTTGTTTTGATGGGGCTTGCTGTAGTAATAATGATTGTATGACTGGTCAAAGATGTAATGAACATCGTTGTACAGAAAATCCCTGCTTCTCTAACTATGACTGTGCAAATAATCCTAATGGACATACATGCTGTGATGGGGCTTGTAAAGGGTGTTGTAAAAATGAAGATTGTACTGTTGGTTCTATTTGTTCTGATGGACAATGTAAACAAAATGGTACTTCTTGTATGGGAGATTCAGAGTGTAAATCTACTGAAGCTTGCATAAATAGTAAATGTAAAGAGGTTGAATGTAGAGTGGATTCGGCATGTAAGTCTACAGAAGCCTGCATAGATTATAAATGTAAAGAAGTTGAATGTAAGGCTGATGCTGACTGCTCAGATGTGACAGCGTCAGGAGGTGGATCAGGAAATGGTGGTGGAAGTAATTTATCCGGAGGTAGTGGTGGAAATAATTTATCCGGAGGTGGTGCAAATCTAAATGGTTCTACAGATGGATCAACAAAAGCAGGGAAGGATGGAACTTCAGGAAATATCAAAGATCTTCCTGAATTGTTCAAGGCTTGTAGACAATATAAATGTGTTGAAGTTACATGCAGAGGAAATGATGATGATTGTAAAAACAGCATTGCTGGAAAATATTGTGTAAATGATTCTTGTTCAGAATGTAAGGAAGATAAACATTGTAGTGAAGGAAAAATCTGCAGTGCTAATCTTTGTGTTAATAAAGCACAGTGTATGACTGACTTTGACTGTCCTATTCGACAAATCTGTTCTTATGAAAAATGTGTAAGTGTTGAATGTAAGTCTAATTTAGATTGTGAGAAAGGTTTAATTTGTAGTAAAGATCATAAGTGTGTAAAAGAATTATCTCCCGGATATTGCATGACTAAATCAGAATGTAGTGATAAAGGGGCTTTGTGCTGCGATAGTAAGTGTTTAGTAGGTGAGTGTTGTTCGACGTCAGATTGTCCTAAGGATTTAACCTGTAATAAAGACCATAAGTGTGTAAAAGAATTACCTGCTGGATCATGCATGTCTAAATTAGATTGTGTTGGAAATAATACTTTATGTTGTGATAGTAAATGTGCAACTGGTAATTGTTGTTCTAATTCAGAGTGTAGTCCAGGGTTTAAATGCGAAGGTAACTTATGTGTTCAATCAGGAGATACTCCTGGTGGTCAAACAGGTGAAATCCTAAGCGATAATATTTCTCCAGGAATAAGATTTAATCTTGATTCATTAACTTCTGGTGGTCTAATAAGTGGATATGCTACTGATGAAGGAATTAGTTTCTATGGAAGTAACTCTACTGATAATATTAGAGATTTAAGATGTTCTATAGATGGAAAAGAAGCTCAGATTGTAAGTAGCTTAGATCTAGATACTATATTTGGAGGAATTAAATTTAATTCTAGTAGAGATCAAAAAGTTCAATTACCGCTCAGTGGAACATTAAATAGATGGACAATTGAAACCTTGATAAGACTAGATGATAGAAACCTTGGAAGAGATCAAGTAGTATTTAAAGGAACAGATATCGGTGTATTTGTGGGAAATGGATTGCTTAAATTGCAAGGACGTTCTGCAGATGGACGAACTGTAAAATTTGTTTCAAGTAAACCCTTACAACCCAATACATGGCATTATATTACAATTACTTCAGATGGAATTAATACAAAGCTATATGTAAATGGGAAATTTATAGGTTCAGATATTTCAATACCATTTAATTTTAATGGTTCATTATTAGGTGGAGACTTTGCTGGAAATACCTTTAGTGGTTCTATCGCTAAAATTGCTGTATATGACAGACCTTTATCAGATGATGAAATAAATAAAAACAATCGTTATAGATTAGATCCATATGATATTAGAGGGTTGAATGGTTATTGGAATTTCTTAGAGACAAATAATAACACTGTTATTGGATATAAAAATGATAATAATACAAGTACAACAGGCACTGCAAAAGGATCTTCCAATGTTCCAAACGATGATGAGGTTAGTGAGGTTAGTACTAGTACAGTAAGCAGTAAACCTGCAACATCATCAAAAGATTCTAAAGATTCGGGAGAAGAAGATGATGATAGTGATTCAAACAAACAGTCAGGGGCTGTGAAATCTTCAACTGTAAAGTCTGTACCTGCAAGTGGTAAAAACACTATAGCAAAATCTGAACGTTCTATATTAAAAGCAAGGGAAGCATCTCCGTCTGAATTAAAAGCAGTACTTTTAGGGTTTGATTCAAACTATCAAATTGGAGAAGATGTATATTATTATTCAGTAAAACAATATGACGTTGGAATACCGATTTTCTCAGAAAATGAATTAAGCAAGTCTCATGTATTGAAATGTACATTATCAGATGCAAATTCAAATTTTATAACAGATGAATTCGAAGGATCCTTTAACGTATCCTCCATAGCTAATAGTTTACCCACTGATCCTAATGAAGTAGATGTAGAAGAACCTACAATAATTGAAGAAGATACAACCTCTGAGGAAGTTGATCCATGTTGTTATTGTTTAAGCGGAGCTTTAAAATGTAAGCCTGGCATTGAGGCTTTTAGTTTACAGGGAGAAGTTGTCTGTGATAAAGAAAATAATTTAATTACCCGTGTTGGTCAAAAATATATTAAAGATGATATTTCAAGAAGATGTGTTGAGGCTAATCTTTTAACTACTAAAGAGGAAGATCAGAAGCCTCTTGCAGCACCTGAAGATGAAGTTACCTCAGATGATAATTTATTTTTCCCTGGAAGTACAGATGGTGGATTCTTATATACTAAAGCAGATATGGGGCTGGATATGTCAGCTTCAGGTGCAAGATTGCTTGGAAGAACAGCACACTTAGCTAAACAAGAAGCTTCTTCTTCTGTTTATATAAGAACTTCAGGATTTGATGACAAGATTGCATGTAAAGAGAATGTAGGTAAATTTGTTATTAAAGGATATGATCCTCTTAGTAACATCCCTACAAGCTTTGAATACAATTCAAGTAAGTTAACTGTTTATAAAGTAAAAGAAGCAGAAGACAGCATTAATTTAAAACTTGTAACAGAGGTTGATACATCTACTTATTTAGAAGATGAATGTACTAGAAGTGTTCAGGCAGCAGTAGCAGGACCTGTTATCTTTGATAAATCAAGAACAGAAATTGTTGTTGCAGACTCTCATGGTGTTAACGTTTCTAGAAGTTTTGGAGTCAATTTCCTTTCAAAACCAGGCAAAATTAGATTAGATGAAAAAGATAAAGTTAATGTTGCTCCTGCCTATCAGGGGAATATAAGTGATGTTGTTGTTACTCCAAATTATGATGGCGTACATTATCTTGTATATTCTAAGGTCTTTGATAAGAGCTATGATCACAATCTCATTTTTTACCCTCTTGCTGATGGTGTTGGTGGTGTAGAAGCCGGGAATGAAAGTTCAGGAAGTGCTGGGGATCAGATAGCTAATGCTCCAATATTTCTCCCAGGGCTTGGTGTCGGTGCTATTCCAGATGCTGCTGAGGATAATGATAAAAAAGACGATGTAAGCAATAACGACAATAAAGATAATGATGTTGATGACAGTACTGAAGAAGCTAATAAAGGTGACAAGAGTCCTACAGAGACTCCTCAAAAACCAGGAGATGCTTCTACTCCAGATAGTCTTAGTGATGCATCAAAATCAGATGTTAAGTTAGATCCAGAAAAAGGTAGCAAAAAAGACGATAAAAACAATAAAGAAAAGAAGAAAGAAAAGGAAATTGGTTGTAATGAGTCCAAGGATTGTATAAAACATGGTCTAAATCTTTTCTGTGTAGAGTTGAAATCTAAGGGTGTTTGTATTGATCCGGCTAATAAAATTAGTAAGGTTGGAAAAGTTAGAGCAAATACATGCTTAAAAAATGAAGTCAAATTCCAGGGAAGGAAAAAACAAGAAGTGTTCTGTGTTCCGACAAGGTTACATATGGAGTCTAAGTTTGATAAAAAGCCACTAAATAAAGCTAAGCTTTAGTGGACTATTGTCATTGCGAACCCATGAAATGGGTGAAGCAATCTTATTTTGCAATGCCGTACATGAGGTAACCTTGCAATCAATATTTTAGTATAAGATTGCTTCGCTTCGCTCGCAATGACACAATTGGGATTCCCGCGTACGCGGGAATGACATTTATCCTTGATTTCACCTACTTCATAGTTAATATTGTTAAAATGTTACTGTATAAGTTATATAGGGAAAATAATAATAAGGTTGTTAAAAAATACCTACCAAAAACAAGAACTTAACATTGCTAAATCAAAAGCAAATAAGAGGCTTTTTTTTGTTTTGTTAACTAGAAAATTCTTAGTAGTTTTAATTTGCCTGCAATTCCTACTTTTCCCATTACAGTCTATTTCTGCTACAAAAGATGGTAGTTGTAAAAATTACACAGATTGTAACTATAAAGAAGGTTCTTTTTGTATAAGAAAAGGAAAGAAAAACACTTGTCAAAATGTTTGTCCAATGGGCAAGGTTTCTCCTGGTATAAATAATGATGGTGATTCTTTGCCGTGTCAGGCAGGGTTTTCTTATTCTGGATTTGATGATCTTTCTGGGCGTAAAGTTTGTTGCCCAAAGAAAAATAAAAAAGATGATGTAGGTGCAGGTTTGAAACCTGCACCTACAAAGACACAAAAAATTCTTGGAAATCTGTGCAAGGGAGGCTCTGACTGTAAAGAAAGTGAGTTTTGTGCTTATACAGAGTCTTTTGAATCAAGGTGTGGAATTTATAATTGTGACGGTTCATATGTTTCTAAATCAAGATGTCCTCAAAGTGAATTGCTTTTAGCAGATGGACCAGAAGGATTTTTCTGTTGTCCCTTAGTGTACACTGGCGAAAAGAAATTAAATTCTAGCAGCTCCAGTGGTGCACCGGATAAGGGATCTAGCTCAAGTGGTGGAACTAAGAAAAAGAAAAAACAAAGTTCATCAGGAGCTCCTTCTGAATATGGTGTGAGTATAGTTTTACAGACACCAGAAATCTTTCAAGCCAAATCATTATCTAAAAATGCAGAAATCCCTCTTTTATTTGGAAACTCAAAGTCTACATCAAGTGGTGCTTCATCTTCTGGTTCCGTTAAGCCTATAGAAACACATCTTTATAGACCAGGAGAAAAAGTAAGCTTTTCAATTTTTGTAAAAGGACCTTCATTGTCAAAACCTCAAGATATTTCTTCTTATACTTTGTCTGCTACTGCCAACCAGAAAGATTCTTCATCAAAATCAGCATCTTTAAAAATTCTTGAACTTTGGGTAGAAGACATTGTAGCTTCAACTGACTTAACAAACTTGTTAAGTAATCCACCACCATTAAATATAGTTTTATTAAAACAGGATTCAAAAGGGTCATTCAAAGCTGCTAATGGTGAGGTCTTCATGCTTCAGCTTCCTGAGGCAAGATATCTTTCTAATAATTCGGGACGTATTGTTCTTGCTACTCCTGCTGATCCTACTAAACCAATTCCAGAAAATAAATGTTCTTCACAAGGTGGCAGTGTATGTGGAAATGATAATCTTGGAATATCAAATTGCATTGCAAATGGTTGTTTTAATTACTCAAAAGGAAGCCAGTTTGCAAAAGATTGTTGTAAAGGCCTTTCCATTGGTGACGATGTCGATGAAGTGGCTGTCTCAAGTTCAGGTGGTAGCGGCGGTTTGCAAACCGCCGGACACAGTCCCTCCGGTTCTAGTGGACAATTAATTCCTAAGCCTACTTGTAATAAAGAAACCAAAGAAATTGAATGTAAAATAACAAATAAATATTACATACCATATTGTAGTAATAGAAATATTCCTTCTTGTTCGGCAGAAGGAAAGCCACTCTGTAAGAGTCTTTCATCTAGTGGAGAATCTGTATCAGATGAGCCTTCCTGTATATTGAAATCTCAAGGAGCTGTTGAATACTGCAAAGATGTTTCAATGCTTCTTTCCGTAAATGGTTTTGATCCTTCTGATTGTGTAAATAATTATTGTTTATCCATTAAATCAATAGAAGAAAAGAATACATGTTGCAGGGCTTGTGGAAATATATATGAAAAAATAAAAGATCCTAAAATTGAATATTCTGAAGTTGGGAAGATTAAGTCCTGCGTTGGATTTGATGGTGGATACTGCGGATCACTTAAAAATGTTCTTTCATGCATAGATGGTCAATGTTATAACTATCCGCAAAATTCCAGTGAGATGAAAATGTGTTGTAGTAAATATGATAAAAATGCAGACATCATCAAAGCCTTATTAACAGAGGGTGGCGAAGAAGAGCAAAAGGGAATGGTTTATAACATTATTGCTGTAGGGAATGGTTCCTTGAAAATTAAAAAATCTGTTGAAGATATTATTGGACAAACTTTTGAATTACTTTTACCTAATGATCCATCGATTGATTCGGTGACTTTGCGAGCTAGTATGAAAGATAAAAAAGGTAAAACTAAAAATGCTGAAATTAAAATTGGTTTAATTGATGGAGATTCTCAATTTGAAGAGAGTGAAGTTGTTGAGCCTGAAAAAGAAATCGAGACATCGCCTGAAGCCTCTCAAAAAAAAGAAAATAAAAAGGATGATGAAAAAAATGAGACTAATCTTGAAAAGAAGGACGGAGACTGATGTAAGCACACAGCCGCCAGGTTCCTAAAAATACGTCAAATTACATAACATTAAATTAATTTTATCTTTCTTCCTTTGGTTAAAATGCCTTAAAACTTCAAATTTTGACAAAAAAAACATATAAAAATGAGTTAAAAAACCGATTGTTATTTTACTTAGTCAAACTATAACATTTTCATAGTAAAACTAGTCAGTTTTCATTGAAAGACTACGATGAAAGGATGTTTTGTTAGGGCTATCTCGGGCACATAATATATAGAAGCGGAATTGTATAATTTTTTTTTATGACAACCCTAGATTTGGCCAGTGAAACCATATGAATCATTTTAATTTTGACGATTTCAACTATTTGAGGACAGTTTGAGAAAAGACCTTAGACAATTTTTAAACCAATTGCCGAAATCATTGATTTCATTATTTTTCGCTTTTAATATGCTCTTTGGATGTTTTTGGCCTATATCAGCTATAGCCCAGGTGAAAGTACCTAAAAACGAGAAAACTCAAAATTCAAAAACTCAAGACAAGACTAAAATCACATGCTCAGTTGTTGAAAAATACTCTATTGTTTATTCATACAACACAGTGATTGGTGAAGAGCCTGATTTGAAAACAGTTAATTTGGTTTGCATTGCTTTGAAAAAGAAAAACAAAGCAGTTGTTTTTGAAAGTGTAGTTAACTATTTAAAATCACTCCTTGGAAAAAATGATAAATTAAGATTGCAAGCTGGACTTAATGCTTATAAGTCTGTTTTCCATTCTAGTCCTGATGCAGAGCAATTAAAACTTTTAAATAAAATAGTTTTTGAAGGACCTATTTATTCATACAGCGAATTGAAAGTACTTTTTGATTCTAGTAAAGATCGTTTTATTGAAGTTGCTATGAAGCCTGGTCAAACTTCAGTGGCAGGCACGGATACTGCAGGGCAAAAACTTGATAAAGCAAATCTGACAATTGTAAAAAAAGGAGATCAAACAAATAAAAAAAATATTAAAGCATTAACTGTCGATGCTGATGGAAATATAGTAAACTCAAACTTCTGTACAAACCTTTCACCTTCAACACTTTCAGAAAAAGTTATTTCTGGTCAAAAGTTTGGAACATTTTCATTCTTGGATAATGTCCTTGATGTAGAAGTTGGTAGTGGACCTGTTTCTCAAGATGGAAGTGATATTGGGACAATTGATCCTGATACTATTTCTGGCATAGCTAAGTTTCGTGGAAGTAATGATTTTTCATTGATTTCTTCTATCGCTCCAAATGGACTTAATATAGAGCAAGTAAATGATGGTACTGCTTTTGGTAGTAATAATTTTGCTAATTCCAGTACTTTTTCTAAACAAAGTGTTGGAAATAATGGTGATTTAGAATTCAATGTTTTTACTGGTGGTCAACAAAGTGATGATCCAGATCAGGGCACTGCTATTGGTACTGTGACTTCAATAAGCGGTGGAACTGAAACTCAAAATAATATTGAGCTTTTATCAATGGCTGATTTAGCCATAAATGGATCTTCTAGCATTGTTACTTTTGCAGCATTACCTAACAATGTAAATAAAGCAATTAGTTTTGTAAGAGCAAAAGATCAAAGTGGAAATGATTTTGAAGCATTAGGCGTAGTTGAGAAAGTAGGCGGTGTATTTAAAACTACACTTAACAGCTCAGAACTTTTTAACATAACTGCTAGAACAAATAATCAAACCATTGTTCATAATTTTATTGAATTATCACCAAAAATAGTTAGACAAGAAGCGAAAAATAAAGAAACATTTAAAGATATTTCAATAGGCGCTCTTACTTTCATACATGATAGAACTGAAGATTTGGATAAGTATGTTGATGTCGGTCAGGCAAGTGCAGATGCATTTAGAGGATTTTCCATTTTTGATTTTGATAATTCAACCAATATGTTTTATATGGCATTTCATTTTTATGGTACTGAAAATACTACGAGTAATTCTCCTACTTTCGTTAGAAAATCCTTAACTAGTTTAAATCCTGATGGTGTTCCGTATCCCTTTTCAGGAGATGAGCATATCTCTGGAGTTAAAGTTGTAACTGATCCTATTAGCCCTGATGATCACTATGTTTTACTTAGTTATTACAGAACTGCTAATTCTCCAAATCTAATGTTTAGTTCTCCAAATACTATCGTTTCATTGCCGACAGAAAGACAGACGATAGTACGAAATCATCAATCATCAACCATGAACCATGAACCATTAGCCATTTTCGGTCCTCTAGCTTCAGTTATCAAACGAATAAAGTCGTCTCTATACACTGATGTGAGTTATTCATCGATAAATAAATCAAATAAAAAAATCCTTAAAAAAGAAAAAGAAAATGAAGTTAAGAAAGTTTCAAACAATAATCCACCTACTAAAAAAACTATTTACTGGGACAGTAAAAAACTGGGTGTTACCTTAGCCTCTTTTCAAAATCTAAAAAACAATTCTAAAAACTCTGTATTTTTAGATGGTGGTTTTTATGGATATGATAGGGATTCAGTGCTAGTAACAACTGGGTCACCATCAACAGCAGGTCCATGTAATTGTTTTACAGCTGGTACAACATGTGCTGCTGGTGTAGTACAGACTTGTGATGGTTGCTATATTTCTACAGGAGGACCATGTTGCGATCCTGCAATTTGTCCTTCTCCAAGCTATTGTTCAGGGACAACATGTGTTTCAGTAATATGTGATTGTTCAGTGGCTGGTACAACATGCCTTGCTGGAGTGGAAGAGATTTGTGATGGTTGTCATGCTTCTCTAGGAGGAACGTGTTGTGATTCTGCAATTTGCATACCACCCAATTTTTGTGTTGGTAATATATGTACGACACCAGATCCATGCATACCAAATCCTTGTGGATCATGTGAGCTTTGTGTACCTGGTGGTTTTCCAGGAGCACCGCCTTACTCTTGTGTACCTAGTGGTTTGTGTACATCACCAACAGGAACAGCAACTCCAACAGGAACAGCAACTCCAACTGCAACAGGAACACCAACTGCAACAGGAACCCCAACCGCA
>JAGVKQ010000005.1 GCA_020050435.1 Candidatus Caenarcanales bacterium
AGTATCAGCATAAACACTGGAACCAGCTTCACAAGTAACAGTTGGTCTTCCAAATAAAGATCTACATTGTGGAAGACCTTTTCCATTAGGGCAAGATACTGTACCTAAAGAACAAGATGGAGAAGAAGAACCGGTAGCGCAACTCGGAGCAAAGCCATTAGGATTTCCAGAGTTTCCTCCTGTGGAAGAAGATGTAGAAGATGAAGTAGAGCCAGAAGTCGTTCCGCCGCCGCAGTAAGCTGCATCAGGGTCTGTCCCATAGAGAGTGTCACAAGTAGGTCTTACGGTGCCAAATAAAAATTTGCAAGATAGAGTTCCTTTTCCTGAAGGGCAATAAGGACTGCCATTTGCACAGGTTGGAATGTTGTTATTGCAAGTAGGTAGTGTGCCATTTGGAGGTGGGGGAGGCGAGCCTGTAGAAGAACTAGAAGAAGAGCTCGAAGTAGAAGAAGATCCAGATGTAGAGCTAGATGAAGAAGTACTAGATGATGAGCCACCTGATGTAGAGGAGGTGTTAGATAGAATATTAGCTCCAGTTATTGCTTGACCAGCAGTGACCATTATTATTAAGGCATTATTTTTATCAGTGGAAACAAGTTGATTTGGACCAGTGTAATATCCTTTTGTAACAGGATTTTGAAATGAAACATCAGAACTTGTATCAGAGTAGTGACCGACTGATGAGCCCCCGGTAAATTTTGAATTAATAGGTTCGATTTCTAAAGTATAATCTCCAGGAGGAAGAGCACTAACCTTATATAAACTTGAAGTGGCAAAAACACCAGAAACAGATGAAACCGCTTCTATAAGAGGGTTGGTTACATTTCTTGCAATTACATTAGCTCCATATACTTGGGTGGTGCCATTTGATCTAAATATTTTTCCTTCAATACTTCCAAACATTGCAAGTTCAGTAGTATTAGGATATAAAAAAGAAATTGCAGATCTGTCATCTCTCATTACTGTGAAAAGATCGTTTACTGCTATGGGAAACATAAGTGGGACAGAATCTCTTACACTTTGTGGTTGAGTTTTATCCAGTGATTCTACATTTATTTGAGAGTGATCCAGTCCAAGGGCATGACCAAATTCATGAATGACAGTAGATTTAAAAGTATTTAAATTAAGCTCCGGATCATTTGAATTATTTATGCCATTTATAAACTTGCCATTAAAAAGAGCTTGTGACTCAGCTAATATAAGCATATTAGTTCCTACTCTTGTGGTAAAAGTAGGACCAGCAAAACCTAAAACTCTATTGCTAGAACCAGTTCCTAAAAGTGCATCAATTATAGAACCGTCATCATCAAAAAGCACTGCTGTATAACCAAGCGGATTTTCATTTTCTAATATAGGAGAAAAGTTCGAACCGTTAATATCCTGACTTAAAGAGCCTGGATTGTCCTGCTGGAAAGAAAACGCAGCAGTACTTACACTTTCCCAATCCATAAAAAGATCTTTAACTATGTTTGTAGCATCAGTGTTGGACAAAGTACCACAATTTCCCCTATCAATTCTATAAAGAATCATGTTGTCTGAATATGAAACAGCGTCACCAGCCTCAGTAACAATTAATGGACCAGCAGCAAAAGAGTTTATATTGCTGCTTAGAGCAAATGAGACTATTAATAATAAAGAAACAAATCTTCTCATTAATTTTTTATAACCTCTTTCACGCTTTCTATAAAGTCATCGTAATTAATGTTAGGACCATTTGCATGTTCTCTATGAAATAAAACTTTTTCTTTTGTGGTTAAATTTTTATGTAAACCAATATTGGAAACTTTATTTGCAACGATCTCTTTATTGTGTTCATCTAGATTTACATCGAAATGACCTTGTAGAAAACCTACGGGTGAAGTTAAACCAATCCTACTGTCAGGATTTAAAAACAAAACATATTTTTTGTTAATTTCATAGCCTGCATTGTCAGTGGTTGGAGCCCATTGTTTGAATGAAATAAGTTTTTTTCCGCTTAAACCTTTGAAAGATTCATTTATTTCAAAAGTATATTTAATTACATGAAGATTAGCTATTTTATCCTTTGGGATATCTTTTATATTTATGCAAGTACCTGTAAAAACCCTGTCAGCTGAATCAGCAAGTTCTTTTAAATTCATTGGTATAGTATCAAATACAAACCGGCCTACAAACTTAGTCTTTCCTTCAGAGTCAACAATACTAGCCTTGGAAGGAATGAAAAAAGTCATAAAAAATAAACAGATTGAAAATGAAATTAATGCTTTCATGATGAGAATATATAAAGGGTTAGAGTTTAAGAGGGGGTTAAGAATTAGAAAAAAATGAATTTCTTATCAATGGTTAACTCTTTTGAAGTAATACCCCTGGGAGTTGTAACTATTATAACAATATCAGTTGCTTCTTTTAATGCTTCAGGGAAAGTAAATTTTATTTTTAAGTTTTCAATATCTTCAAAATCAACCTCTAAAATTTCAGCATTTAATGTATTCGGTAAAATAGTAACTCTTGTATTCTCAGGATCAGAAGATTCATTTTGTACTGAGTTATTAAAATAAATAATATTTTTTGGAGCAAAATTTTTCCCTCTAGCTGAAACTGTAAAAACATCTTTGTCTTTCTTTGCTGACAATCTATTAATGGAAGGCTTTCCTAAAAACTGCTTTGTTTTTTTTACCTTAATCTTTAAAAAACTAATCATTTCTATTTCACTATATAGCGAAGAACCGTCAGAGAGATTTAAAGTAAATAAACTTGATCCGGCAGATATAGAATCAGGAATACTTATAGTTATTAACAACTTATCATTTGTATCTTTTACCTTAGAAGTTTTAAAGGGAATGCTCTTAAAAGCTTTTCCACTGGCATCAGCTAAATCTACAGTTTTAATATCAATATCGTTGGATTTAATATTTAATCTCACTTCAAAAGTAGGATTTGAGCCGATAAAAGCATATCCAGGTCTTTTTGAAATTACATCGCCTATAGAAGGAAGCTCAACAATATTTGGAAATAGAGGATTTGTCGTAATATCAAAATCAAGAGTACTGCCAATAGGATTAGTACCTGTTCCGCTAGGAATGTCAACTATTCCAAATTTTATAATTTTAGGGCTGTAATAAGAAAAACAAGAAGAAGAAGAAAAGAATAAATATAGAAAAATCAGAGAATAAAAAATTGGCTTGAATATACCCATAAAACAATTTTACCTTAATTAGTCTAATAAAAAAGTCCTATGTAGTTGATTAACCCTCGGGGCTTATACCTAATTTCTAAAATATCTTTAATAATTCCTGGTAAGAGGTTTTAAAAAACTCGTTTTTACCAACAATTTCATTATGAATGATCAAATAATAAAAATTTTGTTAATTGAAGAAGATATTTCATATGATATTTTTATAAGAAGTATTATAAATGAAGGAATAAACATATCACTTTTTGATATAAGGTCAGCTAAGAGTATAGAAGGTGCAATACAGGCCCTAAGAGATGAACAGTTTGACATTATACTTTTAGATGCCTCTTTTATGGAAAATGGAAAAGAAGAGTCATTTAGTAATGTCAATGCTTTTGCAAGAAAGACACCTGTTGTTATTCTTTGTGAGTATGAACAAAAAAACATAGCTACAGAAGCAGTTAAAAAAGGAGCAAAAGACTACTTTGTAAAAAAACAAATAGATGAAAATACTCTTCCGATATTGCTTGTTTATACAGTAAAACATAAAAAAACAGAAGAAGCTCTGAGTATAAGTGAAAAAAGATTTAAAACCATTATAGAGCACTCTTCAGATATTATTGCTGTACTAGATGCAAATGGAAATTTTAATTATACGAGCTCATCTCTGACAAGAGATTTTAATTATTCTCCAGAAGATTTTGTAAATAAAAGCATTTTTGACTTTATACATCCTGAAGATAAAGAAAAAACAGCTCAGAGTTATACAAAAACAATTTCATTTAGAGACACAAGTCACTCAATGGAATTTAGATTTTATAAAAACAATGAAGGATGGAGAAATTTTGAAGCTATTGGAAGAAGCATTTTAGATGACACTGGAAAACCCACGTGTATACTAAACTGTAGAGATATTACAGAGAGAATTAAGCAGGAGGAAGAACTTAAAAAACTATCTCTTATGGATGAACTCACTAGCCTTCATAATAGAAGAGGATTTTTAACTCTTGTTCATCAACAAATGAAATTAGCAAATAGAAATAAAGAACACCTTTATGTTCTTTTTGCTGATGTAGATAAATTGAAATGGATAAATGATTTATATGGTCATGCTCATGGAGACATATTGATTAAAGAAGCTGCAAAGGTTTTAAAATCAACATTTAGAGATGTTGATATCGTGGCACGGTTAGGTGGGGATGAGTTTGCTGTGGTATTAATCCAGACAAAAGAAGAAGGAATAGATGTAATTAGGAAACGCTTACAAGAAAGAATAAATGTCTGCAATGTAACTGCAAATAGACCTTATAGACTTTCAATGAGTATAGGAGTTGTTCGCTATGAACCAGATCGCCCTACTTCTATAGAAGAATTAATAACACAAGCAGATAAACTCATGTATGAGCAAAAAAAAGGAAAGAAAAACTACAAGGTCCTTTTAGGACATGAGGTTAAGGAAATTAACGTAGCGTAAATTTTAAACAGCAGGCTTTGTAAGAATCCAAGGTGTAGAGTCTTTAAGCTTGAATCCATCTGCTTCATAACCAGCCTTTGCTAATTCATCCTTATACTTTTCGGGATTATTAGCGCCTTCTATCATTACATCAGATACTACTTTTAGAGCGTCTTCCCAGGCTTTTTTCATTTCATCAGTCCATTGACCGTCTTTTGATAGATGATCACCTAAAACAGCCACTAAGTTTTCTCCTACAGCAGCATAATGTGCGTTTTCTGTTTTGTATTTTAAATGTCTAATTCCCATTGCTCTTAGGTAAGGGACTAAAATATCTAAATTATTAACTCCAGAAACGATAGCACCTATAGATGCTACAAGTTTTTTATGTTGTTCTTCAGGAGGAGTTTTAAAAAGTGGTTTTACCTGAGGATACTTTTCAAATAATCTTTTATAAAAACCCATTCCAAGACTAGTTAATCCACCATTTTCTTTACTTGCTCTATCTAAAGTTTCTTGTAAAATTTTTCCATTAATACTCATATAAACCTTCTTTCTTTCTGTGACTAATCATACCTTGAGAAATAAAATTTAGAAGAGTAACACGTTATGTAATTAGCTTTTAATTTGTATATGTCAAAAAAATTAATTAAATATTAATTATAGCTAAAGCAAAGTCATCCACTATTTTTAAAATTTCATTTTGAGTGTATTACTTACACCCAACTTCCTGAACAATCATATCTATAGCTTCACGATCCAGATTCCACTTTCCGAGAGAATCTTTAAGTGGAATAGAATAAAATAACTCATTAACGATTTCTAAATCATTGTTTAAATCGGGTGGAATTAGAGATTGATATTTTAATTTTAAATCATTAAATTTCCCTGAACACAGTTCATTTCGTAAGGCATCACCATTTTCTATTTTCATATAATTATTATGTGCAATAATTTTATGCCTGTAAGCAACAAGACAATAAGCTTTTAATACAAAGCTCTCATCCCTATTTAATGGGCAATCATCATTTTTAACAAAGCTAGTGATACTTTTATAATAATTCCATTTTTTACAAAGTATTTTAGTTAAAAAAATTGTAGCAAATTCATAAAGTGCTTTATGCAATGTTCTTTGCTTAAGTGTTTCTTCTTCTTTCTGTTCTTTTAATATTTCTAATATATTTAAAAGATCTTGATATGTAGAACTTAGGTCAGGAGAAGCAATTTTTTCTTCAAAGTCGATTAAATCCATATAATTATTTTAGACCGTTTCACTCAGAGGACTTTAAAGAATACATATAAATAAAAGAGTAAATCTGGGTATAAATTATTCTTAGTGGTATCGATAAGCTATAATTAGCGTTGTTCTTTTGAGTTGTCTTATTTACAAATAAAGGTTTTGTCTGGTTTATCCAGCAAAACCGATAGAATGTAAAAGGTGAACAATAGGAGGTTTCAGCTTGTCTGAAACTCCATAAATAGTCATGGGCCCTTACCTCAGCTGGATAGAGGACTCGGCTACGAACCGAGGTGGGATTTAATTAAATCCTCTTCCTGCAACGGTTACAACGATACTTTTACTCTTCTCTAGTGTCCAGCATGTCCAGCATTTTTGTTTGCCTACACTATAATTATACCCAATTGTAATTGCATTGTATAGGCTTAACATAGCCATATACAGCCAACTTGTTTTAAGTAAGATAGTTTTTATTGAAATGATGAACAAGGGTTTTTGTCTACTTTTAAAAATTTAATATCTCTTAAGTCAGTATATTTTGGATTTGCTTTTATAGTCAAATATTCATTCGCAAATTCAAGAGAAATTCTTTTAACAGTTCCCTTTGGGTAATGAATCTGTGGATTTGTTACAAACAGCCCATCTTCTTGGACTTGACCAATTATTCCAGCTAAAGAAATGTAACTGCCATTGTGCTTTCCATAAATAGAATATAAAGCACCTAAATAAGCGGATCCATCTTCTGCAATTATTACTACTTCACCATTGCAAGAATTTGAACAACTATTTGTAAATCTATCACAACCAACATACAAGCCTTTATGTGATGATTTTAAATCTGATTTAACTCTTTTTGCTTTACCAAAAGCAACAGGATTACCATTTTCATCATTTAATTCATATTTTAGATAGTCCCCAGCATTAGTAAAAATGAAATTTGAATCATCAACAGCTAAATCCTTTAGGTATCCAGTAAGACCATCCCATAGGGATCCAGCAAGAGCAGTCCAAGGATATTTGAGATTTGTAAATCCATAAATTACATTATTAGCAACAACAAAATTAAATCTTGCATTTTTGACTCCTGATATTTCTATATCACCAATATATAATCCTTCAGTTATCTTCTCAGCTGAAGCCATGTTTTGTTGAAAGAAAACAAACATAAACAAAATCAGTAATTTTATACTATGTCTATAACTCATATCAATTAATATAACAAATATTCAAGGTATGGTAAGTGATTAAGAAATCTTCCACAAGAAGCTTAACCCACCCCCTTTTAGGGTCCCATCTAAATCACATTGTGGTACATATACCGTTACCTTGATAACTACAAGTTGATTTGTAAATGCGTCAATGCAAAGATTAGAATAAAAACGTGGTAAACAAATTGTTATATTTAAATTCTTCAAAAACATCAATTGCTTTTTCAGATTTCTACCAATGCTCAAATGCTTTCACCAACTGGATTACAGTCAATGCACTTAAAAGTTCTTAATAGTACCCTGGTGCACTATCCCAATAGCCATGCGGGTTTCAGAAGATTTGCATTGCATTGCATGTGATATTCTAATAATACATAAAATAAAAAAGGAGTAGTGTTTATGGAATCAAATATCCCCACTATAAAACGAAGGAGTGACATCCACTGTGTTACTGTTCCCCCAGAGGAATGGGTTGATTTTGTGAAGCTAGCTAGAAGTAATTTTAGAAGTGTCTCTAGCTATTTGAGGCTATTAGTTAAAAATGATTTAAGCAAGGAAAGGAGAAAGAAGGAATACATGAAGTTTAAAGAATATGATGCGACTCTAGTAGGATAAACAAAAACTCCACCAGGGTTAGTAGTGGAGTTAGAAGATTAGAAACAATTCAAAATCAACAATTAAATTGTACACGGTTTTTCTAACTCCTTCAATAGATAAGTAATAAGAAAAGAGCACAGGGTTGTTCATAGGATTCTTATTACCAAAAAAGGAGAAAGAATGTACAAAGAAAATACGTTATTAGATGTTGCACTTAGATATTTTGATATGGGATTTCAACCAATTCCACTAAGCGAAATAACTATAGGTGAAGATGGGAAAAAGAAATTTCGACCCCTAATTAACTGGAAAGATAAAGGAGATCTATTCTTCACTAGAGAAGAAGTTATAGAAAATTTTAGTACACCAATTGCTAAGAATATTGCTTTAAGAACTGGAAAATCTTTTGGACTAATTGTAATAGATGTAGATAAAGGTGCAGATGAAGAATTTGTTAGTAAGCACCTATCAGAATTAAAGACAGTAATTGTATATAGCCAAGGTGGCGGGAAACACTACTGGCTTAAACATCCTGGATTTAATGTTAAAACCTGTGCAGGAGAACTAGCTAAAGGAATAGATGTAAGAGGAGAAGGTGGAATTATTATTGTCCCACCATCCAAAACAGAGAATGGAGGTTTCTATGTTTTTCAATAAAGAAGATATCACTGATGTGCCTATTGAGTTAGCAAACAAGTTAAAAGAGCTTTCTAATGAGAAAAATTGGAAATTAAATATTCACAAAGATAATCCAATAGGGATAAGGCATGATAAATCTCTGAAAGTTATTGGCAAGATTTTGAGTGGTATGCCAGAAAAAGATTGGAATACCGTTGGATATGAACTAGCTAAGTCCTATGACTTAACTCATAACAAGCCATCATTAATAGGCACGTATGGAGAGAATGACTTTAGAAAGAAGTGGGAAGGGATAAAAATGAAAGAAAGGATAAAACGTGAAGAGAAGGAAGGTAAGGGAAGTAATTTAGCTACAGATTTAGTCGACCTGGTTTATCAAAGTGATCTTATAGAAGAGTTGTTTACGGATAGCTATGAAAATAGCTATGCAAAAATAAAAGTAAAAGACCATTTCGAAAATGTGAAAATACAAAGTAGTAAGTTTAAATCTTTAATGAATAAGATTTTCTATGATAGCTTTGGAAAAACCATAAACCAAGAAGCTATAAATAATGCCTTAACCGTATTTGATGCAAAAGCTAAATTTGAAGGGAAAAAATATAATCTAGAAGTTAGATCAGCAAATCTTAACAATGAATATTGGTATGATCTCACAGATGAAATGTGGCGAGCTGTCAAATTCTCAAGTAATGGCTGGGAGGTTGTTGATAATCCACCAATACTTTTCTCTAGGCTAAGACATCAAAAACCTCAGGTAGAGCCATCAAACAATGGAGATGTACTTAAACTTTTTAAGTTTATTAATATTAAAAATTCTGAAGATTTTTTACTCATACTTACCTGGATAGTTGCCGCATATTTGCCAGGATTTCCTCATCCCGTACTAAATTTACATGGGTCTCAAGGTTCAGCTAAATCTACACTATTAAGATTGATAAAAAAGCTTATTGATCCTTCTATGGTAGAGTTAACCCCATTAAAAAAAGATGGAACTGAACTTGCACAACTACTTTCACATCATAGTGTAATTATGTTTGATAATCTTTCTGAGTTATCAGAGAGCTGTTCAGATACTCTTTGTAGAGCAGTATCTGGCTATGGGTTTTCCAAGAGAGAGTTATATACAAATGATGATGACATTATTTATAATATCCAAAGAATTATAGGAATTAATGGAATTAATTTAACAGCTACTAAGCCTGACCTTCTAGAAAGAAGCCTTGTAATAGAACTTGAAAGAATCTCAACTAAAGATAGAAGGCAAGAATCAGAAATTGATAAAGAATTTGAGGAAAATCTACCATCTATATTAGGTGGGATATTTGATACTTTAGTTAAAGCAATTAAATTAAAATCAACAATATCTATTAAAGAAACTCATAGAATGGCTGATTTTACAGTATGGGGTTGTGCTATTGCTGAAGCTTTAGGATCAACAAAAGAGAAGTTCTTAAAAGCCTATGGCATCAATATTGAAGGACAGACTAATCTAGTTCTTGAACAGTCATTGGTTGGTCAAGCACTCAAGAAACTCGTTGAAGATAAGGATAAGTGGGATGGCACAGCATCGGATCTAAAGAATGAGCTTGAGAAAGTCTGTAATGAGTTAAACATAGATACAAAAGATCAAGGGTGGCCTAAAGGTGCAAACAAGCTAAGTGAAGAACTTAAAAGGCTTAAAAATAGCTTTGCTGAGACTGGAATTAAAATAACTTGGTTTCAAGGCAGGAAAAGATTTATCTCCATTTGGAAAGATGAGAAATCTATCGTAGAGATCGTTGCAAATGAAAGTAATAATATTATTGATGACGATTACAACGATAGCAACGATACTTCTAGGATTCCAACAAGTTTTATCATAGATGTAAATTTAGATGATGATGAATAAATATTAAGTGGTATTTAATTAGCTTTTCTTATTGAGAGACTGAAAATACTTTTTAAATACTACTAGTGTCTTCTTGAAAGTTTAGACTTGTATTCTTACTCAAAAAAATTTAAACTAGGGGACTGGGTGGCAGGGGAGTTCTCTACTTGGGTTTCTTCATCTTATCAAAATAATCTATAACCACTTCACTACTTAGAAACAAAGACAAATAAAAAGAGGTTATAGAAATTAGCATGATGAATAGAATTGATAAATTTACTCCAGAAGCCATGACACTTGAATAATCATGCCATTCTCCAGGAATTTTCCAAAGAGGCGAAAACTGACCAAAGAAGGATTTTGTTGCGAGTGATTTATCACCATCATTACAAACCACACAACAGTCCCAAGGGGTAAAGAACACCAAGATAAAAGATACTGTTAAACCATATAGAATTAAAACTAATTTCTTAAGCTTTATCTTCATTAATCTCTCTCAAATAACTTTTTTTGATTATATAAGAATACTCTAGTATCCTCCTTTTAAGGAATCCCTTATTTACAATTATGTACCTTATACCGATACTTTTATAGGCACAAGGGATAATTTAGTTAAAAATAGCGGTAACCCCCTGTAGCACAAGAGGCTTTAATCCAAGACTTATAAATTTCTATTCATATGTTTGAACATCTACAGCACTGATCATGATGGATGGACAGGTTATTTTGGTCTGGATATTTTTAAGATTGGAGTTCTTTATTTTTTTATAAATGTTATTAGGAATATTTATTCTTATGATGTTTGAATAGTTGAAAGAGGTTTGTATACTTCTAGAGGAGTTTAAAGTAACTTGAAATGATGATGGGACAGCAATCAAATTTCTACCATTCCACTTTGAGCTTACCTTGCAAGAAGTAGGTACTGAAAGGTTAAACAATTCAACCTCTAAAATAAAGCCATTTCGTTTAATTTCACCAACTCTTGAGATAGTAATCGTTTCATTTCCAGTAGATTGTATGGGTGTTGGACTTGGATTATTAGATGAAGAATTAATTGTAGGTGTTGGAGTAGGAGTTGCTAAGTTACAGTTTGGAAAACATTGATTATTTCCTAAACATTTACAGAGGAAAGGATTAGATGGGCAGCACCCAAACAGGCAACAGACTCCTTCAGTCATGTTGTCAGGACACGAAGTGTAGCCAGAATCACAGCTATATGTAATTGTAGGGGGTGGCGTAGGTGTTGATACTGGTGTTGGAATAAAACATATTGGAGATGAAGGTGGATTAAAAACAGGATTACACACTTGTGATCCAAATCCAGAATTAATAAGATCAGAGTAAGTCTGGCGATTAAAACACTGAGGAATCCCACAGCCACAATCTAAACCAGATCCAGAGGGGCAATCGGCTGTTGCACCATTAGTACAAACTACAGAACTTCCAGAACAAATAGCCTGTGCAAAAGAAGGCAACTGAAAGTTCATAACTAAGCAAAATAACAAAAGAGGTAAAAGTAATATATTCTTTTTAAATTGATTAAGCATACTTATTTTCTTATTTTAACAAAGAGGATCTACGTTACAAGAGTATTGCATGGGACTTATTGTGTGTGGACTTATTAGGTTCTTAACATTAATCTGCCTATATGGCAAAAGAGTCACTAATAACCCTAGGCAACACTATTAAGAAGTTAAGAGAGAAAAAAGGGATTTCTCAAGAAGCACTTGCAGAAGAAGCAGGGATCCATAGAACCTATATGGGAAGGGTTGAAAGAGGGAAGCAAAACATTTCAGCCTTAAATATTCTTAAGGTTGCTAAAGCTCTCAAAGTACCAGCATCTAAACTGCTTGAAGGCTTATAATATTAATCGATTCTTGATTGATGTAGAGGTAATAATGAATATGAAAAAAATGATTCTGCTTTTAGTATGCCTGGTATTTTGTATAACAAAAAGTGACGCATTTGGAAGACAATTTTCTCCAGATTTAAACAAAGTAAAAAGTATTTATATCGGCAAAATGGGTGAAGGAAATGAAGCTGAAAGATTCAGGTTATTGCTATCTGATGAGCTTTCAAAAAAAGGATTTGATGTTATCGATAATCAAAGTTCTGCTGATGCTGTTTTAACTGGTATTCTTTCTCTAAGAGTATATGCAGACACCTCTATTGCTAGAGCTACTGTAGCTCTAAAAGATAGATATGGTAAAAGGATTTGGGGTGATGATTTTCAACCCAAGTATTCGTTAAAAAATCCAAAAGACACCGTGAAATTTAGGGCTCAAAATATAGCAAGTGCTTTACGCAAAGATTGTAATAAGTCCAGCAAAGAGTAATAGCTCTGATTGGGTTTTGGAGTTGAAAGATATTTAAAGATTTATTCTTTCTTTTGTTTTAATAATGAGTTCTCAATTTCAGGATTGTCAACTAGAGACCAGGCTTCATATACAACCCCTCTAGTTGCGTCTTCTCTGCTTGATCTGGTATACCGCCAAGTTCTACCAGTTTTTTTATCTAAAAGAAACATCCCAGAATTATGTTCAGAATTAGAAATGATTTGATATCTATTGCTGGGGGAGCTTTTATACAGTAATACTACTATTAGCAAGGAAGCTATTATTAAAACAGCAAAATTCTCTTTGATGTTCATTCTTATAATTATAACTGAGAGACTTTTAATAGAGTTTTGGATTTGAAGGAGTAAAGTTTTTAGTACAAGATTGTTAACAACCATACATATTTGTTCCAGATTAAATATGAAAAAAAGTAAACAAGAATTAGATAAAATATAGACTTTTTAATAGATTTAGGCCGAAATGAAGTATTTATAACTTGCTCTTAATTTCTATTTGGGTATAATTAAGTTAATCCGTTAATCGGAGGGGGATTTCAGAATTTGGAATCGTAAAGGAGTCAGCGAAAGCTGACTTTTTTATTTTTGAGTAGGGATTAATTTTTTTCCGAAACCTTTTACTACTTTAGTTGAACCATACCAACTATCCCTAAAGTATTTTGATTGTATATAACCAATTACTTTTTTCCCATAGTCATCATTCTTTTTTATTATTCCGTTTTCATCTAATATTTCCATTTTTGATGGGTGAGCTATTAAATCTGCAAAAACTAATCCGTCTATTCTTGCATGTTTATTTTCAAGTTTAATTTGTTTTGAGGTGAAAACTTTTTGAATAAGTTCTGGCTTGCATAAAGAAGTTCCTGTATAGTAAAAACTACTGTATGCCATTTTGAGATTAAAATCTTCTTTTTTACCTCTTGATTCTGCCATTACATCTCCAATGCCTCTAGTTCTCAAAAACTTTTCGTATCTTTCTAGCAATAATTCTAAACAATAATGATATGGGTGCTTAGCAAAGCCTTGATAATTAGATATATGTTTTTGTTTGTCTAAAACAACAGTACAAATAGTGTAGTCAATTTTTGTAAACAACTCTTCCAAAGTTTTTTCAAATTGAACTTTTATTAAGGGATCTCGAAGCTTTATAAAATGCTTTTCACCTCTGACAATATCGCTCCTATGAAGTAAAGGTAAGTTATCTGGATCATTAGAAATTAGAGTTCTTAAATCCTTCATTAATGGTTGTAAGTGATTTCTGTTAACCTCATCTTCAATAATTAAACCAGTTAATGCTAAAAATCTTTCTCCTGGCTCATCTAGCTTGCTGTAACTATGTGTTCCAGACTCATCTATATAAAATCTATATTTTTTCACTCTTTATAATCCTGCAATTGTTCTTTTAAAAACCTAAAGGCCATAATATATCAATAAAAAAGAAAGTCAAGTTTTTATTACTGTTCTTTTATGTTACGTTTGTTTGTTTACAAAATACTTGCAATATACTTTTGATGCACCTTTCAGGCATATATATTCTTTCATTTCATGGAGAAATTATTACCACCCCTGCATCTCCTTAATAACCTCATCCTGACTAGTCATCAAATACCCCTGTGTAGTCTTTAAATCAGCGTGTCCTAAGGCTAATGAAATAATATTTATCGGCTTTCCTGAGTTAGCCGCTATTGTAGCCATTGTCCTTCTTAAAGCATGAGGACTAACAGGAATACTAGTACGTTTTGAAAGCCTCTCTATTTTTTGAGCTAATGTTTTTCTTGTTAATGTAACTGGTGTATTTGAAAACTGATTAGTAGTAACAAAGAAGTTTTCTAAATCTGTTTTAAGCTTTACATTTAAATACTGTGTAAGGTACTCATATAATTTATTGCAGATGCCTACAGATCTATTCTTCTTACCCTTACCCAGATAAACAAATAGCTTTCTATTTACCAGGTCAACATCTTGAAGCCTAAGATTACATAACTCACTTGCCCTTAAACCTGCAAAACCTATCGTTGCAATCGTTGCACTGTTTAGGATTACATCATAATCTGACTGTCCAGAATATCTTTTCCCGGCTTCACTTAGTAAAACCTCAAATTGTTCTTGTGTGCAATGAACTTTTTTAGGTGGATAAAACCTTTTTGGTCTAAGTTTCTGAATATCATCTAATAACCCTTGATTTGCATAACCTTTGCTAGTTAAAAACTTAATGAAAGACCTTAAAGCATCATAGATATTTTTCTTTGTGCTGTAGCTTTTTATATCTATGCTACTGAATACTTCTCTTAGTGAATCAAGGGATATTAATGTGCTTTTTGTATATCTTCTTGGTAATAACTTCCAGTATTGATTCAAATAGTACTCATATATTTCAATTGTCCTTTCACTAAGTGGCTTACCAGTTAATAACCCTTTTTTACACCAGTCTAACCACTCTTCTTGAAGCATATTTAAAGAGCTAGAATCAGAGAGAAGATTGTCTTCTTTTTTCTCATTTGCATGTTTGCTTTTCCATTCTAAATAAGAACTAACAGGTACGGTATAATAAAAGCCGCCCTTAAACGGTTTAGTAATTACGGGTAAATCCCCAGATTTAGCAAGTCTGCGGACTGTTCTAGAAGAAACTCTAAGGTCTTTAGCAACCTCTTCTAGTGTTAATGTTTCAATCATGCCAGCTATCCTTTCTAGCTGGACAAGTTGGACAGAAGTGAAGAACCGTTAAAAGGTGCAATCCGTCATGGGCCCTTACCTCAGCTGGATAGAGGACTCGGCTACGAACCGAGGTGCCGTGGGTTCGAATCCCTCAGGGCCCTTTTTATTTTTTTATTTAGCTCAAGACAAGCTTGAGCTTCTATTGAACAAGTTTTAACGCTTGATCGGATTTGCCAAATAAATTGGACAAATCCTACAGTTGCCAGAACCATTGTACAAAAATAATATGCGCCATCAAAGTCACACCACTAATAAAGCCCTTCTTCGATTATTTGGCAAAGATAAACTGTTAAATATGAGATTGGTGCATGTTGAACCTTCTGCAGGAAAAACTAAAAATAATAAAATTGTTCGTAAGGGGAAAATCTTAAAGGTTTTTACTAATGATGGTTTGTGGACTTTATTAGATAAAGGGCAAACAGGTGAAGATTAGGAATAGCCACCTCGCCCAATATTTCTAAAAAAAGACCTTCCAGTCATTGCGTCAAAATGAGGAAGTGCTGTTATATGGACACTCTTTTTATTTAATCTTGAATCTTCAGCAATTTCAATTTCAAAAGAATCTTTACTGCCTAAAAGCAATTTTTGAAAGTGTTTACTAGCTTCACTTGTAGGAGGATCAGCCATTTCACACTGTAATCTAAATCTCTTATTTTCTGAGTAAAAACTATTAACTAAATAACCAGTCTCTTTACCAAGACCAATAAGTTTTAACTTTAAGCGACCTAAATTTTCTGAGGTAACTCCTTTCCAGGGCTCAGGAGCATTTTCATTTAACTCAAAAGCAAATCTTGCTGTTGGTGAAGTCATTTCATCAATAGAGCCTTCTCTAAGTAATTTTCTTTCAATTTCTGCTCGAGCACTTCTATAATCATCATCAAACTCATCAGGGTTTAATCTTCTAAAAAGCTCTAAAACTTCTTTATCAGAAAATTCTTTATTACTCATTTCAATATCTACAGGTCTCATAGTGCCAATAGGTTTACCATTTAGAATGATTGAATATTTATAGCCACTCATTCTATCTTCTGACATAAGAGCACCACAGGCAATATCGAATCTATGTTCTTGTAATCTTTCTAAAGCAAAATTTATATGATTTGATGATACTAGCTTTACCCCAGATCCTATTAAGTTTTTAGGTAAACTATTTCCAGAAAATAAAGAGCAATCAGTAGCTATATGATAGCCAACATTTAAAGTGTCTAAATTTCCATACATTAAAACAACAAGCTCTTCATTTTTACCTCTAACTTCTGGAGGAGCATTAGGACCATACTTAACATCACATATAAGGTGTGTGTTTATATGTTCTCTTGGTATCGTAGTTTTTAAAGCTTTGCGTATAGCCCAGTCATCTTCAAGATTTTGGCTACCATAAGTTAAGGATACAGGATTTAAAGATAATTTAAACAGGTCAGCATCAGTCAAACGATAATTTGGTTGAAGAAGAGATTTAACTGAGATTTCTCCTAAATCAGCTCTCCCGGAAAAAATTCTAAAAGCTAAAGGTTTATGTTTTCTAACGTCACCACGAAGCCCAGAATCTTCTTGTAAAAAACTCCATGAAGCATACTTGTATGATGTAATTTGTAGACCTTTAAGTCTTTCCTCTAAATCCCCTGTATCAATTTGAGCCAATTTAAATCTTAATGGCTGTTCTGGTTGTTCTGGTTTTTTTGGTTTTTTCAACTTAGCAAGGGTAATAATCTCACTATCTGCTGTTATTATTTGATCAGGAAATTCTCCACTTTTAAGCACACAATCTAAATGTGTTGTTTTATCTTGTGTAAGTTCGGGGGGAGTAGCAATAAATAAAACTTCTACAGGCACTTGTACTGGTCTTTTATTAAGATCAAAACTTTTATCTAAGGAAACGTACCCACTCAATCTGCAAGCACAAGCTTCTGATAATTCACCTGAGATAAGCCTAGCTTTAGTATCACTGCTACTTCTCAGACCCAGTAAACTAGTTATAAAACTTGAATTTTTAAGAGAATGTTTATCTGGTAAATTATCAAAAGAGCCAGTATTGGGCTCAAAATCAGTGACAGTAAGTAATCCAATTCTTTTTGAATCACCATCTGCAGTAATAATTTTTATAGCTATAAATTGCTTACCAGAAACAAATCCTTTTGCAAGTTTATTTGTGCAATCTTGTAATTGAAGAAAAACTGGTTTAGCAATGGCCAAAAATCTTTGCTGATCTCTTGGGATAGAGGTAGCTGTTAAAGCATTACTAGTAGTAGGTAATGGATTCATGGTTGTATAAGTACTCTCTATTACTACCATGCAAAATGCTGACTTGATAAATCAATGATTTTAGATTAAATTACTCTCATAAATTTTCTTAACCAAATTTCTTAACCAAATTTGATTTAAATTTATTCGTAATAGGGCGGAATCCAGATTTTTGAGACACCCTCTGGAAAAGATTGATCATTATAGTAATTTCATTTAAATATATATTTAGAGTAAATCTATTTATGTAATAATATAAAAAAATGGAATTTTACCAAGTAGACGCTTTTGCTGAAAATATTTTTGAAGGAAATCCTGCTGCAGTTTTTATATTGGATAAACCTAAAGAAGAATCGTGGATGCAAAAAATTGCTGCTGAAATGAATCTATCGGAGACAGCCTTTCTTTATAAAGTAGAAGATGGCTGGAATTTGAGGTGGTTTACGCCACTAAATGAAGTCCCTCTTTGTGGGCATGCTACTTTAGCCAGTGCAAAGATTTTATGGGAAACAAAAGTATTAAATACAAATGAAGAAGTTATTTTCCATACGAAAAGTGGAGAGCTAAATGCTAAAAATAAAGGTGAGTATATAGAATTAAATTTCCCTGCTACAAGTTATGAAAAAATTGAAATTACAAAAGAAATAAAAACCCTTATAAAAGAAAATATAATCCAAGTTTCCAATACCAGAGAAGATGTATTGGTAGAACTAAATTCTGAAGATGAGGTTAGAAACTTTATTCCTGATTTGAATGGAATAATGAATCTTTCTTATAGAGGAATGATTATTACAGCTGTTGGAAATGACAAATTTGATTTTGTATCTAGATTTTTTGTCCCCAAAATTGGAATAAATGAAGATCCTGTAACAGGATCAGCCCACTGTGTTTTGACTAAATATTGGTCAGATAAAACAGGAAAGAAAAAATTTACTGCTTACCAGGCTTCTAAGCGAGGTGGCATAGTTCTTACAGAACTCATGGGTGATAGAGTAAAACTTTCAGGAAAAGCAAAAATTGTGTTTAAGGGAGTAATGGATAAAACTTAAGCTAAATAACTACTCAATCCAAGATTACTAAGTGTTCTTGTAAGCCTTTCATCTAAGCCTTTATTTCCAGAGCTATGTGCGTTGTCTAGTGCTGATAACATTGCATCAATGAGTGCAATATTGTCGCTAGTTATAGTCCTTCATAAAGGACACTAGAGTAGAAAAGATAAAAACTGGTAAAGTTTAGGGTAGATTAAAAATAATTAATCATAAAGTAAGCATGGGGGGAAAATGATAAGAAAGAATTTAGTATTATTGATAGGAATGTTTTTATTTAGCTTTAACAGTGCATTTGCTCAAACAGACACCGTAGATGTAGAAATTCCAACTGGGGGAGTAGCTCAGTGTGTGTTTAATAGTAAGGTTCCTTTTCATAGAATAACAGCTTCAAACAATAATATTGTTACTGATCCCCTTACTGGAAGCACAAAAGTCGGCATAAATTCAGAACTAGATACAGATAAAAATACGATTACTGTAGATATCCTTGCATCCATTAGTGCATTATCAGATCCATCAGCATTATTAAGTGGAAGTGAAGTTACTTTTGAAAGTAATGAATTTGACCTTTCAATTTCTAAAACAGATAAAAAATCAGGAAAAACAACAAATATTACCAATGAAACAGCAGAAGGTGAAAAAACAAGTGCAAATGCAACGGTTATTGTAAAAAGTTTTGAAAGCAATCAAGCCGCTGGCTCAGTAAAGTTTGTATTTTCAAATACTACGAAAACAATTCAAAAACTCGAAGAAGATATTAAAACAGTAAATAATGGACAGGTTGTGGTAAGGTGTAATTTTGCAGGAATACCAGTTACTGTGCCTTTAGGCGGAAGTACAATATCTTTCCCAGTTTCTTTTTAACTAACTAAAAGTCTTTAGACCTAACCTAAATATCTGCAAGGATCTTTCCTAGAAAAAGACCCTTAACCAGATCTTTATTAAGCAAACTTCATATAACATTTAAAGTTTTTGTTACTTTGGGTAAACCTTAACCAAGAGATGCATAAATTATTGACAGGGGATATTTAGGGGAATGAAAGAGGGTAACAAAAATGCAAAGCAGTTTAGATAATAAATTAAATTTAGTTTTTGCCAGAACACCTGGTGAACTTTTGGATAATGTGAAGAATTATCTGGAGAGAGAAAATGTGAAAGCAGTTTCAATGAATGTTGTAAAAGAATGCAATAATTTTTGTGCTGTAGTAACAAGTGAACCAAAATAAAACTGTACAATATTCTTTGTGCAGACAAATGTTTCAAAAAAATTAATTAGCTTTGCTAGTGATAATTATTCTCCAGTTCATCCAGATGTTATGGATGCAATTGTTGAGGCAAACTCTGGTCAAGCAAAAGCCTATGGTGAAGATGAGTATACTAAGCTCTCAGATGACATTTTTAAAAAGCATTTTGGTGAAAGTATAGATGTTTATTATGTTTTTAATGGTACTGCAGCAAATGTTCTTGGGTTGAAAGCATTGACTGAACCTTTTCACTCTATTATATGTGCTGAGACTGCACATATAAATGGTGATGAATGTGGAGCTCCTGAAAGATTTACTGGATGTAAGATATTAGCTATTCCTTCAACTGATGGAAAAATTGCAATAGAGCAAATTAAAAAATATCTTTATCATATAGGGAATCATCATAGAAATCAGCCTAAAGTAATTTCTATTACTGAACCTACTGAATATGGCACCGTGTATACTCCACAAGAAATAAAAAAAATAGCAGATTATGCTCATGAAAATGGACTTTATCTCCATATGGATGGAGCAAGACTTTCAAATGCAGCAGCATCATTAAATGTATCCCTTAGAGAAATAACGATCGATGCAGGAGTGGATGTTTTATCTTTTGGTGGGACAAAAAACGGGATAATGAGTGGGGAAACAGTAATATTTTTTAATAAGCCTGATATTGGTTATAATTTTAAATTTATTAGGAAACAAGGAATGCAATTGGTTTCTAAAATGCGATATATTTCTGCTCAATTTATAGCATTTTTATCTAATGATCTTTGGCTAAAAAATGCAAAACATGCAAATGAAATGGCAACAATTTTAGAAAATGAATTAAAAAGTATTCCTAAAATTAAAATTACTCAAAAAGTAGAAACGAATGTAGTTTTTGCAATAATGCCTAAAGAATGTATTTCTCAAGCTCAAGAAAAATACCCTTTTTATATATGGGATGCAGAAATATCTGAAGTTCGATTAATGACATCTTTTGATACAAAAAAAGAAAATATTCTAGAGTTTGTAGAGTATATTAAGCAACTCTCTCACTAGGAGTAACCGAGCCACCATCTTTCGTTTTTAACAGTTCTACAGCTTTGTCAAACACAATGGTAACTTCAGTAGGGTCCGTAATACCTCTAGTGGAATTCATGTAGTGAATAATCTCAGCTCTATTTGCTCTAGCATTTAATAAAAGAGCAAATTCACGAAGCAAGGATTCTCTAATGGGGGAAGGGTAAGTAGCAGTTGCAGCCATGTAAGTCTGAAAATGATCTTCATTTCCTTGGGCCTTTAATAACCCTTCGTATTCTGCAGGTAATGTGTCCCTGACCTGAGAATACTTACTCGTAACTCTTAAATATGCCCCAAGGTCTAATCCTTTAATAATAAGCGCTCCCATTTCTGCAGGAAGTGATGCACGTGAGATTTTATCTAATGAAACCGTTGCATCTATGTAAGCAAAAAAAGCGTCTCTAATCTTCTCTGGAGAAACTCCTTCATGTGTAAGCTTTCGAATAGTAGTACAAAGCTCATAGGCTAATTCAGGTCTTATTTCATCACCAGAATGTCTGTCAAGGCTCTTTTTATAATCTGCTAACTTTTCTCTACTTTTAAAAAGAGTATTAAGAAAGAAGGCTGTGGGCTCGGAGTCACCTTCTATCTTTCCCATTTCCACTATAAATTTAATCATTGAGCTTATGTCATGTTCTACTATATAATTCTCCTGACAGTGAGACTTCACATTAGTTAAAAAAGCAAGAGCTAATTCTTCTGTAGCTTTTTTTGTTTCAATTAATCTAAAAAACCCATCGATTGAAGGGGAGATATTATAGGGCAGAGGTCTAGTGTCACCAGTCTGAAGTGTATATTTAAAGGTTCCTTCTGTTTGCATCTCAGTTAACTTTTCATCTAATTGTTCAAGAAGAGCCTCATAGTTACTGATTTTACCTGTACGTCCTAACTCAAATATGTTAATAAGACCGTTTATTGTTGTATTGCTTCTAGCATCTTTTTTTTGTCTATTTAGAACTATTGAAATCATAGTCTCTCGTTTTATCTGATACTCTATACAACCTTCAGCAATTTTCCATTCTTTGGGGGTTAAATCAAGAGAAATTAATTTTTCAAAACCACGAAGTAATTCTGGTAAATTATAAGGACTATGAGTGCGATGACGATGGGTTAGCTCATCATTAGCAATAGCAAAAGTAAAACATTGAAGCTGTTCATCATTAATAAAACAAGGTGGTTGAGTCGTGGAAACTCCTTTTTCACCTGTTTGTGGACAAGCTCTCATAGATGCACAATAAGCATTAAAACTTACAACTGGGGAAACGTAAGTAGTCGTAGTGGCACTTTTCTCTACAGGACTAGCAACGCTAGAAACAGGAGTTGTAGCAGGAAGCATAGTGCTAGCACGAACAACTCTTGCTCTACCTTTTACAAGTTCAATTAGAGCGGGTTGAAGAGTTTCAAGTGGAAGTGATGGCAATAAACCACAATCAGGTATTTTCTTTTTACTAACAAATCTGCTAAGAGAATTGAGTACTAATTTACACTGATCTTTTGTTACCCCACCTTTAGTTAGTTCTTCGATAAACTTATCTAAGTTATAACTAGATAATTCTGGATCAGTCCTTAATGAAGCAATTAACTCCCTTTGAACAAGTAATAATTCTCTTGCCGCAGAGTCAGAAGGTAAAGGCAATGTACTATCTTCTGTTGAGGACGCACCTGTTGCTACTGCAGTCGTTGTTGCTACAGCAGCTAGTGCTGCTCCAAGAGGATTAGGCTGTAAATGGAATACGTTAAGAAGCATAGTGTACTCTACTAAAATAGAGTATAAATATTATAAGTTCTCTAATGCCTATAAAGCTGAAAAAACTATTAAACTTTTTGAATAAAGAGGGATAAAAGATTAAATCTTTTTAATAAAAAACACTACTAGTAAATATATAGCCTAAATCTGCCATAAAACAAGGAAATACGGGATATAAAGGAACTTCTAAACGTCTCTAAAATAAGCAAATTTAAGAATTTATCTAATATTTATAAAATGGAAATTGAATCTTTATTAACGGAAATAAAAAATCCTAAACTTTCAAGCCCTGTAATTGAAGCGAAACTTAAGCGTTGGTGTGACACTTTACTGGATTTAACTAAGAGAAATCCATCTCTTCATTTTTTAACACATGTAAAAAAAGGGAAAAATAAAGGACATAAAAAAAATAACATATTCAAGTTAAAACTTACTGCACAAGAAGTTTTTGAAAAGCTTGTAAATAAAGGAGAAGTTCTTAGTCTTTCAGAAGCAGGTATTGTAGATCTTTCTAAAGGATTTAGATTAGGGTTTGGTAGAAGAAAAAGTTACTATATTTCAGTTTCAGACGATGTGCCAGAACCTGTGGAAAATGAGGACGAAGAGACTGAAGATGAATCTGAAGAGATAGAAATACTTCAGGACTTAGAAAATGAAACGTTTGATAGCACGATTCAGGAAGATGAAGAAGACATTGATAATAACTCAGTAATAACTCAATGTACAAGAATAAAAAGGGATACAGAAAGTATTTTAGAAGAGCGCGGTACACATGTTTTATATATTATATGTGGACTTTTTGAATGGAGAGATCAGCTTATTTCAGATGAAATTTTAAATACTCCAATATTATTCATTCCTGTTACTATTCAAAAAACAAGGACAAAAGATAGATACAGCATACAAATAGCAGAAGCAGCAGAAGTAGAGTTTAATCCTACTTTTTCATACTTACTAAAGAAAAATTATCAAATAGATTTAGATAAAGAAATTAATGACATATTGAATAATGCTGAACCTAAAGAAGAAAATATTGGAATAAAAGAAATCTTTGAATTGGTTGAAGGAAAATTGACTAAGCTTCTCCAAGGAAAAGTAAAGGATGAAGTTTGGCTGGGGAAGTTCTGGTTTGAAAAACTTGTTTTACTTACTGATATTCAAAAAAACATAGATGCTTTTGTAAATGATCCAATTATTCAAAATATTTGTGGTGAAAAACCTCAAATTGAAATAGAACATAAAACAGATTTAGATGAACTTTCAAGACAGGCTGAAAATAAAAAACCATTGGAGATCTATGAAGTCCTTGATGCTGATTCCAGCCAAAGAAGAGCTATTGAGGCTGCTATAAATAAGAAAAATTTTGTTCTTATTGGACCACCTGGAACAGGAAAATCTCAAACCATTGCAAATATAATAGCTGAGTGTTTAGTTAGAGGTAAAAAAGTTTTATTCGTTAGTGAAAAACTTGCTGCACTTAAAGTTGTTAAGAAAAAACTTGAACAGTGTAATTTAGGAAAACTTTGTATTTCTATTCATGGTAAAGAAACAAAGAAAAAAGACTTTTATTCCAGCTTGTATGATTGGTATGAAGAGGTTTTTGTATTTAACCCTAAGTCAAATCCAGATGAAATTATTTATGAAGAACTCTCAAATATAAAAAAGAGATTAAATGATTACGCTTTAGCTTTATCACTAAATCACAGTTCTCTTACTCATGTAGTAGAAAAAATAGGAAATGAAGTAAAAACGCTAGAGCTCACTAACCAATACGTTCAAGGTAAATTACTTGGCTTAGAAGGAATCCCAGAAGTTAAAACAAGAATAAACATAGATGATTTAGATGTGAGAAAATTTAAATCGCAAAAAGAATCTCTAGAAAAAACAATACCCTATAAGGATATTGTCTTAAGGCAGACTGTAAGTGATTGGTTTTGTACTCAATTACCTGGTCCTTATACCATTGAATTAGAAGAGGATATTTTAAAAGCATTAGCTAAATTTGATTTAATAGATGACTTAAGTAAAATTATAGAGGAAATAAATAGTCTTTTACAATTAAATACGACTCCTTCTCTTTCAAAGCTAATAGATTTAACTATCTTCATAAAAGAGATTGTAGATGCCCCTGAACTTGAATCCAGTTTATTGAATCCAAATCAAGTTTCTGAAAGTGTTTCAAAGCTCCGTACTGATATTAACCTTCATAAAACTTATACAGAAGAAAGAAAAAATCTAGCAAATCACTTCAATGAAAGTTTTCTTGAGAAAGATCTTGAAGGATTAAAAGAAAACTTTTCAGATAAATATAAAGAAGACAGGCTCAGATGGTTAAAACCTGGTTACTGGAAGGTTAAAAAAGAAGTATCTCAGAATAAAGTTAATAAAAATGATAAGGATGTCACGGACGATATTTATTTTAATGAGATTGAAAGAGGAATAAAGATAAAAAAACTTGCATGTGATATTGAAAGTCATGCTAAAGAATTTTCAATCAGATATGGAAGTACTTATAATGGAGAAAACACTGATTGGGAAAAGGTTTCATACCTATTAAACTATGCAGATTCTCTGTTTAAACATTTAAGTGAAACTTTAAACATGCAGCAGCTAGAAAATGTTGTTTCTCCTGCTTTAAATGAATGCTTACAATCAAAATATAGTCCCATAAAAGATAAATTGAAAATATTATTAACTAAATTAGAAAGCAAATTAAATGAGTTTGATGTAGCTTATCTCTCTTTAATGCATTTTCTTCCTCTTACATATGAAAAGGAAAAGTATGATGAAAAGAATAAATTAAGTGCATACCCTAAATACACTTTTAATAATAATGATTTTGGATGTAAGACTTTAGAAGAAATAAAGACCTGGACTAAAAAGCTAGAAGAAGATATAAATCAAGAGCCACCACTTCTAGAAAGATGGCTTGAGTTTAAAGAAATAAAAGAAGAAATAGATGAATTGAATCTAAGTGATTTTCTTGAGGACTTTAGTAAATTAAATCTCAATTACGATAACATTGTTCAAATATTTGAAAAAAGAACGTTAGAACTTATATTAATAAATGCTGAAAGAGAAAGCCCAGTACTTGCTAAGTTTACAGGGACTAAATACCAGAAACTTCAAGCTGATTTTAAAACCTTTGATAGGCAAGCATTGAAATTAAATCAAGTTAGAATACTTGAATTAGTTTCAAAACAAATAAAAGATAAGCTTATATTTCACCAGGAACCAAGACTATTAAAAAAACTTGGTCAGCAAAAAAGACCTAAAAAGCCTATTAGGCAAGCTATTCTTGAAACCCAAGATTTATTTTTTACTTTAAAACCTTGTTGGATGATGAGTCCATTGACTGTCAGCCAATACCTTCCACCTGATGCATCATTGTTTGATGTCGTGATTTTTGATGAAGCTTCACAGGTAAGACCAGCAGACTCCATTGGAGCTATTTTTAGAGGAGATCAGATTATTGTAGTAGGTGATCCTCGACAGTTGCCTCCTACGAACTTTTTCCAGACAATGGCTCAAGAAGATAGAAGTACGCTCGATGATGAAAATGAAGATAGTGCCGAAGAAAGCATTATTGATGAAGTTTTAAGTAAATCTTATGACATAGAAGAAATCCCGCTAAAATGGCATTACAGAAGTAAGAGTGAGGATCTCTTTTCATTTGCCAGTCATAACATTTATCCAGATTTAGAGCTTATTACTTTTCCTAATCCAAAAGGATGTAGAGATGACGGTAGACCTCTTGGGGTAAAACATGTACTAGTAGATGGTGTTTATGACAGAGGAAAAACCAGAACAAATCAAAAAGAAGCAGAAAAAGTTGCTGATCTGGTGGTAGAGCATTACACACGTTATGGTACAGACAGAAATGATCCAAATTATTTAAGTCTTGGAGTTATAGCATTTAGTGCAGCTCAAGAAGATGCCATTTTAAATGCTATTCAAAGAAGAAAGAAAGAACTTCCAGATATAGAAACTATATTGGAAGAAAAAGATGGTGAGGGATTCTTTGTTAAAAATCTTGAAACAGTACAAGGAGATGAAAGAGATCACATAATTATTTCAGTGGGATATGGTCCAGATAAAACTGGAAAAATGGTAAGTAACTTTGGCCCATTAAATTCAGAAGGTGGTTACAGAAGATTAAATGTAGCTATTACCAGAGCCAGATATCATCTCATGATAGTTAGTTCGTTTAGCCCGAAAAGCTTTAGCTCTACCAGTACACAGCAGGGCGCGCAGCTTTTACTTAAATATCTTAGATTTGCTGAGAGTGGAAAAGAAGTTTTATTTGAGGACAAGCCGCAAGAATCAAATACAAGCATGTTTAATTCTCCATTTGAAGAAGAAGTCTTTAAAAAACTTAAAAAACTAGGACTTGATATTCATACACAGCTGGGTTGCAGTGGTTATAGAATAGACATGGCTGTAGTAAATCCTAAAAAAACAGATGAATATTTATTTGGTATAGAATGTGATGGAAAGACTTATCACGGCACCTTTTCAGCAAAAGATAGAGACAGACTTCGCCAAGAAATATTAGAAGATAGAAGCTGGAAAATTTATAGAATTTGGTCTCGTGATTGGATGAAAAACTCTAAAAAAGAAGTTAATAAGTTAATGGAATTTTATGAAAGTCTTGTTAAGCAAGAAGAAGAAAAAGAACTTTTATCTGATTTAGAGATGAATTTTGATGAGTAATTTATTGGACTTCAGCTTGTCTGAAGTCTTTTTGGACTTAATGTAAAGCCTGGTCGCATTTGTCGAATAAATCGAACAAATACTCTCTGTGTAAGAAAGTTAGTAATTAACACCACAACTAGGTGAAATCCCTTGTTTTTCATAATACTTCTGATGATACTCTTCAGCTTTATAAAAAGTAGATGCAGGAGCTATTTGAGTAACGATAGGCTTTTTATAAATCTTTGCTTCTTCAAATTCTTTTTTTACTGTTTCAGCAGTATTTTTTTGCTCTTCACTGTTATAAAAAATAGCAGATCTGTACTGAGATCCCACATCAGGTCCTTGTCTGTTTAAAGTAGTAGGATCATGCATTTTAAAGAAAATAGTTACTAATTTTTCATATGATATTTTAGATGGATCAAACTCTACTTCTGCAGCTTCAGCATGATAGGTGTTTCCATTACAAACTTCTTTATAAGTAGGATTTTCAGTGCGCCCACCTGTATAACCAGAGACTGCAGAAATTACTCCATCTAATTTTTGGAAAGTTGCCTCTACTCCCCAAAAACACCCACATGCAAATATTGCTTTTTCCATTTTTTTCTCCTTAAATTGATTATAGCTTTATTTTAATTATTAAAAAATAATGAAAAAGGAGATTTTAAAGATTAAATCTCTCTCATAATTAAAAAATCATACACTTAAATTTGCTATTTTTGAATATATGAACCCAATTCTATTAACGAGTGGATTAGTCGGAGCAAAAGCTTTTAGAGCTTTACCTCTGCAAAAAAAGTTAGATAATAGAGGGGAATATCCACCATTAGATTTTGAAGAAGTTATAAGTACTGCAAATCAAAGCGATAAAACTAGGTATGGAAATAAGATTGTAGAAATCCAAGCCCTTTTAGAAGGAAATAAAGATCTAGAAAAGTTTTTTAAAATTTGGCCACCATATCAGGATAGATTAAGGAAGCTCAACGCATTTCTGCAATATGATGGTATTGAATCTATAAAAGAAAGTGAGTTTAAAGGTTTAAAAAAAGGATTACAGTTTGCTATAGATTTATTTCCAAAAGCTATTAATGTAGGAGGAATTTACTTATTAAATGATGAAGGAAGAGCTTCAGCCTTAGAATTTAAAGATAAAGTAGATAAAGCGATAAAAGCTATTCAAGTTGCAGGATTTACAGAGTATGCAAGATTTGTAGAGAGCACTAAAATTGTAAATATTAATCCTGGTTTAGTTAGTGAAGGTAGAGCTTTTGTATTTGATAGATGGACGGATATAAGATCAGTAGAAAATTATGAATGGACTGCATCCACTTTAATTCATGAAGGAGCCCACCATGAATCTAAGGTGTGGATAAGAGGTGGACTTGCAAAGGATGATTATGAATTTACTATTCATCCAGATGATGCAAAAAATCTTCATGGTTATTCAACAAGGATAAATACTTTTATAAATGAGGCATATTCATATTTAGCTCAAGAAGTATTTGAAGTGGATTATGTAAATAAATTTACTTCATTTGGCTTGGATGAAGCAAGAAAACGATTCCAAAGATTAGATCCAGAAACATCTATAGAAATGACTGAATTCTTTTTAAAATATCTTAAATTGGAAGAAGCACAAGCTCATATAAAAGATGAAGGTAGGGAGATTATTTCTGCTATGCTTGCCTCATTTGAAGTTGCTAATAGTGAATATCTTGCTTTGAAGCAACAATTAGGCATAGAATAAATTTCTATATTAACTAACTTATTGTATTAAAAAACGCTATAATTATTATGTATAAAAATAGAGGAAAAATGAAATATAGCTTTTGGATTTTAATAATTGTTTTTAGTTTTACATTTTATGGCTGTTCAAGGGGAGAAAGTGAAAAAGTAACTTTCCAATGCCCAGTTTCACTACTTCAGGAATCTAGTCTAACAAAGGGTAAAAAACCTTCAGATAAGGTTGAAATTAATGTAGATGGTACTTTATATAAAAGTCCTAAGACTTTGGTTTTAGTGGGGAAAGAAAAGGATAATCATGATACTCCTTTTAGTGCTGTCGTTTCCACAATTTCTGCAAATAAATCTAACGATGCAGAGTGGATATTAAATAATTTTATAGAAGAAGAAAGAGATCAAATTAATTCTTTGATAGAGAATAAAGAAGCGTTTGAAAAATATAAAGCATATCAAACAACTATTAAAGATACTCAGATAATTGGTGAGGTAAAGTTTGAAAATCACATTATTTATCTAATGAAATTTATTCAATTAGATGGGAATGAAAGAAAAGTGTTAGGGGTCTATGTGAAAACGAAGACTGGCTGGAAACAAACAAATAGTCTTGTTAATGATGATAATTTTACATTAATGTATACAGCTTATGCGGGTGGAAAAGTTTTTGAAAAGTCATTTTTTGAGAAATTGTTCAAATAATACAAAAAATGACACAAAATAAAAAAAATCTAATTAAATTACACTTTGCTGTTTTTTTATTTGGATTTGCTGCGCTTTTTGGAAAACTACTTACATTTAGCCCTTTAATAATAGTTTTTGGGAGAACTTTTTTTGCAGTTCTTGCCATGGTTATATTTATGGTTATTACTAAAAAGAAATTTAAACTAGACTCTTTTAGAGACTACTTAAATATTGGATTTGTAGGATGTATGTTTGCTGTGCATTGGTATACTTTTTTTAAATCAATTCAAGTTTCTAGCGTAGCTATAGCTGTTCTTACTTTTTCTACATTTCCCATATTCGTCACATTTATGGAGCCTTATTTTTCTAAAGAAAAAATCAAACGTTTAGACATTATAACTGCTTTGATTACTCTTTTAGGAGTTGCTTTAGTAATTCCTAAATTTGAACTATCAAATAATTTTACTCAAGGAGCTTTGTGGGGAGTAGCTTCTGGGTTTACTTGTTCAATTCTTGCTGTTTCAAATCGAATAAATGTACAAAAATATTCAAGCTACCAAATCTCACTTTATCAAAACATTGCTGCGAGTTTTATTCTTTTACCTTTTATTATTAAAATTAATCCAGTTTTAAATATGAGAGAAATACTTCTATTGCTTTTATTAGGAGTAGTATTTACTGCTTTTACAAATATTTTATTTATTTCTAGTTTAAGCACTGTAAAGGCTCAGCTAGCCAGTATCATTACTTGTCTTGAGCCAGTTTATGCCATTGTTGTAGCAGGAGTCATATTGCATGAGGTGCCTTCTATTAGAACATTGTTAGGGGGTAGTGTAATACTAAGTGCAGTTATTATAGCTAGTATTTATCATGGAAAACAATTAAAAAAAGAAATTATTTTGCAAGAAAGTCTATAAAACGATAGAATGACAGTTATGAAAATCAACGTAGAACAAATCCCATGTTATGTATCTATCGGTATTCACGATGAAGAAAAAAAGATGGGTCAAAAACTTTTAATTGATGTTACGGTAGAAATAGACTTTAGACGCCCCACTGGGGCGTCTGTACTGGAGTCAGATGATGTAACAAATACCATTAACTATGTAGATATTTATAATACTGTTCAAAAAGTAGGAAAAGCTAAGTCTTATTCTCTTATAGAAACCCTGGCTGAAGGCGTATTTGAAGCTATAATGGTGCACCCCTCAGTAAAAAGCGCTAAAATCAAGGTTCATAAGCCACATATTCCATTCCCCGAATTCCAAGGAAAAGTTTCAGTTGAAATTGAAAGAACAAAAGAATAATCTATTCCTAGACTCCCTACAAGAATCAGAAATATCTTTTTGGGTAGATAGCTCTGGTGGTCCTGAAAAGTACTCTAAGAATTCTTTTTATGGAATAAATCCTGCATATTATATTTATGGCAACTTAAATGAGGTGAATCTTGTAGATTGTGAATCTGGTGCCATAACGTTTGATACTGTTAACTGCTTCGATTTTCTTGAAGAGAAATTAAAAGAAGAAAAACAAAATAAAGATGGAATTTTTATAGGATATTTTTCTTATGATTTGTCTGATTTCTTTTTTGCGTATTTTGACCATTGTCATTCCTTCGAAAATGGAAATCCATTTGTAGAAACGTTGTGCGCAACGTCTTTACTGAGCAATGATTCATTGCAATCTAATATGACCGACATCGAATATTTGAAAAACGTTCAAAAGATAAAAGAAGAAATAAAAAAAGGAAATGTTTACCAGGTAAATTTAACGAGAAAATATATTGCTGAATTGAAAGAATTGGATGAATTGGATTTATACTTAAGACTACGCCAAGAGTCACCCAATCCTTATGGTGGCTATTTTAAAACACCATTCTTAAGTATTTTATCTAGTTCACCTGAAGAGTTTATTCATGTAGATAAAAATAGACTTATAAGGACTCGCCCTATAAAAGGTACTCTTCAGGAAAATGAAAAAAATATTGATCCTAAAAATCAAGCTGAAAATATTATGATAGTTGATCTAGAAAGGAATGACCTGGGTAAGATTTGTGAATATGGCAGTGTGAAAGCAAAGAATTTGCTTGAAATAGAAAAATATAAAAATTTAAATCACGTTGTTTCTACAGTAGAGGGAAAATTAAAAAATGATGTTAACCTCAGGCAAATCTTTGAAGCATTATTTCCTGGTGGATCTATAACAGGTGCGCCTAAGATTGCAGCAATGAAAATAATTAATGAAATAGAACCCACTAAACGTGGGGCATACACAGGATCATTTGGTTATATAAAAACCACAGGAGAAATGAAGTTTAATATCTTGATAAGGACTATATTTGCAGAACATCGAAATGGCGAAGAAAAAAATCGCCCCATCGTTTCTTTCAATGTAGGTGGCGGCATAGTAGCAGACTCAGATTCAGAAGCAGAGCTAGAAGAAACAAGATTAAAAGCTAGCGGTATAATGAAAGCACTAGGAATAGAAGCATGTTAGTTTTTCTAAATGGTCAAATTGTAAAAGAAGAAGATGCAAAGATATCGATAAACGATCTTTCTTATCAATTTGGATATGGGTTATTTGAAACCATTAAATGTGAAGAGGGTATACCACTTTTCTTTGAAGCCCACTATAAAAGACTTACTAAAGGGGCTAAAGAAATAGGCATGCCATTTCCTGTAGAGTCAGAAGAAGTGAAATCTTGGATAAAAGATGTTTTATCTGCAAACAAGTTGAAAAGCGCCAGAATTAAGATATTAATTTCAAAACGTGTAGAAGCTGGTATTGAAAAGTTTAATGTTTTAATTTTGCCTGGAGAGTTAGGACTGCTTCCTGAGTCTTATTCATTACTTGGCAAAAGCATTTATAGAGACCCGAGAGCAAATTCATTTGTTCATAAAACTACTAGCAGAGCAGATAGCTATATAGCTTATAAAGAAGCTAATGAAAGTGGTTTTAACGATGCGCTTTTTATAAATGAAAAAAATGAACTTATAGAATGTACAAGAGCAAATATATTTTTAGTGCTAGAGGATAAAATTATTACTCCTGAATTAGGATCAGGTATCTTAAGTGGTGTTACAAGAACTAATGTTTTGGATATTTGTAAAAAAGAAAATATTATATTAGAAGAAAAAAAGGTTAATGTTCTGTATTTAAACAAAGCAAAAGAAGTCTTTATAACCAATGCAATCATAGGTGCAATGCCTATTTCACGAATTAAACTTGAGGATAAAGAATATACATTTTCTAATAACTCTATGACTTTAAAGGTTAAGAATGCATATGGGAATCTTATTCAAGCTTATCTTCAAGGAAAGACTTCAACAGTTGTTTAGTTAAACACCCTTACTAGCTATAAAATCATCTTTTTGCACAAGAACTTTTTTACCAGCACTTTCAGCACTTACATACTTATTTAATGCATTTAAGTATGCTTTAGCTGAAGCTAGCATAATATCAGTATTTGCAGCATGACCACTATAAATAGCCCCACCTTCACTTCTAATACGAATAGTTACTTCACCGAGAGCATCAATTCCTTCAGTTACAGATTGAACTGAAAATTCTATTAGCTCATTCTGTACGCCCACGATTTTATTGATCGCTTTATAAATGGCATCTACTGGACCGGTGCCAAGTGCTGAGTCTTTTATGAAAAGATTGTTATCAGTTTTCTTAAGACATATTGATGCAGTTGGAAGTCCTGTCCCACAAGCTATTTGTAAGGCTTCAATTTCATAATACGTTGTAGTTTCTGCAGTTCTTTGTTCATCACGAACAATGGATTCTAAATCTCTATCTTCTACTCTTTTTTTCTTATCTGCAATTTCTTTAAATCTTTCAAATGCTTTACTTAAATCTTCATCTGAAAGATGATATCCAAGTTCTTCTAATCTATCTTTTACAGCATGACGTCCTGAGCGTGGACCTAAAGGTAACTTAGATGTAAGCAAACCTACATCTTCCGGATTCATAATTTCATAAGTTCTTTTATATTTTAAAAATCCATCCTGATGGATGCCAGCCTCATGAGCAAATGCATTTGCTCCGACGATAGCTTTATTTGGCTGAACAAGCATATTTGTAAGTGTACTCACAAGACGACTTGTTCTATAAATCTGAGTGCTATCTACATTTGTAAAAAGATTTAAATGTGGTCTTGTTTTTAAAATCATTACGATTTCTTCAAGAGAACAGTTCCCTGCACGTTCTCCTATTCCATTTATAGTGCACTCTATCTGACGAGCTCCATTCATAGCTGCACTAAGAGAATTAGCTACAGCAAGACCAAGGTCATTATGGCAATGTACAGAAATAATGGCTTTGTCTATGCTCTTTACATTTTCTTTAATCCCTTTAATTAATGCTCCAAATTCCAGTGGTACTGTGTACCCTACGGTATCGGGAATATTTAATGTAGTAGCACCAGCCTCTATAACCGCTTGTAATATTTCATATAAGAATTTTGGATCTGATCTGCCAGCATCTTCAGGTGAAAACTCTATATCAGGAGTAAATCCTTTAGCAAAAGCTACAGTTTCTACAGCGGTTTTGATAACTTTTTCACGAGACATTTTTAATTTATGCTCCATGTGAATATCACTGGTAGCTATAAATGTATGAATTCTTCTTTTTTTTGCTGGTTCAAGCGACTGAGCTGCTTTTTCAACATCTTCTTTTTTTGCTCTAGCAAGGGCACAGATAGTAGGTCCTTGTACTTCTTTACTGATAAGGTTTACTGCTTCAAAATCTCCAGGACTGGAAAATGGAAATCCTGCTTCTATAATATCTACACCGAGTTTTGCTAACTGCTTAGCAATCTCTAATTTTTCTGGGACATTTAATGTAGCCCCAGGAGATTGTTCTCCATCTCTTAAGGTAGTGTCGAAAATATATATTCTATCTTTGTTTTCCATTGTGCCCTCTTTAAAATAAAAAACCCCTTAAAACCATTAGCTTTAACCACATAAGATATTTTCTTACATGATTTTTAGCCGAGGTTAAGGAGTAAAAGTTTTTTCATATTTTTCAATATTGTAACATGCTTTAGGTCTTTAACCTATCTGACAATGAGTCCTAAATAGCTCATGTAATTCCTTAGCCTTCTTATCATAGGCATCTTTGTCTTTCCAGGTATTTCTGGGGATTAAGATTTCACTAGGTACACCAGGGCAAGAAACAGGAATGGAAAGACCAAAATTTGATTCTTTCTTAGTTTCAATACTTTTTAATGTGCCATCTAATGCTGCAGTTATTATGGCTCTAGTTATAGAAAGCTTCATTCTATTTCCTATACCATAAGGCCCACCACTCCAGCCAGTGTTAACTAACCAAACATCTACATTATGTTTTTTGATTTTTTCACCGAGCAGTTTTGCATAAGTGCTAACAGATAATGGCATGAAAGGTGCACCAAAACAAGGACTAGATGTGGCTTGAGGTTCTTTTATTCCTTCTTCTGTGCCAGCAACTTTTGCTGTGTAACCGCAAATAAAATGATCCATAGCTTCTTCATATGAGAGTTTTGATACTGGAGGCAAAACACCGAAAGCATCACAAGTAAGCATAATTATGTTTTTAGGATGGTGACCGTACCCATCAGTAGTCATATTTGGAATATATGAAACAGGATATGATGCTCTTGTATTTTCAGTAATGGAAGCATCATCAAAATTTACTTCTCTCGTTTCTGGATCAATAACTACATTCTCAAGTAATGCCCCGAACTTATTAGATGCTACATAGATTTCAGGTTCAGTTTCAATTTTTAATTTAATAGCTTTAGCGTAGCAGCCACCTTCAAAATTAAATACTCCATCATCACTCCACCCATGTTCATCATCACCAATAAGTGTTCTTTCTATATCAGCAGATAGAGTGGTTTTACCAGTGCCAGAAAGTCCGAAGAATACTGCTACATCATCTTTTGTTTTTCCATAATTAGCAGATGAATGCATAGTCATAATTCCGCGCTGCGGAAGTAAAAAATTCATAATGCTAAACATGGATTTTTTAACTTCGCCAGAATAATGTGTTCCACCTATTAAAACAGTTTTATCTTTAAAGCTAATAATTACAAATGAACCTGAATTAGTACCATCCGATGATGGATCTGCTTTAAAGTTTGGCGCATGGAGGATATTAAACTCAGGAGTAAATTCTTTATCTTTAGAAGGAATAAACATTGTATGAGCAAAAAGTGCACCTACTGCTTTTTCAGAAGTAGTTCTTACTGAGATTCTATATCTTTTATCAGCACCTACATAACAATCTTTTATAAATAGATCTTTTCCTTCTAAATATTTGAGAACTTTAGCTTTAAGTGCTAAAAACTTATTTTCATCAAAAGGCTTATTTATGTCTCCCCAGGCAATTGTATTTTCTGAAACACTATCTTTTACTATAAATCTATCTTTTGGTGATCTTCCAGTATGTGGAGCAGTGTTTATAACGATAGGACCATTTTTGCTAAGGACACCTTCATTTCTTTTTACAGCTTCTTCGACGAGTTTGGGGATTGAGAGGTTAATAAATTTCATTTGTTTTTTAATTGATTCTTGTATCATAAATGTCTCCTTTGACAATTTACACGTAAATAATACTATAGATCAAAGCTATGAAATCTTTTTTCAAATATAAAATCTTCATTAAACTGCCTAATTAAATAAATTAGAAGATAAAAAACAATTTTTAAATTTTATTGATTAGTAGGAACATTTGGAAAACCACTTCGTGGGAAATCTTTACCAGTTGGACCTGGTATTACACCTGATGCTACTTGAGGGACACCATCTATTACAAAATTAGGAGGAAGATTAGGAGGATTTCCTTCTGTACCAATTGGTCCAGGCCTTCTTGCTCCAGTATTATTTATAGGAAATCCAAAACCAATCCCTGCAATTCTTGACATATGTTTAACCTCTTTATATTCTTTACTATCTTATCAAACTTTATTTTTAAGTATATTGAGTCCCTAAAGTTTTTATTTAAGCTCAGTAGTTTTAATTGGTATTTTGCCTATTTGAATAACTTCTAGGATCTCAGATAAATAAATTTACAGTTTTTATCACTAAGTAGCTAGTCCTTGTGTTTCTCTTTCTCGTAATTCAAAATATGCTAGATAAGTCTCATGTAGCCTTTTAGCAAGTGATACTCTCACATCTGTTTCAGTAGTTTGTTCAAGTAACTTTTGAGCAGCTTCTATTTGTGCAAGTGCAGCAGCAGCAGTTCTAAATTTTGGTGAACTATTTGCTTGTTCTTCTACCCATGCTCTGGCAGCACTTGATTGTCCTGGCTCAACTCTGTGAGTTACAAACATGCCAGTTTGTTCTGGCTTTCCTTCAGATTCATCATCTAACATTCCAGTGGCGATTGCTCCGCCACTAGGTGGTTTTCTAATTCTTCCACTATCAGAACGAGCTGATTGTGTTTCATGATGGTGATCTTCAACTCTTTCTACTACAACTACTGTAGGTTGAGGAGGAGGAGGAGGTCCAACAAGCATATAAAACTCCTTTGTTTTATTAATTAAAAGCAATTATAATCTTACAAATTAAAAATAAGTGAGATTTATGAAGAAGGGTTAATTTATATATATTTTCTACTTGCAATTGAGAATCCGGAAAGACTATTCGGACCGTCATCATCTGGACCTTTATCTGGAGGAGCTATTGGACATTTAGTAGGATCTCCTGGACAATAACCAGGTTGTATAGGATCTGGATTTGGGACTTCAGTAGGTGGGGGAATTATAACAGGTGGTGGTGGATTTGCATCTGGTGGCTCTACATCTGGTGGTGGAGCTAAAGGGGGTCCGTCAGGTTCTATTGGTTCTGGAGTTTCTTCTGGTAGATCATCAGGTTCTATATCAGGAGTCCAATCAGGTTCAATATCAGGTTCTGTATCAGGAGTCCAATCAGGTTCGGTGTCAGGTTCAGTACCAGGTTCAGTATCAGGAGGTGCAGTAGGTACTGCTGGCATTAATATTGGAAAAATCTTAACCATTATTTCCCCCTGATTTTTTTACAACTTCCATAAGTTGATGTTTAAGGGAATCTTGTCCAAAATAAAAAACAGGTTCAGCACCTAGATCATATAAACCAGCTTGTAAGTCTAACCAGTTTTTTGTTTCTCCAGCCCCTGCAAAATACTCCCAACTCTTTGCATTTTTTAAATCATATCTTGATTCAGGAATTTCACCTGGCACCATTTTTGTATCTACTTTAGTATTGTCAGAAGATGCTTTATTCCATAGCATGTATTTTGTATCTAAAAAACTACCTTGTCTAATAAAATCTTCTCTGAATCTGGAATTTCCACTTTGCTCTACCCCTACTAAAACAGGTTTCTCATTTGCAGAATATCTTTCTGATTCTCTAAGACCTATTGCAGTTCTAAGCATTTTAAATTCATCTCTTGTCCATTTTTTAAATCTTGTATTATATTCATGTCCAAAAGTGTTTAATCTAAATGCTGACTTTAATAAATCATACTGACTCATAGCAAAAAACAAACAATTTCTTACTTCATCATGAGCTAGTTTATCTATAGCATAATTTCTGTAATCATAATTTTCTGACCAGTAATGATCATGCTCTTCACCTCTATGCCAAAATCCTGGTTTTAGTAAGCCTGCAAAATCATGGGTTCTATGAATATAACCTTTAGTATCGTAGGTTTCAGTATTGCCTAATCTTTTTTCTGGATAACATAAATGCCATTTATGTTCATGTCCCCATTTGTCATATCTTGGTTCACCATTATAAAATAGTGGAGCGCCTGGATTGAAAGGAAATGTTTTATCAAATCCTCCTAGAGCAGACTCATAAACAGGCACTATAATTTCTGGTCCATATTTTTGCATTAAATTATTAGGATGAAAATTTGTTTGTGCATTAACAAATTCAAGTGGATTTTTTAAAAAAGCATTTACTATTCCATGTGGAACAAGAAAAGCAATCTCTTGATCTTCATTATGAAAGTGATCATTATAAATAATAAGAGCATAACTTCTACCATCTATAACCATCTTTTTGGGATTGGTTATAATTTTTATTCCTCTAAAAACAGCAAACTGAGTATCTTTTAAATCTCTTTCGCTATTTACTAATACTTTTCTAAATTTATTTTCTACAGCATCTTTTGGTGTTAATTCAGAGCTAGGTTTTGAAATTTGAGGATAAGAACTTTCTATAAATTCCTTTGGGAAAAGTTCCGCTGCTTTTCCTAATCCATCAATAATAAAACCAGGCCCAGGAAAATCATTAATAGTACCTCTTCTAGTAAGAGCACTATCTCTAACCTGAATCTGTGAAGGAGAATAAGCTTTTACAGAGCCATTTACATGTTGAAGAAAATTTTCAAACATAGAAGGAGTGTTTAAGTTTGGTCTTTGAGTGGAGATATGAAAATGTGAAAAACCAGAATGAATATTATATAAGCGCTCTATTCCCCATAAAACTTCTTCATGAATTACTCTACTTTGAAAAGGAAATTGATTTCTATTTATTGGGACATCATCATGTTTTGTATAATTCATATAATTATGTCTAAAATTAGACCTAGTAGCTTTATCTACACTTCTTCCATAAATGGTTGCTAATAATCCAGCTCGTAAGAGTTTCCAGCTTTCAACACTGTTTTCTAATGCACTAAAATTGAAATTAGTAGAAACTCCAGCTATTCCTACAAGCTCATTACATGCACTCACTAGAGATAACTGTTCTCTATCAAATTGAATTTCTGCTACAGAAGCTAGTGGTTGATTAAGAAAGGAGGATTGACTAGAGGATACTTGTTGTCCAGGAGAAGAAGTGGGTTTATAAGCTTTATGACTTGTTAAAAAATTAACAAGTTGCTTTACTCTTTGAGTTGTTGGGCCGTCTATGCTTGGCATATAAAATATAATTTCTTAAATATAATTAAAACACTTTACTTGTAAAAGTCTATCTTTTCAAGGATAGAAATAAAACCACGCTTTATATAATATTTCCTAGATAAAGTCCTTAAATTTGTATATAATGTTAAGGTCTTATGCCTATTTTAGTCCAAAAATTCGGTGGAAGTTCAGTAGCTGATGCAGCTTGTATAAAGCGTGTTGCTGGAATTGCTGTAAATGCTAAGAAAAAAGGCTATCAAGTAGTAGTCGTAGTTTCAGCTATGGGAGACACTACTGATAAGTTAATAAACTTAAGCAAAGAAATTACTAATAAACCAAATGCAAGAGAATACGATCTTTTAGTTTCTACAGGTGAGCAAATATCTATTCCACTTGTTGCTATGGCTATTCAGTCACTTGGTGAAAAATCTATTTCACAAACTGGTCTTCAGGTAGGAATTATGACTGAAGACCGTCATGGTAAAGCTAGAATTACAGAGATAAAAACAGATAAATTAAAAAAATATTTAAAAGAAGGAAATATAGTAATTGTCGCTGGATTTCAGGGCATTAGTGAAGTTACGGGAGAAATAACTACTCTAGGGCGTGGTGGTTCAGATACGACTGCTATGGCACTTGCAGTAGCATTAGGAGCTGAGCGCTGTGACATTTATACAGATGTAGATGGTGTTTTTACCACAAATCCTGATACAGTAAACGAAGCATCCAAATTAAAAACCATTTCATATGAAGAAATGTTAGAGTTAGCTAGTCTTGGTGCAGCAGTGTTACACCCGCGTTCAGTGGAAATAGCAAAGAATTACGAAATGCCGATGCGTGTTCGAAGTAGCTTTAAACCCGAAGATGAGGGTACACTGGTACAAGGAGTAGAAAAAATGGAGTTAAATAATCCCGTGAGTGGAGTAGCATTAGATGAATCCCAAGCAAGAATAGCAATAGCAGGTGTCCCTGATAAACCAGGTATTGCAGCTACAGTGTTTGAAACATTGGCTAAAAAAAATATCAGCGTAGATATGATTATTCAATCTACCAGTAAAGATGGCACAAATGAAATTGCATTTACTGTAGATAAAGAAAATATAGAAGATGCAAAAGTGGTTTCTGCTGAAATAGCAAAAGAAATTAATGCTACTGATGTTACTGTAGACGTAAACATCGCTAAGGTCTCTATAGTTGGGGCAGGAATGATTGGTCGTCCTGGTATTGCAGCAGCTATGTTTAAAGCATTAGCTGACAATAAAATTAATATTCAGATGATTTCAACCAGTGAAATTAAAGTTAGCTGTGTAGTAGAGAGCAAAGATGGCGACAAAGCAGTTAAAGCGATTCACAAAGTTTTCGAATTAGATAAAGTCTCTAAGGAAAAGCAGAAAGTCTAGCTTATTGACGATTGAAGGATTTGTCCAAGTTTTTACAAGGCTAGCTTGCTAGTGGATAAAGGATATCCCTGTTGTTAAGGGGTAACCTCAGTAAAAACTTTGTTGTAACCCTATAACCCTAGTGAAATCCTTTTATAAAGTGGAATGCTTTCCTTGTATAGAGGAAAGATATGGAAACCTCCTTAGAAATTCAAAATGAAAAAATCAAGATTCTTATGATTGAGGACAATCCTGGAGATGTGCGTCTTGTCCAGGAATTATTGCAGGATGTTGAACCGAATAGATTTTCTATTTCATCAGTTGATAGGATTTCAAAAGGAGTAGAATATCTCCAAACAAATAAAACTGATTTAGTACTTTTAGATCTTTCTCTTCCTGATTCAATAGGCTTAAATACGCTCTTAAAATTAAAAGAAACAAGTTCAGTGGTTCCTATAATTATTCTTGCTGGATCAATTTTAACAAGGCCTTGTTTGAAAGAGTGTTTAAATGGTGTTGAAGATTATTTAATAAAAGGACATATGGATGGATTTACTCTTAAAGAGTCAATCTTAAGTGCTATTAAAAGACATGAAGCTAGAGGCAGATTAGAAGCTAATTTTCTTTAACTTTCTTTTTATTATGCTTTGACTTAACTTTTTTCTTATATGGGTGCTTTTTCCTGAACTCAGATGGAGTTTCTAGAATGTAATCTTTTTTCTCCCAAACCCCTAACATATTTGTGCGTGCATAAACCACCGCTTTTTTTAATCTCTCTTTATATCTTACATTTGGTTCTGAAGCATATAGAATGGCATAGCCGTTTTTTATAACCTCTTCATTTATTAAAGTATATTTAGAGGTTTTAGTAGTTAGATTTTTAGAACTCATAAAATCACTAGTAGTTCTGAATTTTAAAGTTTTTTCTATAACGCCATCTCTCAAAAACACATAACCAAGTGTTCTTCCATATTTATCATGTTCATCCACATCAGTTTCTATGCAAACATTTTTATTTAGAACTAGCATACTTAAATATTTATAAGCCGGATCTCCATATGGAGGTTGTGTGTGTTCGAATGCATCTATGCCGAGAAAGCGAATTTTTTCATATCGAATTTTTTTATTAGAATTGATTGGAATAATGGCTATAGTATCACCGTCAAAAACTTTAATCACCTTATACTCTTTATTTTCTTTGTAACAATTCTTTGAAAACTTATATTCTGGTTTATAATCGGTGTATGTGTTTCTCGTGGCAGCTCCCGAGGACTTTAATGATAAGAAAAAGATCAACATAATAAAAAATATGAAAAGAAGCCTTTTAATTTTATTTGCTATTTTAGGAATGTTTTTTATTGGTAATAGTGCCATATCTATTATTATGTCAGATACCAGTAAAGAAAGTTTTTCAAGGGAGCCTGTTAATACTTCAGTGGTTATGTTACAAGATATTAAAATTAAATTAAAAAAACCAGAGGAAGTAAGTATAAATAATAAAAAAGTGGATTTGGGGCAAAGACTGTTTTTTGATCCTAATTTATCTAAAGATGGGACAGTTAGCTGTGCCACTTGCCATAAGCCAGACCATGGCTTTGCTGATGATAAACCTGTTTCATTAGGTGTTAATGGACAAAAGGGAGACAGAAATACTCCTACAGTATTTAATACTTCCAGGTTAAAGCTTTTCTTTTGGGATGGTAGAGCAATGAGTCTGGAAGAGCAGGCTCTTGGCCCTGTAGAAAATCCTGTTGAGATGGGAGAGACTATAAAAAATGTTTTGTCTAAGTTAAATAAAAATGAAAGTTATACAATTCAGTTTGAAGAAGTTTATGGAAAAGGAAAAATTACAAAAGAAACTTTAGCTAATGCAATAGCTGAGTTTGAAAAAACAGTAATATCAAAAGATTCAGATTACGATAGATTTATTGCAGGTGATGTTATGGCACTATCACCTAATGCAAAAAGAGGACTTGATCTTTTTAATGGGAAAGCTATGTGCATAGCTTGTCATAGTGGACCTGATTTTACAGATGGGGAATTTCATAATCTAAGATTAGGGGATTCAGACATAGGGCGTGGAAAAATAACAGGAATGCTAGAAGACATAGGAAAATTTAAAACCCCTACACTTCGAGATATAGCAAATACAGCACCTTACTTTCATAACGGACAAATTAAAACATTAGAAGAAGCTGTTGCATTTGATGGTATTGGTGAAAAAAATAGAGATCCTCTTGATCTTCCTGTTAATTTAACAAAAGCAGAAGAAAAAGATCTAGTAGAGTTTTTGAAATCACTTAGTGGGAGATAGCTAGTAAAGACGCCCTGTAGAATGTCATACCCGCGAAAGCGGGTATCCAGGACTAAACTAAGATCTGGATTCCCATTTTCATGGGAATGACAGGACACTTACCCCACTTCTATGGCGTACATGACATGCCTCCACGGTATAATGAAGCTTATGCCAACTGAAAAAAAAATAGCCATAATATCTGGCAATGGAGAACTTCCTGTGGCCGTAGCCAGATCTGCTAAAGAGCAGGGCTACAGGACTTTTGGTGTGGCTGTAACTGAAGAAGCTTCTTATAAGCTAGATGGTGTTTGTGACAAGGTTGCAAAATTTTCTCCAGGTCAGGTTTCCAAAATACTTGAAGCAGTAAAAAAAGAAATGATTAACCAAGTCATATTTATTGGCAAGGTTTCTAAGCTTGATTTACTTAGAAATGCTTATAAGTTTGATTGGCTGGGAATTCAGGTAATAAGTAAGTTTTCTAATTTAAATGATGACACCATTCATTTTGCACTTATAGATTTTTTAAAACAATATGATTTAGAAATACTTCCACAAACAATGTTTTTGAAACATTTATTAATGGAAAAAGAGATTTTAAGTAAAAGAATACCTACATTAGAAGAAAGAGTTGATATAGAATTTGGTTTTGACATGGCAAAAAAAGCAGGCAGTCTAGATGTTGGACAAACTGTAGTGGTTAAAAATAAAATGATTTTAGCTATAGAAGCCATAGAAGGAACAGATGAAGCCATTAAGAGAGGTTGTGGATTTGCTAAAGGTGAAGTAGTAGTTGTAAAGGTTTCAAGACCAAATCAAGATGAAAGATTTGATTTACCTACGATTGGTGAAAGAACTGTTGAAACAATTGGAAGAAATGGTGGCGGGATTTTAGCTTTTGAATCTGGAAAAACAATCGTAACAAATAAAGAAAAAATGATTGAAACTGCAAATAAATATAATATTTGTTTGATAGCTATTTGATTCTACTGACTTATTACACACTTTGCAGTGTCTGCATCAAAGCCATCATTAAATAAACATCCTGGAACCGTAATAAAGTTTCCTTGAATCAATCTACATACAGGTTTACCTGCAGTACTCTCACAGAAAGGCTTTCCTGTGTCACACATGATTTCACCGTCGGTACAAAAAGGTTTTCCAGTCTCAGCAAGATCAGGCTTAATAGTATTTTTTTTGCATCTTAATAATTCTGGTTTACAGTAATAAGAGTTAGGATCACTTAATATATGAGTATCAAACTTTTTCTTACAGCAATCAGGTCTTTTTGTATTCCCGCCGACAATACACTTGGGAATAAACCCTTGCTTGCATCTAGCTTTTCTACCATCTATGCATCTAGGACCCCTGTCACAATAAAAATTTCCTGAGCTCGCTGTAGCGGATCTAAGTGAATTGTCCTCTGTTGAGGCTATACATGCTAACGGTGAATCCTTACAAGTTGTACCAAGGCAACATAAAGACCTTTCAAGAAAACAGCTTGGAATTCCTGAGGAAGAACAGCTAGCCTTAAATCCTTGATTGCATATTAAGGTACCAGAACAAAAGCAACAACTCCCGCTGGAACTGCCCGAGGATGAACTACTGCTTGAAGAAGAGCTAGAAGATGTGCTAGAAGATGAGCTAGAACTGCTACTTGAAGAAGAGCTTGAAGATGAACTAGAACTGGAGGTTTGCAAACCTCCACTACTAGAAGATCCGCTAGAAGATGAAGAAGAAATGCATGCAGGAATAGTTTGAACACAGTTATTTCCAGTACAACAAGAATAAGAATTTCCAAAACATTGTGGACTGCCTGAAGAAGAACAAGTGGCAACTTTACCGTCTAAACAGAAAAGTTCATTGTTTGAGCAAATACAGCATGGTTTACCACTGCTAGATATAGAACCTGAGCTTGATGAGCTTGAAATTCCTTTACAGCTATAAAATATCGGAGAAAAACATCTGGGAATATCTTTGCAGGGATCATTTTTAATGCACTGCTCATTTTCTTTACAACAAAGATTATTACAAGGATTTAAACAAATATTTCCTGAAGAAGAGCTACTGGAATTGTTTTGTATACAACTCCCAGAAATTATCATATTGAATCCAAAACATCTTGGATAATTTAGACCCATAGAAATTATGCATCTTGGAGCGTATCCATTTGTACAAGAAAAAGTAAATCCAGCACAGCACTTTGGTGTTCCTTGAAAACATGTTGCAGAGCATGTATTAGTGACTATAGCAGCATATGATTTATTTGAATCAGGCAAAAAAATAATATTAAAAGACTGAATAAAAGCCAAACTCAAAATAAGTATAAAAACTACCATCTTTTTCATTCCTCAATTTGAACATACAAAGTAAAGTAGATTTTTACTTTTTATCCTTTCTTTAGTATTGAGAGATTAATTTTTTTTAATGTATTAAAAACTCTTTTATCTTGTTAAATTTCTACTTAAATATGTAGATAATTCATACTAATTTAATCTTTTTCTTTTAGTGGATCGGTTATATTCAAATTATGGATGTTAATGGATCACAACCTGTAGGTAGTTCTGTTGCAAAGGCTGGACCTGCCCTTAATCTATCAAACCAAGGAAAATCTTCACAAACGTTGACTGAAGTTGTTGATCGATTTCTAGTAGAAGTTCAAAAAAAAGATTCCCTTGCTAAAGAAAGAACCTTTCAATATATATTAAATGACTTAATGCCTGCTTTAAGAAGATATTCACAATCTGGATTTGAAAATATAGATGAAGTTAAAAATTCAGTTCAACGTTCTGGGTTAGATAGAACTAATTTACAATATTCTTTTTCTGATATTCAATCTATTGAGCCCGCATCGAGGAGATTAAAGAAATTACTAATACGTTTAAATAAAGAATTACTTACACCAAACAATTTTTTTATTTGGGATATGGCAAATTATGGCTCACCTTCATTAACCAATGTCAAAATATGTTTTATAGTATCTGAGCAAAATCAAATAATTTTAAATAAACCTATAATAGTTTATATGGGGCTTCCTGTTTACAAACCTGATAATGTTCAACAACCCGTTGGAGTTGCTAAATTTGAAGAAGAGTCAATCTTCATTGATTTAGAAGAGGCAAATTTAAAAGCTCAAGATCCGTGGAAATCTAAAAATTTTCAAGGAGATCCAAGGGATAAAAGATTTTTTGATGCTGTATGGGGATTAAATGATGCTTTAAGAGTTAAATATGGCACCCCAGAAAGATTATTAGTAGAACAGGTTAGATCTACTCTTACCGAGGAAATGCAGCACATTAGAGATAATAAAAAAGTAATGGATCTAATAGTAGAGGGAAGTGAAAGAAACGGCCAAGCAGTTAATCTAGCTCATGTTTTATTTGAGCCTACATTTGCTGAGACAACTCAAAAAGGAAGCTTTATAAATCATAAATTTTTACACTCAACACAAAATCGAAATGCTTTTCAAGGATTGTTTCCAAGCCCTCCTGCTTCTTATAAAATTCAAGCCATGTCGTGGGCTACTTTTAATGTTGCTAGCAGTGTAGTTGAATCATCTGGAAATCTTGCACAATGTGCAATAGCTGATCCTAAATTAAGTATACTTAAGTGGCTAAATTATTTTGGACAATTTGAAACTAATATGGTTTATGGAATGATGGGAGCATGGAATTTATATATGCTTAGAGCTAATTTAGATGGTTCTTTAGGACAGACGAATCTGTTGCCAGATCAGAATATAGGCTTAATGGAACCGCTTGCCTATGCTGACATAGGCTTAGAGTGTACTTCTCTAAATGATCAGATCTTAAGTGCTGCCGCAGAAAGAACTTTTAATTCTCAATTTGTAGATAGATTAGATTCGGAAACGTTTAAACAAGTAATTTAAATTTTTAACCTCTCGTTAACTAACTAGACAAATGTCCTATCAACTTCTTTTAATCTTTATCCTTTTATAGTTACGATGCACTTTATGGACATACAATTAGATCAAGAAGCGCTGGATAGAACATACAGCCAAATTAACTACTTTTCAAACATTCCAAAACACATAAAGAACATGGTAACCAACTTTGATAAGTTTGAACAAGAAGATTCTAAAGCTGTAAAACCAGCTCACATAGTAAATCAAAGAATGTCAGTTATTGGTGGAAAGTTGAATATGCCAGTTTTTACTGAAGTTAATGAATTTACTCAACATAGTTATGAAGAATATTCTTTTAACTAGATCTTAAGACTTTTAAAAACAATTAGATAGCCCTTAATTTTTTAGATAACCCTAATAGATTTTTATTACTTAACTTTCTCATAACACTACTCCTATATAAACTCTTCATCCCTTTTCAAAGAAGGGCATGAAAGGTTTTTAAAATGAACTATACACAAAAAGATCTCGGCCCAACAATCGGTGGAATGTTATATAAGCTCAAGATGATTGAAGCTATAACTAATAACATTGCTAACTCAGGAACATCTGGTTATAAAAGAGTGATTCCAGAGGCAATTAGCTTTAAATCAGTTCTTGGTGAAGCAGCCATTCATGATTACACTCAAGGACCAGTAAGTAAAACTGGAAATAAGTTTGATTTAGCAATTGAAGGAAATGCACACTTTTTAGTAGAAGGAAAAAATGGACCAGAAGCATCTAGATTAAGCAACTTTCAATTAAACTCAAAAGGAAATTTATCTAATGTACTTGGTCAAGAATTAGTTGTTATTGATAAAACAGAAAAAGATATTAGTCTTGCAAAGTCTGATGATATTACTATAAATGCAAATGGAGAAATCTTTGTAGGAACAGAAAAGTATGGAAGAATTGCTCTACAAATCCTAGATAATAAACCAGTAAGAATTCATCAAGGATCAGTTGAGTCATCAAATGTAGACATGATGGGTGAAATGGCATCACTTTCATTAATGCTTCGTTCTTTTGAAGCAAGTGAAAAAGCTCTCGGTATGGAAGCATCAATTGATAAAGAATTAATAGAGAAATACGGAAGAAACGTCTAAAGGAGAAATCATGAGTTTATCACATCAAGCACTAGGCGCAGCAAATAATCAAATGAATGCATTGGGGAAACTTGTTGAAAACATTTCAAATGCAAATTCAATTGCTTATAAAAAAGAAGAAGTAAGCTTTGTTGAAACTTTAAATGGGCAAGTAGCCAGTGTAGAAAACAAAGACTTCTCTCAAGGTGCACTTAAAAGAACAGATGATCTTTTAGATCTAGCAATTGATGGACAAGGATTTTTTGAGGTAGAACTTCCTAGTGGACAAAGAGGATATACAAGAGTTGGAAGATTTAAACAAAATTCAGATGGTGAACTTATTACTCAAGAAGGATACAGAGTAATTCCACAAATAGAACAAACACAAAACGCAACAAGATCAGTTATAGAACGTAAGCCTTTAATAATATCAAGCGGAGATGCTGCAAATCTTTCTGTCAATGAGCTTGGTCTAAATTTAAAAGTGGTAGAACCAAAACTTACAATCCCAGCAAACTTTAATCCAGATATTAAAGAAGATGGAAGTATCATTGGCGTGGATTCATCTACTGGAGATAAATCAACAATTGGAAAAATAAGTGTAGTTGTATTTAACAACCCAAATGGTTTAGAATCACTTGGCAAAGGATACTTTATTCCTAGTAAAGATTCAGGAGCTCCACAAGATACAGAAGTGGGATCAAACTCAATGACAAAAGTTAAACAAGGATATTTAGAGCTAAGTAACGTAAATATGGCAACACAGTTTATGGAGCTTACAAAGATGAGAGATTTAATTACTGCACAGTTTAAAGTTTTAAAAGCAATAGATAAGATTTATGAAAATGTAAATTATACAATTGCAAGATCAGCGTAATAGATTGAAAGGAAAAAACAATGTCAAACGCACTTTTAAATTCAATATTAGGTCAGGCAACAAGTACCATTAATTCACTACCTGTTGACTCAAATGTGCACGTACCATCTAAAGCAGTGTTTGGAAAGTTTTTTAATAACATGCTTTCAGCATTTACAGGCAATCAAGGCGGCATCAATCTAGGAAATGGACAAATGCAAGGTTTAGGTGGAATTACTAACCCAACAGCATTGCAAGCATTTAATAATGCACGTCCTAATGGACTACCTTTTAATGCTTCTGGACTACAAAATTATAATACTCAATCTGCTGGACCAGCTTTACTTCAACCACCAGGGATACAATCAAATCTTGCTTATCAACAAGCTCAATTACAAGGTCTTGCTCCAGGAGTTTCAGGTTTACAAGGTTTTGCTGGTCAACAAAATCCATATGGAAATACGCAACAATCATCTCTTCCAGGTGGTCCAGTAGGATTTGGAGGATTTGGTCTTCCAAATGCAGGTGGTGGTAAATTTCAAATGCTTCTTTATCCTGTTTTAGGATTAGTTTCAGTGTTTAAATCAATTTTTGGAATAAGAAGTCTTATAGCAAATGGAATGCATCCAATAAGAGTAAGTAAAGAAAATCTAGCATTCAATCAAACAAAAACTATTTACTCAGAATATGATCAGCAAGAAGGAAGTTTTGACGAGTTCTCTTATCCTAATGAGAAAGACCCAGAGCAAGGTGATCAATCTATTGCTCAACATTTAAATGAGATATAACCCTAAGCATTATTAATATTAAAGAAAAAGATAAGACTTTTTCAGGGTTACTTATACGATTTTCAAAATAAAAGTGTTTTCTAAACCGTACCTTAACTATTCCTATTAACAATACCTATATGAAGCCGATAGATATTCTAGACGGTTATTCAATACCTAAAGAAATGCTGCAAGGAGAAAAAAATGTTTGAGACACAAGGATTTAAAGTAATGAAGGGCCTGACTGATGCATCAATGCAACGTCAAGAAGTACTTTCTAATAATCTTGCAAATATTCAAACAGAAGGATTTGTTAGACAAGACATAGACTTTGGCAGTGTATTAGGTGAATTGAAAAGTGGAATTGCACCAGCAGAAGAAGGAAACAATGGAACGATTGCAAGAGCAAGATATCAAGACAATACAAAAATGACTCTTGAATCTGAGATGTCAAAACTTTATGACAACCATATGCGTTATTTACTTTTAGTAAAAGCTCTTGGACATCATTTTGAACACATGAAAAAAGCATTAGAGGTTCGCGCATCGTAGTAGAGGTATGCCGATGGCATGACTAAGGAGAAATAAAATGACATTTTTTGATTTATTAAATACAGCATCAAATGGTTTAGAAGCCCAAAGAGCAAAAATGGAAATCATTTCCAATAACATTGCTAATTCTTCTACTCCTGGATATAAAAGACAAATTGCAATAGTAAAATCAAAACAGGAAGATCCATTTGCAACAGTTATGGCAAGAGAACTAGGTATTAAAGATAGTGAGATTCCTAACTTTATTGCTGGAAACCAAGTAGGAAGAGGAATTGAAATTTCTGAAGTTGTTGTAGATAAAACACCAGGACAGAAGTTACATATGCCAAATCATCCAAATGCAGATGAGAATGGTGATATAGAAATGTCAAACGTAGACACACTTACAGAAATGCTTGAAATGATGTATGCAGTTAGAAATTATAAGGCTAACCTATCAATTGTTGAAATGGCAAAAGCTGCAGCAAAAGAAACAATGAATATGGGTAAAGCTGGTGGGTAAAGCTGTTTGTTGAATGGGTGGGGACCTTAATTTACATGCAAAATGATTTTCAAGGAATTAATTTAAATGCTGCTCTTGAAAGAATAAGGGAAATAAATTCTCTTTCTTTTAGAGTAACTGGTTTTCCTATTTCATTTCAAACTGCTGTTAAAGGAACATTCTCAAATGTACTAAATGATATGCAAGCTAAAAAGCTTGCTTTTTCTCCTCTTGTAGAGCAAGCAGCAAAAGAAAATAATATTGATCCAGCCATCGTCCATGCAGTCATAGAGCAAGAATCAGCATATGATTCTAATGCTGTGTCCAAATCAGGTGCTCTGGGTTTAATGCAGCTTATGCCAGGCACTGCAAAGCAAATGGGAGTTAAGGATTCATTAAATCCAGAACAAAACATAAGGGGTGGTACTAAATATTTATCTTCTTTACTCAATCATTACCATGGTAATTTAACCTTAGCACTATCGGCTTACAATGCTGGACCGAATAATGTAAGTAAGTATGGAGGAGTCCCACCATTTCGAGAAACACAAAAATATGTGAAAAAAATAATCAGCAAACTTTCATAGGCCGAACAAGGAGATAGAAAATGAATAATCCGATGCCAAACTTTAAAAATATGATTCCGGGGATGCCACAAATTCCTCAGATTCAAATGCCATCTCTGCATGGACAAGTATCAAATGGAGGCGGAACATTTGGAAATCTTCTTGGTGAAATGCTAACTAAAGTTAATGACACTATGGGGAAATCAGATAGATTATCTGAAGAAGCCGTGACTACAGGAAAAGTTAATCTTCATGAAGTAATGATTGCAATGGCTGAAGAAGAAGTTGCTTTAGGATTAACGACTCAGGTTGCAGGTAAGTTTATAAGTACAATTGAAAAACTTACACAAATGCAAGTGTAAAGATAATAGAGGGTAGGCAAGAAGATATAAGGGTAAATAAGTTTTAGATGGCGACAGAACAAGCACAATTAAAAGCACCAAATGTTCAGGATACGTTAAATAATCTTGGGTAAAATAGAAAAATGGTTCTAATTGGCGCTGGCGTTGTAATGGTAGTAATTACCCTAATCATTATTTTCTTTTCATATTCAAACAGTACTAGTAAAGGGCTTTCTGTGGATCTTGTTAAAGGAATTGAACAGGATAGAGCGTTTGAAATAATATCAAAATTAAAAATAGCAGAAATAAATGCAGATATTCAAGAAAGTGAAAGACCAGGAAAAGTAAACGTTAAAGTTTTTGAAAAAGATTTTGATAAAGCAGCAATAGCATTGTCTAGAAGTGATCTTCTTCAAGAAGATGGTTTCAATCTTTTTGATAAAAGTGACTGGGCTGCTTCAGACTATGATAAAAGAATTAAAATGATGAGAGCCGTAAATGGTGACCTTTCCAGAATAGTAAGTAGAATGACAGGAATTAAATGGTCTACCGTCCGCGTAAACATTCCAGAGCCACAACTTTTTTCACAATATCAAGCTGCTACAACAGCGACCGTTCAAATTGAGCTTGTTGATGAAGGAGTAAAACTTTCAAGAGGACAAGTAAAGAGTGTTATTAATTTATTGATTGGATATGTACCAAACCTTCAAAAAAACAATATTTCTATTATTGATACAGCTGGTCAGACCTATTCAGCAGTAGAGTCTGATGAATCAAATGCTAGTGAACTACTTGAAGAATCAGAAAAAGTAAATAAGGTTATTCAAAAGAAAATTGAAGAGTATTTAGAACCACTTATTGGATATAACAATTACATAGTAAGAGTTAGTTCAGAAATCAGTAGGAAAAAAGTTGAAGAAAGTGCTACTACCTTTACAGATGGTGCAGTAGGACAAGAACAAATTGGTGATGAGCGTTTAGGAGCTCCACAAGGTCAGGCTTTCGTAGAAGGTCAGGAAGCTGCTCCAGCTGGAGACTCTAGCATGAGTTATACAAGAACAAATAGAGTTACGCAGAGATATCCAAGCTATAAACAAAAAACAACAAGTACGCCAGCAGGCAGAATTAGTAAAATTACAGTAGCTGTAGCAATTAATGATGGCATACCAGCAGGTATTTCTTTAAAACAAATTAGAGAAGGTGTTGCAGCTATCACCAGTCCTAATACATCAGTAGATGATGTAAAAATTACAATTGCAGAGTTTGCAACAGGAAAATCAAATATAGCTCATGGTTCAAAAACAACTAATATAGTGCCTGGTATTGGTGCATCACTAGGTCAAGCAACATCATTCTTTAAAGGACTTCCAAAGTGGATGAGTTTTGTAATTGCAGGGTTTGGCTTACTTTTACTACTTGGTTCTTTTGGTAGAAGACCAGCCACAATTCCTCAAGAAAGTACAATTGCTCAGATTAACCAATCAATGCAAAGACAGCAACAATTCCAAAAACCAGGATTACAATTAGGTGCAGGAGAAGATTTCCCACAACAATATGAAAGCACCCAACAACTTTCAGCTAAAGAACCAGATTTTACTGGCATTATTTCAGGATTAAAAGAAGCAGCGGAAGAAAAGCCAGAGTTTTTAGCAAATAAACTTCAAATATGGCTTGAAGATGGAAGATAAAACCGCTACACGTCATTGCGAGCCGAATGAAATGAGGCGTGGCAATCTATTAATGCATTGCAATGGTGAGATTGCTTCGTCGTTCCACTCCTCGCAATGACGTGTACAAGGTCCACCATCAACCTTACAAGATAACACCCTTAATTTTCCCTATATCAACTTATTTCTCTAGTAAAATCATTCCAAGCTATCTATAATCGTGGAATATACAATGTATACAGGATAAACCCTATGGTCATTTTATCAAATGAAAAACTATTAACTTTGTCACTTTTGTTGAGAACTTTGCCAAAAGAACAACAATCGTTACTCCTTGCTCATTTTAACCCTGAAGTAGTTAGAAGGCTTTCAGAGATAGAGGAAGAAACAGGTGTGGATTTAGAAAAAGTAGACTGGACTCCATTTTATAGGTCATGGCCTGAGCTTGAAAAGATTTTAAATGATTGTAATGAAGAAATAAGATTACAAAAAATAATTTCTTTGGCTGATGAACAAAGACCTAGAATGAGAGAATACATGCTTCTGAAAACAGGTAAGCTAAAGAAAGGACCACCAATCTTGCTTTCTCAGGAAGTTATCAAAGTTATTGACAGGTATATAAGTAGTCTTTAATATAGGTAAAAATGTTAATTAAAAGAAAAAATATAGTAAGTAATAAAAAATCTCAAAATAGAGAGCGTGGGCAGGTATTGCCTTTAAGTGTTCCTGCACAAGCAATTCAGCAAGAAATTCAAAAAGCAAAACAACAAGCAAAATCTCTTAAAGAAGAAGCCGAAAAGATTCTTGAAGATTCAAAACAACAGCTAGAAGATGCAGAGAAAAAAGCAAACGAAATAATTCAACAAGCAGAGTTGGATGCAAGAGATATAAAAGAAAGAGTCTATGAAGAGTCAGTAACAGCATTTAATGAAGAAGCAGAAGCCGTAAGAGCAGAGGCAAAATCTTTATTTAAGGATCTTTTTGAGGTTAAAAGAGAAGCCTTAATGCAAGCCCATGAGGACATTATAAAAATTGCATTAGATTTGGCAGAGAAAATAGTTAGATATCAAGCAAATATAGATCCTGAAATTCTTAAAACACAAGTAATAGAATCAATTAAAAAAGCTACATCTGAGTCAGAGAGAGTGCAAGTTTTTGTCAATCCACAGGACTTACAAAAATTAGAAGATAATGTTGTGGAAATTGAAAAACTTTTCCCTGCAGGAGTTAGCATTACACCCCTTTCTAATGAATCTGTTGATATTGGAAGTTGTGTTATAGAAACTAAATCAGGACAGTTGGATGCACGTTTTTCTACCCAGCTTATGACATTAGTTAAACTTTGTGAGCATTTAGAAGTTGCCGAGCCCAATATAGAAATTTCTGAAGATGTTTCAATTCCCGAAACAACGGTTCAAGTTACGCCTTTTGAAGACTTGCCTGAAAATTCAAGAGCAGAAGAATTGAAAATAAATCTAAGAGAACATGAGAAAGAATTATTAGAAGAAGGACTATTAACTGAAGAAGAAAAACTTATTGTGCATTTAACCGATGAAGAAGAGCTTTTAAGAAGAGAACTTCTAGAAGATAATTTTGATGAATTAGAAAAGAAATTATTACATGAACAGCTATTAAATGAAGCTGTCTATGAAGCTGAACAAGTCCAAGTAGAAGAAATCCCTGTTTTAGAGGAGCCTATAAATGAAGATCAAGTTATGCAAGATTATCAGCCTCAAGTAGAAGAAGTAATTGAAGAAGTTGTTGAAGAGGAAGCTACCTTTGCTGAAGAAGTTAATCCTAGTCAAGGTCTCCTTTTTGAATATGAAGAAGATGGTGAAGATGATGAAATCAATAAGCCTGAACAAGTAGATACTAAAAATATTCTCAAACCAAAGAAAAAACCTTATAAAATAGATTTCAACGATTTGGCAGATGAAGTAGAAAAGAATCCTGAGTGGAAAGAAATGCTAGATGATGAAGGTTAGTTGAAAGCTTCACTCATAGCATTTGCCCAACTATCTTTAAGCTCTTTTACATCAATCTTCTGATTTAATATTTCTACACTTTCACCAGTCACTTCACCCATTATTTTATATGGGCATTTTTGTGACTTTAAGTAATCTTCAGCTTTGCTTAGATTTTCTTTTGAAGTGCTTATTATTATTCTGCTTTGAGTTTCCCCGAAATAAGTCGCATCTATTCTGTTTGTAGGTTTGGCTGTAAGTTTAAATCCTAAATCTTTCTCAAATGCACATTCAGAAAGCGTTACAAGAAGTCCACCCATTGAGCAGTCATTAGCTGATTTAATTAGCTTATTTTTTATAAGTTCTCTGACCGAAGATTGGACGATTTTTTCTAAATTTAAATTAAGTTCAGGAACTTGTCCCTGGATTTTTTTAGTTTTTAAATATAAATATTCAGATGCGCCAATTTCATTTTTCTCTTCACCAAGAAGTATAATGATATCTCCAGCATCTTTAAAATAATTATTTACTGCTATCTCTACATTTTCTAAATAGCCCACCATGCCTATTACAGGGGTAGGCCATATGTCGACACCATTTGATTCGTTATATAAACTCACATTTCCACCAGTTACTGGAGTATCAAAAGCAAGACAAGCTTCTATAATTCCTTTAACTGATTCTGCCATTTGCCAGTATATTTCTGGTTTTTCTGGATTTCCAAAATTTAAATTATCAGTAATAGCTACTGGTAATGCACCTGTACATGAAACGTTTCTAGCTGCTTCAGCTACGTTAATTTTAGAACCAAGATATGGATCTAAATAAACATAAGCTGAGTTCCCATCACAGGAAACTGCTAAACCTTTTTGTGTTTTAGTCTTTTCTGACCTAATTCTAATCAAGCCTGCACTGTAACCAGGCTTTATAACTGTATTTGTCTGCACCTGGTGATCATACTTAGAATAAACCCATTTTTTAGAACAAATATTAGGGGAAGCTAAAAGCTCTTTAAGTGTAGGTAAAATTTCTTTTTCACTAATATCAGGAATGGTACTTTGATCAAACTTTTGATTTTCTTTAATGTAAGCTGGTTCTTTTTTATCTCTCTTGTAAACAGGTGTATCATCAGTTAGAGATTTAGCAGGTAAATCTACTACTACATTTCCTTTATGTTTAACTACTACTCTTTCACCTTCTGTAATTTCTCCGATTTTTACTGAATCCAATCCCCATTTTTCAAAAACTTTATTTACTTTATCTTCATGTCCTTTTTCTACTACAAATAACATTCTCTCCTGTGACTCAGAGAGCATATATTCGATCGGAGTAAGTTCAGTTCTAGTAGGTACTTTAGTTAACTCTATTTCTACGCCTATATTTCCTTTGGCTGCCATTTCAGATGTAGAGCATGTAAGTCCAGCAGCTCCCATATCTTGTGCTGCTACTACATAGCCTGTTTTAAATGCTTCAAGACAAGCTTCAATTAAAATCTTCCCTACAAAGGGATCTCCTACCTGAACAGCAGGTCTGTCTTCATGACTTTTCTCTGTTAGTCCACTGCTGGCAAATGCTGCTCCACCCAGACCATCTTTTCCTGTTTTAGAGCCTACATATAAAACTGGATTTCCAATACCACTTGCATTTGATTTTACAATTTCTTTTGTTTCTATAATTCCAATTGCCATTGCATTTACAAGAGGATTTTCATTATATGTAGGATAGAAATATGATTCTCCGCCGATATTTGGCACACCAGTACAATTTCCATAATGAGCTATTCCTGAAACTGCACCTGAAAATAAAAACCGTGATCTAGGAATACTTAAGTCACCAAACCTTATGCTATCTAATACAGCAATGGGTCTTGCCCCCATAGTAAAAATATCTCTTAAAATTCCACCTACTCCAGTAGTGGCTCCCTGAAAGGGTTCTACAGCAGTCGGACGATTATGAGACTCTATTTTAAAAGCAATTCTAAGCCCGTCACCAATATCTATAACACCAGCATTTTCTCCTGGTCCTACAGCTACATATTTATTTTTAGTAGGAAATTCTCTAAGTAAAGCTTTTGAGTTTTTATAACAGCAGTGTTCAGACCACATTACAGAAAACATGTTTAGCTCTACTAAATTTGGTTCTCTGCCTATTAAACTTACGATTTTAGAATATTCTTCTTCAGTGATTTTGAGCTTTTTTAAGATTGTTTTATCGATTTTTTCAAGTATTTGAGACATATGAATATTATATATTATTGCTATCAAAGTCTTATATATTAATATGTCTATGTGACTTAGCCCTTTAAGTGCTTATTTAAAACAAGCTCTTCAAATAAAAGAGCTTTTGCTGGGACAGAGAATCTGGCTCTTTTATATAACTTCATAAGACTTTCTTCTAATTTTGCACAGGACTTATTTTGAGATTTAGCTAATTCTATATTTAACATTAAAGTATTTAAAAAATACTCTGATAAAAAATCTAGCATCCTATCAAGCCCATTTAAAAATTCAATTCTATTTCTTCTATTTATTTTAGGTACACTATTAAAAAAAGTGATTCCTTCATTAGCTTTAAAACTGAGATCTTCTAACCTTGCTTCAATTTCAGCAGGATTAACTGCATAGGATCTCGGATGCTTTTTTTTGAATGCTGGATTAGAATGAAAACTTGCTTTAAATAAATTTTTCAATGTATTTTTAGCTCTTGTTAAAGAGCTTTCTGAAATTTCTTCTACTCTGATATCAGGGTATCTTGCAAAACATTCTGCTTGGTCATTTATACGATCATCAATCGTTTTCCCTTCTAAAAGAATATCTTTTCCATTTCCATCTAATTCATTAAATGCTTGTCTAAATGACTCTATTGCTTCAGCTCGTGTTAACTGTTTACTTTTTATATCTTGTCTTCTATGTGCTAATTCATGGGTTGTAAGACCTTGTAAAAGCTCTTCCACGTGAGTAAATAAGTTATAAATGACAGTGCTGATCGGTGGAATAAATGCTATTTTGGATAAAGAACTACTTACCATTGATAAGACTGCTTTAAGCAAAATTCTTCCATCATTAGCCATATATACAGTTTCATTTTGTGGTGAGTATGCTCCTGCTGCCCTTGCTGAAACATGTACACTTGCATCATTAATAACTAACTTAGGAAGTTCTGATTCTTTTAAATCTAAATGTAAGGCTGAATTTCTTATCAATTTAGGAATATTAACAGGATCTTCTCTGGTTAATGAATAATAACCTAAGCGACCAAGCATTCTAAATGGTCTTGTAGCTTTTCTTAGCAACCGGTTTGGGACTTTTAAATCTTTAAAGTCTGGAATGTCTATACTGAGATTTGGTTTTTCTAAATCACTATATCCAAGGACGGAAGCATTTGCAATTTCTTCAATATGATTAAAATCTTCAATAGTTTGTATTAACGCCCAATCAGGAATCCTTCCTCTATCTCTTTCTTCTGTAAGTGCGTAAAAAACTGCTCTGGAAGCGTATAAGGCTTCATGTATTTTTAAACTTCCTGAAATCCTAACTGAATCTTCACCTTCTCTATAAATATTTAACATTCCAGCACCATCTAAAGGATTAGAAACTTTAGATCTGATTGATGCAGATCGATTGGGGAATTGAACGATCATTGAATAGATAAATTAATATATAAAACTACTAAAATCCTTAAACTTAAGGTTCTTTTTATTATTAGAGATTTAGGCTTAACTCTTCAGTACCTTCAAATACCCTTCTAGGCACTCTTTCAGCTCTATATCACCTTCATTATGATAGATGTTTACAAGATTTTGAAGCATTCTGCATATTATTTGTTTATTGGTGGGACTAGATAAATATTCTTCTTGCCAGCTAAGTTTTAAGGTTTTAATTCTTTCCTGACAAATAGATCGTGTAATTATTTCACCCTGATTGAAAGGATCTATGTATATTGGTTCAAATGAATCCATATACTGAATAAGAAAATGTGCAGGCATGTTTACAGCACTAATAGGAAGCCCAATCCTTTTAGTTATGAGTAAACAAACCATGGATAAAGAAATAGGATTCCCTATTCTTTTTTCAAGAACTTTATCTATAAAACTGTTGTCGGGAGCATAATAGTCTTCTTTGTTACCACTAAAGCCAAGCTCCATAAAAAGAAAATGATTTAATTCATTTATTACTGAGGTCGGGTCACCTTTTACTTTTATTTTTTTTAAATTGTTACTTAAACTTATTGCCCAACTGTTTAAAACTTTTACGTAATGATCTAAATCAAGAAGCGGATTATCAAATTGAGCAAGTAGAAAAACTCCTTTTTCAAGATCATTTGAAAGGTCTTTTGACCAATCTAAGAAATCAACTTTTAATTTTACTCTTTTTACTCTTTTTGCTAAATCTAAAAACTGTCTTCTGGTTTCAATGTCATCTAAAGAAATTTCATTGTTAATTTCTCGAAGAAGAGAAACATCAAAAGTCATTATTTGCTCCTCGAGCAACTTATACATACCTTCATCCTGCGTTTTAAGCAGTTTAGCTATAGCTTTTATTTCAGAGTTTGGTAAAGCCATTGTTCAGTAATCTCATTATTTTCTTCAATAAATTTTATATATTCTGTATTCAAGTATACAAGCTGAGACAAAAAAAAGACCAGCAATTTTAATGCTGGCCTTTTCTAATGATGATCTTATACGAGAACTACTCAGCTGCTTTTTCTGCTGCTGGTACTGCTTCTTTAGCTGCATCAGCTGCTGTATCTGCTGCTTTTTTAGCTTCGCCTGCATCTTTAGCTGCATCTTTAGCTGAATCAACTGCTGTATCTGCTGCTTTTTTAGCTTCGCCTGCTGCATCAGCTGCTTCTTCAGTAGCTTCTTCAGCTTCTTCAGTAGCTTCTTCAGTAGCTGTATCAGCTTCAGTAGCCTCTTCAGCTGCTGGTTCTGCTGCTTCTTCTGGCTTTGGTGCTGCACATGCTGTCATGGTAATCATGAGCATAGCAGTGTAAAACAATAAAGTAAATTTCTTTAACATCTTCAATAATCTCCTCTTTTAATTATGTTAGCCTTTATCAAAAAATCTTTGCTAAGCACAATTATTGTAACTTATACTATAGATAAAATAATTCAAAAGATACTCCGTGTAACAACCTGTATAACGCCACAAAATGTCTAAACAAATATCACTCAATTATCATGCTTGTCCAATTGATAGGATCTACAGTTTTCCCGGAAATATAAATTCCCCAGTGTAAATGGGGTCCACTAGCTATGCCAGTACTCCCAACCTTGCCAATCAGCTGACCTTTTTTAACAAATTCCCCTTCTTTTACTAGGATTTTGCTTAGATGTAAATATCCACTTATTACACTTTGTCCATGATCAATAAATACACAGTTTCCATTGACTACAAACCCTTTTGAGTTTTGGCCTACTAAAACTATTACCCCATCCTCAGGTGATTTTATATCACTCCCTTCTTTTGCAGCAAAATCTAATCCCTTGTGGAAATAGTCAGGATTTATAGTGCCATTTACTCTTCTCTTTACTCCATATACAGTAGATAAAGATGCATCTGAGGGGTTTAAAAATTTACCTGTCCAGAGTTTTTTTTGACTGAAATTACTTAGGGCTCTATTTACTGAATCCTTCTCTATTTTACTTGCTTGAAGACCAGCAACCTCTTTAGTTAGAGTGAGTTCTTGCAAGGGATATTTTGTTTCATTGACTTGTAAATCAATTCTTTTTACTTTGCCTTTATAGAATATTTCTATTGTATATTTCCCAACTTTGTAATTAGCAGTAATTGGAAGCAATGATCTGTAGTATTTGTCTGACAACTCAAAAACAGAATATTTAGTCTTGTCAAAAAATACCTTTGGAGCACCACTACATTTAGAGTCCTTTTCAATTTTTACGCAAACAACATCCCCTTGTTTAGCATTTGCTGGTGTGACTATTACATTGAGCTCATTGCTTGTTTTTTTAGTATCATCTTTTGATTTAGGCATATCTTCTGAGTAGGAAGGGAGCATATAAGAAAAAAGTACTAGTAGAAATATTAAACAATTTAATATTTCCTTGTTTTTAATATTAGATTTATTTAATGTTGGCTTGTTTTTTTTCTTTTTAGACATTTCCTTTACCTTCTCTTTTAACTCTTAATGGTAATATAAGAGCTAAGAGTTTTTTCATTTTGTAAAGTTGAAAGAAAAATATGACTGAAAAAGAAAAATTTAATCGCGAAGAAGTACTAAAACTTTTAGATATTCCTGGTGAGACCTTGTCTTCCTATGAACAAGAATTAGAAATAGCTTCACCTTTAGTAGAAGAAAGCCCTGAATCGTTTTCAAGTGATGAAGTGGAATCAATCAGAGTCTTACACAGGCTTCTAGAGTCTGGAATGTCAAAAAATGAAATAAGGATATTGGCTTCTTTTTCTGAAGTTTTGAGAAATGTAGATATTGAAGGTTCAGAAGGAATTAAAAATTTACTTTCTTTATCTCCTATTTATAGACTAAAGCAATCTTTAAATGTAGCAAAACAAGAGTTGGACTCAATTAAGTCAAAAACAAAAGATCTAGAGAGTAAACTTCTTAAGGAAATAGAATTCAGAGCTCAAATTGATATGCAAAACATTTCACTTTCAGCAGAAGTGGAAGCCAAACAAAAAACAATTGAAAATCTCGATAAAAGCTTGTCAGATACATTGTTACAAAAAGCACACTTAGAGTCTCAGCTTGCAGTGCCTCAGGTAGCACCTCAGGAAAATAAAAATACTCAAAACTCACTAGCAAACTTAAAAAACAAAAAAACAAAAGATCTATATGAACTTATAGTTCAAAAAGATACAGAAATTGCTGAAATTAAAAAGAAAATTGAAGAGCAAACCATTGAAAACCAAAAACTTGAAAAAGAAAATATAGATCTTTCTGAGAGACTTGAGTTTATGGAAGATGATATCTCAGAAATAGAACAAGAAGTAGAAGAAAGATATCAAGAGCAGATTAAATCTATAAGAGAACAAGTTGAAGGCTTGATTGATTCAAAACAAAAAGAATGGGATAGCTTCTTTAATAAATCAAGTGAACAACAAAAGAAAGAGTTATTAACTTTACAGAGCAAACATGAAGTAGAAATCCAAAAATTAAAAGAAGTAATAGATGATCAAGTTGTTGAATTGGAACAACTAAAGCTAATGAAAAATCCTTTAGCTGGTATGTTCAAAAAGAGATAATGTAAGGGTTTTAAAGCGATCCTAGTGAACTGTATTTGCTAAGCTAAGAACTTCTGAAAGATTGTTAACAATATAGTCTGGTTGTAATATTTGAAGCTGTTCTTTACTTCTCATTCCTCTTGAAATTCCGATTACTTTTCCACAGCGGGCAAGTCTCCCGGCATGAATATCTGTGTCAGAATCTCCAATAACCCATGTATCAAGTGAATTAAGAGCCAATTTATTCATTCCATTATAAATAAGAGAATATTTACCTTGAATATCATTTTGAACCTTTGTGTCTTCATCAAAAGGAAAAATATAATCTTCATCTAAGTATTTATTTAACTTAAATTGTTTAATAGCAAAATTTAATTCTTTTCTACTCCTAAGAGTAACCACGAAATAAGATATATAATTTGATTTTAAATAATCAAAAGTTTTAATTACATCATCAAAAAGCTTGTCAAAATATAAGTTCTCAAATTTAAAATTCAAGTCTTTTCTTGTATCGCCTGAACTCTTCGCTTCTTTTAAACTAAGTCCAACCATTAAACCAATTTCTAGTTCTGATATTCTGTTTTGTTTTAATATCCAAAAAGCTTCTTTTGATAAAACCTTGTCTTTATTTATGTCATACCCTTTTAAACTTTCCAAATAAGCACGATAATATCTATCAGACACATCTATGATTGGACCATCAATATCAAAACAAAAATTCATATTTTTAATTTTATTACTTTCTTTAAGTTTTAATCAATCGTTTGCTAAAACTACTTATTTGTCATCCACTAGTATAATTCCCAAAATTAATTTTAAAATAAAACAATATCCAAAACTTTCTTGTGGAATATATGTAAAACCATTATATCGAAGTGGAATCCCTGAAATAAACATCAACGGGGACTCAGAATTTCCTGCTGCTAGCCTAATTAAAATACCAATAGCAGTGATTTTACTCCACAAAATTGATAAAGGGGAAATATCCTGGAATAAAACTCTTATCTTGAATAGATCTCATTATGCTGCTGGTGCAGGCTTTTTAAGAACAAGAAAAGTTGGTAGCAAGGTAAGCGTAAAAGAAGCATTTAAACTCATGCTAACAATAAGTGACAATACTGCTACAAACATGATTATTGATTTGCTTGGTGGTGTTTGGAAAACTAATGATGAGATTCAAAAACTAAATAAAGAGTTAAATTTAACAAGAACAAAACTAGTAAGTAAACTAGGAGATTTTAAGGGGACTAATAAAACCTGTCCACATGACCTGGTGATTTTCTTGGAAGAAGCACTTGAGGGAGAGTTCTTATCTAAGGAGTCAAAGAAAATTTTAAAATACACTCTTTTTAGAGTAATAAATAAATCACTAATATTAAGAGGACTTCCTGATCATACAAAGTTTGCTCATAAAACAGGGACAATTGGCATCTGTGTGGGCGATGCTGGAATTATTTATATAAATGAAAAAAAGAAAGTTGGTATTTCCATTATTGTTAAAAGACCATTTAACAGTCTAGATGGACAAAGATTTATAAGAGAAGTGTCAAAGATTGTGTATGATGAATTTCTCTGATATTATTTATATACTATGAAAAAAATCACTTCTAATGTCAAACCCATTATCTATGAGCCTGCAGGTGCAGACGAGGTTTGCAAACCTCGCTTGCTTGTATTAGATCAACGTTTAATACCATATGAAAAAAAATACATTGAATTAAAAACTTATAAGGATGTTATCTCTGCCATAAAAGACATGGTTGTTCGAGGTGCGCCATTGATAGGGATTACAGCAGCGTATGGAATGGCACTTGCAGTTCGAGATGTTGTAAAGACTTGCCATGGCAAGTCTCTGTGCGAAGAATTGTCCTCTATCGCAAATGAAATAAAAAATGCTCGCCCAACAGCTATAAATCTTAATTGGGCAGTGGATTTGATAATGAATGACGTACGGGCAATTCATGAATTGCCCGTACATGAGGCGATAAACGCCATTGAAAAACGAGCCATTTGGATTCATGAAGATGATGAAATGCGTTGCCAAAAAATGGGTGAATATGGGGCACATATGATTGAGACTTGCGGCCACAAGTCTGTGCTAACTATCTGTAACACCGGTGCTCTAGCTACAGGCGGCATTGGAACTGCTTTTGGTGTCATTTTAACGGCTTATAAAAAAGACCCTTCTATTAAGGTTTTTGCAGCAGAAACCAGACCTCGCCAACAGGGAGCGAGGCTTACTACATTTGAATTTATAGAAAATGGTATTGATTGTACTTTAATTTCAGATACAGCTTGTGGTTACTTAATGAAAAAGGGTGAAGTAGATTTAGTTATTGCTGGAGCTGACAGAATAGCGTCTAACGGTGACACAGCAAATAAAATAGGTACTTATCAGCTAGCTGTTTTAGCGAAAGAAAATAATATTCCTTTTTATATAGCAGCACCTCTTTCCACATTTGATCTTTCTATAAAATCAGGAGAAGAGATTCCTATAGAAGAACGTAGTCATGAAGAAGTCACGCATATAAATGGAGAGACTATATGCACAAAAGGTGTAAAAGTTAGAAACCCTGCATTTGATGTGACCCCAGCTAAATATATATCAGGAATAATTACTGAGAAGGGTATTTTATCTGGGGATTATAAGAGCTCAATAAAAAATGCTTTTAATGAAACCGTGATTGCTTAAATTATTTGACAGAAATCTCAACGTTTTTATTGTTAAATATTGTTCTTAAATCTTCCAACTCTTCAATTTTTGCTATTAGTTCTTTTTCGCAGGAAATAAGCTCATTGTTACCCTTGAAAGTGGTATTTTTAATTTTATCTAATGATGTAATTGAATCTTCTCTTTTTATGCTATTTATTTCTTTATCTGTTTCAGTGAGCTTAATTTTACAGTCCTCAAGTTCATTTTTAATGCTGTATTCAGGAAGTAATGAATAAAGTAAGCAGAAGCTTTCATCATTAGCAAAAGAAAGGCTTGCCTGAAAAAACAGTGTAAGAAAAAAAGAAACCATTATAATAATTTTATTAAACATAATTATTCGCTAGCTTCTAGCCCATTCGTAGTGGCAGTATTGGGATCTACTTCTTCTGCATTTGCAAAAAGAGCAGATTTCTCTACTTCTAATTCAGATACAATTTCTTTAAGATCTTCTTTGGCTTTTTTGTCTAAACTATCTAGATCTGGCATGTTATGAAGCTCTTTTAATTCATTGGGTATGTCTATATCTTGAGCATATGATGGAGTGAAAAATAATAAGGCCAAAATTAGTGAAAATAAAATTTGCTTTTTCATAGATTCCCTCAAATGAGAACTTTTAATATATTTAATAGATACCCCTAACCCAGACGTTTTAAACAGTCCTCAGAGCCAGGCTTTTAAGCCTTTATATTGGCATTTTCTAAGCAAAACAGATGATCTTCAGCTATAAAACCATGTAAAGTGAGATTTGTCACCTCATATGAGGAAAGGTACAAGTATAAGAGACATTAAGGGTTTTGTTGAAAGGATAAAAATGAGAAAAGTAGCGCTCCCTAAAATAATTTATATTTTTCCAGTGATTGCATTTTTGGCCCTGTTACCATATAGCGGCAAATGTGAATGTGCTGTTGCTGGTGCAGTTTGTGGAGAGTCTCCTACTTGGAATCCATGCTGTGAGCCAGATAAGTACGAGTGTACAAAAGTAGATGATGAAAATTTTGGAACTTGTGAAGAGAAAGATGTTGAAGCTGAATAATCTCTACTCGATTGATGCACCTTGACTAACGAGCCATTGTTTAAATTCTTCAAAGTTTTTAACTATTAAATGTCCCGATGGGAGATTTCCTAAAAATCCTTTTCCTCTAAGTCTTTCAAAAATTTTACTTACCATTTTGCTGGGGACTTCAGCAGCATTAGCTAATTTATAAATATTCAATTCAGGGACTACAACACCTTGTGGTGTAACTTTTCCTTCTGCATAAACCTTTAAGTAAAGAGCTAGTGCAACTCTTGTTTCATCATTTAAATCTGCACCTTCTTCATAAGGTATGTCTTGCTCGACTATTTTTCTATCTGTCATGGTGTACCCCGTTAATTCCTTTTTTTTATCTTTTGTTCAATACTATCATTTTGCTATTAATAATTCTTCAATAAAAAGATTATTTAACCCAAACTTTCATATTTATTTCACTTTTAAATTGAATAAATGTAAATATTCCAATTAAAACATATATAAAATTAAAGTCTTTACGTTAACGATACAATATAGCCATGCCCACATATAACGATCTAGGGATTATATTGAACTCATATGAGTATGGTGAAGCAGATAAAATCCTTCATATTTATACACAAAAAAATGGCTTAGTAAGGGCTATTTGCAAGGGAGCAAGAAAACCTAATAGTAAATCTAGGGGTAAAGTCGATAAGTTATCTTGTTTAAATTTTCAGTTTGCAAAAGGAAAAAATCTTGACATTGTTAGTGAATGTATACAGATTAACCCTTTCTCTAAATTAAGGAGTGATCTTTTAAAGCTTTCATTTGGGATTTTATTTTTAGAAATAGTAAATAGCTTTGCTCATGAACAAGATTTAGAGAGTGGTGCTGTCTATGAGCTTTTATACGAAGGTTTAGATGGCTTGCAAAAAGTAGATGATGTCCCATTCTTTTCCATTAACTTTATAATGAACTTTCTTGAAGTTCATGGTTATAAACCACAGCTAGAAAGTTGTGTAATGTGCAGCTGTAGGCTGGCGCGCGCGCCCCAGCCTACGCACGTGCCCACGGAATACCCATTTTCAAGTGTTTTGGGTGGGCTGCTTTGTGAAAGTTGCTCAAAGCTTGTTGAACATAAAAAAATTGACTCAAAAATCTTAGCGATTATAAAAGGTGAAAATGATAAAGATCTTGATATAAAGATACAGAGTGATGATGTTAAAATTGCTTTGAAATTTTTAAGAGATCATATAACTGCTAGGTCACATAATGAGATAAAGTCTTTTGATCTAGTGTTCTCTCTTTAAAACCCTTTTGTTTGAACGGATTTGCCCAATAAATGGGACAAATCCTTTAGCTGCCATGACGAAGTACACATTAGACCTTCATAATAAACATATAGCAATACTCTTTCTCTTCCTATATTGTTAAAAGTTTTTAAAATTTGTTGGAAAAAGCCAAGTCTTACCTTATCCTATTAAGGTGCTACTTACATAAGGAGATATTTTAAAATGCCACGTACTATACCGCTTTCAGAATTTAGGAATATGGGAATTGCTGCACATATCGATGCAGGAAAAACAACAACTACAGAAAGAGTTCTTTTTTATTCAGGACTTGTTCACAAAATTGGTGAAGTTCATGATGGCTCTACAGTTACTGACTGGATGGAACAAGAAAAAGAACGCGGTATTACTATTACGGCAGCAGCTATTTCTACTAAATGGAAAGATAAATATATTAATTTAATTGATACACCTGGACACGTAGATTTCACTATTGAAGTTGAAAGATCTATGAGAGTTCTAGATGGTGTTGTAATCGTTCTTTGTGGTGTAGGTGGAGTTCAACCTCAAACAAAAACAGTGTGGAAACAAGCAGACAGATATAAAGTTCCAAGAATCGTTTTTGTAAATAAATTAGATAGAGTTGGAGCAGATTACTATAAAGTAGTTAAACAAGTACAAAATGATATTAAAGTTAATGGACATCCTATTCAATTACCGATAGGTAATGAAGATCAGTTAAAAGGAGTTATAGATCTTGTAGAAATGCAAGCACTTTACTATTCAGATGAAGACAAAATGGGAAGAGTAATTGAAGCTAAAGAAATTCCCGATGACATGAAAGAAATCTCTCAAAAATTTAGAGAAACATTGGTAGAAGCTATTGTAGAAACTAATGATGACTTGATGAGTAGATATTTAGAAGGTGGTCAAATTTCAAATGCAGAATTAAAAGCTGCACTTCATGAAGCTGTATGTAAATTAAAGATTATTCCTATTACATGCGGTTCTGCATTTAAAAATAAGGGTGTTCAATCACTTCTTGATTGTGTAGTGGATTATTTACCATCACCTACTGAAGTAGAAGCTGTTAAAGGATTGTTAGCAGATGGCAGTGAAGTAGAAAGAAAATCTGATGACAATGAGCCATTTGCAGCTCTTGCATTTAAGATTATGACTGACCCATTCGTTGGTCGTTTAACCTTTATTAGAGTTTATAGTGGTCACTTAAAAGCAGGAAGCTATGTCTACAATGCTTCAAAAGGCAGAAAAGAAAGAATTAGCCGTCTTGTGAAACTTCAAGCAGACGACAGAAAAGAAATCGATGAAGTTTATGCAGGAGATATTTGTGCAGTTGTAGGCTTGAAAGATACTACTACTGGAGACACTTTATGTGATGAAGATCATCCGATAATTCTTGAAACACTCTTTATTCCAGAGCCAGTTATTTCTGTTGCTATTGAACCAAAGACTAAAGTGGATCAAGAAAAGATTGGCATGTCACTTCAAAAACTTGCTGAAGAAGATCCTACTTTCAGAGTACATGTAGACCATGAAACTAACCAAACCATTATTTCTGGAATGGGTGAGCTTCACTTAGAAATTCTTGTAGATAGATTACTTAGAGAATTTAAAGTGGATGCAAACGTAGGGAAACCTCAGGTTGCTTACCGTGAAACTTGTAAAAAGAAAGTTTCCCAAGAAGGTAGATATGTTAGACAGTCTGGTGGACGTGGTCAGTATGGACATTGTGTTATTGATATTGAGCCAGTACCACCTGGTACAGGATTTGAGTTTGTGAATAAAATTGTTGGTGGTACTGTTCCTAAAGAATTTATTCCAGCAATTGAAAAAGGTATAAAAGAAGCTATGGCTGGTGGTATCGTGGCTGGTTATCCAGTTATCGATCTTAAAGTTACACTTACTGATGGAAGCTTCCATGATGTAGATTCTTCAGATATGGCATTCCAAATTGCTGGATCTATGGCTATTAAAGAAGGTTTCCTGAAAGCAAAGCCAATTATTCTAGAGCCTATTATGTTTGTGGAAGTAGAAGTTCCAGAAGCATTTATGGGAGATATTATTGGAAATCTTTCAAGTAGACGTGGAAAGATAGAAGGTATGGATACTGTTATGGGGACTTCAAAAGTTCGTTCTAAAGTACCACTTTCTGAAATGTTTGGTTATGCTACAGATATTAGAAACAGTACAAAAGGACAAGGAACCTTCACCATGGAATTTTCATGTTATGAAGAAGTTCCAGCAGCAGTAGCTGAACCTATTATTTCTGGCAGAAAGAAATAATTTGTTGATAATTGAATTGAGATTGAGACCATAAGACGAAAAGTTTTATGGTCTTTTTCTTTAATAGGGTTAATAAACCTTTTCTGGCTTAAAATTGCCAGTAACCATTTGAAATAGTAGACCAGTTGCTTGAAGTCCAATCTTTAGGGCAAAGATTGGATCAGTAAAACTTTGTTCTTTTAATACTTTATTTGTTATGGGAAGTATTGAATATTTATTGTCTTTTTCTACTGCTACTTCATAGTCAATTTGTTTAATCCCACAACTTTTATAAGCGGGCTCAGTTACTGTTAACATTGAGTTTATGTCTATATTTATGCAGTATGGTTTTTTATTTTTATCCTTAAAATCAATATAAAAAGTAATGTCATTAACGTATTCAACATCATTGTTGATACTTTCCTGAGCAAAACTAATATTTGGAAAAGACAAAAAAACCATTAAAGTTATGAATAATGATTTCATATTTTAAAAGCGCTAATTTTACTTCCCTTTTAAATCAATAATTCCTGTTTCTATAGGAGGATTTGGGTTGGATGGATTTCCTCCAGGAGGTAAGTTAGTATTTGATGGAATATTTTTAGGAGGCAAATTAGTGTTTAATGGATCTCCTCCAGGAGGCAAGTTAGTATTTGATGGAATATTTTTAGGAGGCAAATTGGTATTTAATGGATCTTCTACAGGCGGTAAATTGGTGTTTGATGGAATATTTTCAGGTGGTAAATTAGTGTTTGAAGGATTGTTTCCGGGTGGCTGTAAATTGGATGGATTTGCCCCGGGGTTTGGATTAGCTGCTGGCTGTTGTGCTAAAACAAAGTTCATATCAAGTACTAAAGCACCCATTAAAATAACTAAACATATATAATTCTTTTTCATTTGTTCTCCTTAAAAAAACTTAAATTAATTAAAACAATTTTACTTTACTCTGGAAATAGAAGGTTTTAATTTACTAAGAATAACAGTTAATATGCTATTTACCGTTTCTTTAGCCATTATTCCTTCATAACTTAGAGTAATCCTATGTCTTAAAACATCAGTGATAATATTGTCTACATCTTCTTGCTTAACATAATCTCTACCCTTAATCAGTGCCAATGCTTTAGCTGCTTTTGTAAGATTTAATGATGCTCTGGGACTAGCACCAAAACTTATATGGTCACCTATTTTATCTAAATTATAGTCACGTGGAAATCTAGTGGCTGAAACAATGTCAGCTATTAAATTTATAATGCTGGGATCTACATAAACTTTACTAGCCAATCTTTGATACTCTAAAAGTTCATTTTTAGAAATCACTTTTTTTATTTCAGCTTTTTCTTCTATGCAAAATCTATTTATGATAGTTACTTCTTCTTTTGAAGACGGATAACCAATAATCAACTTAAATAAAAATCTATCTATTTGTGCTTCAGGTAATTGATATGTTCCTTCCTGCTCTATGGGGTTTTGTGTGGCAAGAACAATAAAAGGCTCATCAAGTTTGTGAGTTTTTTTAGAGATTGTTACTTGCTTTTCCTGCATGGCTTCTAAAAGTGCACTTTGGACTTTGGCAGGAGCACGATTTATTTCATCAGCTAAAACAAGGTTTGCAAAAATGGGTCCAAGAATAGTTTCAAACTCACTATTTTTTTGATTGTAAATCTGTGTGCCGATTAAATCAGATGGTAAAAGATCAGGGGTGAATTGAACTCTTTGAAAACTTAGATCAAATACCTCAGAAAAAGTTTTCAATATAAGTGTTTTAGCCAGTCCTGGAGGACCTTCCAGAAGTATGTGACCATTTGCAAGTAATCCTATAAGAACTCTTTCTAAAATATAATCTTGTCCGACAATAACTTTTTTTACTTCATAAAGAGAAGATTCTATCTTTTTACTAGCTTCTATGTATTCTTCTTTGATTTCAGGCATGAATATATTATAGCGTATTAAACAATTTCCAAACTTCTTTTTGTTCTCGAACTTAGATTTATGCAACTAAATCCATTTTTTCTGATTTCGGTATATTAATTTCAGAATTATAAATATTATTATTTGGAGTTTCAAAGATTTTATTGAACGGGAATGGTACTCGTTTAAGCCTTTCAAAAAATCCTTTTTTTGGAGTAGTTCCTTTTTCTAAGGGAAAAATATTTTCTTTTGGAGAAGAAGGAATTTCTTTTTTACCCCCTACTGCTTTTCCACTTTGAATAACTCCCGCAGAATGTAGCATGAAGCCTCCAATAAGAATTAAGCTACCTATAAGAAGTAATGCAGGAACAAGTGGAGTGGAAGCAGCCAGTGCCCCAAAAGCCGATAAGCTACCAAAAGCTGTACTTAGTGCTTGACCTGTAGCTAGGGCCTTTATAACTGTTCCTATAACTCCTGCACTTAAAATAGCTCCACCAGAAATCATACCGATCTTTCCATACTTTAATTCCTTTTTGACCATTTTATTTGCAGCCGTTAAATTTTGTTTATCAAGATCATATTTATCAAGTTTTGTACTTAGATTTGAAGATTTAAAAGAATCAGCTATTGGTTCTGATGTAGAAGCTGTAGTGGTTTCTGCTTCATTGGACTCTTTTGCTTTTTCTACTTTTGGTAAAGCCTTTAGTGTAGTAGGACTGATAGCTGGTGCTTGTAAAATAAACATAAAATATCTCCTTTATTTAAAATTTAACCTTGCAAAGATAAAAGGAAATAAGGAGTTAGAAGTTGATTGTTGAAATATTAAATGTTTTTAATTTAATCGATTCTTAATAGGTTTATCATCTTATGTATCCTAATCCTGCTTTCTTTTCTAAATTTCTAACTAGACTTTCACCCTTTTCAGTTAAAACACCCTCACCAAGAAGATTCTTTAATGAAAGTACTAGATTGTAAGCATTTTCCCATTCATAATTGTGTATAGAAATAAGCTTTTTTACATCTATTGAATCATCATTGCATTTATTTATTACTTCTCTATAAAATTTACATTGTCTAACTCTTGCTCTGGCTTCTGTATAGTAAATATGTGGAGTATGATCTCCTTTCTTTAATACATTTGAATTTATACTCTTCTCAAACTCAGGAAAAATATAACGATTACCTGAGTCTTTAACAAACTCTTCTATAGATGGACCTTTTACACCTAAGTCAACATGATCTAACTCATGCAATAAAATTCCAGCCAGGTCTTCTTTACTTGTTAAAGGAGTTGATTCTCCTTGAGTAACTGTTATACAGCTAGGGTCGGACTTGCTTACATGGGCAATTGAGTTAACATCATCGCCATCAGGAGTAAATGAAATTGCAACAATTAAGTCATTTAAAGCTTGAAATTCTTCAGGAGAAACTTTTTGTATGATTTTTAGAGCACCCTCTAAATTAGCTAATTCTGTAGGTGGGATTTCTCCTACTTTAGAATCATTAAGTACTCTTATATTTGTATCAGGTATTATGTGAGCTCCTTCCCTATTTTTAATAAAACTACTAGCATGTCTTAATTCACGATAAAGAGATTTAACACATCCTTTCATTAATACAGGCGGTACTTTGAGATTAATAAGTTGTGATAAACCATGAGTTGTACCAAGAACACTACTAAATTTATTTAAAATTAAATCTGACCTGTCATCACTAACTGTACTAATAAAATTCACTATTTTCTTTATCTCTTTTATAATTTTTGGATCTGATGCATATGTTGGATCATTTAATAATCTTTGAAGTTGATGTTCGAGATTGAGTGGATCAGCATGAGAAGTTACATTTTTAGTAGAATTACCATCACTTAATAAATTTTGTATACGAGCTTTATTTGTCTTTGTTCTGTCTGATTCTGCTTGTGATGTTTCCGTTGTAGGAGGGGAAACTTCTGGTTTGGTAGTTGTTGTGGCTTGAGTAGTTTTTGGCTCTGGTGTTTCTGCTGGTGTGTTAGTTGTTGGGACTTGTGTTGTCTTTGGCTCTGATGTTTCTATTGCAGCTGTTGTAGGAGAGGGAACTTCTGGTTTGGTAGTTGTTGTGGCTTGAGTAGTTTTTGGTTCTGATGTTTCTGCTGGTTTGGTAGTTGTTGTAGTTTGTGGAGTTTTTGATTCTGGTGGTTTAGACTTTGTAAATAATTTACCAAAGACTCCAGATTCTGCCACTAAAGATTCTCTAAGTGTTCTTGGTGCAGAGTTATTCTTAGCAGCCATTTCACCGACTACATCACCCACTATTGCACCTGATATTTCTTGTGCAACTGCTTCAAAAGTAAGCCCCCCTTCTTTTATATAAGAAGCCCCAAGCCCAATGCCTATAGAACCAACACCTTCTAAAGCTGTAATGCCAGCTTGCTTTAATGATCCTTTTGTTGCTTCTTTAAGTGCTCCGCTTGCTCCACCTTGTCCACCTGATATCATACCTACTGCCACATCAAAGGCTGCACTTTTTATCATTTGCTCACTAGTTAATCCTTTTTTCTCAAGAAATCCTTGCTTTAGTTTATTTATGTCTTTTTGATCCATATCTTTAAGTTGATTTCCATATAATTGAGTAAATTCCTGCTCAGCTTTTATTCTTAATTCAGCCATATTAATCCCTGTAGAGATTGCTGCATTAGTAGTACCTGCTGTAGCTCCAGTTGTCGCAGCTGCTATATAGTTAGCTGCTTTTTCACCGACCTTACCTACTATCTTTTCACCAACTTTGCCAACTAATTTACCAGCACCACCACCTGCTATTGTTCCTACAGAAGCGATGGCAGAACTCTTTGCATCTTGGAGGGTCTGATCAATAGCATCATTTTTGGCTTGTTCTAGGGTTTTATTTCCGAGTGCTATATGTCCAGTAGCTTCTGCAGTATTGCTTAAAGCTCCTATAGTGGTTCCAGCTGTTGTTCCAGTTGCTATGGCTGCTCCAGCGGCAGCAGCAGTACCGTATCCAGCGGCTGCCATTGCACCGGCTGCTCCACCTGTTGCAACCGTAGCTCCAACAACTACAAGTGTATTTCTAGTAACCCTCATTCCAGTTTCAACTTTTCCTAAGAACTGATCTGAATCTTTTAATTTTTTATTTACACTTTGTGATCCTTGAATAGCTTGTTTAGAAGCTTGAGACATTTGTTGTTTATATTCTTGCTCTTTTCCTTCCATTAGTGCTTTGGCTTGAGCATAGTCACCTTTAGATATTAAGTCTTTAACTTTCAAAGCAGTTTCTTTAAGTTTTTCTTGTTGTTTCTCAAGTGCAGCTTTATGCTTGATTTCTATTTCTAATTGTTTTTGTAGAACTTCCTTTTCAGAGCCAAGATCCCTAAAATAATTCCAACTACTTTTATAATCAATCAAAGATTGTTTCGAATCTTTTAATTTTTTTTCTTGTCCATTAATTCTCTTTTCAAGATTTGTCATTGTTTCTTGAAGTTCTTTTTCAAGTTTAAGTGTTTCTTTTTGTTCAAGAGCTTTATTTTTGTCGGCCTGGTATATAGGCTGACTTTCAACAGCATCACTCTGATTTACTTTTATATTTGTAGAATCTATCAAGGAAATCCCCTAGTAAAATTTCTTTTCCAGTAGAAATAAATCAAATTAAGATTTTCTAAAGGTTAAATATTATAAGAATTTAATTTTTGCTAGGGTTGTATAGTGCTTAATTTAAATATAAGACTAAAAAATCCCAAATTTCTTTTTGTTTTCTGGCTTTGCTTTTTCTAATTTTGAAAGCTCTTCAAATAATTTCTTCTCTTCACTAGTTAATTTAGATGGTGTTTCCACTATTATTTCTACTATCTGATCTCCACGTCTGGCTGCATTATTTAATTTAGGTACACCAAGTCCTGCTATTTTAAGAACTGTTCCAGATTGAATTCCTGCTGGAATAGTTAAATCTTTTTCACCTTCAGTAGTTTCTGTTTTTATTTTTCCGCCCAAAGCTGCCTGGCTAAAGGAAATAATCTCTTGAGTGAAAATATTCAATCCTTCACGTGAAAATATTTCATGTTCTTTTATAGAAATCATTACATAGAGATCACCTGGTGGTCCACCTTTTTTTCCGGCTTCCCCTTTTCCACCCCAGCGAAGTCTAGCCCCATCATCTATTCCACATGGCACTTTTACATCAATGGTTTTTTTAGATCTTTTTTGTCCTTTTCCATTACATTCTGTACAAGGTTGCTCTACTATATTTCCACTTCCTTGACAGGTAGGACATGTAGCGATTTGTGTAACATGACCAAAAAAAGATTCAGCCACTCTTCTAACTTCACCTGCACCACCACATGTTTTGCAGGTTTTTAAATTAGATCCTGGTTTTGCTCCTGTACCTTTACATGGTATGCAATCTTCTTGGGGATTTATACTTATTTGTTTAGAGCAGCCATTTATAGCTTCTAAAAATTCTATTTCAAGATCGTATCTTAAATCAGAACCACGCTCAGGTCCATTTGTTCTTCTTCCTGTTTGAGCTCCAAAAAATTGAGAAAAAATATCACCTAAATCATTAAAACCAAAATCACTAGCATTGCCACTGCCTTTAAGACCACTCATTCCATACTGATCGTAAATTGCTCTTTTTTGAGCATCTGAAAGAATCTCATATGCTTGACTTAATTCTTTAAATTGTTCTTCATTCCCAGTTTCTTTATTGTCTGGGTGATATTTACGTGCTTGTTGCCTGAATGCTTTTTTGATTTCTTCATCAGTAGCACCTCTGCTAACACCTAAAATTTCATATAAATCTTGTGACATCTTTCAAATTATAACCTGCCTAAAGCTATCGTTGCTAAATGCAAAAGTAAAGACGCCCCATGGGGCGTCTCTACAGGATGTCACAAGATGGCTTCGATTATCTCATCTAATATTTTCTTTGTAGCATCTATAGGATCTTTGCTGGCAGTGATGGGTCTGCCTACTACAATATGACTTACACCATTTAAAATAGCATCTTTAGGTGTAGAGATTCTTTGCTGATCATTTGTTTTTGCCCATACAGGTCTGACCCCAGGAGTGACAATTAAAAAATCTTTTTTTCCTTCTTTATTTGCTGCTTCTCTTATCATTTTTGCTTCATTGGGAGAACAGACCACACCATCTAAACCGTTTTTAATTCCAAGTATTGTTAAATGTAAAACATAATCCTCAATTTTATCTTTTATTTTTAAATCTGTAGATATTGTTTCTTGATTCATGCTGGTTAATATCGTTACCCCGAGTAATGCAGGTGGATTTAAATTATATTTATTTGCAGCTTCTACCAATGAATTCTTTGCTTTAGAAATCATTTCTCCGCCACCTGTAATATGTACATTGACCATATCTACTCTTTGTCTAACTATGCTTGAAATAGCTTTGCTGACAGTATTTGGAATATCTAAAAATTTCCCATCAAAAAAAACTTTATTCCCCCTATTTTTAACTTCATTAATAATTTTAGGACCACTACTGCAAAAAAGCTCAAGCCCAATTTTAAAATAATCTACATGTCCTGAAAGTGATTCAATTATTTTTAATGCTTCAGATTCACTGGAGGTATCAAGTGCCACTATCAGATAATCTTTGGGTGATTTTTTCATTTTGCTGCTACAGTCAGCCCTTCTATTAAAAATCCAGGATAAAGACTACTTCCATAAAGCCATTCTCTGTCTTCTGAAATCTCGCTTATATTTTTTAAAAGCTCAAATATATTTCCAGCAACCATACAGTTTTTAATTCTACCTTTTATTACCCCATTTTCTACTTTAAACCCAAGCTCAATACCTACACTAAATTCCCCAGCAAGTGTATTTGATTGTCCTGCACCCAGAACATGATCTATAATAATTCCATCTTTGATAGAACTTATAATTTCACTTTGTTTTCTTTCCCCTTTTGCTTCTATTATGGTTGTGGTTAGTCCTGCTGATGGTGGTAAGCTGAGCCCACCCTTAAATCCATTTCCTGTAGACATTTGTTTTGGAGAGCACTTACTGGCAGTAGCTTGATCAAAATAAAAAGAGTTTATAATGCCATCTTTAATAAGAGATTTTTTCTTTGTTTGAATTCCTTCATCATCAAAAGGTGTTCTTGATGTACCTAGAGTCGGGTCTTCAATATATGAAAGTCGCGTATCGAATAGCTTTTCACCTAATTTACTGGTAAGTGGAGAAATTTTTTGCTGAATAGTTTTGCCATTAAGAATCACAGAAAAAATCCCTACGAAAATACTGGATACTGCGCTGGGCGTAAAATAAACAGGGTATTTTTTTGTTTCAACTATTAAGGTTTCTTTTGAGTGGTTTAACTTTTCAAGAATCTTAGCTTTGATTTTTTCTTCACTTGGAAAAGTTTCTAATGAACAATCCCCATCATATATTCCTAAAAAATCTTCACCTCTAACTAGATTTGCATAAAAACTAGTGGAATAAACACTCTTTCCTCTTTCGCCAGAAACTCCATTTGAATTTAAATATTTAGTTTTTCCATAGCCCAGCTCAAAACCACCACTGATTAGAAGATCTTTGTGGAAAGTTTTTAATTCACTGATTATTTTATTACCTCTTTCCACGAGATTTTCTAGAGGGAGGATGGGGTTGATGGTTGATGGTTGCCGCCCTTGGCGAGCCTCGCCTACGGCGGGATGGTTGATGGGGTCTTTTGAAAAACTAAATGTAGCTTCAGGACCAAACTCACTAGCTTCAATAGCAGAAATTGCTGTTTGCTCTATGGCTTCTGGGTCTGTGCTGCTTGCTATGCCAATCTTTCCATCTTTTATTAGTCTAATAGCTATTCCTGAACTTTCATTACTTTCCAGGGATTTTAAATTATTATTTTCAAAACTTACAGGATTATTAGTCCAGGATTTTTCAATGACTTCTACTTCAGAAGCCCCATTTTTTTTAGCTAATTCTATTAACTTTTCTGTATTTTCTGTCTTTGTTTGCATAATCCTTTTATAAAACCCCTAATAAAAAATAAACCCAAATTGAAATATTTAAAGCAACTATGCCCATGCATATTCCACCTATTATATCGGTAAAGAAATGATGATTTAAGAAAATCCTTGATAAAACTACAAAAGAACAAATTACTAAGCTGATTAAATACCAGGGGAAAAATGGCATAAAACTTTGGAGTAATACGCTTGAAAAAAAATAAATTGAAATGCTTGCCATTACATGTCCACTAGGAAAACAATAGCTAAGTCTTTTTTCTGTATTTTCTGCTACTTGTTCTGGTCTTTCCCTTTTATAAATTATTTTTAATAGCCTGTTTAATCCCCATGAAAAAACAAGTGTAAATAAAATAGAAACTGATAGCAAAGGTTTATGCTTGGCTAAAAAAACTATAATTGCAAAAATTAGGGAAAATGTAATGTGAAAAATGGCATTTCCAAAAACAGCAAAATCATTTGATCTAACTTTTAAAAGTTCAATATTTGACTTCGATGACCAATTTGCTACCTTCTCATCTAAGGCTTTCCAATGTTTACTTTTAAAGTTTGCTCCTAGATAAAAGAAGAAAACTATGGAAGCAATTAAAACTATTTGATCGGTAAAAAGTCTTGCAACTAGGTGATTTAAGGATGAAATTGGGTGAAGGAAAAAGTACATATTTTATAATCCGTATTCTTTCCATTTTTTGTTAACTAATTCACGTGTGGCTTCATTCATTATCATTTCATCAGGCCATTCTCTGGTATAACCTTCTGATTTCCATTTTTTTGTAGCATCAATACCCATTTTTCCTGAAATCCCCATATTAGTTGAAGCATGGTCGAGAATATCGGTAGGTCCTTCTGTGAATATAGTATCTCTTTTAGGATCAGTATTTGCAAAAACTCTAAAGGCTACATCTGAAATGTTTTGCACATCTACATCTTCATCCACAACAATTACATACTTTGTAAACATTATTTGTCCTATGCCCCATATTGCATTCATGACTTTTTTAGCATGAGCAGGGTATTTCTTTTTAATGCTTATAATGGCGCAGTTATGAAAAACACCTTCCAATGGTAAGTTCATGTCTACAATCTCAGGTAAAAATACCCTTAAAAGAGGTAAGAAAATTTGTTCAGTAGCCTTACCCATATAACAATCTTCCATTGGTGGCTTACCTACGATAGTGGTGACATAAATAGGATTCTTACGATGAGTCATACAGGTAATGTGAAACTTTGGAAACATTCCAGGAAGACTATAAAAACCAGTATGATCACCAAAAGGTCCCTCTACACCTAACTCATCTAAATCTACATATCCTTCAAGTATTATTTCTGCTTGAGCTGGTACTTCTAAATCTATCGTTTTACACTTAACTAGCTGAACAGGTTCAGATCTTAAAAACCCTGAAAATATAAACTCATCTACACCAGGTGGAAGTGGCGCTGAGCCTGCATACATAGTGGCTGGGTCGCAGCCTATAGCTACTGCCACTTCCATCTTTCTAGAGGACTGAGGACTGAGGACTGAGGACTGAGAGTCAAGAACACCTATATTAGCTCCATATGAAATTGTTTTTGAACGATTTTCCATTCCCAATCCAGCTTCAAGTCCTAAATCATCTACCCTTTGTCCACGATTTAAGTTTTCTATTTTTTGTTCTTTTAGTCCCATAGTCCCGTGGTCCTGTAGTCCTTGTTCTACATAATTCTGTGCTCCATCATGGTGTTTATGCCAGTGCATAAAAGCAGTACAGTTATCAATCTTTTGAATTCTATACATTCCCACATTTCTAATTCCAGTTTTAGGATCTTTCGTAATTACTGTAGTCATTGTTATAAATGGGGCAGCATCTAGAGGCCATGCCGTAATAATAGGGATTTTATCTAATATTGGCTCTTTAGGGTCTGTTATCACGACTTCCTGGCATGGACCACTAGAAACCATCTTAGGAGGAAATGATGCTACCTCTGCTAATTTAGGCAACATGCTTAATTTCCCCAAAATACTATCAGGGACCTTTTTATCAAGGAACTTTTCAATCCTAATTGCAATCTCTTTAAAAGAATTAATACCTAAAGCTAAGTTCATTCTTTCATATGAACCAAGGGCATTGATTAAAACAGGAATCTGATACCCCACAACATTTTCAAAAAGCAAGGCTTTATTTTTATCTCCTGGGCCTTTAGAGACACGGTTAGTTATTTCAGAAATTTCTAGGTAAGGGTCGACATCAGCTTTTACTCTTTTAAGCTCTTTTTTTTCTTCTAGCTTGTCAATAAATCCTCTTAAATCTTTGTACATGTTTTACCTGCCTTATAAGACATTATAAAACAGTGCATGATACTTAAGGTAAGGTAAAGAGTCTTTTTTCTGGGTACATTTGTGGGTACAAGTAACATCAAAAAGCACAAAGAATGCTAGAATGCCAAATGTGTTTTTTGTATAATAAAGGTAACAATGCAAGAAAAATTAATAATATCAGGCGGAAAAAAAATATCTGGTGAATTGGAAATTGCCAGTGCAAAAAACTCTGTATTAAAGCAGATGGCAGCATCTTTACTCTTTGCAGGACCATTGTGCATAAAAAATGTACCGAAATTAAAAGATGTAGAAAACATGGTTGAAGTTTTAGAATTTTTAGGTGCTAAAACAAAGTTTATAGGAAACGATCTTGAAATTGATAGCAAAGATGTTTCTGGTGTATTTGCTCCACATTAACTCGTAAATAAATTAAGAGCATCATTTAATGTTTTTGGTCCGTTAATTGCTAGATTTGGAGAAGCTAGAGTATCTCTTCCTGGCGGTTGTCAAATTGGAGCAAGAAGACTTGATCTCCATGAAAAAGGATTAAAAGCACTTGGTACTGATATTAATTTAGATCAAGGTTACATGGTGGCTAAAGCTTCAAAATTAGTTGGAGCAAAAATTTACCTTGATTTACCCAGCAATGGCGCTACTGAAAATATTATGATGGCAGCTGTTTTAGCTAGCGGTGAAACTATTATTGAAAATGCAGCTTGTGATCCTGAGATTATTGATCTAGCTAATTTTTTAAACTCTTTAGGTGGTAATGTTCGTGGTGCTGGTACGCATACCATAGTTATTAATGGAGTTACTCAAAGTGATCTTCACTCCACTGTTTTTAGACCTGTAAGCGATAGATTAGAAGCAGGCACATATCTTTTAAGTGCTATTTCTACAGGTGGAGAAATTACTCTTCATAACATCGTCCAAGAACATTTACAAGCAGTGACCAGTAAATTAGAAGAAGCAGGAGTAGTTATTAACTACACTGATTCTAGAACTCTTTATGCTAAAGGTGATAGAAAATTATTCAAAGGAGTAGACATAAGCACAGGTTGGTATCCTGGCTTTCCTACAGACTTGCAGCCAGTTTTTATTCCTTTGCTTGCTATTTCACAAGGTACCAGTACGATAAAAGAAAATATTTATGAAGATAGATTTGGAAATGTACCTGACCTTGTAAGAATGGGAGCTGATATAAAAGTAAGCAATAACGTAGCTGTTATAAAAGGTGTTGAAAGTTTAAGTGGTACCAAGGTAGAAGCTCAAGACATTCGCGGTGGAGCAGGTTTAGTTGTGGCTGGCTTAACAGCTGTTGGAACGACTGAAGTTACAGGACTTGGTTATATAGATAGAGGATATGAAAATCTTGTGGAGAAGTTGACTTCTATAGGTGCATCTATTACTAGAACGAAAAGTATTTCAGCTCAGGAAACCAGTGAAGAAAATCTTCACAAAGAAGAAAAGTTAAATAATAAAGCGAAATCATAAATTGATCTGGATCTAACCCTACGGGCAGATTAATTCTATTTAATCTACTGTAAAATTTAAGCTATTCATAACATTTGGCCTATAGTCTCCATTTCATATAGGAGATTTTATTTATGTTTATATTAATGAGTGAAGTAGACTCTATTACGAAATCAATACAAGAAGACAATAAAAGAGTAGAAAAAGAACTTGAAATTGAGAGAAAAAGAAAAGAAGAAGCTAAGCAGGCTGAAGAAACAAAAAAAGCCAATGAGAAAAAAGCTGCTGAATTAAGAGAAAAACAAGAAGCCACTAGAGCAAAAACTAAAGGTATATTTGGTTTAAGTAATCCAGAGCAAGCTCAAAGTATTCAACAAAGAAGAGAAACATCTTCTGCTGCAACAAGAACTAAAATCTCAAATAGTGCCCCTGGAGAATCAAGTAAAATCGCTAAAGATGCTGTAAATAGTGAGATTAGTAATCTTCAAAATGATTTAGAGTCTCTTCCTGAAGGCCCTAATAAAGCAAGAGACAAGGAAATTTTACAAAAAGAAATTGCTCAACTTAAGCAGGAGCAAAGACACTCAGCAAAATTTGAATCTGATCAAAAGCAGAAAGAATTGAATGCAGGATATAAAGCAGGAAATCGCTATGATAATAGATTTAAAAATGATGTAAACCTTGATCCTGGTGTACAAGAGCAAAGACAAAAAACTCTTGATAAAGCCGATAGAATTTTAAACGAACCTGGCTATGCATCGCAGCTTGCTTATAATAATAATCATACTAGTACATTTGGAGATCCTAGTGTATCTTCCTGGGCAAGAGACAGAATGAGGCTAGGAGAAATGAGCTCTGGTGGTGGAGATGCTGCTGGTGGTAGCAGTGGAATTACAAGAAAAGGCTCAGCTGCTAAAAATGACTTGGCTGGTGGAGATATAGATTTTAAAAATGCTAAAGGATCAGTATCAAACATTGCTGGTAAAAGATTTTATGCACCGGATAAAAACAAACCTGATGATGTCTATGAAGTAAAAAGAAATCCACATCATGATTTGCATGAAAGTCATCAAGTTGTGAAGCAGATGATTGAAGGTACCTTAGATGAAGACGGAATGAAAGATTTAGGATTAGAGTTTAAAAAGACTTCATATAAAACAGAACTTGCTCAGCATAAAGAAAGAAAAGCAAAGGGTATACTTACTCCCGAGCAGACTGAAAGGAAGCAAGAAGCTTTAGCATCAGCTGCAAGTAGAAAAGAATTTTTACAGGGAAGTTTAGCCCATGCTAATCCAATTCAGGCTTATAAAATACAAGGTAAGTTGGATAAGATAGATAATTTAATTACAAGACAGCAAGGAGCTTTAGATAAATCTACTGAGGCTTTAGCTGATGCTTCTCCTGATGCACTAAAGTCTATGGGTTTAGCGAGTGTAGAGCCAGAGAAAAATGATAGTGGAAGCATAGCCCAATTGTCTTCTAATCTAGATGCAAGTATAGCTTCAAGAGATGTCAATGGTATAAAAGCAGTAGTTAGCAGATTGTCTGGCAATGATTCGGCTACTGATCTGAATTCAAAAGCTCAAAGCGCTCTTGATCAAATAAATGCAGAAAATAAAACATCAACTGTAGCTTAAGATTGGTGTAAACTTGCATCATGTCATTTTATAAAGTAATCAAGGATAGAATTAATCTTTCTGTTTATGTCGTTCCACGTTCTTCAAAAACAGAAGTAATTGGTTTGTATGGAGACTTTTTAAAAATCAAGTTAAAATCCCCTCCAGTAGATAATGAGGCAAATGAAGAACTAATTAGATATATATCTGAAAAATTAAAAATATCTAAGTCAAATATTAGAATAGTGTCAGGGCAAACCCAAAAGAAAAAGATTTTAAGTTTATTTGGGGGTACAATAGATAAGATAAAAACATTATTAACGGAGTAGAAAAATGAAAAGCTTAAATGAAACAACTTATTGGCCAAATAATCCACTTTTTCTCTTTCAGTTTATGTTTCTTCCCATGTTAATTTCAGTTATAGATATGTATGTTATTCCTAGCTTTAGGGATGATATTGTAAGCAGTGGTAGTATGCTTGTTTTTTTTATATCTTTAATAACTCTTACTCTTGTTACACACAAGGCAACTTTAACAAATGGTGTAGTTTCAGGACCTGGTGAGTTTAGGATTGTCAGTGGTGTAGATATTCCAATAAATGAAGCTGAATATTACTTCAAGAAAAAATTTGCATTTATTCCTTACTTTGTAATTAAGCATAAAAACTCAAATAAGGAAATTCACCTAGCCATAATGGATTTTACTAGTAATGTAATTAATGATCTTAAAAGACAAATTGACAAGAAATGAAAAAGATATTTTGGCCTAATAATGGATATTATATTTCCTTCAGTTTAATGTTAACTACAGGTGTTTTTGCTCTTTACTTTAAACAATTTGAAATGCCTATGCCGCCCTATGTGATTTTTATGGGCGTTATTTGTACAGCTTACTTCTTTTCACAAAGAATAGTTGTAGACGATAAAACTGTAAGAGGACCCAGCGCTTATGGGAAAAGAAGGAATAGAACCACTATTCCTATTAGTGAAGCTGAGGCTTTCTATGAAAATAGAAAATGGGGAAACGGTTACTTGGTGATAAGACATAAAACCTCTAGCAGACAAATTTACGCACCATTATATTTTTTTTCTAAAGGAACCATTAATGAATTAATGGAAATATTTCCGAACCAATCTACAAATCAAAACTCAATAAAAGAACCATATGCTGATGATTTAGAATAATGTTGCTCTTTATGTCTAGGATGTCCATTCTTATGAGAGATATTGTGTGTATGAACATCACTATATATAATAAGACTGTGCATATAAAGAAAAAATTAATTTATAATTTGTTTATGAGGGAAGGATTCATCCGATTTATTCGGTGAATCCGATCAGGTGAGAGAAAGCGACATATAGAAGCTCAAGCTTGTCTTGAGCTGTAACAAGAAACAAAAAAATGAAATATAATTTAGTTCTTTCAGGTGGGGGAGTTAGATCATATGCACATATAGGTGTTTATAAATACTGTTTTGAAAACAATATTGAATTTAATGAAATAGTTTCTGTATCAGGTGGTTCTATAATTGCACCTTTTATTTTTTTAAGAATAAACCCAGATAAGTTAATCAAGTTATTTAAAAGAACAAAAATTCACAGAATGCTTTTCCCATTTTGGTTTGGACCAGACAAATTTGAGTTTCTCTTTTTTCAGCCCAGTACCTATAAAGTAGGAGAATGGGTAGAGAAAATAATAATAGAATTGTATGGGAATGATTCTCTTGAAAATATACTAAGTTCAAATAAACTTCATATTATGGCTACTAGAAACCCACTATGTGGAACTAAACTTATGCCTGTGGATATGTTGACTATTACAGATTTAAAAAATTCAATTGCTGCTAGCTCATCCATTTCAGGGATTTTTAAAGACCATAAAGTAAATGCTTGTTCTTATATAGATGGTGGACATTGGAATAATTGTCCAATTTTCTTCAATTTTAATGATGACTCTTATCCACTAATTACATCGAATCTTGGATATGCAGGACTTGTAGAAAAAGAAGGTGGAAGAATATCTAAGATTATAAATGGACTTGAAATTATGTCATATGCAAGAGTTCAAGAAGACATAGAAAGATGGAATTTTGAGATGAATTGTAACAAGCGGGGAGAACTTACAGTAATAAATCCAGCTGCTTGGAATGTACATTCTCTTGATTTTAATTTAAAAGATTTTCAGATAGATACACTTATAGAAGCAGGTTATAGCGAGGCTAAGAAAACATTAGAAAATAAGAGTTTATTAGTTTAATTCAAAAATGAACTTATTGAAAGAAAAAAAAAGTTTAGATACTCTTACTGCTTTTAGAGGGTTGTTGGCTATGTGGGTAGTTCTACATCACTATAATTTTGATTTCAAGATGCATAAATTTGACTTTTCATTTTTTGAACCTATTACGAGTAAAGGATATTATGCAGTGGGTGGATTTTTTATTTTAAGTGGATTTATAGTTTCTTGTGCCTACTTAAATATGCTTTCAAAATTTAATTTTAAAAATACACTTAAATTCTTTGTACTTAGGCTTGTTAGAATATATCCCATTCATATAGTAACTATATTGTTTTATGTTTTTGCAGTATATGTCTTCAAATTAAAAATTCTTGAAACCAGTTTTACTGGTATGGATTTTGTTTACAATATTTTGCTAATCCATGCTTGGGGTTTTTGTAAAGATTTTTCTTGGAATGGACCTTCCTGGACATTAAGTGCTGAATGGTTTTTATATCTTACATTTCCATTTGTAGCTATTTTATTTTCAAAGTTAAAAGGACTTAAAACAAATATTCTTTTAATTGTAACTATTATCTTATTTGAGTATTTTATTAAAACACAGGATTTAAGTCAGGTGAATTTCTTTTATTTTCACGGAGTTGTAAGAGGATTTTTTCAATTTTTATATGGGGTGATTCTTTTTAATATTTATAGTATCTTCCCCAAGAAAAACATTCTTTACGACTATATTTCTATTCTTACTTTTCTTTCTTTACTTTTAGTAGTTTATTTTTCAGCAGATCAAATACTAGATATTCATGCTTATTATTCAAATCAAGACATGTTAATCATGCTTTTAATGGCAGGACTTGTATTTTCACTAAGCAAATGCAATGGTCTAATATTGAAAATATTTAACAGTAAGTTTCTGCAAAGACTTGGATTGATTTCATACTCTATTTATATGGTTCATACTCCCATTGGTCAAGTAATGCAGAGCTTATTTATTTCTAATAATATAAAAAACAATTTGTTTTTTATGCCACTATATGTTCTTTTAGTTCTTGTTGTAGCAGATGTTACTTATAGGTATGTAGAGGCTCCAACCAGGGAGTATATTAAGAAAAAAGTAAGATTAGTCTGTTAAAGTAATTGTTTTTGAACTTTTCTTATCCCCCACAAGGCTCTTAATGCTCCTACGACACTTAAATTACCTTTACCAACTTCATCTGAGCCGCCTTCAGTTACCTGGGCAATGCGAATTTCAGAGGATTTATCCCCTAATCTTCTCATTTCTTTTATATAATCACCACTGCCATAAGTACTTAAAGTTTGTACATAGCCGAACATATTACAGTAAGGAAGAATATCTTCTTTCATAAGTCTAATGCACTCTTCATTATCTTCTCCCCAGTTATCCCCATCACTAAATTGAATAGCATATATATTCCATTCATCTCCAGAAAAATCTCTTTTAATTATATTTTTAACTACTCCATATCCAGCAGATATTTTTGTCCCACCACTTTCATGTGTATTAAAAAATGCATCTTCATTACATTCTTTAGCTTCTGCATCATGGATAACATATCTTATTTCAGTTCCAGGGAATTTTTTCATTAACCAGACCTTTGAAAAGAAAGCTACTCTTCTAGCTAAATCTTTTTGTTCAGTAGTCATAGAACCAGAAACATCCATCATAAAAATAATTGCTGCATTAGCTTGTGGTTTAACTATAGTTTTAGGATAGTTTCTTACAAAGTCACGACCTTCTGGTATTAACCTTTGTGGTAATTCATTAATTGGAATTCCAAGAGTTAAAGATCTTACTAAAGCTCTTTTAAATGTTCTTTTCCGATTTCTGGGGCTAGCTGGATGAACCATTGGCTGTGTTCTTCCAGGTGCTATGGTGGTTATGTTTTTCTCCCCTTTTGGCTCTAAATCTGGAAGATCTAATTCTGTTTTCATCCAATCAGCAAGCTCATCATAAGTAACCTCTACATCTCTTGAATGTCTACCTGGTTCAGATCCAGCTTCCCCTTGTCCATCTTGTGGGTCGCCCCCACTTCCTATAGGTTTACCGATTTCACCTTCTCCCTGAGCAACACCACCAGAGCCTTTTTGCCCATGTCTGAAGTGAGGAAGTCTAATATCAGGGGCAGGAATGGTTACAGCTCTTTTCCCTTGCCTACCATTTAGTTCTCCATGCTTAATATATCTTCCAAGGTCTTTCCTCACACGACCTTTTACAATTTCTTTAAAGCGATTATGATCTAAATCAATAGCTCTCGTCATAAGAACTTTTACCTTTAATTTCTTAAATAATTAAAGGTAATTCTACCATGAGTTTTAAAAATCTCAACTAACTTAAATTAACCCAAACAGTTTTTACCTGAGTATAAAGCTCTAGTGTATGAATGCCACCTTCGCGCCCAAAACCGCTTTGTTTAAAGCCACCGAATGGTGCACATGGATCAAAAACGTTATAACAATTAATCCAGACAGTACCAGCTTTTAAAGCTTTAGCTACTGAGTGTGCTTTTTTAATATCTTTTGTCCAGACTCCAGCTGCTAATCCATAAGTAGTTTCATTTCCCTGGAAAACAGCATCATTAACATCGTTAAATGGAATAGCACTAACGACTGGTCCAAAAATTTCTTCCTGGGCTATTCTCATTTTATTGTTTACATTAGCAAAAACAGTAGGCTCTACAAAATATCCTTTATCTAAGTGCTCGCCTTTTGCTCTATTTCCACCAGCCAGCGGATTTGCTCCTTCTTTTTTCCCAATGTCTAAATATCCTGTTACTCTTTTTAATTGTTCTTCACTAACAAGTGGTCCCATCTGAGTGCTAGGATCCAGACCTGCACCTAGTTTTATTCCTTTAACTCTGTCAGAAAGTTTCCCCACGAAATCATCATAAATTTTCTTTTCTACAAATAATCTAGTACCTGCACAGCAGACTTGACCTTGATTGAAGAAGACACTCCCTATGCAACCACTTAATGCTGCATCTAAATCTCCATCAGTAAAAACTACATTAGGTGATTTCCCGCCTAATTCTAAAGAAACTCTCTTTAAGTTTCCTGTTGATGCCTGAATAATTTTTCTGCCTGTTATGTACTCACCAGTAAATGCTACTTTATCTACATCCATATGACTGGAAAGGGCAGCACCAGCTGTTTCTCCAAATCCTGGACAAATATTTATAACACCTTTAGGAAAGCCAGCTTCTATAATAAGCTCACCAAGCCTGAGGGCTGTAAGTGGTGTTTGCTCAGCTGGTTTTAATACTACGCAGTTTCCCATTGCTACTGCTGCTGCAATTTTCCATGCTGCCATAAGTAATGGAAAATTCCATGGAATAATTTGACCGACTACACCTACTGGTTCACGGAGCGTATAAGCAAAATAGTTTCCATTGGAAACAGGAAGGGTTTCACCATGAATTTTATTTGCCCAACCAGCAAAATATCTAAAATTATCTACAGAAAGAGGAACATCAGCAAATGTAGACTCATTAATAGGCTTACCATTATCAAGAGTTTCTAACTGTGCAAACTCGGCTGCATTTTTTTCTATTAAGTCTGCAAGTCTATTTAAAAGTTTTTCTCTATCTTTTGGAGTTACTTTTTTCCACTCGCCTTCAAAAGCTGTTCTAGCTGCTTTAACGGCGGCATCTATATCTTCTTTATCTGCTTCATAAACTTTAGCTATTACTTCACCCGTAGCTGGATTTATGGTATCAAAAGTTTTTCCTGATTTACTGGCTACAAATTCTCCATTGATTAACATTTTTTTTGGAGAGTTACTTAAAAATTTTACTACTGCTGGATGTAGTTCTTGTTGTGTAGTGGTCATGATGATCTCCTTTAGCTTATATACTTAAATTATAATCTAAATTCTAACACTTTTTTGCTGTTGCTATGCGAAGTAAAGACGCCCCAGCGGGGCGTTTCTCCAGCTGACCCACAAAAAAAATGTTTTTAATCTTATTTTGTAAACCTAAATTTAATATCTCCAAGAGTTATAATATCTCCACTACTAAGTCTTTTTCTGCAACCTGATGTCAACTCTTCGTTATTAACACTAGCTTTTGCACCACCTATGCTAGTGATAGAAATAACATTATCTTCCCTGTAAACAAGACAGTGCTTGTCATTTAATGAAGGAAAATCTATGGTAATAGAATTTTGTATACCAGGATTCCTACCAACTATTAAAACAGAGCGGTCTTTAAGCTCAAAATCATTTTTAGTTAATTTTACATTACCAGAAACTACTTCAAGTCTAAAATGATTAGGAGGAATAGGTTTCCCATATCCAGCAGCATTCATGTCATTAGGTCCTCTTATAATAGGTAGATCACCAATGATTTCACTAGCATCTAAAGCTCTGACAATTCCTGAGTGTCCTGCGTCACCTGAAAAACTTCCTGAATTAGAACCCCCTCCTGATTGTGAATAATCGTCTGAAAATGAGTCTCCTCCTAATTGAGAATAGTCATTCACCTGTGAGGGTGAATTAGGATCTGAGCCTGTTACTCGGGAGTAATCATTTACTTGTGAATTAGCTCCTGGATCTGGAAATGGTTTATCAAAAATCCGTGTATGTCCAAAATGAGCAATGGTATCACTAGAAGTCATAGAGTCAGAAGCTGACCAGGCAGATCTTGAATCATCTTCACTTGCTCTTGCTCTACCAGTTCTTCTGTCTAGTTCATCATCAAAAATCCGCGATTCATCTGGACCAAATTTATCTCTATTTTTATCTAAAAAATCCTGAAGAGGTTTGTCATCTTTACCGTGAAGTATAGTATTTAATCTAGCCCGAGCTGGTATTTTCTCTATAGTGTCTCTTTCTCCTGGATCTAAAATTGCATCTTCTATTGGTATTATTTCTATTTCTTGAGCTAAAATTACTTGTTTACTATTTCCTCTAGGTAAAACATGTAAAATTACTTTTCCATTACTAAGTTTCGCTTCATCTATAAATCCTACAGAATAATTTATATTTTGATACCCACATCTAGAAGGAAAAAACTTGTCACCGTTTATATCTATTCCATGTGAAGTAAGAACATCAAGAAGTTTTCTATCATATGTTTCCTGAATGACCCCTCTTACAGATGGACTCATGTTGAAAACCTGACTAAAATTATGATCAAAAGAAACTATAGGATAATCAGGAGCAGTCATAACTTGAGCTATAAACTCTGGGAGCAGATTACCAAAAATAGTTAAAGGTTTATTTTTAGGGTTAGGTATAGTTAAAGTCTCATTTTTAGAGGTTGATAAATGAACAAGTCCTCCAAATTTAGCATCACTTAAAACATTTCTCATAAGAACTTCATCGTATTTTTCTCCAACCCCGATTAAATAAGCTGCTGAATCAAAAGAGGGTATTTTTTTAGCTGCAATGTAAACGTTTTGTTTTGGTCCATTTTCATGTTCACCATCAGTAATTAAAACTAAAATATTTCTTGCTTCATTATTTAAATCTTGTGCTATTTTAGAAAGCCCTTCATTAATTGCAAGAGCTATGTCTGTGCCACCATGTGGAGTGATATTTTGGATAAATCTAATTACTTTATTCTGATCTCTACTTTCACATCCGGGATGAATCTTGTCATCAAAAAGAATTACTATAAACTCTAAATCATTAATTCCTAGGCTATCAAGTCCTTCTGACAACTCTTTTATTTTTTCTTGAACTAAGACTAACTTTCCACCCTTCATGCTATAGGACATGTCCAGTAAAATAATTACTCTTGTTCTATATATTTGATTAGGGTCAGATGGATTTAATCTGGCTTGACCAGCATTTCCTGCAGGGCTGATCGGTGACCCACCTACATTTAGCGCTCCTGCACCTACAGGTACTAACTCTTCTTCATCTTTTCCTTGTGCTAGTAAACCTTGTTTTGTAGCTATTACTATTGCAGGTTTATGAGCCCCTCTAATAAGGTATCCCTTACAATCTATTTGCATACAGTACTCTCCTTTGAGCAATGTAAAAGCCGAAATTATTTAATTAGAAAAATTGTATCATGGGATTATTTCGCAGAATATGTATTTTTTGTCATTGACAAACATAACTTAACAAAAACTTTTTAGTTAATCTTTCTTCTTTCTAATAATCCTCTTACGTGATTTACTTGCTCAGAAAAATCTTTATCTTCTATCATTTTCTTTTTTACTTGTTTGTAGGCATAGATAGCTGAGCTATGTGTTCTATTTGAAAGCAATTCACCAATGGTAGGAAAACTAAAATTGTAAAACTCATGAAGAATATAAATAGCCACGTGTCTTGGAGCAGTTAAATTGCTAGACCTTTTAGGGCTGATTAAATCATCGAAAGAAATGCTGTAATAACTGGCAATTGTTTTTAATATTTCAATGGGTGAAATTCCTGACTTTTCACTTCCTTTTCTTTGTGAAAGAACTTTCTGGACATTTTTTAAAGTGATTTCTTCATTGGTGAAGCTTAAATAAGCATGAACTCTTTTTAATGCTCCTTCCAGTTCTCTAATATTGTTTTGATATACAGTGCAAATATACTCAGCCACTTCAATACTTAAATCAATTCCCATAGACATTGCTTTTAACATTAGAATTGCTATTCTTGTTTCAATATCAGGAATCTGAATGTCTGCTATTAATCCACCTTCAAAACGGTTTCTAAGTCTATCTGCAATGGATGATAAAGAACTAGGTGGTCTATCTGAGGTGAGAATAATTTGTTTTCCATTTTCACGAAGAGCATTAAATGTGTGAAAAAATTCTTCCTGAGTAGCTTCTTTGCCAGCTAAAAATTGAATGTCATCAATCATTAAAAGATCAACTTGTCTGTATTTTTCTCTAAATTTCCCCATTGAATCTGTTCTAATGGAATGAATAAGCTCATTAGTAAAAGCTTCAGAGCTTAGATATTTGATATTTGAATTTGGATTTTGTTCAAGTTTGTAATTAGCAATAGCATTTGCTAAATGTGTTTTCCCCAGACCTACTCCACCGTATATAAAAAGAGGATTGTACTGTTCAGAAGATGCCTCAGCTACAGCTAAAGCTGCTGCATGTGAAAATTGATTGCTTGGGCCTACTACAAAACTTTCAAATGTATATGAAGGATTTAAACTAGAACGAACTTTAAACGTATGATCGAAAACAACACCAGGGGATATGGGGGAATGAGGAGATGAGGTGATGGGATGATGAGATGAAAGATCATTTTCTGCAAGGTTTGCAATAGAAGGAAAAAACTCACCGAGAACTAAATCTTTTTTAACAAGAATCTCAACTTCAATTTTTCTATTTAAAACCTTCTCTATACAGGTTGTGATTTTATGTATATAAGCTTGTCTTAGAAAATTTTTATTAAATTCATTTTTTACAGCAATTACGGCCTTATTTCCACTTATCTCTACTAGTTTTGAGGGTTTAATCCAAGTTTGAAAGCTTGGGCCTTTCATTTGTTTTGAAAGATGGCCTTGCACATCATCCCAGACTTGCTTAAGTTCAATATCCATAAAATTTAGCCTATAAAAAACTTGTATTTAAATTGGAGTAAAAGATTAACATGATATTCTGGCGTAAAATTTGAAACATAAATATGTAAGAATAAGTCAATAAGTCTATGGGGTAAATCTATATACTTATGGACCTATTAACTTATCGACCCATCGACTGTAATGTGTGTTATAAATATTTGAGCAATTAGTTTACGAAGGAAAAAATTATGAAGAGAACTCTGGGCGGATCAAGAAGAAAAAAAATCAAAACAAGTGGTTTTAGAGTAAGATTAAAGACAAAAGTCGGTAGAAAGACATTAAAAAGAAGAAGATTAAAAGGCCGTAAGAGTTTAGCTGCTGCTCGTAAGAAATAATGCAAGAAGTATAAATCAAATATGCTCCAACAATCAGAAAGATTGAAAGAAAAATATCTTTTTGATTTGGCTTTTAAATTAGGAAAAACAAAAAAACAAAAGCTTAGTTCGAAGTACTTTCTTGTCTATTATTTGTTAAGCAGAAGAGAAACTAGAAAAGGACTGCCTAAATGTGGGTTTGTTGTTGGTCTTAGGGTTGATAAAAGGGCTACAAAGCGAAACCTTTATAAAAGACGGATGAGAGAAGCTTATAAGTTAGCTAAAAGAAAATTAACTATAATCGACAATACAAAACTCTTTGCTTTAATTTGCATAGCTAATCCAGAAATAAAAGATGCAAGTTTTTCTGAAATTAAAGATACAATGGAAAAGTTACTTACAAGGGTGGTAGTTGGCAATTCATGAGTAAAGAACTTTTTTTATTAGCATTAACTATTCCAGTTAAGTTATGGCAGAAGACTTCTATACTTAGGTCAGCCTTAAACCTTGGAAGTTGTCGTTTTTACCCTAGCTGTTCAGAATATTTTTTGCAAGCAGTAGAAAAACATGGATTTTTAAAAGGTTTTCTTATGACTTTAAAGAGACTTTCTATGTGTCAGCCATCTTATAGTTGTGAAGTTGATGAAGTGAGGAATTAATTAATGGACTTGAGTTTATTGACGTACTATTTTATTCTTCCTCTTTTGCAATACTTTAAAGAATTGCTAGGCAGCTATGGCTGGTCAATTATTGCCGTAACCATATTTATTAAAGTGATTCTTTACCCCCTTACTAAACATCAAACTAGTTCAATGCAAAAAATGCAAGCAGTTCAGCCAAAAATTAAAATTCTTCAAGAAAGATTTGAACAACAAAAAGAAAGATATAAAGATAAACCTCAGAAGTTAAAAGAAGCTCAGGAAGAATTCCAAAAAGAGATGATTGAGTTTTATCAAAAACACCAGGTTAACCCCATGGGTGGTTGTCTTCCAATGCTTATTCAACTTCCTGTATTAATTGCACTTTTTTGGGCATTTAATGGATCTCCATTTAAACCACTTGCTATAACTGTACCCGTTGAAATTTTAGAAAAAAATGAAACTTTAAATCAAGAAATGAAAGGTGCTTCAAATCCTGCTATTTTTGTTGGTGATCATGGAAAAAAGGGAAGAATTGTTCTAAACCCAGGGGATGTAAAAATTCCGGTTGATAAAGAGTTAAGTTATAAGCTTGTAAAAGTTGATGGAAATATAGACTCAGCATTAGGAAAAGTAAAATGGGAATTATCGGATAAGCCAGTTTATGTAGAAGGCTATAAACCAAAAGACATTGATTCATATGCAGATCTTTCAGTAGTTGATGACTCTGTTTTAATTATGACTAAAAAGCCAGGAAGAATATTTTTAAATGCTATATTGCCGGCTGATTCAGAAAATGAAAGTTTTCTTTTTATTACAGGGCTTGGAAAAACTGGAGCGATAGATCCAGTTACCAAACAAATAAATATAGATGTAGTTGTCCTTGTATTGCTTTTTGCTTTTACTATATGGCTATCTGGGAGTGTTACTGCGAAGTCTTCACCACCTCCTGCAGATGCTAAGCAGGCAGAAATGCAAAAAATGATGCAACAAGTTATGCCTGGGATGGTAGGGATGATGACTTTAATGTTTCCAGTTCCATCTGGAGTTCTTTTATATTTTGTAGTGAGTGGTTTTATACAGGCTCTTCAAACATGGATGATTATGAGAATTCCTGCCAAGCTCAATAATGCTGTAGCAAAGGTTTAGATGATTGTCATTCGAAGAATCTATTAACGGTTTAATGGATCCTTCGTTATACTCAGGATGACAGGCTCATGTTATATTTTATTTATGCGAATTAATGTACGTAATCAATCTGGTCAAATTTCTTTATGGGACTTCAGACAAGCTGAAGTCTCTATAAAAAGTGTTTTTAAGGGGGCTCGGATTTGCCGAATGAATCGGACAAATCCTTTCATTGCAATGCGCAATCAATCAGGTCAAACACTAATAGAGTTAATGGCAAGCCTTGTAATTATTACAATTGCTTTGTCTGGAGTAGTTGCTATTTTCCCTTACATAATTCAAAAGAATGTAAGAATTCAAATGCAAAGCCAAGCTATCAATATGGCACAAACTGAAATGGAAAAATTAAAAGCACTTAGATATTTTGATTCTGATTTAGATGCACTTGGCAATATAGATGGAATGATTACTACTAAAACAGTGGATAATTTTCTAGTCAGAGTTACAGTGAAATATATAGATCCAAAAACAGGACTAACACCAGAGAAATACCCCTTTGAACTCGCTGAGGATACGGGTTTGAAAGAAGTAACTGTTAGTGTTAAAAGAAAGGATAATATTGGCAGTCAAGCGAATTTGGTAAGTTTTATTTCAAAAGCAAAGCCAGGTAGAGGTTAAAACAATAAAGATAAAATAGTTAATAAAAAACTAAATATAGTTAAGAAGCTTTAATTAAATATATTTGTTTACAGTAAACCCTAATAAAAGCTACCCAAAGCACAAAATAATCTAATATAAAAAAAAGTTTAATTTAACTGCTAATAGCCACTTGTAAAATGGTCCTAAATTGGGTAGATTATTAGTAACCGAATCAGTTAACTCCAAATAAAACGGGTGATAATTAAAAACCCAGAGGAGAGCGGCAATATAAACCGCATGTTAACGAGGACGGTTTCATCGATAAGGTCGAGTTCTGATCTCAGGTAATTTGGAAAAAGCTTAAGGATAAAAAGTCGCGGTAGAGCTCCCGCGACTTTTTTATTTTTTGTGGGATTTCAGGCAAGCTGAAATCTCCTGTGGGCAAAAATAATGTTTGATCGGATTTGCTGAATAAATCAGACAAATCCTTTAGCCGTCAATAAGTAATAAAGTATTTATATCCCTACATGAAAGTCCTATTTTTGACAATTCAATTAGTATTTTTTACGTATAAGACAGATTTTTATTCCATATTTTCTGTGATCTACATCACAGAGCTTACTTTGGTTAACCTCACTTTAATTTGAATTTGATTTACTTTCTATTGAGGTTATACCTATGTCGGGAGATCGCATTTCTTTTAATGATATTTCAAAGACTTCTCCTGTGGGGAAGTCGCAAGATCAGGATAAAAACACTTTTTACGTAAAAGAACTTTTAAAAGAAAAACATAAACAATTACAAGGACAGTTAGCAAAAATTAAAAGCCCAACCCAAGTTAACTTTATGCAAGAAAAAATTAATACAATACAAAAACTTTTAAGCTATCAAGAAGCTAAAACACAAAATAAAAATAATGGCATCATTGGTGGCAGCTCTATCTCATAGAAATATTTCCTATGTCAATATTAACTAAATCATAACTAGTACGTGGCATAATAAATTTATCAGTTGGAGCTAAATAAAGTGGGTAAATCCCAACTTAAAACATAAAAAAACAGCTTCAGCCAATTAATACAATCAGGTCGATTGGTAATATTTAAGGAAACAGAAACCCCATGTTAGCGCAGCATGGGGTTTCTGTCGTTTATGGGATTTTAGACAACCCTTAGAAGGGTGTAGCTAAAATCTCTTACGGTAAAAAGTAACAATTGAGTGATTTTAAGCTGTTCTTAATATACACATGTTCTTATACCTATAGAACAAGGGAGAAAATAATATATGACATCAGTAGGACCAAAGCCAATTGATTTTTCAGGGATCGGTGGACCAGCTAATGATAGAAGTAATTTAACAGGTAAAATTCAGGAAAAGGAAAGACAATTAGGTGCTGCTGAAGAAACCGGCACTTCTCAACCTGAAAATGAAACAAAAGTAATTAAGGGAAAGGAATTTAAAGTTGGATCTTCTGGTGCACAAAGTAAGAGTGGACCAAGCCAAGAGGAATTAAGAGCTCAGTTAGATGAACTTAAAAATATGCTTTCTGAAACAATTAGAGGTGAGAGTAAAGGTAATGAGAAGAAGGTAGCTGGTAAAGCTGAAGCTGGTAAGTCACCAGAGAGTCAATCTGTTGCTAGCAATGATAAGCCACAAGAGGTTAAATCAGATAACTCTGTAGCAAAATCTGATAGTACCGCTAGTGCTTCACCTACATCAGGTTCACAAGAAGCACCTAAAAAACAACTAGAAAAAGCAACATAACAAATGTTCGTAGGGACGCGATTTATCGCGTCCCTACGATTACACCATTCCTTTATCGCCTATATCTTTGCGATAGTATTTGCCTTCAATGTCTATTCTTTCGCAGAGTTTATAAGCAAGAACCTGTGCATCTAAGAGATTGTCAGCTAATCCTGTAACACCAAGGACTCTTCCACCATTGGTTACGAGCCTTCCATCTGTGTCACGTGCAGTTCCTGCATGAAAAATAATTCCTTTTGCTCTTAAGATAGATTCTATAGTTTGTGGATTTTTCCCACTGACTACTTCTACGGGCTCATTTAATCTGGAAAAATCGATCGGTATACCTTTTTGGTAGTTTCCTGGATAACCATGTGATGCAATTGTTACACACAGGGCAGCGCCACCCAATCTATGTAATCCTTCTTTATATTTTCCGAGATCACCTTCTGTAACTGCCCAGCATAGTTCAAATAAATCTTCATCTAAAAGTGGTAAAACAACTTGCGTTTCAGGATCACCAAATCTTGAATTAAATTCAACTACTCTTGGAATTCCATCTTCATCTACCATTAAGCCACAATATAAAATACCTTGAAATGGATATCCTTCTTCTTTCATTCCAGCAATGGTAGGTTGAATTATTGTTTCCATTACATGACCTAAAAATTCAGGTGTAACAAATGGAACGGGTGCATAGGCACCCATGCCACCAGTATTTGGTCCAAGATCTCCATCGCAGAGTCTTTTATAGTCCTGTGCCGGAGCAAGTGTAATAGCATTCTCGCCATCACAAATAGCAAAAATAGAAACCTCTTGCCCTTTCATAAATTCTTCAATTACTACTCTTTGACCTGCTTTTCCATGACGTCCATCAAAACAATCATGAATAGCAATTTGTGCCTCGTCTAGATTTTTTGCAATCGTTACGCCTTTTCCTAAAGCAAGCCCATCAGCTTTAATAACTATAGGAGTTTTTTGAGACTTAGCATAAGCCAGGGCAAAATCTCTCTGATCAAAAGATGCATATGCAGCAGTAGGAATGTTATGTCTTAGCATAAATTCTTTTGCAAAATATTTTGACCATTCTAATTTACTGGCTTCTTGTGTAGGTCCAAATATTCTAAGTCCTTTTTTCTTAAAATGATCTACTACTCCAAGAGATAAAGGATCATCCATGCCTACAATTGTGAGGTCAATTTTCTGAGCAATTGCAGTTTCTGCTAGTCTTTCTATATCAGTAGGATTAATAGGCAAACAAATAGCTAATTCTGCAATGCCAGCATTTCCAGGTGCACAAAAAATTTGTGTGACATGAGAGCTTTGTTGTAGCTTCCAACAAATTGCATGTTCTCTTCCACCACTTCCTATTACTAATACATTCATAAGGAAAATTATAGCGTTAGGTCCTAAGATAAATACTAAGAACCAGTCAGATCTATATAAAATACGTGGGCTCTGTAAATTTTAAAATGTATTGATCCTATTTCTAAATTTCAAAAAACCTATAATATAAATTAGTAAAAGGAGCACTTATGGAAAATAATGAAAATAAATCAGTAGACAGAAGAGATTTTTTAAAATTTGGAGTTTTAACTGCAGCCACAGCTCTTGGCTCAACTAATAAAGCATTTGCTACTGGCAAAGACTCATCTGGTGGTGTTCCAAATAACTTGAAACCACCAGTACAAAAATATTTAGCTAAAAAATACGATAATTTGCTTGGTGATGGTTTAAGTGGAATAAGCGATAATCAACTTAAAGCCCACTTTGGTCTTTATGAAAAGTATGTAGCTAACATTAATGACATAGAAGCAAAATTAAAAATAATTGATCCAAATAATCCGGATACTCTTTCATATAGAGGACTACATGTAGAGCAGTCTTTTAACTTGAACGGTGTAATTTTACATGAGTTATATTTTGGAAATCTTGGTGGAGGCTCAAAAGAGCCAAAAGGATTACTTAAAAAAATGATTGAAAGAGATTATGGAAACCCATTAAATTTCTTAAACCATTTAAAAGGTGTTGGTAAAGTGATGCGTGGTTGGTCAATGGCAGCTCTGAACTATAGAACTGGAAGAATTGGGATTTATGGACTTGATCAGCATAATCAGCTTGTACCTAGTCTTGTTTTTCCTATTTTAGTCCTTGATGTCTATGAGCATGCATATATGGTTGATTTTGGAACGGATAGGAAAAAATATCTAGAAACATTTGTAAGTAATATCAATTGGAAAGTTGTACAAGATAGATTGGAGCTTGCACTTACTATGCCTTATGGTGAACATATAACTGCGTAAAAAAAGAGGAAAAATGAAAAAAATAAAATTTATTAGCTTTTTACTTGTATTAGTTGCTTTATGCTCTTATATTTCTGTTAGAGCTAGTGAAAATAAAGTACTTTTACATTTTGTCCAGATATCAGATACTCATCTTCAAAGAGACTATGCAAAAGATGGAGAGAGGTTGCTTGGAAGTTCAGAAAAATTGCTAAATGATTCTGTCACTCAGATAAATGGAATTAAGGATTTAGATTTTACTCTCGCTACGGGAGATTTAGTAGATATTCCTGATGAAAAGCTACTTGATAAGTTTATAACTATAACCATGTCATTAAACTCACCTCTCTATGTTTTACTCGGCAATCATGATGTAAGTGTAAATGGTGGACTTGGTAAAAAAGGATTTATAAAAAAATTCACTGATGTAGAAGGACAAATGAGTTTTCCTGAGGGAATGAATTATTATTCATTTATCCCTAATGAAAAATTTAAAATAGTTTGTCTAGATGGGACTACCGATAAAGTAGTTACCGCGCGCGGGCAGTTAAGTGACAAACAGTTAGAATGGTTAAAAGGTCAATTAGAAGAAAGCTTACAAGCTAATCAGTTTGTAATCATTGCACTTCATTTTCCTGCTGTAGAACCTTTTAAAAGCTCTACTCATAATATTCTTGAGCCTGATAATACTAAGTTTTTAGCTCTAGTGAACTCTTATAAAAATGTAATTGGCGTTTTTAGTGGTCATTATCACGCTGCAAAAATTCAAAAAATCGCAAACAAAATCCATAATAGCTGCCCAGCAGCTGTTCAATACCCAAATGCATTTAGGGAAATAATAATCACACAAGATAACCCAAAATATTTAAATGTAAAATTTGAATGGCATGACATAGATGGAATTGAACTTAGAACACTCAGTAAAAACAACTCAAAATCTCCTGCATTAACAGAAGGAAATGAAGAAGATAGAAGGCAAGTAGTTAAGTTTAAGATCTATTAATTTAATTTCCAGATCATAAAATTTAAAATAAGGATTGATGCCACTTTATTTTTAAACATTTTTTATTGCAGCCTTCCCAATGTTTCTAAGCATATTTTTAAAAATTATTTCATGAATGAAATAAAGACTGTACCAATAAGCTATTCCACTGAGTCCTATTGGGTCAAAGATTGCTGTTTGTCTAATTATGCAATTTTCATTTTTCTCTTCAACCTCAAATTCAAGCCAAGCACGTCCAGGTAATTTCATTTCAGCAAAAAGAATTAATTTTTTATTTGGTTCAATGTTCTCAACCCGCCAGCAATCAACTACATCACCAATATTTAATTTTTCGAAATTTCTTCTGCCTCGCCTCATGCCGACGCCACCGAATAATAAATCAATTAACCCTCTTATTTGCCAAATCCAGTCCCAAAAATACCACCCAGTTTGTCCGCCAATTTGTTCTATTGGTTTGAAAGCATCTTCTTTTTTTGCTTTTATTTCTATTGTTCTTGAGTCAACAATTCTATTTCTAAAATGTACTCCTCCGTAGTCACGCTTTATATTTCCAGAAGATAAAGCATCTGACCATTTTGTTTCAGAGAACTCTTTATCTTCATTTTTAAGTGCTTCAGAAATAGCTTCGCTAATGCTTTTTTGTGAGATGTTATTGAATGTATTGAGGGCGGCCCTATCATTTACAACAGTGGGGAATTTGATGCTATCTACTAACTTTCTTCCTACGTTTGCATATAAAGGGGTGACAAGTCCTAGCCAAAGACTAGAAAGCCAAGGGGTAAGAAATGGCACAGGAATCATTACCCTATATAAGTTTCTTTGTTTTGCATATTCCCCCATAATTTCTCCATAGGAAACAATGTCTTTTCCACCAATTTCAAAAATTGTACTTTTTTCTATTTTTATTTCCGCTGATTGAAGCAAATAGTTTAACAGATCAGAAATTGCTATTGGTTGTGCTTTTACTGAAACCCATCTAGGGGTAATCATTACTGGAAGATGCTCTTCTAATGCACGAATCATTTCAAATGAAAGACTTCCTGACCCTATTACTATAGATGCCCGTAGTTCTATTGTTAGAATTCCAAACTCTTTAAAGATTTTTCCAACTTCATGCCTGCTCTTTAAATGTTTTGATAGTGGATATTTATTGTCGCCAAGCCCACCTAAATAAATTATTCTTTCTACATTTGCTTCTTTACAAGCTAAAGCAAAGTTTTTTGCACCTAGCCTATCTTCTTCTTCAAAAGAGCCTTTGCTACCCATTGAATGAATCAAATAATAGGCTATGTCTACATTCTTAAGTGCTTCTTTAAGGCTTTCTAAATCTTTAACATCACCTTTAATTAGTTCTGTATTTTCACTTGTTCTAGAGCTTAAAAATTCAGGATTTCTAGCTAGGCATCTAACTTTATAGCCAGCAATCTCAAGTGGTTTAAGTAGTCTGCCTCCTATATAACCAGATGTCCCAGTAAGTAAAACAGTTTTATTTTTTTCAGTCATGACTAAAGTTTAGAATGTGTTCCGTCACACATGTATGAGTTATTACTTTGTTTGCAATTACAAAAAGCAATTCTCTTTTTTTCTTCTAATTTAACTACTACAGGAGTAAACTGTGTCCCTGAGTGAGATCCATCGCAGAATGGTTGTTTATTAGAAAGACCGCATTTACACCAGTAATAAGTCCCGGCTTCTACTTCCATTACAGCAGGTTTTTTATCAGCAATATTTGGTTTTTCCATTTTTCTCCTTAATTTAATAAATACATCTGAGTACAGTATAGAAGAAAACAGCTAAATACATAGTTAAGTAAATCCAAAAATATTGACTTTAGGTCTTTAATTGGCTAATCTAGTCCTAATTTATTTAAGGTATTTATGACTAATAGTAGAGTTACTTTCCCTCAGGCAATACTTAGAGAAGTTAGGTCTTTAAGCTTTAGAGATGAACTTTTTAGCAAAAGAGCTCAAGCTAAAGGATTTACCATTGATGGACCAACATCTAGAGATTTAGATGATGCTATTTATCTTGAGAGAAATGGCAATGATTTTATATTGCATGTATCTATTGCTGATGTAGATTCTATAGTAAAAATGGGTTCTGCTGTAGATACTGAAGCAAATAGACGAGCTTTTACTAGATATTATGGTTATTGGAATGATCCGATGATTCCTCATGAACTTTCTGAAGGTCTATTAAGTTTATTTGAAGGTCAAGTAAGACCAACGCTTACAGCTTCAATCCCCATTTCTCGAGATATGCAAGTAGGCAAAGCAGAAATAAAAAGAACTGTTTTAAAGAGCTTAAAAAGATTTAATTATGCAGAAGTGGATTCAATCTTAAAAAATAGAAAAGGTGAATTATATGAACTCTTAATGGGTTGTGATACTCTTTCTCAGGCTTTACTTTCATCTAGAAGAGAAAAAGGGGCATTAGCTATTTATGACATAAATAAAGGAATTGCTACTACTGAAGAAGGAAATATTATTGATCTTGAGCAGGATGAAAGGCATATATCAAATCTTATTATTCAAGAGTTTATGATTCTTGCTAATCAATCTGTTGCTGAATTTTGTGCTGAAAATAATATTCCAGTTCTTTATAGAAATCATGAAGCAAAACCCTCAGCTCCTGGTAAGCCAAATGAATTACTTTTACAAGTTCAACAAGCCATGCAATTTCCTGGAAAATTTAGCTTGGAAACCGCTAGAAAAGGAGTAAATTTAAATCTTCAAAGAGCTAGATATGCAAGAACTTTAAAAGGACATTATGGTTTAAATTTGCCAGCTTATTTGCATTTTACTTCTCCTATAAGAAGGCTTCCAGATTTAATTTCTCACAGGAATATTATTGCTTTTTTAGAAAGGCGTCCATTCCCATATTCAGTTGAAAGATTAGATGAAATAGCAAGTCATGTGAATCAAACACAAGATGAGATTAAAGATAAAAGAGATGAGCATTTTGCTAGACTTAATCAAAAACAAGTCGCAGTAGCAGTAATAGAAAATGATTTTTCTACATTAGATGAAAGTCAATTTTCTGATGCTATAGACATTGCTTTAACATCAAATAATCTTTCTATAAACTTAGAATTAGAAATAAATGAAAGAATACAGAAAAAAATATTACCACTTACAGATTTTCTCAATATTCTTTTAATAAGCAAAAAAGATAGTGATGTTTTTGTAGAATTGAAAAAAACTGTTTTATTGGAACTTGTAAAGGATTTGCCAAATGCAGTTTATGTTTTAAGTATGGTAAAACAAAAGTTTGAAGGTTATTCATCTCCTGAATTTGTGACATCAGGGGTAGTGATAGATCAACCATTTACTTCTATAGCAAAAATTCAAAAAGATAAAACTTCTTTTGCTTCTGATTCTTGCAAAGCTAGAAATAAAAAAAGAGCAGAACAATTAGCTTCATTAAATCTTTTAGCAAAGCTTTCTGGAGTAGAAGTTGGAGAATTAAATCTAGGTGAAGATCTTACAGTAAGTAAGTCTGATGGTAAGTCTGAATTTTCTTTTTCAGGATTAAAAATTAAGTTACCGTGGAAAAGTATTGATGCTGTTAGGAAAGATTTGCAGGATAATCCAAAAGGTAAATTATTGGAATTAATTACGATAAACCCACCATTGTCAAAATTATCCTTTGATACAGAAAAAGTTGACGGTGGAGATCATAATCCAGTATTTTCTTCAACAGCAACCATTTTAGATAATAGTTTAAAAGCAATAGAAGGAACGTCTTCAGATAAGCTTCAGGCAGCAAATAGAAAAGATGCAGAACATTTAGCATCAGCAAATCTTTTATCTAAACTTATAGGAGAAACAGTTACTTTTTCAGGAGCAAGCCCTTTAACAGGTGAAGAAAAGCCTGTAGAAGTCACTAGAACAAGACAGCCTCATGAAAATAATATTGTTAATCCAAAAGGACAAATACTTGAATTAGTTAAAAAGAAAAAATGGACTAATTTTCAATCTGTTTATAATAGGACGGGTGGAGAAGATCATAATCCAGAGTTTACAGCTCAAGTTTCTGTAAGGATAAATAGAGAAGAAATAAAGTCTGATGAAGTCGTGATGAAAGCAAGGGCTCTTCATGTAGAACAGTTTGCTTGTGCTGGTTTATTGACAAAGCTAATAGAGCTAAGACATTTAAGAGAAGATGAAGTTTTATTTACGGGAGAAAATGCTCTTGCTGTACAAACATCTGATCTTATAAAAAGAGTAAAAGAAAGAATTACAGAGACGAATTTTACAGGAGCACTCTTTGAGGCATGTCAGGGGTTAGGTTTAAATACTCCAAAAGTTGATGAAACCTCAGTAAAACACGAAGGAGTCTTAGTCCATAAAGTTACTGTAGAAATAACTAATAGAGAAGGGCAAGCTTTCTCAGAGGCTAAAGTTATGCCAAAAAAAGTAGCAAGAAATTTAGCTAGTAAAGAGGTTTTAATTAAAGCTTGGTCTACAATGTTTCCAGATGAAAAAAATCCATTTTTATGTTAAAAAATTAAAAAAATATTCATATATGGAAAACCTTGTATTCATATGTTAAACTTGTATTCCATTTATGAATGAACTATTTATATTTTTTGTCGGTTCCTTTGTTTCACTATTCTCCATAGTGGATCCGCTTCTTGCTGTGCCTGTATTTGTTTCACTTACAGAAAAGTTTTCTCCTGAAAAAAGAGTAGAAATCGCTTCCCAGGCTAGTTGGTATGTTTTTTGGGTTTTAGTAGTCTTTTTTATAGCTGGTGGACTAATTTTAAGATTTTTTGGAATTTCATTAGAAGGGCTAAGAATAGCTGGTGGTCTTATGATTATAGGATCTGCTGTAGAGATGCTGGAGAAAAAATCAAAACTTCTTCCTAAAGAACAGGAAGAATCAGAGTCTAAAGATGATATAGCATTCTCTCCTCTTGCTATGCCTATTTTAAGTGGACCAGGAGCTATTGCAGTTATGATAGGAATGACTACAGATGCTAAGTCATGGATGCACTATCCAGTGATTTTAATAGTAGTAATTTTAGTTTCAGTACTTTCTTATGTATTTCTCAGGCTGGCTCATATTATTTCATCTAGGATGGGCGAAGCCACTATGAACTCATTTAATAGAATTATGGGATTTTTACTTCTATGTATTGGTGTTCAGTATATTGTGAATGGAGTTATGCCACTTTTAAAAACAGCATTTCATGGTTAAGCGGCAGTAGAGTGTTTACCAGTACCTATGTCTATAATGCCAATGCTTCTACGAGTAACGATTTTAGGCTCATTAATAGTTTGTATAACATAGCTGCTAAGATGATTTTCATGCATTGTTGGATAAATAGTTAAATCACCACATTCTATAGAACCTAAAGAAGATCTTTCTAATCTTTCTTCTTCAAGAGTAGAGATAGCTTCATGTAAACTATTCAACAAGAAATCTAAATTAGGATTATTAATAGCATCTTTTGATACAAATAATTTTGAATTATTAGCAATTAGCGAAATGACAGACTTTGGAGGGCTAACTATCCTAGCACTATGGGCAAAACCTTCTACTAAATATCCAGAAGCTTGAATACTTCCAAATCTTCCACCTGGGACTACTGCAGCATACTTATCACTCTGTACCTCAACTCCTACAGGATTTGAGGCAGAATGGGTTCTAAATGCTCTTCTAATGTTTTGTCCTAGAGCTAATGAATCTGTTAATAAAATAGGTGACTCGCTGTCTGGTAGACCGGTTACTAAACCTTGATTAAAATTTCCAATTTGTAATATAGATAAATCTAATAACATAAATAAAACTCCTAATTCTTTGAATTTTTTCAAACAGGTAAAATCCTATCGTAAATCAGAGTAAAAATAAATAAAGTTTAGGAAGTTTTTATAATGAAATGTATAGCAAACAATTAAATACTATTTCTCAGCTTGAAATACAGCCCATAAGCTGCATCTCCAGAGAACATCAGCATTTTTAAATCCTGAATTTTTAAGCCAAACTAGTAAATCAGGAACTGTAGCATAGTGGTCACATGTTCTGGAATGCTCCACTAACTTTGCTAAATCTTCAATAGACATCCCTGCTTTTAAGTTATCTTCTTTAAAAATAACCCAATCTTCTTCGTTGATTTTATCTGATACAGCCCTTACTGCATCTGCCAAAACAAATAAACCACCAGGCTTTAACCATTTTCTTATTTCATTAAAAATATTTTGTTTCTCTTCATCTACTAAATGATGAATCGCTAGATTTGAAATAATAAGATCAAAAGAGTTTTCTTTAAAATCAAGTTTTTCAAAATAAGATTCAATAAGGGTTAAATCTGTTCCTTTAAGTCTTTCATTAGTGGTTTTTAGCATTTCTGAAGCAGCATCTACTGCTGTGATTTTTGCATCTGGATATTTTTCATGTAAAAGCTTAGTTAGATTTCCAGTTCCACAGCCTAGTTCGAGTATATGTTTTGGTGCAAAATTGTTTGGTAAGTAACGAAAAATTGTCCAAAAAATATCAGCATAAAAAGTCACATGTTTTTTTATTAAATCATCGTACTCTGACACTATTTGGTTGAAAAAATCTTTACTTGTTTCTTGCATGATTTATTTATACCCTAAGTTGCTTGAAATCTTTTATGGTCTTCTATATCTGTTTACGATTTCATCGGTACCCATATATCTTCCTGGGAGATGTTCAGGTATTGATCTTTTTAACTCATCATGTGTACCGATCTTAAATTCTTTTACTTCATTGCCTTTAATTATAGGGTAAATTACCAAATCCCTATAACCCCCATAATGTGGGAATTTCATTCCATGTTCATATTCTCTAATTCTATATGAATCTATAAGATCGATTATATGAGAAATGTGCCTTAAAACAAATTTTAAATCTTCTCTATTTTTAGGGACTAGAGCTTCCGAACTCACAGAAAGTGGACATCCTATATATTGAAATGCATCCTCAAAAGAGGTTGGTATTTTTCCAGATATTACTTGCTTAGCATTAGTGCGAGAAAAAACACTTGGTGGGTTATTTCCATAGCCAAATAATTGTTTTAAATGAGACCTTTCATCTAGAGGGTCCATTTCTATACCAGTGACTTGAAAATGATCATGTCTTGGAGTATTTATACAATCTAGAGCTGATAGTAAGCTTTCTATATCAAGCTCAGGAACAGTCTCTAACACACCCTGTGGATTTACCCTTGCAGGCCTTGGAGGTGAAATAGTTTTTGCATGAATAACAGGAACACCTATCATTAAAATCTCCTAAAATAAATAATTAGAAATAGTCTAAATCTACATTCTATTTAATCTTTGCTTTTTATATTAATTTAATAATCTCTAAGCCAATGTTAAGGGCTTCACTTATCTTACTGGTATCTTTCCCGCCCGCCTGTGCAAAATTATCTTTTCCGCCACCGCGTCCGCCTGTGACTTCCGCTACTTTATTTACGATATCTTTTGCTTTTATTCCTTTAGGAATAAGGTCACTGGATACTCCTGAGTAAAATGTAAGTTTTCCTTCTTCAGTTAGATCGGTAACTAAATAAATTTCACCTTTGGCATTTTTTAATTTACCTTCTATAAATGTTTTTATAGCTTCACTTCCATAGTTATCTGGCTTAGCAATTAATATAGAAATCCCATTAGATAGCTTTTCTATTTTATCTTCCTGAGATTTCAACTTTTCAATATTTGTAGAAGCCATGGCTTTACTTATAAGTTTTTTTGCTTCCATGTGCTTTTCTTGAAGCTTTTTAACAGAAACTTCTGAAAACTTTTTAGTAAGCTCTTCCCATTCATTAGATAAGTCACCTTTTGAAAACTCACTTTTTAAATTATTGTCTTCTGTTATTAATTGATTTAATTTAACTTCTTCCTCTTTCTTTTTACCTTCTAAATACTCTTTCAATGCTTCTCCAGCTACAGCTTCTATTCTTCTTACACCAGCAGCTATAGAGCTTTCTTTTACTATCTTAAATCCACCAATTTCAGAAGTGTTTTTTATATGTGTTCCACCGCAGAGTTCTACACTAGCTACTTCTTTAGTGTCGCCCATTTTAATAACTCTAACTATATCACCATATTTATCTCCGAAAAATGCCAGAGCTCCAGTTTTAATAGCCTCATCAAAAGTTAATTCTTTGCATTCTACTGGAAGTTTTAAATCTATCCACCCATTAACCATAGACTCTATTTTTTCTATTTCTTCTGGTTTTGCAGCTCTATCTAACGTAAAGTCAAAACGTGTTTTATTTTCATCTACTTCTGAACCGGCTTGTTGGAGTGCGCTTCCAAAAATTTTTCTAAGTGAAGAGTGTAAAAGATGGGTAACACTATGATGATGTCTTGTTCTGGCTCTTTTTACACTGTCAATTTCACAGCTTACTTTGTCGCCTACTTTTATTTCTCCTGACTTTATTTCCACTGAGTGAGAAAACAATCCTTCATATTTTTTTGTACCTAAAACTGAAACATTTGAGTTGATCTTTCCGCTATCTCCTACTTGACCGCCAGACTCAGCATAAAAAACTGTCTGGTTGAGGATAATTTCTCCGCTTTCACCTTCTTTTAATTTCTCTACTTTTTGACCAGTAGAAATAATAGCTAAAACCATTGCTTCACATTTTTCATCTGTGTAGCCTAAAAACTTTGTTTCACCATGTTCTTTTAAAACATCTCCATATACTCTTTTATCAGTCATATTTACTGAAAAAGTATCTTTATTTGAAACTTCTGAGTGTTTGTCTTTAGCCTTTTCAAAAGCATCTAAATCTACATTTTTATTTTTCTCTTGTGCTATGTCAGATGTCAGCTCTACAGGAAATCCATATGTAGAATACAAATCAAATACTGCATCTCCTGGAATGATTGAACCGGATTTAGAAAGAAGCTCATCTAAAAAAATCAATCCACGATCTATAGTTTCAGAGAATTTTTCTTCTTCTTGTTTAACCACATCTTCAATCATTTTTACATCTTTTAACTCAGGATAAAATTCTGAATAATTTTCACTTACTACGCTCGGTAGCTTATATAAGAAAGGGTTTTTCATTCCTAATAAGTATCCGAATCGTGCAGCACGCCTGATAAGCATGCGAAGAACATAGCCGCGTCCTAAATTACTAGGTCTTACTCCATCACCGATTAAAAAACTAATACAACGAATATGATCAGTAATAATTTTTAGAGAAAGATCTGACTTCTCATCTCTTTCATAGGGTGTTTTTGTAAGTTCTGAAACAGCATTTAATATAGGCATTAAAAGATCTGTTTCAAATGTATTTTTCTTATTTTGAAGAATTAAAGCCAGTCTTTCTAACCCAGCACCGGTATCTATATTTTTCTTAGCTAAAGGTTTAAACTTTCCTTCTTCATCCTTTTCAAGTTGCATAAAAACAAGATTCCAGATTTCTAAATATCTTTCATCTGGATCTGTAAACTCTGGACCTCTGTCAAAATAAATCTCAGAGCATGGTCCACAAGGTCCCGTAGGTCCAGGTGGTCCCCAGAAAACATCTTTTCTTCCCATTTTTTTAATTTGAGAATCAGGAAGTCCTACTTTTTTAATCCATATATCATAAGCTTCTTCATCAAACGGCGTTATTTCATCCCCAGCAAAAACTGAAACAATTAATTTATCTTTAGGTAGACCTAAAACTTCTGTTACATACTCCCAAGCCCATGGAATAACTTCACTTTTAAAATAATCTCCAAAACTAAAATTACCAAGCATTTCAAAATAAGTATGATGTCTGGTAGTTCTGCCTATATTTTCTAAATCAGAATCCTTGCCGCCTACACGAGCGCATTTTTGTATAGTCACTGCCTTTTTAAACTCAGATTCCTTTAGACCTAAAAAATAAGGGACGAACTGCACCATTCCAGCACCGGTTAAAAGAAGTGTGGGGTTGTCAGGTATTAGAGAGCTGCTTTTAACATGTTTATGGCCTTTAGAAGTAAAAAATTTTACCCAAGACTCTCTAATTTCTTTTGAAGTTTTAAAATTCATATGAAGATAATTATAGCGGACTCCACTAAACAGTTGATCTTTATCTACTTTTAAACATCCTTTAATTTACTGTATATATTATTCATGCCTATTAAAGGGAGCGCTTTATATGAAAAAAATTGTAGTAATTTTAGTTATCTTATTTCAGACCAATATATGTGTATTTGCATCCAGTCCAAATGAACTCTATGTTCCGACTAAACTAGAGTGGCTGGTAATGGATTTAAATGGAAAGAATGATATTCGAGATTCTAAAAGATTTGGATTCTCATTATATTATTATGAAAAAAATTCAGACACAGTTATTATTAGGGTTTTTTATAAGCCTGATGTCAATAATCAAATTATGGAAGAATATCTAAATTCAGATATTGGGCATATACAGAGACTAGCAGAAATAAGTAAATTAGATGGTGTTAAAGTGGAGGTAGAAAAAACAGAGCTTAGTTCTTGAGTGCATTAAAAAGCTTTCTAATTAACTCTTCATCTTTTTTTCCAGGTTTTGACTCTACTCCACTATTCATATCTATAGCATAAGGCTTAACTTTTTTAATGGCGTCTTTAATATTGTCCGGATTAAGTCCACCAGCTAAAATCACAGGTAATTTAGATTTTTCTATTATTTTTCTTGCTATTTTCCAGTCTGCTGTTTTTCCAGTTCCACCCATTTGGTTTTTTTTATTTGCAGAATCAAGAAGAATAAAATCACAAACTTTTTCATAGTCCTTTAATTTTTGTAGAGTTTCTTCTTCAGCTTTTAATGCTTTTATGATCTTTATAGTTTTCTTCTTTTTCTTTAACTCTTTACAATATTCTGAAGACTCATTTCCATGTAATTGAACATTGTTAGTAGATAGTAAATTACATAAATCAATTACCTTTTTTATCTTTTCATCTTCAAGGATTAAAACTGCTCCTATGGAAATCGGTAATTCTTTTATTATTTCTTTAGCAGTGTTTAGATCTACTTTTCTTTTTGATCGCTCTATAAAATTAAGTCCAATAGCGTAAATGGGAAAACCAGACACCATTAATGCATCTTTTATAGAAGTAACCCCACATATTTTGACTATTGGATTTTTCATTAAGTTTCTATAATATCTTCTTTAATGCCTTCTTTTGCTTTTTTATCGTCTTCTTGAAGTAAGCCTATTGCTGTATTTATAGTAATGCTTTTATCATTTAGGTTCACTTCAGGTACTAATTCATCTACAAAAGGAATCATGATTTCTTTACCAGCATCATCTTTAATTACTAAAACATCATTTCCAGCTTTTAAGATATGGTCGACAGTGCCCACTACATCTCCATTTTCACTATAGACAGTCAGTCCCATTAAATCATGGTAAAAAAACTCATTTTCTTTTAATTCTTTTATATCAATATTTGCAGCATATACAGAAGAGCCTATTAAATCTTCAGCTACATTCATGTCATTTACACCCTCAAGGGAAAAAATGTAAATATTTTTATGTCTTTTCGCCATCAAGACAGAAAATTCTTGCTTTTTTTCATAATGCTCTACAAAAATAGAATCAAAACCAAGGAGCAAGTCAGGTGGTGTGATTAAAGGATTGATTTTAATATCACCTTTAATTCCAAATGTGCTGACTATGGTGCCTATTAGAAACATATTTTATGATAGAACCACAGATGGTTTTGTCCCATCATCTATTTGTGAATTTGGTGCCCAGACGGAATTTGAAATCATTTCTAAACCATCACTAACAATGCAATTATTTCCTATAATGCTGGAAATTACTTTTACATTTTCACCTATAAATGAATTTCCCCAAATGATGGAATTATTAATGTATGAATTTGAATCAATTATTACATTATCTTCAATGTAAACATCGCCTGTAATTTTTACATTTGGACCAATTTTTACATTATTTCCAAGATAAACTTTCCCTTCAATTTTAGCGGAAGGAGCGACGATGACACCTTTTCCTTTATAGCCAAAAGATGTTTTCTCTGCAGCAATGTCAATTTTTACTTTTCCATTAAGAGCATCTTTAATACTTTGTTGATATTGCTTTAATGTGCCAATGTCAGCCCAGTAAGCATTTATATTTACTGCTTGAAGAGCAATCCCTTTTGCCATTAGCTTTTGGAAAAGATCAGTAGCTATGTCAAACTTTTGTCTTTCCTCAATAGGTGGAATCTCATCAATAATTTTCCTATCAAAAAAGTAAATTCCAGTATTTGCCCAGTTGCTTAATGCATCTTCTGCTTTTGGTTTTTCTTGGAAAGAAATTATTTTTCTTTTTTCATCTGCAAGTACGACACCATACTGTGAAGTGTCTTCAACTTGCTTAATTCCTACAGTTACAGGAAAATCACTTTTTATATGTGATTCATAAAGCCTGGTAAGATCTACATCAGTAAGGGCATCCCCCATCATTACTAAAATCACATCATCAGTTAAATATTGTTTACAGGTTCTAATTCCACCAGCTACTCCAGTTAATTCATCTTCATTTACTAGATTTAAAGTAACATCAAGATCTGATTTTATACCTTTAAAATAGCTTCCAATTTTTTCTCCCATTACGTGAGTATTAGCAGAAAATTCTGTAAAGCCATGCTTTTTACATAGCCTAATAATGTGTTCCATTACAGGTCTTCCAAGGATAGGGCACAGTGGTTTTGGTATATGACTAGTGAGTGGATCAAGTCTGGAACCCACTCCTGCTGCTAATATCATCACTTGATTATCTTCTTTATCCATTAAAAATTCTTTTCCTCTGCTCTTGCTATAGCACTTAGAACTTGGTTTGGAGCAGTTCCGCCATAAACATTTTTTGCTTCAACACAAGATTCTATTTTAATCTTATCCATAATATCATCACCAAAAAGCTTATGAAAACTATTCCATTCACTGATGCTCAAATCAGTAAATAATCTTTTTCTCTCTATACAATATGCCACTATGTTTCCAACTACTTCATGAGCAATTCTAAATGGAACACCTTTTTTAGTTAGGTAATCAGCTACATCAGTAGCATTTAAAAATCCATTTGAAGCAACTTCATACATTTTCTTTCTATTGAAATCTATATTTTGTAAGAACTCATTAGCTATTAGTAAAACAATTTTTATATTGTCAAGCGAATCAAAAAGGATTTCTTTGTCTTCCTGTAAGTCTTTATTATAAGCTTGAGGTAATCCTTTTAAGATTGTTAATATTGCCATTAAATTTCCAGTTAATCTACCAGTTTTACCACGAATCAATTCAGGAATGTCAGGATTTTTCTTTTGTGGCATCATGCTGCTTCCAGTAGAGTAAGCATCTGAAATCGTAATGAACTTAAACTCTTCAGTATTCCAAATGATCATTTCTTCTGAAAATTGACTTAAGTGAATGTTTAAAAGTGAAATGTTAAATAAGCATTCAGCTAGAAAATCTCTATCAGATACTGCATCTAAACTGTTTTCAGTAATTTTCTTAAACCCTAATACTTTTGCTGTAAATTCTCTGTCTATATCAAAACCAGTACCAGCCAGTGCTCCAGAGCCAAGAGGTAAAACATCCATTCTGTGCAGCGTTTGTTCAAATCTTTCTATATCGCGAAGTAATTTTTGTTCATAAGACATGAAATAATGCCCAAGAGTTATTGGCATTGCCTGCTGTAAGTGAGTGTATCCTGGCATTACAGTGGCATAATGAGTTTTAGCTAGATAAATGAATGTATACCTGAGCTCACCAATTAGTCTAATTAATTCATTTATTTCATCTTTTAAAAAAAGCTTTATATCAGTAGCTACTTGGTCATTTCTACTTCTTCCTGTATGAAGTTTCTTGCCGACATCACCGATAAGGTTTATAAGTCTTGCTTCGATGGCTGAATGAATGTCTTCATTTTTATTTCTTTCAAACCACTCATCATCACCTTCTATTTCCTCAAAAATCTTATTTAGACCACGAATAATTTCTTCAGACTCTTCTTTGCCTATAATTGCTGAATGAGCCAGCATTTCTGCATGTGCAATAGAACCTTTAATATCATGCTTATAAAGCCTTTTATCAAAGTTAAGACTTGAATTAAATCTATCTAATAGCTCAGCTGTGCTTTCACTGAAACGACCAGACCACAGTTTTTTATCGTTAGCTTGGGACATATAAACATTATATTACTGTATTAACGCCATTGCTGGAATGTTAGCGACGAGCAATCTTACTAATGGAATGTGTCATTCTGAGCCCCTTCATTATATTCAGGGTAAACTCCGGCGAAGAATCCATAAACGTTTTTAGATTCTTCATTCGCTGTGCTCATTCAGAATGACATTTTACGATGGATTGCTCGTCGTGTCTTTCTGTGAAAATGTTAAATCTTTTGAAACATATATCCAGTGCCACGAGATGTAAGAATAAGCTCTGGATTTGTTGGATCTTCTTCAAGCTTTGAGCGTAATCTGCTTATGTGAACATCTACAACACGTGTATCTATTCTATGATCAGCAGGATAAGACCAAACTTGTTGTAATATATCTGCTCTTGAAAATGGTTTACCTGAATTACTTACTAAAAGCTCAAGCAAATTAAATTCCATTCCTGTTAGGCGGATTCTTTCATTGTTTTTGTAAACTTGTCTTTTACTTGTATCAATCTTTAAATTTCCTATACAAATTACATTGTTTGAGTGACCAATGCTTTGCTCCATAGGCCTGTCTGTAACTCTTCTAAGTACTGCTTTAATTCTAGCTTCTAATTCATTAGGGCTAAATGGCTTGGTTACATAGTCATCAGCACCCATTTCTAAGCCTTTTATTCTGTCGGCCACATCTGTAATGGCAGAAAGAATAATGACAGGAACTTCAGAATAAGACCTGATTTCTTTACATACATTAAAGCCATCTACTTTAGGAAGCATTAAATCTAGAATTACTATATCTGGATGATATGTATTAAATTTTGTAATTGCCTCTTCCCCATCAATAGCAATGTCTACCTGGTATCCAGAGAGTTTTAAGCGTGTTTCAAGGATTCTTCTTATTGCAGTCTCATCATCACAAACTAGAACTTTTGTTCTTGGTTCTCTTTCACCTTGAGGAGCTTGTGGTGTAGAGCCCATTGACTGTGGAGAATTAATAGTATGCTGAGCTTCACCAGGCATTTTTGAAAGCGCGTCCATTTTATTTACTCCTCTTTGAATTTTTTGAGATATACTTTCAATTAGATATAGATTAATATATCTCATGTAAAGAAATATGAATAGGTGACTTACTGATTTTCTCAAATTAAAAAATGAAAAGCCTCTATAAACTTTCAATTCTGCTTCTTATCCAGTTTTTAAGTACTTTAACATTAGGTACATACGTACAGGCAGAAGTTGATCACCAACACAAATCGGATAAAAAAACTGAACCTATTGAAAAAGATCTACCATTAGAAATTTCTGAAAAATACTATAAAAAAGATGCCATTTTAAAATTCAACGAAGCTGTAAAAAACTGGGAATCGAAGAATATTGATGAAGCAATAAGTCTTTGGAATGAATCATTAAAGATAGATCCTACTCTTTGGACAAATTATTTAGGCATAGCTCAGGCATATGATCAGAAAAAAGAATATTCAAAAGCATTAGAAGCTTTTCAGTCTTATTTAAAATTAGCCCCTAAGGCTGCAGAAGATAGAAAAGGTGCAGAGGATGCTATTAGTTATTTGAGTCATTTACTTCAGCATGGAGAAAAAGAATTAACAGGGGAAGACTATCTGTCTCTTGTAAAAACTAAACATGAAGGAAGTGAGTTGTATACCAGGTGGGATTTGAAAAACCCATTGAAAATCTATTTTTTTCCATCAGAAGGAGTTATAAATTATAAACAAGAGTTTCAGGATGCATTTTTATCTGGAGCTATAATTTGGCAGCAAGCATTGCCAGATTTAAAATTTGAAGTATTAAATAATGACTCTTTTGAAAAATTGAAAGCCACAGAAAAAAAAGAAAAAGAAAAACAAGCACAAGAAGTAGCTGATATAAAAGTAGTTTTCCCATCGAAATTTAAAGCTAAGGGTGATCAAAATAATAAAATAGTTTCGCAGATAGAAGCACAGAGCTTTCCTATAATTAGAGATAAAACAAACTTTAGAGTATTAGGTGTAGTAATGGTTAGTCCTTATATATATGATCAGGCTCAGATAGCCATTCCTCTGGAACCATTATCTAAACTAAAAGATGAAGACCAGATAAGAAAAGTAAAAACTATTGCAGCGCGTGAAATAGGACATGTTTTAGGTCTATGGGGTTTTAGTCCAAATCCTGATGACATTATGTTTGAAGGTGAAATAAAAGAACCAAAGCTATCAGATAGAGATATGAGAACCATTAAAAAGCTTTATGAACTTGATCCAGAAAAAGAGAAAGTACTGACGAATTTATGATATTGAGCCTACGTGCCTACGTTCCCATGAGCCTATGTTCCCATGAGCCTATGTTCCTAAGAGCCTATAAACCAATGAAATGAAAAACAATTTGTGTCATAGATAAGAATGTACAAATTACGCGTAATTATTGCATATGAGTGCAAATTTTACGCTATTAAAAAACTCTATGAATTAGATCCAGAGAAAGAGAAAGTGCTGACGAATTTGTAGATGAGCTTATGCTGCACGATTTGGAGCTATTTGCCAGATGTCAGAATAGTACTTTTCAAGCAATGCTTTTACTTCTTGTTGTTTGTTGAGCATTATTAGGTTGTTTGCTTCAGTCCAAAGAAGTGGTGAATTTTCATTGGGAAGCCATCTTCCTGGCTCGCTCTCTGCATCTGGGAGGTAGTGATAATCAAAGAAAAAAGCTTCTGGAAGCTTTTTCTTATCCACAGTTATTTTTATATATTCCATGTGTCCATTGTCAGCACCACTATAGTGTCTTTTCATATAAGCAGATTTTTCTTTAGTAATGTGTGCGAGGGATCTTCTAAGGTGAAATTCACTTAATTCTAAAGACTCTTGATCAATCTCTCCACGCTCACTAAGTCTTTTTTCTACCTTATTTAAAAAATGAGTAGAAAGAATAGGATCAAATAAAGTCCACTCTGCAGGTTTATAATCACCAGTGAATTTATTTGCATAGATTCCACTGCTGTGTACATTGGTGTTGTAGCCACTACCAACATATTCATCATGATCTCTTCTTGATATTCCTACTGTTCCCATTCTATTTTGATAAATGGTTTTTAAGATTGCCTTTTCTTGTTCATCAGTTAATCCTGGATTATAAGGATAGAGTAAGAATGCTAATGCAGCATCTGAAGGAAATGAATCACATTCAACAGCAAATTCACCATTTTTGGGAATTCTTTCTTCTAATGTTTGTTCGCATCTAGCATCTAAATTATTTAATGATCCTATAAAATCATCATGGTTAAAAATACTAATTTGATGATAACCATTAGTATTAAAAAATTTCTTAGCTTCCCTTGTTGCTGCAAGGACAATCCCCACACTAGATGCTCTTTTTAATTGGGAATAATCTTCCCAAGCCCCAGCATCATAGTTATTCCAGCAGTGAATTTTATTCAGAGCTTTAAAGGTTACTGAGAGAATAGAGTCAGTGTTGTATTGTGGTTTGTCAACATTTTGACTTTTTAGTTCTGTATCTAAATCTCTTAGAAAATTAGGATCTTTGTCGGCAATTTTATTTGCTAGATAAAATGTAACGTGTAACCAAGCACCAACTGCATCTATTTGATTATGTGCCCAACCTTGATTAGACCTTGTTAATTCTCCTGATTGATCAATAGCAAATCTTATAGGAGGATGACCACCATCACCGCTTGCATATCGTTCTCTAGGCTGATCTGGATAAAAGTCTGGATGCCATAAATATGAAGCGATTTGATCTCTAAACTCAGGTTTATTATAGGTTTTTGCAAGGCAGGTAATAACTTTTTTTGCTTCATCATGCATGCCTATGTCAATTAATGCTCTGGCTTTATTTGCCATGTCTCGAGTCCAACCAAATCTTGAATATGAACTGGCAGCACTTGTCGAGGCTGGCATAGCTCCTTTATCGGAAAGACCTATCTCAAAATCTATAGCAGGATCTTGAATAGAGCCATCTTTTGAAATTCCAATAATTCTTTGTGAAATCTCATCTGTACTTATCAATTGATCTAAGGGTCTTCCAATTAAATCTTGAAGAGGATGTCCGCTTATAAATCTTCTAAAATCATTTGAAGATGTTAATTCTGAGATTCTGTTTCCTATTGTTAATCCAGAGCTGGAAATAGGTATTGTTCTTAGAGTGCTTTCATATTTTGGTGTAGCATGGGGTGGAAGACCTCCTCTATTCAGATCTAATTCTCTGTTTGAGCTTGATAAAGCAGTTACTGCTCTTGAGCCTAAAGGTGTTATTGTTGGACTAGCTGCAACCATTTAAACTCCTTTGTTTTATAGTCTTTAGTAAATTAGATACAAGTTTATATTTTCTTAACAATTAAGTCAATAGGCTTGTTAGGTTAATTTTTTCTCATATAAACAAAGCTTTTTCATTTTCAAGAGTGAAATTGAAAGAAAAATTTACTCATTTTCTGGAACAAGTTTTCAAATAGCCTTACTTAAAACATCAGTCTCTTTAACCAACCACTTCAAATACTTATCTGATCCCATTTCTATTGGAATGGCTATAACTTCAGGAACTGTATAGCTATGCATTGACTTGATTTTTTCTTTTAAGGGTTCAAAGTTTCCAGATACTGTTTTTATAATGCAAAGAACTTCTGTTTCTCTACAAACAGCACCTTGCCATTTATAAATAGAGCGAACTTTATTTATGATATTTACACAAGCTGCCAATCCATCTTTAACTAGTTCACCAGCAATCTTTTCTGCTTCAGTGATATCTTTTGCTGTCATTAAGACTATGATGGGGTCTTTTTCTGTAGTCATAGGGAAATTCTAGCATAAGATGACAGATAGCAGATTAAATCATCAACTATCTTTGTGCGAAAGCTCTTTTGGGAACCGTTTTTTCTTAGCTTTCATAAATTAAATATAGTATTCAATTATAGGTCGTGAAATTAAAACCATTGGGGTTTGACCTTTTCTTCTTGCTATAGAATTCATTGTTTCAGTACAATCTTTGTCATCTATAATCCACTTTAACCCTATTTCTTCAGCGGGCATAAGAGCAAACTCTTGCCAAAGATCTAATTCTGGTAGAGCTTCAAGAGCTCTTAAATAACTCAAAGTTTCTGCAAATGGTATTCCTTGACTAATAATGCCAACATTTTTATGAACTCTTATGCATTCAGATGGTGGGTTTGTAATTTTAAATCTGCTACCTTCACTTTCATTTCTTACCGAAGGAATATCTCTACGCGTGTAAGAGTCTGGATCTCTGCCGTAAGCTGTTGCAATGCAATTAGTGAAGTGTATTCTAGTAATAAAAAAATCCTTTGTTAAATATTATTATTTTTTTAAAGATTAAAATTGTAAAACAAGATTAATTATTTTTAATAATACGGGTCTAGGTAGAGTGCAGATCGGAATGAGAACTTATTAACTTACGCAGTTACCATTGGTCCACCACTAGGCGCATATTCAAAAGGTGAGGGCTTTTCAGAAAGCTTTTCATTTCCGCCATCACCTTCTTCTCTAAATGTTACTAAAACAAAATCTACGAACTTATCAGTTTCTTCACAGACTGAAATAGTAGATTCTTCTCCTATTGGTAAATCTTCTTCTTTGCTAAGAGTGATTAGATCATTATTGCTATCTGTTGGAATACATACGGTAGAGTGTTTTCCCCAACCACTTGTTCTAGATACTTCAAATGCAGAATAGGGTAAGGATTGTAACACTAAAAACTCTTCATAGTCATAAATGTCAGCGTGTTCAAGGTGAGCAATAAATCCTGTATTTAAAGAAGGGTCTATTATTAAACCCTGACTCATACAGAGCTTTTTATTTTCAGGACTTACCCCTTTTAACCAGGCAGCGATTAATTCATCGTTTTCAGTTATTGGATTATATATAGTGACTTTTGTATTTTTATTTGAAATAGCTGATTTTACATCTTCCCAAAATGAAATTACATGTTGTATGTGTTCAGGTTCAGTTAAATTTGGCAAACATATAGAAGCTCTTAAATCAAAGATTCGATCTTTTTCATTTAAAAAATCTTCTAAGCCTTTTCTTAGTTTTACCATTGATATTGGCTTTCCTTCATTTTTTAGCCAGTTGTGGAGAAAGTAGATAGATTGTGTAAATGGTCCCGAGAAAAACAAATCATTGAATCCCTTGCTAGTAGCTGCTTTTATAAAATTAATTTGAAAATCAAGTGTAGTTGGTCTTTCAGTAGAGTTACTTGCAGGAAAAGATTCAAGAAATGCATAAGATATTACTTCTTTTTCTTTTAACTCTTCTATTAAGTTATCTATTGGATTTCGCCAAAAGTCAAATCTCGTTTTATTGCCTAGGACTATTGAATCATTGGGAGTAATTGCTTCTTGAACCCTTGTTAATTTTTTACCTAACTCGGTTTGTTTCCTTGCTTCAAAAGCTACTTGACTTCCATTAGCTACTTCTACTTCAATGAGATTGATACGACTTTCTTCTCGAATCCTTTCTCCCTGCATTTCATAGGATGCCCACTTCTCTGGTTTTAAGATCTCTGCAACTTTTCTTATAAGACTTTGCGGAATAGTTTGAAAATTCGCTATTAAAATGTTTTCAAAATCATCTCTTGCCAATTCGCTGGATTCTTCAGACAAATCATTTATTTGAAGTGAATGAATATAGAGTGAAATAGCATCTTCTAATAAAGCTTCATGTTCAGCTTTTATAGGATTGTTAGGAGTAGGATTACTTTCAACTTTTTCCTGGATGGATAATAAATAAACTAGTAGAGCAAAGTAAGCATTTGTTTTATTTAGATCAGAACTACCTCCTTGAAATTGGCTGTAGAAAAGATAATTTTCTACTTCTTCCTGGGCGCAAACTCTTTCTTCATTAGTAAGATCAAGTTCAGGGTTTGAATAGTTTTCAAGAAGAAAAAAATATAATTTATCTGAGCTTGTCGTAGAAAGACCAAGACTATCACTATCAAAAAAATCAGAATCTGCATCTATTAACTTTTGAAATCTATCTTTTATTTCTATTTTTGTTGCACTGAAATCTAGTGGACTGAACAATTGATTAAAATATCTAGCATCTCTTTCAGCCAAGTTTATTGAAAAACTGCCAGTATTGGTATTTAGCGTGATCTCTTTTAATGGTGCTAGTTTAGGTAAAGTAACCCTTCTTGGTTCAAAAGAGCCATCATTGCTGCCATCCATTGTTATTGTAGACATATTTATTATTAACTCATTTTATGACTTAATGTTCAAGTTTTACTACATTAAATTTATCTAACAATACAGGTATGCTTAGTAAGTAAAAATTGTAGATAAAAGATTGCAACTGATTAATTAATTTATTACGCTAAAATTAAAAACTGGAAAAGATATAAAATGCAAGATTCCCCAAAACCCTATAATCCAAAAGAAGTTGAAGAAAAATGGCTAAAGATTTGGCTGGATGAAAAACTTTTTCAATCAAAAATAGATCAGACTAAAGAAAGTTTTTCTATAGCGCTTCCTCCACCGAATGTAACTGGCTCACTTCATATGGGGCATGCATTTGGAAATACGATACAGGATGTTTTAATTAGATACCATAGAATGAATGGAAAAAATGTTCTTTGGCAGGGTGGTACTGACCATGCTGGTATCGGTACACAGGTAGTTGTAGAAAAAGAACTTTCTAAAAATGAAAAGAAGAAAAGACATGACATAGGGCGTGAAGAGTTTTTAAAACGTGTCTGGGGCTGGAAGAAAAAATCCGGTGATCAAATTATTAACCAGATGCAAAAACTAGGCTGTGCTATGGATTACGATCGTACAGTTTTTACAATGGATGAAAACTATACTAAAGCCATTAGAAAAGTTTTTGTAGAGTTATATAAAAAGGGTTTAATTTATCGTGGAAAGAGAATAGTTAACTGGTGTCCTAAATGTTTAACCAGCATTAGTGATCTGGAAGTAGAAACAGAACCAGCAAAAGGAAAACTTTATAATATACTTTATCCATTTGATATAAATGATATTTCAAAAGGTGGTTTGACAGTAGCTACATCTCGCCCTGAAACACTTTTTGGAGATGTTGCAGTTTGTGTGAATCCTGATGATGGTAGATATAAAAAACTTGTAGGGAAAACCGTTTTTATTCCCATTATAAATAAACAAATCCCTGTTATTTCAGATACAGCCGTAGAGCTGGATTTTGGTACAGGATGTTTAAAGATTACACCAGCACATGATGCTAATGACTATGAAATATTTAATAGATGTAAAGAAAGTAGAGACGTCCCATCGGGGCGTCTAAATGAAAAGTACATTGAAATAATGTCACCTAATGGAAAGATCCAGGATAAAGATAACTTAGGAATTCCAGAAGGCATTGTTGGGGAAGAAAGATTTAAAGCACGTGAAATCACAGTAGCTAAGTTAGAAGAACTTGGATTTTTAAAAGAAGTAAAAGATTATGATCAGCCTAGTGCTAAACATGATCGTTGTGGCACAGTCATAGAGCCATATTTGTCAGAGCAATGGTATGTGAAGATGAAACCATTAGCTGGACCTGCCATAAAGGTAGTTGAAGATGGAAAAATAAAATTTACCCCAGAGCGTTATAAAGACCACTATTTAAATTGGTTGAATAATATTAGAGACTGGTGCATTAGTAGACAACTTTGGTGGGGACATCAGATTCCAGTTTGGTATAAAAAAGATACGAATGAAATTTATGTGGGTGAAGAAGCACCTAAAGATGCTGAAAATTATGTTCAGGATGAAGATGTTTTAGATACATGGTTTAGTTCTGCTCTTTGGCCTTTTGTAACTTTAGGTTGGCCTTCAGAAACTGAGCATTTAAAAGCTTTTTACCCTACTTCTGTTTTAGCCACTGCCCGTGAGATTATAAATCTCTGGGTGTCACGAATGGTTTTTATGGGATTAGAGTTTACAGGAAATATTCCATTTAAAGAAGTATTGATTCACCCTGTTATTCAAACACCAGATGGAAAGAGAATGTCTAAGTCTAAAGGAAACGCTATTGATCCATTAGAAATGATAGATAAGTATGGGGCAGATGCAAATAGGTTTTGGTACTTTAGTGTAGGAATCACTGGAAATCAGGATGTTAGATTCCCAGGAAGTAAAGGAAAAGATGGAGCATGGGAATCCAGTACTTTAGAGCAATATAGAAGATTTTCAAATAAGTTATGGAATGCAGTTGGTTTTGTAAAGCAAAATTTAGAACCAGGAAAAACTTATGAAAGTTTAAATTATGATGAACTTTTAAATAAAGTAAAAAAAGAAAATCTAACCATTGCTGACAAGTGGATTTTGTTTTATTTCAATAAGCTTGTTCAAGATGTAAGTAGCAATTTTGAAAAATCTAAATTTTCAAAACTTACTGATGAAATTTATGAATTAGCTTGGGATAAGTTCTGTGACTGGTATATAGAAATAGCAAAAAGACAATTACAAGATAAAAAATTGAAAACTCAAACACAGCAAATCTTATTTTTTGTAGTTGAAAATATTTTAAGATTGCTTCACCCCATAATGCCATTTATAACTGAAGAAATATGGGAATCATTACCTATATCAAATAGAAAAAATAAATTCTTGCTTGATACTTCTTATCCTATTAGTGGCAATTCTTCTGGATTGCAGGAAGAAGCAGAAGCCTTTTCTTATGTGATTGAAATTACAAGAAATATTAGAAGTCAAAGGCAAATTGCTCAGATACAGTGGACAAATGAAATAGAAGTAACTCTCACCAGTAAGGATGAAACAGCAAGAAAGATTTTGGAGAGTACCGTAAATTATATTGAAGCATTAACAAAATCAAAAGTTATAGTTCGCTCAGATTATATTCCTGTTAAACCTTCAATTGGGACCTTGGTTTCAGACACTAGAGTTCAAATTCCGATATCAGGTCTTGTTGATATTGAAAGTATGCTTAATTCATTAAATAAAAAGAAAATACAGTATGAAAAAGATGCACAAGTCTGTAAGACTAAACTTGACAATCAAAATTTTATTAATAATGCAGCACCAGAAAAAATTGAAGAAGTTAGAAATCAATTAAGAGAACTTGAAAATCAAATAAAGTCAATAGATGAGCAAGTTGTATTATTAAGATGATTAAATGTCGAGACATCTTTTATATTAATTAGAGTAATACGTTACGTGAAAATTAAAATTGCATCATTGTATTAGGTTCTGTCCGATTTACTCGGCAGAACCGTTCAGACTTATTAGATTGGTCATAGGAAGTTTCAGCTTGTCTGAAACCCCATAAAAGACTAACAAGTTGGGTTGTTGAAATAGATTCTTGTAGATACGTTGCATGCAACGTATCCTAAGAGGTAAGATATTCTCAATTACGTTATGAAGAAAAAACGCATTGCAATTTTAGGTTCAACAGGTTCAATAGGAAGACAAACCTTAGATGTTATTAGTGCTTTTAAAGATGAGTTTGAAGTAATAGGTTTAGCAGCAGGATCAAATGCACAGTTATTAGCTGAACAGATAAAAGAACATAATCCAAGATTTGTTTCAGTGAAAGATTCTACCCTTGCCCAGGAATTAAAAGCCATCTTAAAGAATCCTTCTTTTGAAATTTTTTGGGGAGACATAGGACTAGAGTTTATATCGTCTTGTTCGTGTGACATTGTTGTCAATGGTTTAGTTGGAGCTCTTGGCTTAAAGCCTACTATTTCAGCACTTAGCCATGGAAAACGCGTTGCATTTGCAAATAAAGAAACACTAGTTATTGCTGGAGATTTAATTAAAGATCTTTTAGTTAAAAACCGTGGTGAAATAATACCTCTTGATAGTGAGCATGTAGCTATTCACCAGTGTTTATCTGGTCAAAAAATTGATACTGTAAAAAGAATGATTCTTACTGCTTCTGGTGGACCTTTTAGAACATGGGATATTGATCAGATAAAAGCAGCGACAAAAGAGCAAGCTTTAAAACATCCTACATGGGTAATGGGGCAAAAAATAACCATAGATTCAGCCACCCTTATGAATAAAGGGCTTGAAGTGATTGAAGCAATGAATCTTTTTAATATTGACAGTAAAAAAATTGATGTTTTAATTCATCCTCAGAGCATTATGCACTCTGCTGTAGAGTTTATTGATGGGAATATAATTTCTCAGCTAGGTGCTACTGATATGAAACTTCCTATTCAGTATTCACTTTTCTATCCTGAAAGAAGAGAATTACCATTTAATTTATTTTGTGATTTGTTATCGATTGGAAAACTAGAATTTGAAAAGCCAGATATGGAAAAATTTCCATGTTTAAAATTGGCTTATGAAGTAGCTTCTAAAGGAAAGAGTTATCCTATAGTTATAAATGCAGCAAATGAAATAGCTGTTGATAAGTTCTTAAAAGAAGAAATCACTTTTTTTGATATCCCTAAAATAATTTCAAGAGCATTGGAGTCTCACTCACCAGTTTCGACTTCCAGCCTTGAAGATATTCTAGAGGTTGACAAAGAGGTAAGAGTAAAAATATTGGAAACACAAAGCAGTGTCGTCTAAATTAATCGTAGGTCTTGGAAATCCCGGTGCTGAGTATGACAGTAGTCGGCATAATATAGGTTTTGCTGTTTTAGATGCATTTGGTGAAAAACATAAAATTCTTGGAAAACAAAAAAGAAGATTATCTTCGTGGATAGGAAAAGAAGAAGTAGAAATCAATGGAAATAAGCATGAGTTAATTCTTGCTTGGCCTACTACATTTATGAATGCTTCTGGTGAAGCAGTATTAAAGCTTTTAAGTTTTTACAGAGTTAAACCAAAAGATGTCATAGTTATTCATGATGATGTGGCTTTAAACCTAGGGAAAATTAGAGTAGGTTTTAATTCTGGTGCAGGTGGTCAGCATGGTGTAGAGTCAATAATTTCTCACATTGGGAATCAGGAATTTGCAAGACTTAGAGTAGGTGTAGGACCAGATCCTGGCGGAGATAAAAGAGCAGATTATGTACTTTCTAAGTTTAATGAGGAAGAAAAAAATATAGTCAATAAAGTAATTTCTACTTCACTTGAAGCTATTGAAGCGATTATAGAAAAAGATGTGGGTGAAGCCATGAATAAATTTAATGGATTAGAGATAGTATAATGTAGAGATGCCCAATCGGGCGTTTCTTATTAACCATGAAACAATACAAACCACTATATTTAAAATACCGTCCCCAAACTCTTTCTGAGCTTATTGGGCAGGAAGTAGTATCGAGAACTTTAACCAATGCTATTAAGAATAATAAAATCGTTCATGCTTATTTATTTTGTGGTCCAAGAGGAACTGGAAAAACATCATCAGCCAGAATCCTTGCTAAGTCATTAAATTGTGAAATTGGAATTACTGCCCAGCCATGTGGAAAGTGTGTAAGCTGTGTTTCTGTAACTGAGGGAAACTCTTTAGATGTAATAGAAATCGATGCTGCAAGTCATAGAAAAGTAGAAGATGCTGAAGATTTAATAAATAGGGTAAATCTGGGTACTTATGGCTCTCGTTTTAAAGTTTATATCATAGATGAAGTTCATATGCTTACTGATCATGCATTTAATGCTCTTTTAAAAACTTTGGAAGAACCACCTAAAAATGTAGTATTTATTTTAGCTACTACAGAAGAATATAAAGTAATTCCTACCATTATTAGCCGTTGTCAGAAATTGGATTTTAAAGCAGTTTCATTGAAAGATTTAGGATTAAGAGTAGAAGATATAGCAAAACAAGAAAAAATAAATATAGATAAGACCATTGTAGATTTTATTTCTAGAAGATCAAATGGATGTTTGAGGGATGCAGTTTCACTTTTAGATCAAATAGGTGTTCTTCAGGTAGATGAAAAGAAGATTGAACCTAAAGAGGTTTTTGAACTTTTTGGTACTGTAGATAGATCATCAATTTTAAGCTTGGTTGAAGCAGTTCTTACCTTTGATAAAAAGAATGCAATTGATATCTCTGAATCTCTTGTAAAAAGTGGAAAAGATGTAGAAGAACTTTTTAAATCTATTTTAGAAATGGTTATTGATTTATCTAAAGCAAAAATTGATGAAGAATATAAAAAACTAATTTCAAAAGAACTTACTAGTGAATTGGTTTTTTTAAATAAGGTCCCATTTAGTCATCTTCTGAAAGTCGTAGATAGATTCCAGAATGCTCAGGGAAAATTACGTTTTGCACTTAGTCAAGAATTACAATTTATGGTGGAAATTATGGGACTTCTAGATGAGGATTTTCTTATTTCAATGGGTGAACTTAAGGAGAGAATTGAAAAACTAGAAAAAGGGACGATGAAGGACTATAAGCCTCATGATTCATTAGTGCATCGTGAGATTGCGGAGCCTGTCCCGAGCAAAGCGAGGGATCTCTCTCGCAATGACAAGGTTAACTCAAACCCTCAGCCCCCAATAATTGCCCCAACATCTTCTCCGTCCATTACTCTTACGCCTACACCAGCTCCACATGTAGCTATATCCCAAACCCCAATAAGTGACTTGGATACATTATGGCCTAAGATTGTGAATGAAATAGAAAGCAATCCCACAAAAACACTTTTAAATCAGTCTGATAGCTATTTACTTGGCTTAAATGAAGAATTGCTTGAAATAGGACTTTCTAAAGACATGTTTTTGTCAAAGTTGGAAAAAGATGAAAAGAAAAAAGAATCTATTTTAGAAGCTGTTAAACTTTGTACAAAAATAGAATCAAAAATAATAAAATTTAGATTTCTGCCTAGGGTAAAGCCAGTAGTAGAGCAAGCTATAAGTAGTGAACAGTTGATTGTGAATAGTGAATTGAACTTAGACACATCAGATATTGTTAAAAAGTCCGATCCACGACCCACGATTCACAAATCACTAGCCACGGATGACTTTACCAAAGCAATAGAAGACTTACTTGGTGCTAAACAGATAGATTGATCGTTACAGTCTTGATGTTGAAATAAAAAAGAGAGCAGGAATTCCTGCTCTCTTTAAGTCGTTGTAATTGTTGTTTGTATCTTATTCTACTATAGGCTCATCAACAGGTTCAATTGACTCTGAATCTGTAGTAATTAAAATTTCAGCGGCTTCTGTAGCTCCGTTGTTACAGGTGACATCAATTACTAATGAATCTTCAAGACCGTTTTCTAGAAAGTCTTTTACTGTTTTTGGTGGTATTCTAACAAAAATAAATCTTGATTTTATAACTTTATTTAGAACAACCTTATTTGGTCTTGCTCTACCTAAAGAATCATCAGATGTTGTTATTGTACATTTGCTTGAACCCGTAAAGTTAGCGCCAGTAATTTTAACTTTTATTGGGCTTACTCTCTTTGATTTAATTAAAACGCTGTCAACAGTTTTGATTGATACTGAAGGCTCGCTTGCTGTTTCACCTGAAGAAGTTCCTCCAGAAGAAGTGTTAGTACTTCCGCTGCTTGTTCCAGTGCTGCCTGAAGTCGTACCGCTTGTATTTCCACTGCTTGAAGTAGTAGGTTGAGTTGTGCCAGTAATTGTACTTGTAGCTTGAACTGAGCTAGTAATATTTGCTCCGCCTGATTTTTCTACTTTAGTTACAGTTATCGCTGAAGAGCTATTTACGTTGCCTGTAAGATTGCCAGTGATAGTAATGGTGCCATCTGTTACCGCCCCATTCCAAACTAAAGAAATAACTTTTTTACTAGTATCAACGTTAGAAAGAAGCAAAGAAGCTCCTGTTCCCATAAAGGTTATTGATGATGCTGGGCTAAAGTCATTAGCTGAAGTGCTATATGTAATGTTTAATGCAGAAGTTGAAGCTAAATCACTTCCATTTAAAGTTATTGTATATGTGGGTGATGTTGTTTGTGCCATTGATTTATTTAAACCAAATGTAAAAAAGGTTGATATTGCAAGTGTGCAAATCGCAAGTATTATTTTTGTAGATTTCATTTTTCCTCCGAAAATTATTTGACTAGATATTTATATGCGATTTCTTTTCAATTTAAACCAATTGTTAACTTTTTGATTTACAATTAGGGCTGTCATTGTAAAGATAATCTATGTAAGTATTACTACTGCATGAGCACAAATAGAGCTTTTATTACCCATAGAATCTTGCTCTTCATTGGTTTTAGCTTTTACGTTAACTTGATTTATGTTTATTTCTAAAGCTTTTGCTATATTCTCTCTCATCTTATCTATATATGGTGAAAGTTTCGGTGCTTCAGCAATAATTGTGGAGTCAATATTATTTATTTTACGTCCTAAATTTTTAATACTCTCTAAAGTAACTTTAAGTAAATCCATGCTATTTGCATCTTTCCACTTAGAATCTGTATCAGGAAAGTACTTACCAATATCACCAAGACAAGATGCTCCTAAAATAGCATCGATTATGGCATGAATAAGCACATCTGCATCAGAGTGCCCAAGGAGTCCTTTTTCATGAGGAATTTCAACTCCACCAATGATAAGTTTTCTTCCTTCTACAAGTTTATGAATGTCATATCCATGACCTATTTGCATATCTTTATTTTTTAGGTTCAGACAACCCTTAACAGGGTATAGCTGAACCTTCCCTTTGCTGATTCTACTCGTTTGATCGGATTTGCCAAGTAAATTGGACAAATCCTTTTTGTGCCAAATCGCTTAACTACTCCCCGCTACATTATTTTAACCAATCCTTAGTAAAAAAGGCTAATACTTTGAGTATGATAGTAATAAAGGGTAAAAGATAGTATGAGAACATCTGGTCACATAATAGTGTCAGCCGGTATCGGCTTGTTTACATATGCTGTATATGGAGAAGTTGGCCCCGCATTGACTAGTTTTTTAGTAGGTACACTTATAGATCTTGATCATATAGTGGATTATTTATATGCCCATGGAAAAAAGTGGGACTGGAAAAAAGTTAATGGTGCACATCATGAACATCATAGCGGCAAGCTATATGTGCCGCTGCATTCTTATGAACTTCTTCTTCTATTTTTCCTTTTAACTTTATCTCCAGATCTTACTCCTTGGAGAGTAGGGATTAGTTTGTCTGTTCTTGCTCATTTTTTATGTGATCAATTCTTTAATCCAGGTAGAAAATTCTCTACGTATTTTTTAATTAGCAGAATTATTCATAAATTTGATGCAGAGAAAGTTTTAAAACACCCTAAAAAAGCAGTTGTTCAAATTCTTACAAAATAATCTATCTTCTTTTCCCTGTTACTGCAAAGTTGATGAGATCACCTACTTTGGCTGCATGATCTGCTGCTCTTTCAAAGCTTTGAGCTACAAATAAAAGCTTAGAGAAGCTCTCTATTTTTTCATCAGGTGCAGCTTTAATCAGAGAAATTAATTTTTTTACCGTTTGTTTGTAAAGCTTATCCACTTCATCATCCATTGATGAAATGTTATTTGTTTTATTCTGAAAAATATTTCTATAAGCTTCTATAGATTCAGATAGCATGTTTAATCCAAGACTTGCCATGTCTATAATTTCTTTTGGAATCTCAATATCATTTACACTAGCCTTTTCAAGTATTTTAGAAGTTCTCTTGAAGTGATCTCCTATTCTTTCATAGTTATCTGTTATTTGAGTAGATGTAACTATTTGCCTAAAATCTCTTGCCACAGGCTGCTGAAGGATAAGTAGTTGATCTCCAAAATCATGTACTTCCCATCTGGCTTTATCAATTAATTTATCTCTATCTTTAATTTGTTTTGAAATCTTGTCTATGTCTTTATTTTGTAAAAATTCAAGTAAAAGTTCACCATTTGTTTTAACTTCATTGGCTAACTCTAAAACAAGTAACTGAAGCTTAAGAAGCTCATCTTCAAATGTAGATCTGGGTTGGAGCATGGAAATATTTTAGCATTAATTAGCTGGCTGATTGCTGGTTAACTGATTGCTGATTAGTTTTTTCACTAGAAATTCCTATTCCAATGTGTTTAAGACCATAAAGTTTTAACTTTTCAGGATCATAGAGATTCCTACCGTCAAAAATAACCTTATCTTTAAGGTTGGAAGCTAACTTCTCAAAATCAGGACTTCTAAACTGTAACCATTCTGTGCAAACAACAAGCCCATCGGAATTAGTAATAGCTTCCATGTCACTATTTGCATATTCAAATTTTCCTTTTGCATCTTTTAAGTAAGTTTTTGTATTTTCAAGTGCAATAGGATCATAGATTTTAAGAGTAGCTCCAGCTTCCAACAAACCACTTACAATTTTTAGAGCTGGGGATTCTCTAATATCATCAGTTCCAGCTTTAAAGGCTGTTCCCCAAATAGTCAGTGTTTTATTTTTAATTTTATCTTTTCCAAAGAAACTAACAACTTTATCTATAAACCATTTTGCTTGTCTTTCATTTATTTCTAGCGTAATGGCAGGAATTACACATGGTATACCTTTTGACTTGGTAAATTGTTCAAGTGCTAAAACATCTTTAGGAAAACATGATCCACCAAAACCAATTGATGGATAAAAGAAGTGCTTGCCAATTCTAGTGTCGCTAATAATCCCTTCTCTTACTCTTCTAATATCAGCTCCTATAACGTCACATATTTGTGCCATTTCATTTATGTACGATATTTTTAGTGCAAGCATTAAATTACAAGCATATTTTACGGTCTCAGCAGATATAGGATCCATAACGTATATAGGATGACCATTCCTGGTTAGCTGTGAATAAAGCTCTTTCATAATTTCACTAGCTTTAATATTTTCAGTACCAATTACTATTCTGTCTGGTTTCATGAAATCTTGAACAGCCGTACCTTCTTTTAAAAACTCTGGATTGGAAACCACATCAAAAGGAGTTTTTAATCTAGAAGCAATATATTTATTTATTTCTTGGTTTGTTCCTATAGGAACTGTGGACTTTAAGACAAATATAGTGTAACTTTTTACATTAGCAATTACTGAATCAATGGCTTTATATATATAAGTTAAATCAGCTGTACCGTCTTCTTTTGATGGAGTTCCTACTGCAAGAAAAATAATGTCAGCACCGTCCAGTTCATTTGTAAATTTGTCAGTGAAAGAGAGCCTTTTTTCTTTTAAGTTCTTTTTTACAAGTTCATTTAAACCAGGTTCATAAATTGGGATTTCGCCGCTTTTTAAAACTTCAATTTTTTTTGTATCAATATCAAGACCCAGCACTTCATGCCCTAGCTCTGCTAAGCATGCAGCTGTAACTAAACCTACATAACCTGTTCCAATTGTGACGATTTTCATGATATTTCCTTATAGATATGAGACGCGATTAATCTCGTCTCTAGAAATTATAATACAAGAAAACATGTACTTCGCAATTTGTTTTTATATTAGTGATTTTTAATGATTTCCACTGCTTCATTCAGGTTATTTGCTTTAAAATCTGGATTACTTTTCCCTGCATTTTTTTCATTTACTGAGTGCTCACTATAAATAAGAATAGTTTTTGCGCCTGCTGACTGTCCGCATTGTATATCTGTATCTCTGTCACCCATCATCCATGAAGTTTTTAAATCTAAATTGTATTTTTCTTCAGCCTGCTTAAGAAATAAAATCCCGGGTTTTCTACACTCACATTTCATAGTGTATTCAGGGACTATTCCATTTGGATGATGAAAACAAGCATAGTATTCAGATATAGAAATATTATTTTCTTTGAATATTGAAAGCATTTTTTCCTGAACAGCTTTTAAGTATTCTAAAGTCGTTTTTCCCTTAGCAAAATCAGGTTGATTAGTTATGATAAAAATTTTATATTGAAGATTTTGTAATTCTTTAATGGATTCAATTACAAGTGGAAAGAGCTTTAAATCTTCTGTTTTAAAAGGAGCTTCATAACTTCCAGTACTTGGATTTAGTACTGGGTAGTTTATTACACCATCACGATCAAGAAATATTGCTTTATTTTTTTGCATCTTTTTCATTAGACTTGATTAATCAAGTCTCTACTGTTTTTTTGACTCATGTTCTAATTATAATGTTTATTATTTGCCATAGATTTTCTACTGACCCAATAAAAGGATTAAACCTAGAGTCAGGATCATTCCCCCACTCTACAGGGAAGGGCACCACTTTGTATTTTTTCTTTACTGCAATTCTCAAGACTTCTATGTCCCACATAAATTTTTCTGTAATTAACCTGTTGAAAACATCATGTGCAATTTGTTTCTTAAAAAGTTTAAAACCACATTGAGTATCTTCTATGCCTGGGGGAATTAATTGAAATAGATGAATTAAAAGTTGAAACCCCTTAGACCCAAGCTTTCTATATAGAGGTTGCTCCCTAACTATTTTTACTTTATTTGGATCGCCTCTTCTTGATCCTATTGCTATATCATTACCTTGTTTAAGGAGCTCTATGCCTGAGAGTGCATACTTATATGGAACACAAAGTCCAGCATCTGCTAAAAGAATAAAGCTTCCTTGAGCTTCAAGCATTCCTGTTTTAGTGGCATAACCTTTGCCTCTGTTTTTTTCATAGGTTAGGACTTTTAAGTTTGGATATTTTTCTTTAAATGCTGATGCTGTAATAAATGTATTATCTTTGCTCCCATCATTTACAATGATAAGTTCTCCTGATATTTTAGACTCATTGAAAAATTCAAAAACTGCTTCAATATCCTTATGAATCTTTTTTTCTTCATTATAGGCTGGCATTACTATGGATAAATCTATCATTTGTTTTTCCTGTATAAATCGCTAATTAATCTCATTACAGCAAGAGATTCATTTTCATTAGACATTGATTTCTTATTTCTTGTGATTGCTTTTAAAAAATCTTTCCACTCTGATTTCCAGGAGATATCCTCACCTTTAAATTCAATTTCTGTAATAGAGGGTGGAGCCCCAGGTTTTATTCTCTTATAAAGTTTTAGGGTTTCAATACCGTAAGATTTTCCTAGCCCATTAATTTCAATGGCTCCCTTTGTACCATAAACTTCAAACCTAAATAAGTTTTTCCATTGTGTCCAGGTGGCATGAATCTGTGCCACTTTGCCACTCTTTGTTTGAAACATGCAAAAAGCATTGTCATCAACTTCCATGGGGTAAAACATGGGATTAGCAAAGCATTCAGATCTTTTCACTTCTTCAAAATTAAAAAACCATAAAGAAAGATCTATTAAATGACATCCCTGATCAAGAAGCTCGCCACCACCACATAAGTCTTTAGATGCTCTCCACTCTTTTTCGTAACCATTTCTCCCACCATGTCCGTATGCTCCTCTGATAAATAGTAATTCTCCTATTGTTTTTTTCTTGCATAGCTCATGAGCTTTTAAAATAGCAGGGTGATATCTGTGATTAAATCCGCACTTAAATACTTTTTTATATTTTCTAGCTACTAGTGAGATATCTTTTGCTTCTGAAAAGTTTCTTCCCATTGGCTTTTCAAGAAGAACATTTTTGCCAGCTTTAATGGCTTCTATAGCTAGTTTTTTACCGAACTTATTTACTACAGAAATAACAACATTTTTTATATCTTTATTCTCTAAACCAGCACTTAATTTTTTTAATGCAACTCCATTTACTTCTTTTGCAAGAATTTCAGCTTTTATAAAATCAGTATCAAAAATGTAGATTATAGATCTTGGAGAAAGTTCTTTTGCTATTTTGGCACGAATGGTACCGATTTTCCCGGCACCAATTACCATGGTGTCTTTTGCTTTTATATTATTTTTCATTAAATTATCATATGTGATTATATCGTATTTATAAGCTCGGATCCTTAAATCTACTATAATAAATCATGAAGGATATAAAAAATGAAAGTTTTAGTTAAAGGTGGTGCAGGCTTTATTGGTTCACATACAGTGGATCTTTTATTAAAAAAAGGATATGAGGTTAGAGTTTTAGACTTACTTCAAGAAAGAGTTCATCCTTTCGGTAAACCTAAATATTTACCTTCTGAAGTAGAATTTATGCAAGGCGATGTAGCTGATAAGGCTATTATGGAGAAAGCATTGTCTGGTGTAGAAGGCGTTTTTCATCTAGCGGCCTACCAAGACTATATGACTGACTTTAGTAACTTCATTAGGGCAAATACATTAAGCACTGCTCTTATTTTTGAAATTATTGTAGAAAAGAAATTAAATATTAAAAAAATTGTCTCAGCTTCTTCTCAGGCTACTTATGGTGAGGGAAAATATGAATGTAAAAATCATGGCATTCAGTATCCTGAAGGTAGAACAGTCCCTCAGCTAGATAAAGCAGATTGGGAAATGCATTGTCCTGTTAATGGATGTAATGAATACTTGAAACCTGTTTTAATTGATGAAGCTGTAATGAATCCATTTACTGCTTATGGTATCTCAAAAGAAGCCCTGGAAAGGGTGGCTCATAAACTCGGGAGAAGATACACCATTCCTACTTCATGTATGAGATATTCTATCGTTCAAGGACCTAGAAACTCTTTCTTTAATGCTTATTCAGGGGTTTGCAGAATATTTACCCTTAGAATAATAAATGATAAAGCACCTGTTATTTATGAAGATGGAAAACAATTAAGAGATTACTTGCATGTTTTAGATGTAGCCGCTGCTAATGTTCTTTGTTTTGAAGACAGCAGAGCTGATTATGAATCATTCAATGTAGGTGGAATTGCTGAAACTAATCTCATCGATTACACAAATACTTTGATTAAAGTTGCTGGAAAAAATATAGAACCACTAATTCCTGGTTACTACAGATATGGAGACACTAGACATACTGTTTCATCCAGTGAAAAATTGAAAAAACTTGGCTGGAAAAATCAATATACTTTGGAAGATATTTTTAGAGACTATATAAAATGGGTAAATGAGCAACCTGACGTGAAAGATCGTTATGATGAAGTCGAAGAGATAATGAAAAAACAAAGTGTCTTAAGACAGTCAAAATCCTCAGTAAAACTATGACACAAAAAAAAGCAATTATTATAGGTGCTGGACCAGCAGGTCTAACTGCAGCTTATGAGTTTTTAGAAAAAACAGATATTCAACCCATTGTCTATGAAATGAGTGAATATATGGGTGGCATAGCTAAGACAGTAAATTACAAGGGAAATAGAATTGATATAGGTGGACATAGATTTTTTTCAAAGTCTGATGTAGTTATGAATTGGTGGCAAAAAATCATGCCCATTCAAGGGGCTCTGTCAAAAGATGACTTAATTTTAAATATTAACTATCAAGGGAAAACTAGAGATGTTCAGCTTTCAAAAAGTGGACCAGATCCTGAGAAGAATAATCTTGTAATGTTGATTAGAAAAAGACTTTCAAGAATATTTTTTCTTAGAAAGTTTTTCAACTATCCTGTTTCTTTATCAGCTGAAACCATTACAAACCTTGGTTTTGTAAGACTTATAAAAATAGGAATAAGTTATGTATTGATTCGACTTTTCCCTATTAAAAAAGAAAAGTCACTTGAAGATTTTTTTATAAATAGATTTGGAAAAGAACTCTATGAAACATTTTTTAAAGACTATACTGAAAAAGTCTGGGGTGTTCCTTGTAATGAAATAAAACCAGAATGGGGGGCTCAGAGGATAAAAGGTTTATCCATTACTAAGACACTTCTTCATGCCATTAAAAAATTGGTAAAGGCGCCCCACCGGGACGCCTCTACTTCTATATCGCAGAAAGATACAGAAACTAGTCTCATAGAAAGATTTATGTATCCTAAGCTGGGTCCAGGACAATTATGGGAAGAAGTAGCCAGAATAATTAAAGAAAAGAATGGAGAAATCCACATTAATAAAAAAGTGATAGGAATTAACTATGATGGTGAAAAAATAAAAAGTATAAAAATTAAAGATATAAAAACAAATGAAGTAAGTGATATAGAAGGAGATTATTTCTTTTCTACCATGTCGATTAAAGACCTTATTAATTCTTTTAATGGTTCAGTGGATGATGATGTTAAGAGAGTTGCAAATGGCTTGCAATATAGAGACTTTATAACTGTAGGACTATTGCTGAAAAAGCTAAAAATTAAAAATCAAACTACATTTAAAACTGTTAATAATGTAGTGCCTGACAATTGGATATATATTCAAGAAAGAGATGTAAAAATTGGAAGATTGCAGGTATTTAATAACTGGAGTCCATATTTAGTAAATGATTTAAATACTGTGTGGCTTGGGCTTGAATACTTCTGTAATATTGGTGATGAGCTTTGGAGTAAGGCTGATGATGAGTTTATAAAGTTTGCCATTGATGAGTTGGTGAAAATAGATATTATAGAAAAAGCTGATGTCTTAGACAGTACTATTCTTAGAGTTGAGAAAACTTATCCTGCTTATTTTGGAACATATGATGATCTTTATGTAGTGAAAGATTTTGTGAATAAAATAGATAACTTGTATTTAGTGGGTAGAAATGGGTTGCACCGATATAATAACCAGGATCACTCCATGTTAACTGCTATTACTGCAGTAGAAAACATCATTAATGGAGTTAAATCCAAAGAAAATATTTGGTCAGTTAATACTGAAGAAGATTACCACGAGGAGAAGAAGTGATTTTGTCATTCCCACGAAAGTGGGAATCCAGAACTTACTTAAATAGATTCCCGATCAAGTCGGGAATGACAGAGCTACGCTGAACACTCAGACAATTCTAATTTAGCTAGTGAGTTAATAAAAATATCGCTTAATTCTCTTTCTTCTAATTTGTGAAATTGCTCCCAGATGTATTCTACTTTGTGTTTATCTGGAGCAAGACTAGGAAAAGCTTTAATGCATTCATCTACTGTTGGGAAATATCTGTAACATGAAATCGCTTGGATTAAATCAAAAGCTTCAAGTATTTCTGGCTTATAGTTAGCTCTTTCAACTGATTTGTTTGCAGCTTCAAAAAATCTAGCCATTAATTCTATAGTTTCTTTAGATGCTAATTGGTTTGTAAATGGATTCATGATTACTTCCCTTGTTATTTATTGAAGACTTATTATTGGACGTTTATTTCTTCACTTGTTTCCTTAACCAGCTCTTAATATCTTATACTTCAAATATATTCTTTTAACGAAGTCTTTGTCAATGCTTAATCAAAATTTAAGATAAAAGTTTTATTAAATTTTTTGATTAACGTTTAAATCATTTAAAACTATTGATTTTTGTAACTTTTCTTTAGGAGGTCAATTTAACAAAAAGTAGAATTTCCCAGGGAAATTTATCCTATGGGAACCGTTTCTAGTAAATTACTACCATCTACGTACCCGGGTTTCTTTAGTCCAAAAATCTCTAAAATGGTAGGTAAAACATCAACAATCTTTGCATTGTTAAGGTCAATTTTATTGCTTAAAGGCCCATCAATTGCAATAATTCCTTCTTTTACGTGATTGCCAGTAGATAAACTATGTGCTTCATGAAAAAGCTCTTTTTCATTGGTACCAGGAAAGAGGAAAAAAGCTTTATTAGGAATAAGAATTAAATCTGGGATTTTGTTTAATAAAGGTCCGTTAAACACTTCTTCTTTTCTTTTAACAGATTCTAAAAACGTCTCACCAGACATTGGATCTTTTACATTAATAAGCTTTCCAATAATTTCATCTTTTAAGCTTTCGGCTTCGCTTTGAGGGACGATTCCTTCTGGTTCTCTTCCTATCAGATTTAGCTGGATAGTTCCATATACAGTTCCTATTCCACCAAATGCTCTGGATTCTTTATAGTCAATAGCATCAAAGCCACGAGGGACTATTACTCTTTGCTCAGCATCTTCTTCTTTTCTAACTTTAATTCTATTTTTTAACCTGGCAAGAGCATCTACTTTATGAATCATCTTAATAGCAGTGCTTTTAACTTGTGTTTGAATCTGAGTATTTATGTCTTGTTTTAATTTTAAATAGCCGTTTTCAACTAGCCAGATATTTGTAGCCATTCTTCTTTTAACTGGACCAAATCCATGATCACTAACTAGTAAGAATGTAGTTTCTTCTCCACCTTTTGATTTTATTTCACCAAGATGTTGATCTAAGTTACTGTAAAATTCCCAGATTTTTTTCATAACAGGATCTTCACTGTTAAAGTCAAAAGTAGCTATTTGAGGCCAAAAACTATGTTGAATGATGTCAGTAGTCTGGAAATGAACCATGAAGAAATCAGTTTTTTCTTCATCCAGTAAATAGCATGCAGCAGAGCTAACCTTATTACTTATATCTATTAAGCTATTTAAAAAATCAATGTCTTTAGTACCTTGTCTATCAAAGGTTCTTAGACAAATAGGATAGTCTCCGAGTTTTTCAATTAATTTTGGACCAAGGTCAGCTGGATAAGTAAAAACTTTTTTATTGCTAGGTCTTTCCCATCCTGAAACTATAAAGCCATTTACTTCTGGTGGTGGATAGTTTATAGGCACGTCTATAATTCCTACTCTAAGTCCACTATCTGAAAGTATTTTCCAGAGAGTGTCTACCTGGATAGATTTATTTGTAGTTAGACTAGGTTTGTAAGAACCTTCTTGATGTTCATAAAAATCAAAAACACCACTTTTAGCTGGATTGCAACCAGTCATAAATGCAGTCCATGCTGGGGGTGTAACTGGTGGAATCGTAGATTCTAAATCACCACTATTTCCTTCTTTTAAAAGCTTTTGAAGGTTTGGCATAATGCCAGCTTCAGCAATGGGTTTTAAGTTTGCCCATACTCCGCCATCGAAACTAACTACTAATACCTTAGGTGGTTTTTTACTCATAATAATTATGATAGCAGAGAGAAGAAAGATATAGAAGAAATAGCTTGTAATAAGTATTTCGAAAGGTTTTTTTATGAATTTTATTTAAAATTGATTAAAGTATTAAATAGAATTTTCAAAGAATAATTAGCATGATTTTTTATGTAGTAGGAAAAATGAAGAAGATATTTCTTCTAACCCGGTACTATTGTTGATCGATTTATTCCTACCCCAGCAAGTATTTCTAGCGGTGTGAGACGACGAGAACGTCGTGCAACCTCTGCTGTTTTAACTTTGGGAAGTCGTTCTTTAGTACGTTGAACAGATTGTTTAGCAGATCTTTCTAAATCTGCTTCCATAGAAGAAAGAATAACTGTATATCTGGCTTGTTGAGTAACATCTAATTCTCTTTCACTTGTAGCAATTTTAAGCCCTTCAAGTGCATCCCTTTTCATCTGCACAGAGCAGGGCTTTTCAGTTTTTACAGAGCCAATTTGCAATAAACCTCTTGAAAGATTATGATCTAAATTTTCTAATGCCCACAAATAGAGATCAATATCAAAAACACCTCGAGAGGTTTCTCTAATTTCATAGGTTCTTCCTAGTTGAAATGCTGCAGCATTTTCTGCCTCTGCAGCTTTTGCTAATTCTATAACACTAATTCTTTCATCGCTTGTAAATAAATTTAATCCTCCTGTACTGCTTATTCGTCTATCGCTAGTAAGGCAGACTTTTACTTCACTTAAAAGACTTGCTCTTCTTTCACCTTCTGGAGAAGTTTCTCGTGTCTCAGGAGTTTCAGGTGAATCTTCAAGTAAAGCTGGAGATGAAACTTCAGATTCTTTTTGATCAGATGCTGCAGGAACACTAACTTTAGGAGCACTAACTTTAGGAACACTAACTTTAGGAACACTAACTTTAGGAACACTAACAGTACTCAATAGTTCTATTAATCCTTTTCCAAATTCAGTTTCAGAATTTGTTTCTGCCCATTCCAGTAAGAGTCTTTTATCTAATCTATTAAGTAATTTACCAGTAATATCAGGATTTGAACCAAGTCCTTTGCTTAAAGTACAATTAGGAAATTCTTTAGCTTTTTTAAAGGCATCACGAACAGTTCCAGGCTTAAGGAGATTTCTTTTTTTACCTAATTCATAAAACACGTCATTATTATGATTTTCTTCTTTAAACCCTTCTTCAAGAATCTCAATTCTAAGTCTTATATTTGCAGGGTCTATATTTAAAGCCCTAGCTTCTTCTATATCTAAGCTTTTTAATTTTGTTAACTCCTCACGTTGGAGTAAAAACTCTACGCTAAATGCTGAGGTTGGATTACGCTCTACTGACTCTAAAACAATATCGACGTCGGGATGATTTAAAAATGCCTTATTTCTAGCTATAGAAACAGAGAAAGGAGAGTTAATTTGATAACCACCATTTATAAGCTCACATCTTAGTCTGTTAAAAACATCATCATCTATTAAAGACTTATTTAAACCAAGATCTCGAGAAGTGTCTTCATCGGGATTATTCATGCAATAAGTAATAATTTTATCTCTTATGCCTGGAGCATATTCTTCAGGGGGGATTTCTACACTCTGAAGGTAATCTTTTTCTCTAAGTAGGGTTTGGGGTGTTGGTGTTGCCTTACGAAGGTATGTTTTATCAACTTCTCTGACTCCTGTTTGTAGAGTTTCACGGGAATTTTGAGGGGCTGCTTCTTGACACATCCAGTCAAATGTTTCAAGAAATAGATTGTATTTCCCATGTATAATTTCAGCTGCTTTCATTGCTGCAAGATGTTCTTGTGTTCTTCCAGTACTAGTAAGTGGCATGGGAGTGCCCTCAGCAAGAATAGCAATAATTTGTAGATCATCTAGATTTACTGAATCAGGGGTTTCAGTAAATGAATCAGCTACATTAAAATGCCCATCATATTGATATTCAGTTATAACTAAGGAAGTAAGTTTTGAACCAGGTGCTATAGTTCCAAAAATTATAAATCTTGCATTAGGATTAACTTCATTAACTTTTGATAGCTTAATGGTTTGTACCTGTGGACTAAAAACAAAACTATCACCATCTCTTTCAATATGTCCATTATCTCCAGCGGTTGAAAATTTTAAATCTGTTAGTGCATTTAGCTTTCCTAAACCATTAGCATCAATAGTGAACTTCTTTGCAGTTGCCCTGTCTGGCAATACTAAAGTTGCTTTTCCACCGTCTTGTTCAGTTAATGAGATTCTCATGAAATTACTAGAATTAAATCATAAAATAGACTTAAAATCAAATACTTCAGAAGAGCTGGCTAATTTAGGCTTTTACAGCCTCTTTAACCTTCCCAAGCACTCTTTCATAAATCACATCAACATTTTTTAAATGTCGTTTAGGGTCGAAGCATTCTTCTATTTCAGTTTTTGAAAGAGCTTTAGTCACATCAGAGTCACTTAAAAGATTTTTCTTAAAGTCTCCATCTTTTTTATTCCAGGCAGCATGTGCATTTTTTTGGATGATTTTATATGCTTCTTCTCTGACTAATCCTTTATCTATTAATTTTAAAAGAACCGTTTGAGAAAACACTACTCCACCAAACTTAAACATATTTTCAATCATGTTTTCTGGATAGACATTTAAGTCAGTCATAATTACATTTATTCTATCTAGCATGAAGTCTACTAATGATGTAGCATCTGGGAGCATCATTCTTTCAGTAGAGCTATGACTGATATCTCTTTCATGCCAGAGAGGAATATTTTCCATGGAAACCATTGCATATGATCTGATTAATCTAGCTAATCCACATAAATTTTCTGATCTCCACGGATTTCTTTTATGTGGCATAGCAGAAGATCCTTTTTGACCTTTGTAAAATGGCTCTTCTACCTCTAAAACTTCTGTTCTTTGTAGATGTCTAATTTCAAGAGCTATTCTTTCAATAATAGTTGCAATAATAGCTAAGTCATTTAAATATTTAGCATGTCTATCTCTTCCTATGACTTGTGTAGAGATCGAAATAGGTTTTAAATCCAATTTTTTACATACAATCTCTTCTGCTTTTGGATTAAAGTTTGCATAAGTGCCTACTGCACCTGAAAACATACCTACACTTAATTCTTCTATACTTCCTTCAAATCTTTTTCTTGCTCTAACTAAATCATCATAATAACTAAGTACCTTTAAACCAAAAGTCGTAGGCTCACCATGTACTCCATGTGTTCTTCCTATACATATAGTATCTTTGTGTTCAAGTGCTTTATTTTTTAAAGTAATTAAAAGTTTATCTGTTTCTTCAAGAATTTTCTCACCAGCTTGCTTTAAAAGAATTCCAAGGCTGGTATCAATTAAATCGGAACTCGTCATTCCAAGATGTAAAAATCTGCTTTCAGGTCCAATTGATTCATTTACAGAAGTAAGAAATGCAATTACATCGTGATGAACTTCTTTATCTATCTCTTCAATTCTTTTTACATCAAAAGTAGCTTTTTCTTTTATTATTTTTATAGCCTCTTTAGGCACCTGTCCAAGTTCGCTCAATGCTTCAGTTGCAGCAATTTCTACATTTAACCAGACTTTGTATTTATTTTCTTCTGACCAGATTTGCTTTAATTCAGGCCTACTATATCTATCTATCACTTTATAAATCTTCCTTTATGTATGTCTTATTAACGATTCTTACCCAAGACCAACGATATATTCTACAATACAATCATGCCTACTACCACAGCACAAATTGAAGTCATAAATCCAGCCACTGGAGAAAATATTTTTAATATTTCTCTTTCATCACAGAACGATGTAAAAGAGAAAGTAAAAAAAGCCAGAGAAGCTTTTAGTGTTTGGAGCAGTATAGGTGTAGAAAAAAGAGCTCAGTACATAAAAAATATTTATGACATCATAATAAAAAAACGTGAACACATAGCAGAAGTAATAACTAAAAATAATGGAAAGCCCCTTGCTGAGTCGTATCTCACTGAAATAGCAGCAGCTCTACAGGTCATGGAACACTTTATTAATAAAAGCCCTAAAGTTTTTGCAGATAAAAACATTCCTCTTGGACCGTTTTATCCTACTATAAAAAGTTTCATGTCATATGAACCTCTTGGTGTTATGGCTATTATTGAACCTTGGAATTTTCCTTTTTATCTTCCTCTTTCAGCAATTACTAAAACTCTTATTGCTGGAAACACTTTTGTTTTTAAGCCTTCCAGTGTTGTTGCAATGGTAGGAAAAGAAATAGAAGATATTTTAAAAGAAGCGAAATTGCCTGATGGGGTTGCAAATGTAATTTATGGCGGTGGTTCTATAGCAGAAACACTCATTGATAGTGATATTGATAAGGTTATTTTTACAGGCTCAGTAGAAATAGGAAGAGGCATAGCAAAAAAATGTGCAGAGAAATTGCTTCCTTGTATGCTTGAACTTGGTGGGAAAGATCCTGCAATTGTTCTAAAAAACACAAACTTAGACTTTGCTGCAAAAGGTGTAATCTGGGGCGCCATTTCAAACTGTGGACAAGCTTGTGCATCAATAGAAAGAGTTTATGTAGAAAAAGATGTTTATGAGACATTTGCAGAAAAAATTACTAACGAAGTAAAAAAATTAAAAGTAGGAAATGGGCTTGATGAAGAAACAGATGTAGGTCCTCTTATTAATGAAGAACAGGTAAGAAAAATTGAAGATCAAATTCAAGATGCTGTAAGTAAAGGAGCAAAAGTTCTTGCTGGTGGAAAAAGGTTAGAAGGTAAGGGTTTCTTTTTTCAACCTACTGTATTAGTTAATGTTAATCATTCTATGAAAGTAATGAATGAAGAAACCTTTGGACCTGTAATCCCTATTATGAGTTTTGAGTCTATAGAAGAAGCCATTAAACTTTCTAATGATTGTAAGTATGGACTTGCAGGAAGTGTTTGGTCTTCAGATCTGCAAAAAGCCAGTAAGATAGCTAGAAGCTTAAATTGTGGCACAGTATGGGTAAACGATTCTTTATTTCAGCAGGCTCATCCAGATTGTCCTTGGCAAGGATATAAAGAAAGTGGATATGGTAGTTCTACTATATATGACTATACTCGTGCTAAACACATCAGCGTAGATCAAGGCTTTATCCCTTCTCTTAGACCTAAAAATGTATGGTGGTATCCCTATAAAGGAAAAGCAAGAGCTTATTTTGATTTAATTGAAGTTATTTATAAACAAGGAATTAAAGACAAAGCAATAGCAGCTTTTCATACAATGATTGATTTTTTAAAATAGTTAAATTTATGAAGGTCCACTTGGGATATCACCACTAGAACTACTTGGATCATTTGCTTCAGCTTCTTGCAAAGCAGTTAAATTCGCTATATCACTATCTACATTATCAACCCTATTTTGTATGGCGGCTTGTTGCCCAATGTATTCTCTTACTTTTCCTACAAGAAATGCAACGCTTGTGGCTGTCTCTTCATCAGAATTGAGCTCATCCCAGGATTTTCCAATGATCTCTGAAGCTTTTTCCTGAAACTCTTCTTCTGAAACTCCTTCATCTGTATTTGGTGTTTCAAGATTGTCTACAGGTAATGTCTCAAGAGCATCACTATAAGATTTTTCATCCCAAGTAGCAAAAAAGCGTTTCAAAAGAATTACATCAGCTATTTTATTTCCTATAGCATCTTTTTGTGCACTCAGTTCACTTTGCTGAGATCTTGCATTGTCTATTGCTACTCTTAAATAAGGATTACCCATTTTTTCTCCAGTAAATAAACACTCTCTTTGAGTTAGAGTTAATCTATCTGATAGTAGTTAAAGGAAGGTTAAAACTACTAATTTTGAAGATATAGGACAGTTTTTATAGGTTTTACCCTGACAATTGAAAACAATTAATAATCCTGCACAGCATAAAAATTTATTAGAAACCTTTAAGCCAGCTCTGTGTCTTAATTATCAAGATTCAATTTTTAAACTAGAAAAATATAAAAAAGTGATTTTTTTTATGTCATTTGGGTATATTCAATATCAAGTAAAAAAAAGGATAAAAATGCTTCCAAGACTACTTTTCACCATGATTACAGTGATATTCTTAACATATACTTGGCATCAGGCAGGTCAGGCACAATCACTTCATTCTCAATACGGCCCAGAGCCAGTAACTTTTGCACAACTACACGAGACATATTTAGACATTTCAGCAGTATATTAAACTCATGCGCCCCCCCTATGCTATATCGTTTCTCTGAGATATAATCACAGGAGAGGTATAGATGTGCTGAGCTTCTATAGAGAGTAAGGTACATTGAAAACCCAGTTAAATACGAAGTGATTATAGATAAATATTCTAATAAAAAAATCATTTCGTAATAAGAAAAGAAGGAGATCGTTAACATGGCAGCAAAGAAACCAGCTAAGAAAACAGTAAAAGCAGCAGCTAAAGCGAAGCCAGCTAAGAAAACAACTACTAGAAAGCCAAATGCAGCATTCATGAAGCCACTTCAACCAGATGAAGCATTGTCAGAAGTAGTGGGTTCAAAGCCACTTCCAAGAACTGAAGTTACAAAAAAACTCTGGGCTTATATCAAGAAGAATGATCTTCAAGATAAAAAGAACAGAAGAATGATCAATGCAGACGTTGCCCTCAAAAAAGTATTTGGTGGCAAAGCACAAGTAAACATGTTCGAAATGACAAAGCTCGTTAATAAGCGCCTTGCGTAGTTTCGATCGTCTATAAAAAATCTAAAACACGGGGAAGAGAAATCAACTCCGTGTTTTATTTTTATTTATTCTCATGGGAATGGGAATCTACAATTGTCATTGCGAGCCCTGAATGAAATGAAGGGCGTGGCAATCTCAGTCGACCAATATTGCATTATGAGATTGCTTCGTCAGGCTTTGCCCTCCTCGCAATGACAAAGTCACTTCACGCAAACCTTAGCTGTATTTGTTAAAAGATCACTTACGGCTTCTTCATAAATTTCTTTATTAGTTTCACCTAAAAAACTTTTCTCTGGCTTTTCTGCACCAGTACAAAATAAACCAACTCTTGGAATGGACATTTTGTTTTTCTCATAAAAATTACTAATACCATATTGATTGGCTGTATCCTTTGCTGCTTCAATAGAATCTTTTGACGAAACATCAAGTTTTATAAAAGTAATTTTCCCATCATATTTTGATTTTAATTCTTCTACTACAGGATCAAGTTCTTTGCATGTAGAGCAATATTTAGATGTAATGGTGACAAATAAAGGATTGTCAGATGCATATGCATTTTGTGTGAAAGTAAACAATGTCGTTAATAAAAGAAGTTTAAATTTCATTTTTTATTTTTTCCCAACTGTGATGAATCCCTTTTCATTTCTTGTAGCATTTGGATTCCAGGGTTTAAATACTGGGGCAGATCCATTATTAGATGATGAAAGTTGTGTGTTTTGAATTGGTGCTATAGGTGTAGCTGGTATCGCGACTGCATTACTACAGACTATATTATTTCCTGGACTACATTTGGGTAATATCAAAAATTTATAATATTCAGAAGCAGGAACCTCTTCTCCTTGTTTCCAAAATTTCAATTCATCTGGTCTTCCTGAGTGAGTAGTTTCATCTGGTCTAGTTGTTAGTATTTGAGGAAAGTCTGTTTCTTTAGGTCTTTCTTGTTCTTCATTATTACTATTATTTGTTACTTGAGAACTGTTATTTAAACTACAAAACCCAGAGCTAATTAAAGTCGTATTGAGTGCTAATCTGTAACTTTCAATTGGATTTGCTCCTACAATAAGTTTTTCAGGTGATACAGAGCTTGAACATAAAATCCCAACTGTCGGGAATGCATTTCTATTAGCATTAAAAAAATCAGATATTCCTAAACCTTGAGCTAGAGCTTGTGATTTAATAAGATTCTCTTCACTACCGGGATCAAGGCTTACAAAATTTACTTTACCAACATATTCAGTTTTTAATTGTTCGACTACGGGCTTTAGCATCTTACATGCAAAACACCATTCAGTAGAAATTTCTACAAAAACAGGTTTACCATCGCTAAAGTATTGTGCATTTGCTTTTGTGGAAAAAGTAATTGTACAAATAGCTACTAAAATAAAAATATTTAATTTTCTAAAATTCATGTATTTAATCTTATATGCTTAATACTATATTGTTGTTAAGTGTAGTTTAAAACTTGCAAAAAGACTGTTTTTCAATAAGAATATGATAATTATAAGGTTCTAATAAATAAAAAGAGAGATGGAGGCACACACCCGTGTCCCTCCCAATAAGATCTTGGCAGCTATTGTTCTCTCAGTCTTTTAAAATTTCCTTATAGATCCTGTTACTACTCCAACTATTTTAAATTCATTTTCTGGGTAAATATCTTTATAGTTAGGGTTTGCTGCTTTTAAGTAATTTGTACTCCCTTTCTTTCTTAAGTATTTTACTGTGTAGCCTCCATCGATAATGGCTACTACGATTAATCCATGTGTAGCTGGAATCTTGGTATCTACTATTATTAAGTCTCCATCATAGATTCCAGCGTCAATCATCGAATCACCCGATACACGTAACATAAAAGATCTTTCTTCATTAGCGTGCATGTAATTCTCAAAATCAAATACTTCATAGCTATCCTCCGCAGTTGCTGGTAAGCCAGCTGGTATCCTACTATCAAAAAGTTTTAACCCAAACATCTTTTTATCTAAATATAAGAAACTGTCTATTTTTTTTACCATTCCTGAAAACATAAGTGCCTCCAAATAATTTTGTACAGAATTGTGATACTTGTACTCTAAGTCTTTTGCAATTTGCCTTATAGATGGCAAGGGACCGTCTCTGTACTGCTTTTTAAGAGTATTTAGAAAGTCTTTTTGGTTTGGAGTTAAAGCAAGCATATTTTTATTTAGGGGTAAGGCATTTCCTTATCCCTTCATATTAACACAAGACTTGTACAAATGTACAAAAGTTCCAAAGTTTATAAACATTAACTTTGTGCAGCTTTAAATCTTGCAAGAATTTCAGGAGGTAAGTCATCTATTGGAATTACTTTAATTTCTGAGAAAGTTGCTGTTGAAGGTTTTTTATATATAAGAGGTTGAAAACCTTTAAATGAATGAAATTGAGCAGTTCTTTGTATTTCTATCAATTTCTTTTCTAAATCTTCTACTTCTTTTAATATAGCCTCATCGTTAATACAAGCAGTTGGGTAAAAATCAGCTTCAGTTAATCCTTCTTGTGCTTTTTTTATTTCTCCAAATAGCTGCTTCTCTTTTTCTGTTGCCTCTGTTAATTCTTGGCAGGGATGACCATTTTTTCTTAAGCATTCTAAAATGCTATCTCTATGCTGTCTAAGTTCAGAATATTTCTCTTCATTGTATTCAGAAATAATTATGCTGCCTTTAAATGATGAGCTATGTTCTATTGGATGTCTAAATCTTTTGTCATCTTGCTCAGCATTTTCTAATTCGTGCATAGTTGTAGATAGCGGATTAACTTCTTTTTCAATAAACAGTTCTATTTTTCTAAGCTCCTCACTATGTTCATGTCTTAGAGCTATAAGATGCATTCTATGTTTTGCTAGTTCTAAATTTTGTGGAAGGAGGCTAAGTGAACGAAGTTTTTCTACATATTCTTTCCCAGTATTAAAAAGATCGATTGTAGTGCTTAATCTCCCAATTTCTTCAGTGTTGTTATCTCCTGTAGCCAATTTACTCGCTGCTCCTGCTATATAGCTTTCAATTTCTTCATTACAAAATGCATACTGAATGTACAATACGGGACTATTTGTAATGTGAGGAATAAGGATTCCTGATTGCTGTACTTCTGAATATTTACGAGCAGAATTTTTTGCAAATTCTAAAGCAGGAGGATTTGCATAAATAGCTTTTTTCAATTCTTCTCTTTCATGACTAGGTAAACTACCTAGTAGTTCTTCTTTTAAAGTGATACTTGGTGCACCGCTAGTGATCTGACCATTTGCCATATTAAATTTAAATAAAAGATCTATAAACATTCTTGATAAGAGGCTTATTGCAGTGGTCTCATCGTTTGAACACAACTCCATGAAGGCAGGATGTCTTTTTGCTATATCAAGTACGAAAGCCTTTCCTTTATCACTTAATTTTGGAATATCTATTTTTACAGACCCATCTTTAAATTCATCAATAAACAACCTCTCATCATCTTTGTTTTGAGCTAATTCTTCAAAAAGATTTCCTAGCTCACTTCTCATTCCTATGTCAGGAATAAAAGTGGGATAACCTCTACTGATTAGTCCTATACCACCTAGTGAACCATTTACAATTTCATCTTTCAATCCTTCAATAACAGACTTTTCTAAATCTTTAGGAGAAAGCATACTTCTAAATAGTGAGTTTAGCCCATGATTCATTTCATGTGCGCCTAATTCAGGACCAGAGATTTCACCAGCTTGTATTATGTTCTTTTCATTAAAGCCTATTATATGAGTACTTGAATAATATGCAGCAGCAATATGAGGATTATCAGCTGGTGAAAGTTTTATTTGTTCTATTTCACTATCAGTGAATGCCACTTTTAAAGTTTCTTCTGGTAAACAAGGTAAAAGATATTCAGGTAAGCTTTTTAATACTAGTTCCTGCTTTTCTGGCGATACTTTAACAAGATGAGTGTTTATATCATTTGCTTGTAGTCTGGTAATTTCAGAGGAATCTACTAATTTTGGTAATAAGGGTTCTACAATGTTTATATCTAATCCTAATCTTTCGCATACAGTGCTTGCCCAAGCTTTCATGGATATTTCCATAGCACTTATAATGACTTCTTTGTCTGCTGAACCCTTTAAACCTATTAATGCTTGTACGGCTTGTGACGCCACGGAAGTAGTATGGCTCGTACTTAGCTGTGGCGCTGGATGGCCAGAACTCTCTACTGGTTTAAACGAAGGTTTACCCAGAGGAATGGCAGGAGAATTAGGATTTACGTCCATGCTTATAAAAGGGACTTTTATCCCAGGTTTTGATACTTTGATGGATTATTAAATATATTTAATTAAAGACTGTAACTTTTGTAAAAACCTTTAAATTTCCATATTTTTCATTTAAAACATAATTATCTTTTTCTATTTCTTTTCCACTAATAGTTATTGTATCTATTCCTATATTTCCAGTCCCTGAAATTAAATACATAAGCTGACCATTTCTACCTATGTCTTGCCCTGTAATTTCTATATTGTAATCATCTTTTCCTACTTTTCCTTTTGTCTTTTTTAAGTATGTAGTGTAATTTAAATCTTGATTTCCTATCTTATCTTTTATAGTTATTCTTTTTTGTATACCTACTAACTCCTGAAGAGCATTTATAGGATTCAAATCATCAAATGAAAACGAAGCTTTTTTTGATTTTCGAGAACCATTGAAAATCCCTGTATTTATTTTTAATGGAACAATTAAATCTTTTGAAGTTAAACTTCCAGTTCCTTTGACTTTATTAGCTGAAGAATGGATAAATATTGTTTCTTCTACATCTACCCCATCAATTTTTGCTTTTCTACTAATTTCTGCTTTTCTGTTTTTTTTAATTAAGTCACTGTGATTTAAACATCTAAGTGTGGCTGGAGATGGGAAGTATGCGAAGATAGCTTCAGCAGGCGTATCGATTTTAAAATCCTTAGCAAAAGCAGCTCCATCTAATAGGACTAAAGTACTAAATAAAAGGAGAGCTAGCTTTTTCATGTATTTAATTTAACCAGGATTTATGCTTTTTTTTATTGCTTGGCATGTATTCTATGCTTCTTTTTCTGATAGAAAGCGAGGTTACGTAACCTCGCCTTCAGGGGTGTATGGAGTCTCAATGGGTAATACTAAATCTTTTTTCATTTAATTCTTGACTTCTGTACGTGTTTAATGCACAATATGTACCTATGTCAGGAAGTTTAGCAATAAGTAAAATTATTCCAGGTTTGTCACAAGCACAAACTGCTTTGCAATTACTTAGAGAAGAAAGAACTAGAGCAAGAGTTCAACCAGTTAGAGCAGTTCAAAGTCCAGCTCATAAAACACCTGTAGCATTAGAAAATGCTGTACTGGCGCAATCAGCAGAAGAGTTTGCTCATGCTCAATATTCGTTATCAGCTTCAAGATTTTATGCAACACAAGCTCAAAACCAACAAGTTATTATGCCAGCACGAGCAGACATTGCTGCACGAAGAATACAATCAAATCCTAATTTTGTAGCTCAAGTTGCTTCAGCAGCATCATCAAGAGTACTTGATGGAAATCCTTTTAGAGTATTAGCATAGTAGCTAGTTTATAGATTTATAGAGACGCCTATTTAGGCGTCTTTTTTTTTTGCATGGACTTATGCATAAAGCGAACCATATGCCTGTAGCGGACGTGTGCCTTTAGGCGGGAAAGGGAGCGAAAGGCATATGGTGAGCAATAAAAAATGCATAAGTCATAATTTCTTTGTAAAATAAAACTATGAAAAAATATAGACTTCTATCCTGGAATGTAAATGGCATTAGAGCACAGGAAAAAAAAGGGTTTCTAGAGTGGCTAGATAAAGAAAGCCCAGACATTTTATGTGTTCAGGAAACTAAAGCTCATATAGAACAATTAAGCGATAATCTTATAAATCCCAAAGGCTATAAAACATACTGGTGTAGTGGAGAAAAAAAAGGTTATAGTGGAGTTGCTACCTTTTCTAAGATAGACCCTAAAAAAACTGAAACTGTTTTTTGTTCAGACAAATATCATAATGAAGGAAGAATTCTTATTCATCACTTTGATGATTTTGTACTTTTTAATATTTATTTTCCAAATGGGCAAAGAGATAATGAAAGATTGAAATACAAACTTGGTTTTTATGATGAGTTTTTAGATTTTGTAGATAAGTTAAAAGACAAAGGAAAAAAGATTATTATCTGTGGAGACGTAAATACTGCTCACAAAGAAATTGATCTGGCTCGTCCTAAAGAAAATGTAAACAGCAGTGGTTTCTTGCCCATTGAAAGAGAGTGGATGGATAAGTTAGTAGAACATGGCTATGTAGATACTTTCCGTGAGTTTACTAAAGAGAATGGACACTATACGTATTGGGATACGATAACCCGTGCTCGTGAAAGAAATGTGGGTTGGAGAATAGATTACTTTTTTATTTCACCTAATCTTTTAAAGGGATTAAAAAAAGCATTTACCATGCCAGACGTTATGGGTTCTGATCACTGCCCCATAGGAATTGAGATAGAGGTTTAGATATACATTAAATAAAATTAATCCATCAAACATTAATTAAGCATTAATTCCCTTGAGAAAATCAAAAATTTCATTTAAGCTAGAAATGTAAGAAAATTATAATTAAAGAAAAGGTTTAAAACTATGACAGTAATTGATTCAGGAGTAGGTGGTTTAAGTCCTTCTGGAAAGGTCCCAAGCTCACAACCTGTTCCAGATAGAGATCGCTTAGTAGAATTATTAAATACTAAAGGTGATGGCTCAAGAGTTCTTATACAGACTCTAACGGCTATTCGTAATGGGCATTATCCTAAAGCAGCTCATACACCAGAAGTAGCTGTAGCAATACAAAGTCATGCTAGGCATGATAACAGCACTGTTCGTGCATTGGTTGTAGAAGCAAGAAAAAGAATTATATTAAATGGACCTCCTGGTGCAAATCTTTGGTTTAGTGATAGTGCAGTAGTTAGAGAGATGGCTAGTGCAGAATGGGGAGCTGATACAGTGGTAAGTCGCCCTAACCCTACTCTCCTAACAGTACCAAGAGTATTTTCTTTAAATCTAGCTGAAGGACCTCTGTTAGAAAGATTAAGGCTTGATAGACCTGATGCAATAACCCATGTTAGTGATATTTTAAGAGAAATAGCTCGTGATGGTTTACATACAAGAGGAGCTCATACTATACCTGGAGTTAGAAGACTTGCTGAGCTTGCAACTGATCACACTCATGCTACAGGCTTTAGTGTACTTGCTAAAAGGGCTCTTGTCAGAATTGATAGGGAAGGTCCTCCTAATTTACTTCGCAGAGCGGGTTTAGGCTTGATTGATCTTAGATAGATTATTAAATAAATTTTATCTAGGTTAAGAGTTTTTCACTCTTAAAAAAGCTAGTATGGAATTAGGAGATTGGTTTTATGGGAGATGTGAGAATAGGAAGTGGAGGCTCATCATTCCCTTCATTTAAATCTACCTCAACAGTAGTTCCTAGTCCTGTGCAATCAACAGGTGCTCCAATTCCACCACCGACTCCACCGGAAAAAGTGGGACCCCTAGTTAATATTATTCCTGGAAAAACATTAGAATATGAGCTACCTCATATCCTCCACTCTGGAGATGAGTGGAATGTTAATTTAGTAGAAGGACAAGCTACTTTAGCAAGTGTACTTTTAAGAGTAAAAAATGTTACTGATCAAGGTTCAGAATTAGAATTAAGTGTAACTAGAACAAATGGATATGATACTCCTATTAGTTGTAGGCAAGATGCTTTTGATTCTATGAAAGCTCAAGATGCTGGAGCTGGAATAGATTGCCCAAAGCCTAATGTCCATCCTTTAAGAGAAATTACTTCTGATCCAATTACTTTTAATATGAGTAGGAAGTGGGACATAGTGATTTTTGAAGGAAGTGTACCTAATTTTTGTTTTAGAGGACAAAATGAAAGTCAAACAGTAAACAGTATTCCTGATGATCCTAACTCAAAATTAGTGAGTAAAAATGTAGTAAGTGTTAGTACAAGGTCTTTTATTGGGGGCTAAAATCCGATTTATAAAATATAACTCATTGCTATTAATGCTAAAACAGAATAAATCATTGCTTCTCTATAATAATATTTTATGTGATCTAAGATTGTGAAAAAGATTAAGTAAAGGGCAAAATATGCCGGGAAATAGTATCTTTGCTCTTCAGCAAAAATGTAATTAGTAAGAATAATAAGAAGAGGAATGGAAGCTATTAATAAAACTTTTTTTATCTCTACTCTTTTGTCTTTTATTAGAAAAAATAAAAATCCTATTGATAAGGTCATAAATAAAATAATGAAGTTTGAAATCTTAATAAGGGGCTCAAACCACCGAGCACTTAACATGCTGGGAAATAAAGTTTTAGAGAATATTCCTTTTAAGCAAATGAAATCATCCAACCAGATGTTTGGATTTAATCTTATGCATTGAAGCCCACGCTCAAAAAAATATTTCTGATCATGAAAAGGGTGTGTGGTTTCAAAGTTCATTCTTGCCCACTCTGGATGTCCAAGAAGCCCAGGGTCCCCTACTTCGAAATGGTAGCCTGGGGGGTTACAGTGTACTAGCTGGGCTTTGCATTGCCCAATGAAAAATTGTGATCCTGCATTTCCAGAAAGACTCTTTACCTCTCCACGAGAGTTCTTAGAGATTTCCATAACTACTAGCCCAGTTACTAAAACAAAACCTAATGAAAAAATAATAGCGTTTCTAAGTGACTTAGTTGAAAATCGCTCAGCAAAAGCTATATATAAAATGTAAGGAAAAAGAACAAGTCCAGTAGAAGGCCTTGCTGCTACGCCTGCTGCAAGAATTAAGCCAGCTAAGAACATAATATAACCGTCTTTATAAAAAGTTAAAATTAAACCAAGTGAAATTATGGTCATTGGAATAGAAAGATTTTCAGCCATAATAAATGCATTTAAATAAATAATTGGATAGGCAAAAGCGTAAAAAAAAGTAACCAGTAAACAAAGCTTTTTGTTTTTTATAATGTGTGTTGAGGCAAGATATAAAAAAAATACTGAAACAGTTCCAAAAACTATTTGTAATAGTATTGCAATCTCCAACTTATTATTAAACAAATTTAAATAAGTCAAAATCTTAAAAAGTTCAGCTAAACAAAAAGAATAAAAACTTGCAAATAGAGTATAGAGTCCTATATTGTAGATATCTCCATTGAACCTGGTTAATCCATTATTCCAATATCCTGCCATGTCACTAAATATGTAATTTTTATAATCTGTAAAATAAAAAGCATAAATAAATTTAGCTGCAAATGAAGTTAATAAAATAAAAATGAGATATATCTGAGTTTGTGAGAGATTTTTTAGCATTTTACTTATAATTGTATGAAAGAAATCCTTTTCTTGAGACCATTGCTTATTAATATGTAATAAGAGCATCTTCTAAATTAGACAAATACAATTAGAAATAGGATTTTAAACTTATTGACAATAAAAAGGATCCGTCCGATTTACTCGGCGGATCCGATCAATTGTTTAGACTTGACTAAAGGAGATTTCAGCTTGTCTGAAATCCCATAAATAAAAATTGCCGCGAGGCAGATTTGAACTGCCGACACAAGGATTTTCAGTCCTCTGCTCTACCGACTGAGCTATCACGGCACGGTAGAAATTAATGAGCTTGCATTATCAGTTTTCAAGATAGCGAGGCAGATTCGAAACCCGACACAAAGGATTTTGTTCCTCTGCTCTACCGAGCAGCTATCACGGCTTGTGATTACGATTAACGAACTATTTATAGCATTTTTTCTGAGAAATAAAAACTTATATATATTGCAAGACAGGTTTTATTCTGGTAATACTTCTTTATTTGTTTCTGGAGCAAAGAAACTAATTCCTGCTCCAATTAAAAAAACAAATGACATAATAGCAGCTGCTTTTCCTATATCCCCACTAAATTTTTGCACTAACATACCACTACATAAGGCCCCAAAGGCCGTAAAAATTCTTCCAGTGCTATAACAAAACCCTTTTGCAGTAGAACGAACTCTTGTTGGAAATAATTCTGGGAAATAGATAGCAAAGCTAGCTGGTAAAACTCCAAATGCAGTTCCAAGGATAGCTGTAATTATTAGAACAGTATTATTGAATTCTGTTAAAAAGTTATACATGTAAAATGCAGATATAAAAGTAATGAGATAAGAAATCATTAAAACGTTTTTTCTTTTAAAATTACTTAATAAATATCCTGCTAAATAGCAGCCAATTGTATGAAAAATCATAAGTGTAAATGTTGCAATTGTTTTTCCTCCTAACCCCGCATGTAAAGAGTTCTCAATCCATATAGGAAACCAAAGTAAAAGAACTGCCCATGAACCGATGCTGCATGAAGTACCAAGTAAAAAAGCAATTAAAAGATTGTATGAATACTTCTTCCCAAGTCTAAAAATTTCAAAAGGACTACCTGCTTTTACTTCTAACTTCTTCCATGCTTCTGGTTCCTCGACTTCACTTCTAATAAAGAAAACTAAAATTGCTGGAATTACACCAAAAAAGAAAACAGGCCTCCACCCAAAAGGACTAATCAAATGATTTATAAGAACTGCAATAAAATACCCTATTGGAAATCCTGTAGCTAAAATTGCAGAGTAATTGATTCTTTTCTTTGGTTCTACAGTCTCAGCTAGAAGCGCTACTCCTAAAGCCCATTCTCCACCGATACCTATACCAGTTAAAAACCTGTAAAATCCCAGCTGTTCGTAGCTAAAAGCTAATCCTGATAAGCCTGAGCATATTGCATAAGTAAGTATTGAATATGAAAGGGCTTTAGCTCTGCCTATCTTATCGCCTAGAAAGCCAAATAAAAAACCACCTACTGACCAACCCACTAAAAACAGTGCAACAATAACTGATGCTAAGAATCCAAAATTTGGATCATCCTTACCTAATAACTCATTAAAAGCTTGATTTGCTACAAGAGGATAAAGAGAACTGTCCATTCCATCAAAAAGCCAGCCAAGCCAACAAGCTAGTAAAACTTTTTTAATATTTTCATTGTTTTTTTGCATTTTTACCTAAGTTTACATTATATAACTACGTATCAATTATTTTGACCTAATTACTTTGTACTAATGCAAGGGTAAAAGTAAGGGGTGGCTTATGAGGTCAAGAGTAGCTCGTAAGAAATTTAATATTGATTCGTGGCTTAAGGTTTGTATAAAGAGAACATTTGATTTTTATAGAGAATATTCTTATTCATATGTAAGCGATTTAATCCAGCAAGGGCAATTATTTAGCCTGACTTCAAGAAATAACCAAATAGTAGGCAAAATAGAAGTAATAGAAATTAATTCAGGTCCTGACTATTTTGCAGATTCTATTATTGATGTAATTATTAAAACTTTTAATGAAAAACATGGATTGGAAAATAGAAGAGACTTAGATACTTTAATTTATGAATATGGTAAAAATGAGTTTTCTTGTAGATTAGTATGTAAATTTTTATTCTTAGATAAGGAAATTTCACATAGTGTTCATAAGATTGAACTTTTAATACCAATTTCTCCAAATATTCTCAGTCCTAGTATGACTGGATGTATTAGTGTATTTAAAGAATTTGAAAAGCTGGGTTGTATTTTGTCTCTTAATTCAGAGTTTAATACTTTAGCTGAAAAGCAGTTAATTTCTTTGAAAAATATAAGTGAAGATTTATCTTTTTTATTGATGAAGTGATTACACCTTATTTTCTATTTTAATTTTAAATCCTGCAGATGTAGCATCGTTATAAAACATTTTTACAGTATCAAGAGAAAGCTCTGTCAAGTCTTTTCCTGTGCCTGAAAGCTTTTTAAGGATCTCTGGTGTAACTGTAATAATTTGACAGCCTGTTTCTTCAGCTTCAAAAATGTTATATAACTCACGAGAGCTAGCCCATAAAAGATCAGTATTTTTAAGACCTTTTAAAAGCTTTGCAGACTCTATCATGTAAGGTTTTGGATCTCGCCCAGTATCTGCAATTCTTCCTGCAAAAACAGAAACAATGTTGTAAGTATTTGGATTTAGAACTTCAGCAACTTCTTTTACCTGCTCAACAGTAAGAATTGCAGTTACGTTTAGTGAAAGACCTTCTGCTGATAATTTTTTAACTAGTGGAATAGATGATTGTCCTTTTGTATTAGAAATAGGAATTTTTACGTTTATATTTTTTCCCCAAGAAGCTATTTTTTTTGCCTGAGCTTCCATCTCATCAAACTCATCAGAAAACACTTCAAAAGAAATCGGTCTATCAGGAATGATATTAATAACTTCTTTAGCAAAGCCTTCGTAGTCAGTAATGCCGTTTTTTTTCATCAATGTAGGGTTTGTGGTGAAACCCTTAACTAAAGTACCTTTATAGGCCTCAATCATTGCCTTAATTTCTGCACCATCTGCAAATATTTTTATTTTTAAATCTTTAATGCTTGGGGATGACATGATGACTCCTTTAAGTAATAGGACCTTTAAAGCATAATAATTATACAACCGATTTAAACTTTTGCCGTGGTTTTAACGCTTTCCCATTTCATTTCATTTAGCTGAATGTCAGGGTGTGAAACTATAAGATGCCATACGATTGCTTGAAACTCTTCAGCGTGTGGTGTGACAGTTTCAGGGGTTAAAACAGGGATTAAAACACAAGAATCTGCCACTTGTTTTGTAAAACCACCATCTCTGCTTACTATGCCAATAATTTTTGACCCTGCTTCTTTTGCTAATTTTAAAGCAGTAACAAGATTAACGCTTATATTTTTTTCTACATTTCCGCCACCAACTGAAAAAACTAAAATAGTATCTTTTGAATTTAAATTACTTACTTTTAGCCAGTTAGAAAAAACGGAATCCCAGCCATCGTCATTTGTTCTGGCTGTTAACTCGGAGACATTATCTGTCGGTGCATAGGATTCAATTTTTGCTATTTTTCTGAAATCGTTAACAGCATGAGAAGAATTTCCTGCGCTTCCTCCTACTCCTAATATAAAAAGTCTACCTTTGTTGCTTCTTGTATTGATTAAAATATCTACAGCTTTTTTAATCTCATTTTGGTCTAACATTGATGCTATTTTTGATGTTTGTTCTAAATAAGTTTTAATATAATTTTCTGACATAAATAATCCTTTCAGTAAGCTTATACCCTTAGTATAGCGATCTTATAAGAATATTTAATTATCTGTAACAAATCCCCTTTGCCCCTTTGCGTATTATAATCATTAAGGGTTTATACAGAAAATGAAAGCATTAATACTTGCAGCAGGCTTAGGAAAAAGGCTTGGTTTAAAAGACCTTCCTAAACCAATGTATGAAATTAATGGAAAACCCATACTTGAACACAATATTTTACTTTTAAAAAAACATAATATAGAAGATATTTTTATTAACCTTCATTACATGCCTGACGTGATTAAAAACTACTTTGGAGATGGAAAAAAATGGGGAGTAAATATTCAGTACTCATATGAAAAAGAACTTCAGGGGACAAGCGGTGCTCTAAAAAAAATAGAAGATTTTTTTACCAGAGAGTCATTTTTTGTGATTTATGGAGATAACTATACAGAAATTGACTTAACAGATATGATGGGTTTTCATAAAATCAATAATGCAATTGCAACTGTTGGAGTTTTTGACCCTGAAAAAAGTCTAAATTCTAGAATAGCTGGTGGTATTGTAACGATTGATCAAAATAATAATTTAAATTCCTTTATAGAAGGGAGTAGAACTAAAATAAAAGGGTATGTAAATGCTGGTGTATATGTTTTAGAACATGGAATTTTGGATTTTATACCCACTGAAAGACCCTCTGATTTTGGGAATGATATTTTTCCTCAACTTTTAATAAAAGGATTTCCAGTGAAAGCATATTTAACAAAAAGTTTTGTAATAGCTATTGATACTCAGGATGCTCTTGATGTAGCTTCAAGAGTTGTTGAAGAAGGAGGAATTTAAAATGATAATGACTAGAACACCTTTCAGGATTACTCTTGGTGGAGGTGGCACAGATCTTCCTTCTTACTATAGCCAGTTTGGTGGCTTTGTTTTTTCTGTAACTCTTGATAAGTACATGTACATTAATTTAAACACTCCAATAGTTGATGACATGATTAGAATTAAATATTCCAGATATGAAGAAATTTTTGATGTTGAAGAAGTTCAGCATGACCTTGCTAGAGAAGCTTTAAAATTGATGGGAGTTAAAAATGCAATAGAAATCCAATCAATGGCTGATATTCCTTCTGGAACAGGACTTGGCTCTTCTGCTTGTTATTTAGTGGGACTGTTAAATGCACTCCACTGTTATAAAAATACTTCCGTGTCTCAGCAAGAGCTTGCTGAAGAAGCGTGTAAGATAGAGATGAATATTTTAAGACATCCAGTTGGTAAGCAAGATCAATATTTGGCAGCTTTTGGTGGCTTTACCATTTTAAATATAGATAAAGAAGGCAAAGTCAAAGTAGATAGACCAAGTATTTCTGAGGAAGTAATTGATGAATTAGAAAGCTCTCTTCTTATTTATTACACTCATACGACTAGGTCTACAGCTGAAATTTTAAAAGAACAAAGCAATTCAGTTCAGGATAAAAAGTCTGTTTCACATCAGGCAGTTGTAGAAAGTTTGCATCAGATTAAAGAAATAGGTTATAAAACTTTAGATGCAATCACCAAAGGAAACTTAGATGAATTTGGAAGATTGATGGATACTCACTGGAAAATGAAGAAAAGACTTTCTTCGAAGATTTCAAATTCACAAATTGATGAAATGTATGAAGTAGGTATGAAGAACGGCGCTCTTGGCGGAAAAATCCTTGGTGCTGGCGGTGGTGGCTTTATACTTTTTTATTGCCCTAAAGAAAAACAAGCACAATTGACAAATGCAATGTCAGCTTGTGGTCTTAAAAGAATGAGATTTAGGTTTGATTTTGATGGTTCAAAAGTAATGATGAATGTATTTAACAGAAGGCAATCCCTTCAGAGAGAACTTACCTTAGCTCAAGTAGGAAACTAAAAGGTAAAAATGCTAAAAACATTTCCTTTGTTAATTTTTATATTGTTATTTTATGTTTGGACTGCAACTTTTGGCTATTTTGATTTCAATTTAAAAAATCCTAATAATAATTATTACAATGTACTTGCTGATGGATTTTTAAAAAGACAATTAAATCTACCTGTAAAAGTTCCGGAAAAGTTAATAAAAGCAAGTCATCCTTTTAATCCAGAGTTTAATAAAGAGTTTAGACAAACATTCGATCAGTTAGAAAGAAGAATGGATGTAGATGATGGCTTTTTAGATCTTTCTTTTTATAAAAATAAGTTGTATGCGTATTTTGGACCATCTCCAGTCTTTGCTATTTATTTGCCCTATAGATTTTTAACTGGGCTTAGGATTTCAGACAGCTTGGCTCTAACAATTTTGTCTTTTGGCATTTTAATTCTTTCTTTTCTGATTTTATTATTTATGCAAAAAAACTATTTTTCAAATCTACCCCCATGGATAATCCCCTTAAACATTTTAGTAATAGGATTTTCTAATGTAACCTTATATTTTTTAAGAAGACCTGCTGTCTATGGCGTGGCTATTTGTGGCGGAACATTTTTTTTATTAAGTGCTATTTATTTTCTTTTTATGTCAATGAAATCAAAGTCTTATAATTTGCTTTTGTTGTTTCTATCTGGTGTTTCTATGGCATTTTCTGTTGGTGCCAGACCAAACCTTCTGATTTCTTGTGGCTTTATAATAAGTTTGTATTTTTTCCAAAACAAATCTTTTTTAAGTAAAAAAAATCTTCTTAATATTGTTGTTTTATCTTTTCCTCTTATTGCTTCTTTATTATTATTGATTTCATATAACCACCTTAGATTTGGCAGTATTACAGATTTTGGATATTTGCATCAGCTCTCAGCTCTTGATTTTGATTTGTTTAAGTCTAAATTTTTTGATTTAAAGTCCATGCCATTTAATAGCTTTGTATATTTGTTTTTCCCTCCATTTTTTGATAGTCATTTCCCTTTTATCAGACATGGACATTTTTCATTTGAGTTTCAGCCAGAGTTCTATACAAAAACTACTGGAATTATATATGCAGTTCCATTTTTGCTAATGTTTGCAATTTGTTTGGTCTCTTTAAAAGCTGTAATGAGTACTGATGAGAAGTTATTAAAATCCTTTCCTAAATTTGAGTTTTATTGTTTATTTGGCTCAGGCATAGTTAATATGCTGACGGTTTCTTGTTATCTTGGGGTAAATATGAAGTATGTCACTGACTTTATAAGTCTTTTATTACTATCGCTTTGTGTGCTTTTGCTTTTTTGTTTTAATTCTCTAAATGTAAAATCATCAGACTATAAAGTTTTGTCTGTTACTAGCTTTTTTCTTGGGTTTTTAAGTATTGTATTTGGTGCATTGTTTTCCATTGAAGGTCAATTTACTGGTTTAAAGATTCAGAATCCTGAACAATATAAAATAATTGAATCAGTTTTCAATTCTACTTTATGAATTCATAAAATATCAGGTATTATTGTAAAGTGAGCTTTAAGCAAGAAAATAAAGGATAAAAATGACTATAGGTATTTTAGGAGGCGGTGTATCAGGTTTGTCTCTTGCATATTTCCTTGATCATGAGCATGGAATAAAACAATATGAAATTTTAGAAAAACATAATGAAGCAGGTGGACTTTGTACAACATTTGATAAAAATGGATTTAAATATGATCTTGGCGGGCATATTATGTTTTCTTCCCATAAAGAGATACTCGATTTTGAAGTAAATTTAATGGGGGAGAATCTTCATAAAAAACGTAGAAGCAATAAAATTTGGTTCAAGAAGCGTTTTGTAAAATATCCTTTTGAAAATGGTTTGCATGCTTTAGACAAAGAAGACATTTTTGAATGTCTCAGAGATTACGTTGTAAACAGTCATCCTAAACCTACGAATGTAAAAGAATGGTTTTATTATACTTTTGGAACTTCTATATCAGAAAAATATATGCTTCCCTACAATGAAAAAATTTGGAAGATAAAACCGGAAGAAATGGGAATGGGATGGGTAGAAAGAATACCAAAACCTCCTATGGAAGATGTAATTAAATCTGCAGTAGGTATTGAAACAGAAGGTTATACTCACCAGCTATATTTCTATTATCCAATTCATGGAGGATTTCAGTCTGTTACTAGAACCTTTGAATCAAAATTAAAACCAGGAGCAGTTCTAACAAGTAAAGACGTACAAGCTGTATACAAAGAAAATAATAAATGGGTAATTGAAACTAAAGATTCAAAACATACTTATGAAACCTTAGTTTCTACCCTTTCAATATTTAAACTAATAAAAGTTTTAAAAGAAAATATTCCTAATGAAGTTATAGAAGCGGTGAATAATCTTCGTTATAACTCTCTTGCAGTAGTGCTTGTAGGGTTGAATAAAGTAAAACATTCAGATTTGACTGCTGTATATGTTCCAGAAAAAGAAAGTTTGGCTCATAGATATTGTTTTAGTGCAGGATTCTCAGATAATCTTTCACCACCAGGGTGTTCTTCTATTTTTGCAGAAATTACAGCAAATGGAAAAAAAGGATTTGAAGGAAAATCAGATCAAGAAATAATTGATAATACAACGGGGTGGCTTATTAAAGAAGGGTTTATTGAGAAGAATGATATTTGTGAAACTGATATAAAACATATTAAATATGCTTATCCTGTTTATGACTCTGGATATAATGAAAACACAAAGATAATTTATGATTACTTTGATAAAATAGGCATATGTTTACTGGGAAGGTTTGCGCAGTTTATATATATGAATAGTGATGTATGTATTTTACACGCAAAGAAGTTAGCAACATCAATCCAATCAAAGGTTAATGCATAAATTAAATAAAACCTATCAGTACTACGAGAATGTTAATTTGGCTCTTGCAAATCAACTTCCAGAAAGTGTGGAAATATTAGATGTTGGTTGCGGTTATGGGGCTATTTGGGAAAAATTCAAGCATACAAAAAATCACGTATTAGGATTAGATAGCAGCGAAGCACCACTAAAAGTTGCAAAAGATAGAATGAATGAAGTTTGTTTGGCAAACATTACTGATGCAGGTGAAGTTGAAAAAGTTTTAAAAGATAGAAAGTTTGATCTTATTGTTCTTGCTGATATTCTGGAACATGTTTATGATCCATTTTCTACTTTATCTATATATAAACCTTACTTAAAACCAGGGGGTAAATTCTTGATTTCTATCCCAAATATAGGAGTGTGGTATTTTAGGCTAAGTATTTTATTTGGTCAGTTTAATTATTCAGATTCGGGAATATTAGACAGGACTCATATAAGATTTTTTACTCTTGAAAGCTTTAGAAAGCTTTTACATGCTGCAAATCTAAAAATAATAAAAGAAGATTTTAACCCTGGGATTTTTACTGCATTTGTACCTATAATTCGTGCTATGAATGAAAAAAAATCAAAAGATCAACCCGTTGATCCAAAGTCTATCTATGAAAGTAAATTAAATAAAATCTATTTAAAATATGTTTTCCCTATAGAAAGAGTAATTTGTAGTATAAGGAAAAGCTTGTTTGCATTTCAATTAATCTTCGTGGCAGAAAACTTGGAGAAATAAGAGGATCTGGAAAACCCATGGAAAATAAAAATAAAAAAACACTTTCAGTAGTAATGATTTCAATGAATGAAGAAAAAGCTGTAGCTGCAGTGATAAAAGATATAAGAGCTGTAGCTACAGATGCAGAAATTCTTCTTGTTGATAGTAGCACTGATAAAACAGCGGAAATAGCACAAGAAAATGGTGCAAAAGTTATAAAACAATATCCACCCAAAGGATATGGCAGAGCAATGGTATTGGCTTTAACGTCTGCTTCTGGTGATGTAGTTATTACTTTAGATTGTGATGGAACCTATCCTTGTGAAGATATCCCAAAATTATTTAATTTGATAAATGAAGGATATGACATAGTGAATACTACTAGGGTGGAAAAAAGACCAAAAGCAATGCCATATGAAAACTTTTTAGCTAATAGACTTTTTGCATTTTGTACGTGGTTAAGACATGGAATAAAGACTACAGATGTTCATAGTGGGATGAGGGCATATACTAAAGAATTAATTCATTCTATAGATTGGAATGCCCCTGGTCTTGCTTTGCCTGTTGAATTATTTATTAGGAGTATAAAACATGGTTATAAATATACAGAAGTTCCTATAAAATATTTTGAACGAATAGGTAACACTACCTTAACTAGATTTGACAGCACTATCTGGACATTTAAGAGAATATTTTGTAAGAAATATTATTTATAATGTCGCAGAATAATCCTTGCTAGGACTTACGTGGTAAATTAGATTTATGTTACAGACAGTTATTATTGCTGGAGGACTTGCTACAAGGTTATGGCCTGAGACTAAAACCATACCTAAATCTTTAATTAGCATTTCAGGTAAGCCATTTATTGATTGGCAGTTATCTTTGCTGAAAGAAAATGGAATTTCAAGAGTTTTGCTTTGCATTGGTTATTTAGGTGAGCAAGTTGAAGACTATGTAGGTGATGGAAAGAAATGGGGTTTATCAGTTTCATATAGCTATGAAGGGGAGAAGCTTCTTGGTACAGGCGGTGCAGTTAGAAAGGCATTTGATAAACTAGAAGACGTTTTTTTTATTACTTATGGAGACTCATATCTTCCTATTAATTATCAAAATGTGAAAGAATCTTTTGAACAGTCAAGACAACCTGCACTTATGACTATTTATAAAAATCATAGTAGCTTTGATAAAAGTAATATTGCTATAGAAAATGGGAATATTAAAAAGTATATAAAGAATTCTGATGATCCAGATCTTATTTATATTGATTATGGACTCTTAGTCATGTCAAAATCTGTAATTTCAAAAATCTCACCTAGTGAAGTTATTGACTTATCTAAACCTCTTCAAAATCTTATTGCAAATGGGGAACTTGCTTCTTCTGAAGTGGATCAAAGGTTTTATGAGATTGGTTCTAGGAATGGCATAGAAATGTTAGAAGACTATTTAAAACAAGGAGTGAGGAAACATACGTGAAGGCTTTTATTACAGGTGGAGCAGGATTTATAGGATCTACAATGGCTGATAGGCTTATTAAAGATCCAAACAATGAAATTGTAATTTATGACAATTTTTGTTCTGGGAAAATGGGATATATTGAAAAGCATATAAATAATCCTAGATTTAAACTTATAAAAGGTGATTTATTAGATTTACCTGCTGTGAAAGAAGCTATTAAGGGTTGTGATTTTGTTTTTCACTTTGCAGCTAATCCTGACATAGCTAAGGCTATGATTGAGACTGATTTAGATTTAAGACTTGGTGTAATTGCTACTTATAATCTTGTAGAAGCCATGAGATTAAATAACGTAAAAAAAATTGCATACTCTTCTGGCAGTGGAGTTTATGGAGATGTAGGTTACACAGAAACGCCTGAACATTTTGGTCCGCTTTTACCCACATCTATGTATGGTGCCAGTAAATTAGGTGCAGAAGCTATTATTAGTGCTCTTTGCCATATGTTTGATATGCAAGCCTGGATTTTTCGTTTTGCAAATGTAATTGGTGAGAATCAAACTCATGGAGTCGGGTACGATTTTATTAGAAAGCTTAAAGAAGATCCAAAAAAATTATTAATTTTAGGTGATGGCAATCAAAGCAAATCCTATATTCACGTAGAAGATGTTTTAGATGCAATATTACTTGTATCAGAAAAAACTAATGATAAAGTAAATGTCTATAATGTGGCTACAGGTGATTACATTACTGTTACTGAAATTGCAGATGTTGTAATAGAAGAAATGGGTTTAAAAGGTGTTCAGTATGAATATACTGGAGGTTCTCGTGGCTGGAAGGGTGATGTTCCAGTAGTCAGATTTAACCTTGATAAAGTAAAAAAATTAGGCTGGAAATCTAAATACAGTTCAAAAGAAGCACTTACAAGATCAATTAAACAAATGTTGGGAAATAAAATAGTTTTAAATTCATAAAAATGTCTGATGAAAATATAAAAGTAAGCGTTGTTATTCCTTGTCTAAATGAAGAAAAGACTATAGCTGAGACCATTGAAAATATAAAAGAAGGTCTTTCCATAGCAAAAGTAAATGGTGAAATATTAATTGCAGATAGTTCCACAGATAAATCTCCTGAAATAGCAAAAAATCTTGGAGCAAGAGTTTTAACTCTTCCTAAACGTGGACTTGGAAGAGCTTATATAGACTCTATCCCACACATAAAAGGCAAGTATGTAGTTATGGGTGATGCTGATTGTACTTATGATTTTAGAGAAATAAATAAGTTTGTAGAAAAACTCGATCAGGGAAATGAATATGTAATGGGGACAAGAATAAAGGGTTTTATAGAAGAAGGTGCAATGCCTGCCTTACATAGATATTTTGGAAACCCCCTTACTACTTGGATTTTAAATAGACTTCTTGGGACTAATTACTCAGATATTCATTCAGGTTTAAGGGCTATGACATTAAATGCTTTGAAAAAAATTGATTTACAGAGCCAATCTTGGGAATATGCTTCAGAAATGGTAGTGAAAGCTAGTCTTTTGAAATTAAAATCCACTGAAGTTCCAATACACTTTTATAAAGATAAAGAAGGAAGAGAAAGTCATCATAAAAGAATGGGTTGGTTTTCACCCTGGTATGCAGGATGGATCAATTTAAAAGTAATGTTATTGCATGTACCAGAACAAATGATAATTAAACCTGGTCTTTTCTTTTTTCTTCTAGGACTTTTATTAATTCTTATGCAGGTAATGGGTCCTGTAAGTATTGGAGGGATTACTTTTAGTATTGGTACTATGATGCTTGGACTTACATTATCAGTTCTTGGTTTTTCATCCATTCAAATGGGAATGTTAGTAAAACTATTCACTAATCTTAATAAATATGTTGATAATAAAAAAACAAACTCTTTTGCAGATAGTTTTACTTATACCAAAGGAATGATTATTGGATTTTCTATGTTTTTACTTGGGGCAGTACTAGCTTCAACACTCGTAATGCAATGGCTTTCACATGGTTATAAATTATTTTTTGTACCATGGCACGTTATTTTAGGACTACTAATAATTATCCTTGGAATACAAACCATCCTTTTTAATTTAGTATTTCAAGCATTTATACTTAGTAGAGAAAAGGAATCCTAATGTCAAAAAGAGATTCGTCATTTGGTGAGGGTTATAAGCTGACTTTAGTGGACAGATTTGGGATTTTTCTTTCTATACATAGAGTGAAGAAAATTTTTCAAACATTCTCTAAACCCGTTAAATGTTTGGATATTGGTTGTGGGTATAATGCTACATTATTAAATTCTCTCTTAGAATATATAGAATTAGGAGTAGGGTTAGATGTGTCTATTAACCCAGTTTTAAAAAACATTCAAAAATTTCAATTTATTGAATCCCCTGTTGAAGAAGCTATATCAAAACTTAATAATAAATCTTTTAATGTTGTAGCTATTATGTCTGTTCTAGAACATTTAAATGATCCTTTATCTGCTTTGGAAATGTCATTTAATCTGTTAGAAGAAAATGGAATTCTCTTAGTAAATGTACCGACCTGGCTTGGTAAGGAATTTCTTGAATTCTCAGCGTTTAAGCTTGGGTCTAGCCCAGCGTCAGAAATGAATGATCACAAAATGTACTATGATAAAAAAGACTTATGGCCACTTATGGTCAAAGCAGGATTTAAACCCAGTAATATAAAACTTAATTATCACAAGTTTGGATTAAATCTGTTTTGCGAAGCTAAAAAGAGCTAGAAAGCGAGGTTACGTAACCTCGCCTCCAGCCTTTTTTCTGGCTAAAAGAGAAAATCCACTAGATAGATGTGCTATTGGTGAGAAGCTTAGAACAGAATCTATAAATTGAAAAACAGGCATCATGAAAGTAAATTTATAAGGAAATAGATAAATAGATGGAATTAAGAAAAAATCTAAATAGTGCAATTTCACTTCTGAAAAACCTATTTTTTTGCAGGTATCTGCCAATTCATTTGGTACTAATTCTCTTTCATCTGGTGAGTGCAACTCACCGTATTTTTCTTTAATTAAGACTCTTCCAACGCTTCTTAAAATGCCATTAATATTAGGGTCTTGTGAGAAAAATACTCCTCCTGGATTTAAGTGATCATATGCAGTTTTTATAAAACTTTCAAGCTCTTTTTCAGGCACATGATGAAGAAAAGCAATGCAGGTAATTAAATCATATTTTTCATTTAAGTTTAGATCAAAAAATGACTTAGCTTCAAAAGAGGCATTTGTTATTCCCTTTTCTTCAACTTTTTTATTAGCATTTTCTATAGCTTTTGGAGAAAGGTCTAAACCATGAATATGATTTGTGTGCTTTGAAAATAAAATCTCAAACTCACCATCTCCACAACCTATACTTAGTACATTATTAAAATTATTCTCTTTAGAAAGATGCTTTAGGGAAGTAATCATTCTCTCTAATCTAAGCTTGTCCCCTAATTTATTACAAGGAGTGCCATCATAGTATTTTTCAAAAAACTCTAACTCCTTCTCTTCTATTTTGCTTCTGGAGGTATCTGTCATATTCTTATGTTAGCTCAAATGTTATAGATTGGTTGTATGAATAATCATGAAATGTTAAATTATATACAATGTATAAACCAAGTCAAAAGCCGACTTCAAAAGTTCTTGAATTGATATTTTTATCCTTCCTAATAGTATTTAATATAAATAATTTTATTAAATACTCCCCTTATTGGGGGTTTGATGGTCCAGGTCACATATACCTAATTAGATATATATCAGAGTTTTGGTCTTTCCCTAAAGAGATGGTTTATGGAGTTTCCAACCCCCCTCTTTATTATTTTCTAGCTGCTGTATTGTTAAAAATCTTCAATAATATAAAAATTGTTCAATTATTTTCACTCATACTATATTTTATTGATCTCTACCTTCTAAGTAAGTGTATAAATGTTTTGTCAAAAAATACAATCTTAAACTATTCTGTATTATGTTTTTTTGCTTTACTCCCTTTGAATCTCCATTATGCTTACATGATATTCAACTACCCTCTAGGGCATTTTTTTGCAATTTTAATAATTTATTTAATGATTGACTCTTTCTTGAAAGAGAGTCTTAGCAAAAAACAAATAGTTTTAATTAGTTTATTAACTATCCTTTCTATACTTACAAGTCTTACAAATTTAATATTTCTACCACTTCTTATCATTTATTTAGTCCTTTTTCCTTATTTAAATTTAAAACACAAATTAAGTGCAATTTTAATAGTTGCTTTTGTAAATGCTTTATTTTTATATCCTTATTATGTTTATAAGGTTAATTCGTATGGAAATTTTCTCCATATAACCCATAGAACGAAAAATAAAGTAAATATTTCAGAGCTTTATAAAACTTACCCTCTAAAGTTTTATTATAATTTTGATTTAAATTCTTTTAATTTGCCATATGCACCAAATTATATGAAAGATGGAATGTGGATTTTATTACACCAGACTCTTTATAGTGATTACTTTAATTATCAAGTAGATTCCAAGCATAGTTCAGATACAATACCTACAAAGGGTTTAATTAATACGGGACAACATTATATTGATAAAGATAAAGCAATGAAATTTACGGGGCTTAATTATATGGGGATTCCAATTTCATTTTTCTTTTTAATAGTAATACTTAGCAGTCTTAAAAATAGCTTTTTATTTATTTTAGATCAAAAAAAAACAGAATATTTTTTAGATCTAATTTCTTTAACCGCGATATTATTATTTTTTGTGCAGTTTTTAGTTTATATTCTTCAATACCCTTCCTACGTTAACATTAGCTCGGGCTATATCTTCCCTGCAATCTTTATTCTGTGCATAAACTTAGCTATAAAATTCAAGTCTAACTTAGTTCAAAATATTATCTCTTTGTGTTTATTTATGTTTTCTATAATGTCTTACTATACATTTTTTAGGAGTTACTAATTCTATGTTTTTAAAAAATCTTAAACCTCAAACAATGTTAAAATCTCAAATTATGTTATTTTTCATTGTTGGCAGCACTGCTACTGTAATTAACTACTTGGTTTTTTATACTTTTTTGGAATTTTTTCATATAATGTACATAGTCTCTAGCGTTACAGGTTATATGGCTGGAGTTTTATTTAGTTATTATTTAAATTTTAAATATACTTTCTCTGCAGAGAAAGATGTTATCTTTAAAAAAATGCCTATATATATCAGTGTTTATTTACTCTCTTTACTGCTTAGCTCTTTACTTTTATATATTCTTGTTGATTATCTAAAGCTTGCCCCTAAATTGTCAAATATCTTTGCTATTTTACAATCATCTGTAACAAACTATCTTGGATGTAGGTATATTGTTTTTAGGACGAACAAATAATGCAGAGAACTAAAATTTTTACTTTTGTTTTATTACTAAAAATTCTTTTTTCTTTTTTCTTTGCCTCGCTTTATTTAAGAGATTTATTTACACCTTTTGTTAATTGGTTTGTAATTTCTGGATTTAACAATCCTTGGGACTTTTTCTATTCTATTGGCGAATTAAAAATGTTTCCATATCCTAGTGTAATGCTTTGGATAATGGCAATTCCTAGAATTATATTTAATCCTTTTTTATCTGGAGACTGGCATGTAGTATCGAATTTTCATTTACTTATAATGAGACTTCCTCTTCTTTTCTTTGATATTTGTTTATATAATACTTTTCTTAAGCTTTTCCCTACAAAAAAAGACTTGGTTCTATATTTTTACTGGTGTTCTCCAATTGTATTTTTTATTAACTATATACATGGACAACTTGATATTATACCTACAGCTATTTTTTTCTATGCACTTTTTCAATTAACAAGTAAAAAATATTTTCAATCTATTGTTTTCTTTGCACTAGCAACTGCTACTAAATCGCACATTTTGATCTTTATGCCATTTGTATTTTTGTTTCTCTATAGACAAAGAATTAAAATTTCTATAATAATAAAGTTCATACTTTTTTACTTTCTTTTTTATTTTCTATTGATTTCCCCCTATATATTCTCAGAATCCTTTATTCAAATGGTTTTTAAAGCTGCAGAACAAAAAAGATTATATGAATTCACTATCCCAATTTCAGAATCTTTAAAATTAGTTGTATGTCCAGTTGTTCTATTTCTTTTATTTATGAAATTTTCTTCTTACAAGAAATTAAATAATGAGATTCTATTGATGTTTGGCGGTATAGTCTTTGCATGTTTTGTAATTTTTGTTACACCTATGCCTGGGTGGTTTTTGTGGTCATTGCCATTTTTAATTTATTTCCATATAAATAATCGTGAATTTTCATTGGCTCCATTTGCAATTTATAATCTTATATATATTCTATACTTCACACTGTTTTTTGAAAAAGATTATTCTTTTTTAAAGAAAATAACTGATATAGATCTAGTTAACAATGTTGCTTTGTCTGTAATTCTTTCTTCTATAGGGTTTACGGCAATATGGATGTATCAATCTGGTATTAGAAGAAATGAAGAATTAAAAATTAAAGAAAAATCTTTACTTGTTGGTATAGGTGGAGATAGTTCTAGTGGAAAACACTCTTTGTATGATGCTCTGAAGGCTTTACTGGGAGAAACTTTTTGTGTTCCTGTGTATGGAGATAATTTCCATAAATGGGAAAGAGGAAATAGAAATTGGGAAAATTATACTCATTTAAATCCTTTTGGAAATAAGCTTCATAAAAATGTAGATATAGCCGTTTCATTAAAAGAAGGAAATATGGTCGAATTCTCTGAATATGATCACAAAACTGGTCAATTTACTAATCCTAAAACCGTTGAGTCTAATAAATATGTTTTCTTTATAGGACTTCACCCATTCTATTTAAAGAAAATGAGAGACCTCATTGATATTAAAATTTTCATGAATGCAGATGAAAAGCTCAGGCAATTTTGGAAAATACAAAGAGATGTTTCTAAGAGAGGCTATGATAAATCAAAAGTTCTTGAACAAATAAGCTCTAGGGCAGAAGATAGAGACAAATTTATTTTGCCACAAAAAAACTTTGCTGATCTTATGATAAATTATCATCCTCTTCAAGAAATTAATCTAAATGAAATAGAAAAAATAAAAGATTTGAAAATTAAAGTTCAATATGTTTTTGAAAATAGTGTTGATGTCGATAAATTAGTTCACTTACTTGAGGAAGTGAACACTTTGCTTGTGTATCATAATCATGTGGATGATTTGACTCATCAGGAATTGCATATATCTGGTGAAATAAGCAAAGAAGAGATTTTTAATATATTTCAAAATCTAGGCTTAAACTCTGATGAATTGCTATTACAAACACCAGTGTGGTTTGATAATTATAATGGAATTAATCAGTTAATTTTTATGATAATCTATAATCAAAAGATGAAGGCTAAGTCTTGAGCAGTATTATAAAAGAATTAGTTGAATTATGCCAATATTCTGGAGAAGGTAAGCATCCTTTTTTTGTTCAAGGAGGAGGAGGCAATTGCTCTGTAAAGTTGGATGGAAAAATGGCAATTAAAGCATCGGGCTATTTTTTGGAAGATGTCAATGAAAAAGATGGTTATGTTGTTGTAGATTTAAAGACAAAACAGATTTTAGAAAATACACATCTTAGACCTTCTCTGGAAGTCAGTATCCATTACTTATTGGGATCACATGTAATTCACACTCATCCTTTATTATTAGGCCCTTTAATTTGCTCATATGAAGGACAGGAAGAGTTTAAAAAACTTTTTCCTGAAGAAAACTTTTTTTGGATTCCTTATGCCGCTCCAGGAAGTAATCTATTTATAAAGATTGAAGAAGTTTTAAAAGATAAATCTTTATCAGGTAGTGTAGTTCTATTCTTGGAAAATCATGGTTTATTTGTTTCAACTCAAAATCAGCAAGAATGTATAAAGTTGCATGAATCCATAATTAATAAGATGAAGGACTTTTTCAACTGTTCAGGCAGCCCGTTAAAAAAAGACATTAAAGTTTGTGGCTTCTTAACACCAGACCATATAGTTTATTCATCCACAGATTTAACTAAACTTTCAGGAAAGTCAAAAATTGCTTTTGAGGAGTTGGAATCTTATTCAGCTTACGTTCTTTCGTTGATAGACACTAAGAAATGGAATGCTAAATATCTAACAAGTGAAGAAATTTCATTTGTTAAAAATATGGAAGAAGAAAAATACAGACAAAAACTTTTGGAAAAAAACGAATGAAGATTTTAATTCCTATGGCTGGCAGAGGACAAAGATTCTTAGATGCTGGTTACGATACGCCTAAACCACTTATTGTTGTAGATGGAAAAACAATCATAGAACATGTAATTCTTAACTTTTCTCAGGATGATGATTTTGCTTTTGGGTGCAACGAACAACACTTAAAAACTACAAATATGGAAGATCTCTTAAGAAAGAATACTTCAAAATTGCAAATTATTCCCATGCCTTATAAAAAAGAAGGTCCCATATATGGTTTGAGAAAAATGATCAATGAAATTAATGATGATGAAAAGACTGTAGTTAATTATTGTGATTTTTCCTGGAAATGGGATTACAATGACTTTAAAAATAAAATTAGAGAAACAGATTGTGATGGAGCAGTTATTTGCTATAAGGGATTTCACCCACATCTTCTAGGAGAGGGAAATTATGCCACTCTTGATTCTAATGGTTTATGGATGAAAGAGATTAAAGAAAAGCATAGCTGGCATAAGACAAAATTTGAAGACTGGAGCAGTTCAGGTACTTATTACTTTAAAAAGGGAGCATATTTAAAAAAATATTTAGCAGAAATTGAGAAGAGGCCTGAGTGGAAGATAAATGGTGAGTTCTACGTGAGTCAGCTTTTTCAGTTAATGAAAGAAGATGGGCTAAATATTTATATTTATGAAATTCCTTTTATGCTGCAATGGGGTACTCCACAGGATCTAGAAGAATATAATTACTGGTCAGAATATTTTAATAGCACTAGATTTAAAGATGAATCTAAAAGGAATATGAATGTAGTTATTCCTATGGCTGGAGCTGGTTCTAGGTTTTCAAAAGAAGGATATGATGCCCCAAAACCATTAATTAAAGTAGATGACACGCATATGGTAATTCGAGCTGTTGAAGACCTCCCTAAAGGGGATAACTACTCTTTTATTTTAAGAAAAGAACATACTAAGGAAACTAATTTAGAGAGTATTCTAAGAAACAGATTTAAAAATACAAATGTTATCCCTATAGACTATTTAACAGAAGGTCAGGCTTGTACCGTTTTATTAGCAAAAGATCATATTCATAATAATTCTTCTCTTTTAATTGGAGCATGTGACAATGGCATGACTTTTAATGCCAATAAATTTAATGAGTCTATTCGTTCAGCTGATGCACTGATTTTTACTTTTAGAAATAATCCGATCGTAAAAAGAAATCCTCAAATGTATGGATGGGTAAAGGTGGATAAAAACAATAAAGCTATAAATGTTTCTGTTAAAGTACCCATAAGTGATAATCCTATTAAAGATCATGCAGTTGTTGGATCATTTTGGTTTAAAAGAGGTTCAGATTTTGTAAGTTGTACTGAAGAAATGATTAAGTCTAATGACAGAATTAATAATGAGTTTTATGTGGACAATTCCATGAATTACTTAATTAAAAAAGGACTAAATGTTTATGTCTTTGAAATTGATAAGTATATTTGTTGGGGAACACCAAATGAGTTAAAAACATATGAGTACTGGCAAAGATTTTTTGAAAGCAATTTAAAAACAAGTGTAAAATTGTCTATAGTTGTTCCTTGCTACAATGAAGAAAAAAACATTCCCTTTATAGTAGAAAGATTCTCAGCTATTTTAAATGATAGAAAAGATATTGAACTAGTTTTAGTTGATAATGGATCTTCAGACAAAACTGGAGAAATAATTGATATAGAAATAAAAAAGCATAACTTAAATGCAAAAAAGGTTATTGTTAAACAAAATCAAGGTTATGGATTTGGCATATTGTCAGGGCTGAATGAAGCTTCAGGAGATGTTCTTTCTTGGACACATGCTGATCTTCAGACTGATCCAGAGGATGTACTTAAAGCATATGAGCTTTATAATGGTGAAGCTAAAATTCATAGTAAAGTCTTTGTAAAAGGACATAGAAAAAACAGAAAATTAACAGAAAAGTTCTTTTCCTTTGGAATGCAAATCTTATCTAGTCTGTGCATAGGTGTATATTTATCTGAGGTTAATGCTCAGCCAAAACTCTTTTCTCGTGAGTTTTATAAGCTCTTTAAGTCCCCTCCTTATGACTTTTCTTTGGATTTATATGTTTTATACTTAGCCAAGAAAAATAATTATAAAATCTTTACCTTGCCTGTTTACTTTAAGGATAGAATTTACGGTGAAGCTAAAGGCGGCGGCGGATCAGATTTAAAAACAAAATGGAAATTAATTAAAAGAACATTTAAATATATTTTAGAATTAAAAGAGAAAATCCAAAAAGGTGAAATTGTATAATGCTTTATATTAGACATAGAATTAATACAGTAAAAGACTTAAAAACAGTACCTAGCGATATGGGAATTGAGCTTGATTTGCGGTATGAGGGAGATAAACTAATTCTTCATCATGATCCATTTGTAACAGGAGAGCTTTTTGAAGATCTGCTAAAAGAATATAATCACAAAATGATAATTTTAAATGTAAAAACTGAGGGTATTGAAGAAGAAGTTTTAAGGTTATTGAAAAAATATAATGTAAAAGACTATTTTTTCTTAGATGTATCTTTTCCTGCTTTAATAAAGCTAGCAAGATCAGGTGAAAAAAACATTGCTATTAGATTTTCAGAATACGAACCGATAGAGCAATGTATATTTGTAAAGGATATGGTTAGCTGGGTTTGGGTGGATTGCTTTAATAAACTACCTTTAGACGATAAAATCTATAAAGAATTAAAAGCAAATTTTAAAATTTGTCTAGTTTCCCCAGAACTACAAAAATACCCTATAGATAAAATAGAAGAGTTTAAAGAGATTATTAAAAATTATGATATAGATGCCATCTGTACAAAGGTTCCAGATGTATGGAAAAAATAAAACTCTCAAAAGAAATAAAGAATAAAAAAGTTATTTTACTTGATATGGACGATACTATTTATGAGTACAAACCATGCCATGACTTTGCACTAGAAAAAGTCTATGAGATTTATAAAAAAAAGAGAAAATCAATATCTTACAACTCATTTCTTTTAAAGTATGAAAATGCTAAAAAAGAGGTAAAAAAACTTACTAAAAATCAAGGCGCCAGCCATTCAAGATTCTTATATTTTCAATATATGCTAGAAAATGAGAGTAAAAAAACAATATTTTCTGAGACGCATTTACTAAGTAAAATATACTGGGATTCATTTATAAAAAAAATGACTTTAAATAAATGGGTTATTCCATTTTTGAAGAACTGTAAGAAAAATCATAAGAAAGTGGTAATTGTTACTGATTTAACCAGTGAAGTCCAGTTTAGAAAAATAATTAAACTAGGAATAAAAAACTATATTGATTTTATAGTCACCTCTGAAGAGGCTGGTATAGAAAAACCATCAAATATTATATTTAAATTAGCACTGTCTAAAATAGGTGAAAAAGAAAAAGCAGCTATTATTATCGGAGATAGTTATAGTAAGGATAAATCCTCACATATAAGGTCAATAATTTTGAAAGATAAAATCGTTGTAGTTTAGATTTCTTATCTTTTTAAAATTCATTTTTTTGATGCAATTTATTTCTACTTGTTATTATGTAATAAAAAATAAAAGAGAGAATAATTAATAGAAATCCAGCTTGTACAGAGCTCCAAAAAGATGGGGGTGCATAATCAATTGTTATTTCATTTTCCCCAGGAGGCAGATCAAACATACACCATGAATAATTAGGACTTTGAGTCAGTTCTGCTTTTTGATTATTTACTAATAAATAAAATCCTGGTCTGTATTGCCTGTGGTATTCCCAGGAAGTTTTTTCTGTAGAAACTATTTTTGCTTTAAATATACTGTTAGGGGATTTAAGGACAGTATATTCAATCCTTGTGTCAGAATTACTGCTATCATTTCTTACTTCTCTGATTTGCCATTTTGGAGCATCTGTTGCATAAATAATTGCATCTTGATCTTCATAGATATTTTGAAGACCATTTAATTTGTAAGTAGCAGGTTCCCAACTAGTAGATCCATTGAGTTTTTGAACAATGATTTTTGTTATGCCAATATCTTTGAAGTATGAAATAGGGTCTGCAATCTCATTAACTGATTTATATTTTGGTATCTCATAAATAGTTGCATAGTTATCATATGTGTGAAGATCAAATAACGTTGAAACATCATGTGGTAGAAATTTAAAATAGGGTTCATCATCCTTTCTAAAAGGTGTAATACTATAGATTATGTCGTCTTTTTGAAGACTTGAGATGAATTGTGGATCTAATGGTGGATAAGGTTTTTCACCATAAGTGTAGTATGCAGTATTAGAACCAAAGATTGCAATTGCTATGCTAATAATTATATTTATGACCGTCAAACGATTTAGCAAATTATTTAATGAAAACAGTTTTAGAGATATAAGTAATTTTTTTAGGTGCGTTAAAATTAGTGCACCATAAATTATTACTAAAAAACTTGCATATGGATATATTTTAAAGGCGAATCTAAGTTTATTAAATGATGGAATGTAATACTTTAAACAATAAATAAGAGAAACCGTTCCTCCCGTCATAAGTAGAGTAATTATAGTTAGAACTAAAAAAGGAATAAATTTGCCTTTGCCCGTTCTCATATAAATGATTAAGGCAATAAAAAAACTAAATACCCATAAAAAACCAATATGAAATAAATTTGTCATTAAAAATGGATTTGCTCCTACCCAACCCATTGGATGGGGTGATTGTGAGAATGGATATGGCAAAAAAGAAGATATCAATGCATCAAATGGAGCTCCATCTCTTGCTATCATTGGTTCAATAGGTCTTGTGGGTAGATCTTTTGCCCACATGAACTGTGGAATAACAGTAGGTAGAGCTATCCCAAGACTAAATAATATTGAGCATAAATAATTTAAAAAAATACTTTTTCCATTTTTAAGCTTGAATGCTGCATATACATAACAGATAGCTTCTAGGATCGCTCCATAAACAAAAAATTGAAGATGTCCACCATTCGCATATATTCCACGAAGAAAACCTAAACCTATAAACCAAACCCATGATGTTTTACCAGTGTATGCTGCTTTTAGAAAAAAGAATATAAGAACAGGTAAATAACATCCAAATCCTGAAGCAAAATACCATCCTCGACATGTAATTAGAGTAAATCCTAGAAATGTATTTGATAACATTGCTGCTATTCCGATGAGCGGATGTACTCTTAAAATAGAAAGAGAGAACCCCATAAATATTGTTCCTATTAAGAGGCAAAGAATTATATAGAAATCAAATGTATAGTAAATATTTCCGAGTATTATTTTGCAAGCAAGAAAAGAGAAAATCATTAAAGGATTAAAAAATGAATAAACGCCTTCTTCGAGCAGCTGTACTCCAAATCTTCTGTAATTATCAAACAATGGAAGGCTTCCTTCCAGCATCATTCTAATTCCAAATAATGTTCTAGGTAGGAACTGAATCATGTTGTCATCTTGTACAAAATAAAAAGGGATTAAGCATTCGATAATTAAGAAAATAATTAGAGCAAGTAAAGTCGTAAACCAAATATGAGCTGGTTGTAAAACCAAACTACTTTTTTCTAAATCTTGATTTTCTTTCTGTTTAAAAAACGATAAAATCTTAGGACTGTATAAATATAAAACTATTAAAGATAAAGAAAAGTAAACGGGAAGCATTTTGTAGTATGGGTTGCCAGGGACATATAGAGTGTTATAAAAGTCTACGGGTATATTTGTATCTATGTGATTAGAGGCTAGGAAATTTGTAAACTCATTGAATGTGAAAATCCTTGGTAAGGACCAAAGAAATAATACTATTGCAACGTAAATTCCTAAAATGTTATGAAAGTGTTTTTTTTGAAAGCTGTAAATAGCTGCCCATATCAATAATATTACGATAAGAGTTCCCATATTCTATTTTCTGTGCTTATTTATTGACTTATCTTTCATTTGTAAATGATATGGAATTATATCATTATTTGCAAATCAAGTCCTCATTTCCTGTTCCTCGCGGTATTCATGAAATCGAAATGGGATATTTACCCCCAGCATTTATTAAAAGTTTATTTATCAGTATATTTTTTGTACTTTTTTCTGCTGTTTGTTATATTACTCTTAAAAGGTATTATTCAAGTGGTTTTTAAAAAATTAAAAAATTACTTAATGGAATATATTATAGACATTAGTTTCAGTCTATTTGTAATTAGTTTATTTTTTATTAGTTTCTATTCAAAATTAGAAATATGGGAAGATCAATCAATTTATCACTATATGGCATGGGCTGTTCAAAATGGTATGAAACCCTATGTAGATGTAATTAACATGAACTTTCCTGGTCCCATAATTATCCACTTGATTGCAAGATTGATAAGTGGATCGTCTGAATTTGGATTAAGGCTTTTAGATTCAGTTTTTGTTTTTATACTTTGTTTTTCTTCTTCTATTCTTATGAAATGTTTTAAAATATCTTGGGTTTGTCGGATCTTAGCATTAATTGTCTACTTGGTGAATTATTACTCCACGCCATTTGCACAAACTGCTCAGAGAGAAAGTTTTGTAGTTCCATTAATAGTGGTGGGATTATTACCATTTATAATTGATTTATTTGATAAAGAAATTTCATTAAAAAGCAAACACTGGTTTGTCTTTGGAGTAATTACTTCATTGGGCTTATGGATAAAGCCAACTCTTTTACTGTTGAATATATTTATAGTTATTTACTATTGCTTAAATGTAAATGATAAAAAGAAAATAGTGGAAAACATCAGAGCATATATAATGGGCTTTATTACCATTTCTCTAATATATTTAGTCTGGTTATACCTTGCAGGTAGTTTAATTGGGTTTTTCCAATGGTCTATTAAGTATGCAATTTTATCGGGAGAGTATACTTTTTGTAATCAACCATGGTCAATAAGATTTAAACAAAGTAGTGAATGGTTGAATGGATTTCCACTACCTACTTTTTTGCTTTTATTTGGAACTATTTTAGTTATCATATCTAATAAATTTACTAAGCTTTTAAACCCACAGAACAAACAATTTTATTTATTGATTGGTAGTGGGATTGTAATTTGGATTAGTATTTTAATTCAAGGCAAAACTCATTGTTTATTCCATTTTATACCCCTACAATGGTTAATCTCAATTCTATCTGCTTATATTATAAATTACTCTGGATTTTCAACCTTTCTTCTAAAAAAACAAAAGATTATATTATTTATTTGTTTACTGTTTATATGTCAAAAAAATGGTGAATTTACTTCTCATTTTCTACCACCAGAAACTACTCAAGGAAAAACACTTGCAAAAAGATTACAAGCTAATCTCAGCAACAGTGATAAAGTTGTAACATTTGGATTTTTCCCTACTTTTTTATCTAACCTAGAAAGAAAAACAAGTTTCCCTTTCATTGATAGTAGAATTGTGTATGATTGTTCTTCTCCAGGTTCTTCTGTAAAAGTTGAAATGGCGAATAAACTATATGAAGGACTAATAGACCCTCAAGTTAAATACTTTATTTCTGAACAAGGAAAAATTGAACAATTAGAAGAGAAAAACAATAATATTAAAGAAATACTAAGTTCTACTTATCACTATTCTTATTCAGATGGAGGCTTATTAATATATGAACACAATTAATTCACTTCTTAATTTTTGTAGGTAAAATATGAAAAGAATAATAATTTTAATTTTTTTACTGGTTTATATTTTCTACTCTTGGGTTGTAAATTACAGTACGGAACCATATTGGCAACCTTATGATGTTGGTTGGTATAACATTCTTACAGACTCCTTACTTCAAGGCAAATTACACTTTTTAATTGAGCCAAGACCAGAGTTATTAGCTTTGAAAGATACTTATGACCCTATTGCAAATGGACCTTATCGATTGCATGACATTTCCTTTTATAAAGGGAAGTATTATTTGTATTTTGGCGTAACTCCTGCATTATGTCTCTATCTGCCATATAGATTGATTTTTGGAATTCCTATTTCAGAGAAGCTGTCAATCTTAATTTTTTCTTATGGTGCATTTATTTGGACAGCCTTGATTTTAATGCTTATACGAAAAAAATATTTTCCAAATTTACAAACATGGATTTTTATTTCTTCACTTCTTGTACTCGGCTTTTCAAATTTAGTACCTGCTTATTTAAGAAGACCAATGATGTATGAGGTCGCTATTTCAAGTGGCTTTTTCTTTTTATCTGGTGCTATGTTTTGGTTTTGTAAAGCCTTTAAAAAAGAAGCTTTAAATTTCAATGACTTATTTCTTGGAAGTTTATTTTTAGGTTTATCAATTGGATGTAGGCAACAGTTTGCACTATCAACAATACTTCCGGTATTTCTAGCAGTATACACACTGAAAAACGGTTTAATAAAAAAAGAACACATGAATAAATTGTTTTTCAATTTATTTTTCCCACTAGCTATTTGTTTATTGTTTTTAGGTGCCTACAACTACTTAAGATTTGAAAATCCTTTGCATGGTGGGCATCAATGGCAACTTACAGGATTTCATCCCAAAAAGACAATCTTTTTTAGTAGGGAGTTCTTAATTCCTGGAATATATTTAAATTTGTTTCAGCCTCCTACATTTGATTCGACTATTCCATATATTCATATGCGTGCAAATCTTCCCCCATCTTTACTTCCTACAAAACTTTATGTTGTTGAAATTATTTCTGGATTATTTCCTACCGTACCAATTACTTTACTAATTTTAATTTCTCCTCTGCTCATGCTACTCTTCTCAAGAAGCAAATTAAACTTTAATACAAAATTTCCTGTTGTTGAATCATTTATAATCCTGATTCCAGCATTTCTGAATCTTAGTGTTTTAACTGTTCATATAATGGTTACATTAAGATACACTGTAGATTTTGCACCATATTTAATATTGTTTTCTTGCATACTGTGGTTTTATTGGAATTCACTTTTTGCAAACAATCTAAAATTGAGGAAAGTCATAAATACTATTTCCCTTGTTTTAGCTACTTATAGTATTGTTTTTGGACTAGCCTTTGGAGCAGAGCAGTTTTTTGAAAAAATGAAAACTCAAGACCCCATTGAATACTCAAAGATTGATTCTTATATAAAACCAATTGCTAAAGTTTTATTTAGATTAAAAAGTTAGAAACCTTCTTTAAAGCCCTTTATTTCCCCATTTATACGAAAGAAGTAAATCAAGAAACAAAACAGGGTTATTATACTTCTTCATAGAGGATGGCTTTTCAAGATATAAAAAATTTATTTTTTAAATTGGGCTCTAAAGAAGTTGTTTTATTAATATGGACAATATTAGCCATAATTTACTTTTCTCATACGCTTCCAGGTGAGCATAATCATGATTATGGTGGACATTTAGAGTACTCTCAGATTATCGCTTCAAAAAAAACCTTACCAAAACCACATGATGGTTGGCAGACGTATCACCCACCTCTTTATTATTTGATTAATAATTTTCTTGCCCCTTCAATCCTTACGAACAAAGCGCAACACATAGATTTCGTAAGAATTTTCTCTCTTATTTATGGATTTATAACTATATGGATTATGGGGTGGTTTCTTGAGAAATTAAATATTTCCTCTTTTCAGAGATTGTTACCACTTTTATATATATGCACGCTGCCAAAATTTATGATGATTTTTTCTACATATAATAATGATTCTCTTGTAACCATGCTTCTAGTGGCAAGTATAGTTCTTTCATACAAACTATATTTAGAATGGAATAAAAATCTGGCAATTCTACTTCTTTTAGTAAGTACGGCTGCTTTATACACGAAATACTCAGCTGTAATTTGTTTAGGTGTTCTTATTCTGATTTGTGGAAAAGACTTAATTAAATTACGTTTGCCAGGACATGCTGAAAGAAAAGTTCTTGCTGTTTTATTTTCAAGCTTTATGTTATTTGCACCGTGGGTATATTTCCATAATTATAAAGAGACACATAAACTTTTTCCGAATAATACTGAACATGGCTTAGGATCAGACTTAGCAATTGATGATGATAGACCGGTAATTGATACCATAATTAGACTTCCTTTTAGTTTAAGTAGTGGTTCACATGAATGGGATGATCCATGGGCTCATGGTTATTCAAAACCTGAAAGTAAAAAACATAATTATTGGGCTTTTTGTTTCATAACCTCGCTATTTAGCGAAAATGTATATGAGAAACCAGGAATAGATTTAGTTTGGTTGATGTTTTGGTTAAATTTAGTAATTGTTCTTTTAGGCTTAAGTAGGATTAAAAAAACATCATTAACAAAGCTTGCTGCTTTATTTATAGGACTTGCTCACTTTGCCCATATTATACTTTTGCTGACTATGGAGCATCCAGCTGCATGTACAATGGATTTTCGCTATCTTTCATGGAGTTGGATAGCCTGGGCTTTATTATATTCTGATCTATTAAGTGAAAAATCGGAATTGTCCAGAGTATTTTCGAAGTTACTTATTGTTGCAGTAATACTTCATTCTTATACTTTAATTGTTCTTTTTGGAAATGGTACCTGAACTCTAGAATTATCCCCCCATTTTAATTAGCTCGCAGACCGAAATTTTTTGCTTGTTGCGTTACTCACGGCGCAAAAAATTGGTCTGCTCACTTTTAATTAAAATGGTTAAGTTTATTTGAAGGTTATTATATGTTCTAAATTACAACCCAATAAAATTTGCAAATGTATAATCTTTGTATTTAGAGAGGTTAATGGTCTTTAAGGTACCATCACTATTCATAATTTCAAGACTTAAAGTTTTTGCATTATAAATAGCTATTTCTGCTTTGCCATCTCCATTATAGTCAGCAGGTAAAGGAATATCACCTGACATTCCTAAAATGGCTGTAAATGGAGTTTTTGCTGCTCCTGCAGAAAGAAAGTCTTTAGCATAAGATATTTCCCATTTTCCTGATTCAGGTGTCCATGTAGCAAGATCATATTTTTTATCCCCGTCAAAATCTTCTATGACAGCTCTAGAACTTGGATTACCATTTATAACCTTTGTAGCTACTGGACCGCTACTTCCTGCAATAGGGATGCCGCATCCCACTGCTTGTGGTGCAGAAGGAGTAGCACTACAAGTTGCATTATAAATATAAAACTGAGATTCACTAGGTCTATAAATAACATAATCTGATTTTTTATCACCATCTACATCTGCATACATGGGGATATCAAAAGGAGTGCTTGGGAATTCTTTTCTATAAATAACGCCTGGCTTAGTACTTAATACAGTAGGCCAATTTCCTGAATTTCTATTTGGTACATATGTGGCAATTTCAAATTTCCCATCCCCATCAATATCACCAGGCAAAGGTGTTTCTCCTCTAAGTCCCCCCCAAAAAATAGGACCTTCAGGTCTTAAATCAGAAGAGTGGATTATATGCCATGTAGCTTTTGTCCTGTTAAATAATGCAATATCTGTTTTTCCATCTCCATCATAATCAGATGGCATTGGAGAAAAAGTGTCATTTGCATCAGCTTCAGAAATAATATTATCTAAGCTAACAATTTTTTCTTTTAAATCACTGGAATTAACAATATAAAACTTCTTATTCTCAGCATCAAAAAATGCAAAATCAATAATCTTGTCACCATCGTAGTCATTAGAGAAGCTATTGTAAATTCCCCAATATGGGCATTCAGCAATAGATTTTAAATATTGAGATAGGTTTTTCTTATCCGTTTTATTAAAATTAGATAAAATCTCAGCATATTTAATGTTATTTGTTTTTGGAAATGAACTGGGATTAAGCTCAAGTAATTCTTTACCATTAGCTGATTTGGCTAATTTTACGCCATTCTTAGTAAACCCACTTAAAAGTCTAATTTTCCCTTCAGGAGAAATATAAAATCTAAATAAATTAGGAGTAAGAAAAGCCCAACCAATTTTCTTTTCTAACCAGCTCTTTCCGCCATAGGAAAATTCTGTTCTGTAAAAATCCGCCTCATATTTATTTGCAAATTCATTTTTTAGAGGAAATTCGAATATATTTTCAGGGAGTGTGAAAGTGCTTACTCCTGAGCTTATTGAGAATAAGTTAGCAATTTCAGGATCAATAATAATAGAGTTGTTTTTATTTTGATGTAGAGTTATATACTTTGCAAAGTCTTTGTCTTCAAAGTTTATATCTTGCTGTAATGCCTGTAATCCAGAAAACCTCAGAACATTATTCTCTAATCTGAAAAGAGGTTTATTATTGCTAAACAACCAAAAAGTTAATGTGCTAATTGAAAGTAGTGAAAATGTTACTATATAAAACTTTTTTAAACCTTCATGGCTGGTTATCTTCAAATAGTCTTTTATGAAATCTAAAGAATAGGGAAGTACAAAAGCCCCTATTAAATTACAGTTTATTAAAACTTTTCCAACATCACCATTTGGAAGAGTAAACAATAGCTGGCTAATAAATGCAGCAGCAAAAAATGGAATAAGAAAAATGGTCCAAGGACATTTCTTTTTATATGCTTGATAAAATCCTAATATATATAAGCCTACAAGAATTATATTGGCTGAGAAGATTCCATGAGATTTGTCAACTAGGGGGCTGCCTACTGTAAAATATTGAATTAAAGAAATATAATTGCTGTTTATGTTAAACCAGTTCCCGTAAATAAAGCTAAGCAATAAGGGTAATATGGTTATTATTCCAAAATCTCTTAAAAATATTTTATGTTTTTCATAATTATTTGCTTGAAGATCTTTAACAATTTGCTCTGAAGTTTTTGAGAAGACCATATAAATAAAGATTGCAATGTAGATTAAAAGAAACTTGCTGGCATCTAAAATAAATAGCCCACTTATATAAGTAGCAATTAGAATTCCATATTTTAAATCTTTTCTATCTTCACAGTTAAAGAATCTGTACAGTAGATAGATTGCTATAAAAAAGAAAAAGATACTAAAACCCGTTGGGGGATTAAAAAACCAGTTTAATGTCATGCCGCTCCACTGAGCATCTGTAGTTAATTTGTTTTGAGCGATGTGTATAAGTCTATTTAAAAATCCGACAGGTAGAATTTCATTTTTATTTTGAATAAAGAGACTTGTAATGGGTCCCCAGGCTAGAAATGCTGCAAAGGGAATTAGATATTTGTTTATATTGTTTGTATTTAAAAATTTTATGGTCAATGTAAAAATCAATAAAATACTTAGATTTAAAAAGAGCAAAGTTAAAACATCAAGTGAAATATCTGGATGGCAGTTTGAAAATCTTGAAACAGTGGCTCCTAAAATGTCAGAACCATAGTGATATTTTTGTGAGACACCTGGTAAAAAAGAATATTCAGGAGGATATTTCCCTGCAAGAAGCTGGTTTATATTAAAAATATGTACATTAGGGAGTCCGTTTCTGTCTAATTTAAAAGTAGAAACTGCCATTAAGCCATAAATAAAATTTATTACTCCAATTAAAATCCAAAAACACCTATCTGTATACTGATTAAAAAAGGCTTTTAATTTATCTTTGTTTGAATACTCTCTTATAACTGAATAAATTTTAAGTGTTTCTTCTTTTTGCCAAAATCCAATTCCCATGGTCATTGCTAAAACAAGAGCAAGAGCTATATTAAAATCTCTTATAATATTCCCAATTAAATTAATGCTTATTAAAAATGCAAAACCACCAAATCCAATATTTATAAGCTCTTTGAGAAGTTGATTTTCTTCGCTAAAATCAAATCTAAAAATCTTTCTTATAAGGTGACCAATAAACCAAAAAGTTGAGATTAAAAGTAATCCTATAATTAGTGCAAAAACAATATCCATTTTTTCTCCTTTACACCATACTCAATATATCCTAGGTTACAAAAATAAGAGCGTAGTATTACAACTTCCTCTAAAATTGATAAAATTGGTTTCTTATGGCAAAAAAGATAGGAATATATTTTCTTTTTGGACTTGTTTTTTATTTAATATTTTCATTTTACTTCTGGACTATTAGCTATGGTCATGCTGTACATTTAGATAAAAAAAATCATTGTTATTATAATCTTTTGTCTGAAGGCTTTCTTTCAGGAATGTTAAATCTAAGTATTGATCCTAGTCCTGGACTTCTAAGCTTGCCTAATCCTTATGACCATATAAAAAATACTCCTTACCGGTTACATGATGCATCTCTTTACAATGGGAAATATTATTTATATTTTGGACCTGTTCCAGCATTAGTCTTATATATTCCATGTATGTTGATAACAGGAATGTATTTAAGAGATCACATAGCAATATTTATCTTTTCTTTTTTATCTTTATTCTGGGTACTAGGCATATTTTTATTCTTAAAAGAAAAATACTTTCAAAAAACATCATACTTTATGATTTTATTTGCTTTATTTATTGTGGCTTTTTCAGATGTGGCTATTTATAATCTTCGACGTCCACACATTTATGAAGTAGCAATTTCATGTGGAATGTTTTTTCTAATAGGAGCTATTTATTTTTTATGTAATTCATTTAAAAATGACAAGCCAAAAATAGTAATGCTTTTATTTGCTAGTGTTTTTATTGGTTTGTCAGTAGGAGCAAGACCAAATTTTGTTTTTATGGGTATCTTGCTTTTAATAACTGCCTTAAAGGTTTACAGAAGTAATATTCAGGTTAAATCAAAAATTGTTTCTATTTGTTCACTTTTAATTCCATATAGTTTACTTATAATTGCTATTTGTGTTTATAACTATATGCGTTTTGATAGCCCGTTTCAGTTCGGTAATAAATATCAATTAGCTGCTATGGATATGAGTCAGTATAAAATATTAGATGTTAATTCCATTTTGCTCGGATTATATCTTTATCTTTTTAGCCCCATGAAAATAAATTCTAATTTCCCTTTTGCATATTTAAATGCTGATTTGCCTGCGTATTTAAAACCAGCAACCCCATATTTTTTAGAAAAAGCTTCAGGAATTATTTCTTTTATCCCCTTTCTTTTATTGGGCTTATTTACTCCTGCTTTAATGATTCTTTTGTCAAAATTAAAATCAGCAAAACTTGAAAAAATTGTATTTCCCAAATTTGAACTATTAATTATTCTTTTACCAGGATTAATAAATCTATTATTCATTACTTCTTTGAATGGAGTGGCTCAGAGGTATGCTCAAGATTTTGCCATTTATTTCATAATGGCAACAATTTTCTTATGGTTTTATTTTTACTCTAAAACAAATAATATTCTTATAAAGAAAGTAATCAATTCTTTTGTTTTCTTCTCTGGTGTATTAAGTATTTTATTTGGTGTAGCTTTAAGTATTATGGGTTGTTATGAAGGACTTAAGGAGCAAAACCCCCACGAGTTTGATAAATTAAGCTCTGAATATAGTTTTTTATCAGAAGTTATTCATTCTGTTGCGCCATTATGGGGAGAGTATTGATGAAAAGACTTCCTTTTTATATATTCTTTTTAATTTTTTATGTGTGGACCGTATCTCCTAATTTATTTTCTCAGTGTATGCACTATAACTATTATAATTTACTTGCTGAAAGTCTTATAAAATTTAATGTAGCAATGCCTATAAAACCAAGCGCAGAGCTTTTAGCCTTAAGTGATCCTTACAATCCGATTTTAAATGAAAAGTTTAGAGCACATGATTTATCTTTGTATGATGGAAAATATTATTTATATTTTGGCATTGTTCCTACAATACTATGCTATCTCCCATTTAAGATTTTAACCCACGGGGATCTCCCTGATGGGGTTGTAGTGTTAGTTTTTTCTTTTTTAACTTTCATTGTTTCTGTTCGTTTACTTGATTATTTAAAAGATAAATATTTTAAATCAATTCCGGAGAATATTGTAGGTATTTGTATTAGGGTATTAGGGTTCTGTAATTTTCTTCCTGCTATTCTAAGACGTCCTGAAATGTATGAAGTTGCTATATCTGTAGGATTATTTTTTCTGGTATCAGCTATATATTTTCTACTTAAAGAAATAAATAAGAATAACCCTAGTAAAAACCATTTAATATTAATTAGTTCTTTATTGGGGCTTGGTTGTGGATGTAGACCTCAAATTATCCTTATAGGAAGCTTATTGATATTAGTGTTTGGCTGGTGGAAAAAACTGAAGAATGTAAATCTACTGGCGCTAACATTACCGTTCTTCTTTTTTTTAATATTACTGGGTTTCTATAATTTTATTAGATTTAATAATCCTTTTGACTTTGGTCTTAAATACCAATTAATAGCGGATACTTTTAGTAATGATTTTTTTAATTTACAAAATATTTTTGTGAATATATATTTTGACTTTTTCCATCCACCGGTAATTAATACAATCTTTCCATTTGTACATGTAAAGTTTTTAGAGATACAAGGGATTAAAACTTATAGCCCAGGAATTTTGTTTGCTCTTCCTTTTCTTTGGGTTAATTTTATCTTTTTTGCTTGCAGTACTAATGAAATTTATAAATCAATCAAAGGAAAAGAGTTTTTAATTTCTTTCCCTTATAAAGAATCTATTATGATTTTAATTCCACCTGTTGTAAATATTGTTCTTATGCTTGCAATGCATGGTTTAGTTATTCGTTTTCTGGCAGACTACTCTTCATTCTTAATACTAATTACTTCTTGTGTATGGTTTAATTTTGGTTATAAATACCCTGTAAAAAACAGTAATTTATTAAATAAAGTAAGCCTATTTCTCGCAATTACAAGTATAATTTTTGGGATTGCCTTTGATATTGAGAATCCGGAAGCAAAAATCACTTTTCTACCTTTTAGCGAGCTATTGAAAAAAATTTAAAATATGAAAAAAACACTAACAATAATTATTCCAGCATTTAATGAGGAAAATAGAATCCTAAAAAATTTAAATGAGATTAATGATTACGTTGCTAAAAATTCTCTTTTTGACGAAATTAAAACCATAGTAATAGATGACGGAAGTACAGATAAAACAAAAGAGGCAGTAGAAGAATGGATTAAGAGTAAACTAGTCAATGGTTTTTCAATAGTGAGCTATAAGCCTAATAAAGGAAAAGGCTATGCTGTAAGGGACGGGTTTTTAAAAGCAGATTCAGAGCTCATATTATATACAGATGCTGATGGTGCCAGCCCAATTTCAGAAATTGAAAAATTGTTACCAGAGATTGATAAAGGTTTTACTGTAGTTTGCGGATCCAGAGTATTAAAAAATGAATCAGTCAGTGTAAAAATGGCATTAAAAAGAAGAGTGATTGGTCTTGTATTTCATATGCTTTTAGGTTTACTTAAGTTAAATTTCATTAAAGATACACAATGTGGTTTTAAGCTCTTTGAAGCTAATGTAGCAAAAAAAATTGCAAAAGCACAAAAATGCTTTAATTTTTCATTTGATATTGAATATTTATACCTGAGTAGAAAAATGGGTTGTAAAATAAATGAAGTTCCCATAAATTGGTACCATGTTAAAGGGTCAAAAGTTAATTTGGTAATAGATTCAATAAAGATGTTAGTAGAAGTGTTAAAAATAAGGTTTTATTACAAGTATAATACTTAAGGGAATTTTTATGAATGTAGAAAAATCTGAAGAAAAAGAAAGCAAGATTGATACTTATTATTTTCTTAGTACTAAAACTGAAAGAATTCTTTTTTTAGCATTAATGACACTTATTTCAGCTGCACCATTAATTTTTCAAAATGGCTTACCTGCCCATGCTGATTGGCATAGTCATATTGCAAATGCTTATCAGTTTAAAAGATGTTTTTGGCAGGGAGATTTTTTGCCTCGCTGGATTGATGGCAATCTTTTTGGTTACGGTCTTCCAAAATTTAATTATTATGCCCCTCTTTTTTATTATATTTTTGTTTTTTTAGAGATTTTTTTTAGAAACCCTGTCTATTCAATGAAAGCTGCTCTTGTTTTAATCTTAATTTTATCGACAGTTTTTGGTTACATATATCTCAGGAGGCATGGATCACCAGTGGCTGCCTGTTTGGCTACTGTTTTTGTCATCCTCTCGCCAGCCATACATATTTTTACTTATAATAATAACTTCCCCACAAATGCTTTAGCTATTCCATTTATTTTTATTGCACTTTATGGAATTGATACATTTGATAGTGAAAAAGATTTTGACAAGAAAGCTTTTTTAATAACATCGTTTGGATATGCAGGAATGGTTCTTTCTCACTTACCTACTGCATATATATTCTCATTGATGCTTATTCCCTACTTCTTATTTTCACTTTCTTTATACAAAACAAAAAAGTTTGTTAAGTTTTTTGTATCAAGTATTGCTTGTGGTCTGGGTTTAAGTGCATTTTACCTTTTCCCTGCAATTACAGAAACAAATTTAGTTCACACTGAAGTTTTATCAAGTGGTCCAGGATGGGATTATAGTAAGAATTTTCTTTTTACATATTTAGATAGACTACCTAGTGAAGGTTATTATTGGGGTATTTTTGATCATAGGTATTATGAAGTTAGTAATGGATTATTTGGACTTGTAGGTTTAATAGCTGCGGTTTTATTATTAGCAAATTACGATAGAATCAAGACTCATCTACCTGAATATAAAAGAGTTAAAGTAGTTATAATTATGCTTTTTATATCTTTTGTGATGATGACTCCAGCTTCATTTTTCATTTGGTCTATGTTTAAACAAATGCAAACCTTACAATTTCCCTGGAGATTTACAAGTGTTCTTATTCCTTTTTGTTGCGTAACGATGGTTTATGCTTTTGATTTAATTTCTAAATTTAAAAATGAGAAAATGGATATTTCAGGGTTCAAATACATTATTTATTCTTTGGTACTTTTACTTACACTTCTTTTTTATGTAAACTTTATAAATGTCTTTAAGTGGGAATGGGCATCGCCTGAAATGTTTCTTAAACATGCAATTAATGTAGTGTGGCAGAATAGAGAATATCAACCTAATTTTGTAGACAATCCAAATTGGAGGCAAGAAGATTTTTCTAAAGACTTCACCCCTACTTTAAGCTCTTCAGATCCTAATGCTGACATTACACTTTTAAAATGGACTTCATACGATAAAATATTTCAATTATTTGCACCGCTAGAACATCAGATTAGAATAAGAACCTTTTATTTCCCTGGGTGGAATATTTATGTAGATGGTAGAAGGGTAGACATTTCAATGGACCCTAAAACAGGAGCAATGATATTTAAAGCTCCTTCTGGAAAACACCAAGTTGAAGTTAAATTTGAATTGACTTCACAGAGAAAACTTGCTCTGATAATAAGTTTTGTAGCCTTGGCGATTTACTTGTTTCTATTCTCAAAAGCTTCTGCTACTGGTATTGGTTTTAAGCTAAGAAATATTCAAAAGCCAGTTTCCATACAGGGGGCAAGTACATAATGAAAGCAGGTATATTTTTAGCTCTTCTCCTTTCAATTTTTCCAGCTGCATGGATATTCGATCTTTCAAAAGATAAACTTATAGTTTTTGCTTCTAATTCATCATATGGTTGTGACTTTGATGGAGACAAAAAGGGGGATCTTTCTGTCTGGAATCCAAAAACAAATACAGTTTATTTTCAACTTTCTTCAGACAATATGTTTTATCAAAAGAAATATTTTAATGATGGGATAACATACAAACCAGTTTTTGCTGATTATGATGCAGATGGAAAAACAGATTTTGCTTTTCATCAAGAAGATGCTGGTCAGTGGATAATTAATTTATCCTCAAAGCCTGATGCAGCAATAAAAATGTTTTTAGGAAATTATGGTGATCTTCCTATTCCTTTAGACTTAGAAGGGGATAAAACTTTTGATATCGGTGTTTGGAGACCGGCTAATGGTGTTTGGGTTTTATTAAAAAAAGATGAGAAGCTAACAAAAACAGCTTCACTTCATACTCAAGGTTATGCAAGTGATATTCCATCTACAGGAGATTTTGATGGAGATGGGAAATCTGATCTAGTAATATTTAGACCTGAAAGTGGATATTGGTTTATAGATAAATCTAGTACAGAGTTTAATCCAGGTTCAGGTTTAGGTATTCAAAATGGTCAGGAATGGGATGTCATTGTCCCGAATGATTATGATGGTGATGGTAAGTGTGATTTAACTGTTTGGAGACCATCTACTCAAACATGGTTTATTAACTATACTAATGGTTCAGGACAAAATCAGGTAAAATTTGGAAATAAAGATGATATACCTCTTTCGCTAGATGTAAGTGGAGATTCAATACCAGAGCTGATTACCTGGGATGATTCTAGGAAAACCTGGAATGTATATAATATGAAAACTCAGCAAACACTTTCATATAAATGGGTTGTTCCAGAGGGTTCACTCCCATCTAGTTCTATATTACAAACATTTGAATAAAGATGTGAAGCCATGAAAATGATAATAGCAATAATTAGACCAGGGAAACTGTCATCAGTAAAGATGGCAATGGATAGCGCTGGCTTTACAGGGATCACAGCTATTGCTGTAAAAGGTAGAGGAAGTCAAAAGGGAGTTGTTGAACAGTATAGAGGTAGTGAATATAAAGTAGATCTTTTGGACAAAGTGGAAATTAAAGTTGTAGTGAATGATGATGAGTTAGATAAAGCAGTCTCTATTATTATTGATAGTGCTAAAACTGGTGAAGTTGGAGATGGAAAGATCTTTGTTTTAAATGTTGAAGAGGTTATAAGAATTCGTACGAATCAAACCGGTGAAGAAGCATTGGAACCTAAGTAAACTCCCATGGAAGAAAATGTTTATAACATTAAAACACTGTTAGATACTGCCTGGTTGATTTTAATGTCACTTTTAGTGTTTTCTATGAATTCTGGATTCTCTATGCTGGAAGCAGGTTTTTGTAGAACTAAAAATGTAGTTAATATGCTTGTAAAAAATCTTTGTGTTGTTTTTATTTCTTCAATTGCATATTGGGCTATAGGATTTCCATTAATGTTTTCATCCGGTAGTGAATACTTCGGAGCAAATGTTTTAAATGGACTTTTTCTTTCAGGAAATCTTTTAAATTATTCTTCTATCAATAGCAACGGCATTCCACTTGAAGCAATTTTTCTTTTTCAAATGGTATTTGCTACCACCTCTGCCACTATAATTTCAGGAGCAGTAGCAGAAAGAGCAAAGTTTTTAACTCTTTTAATTTTTGCTTTTTTTATGACAAGTTTTATTTATCCTGTTTGCGGACATTGGATTCTAGGAAAAGGATTTTTATATGATCTTGGTGTAAGGGATTTTGCAGGATCTTTGATGATACATACCGTAGGTGGAGTCTCAGCTTTAGCTGCAGTTATAGTAATGGGACCAAGAGTAGGAAAATACAATAGAGATTTAACACCTAATGCAATTATCGGGCACTCTCTTCCCATGATTACTTTAGGAGTTTTTATTCTTTGGCTTGGATGGTTTGGTTTTAATATGGGTTGTACTTATGGTTTTTCAGCTGCTTGTGCACATATAGCACTTTGTACAAATGCATGTGCAGTCTCTGGAGGGCTAGGTGCACTTTTAGTTTCATATATTCTTCAGAGGAAATCAGATCTTTCAATGATTATAAATGGCATTTTAGGTGGACTTGTTTCTAGTACTGCTTCATGTGCTTTTGTTAGCATAACTTCAGCATATGTAATTGGTTTTATCGCTGGATGTATAGTAGTAATTTCTATAATGCTTTTTGATAGATTTTTTCATACAGATGATCCTATAGGAGCTATTTCAGTTCATGGAGTTTGTGGCATTTGGGGGACGATTGCTCTTGGACTGTTTAGCTCTGGTGAAACCCTTTTCTTTACAAATATCTCTCCACCTAAAGCTGGTTTGTTTTTTGGCGGAAAACTTGAACAATTAATCCCTCAGCTAATTGGAGTAGTAGCAGTAGCTTCATGGGCATTTATTGTTTCTTTTGCTATTTGGTTCGTGCTTAGAAAAACGATAGGGATTCGGGTCTCTCAAAAGATTGAAGTTGATGGATTAGATATTGGTGAGCATGGAATGGATGCATACCCAGGTTTTGTAAATTCAGGTGAAGGGATTTTGTAATGAATAAAACCCCCTTAAAAATAATCCTTGATGAAGAAAAAATCAAAAAATCTTTAAATATAAAAAATGTTATAAAAATTGTTGAAGAAGGCTTTAGGAAAAAGGGTTTGGGATTGGTAAGTTTATTACCTAAAATGGGTCCTGATCTTAGAACCGATGGTGCTTTTGCTGACTCTATGCCAGTTTCAGTTTTTGATTCTTTTGATGAGGGCGAGGGCACGTGCCCTCGCTTGCAGATCTTTGGAATAAAGTGGTTAAGTGCTTATAAAAGTAATATAAAAAAAGGACTGCCATATATAAACAGCTTGATTATTTTAAATGACCGTAAAACTGGTGAGCCCATAGCGATTTTAAAAGGTAATTGGATTACTGCTATTAGGACAGCAGCAGTTTCAGCAGTGACTGCAAAATATCTAGCTCCGAAAAAAAAGCAATTAACGGTAGGAATATTTGGTACTGGTTTGCAGGCATATGTTCATGTTTTGGCTTTTAAAGCTTTATATAAAAACCCAAGATTTATTTTATTTAATCATAGTGAAACATCACTTAGACAATTTCTTGTCAAGTTTAAAAACGAAAAATTCCAGATAGAAAATGACTTTCACAAAGTTGTACAAAATTCAGATGTAATAATAAGTGCTACTACTTTTACTTCTGAAATCACCCCATATATTTATTATAAAGACTTAAAAGATGATGTTTTAATTCTTCCACTTGATTATGGTTCTAGGATTGATCCAGCTTTATACAAAAAACTTGATGAGGTTTATACTGATGACATTTCTCAGTATGAATTAAAAAGTAAGGTAAGAACTTATTTCCCTAAACAAAGGCCAATAATAAAAATCGAGGTTGGAGACTTAATTGCAAAGAGGAAAACTAGAGATTCAAAGCCAAAAAAAATCCTCGTTTTTAACCTAGGTATTGCTTTGTTTGACATTCTGACGGCCTTATCAACCATAAAGAAATAAGTCTCATTGTAAATTCTCTGATTGTTTCATCAGCTTTAGGACTAAGTTCTTATATCAAATAACTATGATTTAGCCCTTTTTATAGGTAAATGGAAGGGACTTCGTATATACACACAATTTGAATTATAAAAAAAAGATTAATGTGTATAAATTGGCCTTTAAATCACACTTAAGTAAATGTTAAGATCGAAGGGTAAGCACTTATTTAAGCATTATATAAAAAAACATAGAAAGTACGACAAATCAATGGCGATAAGGTCGATAGTAAATAAAGATAATAGAGCGGTTTTGATGACAAAGCCTGCTCGTTTTTTGTTTTAAGGGATAAAAGTTTCTAGCTATTCAAAGGGGAATAAGCTTTGACGATGACAGCACCAGTTGGACCAGTAGATTCAGGACAAAGTTCATTAGGAGCAGATACTCTTAAAGCTTCTGATACTGAAAGAACTAAGCCACCATTAATCCAAGCAGCATCTACTGTTCAGGTTCCAGAAGTAGAGGCTGGAACAGTTTTTACTTCATGGGGTAGAGCTATAGGTGTTTTACCTGCTGATAATAAACCATTTCTTGATTTTCTCCAACAAATATATGACATTCATAATTTACCTAAAGAGCAAAGACAAGAATATATTTTAAAGAATGTAGAGCTTGTAAGAAGTACCGCTGAAAGTGTAATTGAAAAAGGGAAAGAAAATTTCAATAATGGAAAACCTGAATGGGCAGGTGTAACTAAATCCTCTGGTATTCCTATGTCTACTCAGCTAGAAGATCTGACAGGTGGATACTCACCACAGTTTCACTACTCTCATAATTGTTTAGGCTACCACATGGCAAAAGCAGTAAAAGAAGGTTTAAAACTTTTTGAAAGTGAAGACTGTGATGGTACTTTCGTAGATAAAACCTTAAGAACATTTGCTACAAGAAGATTCCAATCACTTAGACAAATCTATGAACATTTTCAAGCTATAAATGCAAGTACTGAACTTTTAGATACTACCTGGACGGTTAATACAGCAAGGTCTTTATTCTCTACACAAATTTTAGCCAGAAATGAAGGCATAGAGGGTTCTACTACAATGGGTGAACACTATAGTGCATTTTCAGAAATTGCTGGTACTAGTCCTGCTGACCAAATCGATTTAGCTAATAGGATGGGGGTTTCTGCATTTAATGGTGCCGTAAGACATGAGCCTAGTAAAGCAGGAGAAAAGCCTAAACCTCTTTATATTTCACCTAAGCTGATGCAAGTAGATTACATGTTTAGATTCCTTGGTGATGACTTTTTAGATAAGTTTTTTATAAAGCCTACGCTAGAACATGAATATTCAGCGGCTGAGCCAAAAGGCCTTACTGACTATATTTTTCAAACACAAAAGATTTTAGGAGAAGTTTATTATACTGACTATTTAAAAATTGCTCAGGCATATGAGGATACTGTTCAAGTTGGAAAAAGTTGGGACGATTTTCAAGTTGAAATAAAAAGACTAATCAAAGATGAAGATTTAAAAATTATTGGTAGTACTCCATTAGATGAAACCACCCAAAACAGAATGATAGGCAGTAAAATACCTAATTATTATGATCTTTTGGAAAACAGTCCACAAGAATTCTTCTTTACAGTTACAAATTCTAGAATTACATCTATTTGTTGTCACTTTTTTAACTCTCGAGGGGTTCCAAAAGAAGGTTCTATAGATGATGCTAAAGATAAATTAATTGACTGGTCACATCATGAAGGGGTTAGAAATAGAACAAGAGAATTAAATCGTGGCTGCATGCACACGCAGCCGGAAATAAGAAAGTATGTAGAAGAAAACCAAAGAATTTTAAGAGAAGATGGTGTAAAAGCTTATATAGACAAGCGATTATTAGATCACATGATGCATCTTTATAAAAAAGATGATTTTAAAAATAGTAAAGTTTTTGACATTGTTTTTGATGAAATTGAACATTCACATAAACTTACTTTTAAAAAAGAATTCTTAGAATCACTTAATTCTTATGATCATACAAGAAACTATGTATATGAATTAAAAGAAAAACTACAAGATGGCACAGCTCCAGAAAGAGAATTGGCAAAATATTTAGATGATATTTTTCCTGTGGACATTTTAGATAGAAGTTTACTTAGCGATACATATGATCTGGATCCTTCGAGTAAAACTGATGGACTGTATCTTTTTCCTGATGAACTGTTTTGTGTAAATAATAAAAATCAATTTACTGGACATGATTCTTTTATATCTATTTTTAATTTAGAAGCTAAATCAAATGCATTAAATCCAGATGGAAACTATTATTTTGAACTCCAGCCAAATACTTCCAAAGGTGAGGTGATTCCATCTCCTCGAAGATGTTTTGAAGAAGGTCTATTCCCTATCCATCATGGTGATACCTTAAGTGACTTAGATGCCCAGATAGCGTGTTTAGAAAGAGGTGGATTAGCTATAGTACCTTATACTCTTATTAAGGATGGAAACATTTATGAAGCAGCTTTTAAAGCTAGAGAAAAATATGCAACAGTTGTAGAAGAATCCATAAATATAGTAACTTCAGGATTTCATGTTACTAAAAGACAAATACCAACATTTGATGTTGATCAAGGGAGAATGTTATCTGATGAAGAACTTGCCTTACAAGATTGGAATGAGCGATTGGCAAATGTAGATTCAGCTTTAACAAACGTTAAGCAACTATTTGCAAATGGTGCCTATGGTATAGAGAAAAATAAAGAAACGGAAAATTATAAAAAGGTGATTATTACTGAGGATGGTAATAAAGACTATGTAAGAGATGAATCAGGAAATATTCTTGAGTTTACTAAAGACGAGATAATAACTGATATTAAGAGATTTTATTTAGGACGAGTAGTTAGAATGCCTAATCCATCAGCTAAAGTTAGATGTCATTCTGAAATTATTCAGCTTTTAACAGGTGTTAATTTGACTCTTGATGAAAATTCAGAATTTGCTACAAAGGCTATTGAAAGAGACAGATATATTTCATCTCATATTCCTAAGTCAAGAGCTTGGTTTATATATAGAGATGATCATAATGAAGCATTTTATAGAAGAAAAGAAGATGGATGTCTTGTCTCATTAAAGACTGGAAAAGTTCTTACTTATGGAGTGGAGAATGTTTTAAAGAGAAGAGAAAAGATTGCAGAAGGACATATTTTGAATAAATGTGTTGGAGAAAAAATTGATGGTATAGATCAGGAAGTAACAATAGACTTCTTAAACAAGATTCTACAAGAAGATAAACATCTTCCAGCGGTAAGCCAAAAATCGGGACTTTTTTCAAACAATTTAATATTAAACTGTTTTGGACTTGGAGATAAGAAAAAGGGTGAAGAAAGATTAGATGATTTATTGTGTAGACTTCCCCGAGTGTTTCCTAAGGTTCTAGAGTGGTCAGGTGGCATGATGGCTCTTGGTGGAGTAATTAGACTTATTAGTATTCCTTTTGTAGGTGAAGAAAGTATTGTAAATAAAACTGGATATTGGGTCTCGAATTTAGTTAGAGCAGCTTCTGCATTAGCTGGTGGATTACGTGGGGAGTTAAATGTAAATAAATATCATGATATTTTTGGCGGTGAATTAATAAATGTCTTTTCTGCTCTCTTTCTTGGTAATGGAGCTAAGCATGCTGGACTTGGACTAGGGAATCTTTTACTGTTTGGTGGGAGAGGAAGACAAAGAGCTCAGATAATGCAAAGAGTTAATAGTCATACCCTGTCAGATATTAAGAGCGGTAAATTAGAAAGTCTTGATCCAAGAGAATATACTAGAGATGTAACAAAGTTTGCAGCGGAAGATTTAATTGTAAATATTACAAATGCTGCTAAGAGAGCTAAATGTCCAGTATTGCTTGCTGAAGTAGGAGCTACACTTTTTAGTTCTCTTCTAACTCCAGGGAAGATAGTTTATGATGTTATTAGGGAACCAAAATTAATTTTTTCGTGGACAAAAAGAGAATCAGAAAAATCAGGTAAGGTGTATTCCACCATTCCTAGTGCAGGACATTTACTATCTATTACTGGTTTGATTAGTGGTATTGGAGCTATTATAGCTGGGACATTAGGAAGAAGTGAAAAAGCTGGTGATATAGCAGATCATGGATTTAACTTCTTGGGAGATTGGGCTATTAAGATCTCATCAGCAATCCCTGCTCTTAGTATCATTGTAAATGGATGGGAAGTAGCTAATAATGCTCAAGGACTTCCATTGTCTACTAGAAATTTAGATGGTACAGAAATGAAATATAATCCTAAGAGAGCTGGATTTGCACAAATGGCTGCTGGTGGTTTATATGGAATACTTCCATGGTTTGGATTACATAAAGACTCTGTAGCAGCAGCATATGATGTAGCAAATGGTTTGTATTTTGGATTGCCAGGAATGAATATGAGTGTGGCTGAAGAAGAAAAACTAAATACATTAAAAATGGTTGAAGATGAGCGTACTAAAGGTCAAAAACTATTCTTAAATCAACATGAAACCTTGGCAGAAATAGCTAGTAGAGCAGTAGCCCCAGTACAAGCAGCCTAATCTATTTTCTTCAATTGAAATAATGTAGATAAAGTTAAAATGGGTTTTTTTTGCAATAAACTATAAACTCTATTTATTGCACCGGTTAAACTTTCTTTTCTTGCGCGAAATTTAATCTCTTTTTTAAGTGCTTGTAATTCAGTTTTTCTTTCTATTTCTTCTTCGAAGATTGGATTATATATCATGATTTTTACCTCATTGTAAAAAGTGGACCTAATCGCTCTTTAGGATACTGACGTCTGAAACACCAAACTGCTCCTATAGAACTTTATACCCAATACTATAGAATCTAATGGTTATTGATTTGTTAAACTTCCTAAAGAATTTTTAGGCATGAGCCTAGAGAAGAATCTATCGCCGCCTTTGGCGCCCGCTCGACGCCTTGTGAGCGGGGAGTAATAAGGAAAGAAAACTGATAAAGGAAATTAATTCCTCAGGTTCTGCTTGTATAGAGGTGTTAAAGGAAGGGTTAAATCAAACCCCACTCGTCATTGCGAGGAGGGCAAAGCCCGACGTGGCAATCCGCTTCATTTACATTATGGAGATTGCTTCGTCATTTCATTCCTCGCAATGACGTAACCAGAGAGAATTGCTATCATTGTCATATGCGCCCAAACAATAGAAAAAATGATGAATTACGACCAATGAAGTTTACGACTGGCTTTTCAAGTAATGCTGATGGTTCAGTACTTATTGAGTTTGGAGAAACCAAAGTATTAGTAACAGCGATGATTGATGAAAAGGTCCCACCATTTCTAATGAATACTGGTAAGGGCTGGCTTACTGCTGAATATTCCCTATTACCAGGCTCTACTAGTCCTCGAGCTCAAAGAGAAGTTAATAAAGGTAAACCATCAGGCAGAACTAATGAAATCCAAAGGTTAATAGGTAGGAGCTTAAGGGCGGCTTTTGACTTAAATGCTATTGGTCAAAGAACTATAACGATCGATGCTGATGTTATAAATGCAGATGCTTCTACTAGGGTTGTTAGTATTTGTGGTGGTTTTATCGCTGTTTATAAAGCCTTGGAAAAAATTAAACAGAAGGGCTTAATTAAGACCATTCCTTTAATAGAACCAGTATCTGCTGTAAGTGTAGGAATTATTGATGGTGAATTAATGCTTGATCTTTCTTATGTAGAAGATTCTAAAGCAGAAGTTGATTGTAATGTAGTTATGAATAGATCGGGTGAAATTATAGAACTTCAAATGACTGCAGAAGGTAAACCTTTTAAACAAGAAACCGTAGACCAGTTAGTGAAGCTAGCCCAAAAGGGTATAAATCAAATTATAGAAAAACAATTAGAGTTAACTGTAGGACTTTCTCCCCTAACTAAATGATAACTTTGTTGTTTTAACATTGAAGATTATTAGAAAAACTCCGAATGGAATAATAGATGATTTCTATTTACCTTACAGCTATTATCTTTACTCTCCTCCTCGCAAATCCATGTTTTGCAGAAGGAATAAAGTATTCTGTAGGACCATCATGCAAAGATAAAAAAGTTATTTGCCCAAACCAAAACGAAACTCCAGTTTGTATTGTTCTTGATCCCAGAGTTCATGTAGAGCAAACAGTAAACTCATTAAATAAAGTAGTGAATAGATTTGAACCTTCTTGTGGAGAGGAAGTAAATAATTTCAAAATAGGCTGCATCGATATTTTAAATAATAATGAAGCCAGTAATAAATTTATAGATAATGTTTCAATTGACTGTATTGAGCTGGTTAAATGTGAAAAGGATAAAGAAAATAATAAAATATCTGTTTCCTGCTCAAGTGGGAAAATGGCAAAGTGTTTAGGAAGTGATGATATTCCTAATTGTGAAAATGATTCTATGTGTGTAAGTGACTCATTGCCAGTATGTGACTACGTGTGGCAGGCGAATCTTTAATCTACTATTCCCTACCATTTTCCACACACAAGCTATGGTTTTTCTTACCAATGGCATCTATTCTAATTACATTGAAACCATTATCAATAGCTAATTTCTCTATTCTTTTTAAACCTGAATAGGTGGTTAATCTTCCACCTTTTGAAAGCAATTTAAAAATAGAAAGTAAAAACTCTTCAGTCCAAAACTGAGGTGCTACTTTAAAGCTAAAAGGATCAAAAAATATAATGTCATAAGTATTATTTTCTATGGATTTTAAAGCATTGAAAATGTCATCTACAATAAGTTTAATTTTTATCTTTTCATACTCTATATAATTTCTCTGTTCAAGGTCTTGTAAGAGCTTTTTCCATTTAATGTAACTTTTAGGGACTTTAATTTCTTTTATTTTTTCTATTATATTTCTATCTTTTTCAATGGCAGTAATGGAGATGCTTGGATTGTTGCCTAGCTTGTAAATAAAATCAATTACTACTCCACTGTTATATCCAAGTCCAAAAAAAAGATCTAGAATTTTTACTTCTCTTGAGAAAGATTGCTTTAAAATATCCTCACAAGGAGCAACAAATTTATGCAGCGATTCAGTTATTGGACCGATTTTACTGTGATAAGCTTCTTGAAATTCACTGTTAAAGAACGTTTGAGCACCATCTGGACAAAAGATGCTGTTACTCACATTAATCCTGTGCCTGTAGCAAAGTAGTCTTTCATTTGCCCTTTTATTTTTTCTCTTTCTTCATCTGATTTTGCTCGTTCTAAACACCAAACATAAGCTGTTCTAGGTGTTACATTCCTAGTAGCACAATACTTTTCTATTTCTAATTCACCCCTCATAACTAAATCAAGATCTGAATTAGTGTTAATTCTTCTTATATCTTTCATTTTTCTCCTATTGCGAAAGAACTATACGCTTAATTAAATAATTAGATGCTTAACCAATGATTAGACGTTATAAATAACGTCTCTACGCTGTTTTTTGTGTTAATTTTCTTTTCAAGCTTTCTTTGTTGACAACTTGTAAAGTCTCATAAAACTCTAATGTCCATTTGCCACGATTTTTTCTAGCACCTAAGCGCATTTTATCTCTTGTTGAAAGTAGTTGTTTATCTGACCATTTAGAAAGGTCACCCATTTTTTTCTTTGAGTCTTTAAATAAAGAAATGGACTTTTTGATTTCATCTGGCATGTTTCTACTCCTATTTACTTAATAATTATATAATATATCTTAATGACAGGGAAAGTAATTAATCTAGACCTTTGCTACCTATACCCAAAGCTCCTAAATATCTATGGTGATAGAGGAAATGTATTGACTCTGTCTTATAGATGTAGCCAGAGAAATATAGGATTAAATATTACTACGATAGGCATTGGAGAAAGTGTTGATTATGAAAAATTTGATCTTTACTTTATAGGTGGTGGGCAGGATGAACAACAACTTCTTGTAGCAAATGATCTCCAGGAGAAGAAGGAGACTTTAATAAAAGCCATTGAAAAAAATGCCATTTTTCTTGCTATTTGTGGTGGATATCAACTCCTTGGAAAATATTATAAAACACCTGATGGTTCTGAATTGAAAGGGATTGATGCTCTGGATCTATATACAGTGGCTGGAAATAAGAGAATGATTGGAAATGTACTTTGTAGAGAAATTGAATCAGAAGAAACACTGGTCGGATTTGAAAACCATAGTGGGAAAACTTTTTTAGGAAAATCATTAAAACCTTTAGCTAAAGTCATTCGCGGTGGCGGAAACAATGGTGAAGATGGTTTTGAAGGTGTCAGGTATAAAAATGTTTTTGGTACTTATTTACATGGATCTCTTTTACCTAAGAATCCATTTTTAACAGATAAATTAATAAAGCTTGCTCTTGAAAGAAAAGGAATTTCTGCACCTTTTATAAATATCGATAGTTCTATAGAAGATATTGCGCATAAAAAGGCCGTGAATCTATCGTATTAGGAGAGACGCCCCGCCGGGGCGTCTTTACGACAATTTAAATTCTTTTGGTAAATTTCTTTTAGGTCGTACAGACATCCCATTGGGATGTCTCTTCTAATGCACCTTACGATAGCTTAAATTCTTTTGGCAAATTCCGTTTAGGTCCTACCACTACCAGAGTAAAATATTTTGGATCAAAAATATCTTCAGAAAGCTTAATTATGTTTTCATTGGTTATTGATTGTATGGAATTATTTATTTCTTCAACTGATAAAAATCTTTTATAATAAAGCTCATAGAGGGCATTCCTGAATGCTCTTACTTTGCTGGATTCAAGTTCAATTAAAAGGCTTGTACGCAGTTGCATTTTTGATCTTTCTAATTCATCTTTTTTTAATCCATGTTTTTTAATGCTATTGAGTTCTTTTAATACTAAGTCCAATACTTTTTGGGAATCATTACCTGTGGTAGCAGCATAAATGCCGAATAATCCACCAAGTTTATTAGTGTGATAGTAAGATGAAATTGTATAAGCCAGTCCTCTTTTTTCTCTAATTTCCTGAAACAATCTTGAGCTGCTCCCATTTCCAAGAGCCGTATCTATAACAGCAAGAGTGTATCTGTCTTCTTCGTATATTGAAGTTCCTTTTGTTGCAAAGCTTAAGTAAGCTTGTTCAATGTCTTTGTCTTCTATAAAAATACTAGGAGTGATTTGTAAAGGAAGAACATCTTTTTTTTCAAGTTTTCTTTTTAATCCTTTTGTCATCTCTTCTGTCTTTTTTATTACTTTATCTAAGTCATATTCTCCAGCTAATGAAATAACTATATTGTCAGGAGTATAAAGCTTATTTAAATAATTGAAGACATCTTCTCTTTTTAAATTTGTTATTGTTTCAGCTATTCCTGTTATGGGTCTTCCCATTGGATGATCTTTCCAGAAAATTTCATAAAGTTTATCTTGAGCAAGATCTTCTGGAGTATCCTTGTACATTTTTATTTCTTCCAGAATTACATGTCTTTCAAGCTCAAAATCATCATTATCAAGTCTTGTATTGAATAGCATATCTAAAAACAATTCAAGTGGAATAAGAGCATATTCACTTAAGACCATTGTATGGAAGCAGGTGTTTTCTCTATCAGTAAAAGCATTTAAATTTGCCCCAACATTTTCACTTTCTTCTGCTAAATCTAATGCTGTTCTGGATTTACTGCCTTTGAAAACCACATGTTCAATAAAGTGTGAAATCCCATTGTTATTTAAATCTTCATGAACAGAACCAGCATTTATCCAGATACTAAGTGAACAAGCCAATGCACCGGGGATTTTTTCCGATATTATTGTTATTCCATTATCTAATACTACCTTTTCAGGCAACTTGAACTCAGTCATAGCTAAGGTTTAATTCGCCATTTTCTATTTAGTGTTCTGAATGAATTGGGTGATAATAAAATATCTTTTTCATCACTGGTTTGATTGCCACAAGAAATACTTACGGTGACCACTTCAGAAGAACCATTTGATATTAAATTAACAGCTTGTATTAGAGGAACCTTTACTGTTATAACCTTTTGAGTCATTATTGGTCCAAGCATGAATCTGGAAGGTTTTGACATAAGGAGAGTTGAATTTGATGTAAGAATTGAACATGGAGTCATTCCAGTAAAATTGCTTCCATTTGCAGTTAACTGTATAAAATTCATTCCTGAAGGATTTAAGAAAATAGTATCTGAGCCTGAAAGCGTAACTGTCGGATTGCTTGTGCTACCTGAGGAAGAATTAATATCTAATTTGTATGTAGATGAACCTGCAAATGCTCCAACCCCAATTAAATAAGTGCCAGTATCTAAGGTCGTGCTAATTAATTCATCGGTATTTCCATTTTGACTTGATGTATCTAAAATTTGACTTCCATTACTATTAAAAAGCACTAAATCTAAATCATCTTGTTGAGAGCTGCTGTCTATGGATAAATTTGCATTGAAGCTAGTTGTCCCATTTAATACCACTTGATACAAGTCGCTTATTACAATCATTGCTCCTGTATCTGATGTGAGCTCTAATTCCCCACCATCAGATGATGAAGCATTTCCTGAAATAGCTGCTGGTATAGAAATGTTTTGAGCTTCAGCGATTGAATCATTTGGTTCAATTTCAGTTAATTGACTTATTATTCCACTGCTGGATGAAGAAGATGATGATGATGTAGAAGCTGTAGTTGAAGCAATAATATTTGCTCCTGAAATAGTTTGACCTGCTGAAACACTTACAATAAGTGCTTTGCTTTTATCAGTGGTAATTGGTAGATTTGGACCTGTATAATAGCCATTAGGAACTGGACTAACAAAGGATTTATCAGTTTTACTGGCTGAATAAGGACCTACACCTGACCCACCTGTAAAGGATAGATCTATAGGTTCAATTTCGATCGTATAATCTCCTGGAGGAAGAGCTTCTAAAGAGTATGTTCCTGTACTATTTGCTAAATAATCTGATACGCATGAAACGGCTTCAAGTATAGGATTATTTACACTTTTTGCAATAACATTCCCACCTAAAACAACTGTTTTTCCATCTGATCTAAGTAGTTTTCCTTCTATTTTTCCGAAGTTTGATGCAGTTGAGGAGTTTGGATATAGAGATGCGGCGGCTGATTGATCATCTCTTTGAATAGTAAATAAATCATTTACAGCAATTGGAAACATTAGAGGTACACTATCTCTTACTTCTTGTGTAGATCCAGATTTTATTGATTCTACATTTATTTGGGAATGATCAAGTCCAAAAGCATGACCAAATTCATGAAGAATAGTACCTTTTAAAGAATCTTCTGATGATTCAGGATCACTAGAACTATCTATTCCATTGATAAATTTCCCATTAAAAACACCTTGTGATTCTGCAATTTGATTTGCAAATTGTCCACTACTAACTGTTATAGGACCAGCTAATCCAAGAACTGATTTCCCTGCACCACTTCCTAAAAATGCATCTAGCAACTTACCATCAGTATCAAAAATAATGGGACTATAGCCGAGTAATTCTTGTGAGTTTAATATAGAATCAAAGTTTTTATCAGTTACATCAAAATCCAAAGAGCCAGGGCTATCTTTTTGAAATTTTACATCTGATGATGTTAGGTTAACCCAGCTTGCAAAAAGAGATTCAATAATATTAGTAATCTCAGTATTCGATAATTTCCCAAGTGTTCCTTGGTCATATCTATAAGTTAATGCTCTTGTTCCATATGTAATAGCTTTGCCATTTTTAACTACAAGCGGACCAGCTGCATGTGCTATCAATTGATTTGATGTAAATGATAGTAATAATAATGTTGAAATAAGACTTTTTTTGCTCATGATTAATTACCTGCTAATTCCTTTACTGCTTCTGTAAATTCTTTATATCTAATTGGAATACCTAATTCTGAACAATTACTTATATATTCTTTAAGAAAGGTATTCTTTTTTAAAGAAGCTATTTTTTTATTCCTTGGATTCTTATATAGACCTTTGTTGTTGGTTTTATTTTTTACGACCTTATTTCTTCTAAAAAACCCTTTACTGTCAACTTCAAACTGACCTTGTAAAAACCCAACAGGACTGGTTAAACCTCTTTCACTTTCAGGATATAAAAATAGGATGTAATTTTTTCCTACATCGTATCCAGCATTGTTTACAGTAGGCTTCCATTGTTTGAAACTGATTTCTTTATTTTCACCAATGCCTTTAAGTCCCTCGGTTACCTTAAATGTATATTTAATAACAGGTAGTTTAGATTCTTTATCATTTTCAATTTCTTCAATCTTCTTGCATTCTCCAGCAAATATTTTTTCTGCGTCTTGAGTGATTTCTTCAAGGTTCATTGGTACTGTATCGAAAACAAAGTGTCTATCAATTTTCGGTTTGTCTTCTGAGTCACCATTATCATTTAATATGACAGATGCTTTACTTGAACCAAGCGTTACTAATAAAAAAGCAATCAAAAAAATTGTTGCTCTTTTAAACTTATTATTATTCATTGATTTTAAAATCCTATTCTCTTTTAATTTTGATACTTTATTCTAAAGTATTAATACCCTAGCAGTGTTGATTTAAACACCTTTTCTCCCAAATTGTAGAGATATTATCCTAAATATTCTAGAATATATATAATTAAAAACATGATTACAGAAATAGCAGTATATAAACCAAAAGAAATTGAGAGCAAATGGCAAAATATTTGGGAAAAATCCCAAATTTACAAAGCAATAGATTTTGATAAAAGACCAAAATACTATTCACTTGTGATGTTTCCCTATCCTAGTGGTGATTTGCATATGGGTCATATGAGGGTCTACACCATTAGCGATGTCATTTCTAGACATAGAAGAATGCTTGGTTTCAATGTATTAAATCCAATGGGATTTGATGCATTTGGTCTACCAGCAGAAAATGCTGCTATAGAGAGAAAAATCCCCCCTAAAGACTGGACTCTTAAAAATATTAATCACATGAAAAATGATCAATTAAAGAGGATGGGAACTAGCTATGATTGGGGGAGAGAAGTTGTTTCATGCAATCCTGACTATTATAAATGGACTCAGTGGTTATTTCTTCAGTTTTATAAGCATGGATTAGCCTATCAGAAAGAAGCCCCGGTAAATTGGTGTAATAAGTGTCAGACAGTTCTAGCAAATGAGCAGGTTGAAGATGGAATGTGCTGGCGTCATGATGATACTCCTGTTGAAAAAAAGAAAATGCGTCAGTGGTTTTTAAAAATTACTAATTATGCTGAAGAATTACTAGATGATCTTGACAAATTAACTGGATGGCCTGATCGCGTTAAACTAATGCAAAAAAACTGGATAGGAAAATCTCATGGTGCAGAGCTTGTTTTTACCGTGGATGAAAGCGAGGACACGTGTCCTCGCCTTCAAATTCCTGTTTACACCACTCGTCCCGATACCATTTATGGTGTTACTTATCTGGTTTTAGCGCCTGAACATTCTTTAGTCTCTGGTTTAACTACAAAAGAAAATAAAGAAATTGTTGAAGCATATATAAAAAAGGCAAGCGTACTTTCTGAAATTGAAAGACAATCCGATAGTAGAGAAAAAACTGGGGTACCATTAGGTTCATATGTAATTAATCCATATACTGGTGAGAAAGTTCCCATCTGGATTAGTGACTATGCACTTTTAGATTATGGAACTGGTGCAGTGATGGGTGTCCCAGCACATGACATTAGAGATTTTGAGTTTGCTAAAAAATTAAAGCTTGATATAAAACAAGTGATTTCTATTGATGGGAAAGAATCAGAATTAAAAAATGCATATACTGATCCTGGAATAATTGTTAACTCTTCACAGTTCAATGGACTAAATAGTGAAGATGCAAAATTGAAAATTATTGACTATGGAGAAAAAGAAGGATTTGCAAAAAAGAGAATAAATTATCGCTTGCGTGATTGGTTAATTAGTCGTCAGAGATATTGGGGTTGCCCAATTCCAATAATTTACTGTGAAAAGTGTGGAATCGTTCCTGCTCCTGAAGAAAATCTTCCCATAGTTCTTCCTGACAATGTAGAAATCTCTGGAAGTGGTGGTTCTCCACTGGAAAGAGCAAAAGACTGGGTCTCTGTAAAATGTCCAAAATGTAATTCTGACTCTAAAAGAGAAACAGATACTATGGATACATTTATATGTTCAAGTTTTTATTACTTGCGTTACAGTGATGCTACAAATGATAAAGAAGTTTTCAATAAAGAAAAAGCAAATTATTGGCTGCCTGTAGATCAATATGTAGGTGGTATTGAACATGCGATTTTACATCTTTTATATTCCAGATTTTTTACGAAAGCTGCCAGAGACTTTGGTCTTGTAAAAATTGATGAGCCTTTTAGTAATCTTCTTAGTCAGGGCATGGTTACTATGTTTAGCCCAAAGACAAATAAAATATCTAAAATGTCAAAGTCTAAAGGAAATGTAGTTGGTACTTCTGAATTTTTTGATGAATATGGTGCTGATGCAGCCAGGTTATTTATTTTATTCGCAGCTCCTCCAGAACAAGAAGTAGAGTGGAATAAGCAGGGCGCAATAGGGCAATATAGATTTTTAGAGAGAATCTGGAGATTGTTTTTTATTCTGAAAGAGAAAGCAGGTCTAACTGTATGCGACGTAAGGGCATTTCATGAAATGCCCTTACATGAAACACCAATGGAACCACCTGTACGCGAGTTGTACAGAGTAGCAAATTACACTATTAAATCTGTTTCAGAAGATATTTCAGATAAAAAATATATCTTTAACACTGGCATTGCAAGAATGACAGAACTTGTGAATTGCATTTATAAAATTATTCAAAATAAAACTTCCTTTACTGAGATAGAATCAAAAGTTTTAAATTTTTCAATTACAAATCTTTTAAAACTATTAGCACCGTTTGCTCCTCATATTACAGAAGAATTATGGGGAATGATGGGGGAGAAAGAATCAATCCATCTTCAGAAGTGGCCTTCTTTTGATGAGAAAGCTCTTGAAACAGATGAAGTAGAGCTTGTTATTCAAATGGGTGGGAAAAAGATAGATGTTTTAAAAATAAAAAAAGGATTGCCACAAAAAGAAATAGAAGCCATGGCTATGAGTCAAGAAAAAGTAAAAATTAGAATGGAAGGGAAGGAATTGGTTAAGATTGTTGTTGTGCAGGATAAAATTGTTAATATTGTGGCGCGATGAAAAAAAATATTTCATTAATTGATTTCGGTGCTGGGAATCTACACAGCGTCCACAAAGCATTGAAATTTGTGGGTGCAAATATAGAAATTACAAATGACGAATCAAGAATTGAAAAATCAGATGCAGTGATTTTTCCTGGTGTTGGTGCATTTGGTTCAGTAATGCAATCAATTAGGGAAAACAATCTTGAGTCCATAATTAAGAAAATGGCAACTTCAGGAAAGCCATTTTTAGGTATATGTGTAGGAATGCAGGTTTTATTTGAATCAGGAGAAGAAAATCCTGACATGCCTGGGCTGGGAGTGTTTAAGGGCAATGTTGTTAAGTTTAAAAAAGCAAAAAAGATTCCTCATATTGGTTGGAATGATGTTGGGGTGATTCATGAATCACCCTTACAAAAGTTCTACTTTGTTCACTCGTACTACGTCATACCAGAGGATAAAAATCTTATTTATGCAAAATCAAATTATGATGGCGAAGAGTTCTGTTGTGCTGTTAAAAAAGATAACTTGTTGGCTGTTCAATTTCATCCTGAAAAAAGCGGAGATGCAGGGCTAAACTTTTTATCAGATTTCGTGAAGAAAATATAAGTCAATGTTATGAATAAAATAGCAATTTTATTTTTTACAATTCTCGTTTTTTTTATAAACTGTAATTTCGTTAATGCTATGCCACTAAATAGGATGGTTCTTAGTGAAGAGCATTTATTGGTTTCTGATCTGATTTATAATGCCCAAAATAAAAATCTTTATCTTGTTACCTCAAATGGAATATTGATTGTATTTGATTTAAGCAAGAAGAAGATTATTCAAAAAATAGATTTAGGTGGAAGAAATGCTCTGTATGATCATGGAGTGATTTCTGCAACAGATGATGAAAAATCTATTTTATATGTTTCATTTAATAGAACTTTATATGTTGTGGATATGCTGACAAATACAGTGAAAAACAAAATATATCTAATTGAAAACCCAGATAAAATTATTGTAAAAACCGGATCAAGTAAAATATGGCTATTGGATACGAGCTTGGGTGTTCTTGGATCTGTAGATGATGTTTTAAGTAATTCTTCTAAAAAAGATTCAATTAAATATTTGAAATTTGTAAAAAGACCTCAAGAAGTATTTTTTGATTCTAAGTTAAGCAGGCTTTACTTGATTGATTCTAAAGCAAAATTTATTTACATTTTAAATGGAAATGACAAAATCATTTCTACTATAGATTATAGAGAAGAAATTAAGAATATTGAATCAATGAATAAAGTATTTAATTCTGTCGTAGATGGAAATGATTCAGAGATTGTTATATCACAACTGAAATCTTTTAATAAAGAAAAGCTTTTTGCTTTGGATGAAGAAAGCCATAAACTCTATATTCCTCTAAATGAGTCCACTCTTGTTTTTAATCTTATAACAAATGCTTTTGAAAAAAGATTTAAAAATCTTCCCCCGTCTAAAAAGCTTATTGTAAGTGGAGGAAAAATTTACCTGTTATTTGAAGCAGGTAATACTGGTAATCATGCTCTGGCAGTAATAGATGAAAGTCGGGGGAAATTAATTGATTTAACTGTATTGGGAAACATTAAAAATATTGCTTTGGATAAGGAAAATAGAAAAATTTTTGCACTTACTGAGTATATTAAATTAAAACCTGAGTATTTGATTACAGCTGATTTAAGTGAAAACTTTCTGAATAAAAAAAGCTTTTTAAATCAATTTGATAAATTGATTGTTGAGCTTGATCAGTTAATTGTCTCTAATAAAGATATTAGGATGCTAAAACTTTATAAAAACATATCTCCAGCTATAGAGAAAATTAAATTAATAAGAAAAAGTAAAGAGAAGGACTTAAGCTGTACACCCTTAATTGGTAATTATATAAAAGATGATATTAAGCATTATATAAAAAGATTTATAACTCCTTGTGTTTCAGGAGATGACAGTACAAAACCTTGTTTGGATTATTATAGAGTAAAAGATTTAGTACTTTTCCTGGAAGCTATAGTGGCTGTAGACTTCAATCAAAATAACGTTTCTGATATTTGTGAAATTAAATAGAAGAAGTTAAATTTTTATTTTCTATCTTAGCTAGTATTAGATTAGCAATGTCTACTGAAGCATTTGGTTTTGCATATGATTTAGCTATTTTACTCATCTGTGCTAGTTTCTCATCATTTTTTAAAAGGTCTAAAACATCACTTAAAAGTAATTTAAGATTTAATTCTTTTTGTCTGTGAAGAATAGCAGCACCACTGTTTATTAAGTGCATAATATTTGCTTCCTGGTGATTTCCTGCAAATGGAAAAGGAATAAAAATAGCGGGTTTTCCAAGAATACAAATTTCAGTAGTTGTTATAGCTCCTGCTCTTGTAATAACCAAATCTGAGATATGATAACACTTTTCTGGATGCTCAAAAAATGGTTTAGCAACATAGTTTTTAGTTTCTAAGACTTTACAGGGTATTCTTTTGCTAAATGCATCATGAGTTAAAGATCCAGTTTGATGAATTACTTGAATATCATTATTTAAAACAAGATCTTTTAAAATTTCAAGAGTCGCTTCATTGATAGCAGTAGCTCCTTGTGATCCCCCTATTATAAAAACAGTTTTCTTTTCTGGAGTGAATCCAAATTCTTCATAAATTTTTGATTTGTCCAATTTGTCAACTTCTAAAAATGATTGCCTGATGGGATTTCCTGTAACCACTACTTCCATGTCTCTTGCATAAACTTCTTTAGATTCAAACCCTAAGGTTAAAAGTGCTGCTCCGCTTGCTGAAAACTGATTAGCCATGCCTAGTCTATAGTCAGGGTTATGAACTACATATGGAATATTAAGTCTTTTTGCAGCAATGAAAACTGGTGCACTAGAGTAACCACCAGTACCAAAAACAATGTCAGGTTTAAAATGTTTTAGATAAACCTTAGCTTTGCTAACGGCTTTAAGTAAATAAAAAGGCCATGTTATAAGTTCTTTTTGTAATTTCCTCGGCAAACCCACAAAATCATATCCATAAAACTCAATTTTATTTTCTTCAGCAATTTTTTCTTCTGGTTTGCCATTTACGCCAATATAATATAAATCACAATTTTCTTTTTTTAATACTTCAGATACAGCAATGCTGGGGAAAACATGTCCACCACTACCACCACCACATAGTACTATTTTCTTCATATTTTTTTATTATAGCCCAAAACAAGTTTGGGCTTCTTTTTGTCAATCTGCTATATTGGATCGAATTCACCGAATAAATCGGATGAATCCTATAACTTCAAGTAAGCTTATACAATTATAGCTTAAAATAAATTGGGTTTTCTTACTTACCCACCGGTTTGCTGAACAGGTATGAGTCTGCATTCAAAAGGAATATTACATACAGATTCAAGTGGTCCTTCTGGGCGTCCTATAGAAATAGTAACGTAATAAACCCCTGTTTCGCGTAAAGTCAGCATCATTGAAAAAGAATCAATACACCAATGGCAAGAAATTGGTGGACTTGAGGTTATTGTAAATTGATTTTTTCTTTCAGCTAGTAATGCACCTGAGGGAGTGAAAAGTTCAAGTTGTTGTAAAAAATTGCCCTGAGCATTTGTCCATTGATTGGCTACTACAAACTGTGACAGTGTGGCAGGTAAAGTAGGGGTCTGAAAAACATTTTGTATGTTTAAAAGGTGTACAGCATGAGTAACCTTATCAAAACTTACTTGACTGCAAATGGCACCTATATTATGACGTGGTAAGCTGTCGGGATTCATGGATTATATTATACAATATCTCTCTATTAGTTACCCAGGGCTATTTCTTTTCTATTTAAGCTCTCAAGAATCTCTTTAGCCCTGACTAATTGTTGTTTATCATTATTAATTACTTCATCAGGAGTAATCCCTATTTTATTTATACATTTGCCAGATGGTGTTAGGTAAGCAGCTATTGTTATGTGTAAGGCTGACTCATCAGGAAGTTTAATCACTTCTTGTATAAGTCCTTTTCCATATGTTTTTTTCCCGATAACAATTGCTCTTTTATTTTCTTTTAATGCACTTACTAATATTTCACTTGCACTTGCTGTATTTTCATTTACTAAAATAATAATATTTGAATTCTTTGAATCGGATAAATTATTTGGTCTTGCTATTTCATCTTTTTTTTGTGTTTTAGTTACCGTGCTTACAATTTGACCATTATCTAAAAACATATCAGCTATTTCAACAGCATTTTTAAAGAGTCCGCCTGTATTATTTCTTAAATCAATAATAATGTCTTTTGACATGGCTTTAGTGAGTTCCTCCCTGAATAAACTGCTAGTGTTTTGTGGAATAAACGAATCTATTCTTATGAGTGTAATATCCCCATCTAAACTTTTACTCGAAACATTTTTTAAATTTAACTGCTCTCTTTTTATGGTTTTAAATAATGTTTTGTTTCCTCTTTGAAGTTCAAGTGTAACTTTCGAGTCCTTATCACCTCTAAGCAGATTTGAAACTTGGATGGAAGTGAGATTTCTAGCATCTTTTTCATTTACTGTAACTATTAAATCTTGTGGTTGTATTCCTTCTTTAAAAGCTGGACTGTCTTCGATTACATTTGTAATAAATGGTTTTACATTTGCAAGTTTAATCCCAATACCTACAAAAGAAGATCTCATTAAATTTAACTCATCTTTGAATTCCTCTTTAGAAAGAAGTTTTGTGTATGGATCATTCAACTCTTTAATTAATACATTTATTTCTTTGTGGGCATCATTTATGTTTTTGACTTTTTTATTTTCTAATTTATTGAAATCAATATTTGTTCTAAAATAAAATTTATTTTTTAAGTTTTTAATTGCTTCTTTGTAAACTAGATTTGCTTTTACTGACTCTTCTGTATTTGCATTTGTTTTTTGTTCAGTTGTTAAAAGCAATAGAGATATTAAAGAAAGAGAAAGCGTGAGTGTAAGTGTTTTTATTCTGTAATTCATTTTGTTTGTTCTTTTATAATAAAGCTGCTTATCTTCGAATTGTGATACCTTGTTATAGAGGTATATTTATCTTAGGTGAAATGTCCCTTAACCTTCAATGAGAAAACATTAATTCTTAATTAATTTATGATGTTATTTTTATCTTTTTTAGCTTCTTTAACTGCAATTCTAATTGTTTGTGTATTTTTTAGTAATTCTGTGGAGTGGCTTGGCGAAAAATTAAATCTTTCTCATGGAGTTACTGGAAGCATTTTAGCAGCAGTTGGAACGGCTTTACCTGAGACTATTGTTCCACTTGTAGCAATTTTTTGGGGAGTAAATAATGCTGAGTTAAAAGACATTATTCTTGGCAATCATACACTTTCTTCTTCAAGTGAAATAAGTCTTGGTGCAATAATTGGTGCACCTTTTATGTTAGCTACACTTGCATTCTTTTTAATAGGACTTAGTAGTTATACATACTTTAAGTCAGGTAGAAGAAAAAGCATAGAAATAAAAGTAGATAAGACCGTTTTAAATAGAGACTTAACTTTTTTCTTAATTTCATATTCACTTGCTTTCTTAGCAGTTTTTATAAATCCACACTGGGTACATGTTTTATTTGCAGTTGTATTACTTCTAATGTATGGTCTTTATTTATATTTGACTATTACAGAAGAAAGTAATAGTAATTATAAAGGAGAAGAACTAGAGGAAAACCTGGACCCTTTTTTACTCGGAAAGATTTTTAAGAAACATGAAAACAATCCTTCACTTTTTTTGATTTGGGTTCAATTAATTCTTTCATTGCTTATGCTTCTATTTACAGCTCATTTCTTTGTAGATGTAATAAAAGATGTTTCTCATCATCTTAGTTTTCCTGCATTTGTAATAAGTTTGCTTTTAACACCACTTGCTACAGAGCTTCCAGAAAAGTTTAATAGCTGGATGTGGATTAGGCAAAGAAAAGATACTCTTGCTGTGGGAAATATTTCAGGCGCTCTTGTTTTTCAAAGTACTTTTCCTGTTTCAATAGGCCTTTTATTTACTACCTGGCAGGTGAAGTCAATTCTTTCTTATGCTACATTTGTTTTTTGCATAATTAACACGCTTATCATTTTGATTGCACTTAAGCAAAATAAATTAAACTATAAGACCTTTCTTTTCTGCGGAATAGCCTATTTGATTTATTTAGTCTTGGTTTTTGGCGAGATTAGGTAGAAAACTGATTAAGGTGTCATTTTTATGGTATAATCACCATACTTATCAGTTTTTCTTATCTAACAAAGAAGTTTAAATGTAAATTAAAAGAGGTGGCCAATGCCAAATGATAATTTAACACCAGAACAAGGTTCAGCAGTTCAAATCGGTGAAACTATTCAGCATGCAATCGTCGGAGTAATGGATGGAAGCAGTACTATTTTTAGATCAATGATTGGTACTATAAAAGATTCATCAATCTTTGCTATCAGATCGGGAAAAGAAGTTACTCATGAAGCAACAGATGCTGTATTTAGCACTTTAAAAAAAGGTATTGAAGAAACTAGAAATATCTCTATAGAAGGGACAAAAGTTGCCTTTGCTTTTGCAAATGAATTAGGTAGAAATTTAAAATCAAGCATTATCGGTACAGTAGAAGGTAGTCATGAAGTCTGTGTAAAAACGGCAGATACTGCAGGAAAAACAGTAGTAGATCTTACTCAGAATGTTTATAACGTAGGTGAAAAAGTAGGCACCATTGCTAAGAGTGCTTCCATAAACACTATTCATGGTACAGCAGAAGTTGGCAATGAACTTTTTGGAAAAATTAAATCAGGAGTTAATGGAGTAATTAATATTGAAAATATTAAATTCGGTAGAAAAAAAGTAGAAGAAACGCCACGTCGGAGTGCCTTTACGCCACCTGATGTCATAGAGAATAATTGATAGAAAGATAAAATTTCTCTAATCTTTGTTTATTCCAAGTATTTTTAACTGTTTCTTAATATAAGATTAGTATTGATTTGGAATGATCTTTTTATAGAGATATGAATTATTTTGTTTACAATTTTAAAAAAGCAGTTAGGAAAATCTTTTCGATTCTTCTTTCTATTATGATTTTAATGGGAGTAACTTCTTATAATCCTGGAGTTACAGCTTTTACAATAGTGTGTGGAGTTACTCCAGGATATGAAAATTGTTTTAATGCCCCTAATCCTCTCACGTGCTCTGCTTCACCCAATGGAGGATGTAGCATCCTGGATCCGGTTCACAGATGTTCTGGCATAAATGGAATTATGGCTTGTTGCTGTCCAGTGAAGGATTGTGGTATTGCATGCATGGAAAGAGATGTTAACAGTGGACCACCAGGAGTTAAATATACTAGTGGATCTGATGCTACTTCTCCTCTTCCTCCATATGGATGCGGTTCTACAAGTACTCCTGAGCATTTTCCTAGAAGAACACATGGCATCGTAGGAATGAATCAAATATGTTGCTGTATGGCACCAGCTATAAACTGTGATAACACTGCTGCTGGTGGGTGTATGGGTTATTTTATGAACGGAGTTCCTTTTAGCCCTACTATATCAAACCCTACTTGTGGAAGTGGCTTTGAAAAAAATGCAACTAACACTTGTTGTTGTCCCATAGATTGTAGTATTAATGGTATTTGTGCTGGATATACTCAGGGAGAACCATTAAGCGATGGTGCTTCTTCTTGTACTGCAAATTGGGAAGTTGTGAATCAGTGCTGTTGTGGGCCTTGTATTGATCCGCCAGGACCCGCTTCCTGTCGAATTGTTTTACGTGAAGTAAATGGCAAAACAGTTAGATATAGCTCATGCCCAATTCCTACGCCGACACCTACTGCAACACCTACTGCAACACCTACTGCAACAGCGACTGCAACAGCGACTGCAACTGCGACTGCAACAGCGACTGCAACAGCGACAGCAACTGCGACAGCAACAGCAACTGCTAGTGCTACAGCGACACCAAGTGCAACAGCAACACCGAGTGCTACAGCTTCATCATCATCTACTGGTTGCCCTTCAGGTCAAATTAATTGTGGATCAGGATGTATGAATGGAAATTGTTGTGATGATACAAATTGTACTTTTGAAGTTACTTATTGTGTTGCTAATACTTGTGTTCCAATTTCTATGGGATGTAGAGTGATTTCTAAAATTGTTAAAGGTAAGACTACTAAATTTATTACATGTGGTAGCGTCACAACCTCTACTTCAGCTCCATCAACAGTCAAATTTTCTGGAACATGTACCCAGCCAGGAATTAGACTAGTACAGCCTTTTGCACCGGGTCAGGCATTAAATTATATTGGAATTAGTGCTGGACTTTCTTCTTCATGGATGATTGGTGAGTATGTAACCCTAGGAACTCAACTTTTTACTATTAATGAAATTCGCCCAGTTGGTGCAGCAACATTTGACATTGTTGTACTTAATCAAAGACCTGCTATTACTTACCCTACTTGTACAGAAGTAGTTTATAGGGGTGCTTTAAAAGTCACAACTCCTACGCTAACTTCTATTCCAACACCTACTCCTTTCTCTGTTACAGAACGAACATATAATTCTGTGAATAAAAAACCGTTGTGTGAAAATGTAGAAGTTCCAAATACTTCTCTTTTCTTGCCTAGTATTTGTATAGATGGTGGACTGTGTAAAGGAGAAAATGAAATATGTGGCTTATCTTCTGCTGAGGATAGTTTTGGAAGAGAGTTTTTAAAATGTGGTTGCTTTAAAAAATGCTCTAATTTAAATGCACCATCATGTTCAGAAGGATATTGTTATCCTGATGTATGTGGTGTAATTTCTGATCCTGAAAATCCAGATAAAAAAATATGTGGGTGTGTGAAAAAAGATGAAGATGAATAGAATAAATATAAAAAATAGATTGATGAGCATTGTATTTTTAATACTGTTGATAGCTACTAGTTTTTTTAATTGTTCTTTTGCTGCACCTGCTTCTTTTGGATGTGGAATAAGTCCTGGATACACTAATTGTATAAATGGTAATAATACTTACTCAGGGGCTTCATGTAGCGCTACTAGCACAACAGCAGTTTGCAATTCTGGTGATTATAAAAGATGTAGGTCACTTTTTGCTGGAGGAATGTTAATTAATTGTTGTTGTAAAGAAACTAGTTGTGATGATGCATGTAGAGGTAATACCTCAGGTTTTCCATCATGTACTTCTGGCGGCAATTATGCTTCAGGAAGAGATTGGCATGCTTTAAATACTTGTAATTCATTTGAAGATCAAAAATTCTTTAGTCCTATTGGATGTGGTGCTGTGGGCAGTATAGAAAGTCAGAATAAATGTTGTTGTACTAGACCAAATTGTGGAAATGCTAATGGCGAGGGTTGTGCAGGCTATTCAGATCCTGGTCAGGTTGTTATGGGAGGCTCATGTCCAGCTCTTGGAGGACCTTTTAATGTAGAAGGAATGTGTTGTTGTCCAGTAGACTGTGGAGTTGTTTGTGGTGTTGGAGGAAGTCCTGCTACTGGAAGTACATGTCCAGATGGATCATATTTAAATAGTCAATGTTGCTGTCAGGCTAATTGTGGAAATGGTCCGGGTGCTTATTGTGAAGGTTTTGATGGGGGAAGTGCTTCTGTTGGAGGGATTTGTCTGACTGGAGAGTATCCAAGAGGACCAAATAATGTTTGTTGTTGTACAGGAATGTTTACTCAGCCGCCAGGGACTGTAGCATGTCCGTGAAAGCGATGTTACTCTTGCCTTCCATCTTACTTAGTTCACTATTCTTTTACCTGCCAACAATCCAGCAGCTTCACCCATAGCAAAACAATTTGGCTGAATACGTGCTGAGCCTTGTGCCTCAAACGTAGCAGATAAACATCTTCCAGCTACTATTAAATTCTTAACTTCATTTTCTTTTGGAAGCAGTGAGCGAAGTGGAATATCATAAAAATCACCTTTTGGTGGATGGCGGAGTTGTCCTTTTTCACCTATCTTAGATGGATGAATATCAATTGGCCAATTAGAACTAGCAATTCCATCATCAAACTTTTTAGCATTTAAAATATCTTCTGCAGTTAAAACATATTGTCCTTTTAATCTTCTGGATTCCCTTATGCCTATATGTGGTGCTATCTGGGAAAGATATGCATTCTTAAATCCGGGTAAATATTTTTTTGTAAAATTACTAATTCTTTTTATCATTTGTCTTCCATGAGTTAAAACCCATGAAGTATCTTCATTGTTTAAAGGATTTAATGTTTTATCTTCTGGTGTAATTCTAGGGCAATTAAAAGCCATAAGTCCTGGTGATCCAGGGACTGAGAAAATCTGAAAATAAGCAGCATCTTCTTTTTCTAAATCCCCATTTTTTAAAGCATCATCAAAAAATGGTTTTAATGTCCAATCTCTCTCATATGTAAAAGCGCTACTGAGTAAAATATCTCCATTGTCTAATTTATATACAGGAGAATCATCTGTTTTATCATTTTCACTTAACCATTTACCAAAAGTTTCAAGGTCTACATTGCTCATCATGAAACGAAGTGACATAGCTTGCCTGGCTCCAGCACTTCCTTCTTCATAGCCTGCTCCAGATAAAGCTATAAGGTCACCATCTCCACTGCAGTCGATAAACTGTTTACCAGAAATAGAAAAACATCCCGCTTTATTCAGGATATATGCTGCTTCCAGTATGGGTTTATTGCAATAAACCCCTATGATTTGATTATCAAACATTAGTTTCACGCCAGCTTCTGTACATATGTCATCTAGTACTATTTTATAAATTTCAGGATTAAACCAGCCTGGATTGCCATCTTTGAAACGGGCACCACCACCAGCTTTGACGAGCCTGTCGCAAACTTCGGCAAAAATACCTTTGGTAAGGAGAGACGGGGTCGCCCCTTCTATACAGAGAGCATTTTTCATCATAGGTGTGACTAATGCACCCGTAGCCATACCACCAAGAAAAGTACTTTTTTCTATCAAAATAGTTTTAGCGCCTGATCTGGCTGCACTAACTGCAGCTGCTACTCCAGCTGAACCACCACCTGCTACTAATACATCACAGGGTTTTAGATCTTTATAAGAGATTTCTAGCTTTTTCATATATTAAACAACCTCTTGGCATTTTGTGATGTTACTTCACCCACCTCTTCTATAGATATCTCTTTTAATTTAGCAATCTCTTCAGCCACATGGATTACAAATTTTGGCTCATTTCTTTTTCCACGATGAGGAATGGGGGCTAAAAATGGAGAATCTGTTTCAATCAATATTTTTTCAAGTGGGATTTCTTTAGCTGCTTCTTTTATGGGAAGGGAGTTTTTAAAAGTCACTATTCCTGAAAAAGAGATATAAAACCCTATTTCAATAGCTTCCATCGCTGCTTTTAAATCTCCAGTAAAACAATGAAAGACTCCAGCCTTTGGCTTTTCATCTTTTAATATTTCAAAAGTTTCATCAAAAGCATCTCTTGTGTGAATAATGAGGGGAAGGTTAACTTCTTTTGCTATTTTCACCTGTTCTCTAAAGACAAAAAGCTGTGTTTCTTTGGGACTAAGATTATAGTAATAGTCTAAACCCGTTTCACCTATTGCTACTACCTTTTCTTCTTTTGAGTAATTTATGATCTCTTCTTTACTAGTATTTGTCCAGGTTTTAGCTTCATGTGGGTGAATTCCTACACTAGAATAGATGTTTTCATACCTTTTTGTTAACTTAAGATTTTCTTTTATCTCTTCAAGGTTATCGCAGGACTGGACAAGATGTGTAATGTTGTTGGAGAATGCTTGTTGTATGACTTCATCTCTGTCATCATTAAAACGATCTAAAATTAAGTGAGAGTGTGAGTCTATAAAATGCATGGAAAAAATCCCTGAAAAAAATAAAATACTTGTCCTTAGATATCTTACAAGAAAAAGACTTATTGGACTAATACTTGGTCTTTTGCTTGCAATTATTGTATTAAATGTAGATAAAAAACTTTGGCTTCCGCTTGAACTTGAGACATTGAATGGGCGTAATACAGCCTCTTATAAAAATATCATTAAAAAACAAAAAGATTCTTCCAATATTGTTTTAATTCTATTTGATGATAAAACTCAATTTTTATTGCGTAAAAATGGCATGCCTATTAAAGATTTTGAAAAAAGAGGAAGAGATCTTATAAAGTCTGCCATAGAAAAACTTGAAAGTTATAAAGTTAAATCCATAGGCGTAAATTTAAATTTAAGTGGTCAATCTACACCAGAAATGGATGACAGGTTGGCAAAGACAGTATCTTCTTTTAAAAATATTATTATTGCTGAGTCTATTTATTTAACACCGGCTTACCCTGTAGATAAAATCTTAAACAGTGCCTCGGGAATTGGATTTGGAGAATTGTTCGCTGATTACGATAAAATAGTTCATAAAATTAAGCTCACAGAAAATAATGCCATTCCTTCTTTTTCTTACTCCTTGTTTAAACTTTCCACAAGTGAAGATGTGGACAAAGATTTAAAACAAAAAAATGAGTTTTATCTAAAGTATCAAAAAGATCAGTTCCCCAAATATTCTTTTATAGACTTAGTTCAGGGGAGAATCCCTCATCACCTTTTAAAAAATAAAGTAGTTATTCTAGGCGTAGGTTTAAACAGCAAGCTCATAAAAGATGGACTTTTGAGCCCATTTAGTAAAAAAGAATTTATTTCAGACAGTGAAATCCAGGCTCAAGCACTTTCAAACCTTATTGACAAATCTTATTTATTTAAATTTAGTTTGAATAATTATTCTGTACTCTTCATTTTGCTAAGCATGTTTTTAGGTGCACTTTTTAGCAGTTTGAAAACTATACGAAGACTTATACTAGGTGCAACTTTGTTTCTTGTAAGTGTTTTTTATAGTCAATTTGCATATAGCTTTAATCATCTTGCTATTGAGACGGTTCCTCTTCTTTTTTTAATTCTTGGAAATCTAACAATAGGTTCTTTTGTTTTTCTTCAGTTAGATCTTCAAGAGCAAAATATTGAGCTAGAACATGCATTTAGAATGCTTACTAGAAGAAGCGAAGAGTTGGAGTCATCTAAGTCTCAGCTACAAAACAGGAATGTACAATTGACAAATGCTTTGGGTGAGTTAAATGTAAAAATCAATGAATTGAAAGAAGTTAGAAAGCAGCTTTCTAGCAGAAGTGAAGATGAGAGAAAAAGAATTGCAAGAGAGTTGCATGATGATACTTTGGCTAGGATAACGGATGTAAAAAGACATATAGAATCAGTGTTGAATTCTAGAGATCTGTCTGTTACACCAAAAAAAGAACTAGGGGTTTGTATCCAAACAATGGACAATATAACTCATGAAATTAGAAGAATTATAAATGCTCTTAGACCCTCTATGCTTGATAATGTCTTAGGTCTAATTCCTGCTATAGAAAATCTTTTAGATGAACTTACTAAGAGATCAAACTACAAAATACAAACCAAGTTTACTTCTAATGTTAATAGCTTTAAATTGCCAGATCTCTCAGAAATAAACTTATATAGAATTATTCAGGAATCCTTAAACAATGTATTAAAACATTCTGGTGCTACAAAAGTTGAAATCCAAGTTATAGAGCAGCCTGGTCAAATACTTTTTCTAATTTCAGATAATGGAATAGGAATTAATCAAAGTAAACTAGAAAAAAATAAAAATGAAAAATCTGGTTTTGGTTTGGTGGATATGAAAGAAAGAGCAGAATTAATTGGTGCTAAAATTCAGTACTTAAATAAGCCAGAAAGAACTGGCACTACATTAGAAATTATTTTGCCTGAGTCACTAAAAAGTACTAAAAGTGAATCAAAAGCTAGTCTTAATGCCTAATCTAAATAAAGAGTCCTGAAAAAAGTAGTCCTAATACATTGGCTATTAAAAATGCAAATAAAAATACTCCAAGTAAAAATGGAACGATGGCAAGAAGCATTACTCTCCAGGTTTCAAGCTGAAAACTTTTGGATAATGAAATCCAAAATAAAATAAATGACCAAAATCCAACTATTAACTGAAAGAAAGTATAAATGCTAGGGTTGATATTATTTAAAAGTGCAATAGGAGTAAGCAAAAGAAATGGTAAATGTGAAAGACCTGTAAAGCCAAGCAATCTTGCAAAGCTATTATTTGGTGTTTTGAAAACAGTACTGAAAAAAATTATAAATAGTCCTACAAAAAACCAAGCAAAAAAACCAATAAACTCAATGCTTATTAATTTAAAAAAGCCATAGCTTCCTGGTTCAAGTTTGCCAAAATTTGATAAAAAAACAGCAAGTATTCCATAAACTACAATAGTAAAACCATCTTCCATGTAGAGAGCATCAAAAGTTTTTTTTGGCGTGAATAGTACTCCGTAAAAAGTTTCTAAGAAACTTATTTTAGGACCATCATTTGAAAAAGTATTTTCAACATTTGTAGGGTTGCTTTCCATCTTTAAGTAATTATAGCTTCAATTAATTTTAGTTTGGGTATTTTATTCTGTGAAAATGTAAAAGAATTCAAGAGTTTGTCTTTAACAAGGTTAATATCTTCCTTCTTCTTTGCATGAATTTCAAATAATGCGTCGTCAATGTTTACAAAATCACCATGTTTTTTACCTAAAACTATTCCAACTGAATGGTCTATGGAATCTGTTACTTCTTTTCTACCAGCTCCAAGAGAATGAACGACTTCGCCAATAGACTGTGCATTTACATTACTAATGTAGCCGCTAATTGAAGATTGTATTGTTTCAATATAATTAGCTTTTTTTAGGGTTGAAAAATCTGTGTTACCCCCTTGAGCAATTATCATTTCCTTAAACTTTTTAAGAGCTTCACCACCTAGTAAAAGTTCTTTTAACTTGTAATCAATGTCAGTATCTATGTTATCCACTAAACCTATTACTTCTCTAGCTAAAACAATTGTAATTTCAACCAGGTCATTTACTTCTTTGCCATTTAAGACTTCTAATGCTTCTTTTATTTCCAGGCTATTTCCTATAGCGTAACCTAGCGGTTCATCCATATTTGAAAGCACAGCTTTAATCTTTTTATTTAAATTTTTCCCGATTGAAACCATAGTCTGAGCAAGTAATTTTGCATCGTCTTTTGATTTCATGAATGCACCAGAGCCAAACTTAACATCAAGAATTATATTTTTAGATCCACCAGCTATTTTTTTACTCATTATGGAAGAAGCAATAAGTGGAATAGAGTCAACAGTATCAGTTACATCTCTTATGGCATAAAGCTTTTTATCAGCAGGAGCCAAGTCAGTATTTGCACCACAAATAGCAAGTCCAATTTTTTTTATTTGTTCTTTCATCTCAGCAATACTGAGATTTGTTTTAAAACCTTGAATGGATTCTAATTTATCAATGGTTCCACCAGTAATTCCAAGCCCTCTTCCTGAAAGTTTTGCTACTCTGATTTCTTTTTTCTTATAAGCAGCTATTAGAGGGGCAAAAAGAAAAGTAATTTTATCTCCTATTCCCCCAGAGCTATGTTTATCAATAAGTGGTTCTAATTCATCCCAGTTTAAAATGATACCGGAATTGGCCATTGCAAGAGTTAAATTTGATGTTTCAATATCACTAAGCCCATTTTTTTTAACTGCTCTTAGCCAACTTGCAATTTCTTCTTGGGAAAAGCTGTTTAGATTTTTTATAAAATATGAGATTTCTTCTTTAGTGTGAAGCTCATTCCCCTCTTTTTTTTTTATAAAGTTTTTCATTTTTTTGATTTCAAACAAGCTGAAATCTCCTTATGCTCACCTTTCTCAACGGGTCGGATTTGGTGAATAAATCACACAAATCCTTTTTACGTAAATAAGTTAGAAAGGTATTCATTCAGGAATAAATTCTATCAATAATTATTCCGTAATGATAGATATACTTGTTCGCAAATCGTGATTCGTGGATCGTACTCTCTAAAGAAAGCTCCTGTATCCAAGTACGATTCACGATTAACGATGCACCATTCACAACCTACGAGATATAATGAATCTGATTAATTATATTCATAGAGGTAAACATGCAAAGTGTAGAAGTAAAGAAAGCTGAAAAAATGCAAGAAGTAAAACAAGGAAAACATAGATTTCATGTAGATATTGTTAAATATCGTAACTGGTGGCTTGGTGCTTCATTAGCTGTTTTAATTCCTGGAATGATTGCTCTTTGTATTTGCATGGTTCGCTTTGGTTCACCTATTAAGTTAGGTCTGGACTTTACCGGTGGTACTAAACTTGAATATAAATTTTCTCAAGAGATAAAAATTGATGAGGTCAGAACCCTTTTAGATACATATAATTTAGGTGGTAGTAATATTCAGCTCTCTAAGGTTGCAGCTGACGGGTCACAAGTTTTAATTATTAGATCAAAAGCACTTAGTGAAAGAAAATCTACTCAAACATCTACGAGTGAAAAAGAAAAAATAGATGGTGCATTAAAGCAAACATTTGGGCAGTTTGAAACATTATCCATAGATACAGTAAGTCCTGTTATTGGACCAGAACTCTTAACTTCTGGGCTCCTTGCTCTTTTATTTACTCTAATAGGAATAGTTACATATATAAGTTATAGATTCAAAAGAGACTATGCTGTTTGTGCCATTATTGCTCTTTTACACGATGTACTAGTCTTGGTAGGTTTATTTTCAATTTTTAGTTTGGTCTGGGGAATTGAAATTGATAGCTTATTCATTACAGCAGCATTAACTGTAATAGGTTTTTCTGTGCACGACACCATTGTTGTATTTGATAGAATTCGTGAGAACTCAAAATTCCTTGCTAAAAACAAAACTTTTGGTGAAATCGCAAATGACAGTATTAATCAAACTCTTGTTCGTAGTATAAACACTTCTCTTACTACGTTAATTACTCTCGGAACACTTTATTTAATCGGTGGTGAAACTACTAAACTCTTTGTAGGTGCTATGTTCTTAGGAATTGCATCAGGTACTTACTCCAGTATTTTTGTAGCTAGTGCTCTTCTTGTTTGGTGGAGAGAAATTTCTAAAAAGAAAAAGCTTAAGACACTTAAAGTTGTTTAAATAAGGAAATAATGATTACTCGTGACTTATTAATAGGAGCAGGATGTGCATTTACAATCCTGACAATAATTTTTACTTTATATATAACGGTTTTTTCTAAACTAATGCCAGATCACAAAGAAGAAGATGGAAAGCCTTATTTCCCTTTTGATGAATAATTTTTTAAACCGTTTTTTGGAAAGCTTTAGCTTTATCTTCTAATTTTTTTCTTATCTCAGGTAATTTTTTTATAGCAGCCGCTTCGCCAGCTTTAATGGCTTTTTCAAGGGTATTACGATCTAAATCTAAAATATTTATGCCTTCAAGATCAGGGCTTATGACAACGTCTGCTTTATTAAGCAATAATTCTGATTGTGCTACTAGTCCAAGATTTATTACTCTAGTTAATGTAGTTTCAAAAGATTTAAAATCTTTAAATCTGTATTGTTCATTACGAGAGTCTACATCTACTGCAATCACAATATCAGAACCCATTTTTTTTGCTTCTTCTATAGGAATATTTCTTAAAACTCCCCCGTCGACAAGAAGTTGATTGTCTATAGGAATTGGTTGATGAAGTCCTGGAATAGCTACACTTGCCTGAACAGCAAGACCAACATCGCCTGATTTAATTACCACTGGTTTTCCACTTATTAGATCTACAGCTAATATATGAAGAGGAATTTTTATATTTATAGTGCCATCTGTATTTGAAATAGTGTTGTTTATAAAGTGATGAATTCTGTGGTCATTATAAAGTCCAGCGTAAAATGGTTTTCTGCGACAGGTCTTAAACATTCTATTAACATTAATACACAAAACTCTAAATATGGAAATATTAGTTTTAAATGCTTTTTTAATGGATCCGCTAAGAGCATATCTTTCAATATCATCAGGTGAGGAACCGCCAGAATATAATGCTCCAATTAATGCTCCTGCACTAGTTCCTACCAGATAATCTACAGGTATATTTTCTCTTTCAAGTACTCTAAGTACACCTATATGTGCGGCTCCACGAGCACCGCCCCCACCTAATGCTAAACCAATTTTGGGTCTCATTACATTAACATCATCCTCAGCCAAACAATGAATATTTAGACTTAGTAAAAATGTTGATAATAAAAAAAAAGTAAGAGTTTTTCTATTCATTTTTATACAGTTTCTAAATAATTATTTTTAAGTAGAAAATTTATAATCTCTTCAGCTCTTTGATCGGGAGTGCCTGAATCTGTTCTTACTGTAATTTCAGGATTTAATGGTTCTTCATAAGGATCTGAAATCCCTGTAAATTGTTTAATTTCTCCAGATCTGGCTTTTTTATAAAGTCCTTTAACATCTCTTTCTTCAAGTACTTGAAGTGGACAGCTTGCATAAATTTCAATAAAGTTTTCATGCATTTCTCTAACTTCATTTCTTATATCTCTGTAGGGTGAAATAGCTGCTGTAATAGAAATTACATTATTTCTTGAAAGAAGAGATGCTACATAACCAATTCTTCTAATGTTTGTGTCTCTATCTTCTTTACTAAAACCAAGACCTTTACTGAGGTGAGTTCTAACAATGTCACCATCTAAAACCTCTACTTTTAATCCATATTCTTTAAGCTTTTTTTCAAGAATATCAGTAATTGTGGATTTCCCAGCACCTGATAACCCTGTAAACCATAGTGTGAAACCTACTTTGTTTTTCATTTTTTTACTAGTTGTTTGTGTATTCATAATTTCCCTTTATATTATCAGATTATCCCTGCCCTAACTCCTGATTCGGTTCGCTTGGTTCTTTTGCTGGAATTGAAACTGCAACCATAGCTGGCCTAACAACTTTTTTATTTAAAATATATCCTTTTTTAAGAATCTGCATTACTGTATGTTCTGGAAGTTCATTGGTTGGTATTTGTTGTATAGGCTCATGATATATAGGGTCAAAAAGTATTCCTGTCTCTTCAATAGTTTCTAGGCCAGCTTCTTTTAAACATTTTAGTAGAGAATCAAATACAAGGTTAAAATCTTTTGTTAGCTTCTCTACATTAGAATCCGGTTTTATTGCTTGCTTTGCATAATCAAAAGTATCTAAGGCCGGCATTAATACTTCTATGGTTTTCATAGCAGCAAATTTGTATATTTCTTCTTTTTCTTGAGCTGTTCTTTTTTGAAGATTTTGATAGTCTGCAAGAAGTCTTAAGTACTGGTTCTCAGACTGAGCCAACTTTTCTTTTAACTTCTCTTCTTCTGAAAAAGTTTGATTTTCATCAATTTTTTCTTCTTCTTCTTTTTCTGTTTCCATATTTGTATCTTTTTCTAGGGTAGTCCCGCAACTTTTAATATTACCTGTCATTTTTTTATTACACTTAACTTTTTATCATTGAAATAGGCTAATCGCTTAAAATTTTACTTAAATTTTAACTTTCTTTGGTAACAACCCGTGTATTTCCAAAACCTTCTCATAACCTTTATGTAGGATCCTATTAAACAACAAAGCGATCAGGTTTTAAAGTCTAAGACAAAAGAAATTGAGGTAAATTATGAAGACAGATACAAATGAAGAGATATCCTTTACAAACTGCTATGCAGGTATATATCTCAATAAGAAAGAAGGAGCTGTAGCTTTAGACTTTAAGTCACAAGAGATAGTTTTGTATCTAAATACATCCTTGTATCAAGCTTTTGCCTGGCTATTACAAAATGCACATGATTGTAAAGAACTAATGAATTTTGTTAATTGGGAAGTAGATCCAACAACTGTAAGTAAAAATTCTTTAATAGAAATACATGGACCAGAACATTCTGTATGTTTAGTTTGTATACCAGGACATGAAAGAGTTCAATTAAATTTTGAAATAGGTATTTCGGTTGACCTTAAATTTACAGACTTTAAAGGGCTCGTTGATTTAGTTTCAGAAGCTCAGGATGATCTTGAGTGGAGAAGAAATCTTTTACAATGGACATTAAAGAAAGACGTCTCTGAACACCATAAAAAAGATAGAAAGATTAGCTAGTTTTATTGACCCAATTTAATTTTTCTAAGCTTTTCTTCCAGGATATTTACCTTTTCATTTTTACCTGTTATTTTATATAACTCAATAATATTTTCAAGTACGGTTATAGCGTTTTGATGACCTCTTCCTAATTTCTTTTCAAAAATCTCTAGAGAATCTTTATAGCATTTTTCAGACTCATCATATTTTGCACATGAAAAGTAAAGGTCACCAAGATTATTTAAGCAAGAGCCTACATCAGGGTGCCCTTTGCCTAAGTTTGTCTCCCAAATAGATAGAGCTTTAGTGTATAAAGGTTCAGCTTCTGCAAATTTGCCCTGAGATTTATAAAATGCAGCTAGATTGTTTAGGGAAGTAGCAACCTGAATGTGATTTTCACCAAAGGCTTTAATAGCAGTATTTAATGCTTCTTCTGCAACTATAGTGGCTTCTTTTATTTCACCAGCTTTATGTAATTGAACAAGCTGCATATTCAAGGCTTTCCATATATTTTCCTGAGTGTAGAGCTTAGGATTATTTGGAAATTCCATAGGCTCATTTTTTACAGGAGTAGGTTTTGGTTTTAAAAAAAAGAATGCTACTAAACCACCAAGTACTACAATTACAAGTATAAAAATTAAAATTTCCATTAAAGAGTTGCCTTTGCTACAATTTCACTTATATCTTCAACTGTTGGAGGAGTTTCACTCTTATCAAGGGTTCTAGCTGTATCCAGCATGATAGTACAGTATGGACAGGCGCTAGCTGCACTCTTAGCTCCAGATTCTTTGATTTCATTTAGTCTCATTACATTTATTTGTTTGCCTGGAGCTTCATACCAAAGTTGCGCACCACCACCACCACAGCATGTACCTTTTTCTTTAGAGTTTTCCATTTCTGTATACTTAAGTCCAGGCACTTTTTCAAGAATATTTCTAGGTGCATCATATTTATCATTATGTCTGCCAAGGTAACAAGAGTCGTGATATGTAATTTCCTGACTTACCTCTTTATTCATAGTAAGTCTTCCTTCTTTAATGAGCTCCCAGAGTACATCAGTATGATGCATTACTTCTACATCCTTTAAACCAAATTCTGGATATTCATTTCTAAACGTATTAAAGCAGTGAGGACAATGAGTAATGATTTTTTTTACATTGTTAGAGTTAAAAGTTTCTATATTTTCGATAGCAAGTTCTTGAAATAATCCTTCATCTCCTGCACGACGTGCCGTATCCCCTGTACATTTTTCTTTCTTTCCTAAAATTGCAAATTTTACATTAGCTTTATTTAAAAGTTTCACCATGGTTTTAGAAACGTTTTGACTTTTATTATCATATGCTCCAGCACAACCAACCCAGTACAAGTACTCAAAATCTGGCTTATCTGTAACTCTAGGTACATCTAAACCATCAGCCCATTTCTCTCTATCTTCAGGCGGCTGCCCCCATGGATTTGAACGAGAGCGAATATTTTTTAAAGTATTGAGCATATTGCTTGGAGCTTTATTTTCAGAAATAAGGGTTCTTCTGAGTTCAATAATTTTTCCAAGTTGGTCAATTCCAACTGGACAAGTTTCAACACATGCTCTACAGGTGGTGCATGACCACAAGGTTGCTTGAGTTATTAAGTCTTGAAGGTTAGTAGACCCTTCTTTTAATTCACCTTTGTACCCATGATCATACATGGGTTTTTCATACATAATTCGTTTCAAGTCTAAAATTATCCATTTAGGTGAGAGCGGCTTTTCAGAGTTTGATGCTGGGCAAAGATCCTGGCATTTTCCACATGCAGTACAGGCATCTAAATCCATTAAATCTTTCCAGGTAAAGTCTTCTATTTTATTTACTGTTTTTGCAAAATCATCAGGAGGATTATCCATTGCCATTATTTCAACAAGATTAAAAGGAGTAGAAAGTGCACCTTTTGGTTTTGTATTTGTAAAAAACAGATTAGCAGGAGCTATGAACATATGACTAAACTTTGTAAATGGGGTAAGTGCAATGAAAGAAAAAGTTTGTAGTGCATGTACCCACCAGGTTACTAGGTGAATAGTTTTTTTTGTTTCATATGAAAATCCATTAACTAAATTAGCTACCAATGCTCCTACTGGTGCATAGGGTTCTATCTGATTTGTAGCTGATTGTCTTAAGCCTTCTATTAAAAACCCTAAAATTACAAATAAACTCAAATAGACTAGCTGTATCCAATCTTTTTGAAAATTATCAAGCCTTTTAGGTTTTATAACATATCTTATGTATGCAAAAATACCAAGACCAATAAGCATGAGTACTCCAAAGGAATCCATAGCTAATGAATATGCTTTATAGAAAGGACCTTGATAAAAATAAACCGGAATTTTATCTTGAACAGTTAATATTTCAGTTCCTATCCAAAGTACAAAAAATCCATAAAAAACAAGTCCATGAGATAGTCCAACAAGAGCTCTTTCTTTATTTCCTTTATTTGATTTTTCACTCCAGGCTTTATAAACAAAGCTACGGTAAAGCATGTTTTTTATGCGTTCAGATATATTTTCAAAATTATTTACTTTTCTACCGCGTGACCAATTCTTAATTTTTAAATAAAAACCATATATAAAAAAAACAAAAGAAAGTGAAAAAAAAGTATAAAAAATCTCCTTATAAAAAGGATAATCATGAATATTCCACCAGAGGATACGAGTTTCCATAGACGATATTCTACCAAGCCCATAGAGACGTTATATAAGCTAATAAAAACTTTGTAACACGTTGTTTTATATTTAGATGGGGGTGTCTGTACTACGCCGGCTTTTTATTTCTTAAACCCTTGGCTCTTTCTGTATACGTAAGAGCTTTAGCATTGTCTCCAGTTTTTTTGTAGGCTTGAGCTATATTGTCTAGAACTACGATAAGATCTGGACTATTAACTCCTATCTTTGTTTCAAGGATAGACAATGTCTTTGTAAATAAAGGAAGACATTCTTGGTATTTGCCTTGCAAGTAATAGATTGCAGCTAAATCATTTAATGCTTTTGCATAAGAGACATCATCCTTTTTGTCTTTTTTACTATCACGCCCAGTAATGATTTCTTTGTAAATAGTCTCTGCTTCTAGAAACTTCTTTTCAACTTTGTAAACTTCAGCAAGATTTCTTTTCATTATTTCTGTATTTAGATCATCCTTGCCAAGAGTTGCATTTAAAACTTCAACGGAGTCTTTATATAAAGCTTCTGCCTTGTCAAATCTTTTTTCTGCAAAATATACACTAGCAAGATTGTTTTGTGAAAGAGCAACTTGGACATTGTTTTTCCCAAGAACTTTTTCTCTAATGGCAAGAGATTTTTTATAGCATTGTTCCGCATCACTAAGTTTGCCTTGAATTCTGTAGAGTTCTCCCAGGTTATTTAATGCAGTAGCTGTTTTTGGGCTTTCAGAACCAAAAGTTTTTTTAGAATAGTCCAATGACTGATTAGCAAAAACAAGAGCGTCTTTAATTTTCCCTTGTTGATAAAGTTCAAGTGTTTTTTTATTTAAGTCTTTAAAAACAGCGTCTTTTGCTTTTAACTCTTCAGGCGCCATGGCACATTCAAGACAGTTTTGTTTTGCACAACCACTTAAAGTTAAAACTAATAATAAAAATAATGACACTAAACTTTTAGACAATTTCATTTTCTTCTCCTTTGATTGACTTCTTTAAAAAAACTGGACATTTTGCTACTGATCTTTTTTCTTCAAAAACTACATCTGGTCGGAGTTTAAATTTACACCTAACACCAGGAAAAAAAGGTTTTTGAGGGGTATAATATTTACACTCAAAACATAGTTCAAAACGAGCAGTAGTGGTCGCTTTTCTCCTCCAGGGATCAAGGGTTATTGCTGCGTCTATATTGTCGTTTAGCGGCACGGCTTTATATTATAGATCCTAATGCTAATAATCCCAACTTATAACTATCTACTCCAAAACCGGTGATTTGTCCTACACATGCTGGAGCTGTTAATGACTTATGTCTAAATTCTTCTCTTTTATGGATGTTAGAAATATGTACTTCAACAGTAGGTAGTTTTACAGCTAAAATGGCATCTCTAATAGCAACACTAGTGTGAGTGTAAGCAGCTGGATTTATAAGAATGCCATCAAAATCTTTTTTATATGCTTCATGTATAAAATCTACAATTTTTCCTTCAATATTTGATTGCTTAACTTCTAGTTCTACATCCAATTCTTTAGCAAGGCTTTTTAAATCCTTATTTATCTTTTCAAAGCTTATATTTCCATAAATACCCTTTTCTCTTTTCCCAAGAAGATTTAGATTAGGCCCATGTAGTACTAATACTTTCTTTGGTTTTGATGGCGATTTTTTCTTTTTTGACATAGGAATATTATAGCTGAGCCTATGTTCTTATGCCTCTTGTTCATAGTGCATAGGCTCACAGGTTCAAATTTATGTTATCTTATATTAAAAAGGAGCCTATCATGTCATCAATTTTAAAAAATGTGTCAAATGAAGAAAAGCTTAGAGTAGTAAAAGATATAGTAGTGGCTTATATAAATAGCTCAGTTAAGAAAAAGGGTGAAGAAACAGAGCCTACATTAAAACCAGAAAACGTTTGTGATTTACTAAAAAAAGTCTTTAAAACTATAGATGAGCTTGCACCTATGAGTGAAAATAAAGTTGGATTGCACTAGTATTTAAAATGACTACAGCCATTGTTATTCCTGCGCGCTATGAAAGTACTCGCTTTCCTGGGAAGCCATTAGCTTTAATTTCGGGAAAGCCAATGATAGAGTGGGTTGTAAAAAGAGCAAAGGAAGCCAAGCTGGCTGACAGAATTATTATTGCTTGTGATGATGATAGAATCTTTGATTTTGCTAAAAAAAATCTAGATGTAGAAGTAGAAATGACTTCACCTGATCATACCTGTGGAACAGATAGAATCATAGAAGTTTTAAAGAGAAATCTAGATATAGAATATGTCGTGAACTTTCAAGGGGATGAACCTCTTCTTCCAGGTGCATATGCCGATATTTTAATCAAATCGAGTGTAGAAAATAAAAACGCTATTTCTACTCTAATCACACCTATTAAAGATAAAAAAGATTTAGATAATCCAAATATAGCAAAAGTAATTCTAGATAAAGATGGCTATGCTATATGTTTTTCTCGTTCTCAAATCCCATATAATCGTGATAATCGATCTGATTTTACTTATTATAAACACATTGGAATATACGGCTATAGCAGAGAAGTTCTTTTAAAATTTGGTGAGCTTCCAGTAAGTGAAATAGAAACCATGGAACAGTTAGAGCAGCTAAGAGCTATATTTAATGGCATTAAAATTAAAACCAATATTGTAGAAAAAGCATTTCAACCAGTAGATCTTCCTAGTGATGTAAAGCTTGTAGAAAGCGTTTTAGCTCTTAACTAAGTTTTCAGCTTTTTCTTGTGTCTTTTCTTGTCTTAAAACTTCTGATTTTAGTTTACTGATTCTAGTATGTAAACTAATGGCTATGTTTTTAGCTGAATTTAACTCTTCTTTTAAAGAATCTGCTTTTTCAGGTAAAGATGAGAGCTCATCTATTTTTTGCTGAAGGGAAGCAATCTTTTCATGGGCTTTTTCTAAAGACTCAGTATTAAGAGCAAGTTCTTTAGTTAAATTAGTACTTTTATTTTCAGAAGTAGTTAACTTGTCATTTAATAAAGATGATTCATTCTCAATCTGACTCTTTACAATAAGTATAGCTTCATAATCAGATTGAAGTTTTTGTACTATTAAAACTTTTTCATTTATTGACCTTGAAGCTTTTGCTTCTTGATCATTTAACTCGTCTAAAGACTCAATAACTTCATTTAACTTTTCAATAATGCTTTCGCTACTTTTTGTTTTTCCAGAGAATAATTTGCTTAAGAAGCCACCATCATTAGATTTGCTGATTTCTTCTTTTGCTTTATTTAATTTTTCTTTAATTGATTTGATTGATTTGTTTTGATCTTGAGATTCTTGTGGTGTATTTAATTCACCTTCAGAAAGTTGCTTATTTTTATTAAAAGTAGACTGGTATAGAGAAATAAGTTCTTTTAATTTACTGTCAGAAATACTTTTAGGAAAATACTTCTCAACTAATTTTTCAGTTATTCTTTGGAGAGTTTTGCCTACACCTTCGGCAGTACTAGGATACTTCTCTTTTACTTTTTCAATTAAAACTACTGAAAGCTCATTGATGTTTGAAATTTGATTAAGGCTAACTGATGCTAATGCTAATCTTACTGCCCAAATTGCATGTGTGTTTGGATCGACATCATTTTGAAGAGTTAACTCTTTTTGAAATTTTCTAAATTTCCCAAGATTTTTAGATTCAATATGTAACAGTGTTTGTAAGTGTCTGATAATATCTTTTTGAGCTTTGCACTGCTTGTTTTGAAGTCTTATATGATTAAAATCAGCTACTGATGTTTCTTTTTGTTTTGCAGGAAAAAGGAAAAGGATTTGATTTTCAAGTGTCCATACATAGTTTAGTATTTCTTCTTGGATTTCTTCTTCGGAAGCTTTTTGCCAATTCTTAGTCGGAGAAATGCTGTAAACAGCTTGAGTTAATTCTTCTTGAGAAAGTTTTTTACCTCTGCTTTGTAAAAGTGAAGCTAATTCCTCAATGTTAGTAGCAGGAAATTCACAAAGTGTTTTTAAAACAATTTTTTGAGTTTCTTTGTTTAAGGTTTGTGGTTGTTCTTGAGTAGCTACCATTTTATTCTCCTTATCACTTACACTTTAATTATTAAGGGCTTCTTCTGTTTCATTTTCCAATGAACATAATGCAAAATTATCTAGGCTAATAGAAGGGATATTGATTGAATCATAATCACTTCCATTATTTCCATTACCATTTCCATTACTTAATGTTGCATTCTCTAATGGTGCATTTTCTGACTCATCTGATGATTGAAGTTTAACCCCTTCAATTTTTTCTTGAGTTACATCAATAAGTGACAAACCAATTTTCTTTTGATTAATATCAAGCTTTACAACTTTTGCAATTATAGTAGAACCAACTTTTGGTTTTTCAGATCCCTCTGGGATTTCTGAATTATGAAGAAGAGCTTCAATTCCTGGTAATAACTCTACAAAAATACCAAATGCTGCTTCGCTAATTACTGTTCCGTAAATTAACATGCCAGCTTCAACCTTGGATTTGATTTGTGTCCATGGATCTCCAAGTAACTTCTTAATACTGAGTGCTACTCTTTGATTTTCTTTCTCTACCCTGAAAATAACAGCTTTTATTTCTTGACCCACTTTTACAACTTCTTTTGGGTGATTGTATCTTCCCCAGCTAAGTTCAGAAGCTGGAATTAAACCGTCAATACCACCAAGGTCAATAAATACACCAAAATCTGCAATTCTAAGTACAGGAGCAGAAACGATGTCTCCTTCTTTTAGTTTTAGTAAGGTATCTTCTGCTTTTCTTTGTTTTTCTAAGTCAACTGCTTTCTTTTGATTTAAAATTAATTTTCTTTCATTTTGGTTGATTTCTTCAATTAATACTTCAATTTCTTGTCCAATCCAATTTTCTTGAGCAATACCTGGAAGTCTAATATATCTTCCTGGTAAGAAGGCTCTTATGGAGTCAATGAATATCTCAGCGCCACCTTTTATAACCTTTGAAATGGTTACTTTAAATGAGTTCTCTTCTAATTTTAGTTGTTCGAGTTTTCCCCAGATTTCTTTTTCTTTTAATGCTCTTGGTGAAACTAAGTATCTGTCACTTTTATCTGGTCCAGATAAAACTACTGCTTTTAATTCTTCATTTTGCTTTACTTCTTCAGCTGTTAAATGAGTGCTTGGAATAAAACCTTCCCACTCTTCATTAATATCAACAATATAGCCATCTTTTAATTTGGCTAGAATTCTACAACTAACTTCTACATCCTTTGTAAGCTTATTTGCATATTTTGCTTTTAACTCTTCAAATGTAATTGTTGACATTGTTTTTGACATTATCTTCGCCTCACTTAATTAATTAAAACTAGAATATTTTAACTTGCTTTAGCATTTACAAAAAAGACTTTACTAGCATAACCTAAACCTAAGCTAACTGCTAGGCAGATAATTCCTAAAATTGCTTTATCAATACTGCTATTACGCAAAAAATAACCTATTGACATCATAATACCTAGTAAAACAAAGCCTCTTATACCTAGGACTTTTATCCAACCTATATACATGTCATTTCCTGTAAAGGTTATTGACTTTGCATTATTACAATATTTAGTAGCAACCTTTTGAAGAACAAATCTACCTTTTAATAGTCCAATAATAACTCCAATTGAAGCAAAAATAATTAGCTTAGGCCCAATATCTAATGTAAGTAATCCCTGTACACCCGTTGAAAGTAATCTTATTGAAACAGCTAGCCAGATTAACCCAACAATTAATAAACTTACTTTTTCTGGTTTCATTTTATTTTTATCCTTATTCTTATTTCTTGATCATTATATTAAAGTCATCTTAATATAAAATTTGTATTTCTAACCATTTCTTTACCTTCCAAGCCTCTTACCTAAGCCTTTTAAACAAAGGATCAGGTTGAAAATAAAATTTATTTAATATATATAGAAAATCGAGAAAGATTAACTTTATTTTATCTAGATTATCTGTATATAGTCTTCAAAAAACCTAACAAAGAGGCTATTATTGTTTCATAAGGTTAAATCTATGAAATCCCACTCAAAAAATGAATCAGTACCAATAAGAGCTTTAGATCAAGAGCTTATTAATTTATTGTATAAACAATTAACTGATGAATTAGCAGAACTAATTAAAGAATTAAATGACTCCTCAAAGATCGGTGCTTTTGGTGCTATGTCTACCTTATCAGCAAAGATCTCTGAAATGTCAGCAGATATTAAAAAACTTCAACATCTTCCTTCAATGCTTACAAATCCTTTTATTATGGAAGATCCTAGAGATGTTCTAGATGATTTAAGTAAGAAATATAATAAGAAGAAAAAGAAGAAGTAAACGTCTTTGCCGGTAGAAGCGCGATTAATTGCGCTTCTACTTGATCTGCGAAATAACAGTAAAGATAGGAAGATACATTCCTATAACAATAGCTCCTACTAATCCGCCTAATGTAACGATCATAACTGGCTCCATAAGAGATGTAAGTGATTCAACAGCATTTTCTACTTCAACATCATAAAAGTCAGCGACTTTTTCAAGCATGTTTTCTAATTGACCGGTTTCTTCACCGATAGCTACCATTTGTGTAACCATGGGTGGGAAAAGTTTGCTTTCACCTAAAGGTCCGCTAATGGTGCCACCTTGCTGAACTTTTGCCTGAATCAATTCAACTGCTCTTGATAAAACTGCATTTCCAGAGGAATCTTTAACTACATCAAGTGCTGAAACAATAGGTACACCAGATTTTGTAAGCGTTCCAAATGTTCTTGTAAATCTTGCTACTGCTACTTTTCTCATAATGTCGCCAAATATAGGGACATTAAGCATTGCATAGTCAAGAGCATATTTACCTTCAGGTGTTTCATACCACTTTTTCAGTGACCATGTTCCAAATATTAATCCAGCAATTATAGCTATCATGTACCATGAACGTAAAAAATCACTGATAGAAATTAAAAACTTTGTGTATGCTGGGAGCTCGCTACCTAGAGATGTAAATAATCCAGAGAATGTAGGTAGAACTAAAGTTAACATAGCATAGAATACACCTACTGCAATTACCATGACTACTACAGGGTAAGTCATTGCTGATTTTACCTGCTGAGTGAGTTTACTTCTTTCTTCCATGAATCCAGCAAGCCTATTTAAAACCTGATCCAGCACACCGCCGGCTTCACCGGCTCTTACCATTGAAATATAAAGAGTGTCAAAAATCTTAGTGTGTTTAGAGAGTGCATCTGAAAGTGTGCCACCTTGTTCAATGTCATATCTAACCTGTTCAAGCACTTTTCTAAGCTTTGGATTTGTAGTTTGTTCAGTTAAAACAGTTAAAGCTCTGAGCATTGCAACACCAGCTTCAATCATTGATGCAAACTGTCTGGAGAAAATAACCATATCCCTCAAAGTTACAGGCTGATATTTTTCAAGAAAATCTTGAAAAGAAGAATTCTCCTCTGTTTTTTTTGTAGAGGGGGCAGAGCCTGACGGGCTGTATGTAAAAGAAGGAGAGGAGTTTTTTGAGCTGGTTTGTTTTATATCTACTACCCAAAGCCCATCTTGTTTAAGAGTAGCTCTGGCACTGTCCATACTATCTGCATTTATGGAAGCTTCTTTGAGCTCTCCTTTATTGTTTCTGGCTTTGTAAGTAAATGTTGGCATAACTATTTAATTAAATATTAACAGGAAATATTCTTAACCATTAAATTCAGATTTTTTATATGGGATTTTGTTCCTGACATTACTATTTAATACTCAATCATTAAATGTAACCATGGGTTACATTTTTTACTTTCCTTTATTAACCTTTAATCCCTAGCTTCAAAAGCCTATAATCATTTTCATGAAATATAAGTGGAATATTAAAGAACATAATAATATATCAAAAGAATTTTTAGAAATAGCATTCAATTCAGAAATAATTGCAAAAATGCTTTTGAATAGAGGAATTGATTCACCTCAAAAAGCTAAAGAATATTTATATCCAGAAGAATATACCCCTTCAAGACCTGAAGAAATTCCTGGTCTTGTAAAAGCAAAAGAAAGAATAATAAAAGCCATAAATGAAAATGAAAAAATAACTATTTTTGGTGATTATGATGTAGATGGCACTACTTCTGCTGCTTGTCTTATTCTGACTCTAAAACAATTTACAAATAATATTGATTTTTATATTCCAAATAGATTGAGTGAAGGCTATGGATTAAATCTTGAAGCTGTTAGAGCGATTGCGAAAAAAAGTAAGAGGGCGGGTCACGACACGCCCCTACTCATCACATGTGATTGCGGAATTACAAATGTAAAAGAAGTAGAGCTGGCTAATGAGCTGGGAATGGATGTAATTATTACTGATCATCATTCACTTCCAGAAATTTTACCCCCTGCTCATGCAATCTTAAACCCGAAACAATTACCTGAAGGACATAAACTTCACTTTTTACCAGGTGTTGGTGTGGCATATAAGTTAGCTGAGGCTATTCTTGAAGATATGTGTCATTCCCGGCTTGATCGGGAATCCATACCATTGAAAGACCTGGATTCCCATTTACATGGGAATGACAAAAAAAACAATCCAATTGCTCATACTGAGTTGCTTGATCTTGTTACTTTAGGCATGATTGCAGATCTAGCACCACTTGTAGATGAGAACAGATATCTTGTCCAAATTGGCTTACCAAGGCTTGCATATACTAAGAAATTGGGGCTTAGGGAATTATTAAGAGTTTGTGGATTGAGTGCTCCACAAGGTGCAGATGTTGTACGAGGTAAAGACGTTGTACACAACGTCTCTACAGAGCACATTGGTTTTGGAATAGCACCTAGAATTAACGCTGTAGGCAGACTTACTGATGCAAATCTTGCTGTAAAACTTATGACTACAGAAGATTTGCTTGAAGCCGTAAATCTCGCTACAGAGTTAGAATTTCAAAACAGACAAAGACAAACTCTTTGTGAAGAGACAGTAAAAGATGCAATTTCTCTGGTCTCTGAAGAAGTAGATTTTGAAAAAGATAAATGTATAATTATTGCTAAAGAAAATTGGCACCATGGAATTATAGGAATTGTAGCTTCTAGAGTATTAGAAAAGTTTAGTTTGCCTACCCTTTTGATTTGCATAGATAAAGAACAAAACATTGCCAGAGGATCAGGTAGAAGTATTGGTGCTTTAAATATAGTAGATGTATTGAATGAATGTTCTTCTCATCTTGAAAAATTTGGAGGACATAAAGCTGCATGTGGTCTTTCTATAAAACCTGAAAATATAGAATCTTTTATTGATAAGTTTAAAAATACTACTAATAAACTTTTAGAAGGACATGATATTAGTCCTGTATTAATGGTGGATTCTAACCTTTCTATTTCAGATGTAAATATTGATTTAATAGAAAAAATAAATAAGCTTTCTCCTTTTGGTTTTGGAAATAAAATGCCTATTTTTGCAAGTGATGAAGTTGAAATAGTTGGACTTAAATCCATAGGAAAAGATGGGCAACACTTGAAATTGACACTTTTAAGTGTAATTGCGAGGGGTGACGTAAAAACCTTTGAAGCCCTCATCTGGAACTATGACAAAAGCCATCCTTTTGAAATCGGTGAAAATATAAAAATTGCTTATACGCCTAAAATAAACTCTTTTAATGGAAACACTTCTATTCAGTTAGAAGTTAAAGACTGTGAGAGAGTAGAACAAGTGATAGAAGTCAGAAATCAGCCGCCAAAGGCGAGCCTCGCCCAATTGGGCGGGAAATCAGAAGATGGCATAGCTGTTTTTGACTATAGGATGAAAACAGAAGAATGTATTAATGAAGTTGGTAATTCTGTGCTCTTTTTCGCCGAAGTTAGCCAAAAAGATTTTTTACCTTTAAAAACTTATTCCAGAAATAATATTTCAAAGTGTGAAAATCTTGTTTTTCTTGATCTTCCTCCTGCTGAAAACATTTTCTTAGATGTAGTTAATAAAGCACAACCGAAAAATGTTTACTTGGCTTATTCACCCGAACATTTAGAAATGAATCCTCACTTTTTAATGAGAAGATTAATAGGTATGATTCGCTATGTTGTAAATAATAAAGACTCAAAAGTAAGTGAAATACAATTACAATCTGCTTTAGGAATTAATAAAACTGCTTTAGCATATGCCCTTCAAAGCTTAGAAAAGATAGGTTTTTTGGGGATTAGAAGAGGAAGTGATGTCTTAAATATAGATATTCTTGAAACTTCTCGACAGAATTTTGAAGAGTTAATAGAATATAACCTGTTGGTTTCAGAGATGAAAAAAATTCAAAAGTTTCACTTAACTTTGCTTCAGGCAAAAATCAATGAAATAGGACAGATCTTAAATAAACAAAAGGAATTAGCAAATGTCAGAAATAATTAAATCTAAGATTAGAGATATTCCAGACTTTCCACGTGAAGGCATAGTTTTTAAAGATATAACCAATGTTTTAAAAGATGCAGATGCTTTTAAGCATGCCATTGATTTGCTTGCTAAGCATTTTGAAAAACAGCATATTGATTATATTGCAGGAATTGAAGCAAGAGGTTTTATTTTTGGCAGTGCTCTTGCGTATAAAATGGGTAAAGGTTTTATTCCTATTCGTAAACCAGGCAAACTTCCTCATAAAACTGAAAAAATTACTTATGACTTAGAGTATGGAAAAGACAGTTTGGAAATTCACCTGGATGCTGTAGAGCCAGGGAAAAAAGTTCTTATAGTAGATGATCTTTTAGCTACAGGCGGTACTATAGATGCTGCTGTAAAATTGGTTAAGAAAATTGGTGGTGAGGTAATGGGAGTTGCTTTTGTTGTAGAACTTGAGTTCTTAAATGGACGCAAAAGGCTTCCAGAAGACTGTAATATTACTAAATTGATTACTTTTTAATATCTCGCATAATCTATAGAGAAATAAATGCGTTTAAATTTAAAAACTAGCCCTATTCTTCAACCTTCTGATGTGTTGCTGAGAAGGCATTTAGACAGATGGACTTTATCAGGATTAAATGCAAGAACAGTTGATAAATTAGGAGTGAGATCAAGTGTAGCTGGAAATTCAATTGTAATTCCTTTTTTTTCATTGAGAGGAGAATTCCTAATTGGTTATAAAGCAAGGCTTGACGAAGGAGCAGATAGTCAAAAATTTGGTGAAAGAGCACTTCCTAAAAGTATATCCACTGCTGGTGTGGAGAGTTCTTTTTTTTATCCACATATTAATAACTTGCATTGGAGTGAAATAGCAACAGATACTACTATCCCTATTTTTATAACTGAAGGTGAAAAAAAGGCAGCAAAGCTTTGTGCTGAAGGATTTCCCAGTATAGGAATTGGTGGGATATATGGGTGGACAGAATATCCTGATGAATTAAAATACCCTAGGTTGGATAGACCTAGTAAAAGTTTTAATGACATAAACTGGAAAAAAAGAACAGTTTATATAGTATTTGATGGGGATAAACATAAAAAGTCTTATGTTTTAAGAGCAGAAAGCCATTTGGAAGCCCAAATGAAAAGCCTCGGGGCAAATGTCAAAATCCTAGATTTGCCAGAAGTTGAAGGCTCAATAAACAGTGGAGTTGATGATTATTTACAGCAAAGTGGTAGAGAATATTTCTTACTATTAGTGGCTCAAGCAAATTATTTAAGCCATTATGCTCGATAAATAGCTGAAGATTAAATTTATTTAATACAGATGATTAATTATGGTTAGCTTCTTTAAAAGTGGCAATTAGGAATCTGATATAATTACAGTCTTACTATATATCAGGTGATTATGGCTATAGGCTCTAATTCAATTACAGGACCATACAGTCCTCTTACCAGCATTATCCTTGTTGGGTTTTATCCTCAACCTCTTCCTGCTCCAATAGAGCAACCAAAACCTAATAAACCTGCTGTTGTTGAAGTCCAAAGAGCAGTAACTTCACCTAAAGTGTTTAGTCCACCCCCTAATACAGCACCATCAAAAAGAAAAGCAGCTTTAGTTTCACCTAAGAGAGAACGAATTGCTAAACCAAAAGAAAAAATGGTGACAGTAGAAAAGCCAACTTTAAATCCTATTCCTTTAAGAGAGTTTACATTAAGTGATGAAATGAATAATATTGTTAGCTGTTTAGAACCAAAGTTAAATCTCAGTTTAAGATTTTATGGTGAAACTTTAGGTGTTGATTCTTTCGATTTTGTTAGGGAATGTGTAGAGATTTTTTATAGATTTGATGCTTTGAATAATAAAAGTAGTCATGATGAAATTGAGTTTGCAAAAAGGCAACAATTTTTATTTAGTGCTTGTCGAGGTGACCTCCCATATTATAATTTTTCCCCATTAAATTTATCCAATTTAGGATCTGAGTTTTATGCTCATGAAAGATTTATGAAATTAGATGAGATGACACGACATAGAATCAATAAATTTTTACAAACAGGAAGTACTAATCTTAATTCATTTAAATTTAGAGCTGAATTAGCAGAGTTTTTAGAGAAGAATGGTCAGGCGGGAGAAAGAGTCCTTGGTAATTTAATGTTTTTATCAAATGAATATAGATTAACAGTGAATAACTTTCTTTCTAGAGCATTGCCATTGGAGGGGAAACCTTTATCTGAATTAGATTTAAGGCTTGTTAGGTTAAGAAGAGCATTGCAAGAATTAAAAGGAAAAAAATCTATAGAAATAGAACAACATGGACTTAGAAATGGACATATAGATTTAGTTGTTTCATTAAAAGATGGAGAAAATCTATTTCTCTTAGCTAAAAATCGAGAAGAAATTAATAGCAATACTCTTAGTAAATTACAAAGATTTGCAAAAAATCATGGAGCAAGATTAGTTTTTTGTAATGCTTAACCTAAAGTATGAAAAAGTTCCGTTATGAAACCCTGTTTTAATGCTTATTTTAACTACATTAAATAAATTTAATCCTCTAAATAGATGATTAAGGCATTTTTCTATTGATTAAGAAATTTAAGTCTGCTACTCTTGAAATAATAGATAAATTATTAAAGAGTTATTTAAATTATGGCAGTTAAGACCGCTAGAATAATCCCGCCCTGGAGACATCTAAGGAATAGAATAATTCCAAGAACTGTTTGTGAGCAGAGGGATAAACGAATTCCTGTTGAAGTAGAAAATGGAGCTAGTGTCTATGCCCACAAATTAGCAAATGTCATAGGAACAAGATATGTAGCAAGCCTATCAGACTATTTAATAGAAGATGATAGACAAACATGGACTGAAGTAGATGAAAGATTCTCAATATATGGTGAGAATGATCTTGTAGGTCAAGGCTTGTTAGAGCATTTAGAGGGAGTAGAGGCTGCTATTGGTGCACATGAACATGATGACAATATAGGACTTCCAAGCCTAGAAAAAAGAATTTTATTTATTCTTGATAAATTATCTCCTAAGCGGGAAATTCTAAATCCAAACCAGGGCGAATCTTTATTTTATGAAAATCTGGATTACTTAGAGCAATTGGCTCAAATGAAAGACCATGGAATAGATTTTCCAAGGGCATTAATTAAATCTTTTAATTCTTTAAGCGATGAAGAAAGACTTATTTATTACACAGCAAATGAAATGTTTAAAGCTAATAAACCTTCTGTTGAAGTAAGTAGGTATTTAAAGTATGAGTTTTGTAAAAATGTAGAAATAAAAACTCTAGCACAGAAAATGTCTGATGTGACTGGTAACCAATCATTAAAATGTTATGTCTTAGATTTTCTAGAGGAAAGAAACGATGCAAAATCAAAACAATTTATTGCAAATTTAATAGTATTAGGAAGTAAAAATAATTATCAAAAAATGACTGTAGAAGGTGTAGATAGACTCTTTGAATCTGTATATGAAATTCATAATCAATTAAGAGACATGCCTGACAGGCATCATGGAAGATGTTTTTATGAAGAGGCCAGTGGGCATTATTTTGAGGCTAAAAAAGCACTTGATTTAATGAATGAGGGAAATATTATTTGGGCTTTAGAAATAACAACAATAGAGTGCTTAGAATCACTTTTAAAAAAAATCCCCCCTTATCATGGACCACTTACCCATAAGCATGGCTATTTAATGGGTGATGACAATGTTAAAACTGAAATAGATATTTTAATGACTACACCAATGTGTGTAACTAAGTTAATTGAAGTGAAAAAAAGTAAAAAAGCAAGTGGATTAACTTCAGAACTTCAAGCTAAAAGACAAAATGATATTGCTATTAGATATGGCTTAGGCTTAGAGAAAATTATAGGTTGAGAATAAGCAATTTACTGTGTACCTGCAACCACATCTATTTCACCATTTAACTCTTTAAGAGTTCTATTTATATTTGTGTAATGTACGTGTGTTTTTGCATATTTTTCTAAATGCTTGGGAAGTTCAACTTTAAGAAATTCATTTATATTAGTTTCACCCATTCGATTTATCTTCATTCCATAAAGTGTAAAAAGTGCTTCCAGTGAACCGTTTGTACCCGCTTCTATTAAGGGCAAAATTGCATTTTCATCTTTAGTTCCTCTGAGTTTAATGGCTGCAGTCTCTACAAAGGTAGGGCATTTAGAATGAAGTGAAGCTATTAATAATGTTGTGGCAGTAGTGGCATTTATACATCCTAGAATCTCTCCAGCTTTATATCTTAAAAATGGATCTTCGCTTTCCTTTTTGAATACGTCAGTTAATTTATCTTTTACATCTTGATGTTCCGCAGAATCACTTAAGGTCATTAATATTGTTGACTTTAGAATAATATCTTCTCTGTCAAGCAAGTTCAATAACTTTGTTCGCACTTCATTAGACTTAGGATCTACTAACTGTGAAGCCACAATTACAACATCATTATTAGCATCGTCTAAATATTTGAACAAGTCCCTTTCTAATGCTGCACTTACGTTTTGTCCTAAGCCCGGTGCTCCTCTTGTATCTTTAAGAATAGCTTTAACAATTATTGTTATTCTTTTCCTGAAATCATCTCTCGATATTCTGTTTTTGGTTTTGATTGGATCAAATATTCTAAGAGATTCTATCAGTGGTTTTACTCCCAGTGGATGTTTAGTTTCTTCAATAAATATTCTTGCAGCTTCTTGTAAATAATAGTCATCTGACTTTAACCGTTTTTCTAACTCTTGAATAAAGTCATCGTACTTGCTTAGATCATGACCTAGCCCTGAATTTTCTTTTATGCTTTCACTTAGTGCTCTAATATGATTCATTGCTCCATTTTTCTTTGCAGGATTTATTAAAGATATTACAGGCTCCCCTTTTTTTCCTATAGGATGTTCTTGAATTGTTTCTATCCAGTCAAATAGACAGCATAAGACCTTTTTTACATGTTCATTAACCGGATCAATATGAATCCACTTACCTTGTATTAATTTTATTGCTATAACTAGTGCATTAGATCTAGATGTGGTGGGAAGTTGTTTATTATTTGAAATATTCAACAGTTCTGAAAAGTTCTTTCTGAATTTTTCTTTTTTGCCTAGTGACTCTATGCAATCAGTTTCTAGCTTATCAATTCTGTCTTTTATACTTTCAATAGACTCTTTTTTTTGTTTATCGAATTGTCGTAATTCAGTTATTAGAGGATCATATTCATGAGAGTAAGAATCCATAAGACTTCCATGTAATTTGTCATAGGCACATTCTCTTTTACAGAATTCCAACTCCTTATTTCTGACAGTTTCCATTAATCCACTTATGCTTTCATCAGTTAATGACGAGTCTTTATCTTTGGTTTGTGCATCTTGATTAGAACCTACATTGAAATCTATTTTATTAAAAGCTCCACATACAAAGGCCCCGATACTTAAAAGAACCAATCCTATTCCTACACCTTTTGTTCCATTATTTTCTTTTGAAAACCCCAAAAAAGTAGTGATTAATCCACCTGCACAAAACAATGAAGAAATATAATCTAATAGAGTTCCACATGACCAGAACCCTGGTTTTTTGCCACCGCTTTCTGCAGAAAGTTTTTTATGTAAAACTCTTATTTCATCACGTGTGGGATTTTTCAAATCCAAAGCAAACAATGGGGTAATTGATCTGTGTATTGGAGTGGCAATAACTGTTGGTGTCTGCATTTCTTTAACCAAGCAGATTCTATAGAAATTAAAATCGAAATATAGTTTAAATTCTTTTTTTGTATCAAGAATGTAATAGGTTAAAGATATTAAATAGGTATCTATAGCTCTTTAATCCTAAAGATTAAATTTATTTAATCTAAATAGGATTTCTTAGGTTAAGTTTTTATTGACAATGCCCTGTTAAAACAGATAAGTTAAGAATGTATATGTTAATTTACTTACAGCCACCATATTTACAAGGACAGTTACCTAATAACAGGAGACTTCTTTGTCCGCCCATTTCAGGGGCTAAGCCATCTACTGAGTCAAGAGTAGAAGATTTGATTACTGCTATTGCTAGAAGAGTGTATTCAGATGGGACTAGAAAACCAGTTCAATTTGCAGTAGAAAAATTCCTTCGTTTAACTGAACGTCAGTCTAGGCATTTGTCGGAAGATGGTTTAAAAAGAAAAATTGATTTTTTAAAACTTCTTGCTTCTGAAGATTTTTTAAGTAGAGAAGGATATGAATACTCAGATCAAACTATTATTTATAAATTAGGACAAGAATTCACAGCTTTTAATGATAAATATGAACGTTCAAGGTATAGAATCTTGATTCAAGAATTTGTTAAAGGCGCGAAAGAAAATGCTCCAACTGATACCATTGTTCCTGATTCATTTAAAAGAAGAGAAGTTATTGCTTCTGTCTTGGCAAAATCTGAGCTTTCTCATATTATTTATGATTTAAGAGATTTAATTAAAAGTAAAACCCCAGGGGTATTTAAGTTACTTGATAGGTTGGGAGAAGCTTACAATAATGATAATTCAATAGGATTGAGTTTTGAACTTAAAGTAGCTAAAACACTTCAAAGAGAAGGTTTTAAGATAATAGAACTTTCACATGATTATAGTTTAGAAAATGAAATAAAGTTGTCAAGAAAAACAAATAGTGAGGTAGATATAGTTGCGGAAAAAGATGGGCAAAGGTTTTATGTAGAAGCAAAGAATAATGATACAGCAGCATCCACTGAGCAACTTGTAACTTTGATTAAATATGCTAGAACAGCTCAGAAAACAACTCCAGTATTAGTAGTAAATAAGGAAGGTCATAATATTCATAAATTTGATGTGGGGCAGCGTTTGTGGAGAGTGGAAGAAGAAGTTGGACTTAATAATTTAAGAATCTGGGATAAAAATCTAATCGATGTTACAGATAATTTTCAGCCTATTGAACCCCTTCCTCCTGTAGATAAGCCAGTGCAGCCCAAAGAAAATCTATAACTATGTTAAATTAAAAAGGATAAATGAGCGATTTAAGAACAACATCAGTAAGAGCATCAGTATTACCTAAAGGTAGTAGTGTAAGTTCTATTCCAGCTTCTCATGTAAGCTTTTCAAATACTGGATCATCAGGAAGCTCTGGATCTTTAAAAACAGTTGCTGGTGCTGAACTTTTACTAAGATTGCATGATGTAGATTTTACTCAGAAGTATGAATTAGCAGCACTTGTAAGAGATGCAATTGTAGAGAGTCAAATTAAAGAACCTGTAAGGATTGAGGGAATATTTACTTTTTTGGCAGATGAAAATACAAGTCTTAGTGAGATATATACTGCTTATGGAAATACTGTAGAGCTAAGAGCAGATGTAAGAAGATTTTTAACGGAAATTGTAGGGGATGATCATCTTTCAGGTGAGATCGTAGATGCGCTTTTACCTGCTGAACCAACTCTGGAAATTGATCAAGAACGACTAGAAATACTTTTATGCCTCTCTCCTGCTATTAGTTCTTTTTTAGGAATTCAAGATGAACAATCAAATCTTCCTCAAGCAGAACTTTTAAATAGATTGCATTATTTAGAGGCTGCTAAAGAAACCACAAATTATAAAATTCCTGATAACCTTTCTGCTCTAGTGCTTGAATATAGAGCATTTAATGACAGCTTTATTAGTAATACTTTGAGAGGTTTTACACTAGGGGTATTAGAACATAATTTACGTAATCTGTCTGATCCTAAGGTTAACTCATTTGTTTTTAGAAAAAATGCAAGTGTTTTATTAGAACGCACATCTAAAATATCAAATGAAGAATATACTAAAGCAATTGAATTTTTAAAACAACTTACAGAGCTTTCTATGAATAATGCTCATGGAGTGCAAAAGTTGTTAAATAAGGTTTTAAAGAAGGTTGAAAAAAAAGAAGATCCAGATGGATTATATTTAGAGGCTTCTATGATCTTACATCTTCTTGAAGATCTTAGGGCAGAAGATCTTAGAAATGCTTGTCCGGGGAACTCTATATTAGAAGTTTCTTATACACTAGGACAAGGACGCCCTGAAATGGATTTTATGGTTACAAGGGTTGAAGATAGTGTGAAAAAAACTTATCTAGGTGAATGTAAAACCAGTATAAAAACAGCAATAGGTAAAATAGAACAAAGAAGAAGGCTACTTGATTTGGCTCAAAAAGAAAATAGTTCTGTCGTTTATATTGTTCAAAATTTAAATAAAGATCTACTTACTGAAGTATATGGACTAATGAGATGTGATCATGAAATGGAAGAGTTTGAAAGAATGTTAGAAAATCCTAAAATTAGATTTTGGAGCGATAGTGGTGAAGACATTACTGAGAGTGTAAGAGAATGTAAGATTCGCTTAGAAGAACTTAAAGCTAATTAGGTTAAAACGTATTATTGAAATAAGTTCATGTAAAAAAGCTTTAAAAATATTATAATTTCTCTAATTATGTCTAGAGTGAACTCAATAGGAAACCCAGAGACAAAAAACAATAGAAGAGTAGATAATTCTCATTCTCCTTCTGCTGGTAAAAAATTATTACAGGCTGCTAAATTGTCAAAAACGCAGACAAATAATAAATCAGAACCTACTTTAAGAGAAATTGGCGGATTATTTGTTCAAATGATAGGTGGTTTACCAGGAGTTGTTGCTCAGGGAGTAAGTAGAGTAGTAGGAGCTTATGTTACTTCATTTGCTGAAGCTGGTACTGGAGCAGTTACTTTACTTCATGAGGGAGTTCAAGCAGTTAGAGATAAAGTAGCAGATTGGAGAAATCCAAAACCTGAAGAAGAAAAACAAGAAGAACCTCCTTCTGTTGTTAATACTCCAATAAAGAAAAAAAGTAGACATATCTATGATTCAGGTCCTATTGTTAGACCTTCTCAAAAACAACATAGAGTAAGAGTAAAAAGCAGAAATAACAATAAACCTAGAAACACAGAGCTGCCTGAATCTGAGCCTGATCCTGCTTATGATATTTTAAAGTTAAATGATAGAGACCTTGTTCAAACATTAGCAAATAGATTTTCTACAAAAAATGCTACTCTTGATACAAAAAAAGTTTCATCAATGTTAATGGGTCTTCAAAGTGGTTCCTCATTTCATTCTTTAGTAGGAATATTTAGCCCTAGTCACGTTTTAAAAGCAGGAAATATTGACCCATTAGACTTAGTACTTAAAGCAGAGGATGAGTTAGAAAGAATTTTAGGTGGTTTTTTTCGTGACTACGAATTGGCTGCAAGAATCGTAGATAGGCTTAGTCACGTTAAATTAGGTGAGGCCCCTCATGAAGAAGCCCCCACTATATTAAAATTCTCTACCGGGTCGAATAATCTTCCTGATGAATTTAAAAATATCCCTGGAATAAATGAGTTTTTGGGGATTTCTCCTGTAAAAACCTTAAGCCTTGATGAGGAAGAACAAAGAAAGATTTTTTTAAAAGATTTAATAGATATTAAACTTATGCCAAAATCTTTGGATTTAGAGTACAAAAATTATTTAGATTATGCAAAGCTCAAAAAATCTAAAGATGCAACTTATACTTTTTATTTAGGTAGAATTGATCAAGAACTTAGAAGGACTGAAGATCCGTTAGTAAATAATTTCACAATTAGAAAACAGCTTGCTGAAGTATTGGCTTGTCATGAAATTAATAATGATAGCGTGATTGAATTTGCTAGTAAAGTTGTAGAAATTGCATCTCATAAAATTCCTGGAGCAGGAAAAATTATTGAAAAAATGCATCGAAACATAAACAATGATTCTTTTTATGGACATTTGGTAGAAGCAAAAAATATCTGTGATTTATTTAATGTATTAGAGGCAGATCCCAATGTAAAAGAATTTAATATTGAAGCATCTAGAATGTTTCATGATTGTGATATAGATGCGCATCTAGAAGTGGTTGACTCTTCAGATAAAATGAAAACCTACTTTGTGGAAATTAAATCAAGTATTGGCACCACACAAAAAGCGACTACTCAAAGAGAAAAACTTCTTAGAAATCTCCCTGAAAGTGGAAAGCTGGTCTATTTAATTGATAATTTGACAGAAGGTTTTATTGGAAAACTAGAAAACTATACTGAAGTTGCAAAATTAAAAGAAGTTGTATCGAATAATAGAACTGAAATCTGGCTTAGTAATGGAAAAGATGTAACAGGAAAAATAAGAAAAACGCTTGGCATACCTGTGGCAGCTGCAGCTTAATACTTACCACTTATTGCTAAAAAGCTGCTGAAATTCAGTACATTAAATAAAATTAATCTATAGATAAGAATTTCAATACCTTTCCCTTGACTTTAATATAACCAATATTTTAATGTCGAGATATATGGGAAAAATCAATAATAATTGTAATTTTTTATGAATACATCTTTAACTATAAAAGCGGCTGCTCATAGGTGTTGGTTTGTAGCTTCTACAGAACTAGCAGGTACCTTATTTAAAGGTGGGATAAATGAGACTGGTGTAGAAGGAATAGTTACTTCAATGCCAGAGCTTCAAGAAATACTACCGCAAGATGCAGCTCAGAGGCATGAAGTGTCTGTTGCTGTATTTCAACATTTACAAGAACGTAAAAGAGGACTAGATGGAATCCCCGATTTTCTTTTAAGCACTATGCCTCCATGTGAAGATGCTACATTAGAGGCATCTTACTTAAGACAACATTTAGATACTATGAGAGTACAAATAGCAGAATCTCTTTCTCCGCTAGAAGATTATATTCTCGGAGAAAAGAGTTTTAGAGAACTCTTTATTAGAGATAGTGGTTCTTCTTTGTCAGCAGAGACATCACTTCCCTTTGAAGGGTTTATGAATAAAACGTTGGAAATTTGTCGTACTTCAGGAGATAAAGAAGAAAAATTACAATTTGTGGAAAGATTCAGGCAGATATTAGCTGAAGAGCTTCCCGAGGACAAAGAAGGAATATTAAATCGATTTAAAGAAATTATTTTTCATATGAATAATATGGGTGGAATTGTATTATCTAAAAATGACAGAATAGAATTATTGAAAATCATTGATGAAGAGTTAAGTAGAGATCCCGGACTCAGAGATTTATATGAGAAATCAGATGGAAATATTGATCATGTAATAAATGTTGCTTATACGTCCCTTGCAGCAAGCAATTTCATGAATACTAATTTTGGACAAGATACAAGACCAGAAGATTTTCGTGGATCTACTTCTTAAAACTAAAAAAGGCGGCTGGCGGATTTGAACCGCCGATAGAGGTTTTGCAGACCTCGGCCTTACCGCTTGGCGAAGCCGCCGAAAAGAGAAATAGAGTTGAAGTATCAGGATTCAGAATTGGTATAAAAGTCTTATACCCTTGCAAAATTATATAATATCTTAAAACTAACTTTTGTAATCAATTATCAGCAATCTTCTTACAAAAAATTGCCTCTCTATTCAATGTGTATGTTTCACCACCACCGATAACTTTTACCATTGATGTCGGACCAAGCATAAGTTTTTCAAGACCAAGATCTAATTTTTTTATTCCAGCGAATTTCATACAACAAGGAACATGTTTATCTATATAGAAAAAACACTTTGGTTCAGTTTTTACTAAATCTTCTTCTTCTTTACAGGAGGGTTCATAGCCATCAGGACAAAGTAATTGACCGTTTTTATCACAAGTAGGATAAACAGAATTGTCTTTGACTTGGGAAAATCCAGGAAGGCAAAATAAAAATAATGTCGTGAGAATTAAAAATTTGATCATAAGTAAAATTTAACCATAATTTATGTATTTTCTTCTTAATCTTTTAATTAAATAATTCTAAATCTTATTTGATGTAACCCAGGGTTACAGAAATCTATTTACAAACCTGATAGGATATGTGTTAGATAGGTTTAGGGCATTAACCGCTATACATATGAGTTTCAATCAAAAAAACATATTATCACTGCTAATGACAATATCGTTAGTTAACTTACCTTGCTATTCATCAGATAAGTTGTCAAGCAAAGATGAAGAAAAGCTTTTACAGTTAAAAAGTTCTTCTACTCCTCAAACATTGATTTTTGGAAAACTTGATGAACCTCTAAAAGCAAACATTTCAATTTATGAAATAAAACCAAATGTAATCAATATTCAAAATGATTTGGAAAAAGTTGAAGTCAAGAAAAGTTCCGAACCAGCATTGCAACCTATATCTTTGGGAAAAGATAAAGAAGAAACAAAAGATATTCAGGATTTAACTGAAAAAAGAAAACAATTACAAAAAGAAGAAGTTATTGGACTGAATTTTATTCAACCTTCAATTGGACTAACTGAAGAAGAACAAAGTGCAATAGATGAGTTCTTTACAAGGAATGAACAAGAACAGCTTTTAAATCTTTGGAAATCTGCAATTGAAAGAAATAAAACAATTCAATTTATAGTTCAAAAACTAACTCCTGCAAAATCTACTCAGGAAGCAAATTCTATTCTTTCAAAAACAATTGGTGCGGCAGTATTCCTTCCTTTCTATGCAATACAGGCTATTTCAAACAGTCAAGGGGCTTACTATGGTAGTCAGCTTGGAGGAAGAGTTTTAGGAAGCATTGTAGAAGGAAAAATGCAGAAAAATCAGGCTCAGCTTCAGCTTTCTCAGACTGAAACAATTGTTCTTTTTATGATGATAGATGAAGTGGCTGAAAGATTAAGAACCAGGTATCATGAATATAAGAAATTAATGGTTGACCGTGCCTTGGCATCTAATGAATTAGAAGAAGCAAAGAAAGATAGCTTAGATGCTCAAGATACAAAATCTGTAGAAGCACAATTCCTTACTTCCATACAAAGACGCTCAATTGAAAGAGAAATTAGAAAAATTGACTCCAATATAAGAGCCCAACGTAATGCTTTAATAGAACTATCAGGTATGGACGCTGTTAATGATTTGGATAATCAGTTAAAATTAGAACTGGCAGCGACGACAAATACGCCATTAGATTTTACTGGTGTACGTAGATTATAAAAAAGGAGACCTCATATGGCTAAGACGATGGTAAAAGAAAAAGAAGACGTAAAAGAAAAATCCCGTGAAAAAGCGGAATCTAAAAATGAAAAACTTGAAAAACTAAAATCCTTAAATTTAACCTTAGAAAAAATTGAAAAAGATTATGGAAAAGGTTCTGTCATGCGTCTTGGTGATGCTAAGTATGGAATTGTAGATGCCATTCCTACAGGTGCTCTTACTCTTGATTTAGCTCTTGGACTTGGTGGTGTACCTCGTGGAAGAGTTATAGAAATATATGGACCTGAATCCAGTGGTAAAACTACAGTTGCTATGCATATTTGTGCACAAGCTCAAAAGCTAGGCGGAGTTGCAGCTATCATCGATGCTGAACATGCTTTAGATCCAGAATATGCAAAAGCTCTTGGTGTAGACACCGATAATTTATTAGTAAGTCAGCCAGATACAGGTGAACAAGCTCTTGAAATTACAGAACAGTTAGTAAGATCTGGTGCAATAGATGTAGTCGTTATCGATTCAGTTGCAGCACTTGTTCCTAAAGCTGAAATTGAAGGTGAAATGGGTGACTCTCACATGGGTCTTCAAGCAAGACTTATGTCTCAAGCACTTAGAAAATTAACTGGAATTGTAAGTAAAACAAAGACAGTAGTTATTTTCATTAACCAAATGAGACAAAAAATCGGTGTGATGTATGGTTCAAATGAAACTACAACCGGTGGAAATGCTCTTAAATACTATGCTTCAGTTCGTTTAGATGTTAGAAGAATTGAAGTGTTGAAAAAAGATAATGTAGAATATGGAAATAGAATCAAAGTAAAAGTAGTTAAAAATAAAGTGGCTCCTCCATTTAGAATTGCAGAGTTTGATTTACTTTATGGAAAAGGAATTAGCTTTGAAAGTTCATTACTTGATGTGGCTACTAACTTTGATGTCGTTCAAAAATCAGGAACATGGTTTAGCTATGATGGAGAAAAGATCGGTCAAGGACGTGAAAAGGCAGTAGAAGTGCTTACTTCAGATCCTAAGATGTTAAAGGAAATTGAGGCTAAAGTTAGAATTAAGATTAAAGAACAAAGGCTTCAACATTCCAATACAGCTCCTAATCCAGAGATAGATGAAGATGTTGAAGAGGATGAAGACGAAGAGTAATTAAATTGCTAAAAATCTTCCATTTCTCATAGCCTCTTCGCTTATTTGCAAGAGTTCTTCCGGACTTTGTATTTTAACTAACCTTGATAAAACTCTTACAGAGTATTCGTCTTCTTCGCTTAATGAGGGAGGAAATGGTTCTTTAATTTCCATTTTTAGGAGGGAAACCTTTACATGGTTTTTTGCTAGTATCGCTGGTATCAATTCTTCGAATTGGCTCACTACCCCACCTCTAGTTAAAGCTTCTCTATAGTCTTTTAGCATTTTTTCTAATTTGGGAATGCCAGAAGGAAGATATAGAGCTTCGTCTACAAGTCCATCTATGCTATTTATGAAAGAGCCTACAGGTGAAAAATCTACTAAGGTTAATAGTCTAGAATAAGCTTTAAAAGAAGGCAATGGATCTGCTAAGTTCCATTGTTTAATTTTAGTTAGTAAGATGGTAGAAATGTTTTCAGCGCTGAGGTGAGATTCTGTAATATCAAAAACTCTACTAAGGTCAATTCTAGAAAGATCAAAATCTATAGGCACATCTTTAAAGACATCCTCACCTCTACTTAGTGAATTGTATAGTTTGTTATTTAGATGTTCTGAGCTTTCTAGAAAAGCATGATGATAATTAGTGTAAAACAATTTTGCATCGTAGCTATCTAAATTGTGTAAATCCCTTAAAAGAAATTGTGCTAAATGCCTAGGTTCAGAAACCATGATTTGATCTAACAATAGTGCATTAGATTCAAATTCTTTTAACTGCATAATTCCAAGATATTGATACTTATCTAATCTCCTAACTTCTCCGCCAGCATTTAAGCCATAAATATAATCAGTCCAGCCTAACTCAAATAAAGGAAGCTCATCTTTATATCCAAGATAAGTTAATTCAAAGGCTAATTGTTCATTTATAAGATCTTTCTGTTCTTGGGATTTCTCATCTAAGAATTTTATATTTCCTACTTGTAGGAGTCTTTCTAGAGATGCTTTATGCTGAGCAAATACTTGATGATCTCCAGGGATAAAAAATTTACCTTTTTTGCCTTCAAGCTTTTCTTTAACTTGCAAGTATGGATTAGAATCAGGTCTTAATCCTGGATTGCTTCCCCCTGGTGTAAATGTAAATAGACCTACTGTTTTCATGATTGTTGATAGCTTAAATCCTTTTTCTGTCAGTAATTCCATAATTAATAAAGCATTTAGATTTAGCTAAAAGAAAGGAGAATATGATGTAAATAAATACGTCTTGATGCGTAATGTTTCTAAGTTAAAAAACGAGTAATTTACTCTTCGTCTAAATTAATGCCATTAGTTGTTTCTTCATTTCCAGAAGGAGCTGTTGTTGGTGATGGCTCACTTTGGCACTCTGAAAGAGGTGCTTCTGCCCAGTAATAATTGCCAGAGATGTCAAGCAGTGACGCATCACTACATTTTTTACATGTTGTTGTCAATGAACCGGTGGAATCTTCTTTAGTACAAAGACCTTTTTCATTTTTTCTTATACAGATAGCTCCAAAATTACAAGTACCAGCTTTGCCACAGGTTTTTTTCTTAGTGATTTTTATATTGAAAGCTGACCTTGAACACTCGTCTTCATAATCTGCTGAAACTGATGTTTGATCAGCTGTTATATTTATGCATTGAGAAGTACCTAACTTAGTCTTCACTTCACCCGCATACTTATAAGCAGCACTTAAGTCTTGAAAAGTGTGGCAACCTTGAAAATCAAAATTAAAATCATCTGGATCATCACTATCTACACAAACAGTTATATATTTGAAAGTTTGTTCGCATCCTAATCCATGACCAAAATATTTGTTTTTAACAGAATCACAGTTCCTGAGACTACCAGTCGGATCTCCTAGATATACCATTCCATCATATTGGATTTCATTATGTTCTTTTTCAGTACAGTCTTTCGTTTCATCAGATTTAAACCAGTTGTCACACCACGTTTTAAATGTTTTTGAAGGTTCGCACATACCACCAGTCCACTCACAATTTTTACCACAAGACCAATAACTTTTGGAGTTGCATCTAGTGTCTGCAAAGTGAGAACAAACACAGCAAACTTTTGGTGTCGTGGGAGGGGGAGCAGTTGGAGCCGTTGGAGTAATTGGAACAGCCATGGAAGTAGGGGTAATAGGAGCAGTGGGAGTAACTGGAGCTGCCATGGGAGTAGTAGGAGCAATAGGAGCAGTGGGAGTAACTGGAGCCGCAAAAGGCCCATAAGCATAAGCTTTAATTGAGTTAAAAGAACATGCTATTAATAGAGCAATAGAAAAGCTAAAAATTTGTAGATTTTTAATAAACATCTTAAAAAACCTATACCCTCTTAGATTAAGAAGTTAAAGCTAAAGATTAAAATCAGTCATTTGATGTATAAAACAAAGAAAATTAAGTAAAAATAAATATTGTATTCTAAGTTTCTTAATAGGGTTATAATCAAAACTATGCAAAAACCTAATTTCAGCTTTTTTTGGTTTTATTTTAATCCTCAAGGGAGCGATTAGGTATTAGGTCATCTGGATTTAATTAACCCCGCTCCTCACTCAGGCAGCGGGGTTTTTATTTTGGGAAATGTAGAGACTTGGCTTGCCACGTCTAATAAAGGAGAAAAACAATGTCAGAACACAGTAAGGTACAGGTCGGTGATGTCACCATATCCAGCGATAAGCACACATATATTGCAGGTCCATGTTCAGTAGAAAATCAAGAGCAGATTTTTACTGTAGCAGAGCATGTAATTAAAAATGGTGCCACTATATTAAGAGGTGGTGCATATAAACCCAGAACATCACCTACTGCTTTTCAAGGACTAGGCGAAAGAGGATTAGAGCTTTTATTTAGTGCTGGAAAAAAGTTTAATGTCCCTGTACTTACTGAAGTTATGGATTCAAGCCAGATTGAAACTATTATTAAGGCATCATGTGGTCATCCATTTATTTTTCAAATCGGAGCTAGAAATGCGCTGAACTATTTTCTTTTAAGAGAAGTTGGAAAAACAGGTATGCCTGTTCTTTTAAAAAGAGGAAAAGGTGCAATGGTTTCTGAAATGATCAGTGCTTCTGAATATATTACTATTGGTGGAAGCCCAGTCATCATGTGTGAAAGAGGCATTATGTCATTTAGCAGTGCTTCAGGAATCGGGAGATTTACAGCTGATCATATGGCTATTTTAAAGTTTCAAGAAGCAGGATTTTTAACCATTTTTGATCCTAGTCATCCAGCAGGTAAAAGAGAGTATGTAACACCTCTTGCTTTGTCAGCAGTGGCATTAGGAGCTAATGGAACTGTAGTAGAAGTCCATAATAATCCTGCTGTAGCGCTAAGCGATAAAGACCAGGCTTTAACTTTAGAAGATTTCTCACTTCTTATGAGAAAAGCAAAAGGGATTGAAATGGCATTGGAGATTTGTTCTGAGGTAATTAAAGAAGAGCAGCTAGTGTAATCCGTATTATTAAACCAATTTAATGCAATTAATATAATCTATATTTAAAATAATATAGATTATATGCTTGTAAATAAAAAATTCTTTAATGCTGATTTGTTGCCTGCAAGTAACTTAGTTAAACCTTGGATAGAGAGAGCAAAAAGAACAATTATAGCTCTTAAAGATGGGCAAATTGAAAAGAAGGTTTTTCCTGGACATCAATACCCGACACCAGTTTTAGCCCCAGAAATATTTTCAGAATTAATAAGCAATTTAAAAGAAGCATTTTTTACTGGACTTCAAAATGTAAATGAAGCATGTAAGGCTGCAGGTTTTGATCCAGCGTCTATGAGAGATACGATAAGAACATTTCAATTTAATTTAACTCTTGATGCTGCTATATTTCTTCATGGTGAAGGACTGTTACAACTCTCCCCTGGAGAAAGTTTCTTTCCTGAGGGAAATGTGGTTAATATTTCATTTGATACATCACCTCATATTCATTCTGTAGAAAAAATTAGATTACAATCATTAGGATACTCATCCCCAAAACAAGGTCAGCTTACTTTTTATGAAATATTAGGGGAGCAAAGTGACTTGAACACTACTATTCCTAGCAACCTTCTTGGTGATAAATTTACTCCACCTAATCAAGAGAAGCCTGATGATCAACTGTATTTATTTATAGACGGTATGGTGGCTCACATGGGAAAAATTTTTAAAGTTACAAAGGAAAGAATACTAACATTTGTGAACATTGTGAATGATACTACTCTGAGAATTGATAGAGAGGGAGAAATTCATGGTCTTCGAACTAAGTTTCTTAAAGCGGTTCCTAAACCCTAAATCTAACTTTTTCCAATACAATTTTTTAATTTAAAGAGCTAAATTAGAAAAATTTAATCTAGCCAAAGCTCAAACATTCATTTCCAGCTGCTAAAATATATGTTAATTAATGATAGTATATATCTAGTTATTTGAAACTATTTTATGATTACAACCAGAACAACTTTAGGTGTTGATAGAGGCGTGACTTTACCTTTGGGTAGTACAGGATTTGGAGAGCTTGGTTGTACCTTGACTGGAGCTAAAACTGTTGATTTAAGTTCAGAACAATTTTCTCATCAAAAAGCTGTTTTGGATTTAATGGATCTATATATGAGTCTTTTTAGAGTAGAAAGCGGCAGTGAGTTTGCACGAAGTAAAGGTTTTGGTGGACCTTTTGATATCATGGCACGTTTGCCAGAAGGCTCTTCTTATTTTGATTTTGATGATCAGTATCCTAGATATATGGCATTAAAAAAAGAACTTTTAGCTAATGAAAGAAAAAGAAATATAGTTTTTCAAAATGACGGAAGTCATAATGATTTTTGGATAGCACTTGCTGAATCCTTACCTCATCATTGCCCTGGTTATTTTTCTTGTGACCAAGCCCCTAACACTTTTACAAATAATATTACAGGTGAAGAATGGAAATTAAATCAATGTGATCCATTTCTTGCTGTTGTTTCATCTGTGCAGGAAGATTTAATTTTACTTGAAAGGAATAAAGGCGGCTCACCTAAAATTAGTAATATTTCAGTATTTTTTCCTTCTAGATGGAATCCTGCGGGAGCAGCAGGTCGTTCAGTAAGGGATGTTCATCAAATTGTTCCAAAATTTGAGATTGCTGGATTGAGTGATAAGATTGATAGAATTTTAAATAATCTAGATAAGCCTGGAGTAAGATTTACAAGACTTATACATCCATATCCCATATTACATCAATCTACAGATATTGAAATTCCAAAATTCCCAGCAGGTGTTAATTATACGGAGGGTAATGTAGAAGATAAACTTTATATGAGGGTAGAAAAGCAAAGATTTTTTAGTGGTGATACTTTAACCGGTGATGCTAGACATAAAGATTTAATTTTAATGTCTATAAAAACTTATGTTTTACCTCTTAGAGTCATAGAAGCCTCACAAGGTTTTGCTCAAAAGATGTGGGAATTGCATGAAGCTATTAGAAATGAACCTACTGATCCTAATGACCCACTAAATGTTTTTCGTGAATATAGAGGCGGAACAACAGCTTTTTTAGAGCCATTAATTGATTATTTAGATAGAGTGAGGAAAGTACAGTTACAAAATCCACTTGAACATATAAAAAGATTTGGTATTCCTGATGATGCCTATTCTTGTTTCTTAGTTAGCTAAGTGTTTTTACTCAAAACTTATCTCTAATCCATTCCCTGATGAAATGTTTTGTATGGGTTCTTCTTCACTAATACCTTCTATTACAAGACCTTCAGAGTTTTCTGAATCAAAATCTTCTACTAGAGTATCAGGAGCAATTTCTACTTCTAAACCACCATTAGTATTATTTACTATTTCAAAAGTAGGAATGTAATTAAATGAACCATCAAAAGATTGATTAGAAGTAGTGATCGTTAAATAATGAGTTCCTTTATGTTTTAATAAATTATTTGGTAATGAAAAAACAAGATTTCTTCCTATAAGATGAGCATTTGTAGCTAATGTGGATACCCTTAGATTTTTAGTACGCTTAGAATTATTTAATTTCAACTTGATATTTTCAATTCCTTGATTTTTAATAGCATAGTAAGCTCTTGTAGATAGTTGAACATTAACTTTGTTTTTATTTCCTGAGTAAATTGAATGAGTTCCATAATGTCCTCTTATTTGGAGTCTGCCTTGATTTGCATAAGCAGCTCTTATGGTTAAAGTTAAACAACAAATTAATATAAGTACTACTATTAACTTTCTAATCATCATTTCCCCCTTGTACTAATCATATATAAAACACAAAATTGCTTTTACTGAAGATTTGTATCGTAATACCTCTGGATGAATGGCATATTAAATGCCTAATCTTAAGAAGAAAATAAGAAATAGGGGAAGCACCAAAAAAATTTTATATGGGAGCACTTAATTACTTGTAATTAAATTCTCTTTTTTAAACCACTCTACAAACTTTTTAATTCCTTCTTCAGGGTTGGTTCTAGGCTTGTAGTCTAATAATTTTTCAGCTTTACTGATATCAGCATATGTTTGAGATACATCACCAGGTTGTGCTGGTTGCCATTCGATAATAGCTTTTTTACCAGTAGCACTTTCAATTAGTTTTATTAAATCTAAAACTGATGTAGTGTGGGATTCCCCTAAATTAAATATTTCAAAACTTGTTTTATCGTACTTTATAGATGCCATAATTCCATCTACTATTTCTGTGACATAGGTAAAATCTCTTTTAAATAGACCATCTCCAAAAACAGGAATTGGCTTTCCTTGTTCTATTAACTGTGTAAATTTGTAAATAGCTAAATCGGGTCTTTGGCGAGGACCGTAGACTGTAAAAAATCTAAGACAAATAGTAGGAATTTTATAAAGGTGATTATAGGCATAGCAAAACTTTTCACCATTCAATTTGGTTACGCCATATGGAGATATTGGTTTTAAATCTAATTCTGTTTCTTTAAATGGAACGTTCTTACATTCTCCGTAAACGGAACTACTACTACCAAATACAAACTTTTTACAATCATTATCTTTGGCTGCTTCTAAAAGATTTAATGTACCTAAGATGTTTACTTCTTCATATAGAATGGGTTCACTTAATGATGGTCTAACTCCCGCTCTTGCAGCAAGATGAACTATTATTTCTGGTTTATATTCTTTAAAAAGCTTGTCTATCTTGTTTTTATCTCTAATATCAAATCTGTTTCCAATAAAGTTATTATTGTTCTTAAAAGTAGAGATGTTTCTTTCTTTGATTTTTACATCATAGTAGTCATTAAACTCATCTATTCCAATAACAGTATTCCCTTCGCTTAGAAGTTTTTCAGTTAAATGACTACCTACAAATCCTGCAAATCCGGTTACTAAAACCTTAGGCATGTATGAAATCCTTAGGTTTTACATTACCTGCCCATGTTTCAAATTCTTTTTCTTCAAGGATATTTGTAATTCTGAGAAGTGAGCTTAAAAGATTTTCGCCTTGTTTATTCCTAGGGATAATAATTTCATTTTCTAAAACCAATTCATTGTGAATAACTTTTTGGTAATTTTTTTGTGGTGATGAAGTTAGTTCAGTCTTCAACCAAGTAAGAAGTACTTCTTTTACTTGTTTCTTTTTGTTTTTGTTTTTGTGATAATAGCTTACGAATTCTTCTAGAATCATTAGACATTCCTTTTTTTAACCTCCTTATTGTAACCATTTATAACAAGGGTATGTCAAGAAATTGTCAGATATTTGAACAAAAGTATTTTTATACGCTTTGTAACTAAGAAAACACCTAGGAAATATCAGAGGAAAAATGTTCCACCTAAATGTCAAGAATTGTTTTTTAGGCGCCAGATTGCTAATCTTTTACTACTTAAGTCAATGAAGACAGGTGAATTAAAGAAGTATATATGCAAAGCCAGACTCTATTAGAAAGTAAACAAGATAATACATTTAAGCCTAAAGGGTTCCTTCAATTTGTAACTATTCAAAAGGCAAATAATAGACAAATTAAAATACCCTGTGCTAATGAAGCTGTGGCCAAAAGACTTATGGATTCACGGATTATAAAAAATAAACTACTCTGTACAGACAGCTAAAACAATTGCAATTGCATAATCTCTCTCATGAGAAATTGAAACTTCAAAGTTTACTAACTTTTTCTCTTCAGCCTTTTTCTTAGCTCTGCCATGAAGAACTAATTTAGGTGCACCACTAGGCTCTCTAAGGACTTCTATCTCTTTAAAATAAACTCCACGAAGTCCAGTACCCAAAACTTTTGATGTCGCTTCTTTAGAAGCAAAACGTCCTGCAAGCCTTGAGATTAGATTTTTTTTATTACTAGTGACATACCTTAGTTCATTTTCAGTTAAAACTCTTTTTAGTAGCCTCTCACCAAACCTTTTATAAGCATCTTCATATCGTTTTAGCTGGCAAATATCTGTACCTATCTTTACTCTTGGGATGATGTGTTGGTTTTCCATAGGAGTTATTATACGAGCGAAGCGTAAATCATGGAGGTTTACCTCTGAATGATTTACGCAAGCGAGTTCAAAGCAATTTCCTAAATAGCTATAGCTGAAGGTGAATAAATTGATATGAACAATATAGCTAACTACAAAACAGCTTATTATGTAGAAATTGCTTTATAAATGTAATACTGCTTACATGCTCAATTAATTAAATTTGACGTAGAAATACGGTGATTTGGTATTATATATCTGGATCTTTTTCAGATCTTTGTACACTTAATAAATCATTCCCGGGTAGCTCAGTGGTAGAGCGATCGGCTGTTAACCGATTGGTCGGAGGTTCGAGCCCTCTCCCGGGAGCCATTCAATACTAAAGAGAGAACTTCTTTATTAGAGAGGTTCTCTCTTTTTGTTTGAATTAAAGGCACTGTGTACTCAATTTCAGCTTTTGGGTATGTAACCGAAATGCTTTTTACAAATGAGCGAATGAACTGTTTTTGCTCAATGATATTCCCTTCCATTAAAGTTTCTTTTAAATCAAGAACATAGGGTTTCAGCATTTCCTTTGGAATTAACTTTACATTTTCATTGTTACCAACTTCATTTTCTATTTCAGCATGTTCTTCTAACAAAGATTTTTTATCTTTGCTTAATTGTTTTATTCTGGGAGCAATGTCATCTAAATCAATTTTGCCGGTTTCTAAGTGTTCATAAAGCTTTTGAATCCTCTTATTAATGTCGTTTAGCCTGTTTTTAATTTGAGGTAATACTTTACTTTTTTCTTTCTTAGCAATATTTAGTTCATCAATAACTATTTTAGTTAACTCAGTAAGATTGTCTTCGGTTAGTACTTTATTTTTGATAATGTCAATAATTAGATGTTCAATTTTTTTTGTATTTAAAAATTTTTGATTACATACATGCTTCCCTCTTTTTATTACATTTTGGCAAGCATAATAATGAAACTTCCCTGACTTAGCACTGACTAAGGTCATCTTAGAGCCGCATTTACAACGTAAAAGTCCACTTAAAAGGTGTTTAGTGCCAATTTCTCTTGGGTGAACATTCTTTGGAGTTCTTTCTTCCAGAAGCTTAATAACTTGTTCAAATTGCTCTTGAGATATGATAGCTGGATGATGGTTTGGGTATCGAAGTTTTTGTCCTTCAGATTTTCTGTTCCATACATAAGTCCCTGTATAATTTTCGTTTTTTAATATGTAATAAATGTGCCCTTTATTAAAGGATTTACCACTCCTGGTTTTTATACCTGACTCATGTAACTCTTTAATTATTTCTTTAGCACCATATCCTTTTATACATAGTTCAAATATTTTTTCTACCGTATGAGATTCAGAATTGCTTAATTTCCATTTCCTTTTCTTTCTTTTGTTTATTTCAACAATGTCTAACTCATATCCATAAGGCACAGTGCCACCATTAAAAAATCCTTGCTGAGCATTTTCTTTCATGCCTCGTACTGTGTCATGAGCAAGGTTTGTAGAATAAAACTCATCTATTACTTCTATAATCCCTTCCAGTAACTGTCCTGCAGGACTATTATCTATTTGTTCGTTAATAGAGATAAGCTGAATGCCTCTTTTACGAAGAAGAGTTTTATACAAAACGGAATCTTCTCTGTTTCTTGCAAATCTTGACAATTTCCAAACTAATATTGTTTTAAAAGAGCAATCCTTGTTTTTTGCTTCAGAAATCATCTCTTGAAATTTTGGACGATTAGCAGTCCTTGCACTTTCAGCTTCATCTATAAACTCTTGTACAATTTCATACCCATGCTTCAGGGCATAATTTCGCATTGCCTTAAGTTGTGAAGGAATTGATAAATCTTTTTCAGCTTGCTTCTCGGAAGAGACTCGTGCATAAAGTGCCACTTTCATTAAACACCTCACTTTTTATTCTTTGCCAATCATTTCTATTTATTATTTGAATCCCTACTTGTCTTACAGCCTCCAGTCTTTTGCTATGTGATATTGGACATGCCCTGATTAAAAAGTCTTTTGTTTCTAATCTTACTGAGCCAATAAAATCACTTGGATGTTGAGTTATTTTCACTAAGGCTTCTTGAATGTAATTATCATATATAAAAGAATCTACTACGTCTTCTGCACCTATTTTTTCAACACACATAAAAGCAAGTGGATTGTTATAGTCTTCTACAGAATCTTCTCTATGAGGGTATTCATAAAAGTTTTCATATAAATAACCCAAATAGAAACCTTTTCTTTTTTGAAATAAGTACTGTGTTCTTAGTAAGAAAGAAAATATTGAGCAGTCAAATTTTTCACGAACTCTCTGTAAATCAAAGTTTGCTCTATAACAAAATTCCAGAAATGAGTCTTCGGGCATTAAAATGCTTGCTGCAAATAAATTAGCCTTATATTCAGAAGATTCATATCCTTTTTTTGTTTTTGAATTATAAATCTCTATTATAATTTCAAACAATTCATGAAGTATTGTATGATTAATCCCACCAGACCAATCATCGTGCTTGACTTGTATTTTTATCTTGTCATCATAGATTTGATGAAATCCCCTTATTCCTTCTGGAAATCTTTCATATTCTATAGAATCTACTCCCAGAAAGTAACATAATGAGGGAATATTTCCAAATCTATATTGGCTGGTCATATCATAATTTTTAATGAACCTTTTTGCAATCTCCACTGGATGAAGATGTTCTTTTTCCTCTAGCAAACTATCAACAAAGCTGTATATAGGTTTGGTTATTTCTTTTATTTTTGTCAAAGTAATTTCTCCTTGGTAGCTTTTTCATACATTTCAACTACAAACTTTTTTATTTCAGGCGTTACTTCTCCTTTTATACGGTGTCCATACTTGTATTTTGGATTGTTTGTAACATATTTAAAAAGCCTATCGATTTTTTCTTCGTAGGTTTCTTCCGTCTTATTACTTTCGTCCAGATATCCTGCTATTTTAAGGAATTCAATTACAGGAATGCCATAGTAATTTGCTAACTCTTTTAAAACATTTGGATGTGGGTTATCACGCTTGCCGCTTTCCAGTTGAGACAAATAGGCATTTGATATGCCCGTTTGCTCAGCCAATTGTCTTATAGATATATCGCCTCGTAATTCTTTCAAATATTTTGCCAATTCTTGCATTGCTCATTTCCTTTTAATTAAAAAGAATAACACAAGATGATAACTTTTGCAAGCAGAAATATTTGCTGATGGTTGACATTGTCTCACGGGGGTTGATACTATTGTTATCATCTGTGATAACTGTTGTAAGCATTGGAGACGTTATGAAAGCAAACTTGCGTAGTGAAACAATAAAAAGAATCCTTTTAAGAAAAAACAAAACCCAAAATTGGTTGGCACATAGGCTAGAAATTAGCACAGGATATATGTCTCAATTGATGGAAGGAACACGAAACCCATCACCTAAGTTAAGAGAAAAAATCATGAATTACCTACCAGATCTCGGATTTGACGATCTGTTTGAAATGAAAGAGATGGACTAGTGATTTTTTTTGTTGGAAATAATATATAGCTATAACCTTTTATGGAAGAAAAAACATTTAATAATAAAAAAGTCATAAACTACGAAGGACTTAAAATCCTGGGAAAAATAATAGCTAAAAAGATTATTAAAGAAACAGGACAAAATAATGAAAAGCTAACAATTAACTCCACTATAGATCGATTGTCTTATATTGATATTAAACAAAAGGGGGAAGAGATAAGTGAGTAATTATGATGACGCTTTAATACCAAGCAGTAGACTTTTACCGAAGCACAGAGACATTCTTTATAAGTCAGGCTTAGAAGATGTAACTATAGATGCAATTGGGTTTATTTCAAGCTTAAATGGAGACTCTTATTTAGAGCCAGTAAAAGATATTGGGAATAAAATTACTAAGGGTTACAGAGCAAGATATAACGAAGAAGCTATTAAAGAAAATAAATATTCAAGTAAAGAAGGCTCTACTCCTAAATATAGACCTAGCAAAGAATTAAAAAATACTTTTTACTACCCACACTTAAGCAGCTTAAACTGGGAAAAGATTGCAAAAGATAAAACAGTCCCTATCTTTATTACTGAAGGCTGCAAAAAAGCAGCTTTACTTGCTCAGTTTGGTTATGCAGGCTTGGGGATTTTTGGAGTTTATAATTGGCTTATAAAAGAGATTTTAAAAGATAAAGATGGGATAGAAAGTGAAAAATCTAAACCTATAGAGGATTTTAATGACCTAGTATGGAAAGGCAGAATTGTTTATATTGTCTTTGATTCAGATAAATACAAAAACATAAAAGTACTGTTAGCAGAAGAAAAACTTTCTAGTCATTTAAAAGATTTAGGAGCTGATGTAAGAATAATTAATCTTCCATATGACCTAGATGCAAAAGGAGTTGATGATTTTTTTGTAAAGCATGGGGTGAATGCTAAGCAAATGTTTGAAGATCTAATTTCAAGATCTACTTCAGTCTCTCTAGGCAGTATAAACAGATGTCTGAAAGAAAAAAGAAAAGAAGAAATACCACATTATTTGGCAGAGTACATAAGGTGTGATAGAAAGCTTATAAACACGAATCTTGGCTTTCATATATATAGCTCTGGATATTATAAGAAAACCGAATCAGAAGATTCTCTTAAGTTTATAGCAGCAGAACTATTAAAATATGCAGAAGTAGTTCCTAAGCCTTATTTCTTAACTGAAACAGTTAAATTACTGTCGACATATTGTTTTGTTCAAGAACAAGACTTCAATCCAGGTGACTTGCATAATGTGAGCAATGGAACGCTTAAATTAGATCTAGAAGCAGAAAGTATTGATTTTATAAATCATTCTAGTTCTGATCATTTGAATTACATTGCTGATGTAAAATACATCCCTGATTTAGATACTAAGCCAGCTCTTGATTTTATGGAGAAAGTAATTCCAGATGAAAATCAGAGGATTATTGCACTTGAAGCATTAGGTTTTGCAATTTTTCCTGATTTAAGAAAAAGATTTGAGTTCACTAAATTTACACTGGAATATGGGGATGGGTCAAACGGCAAGAGTATTTATACTGATTTTAGAGAAAGAATTATAGGTCAGAATATCTGTTCTTCGCTATCACTAGATGCTTTAACTAAAAAAGATAACAGATTTGCAGCAAGTTCTCTGTATAAGAAAAGAGCAAACTTTTCTACGGAGAATGAAAGTGCATTCATAAGAGATTCAAGTGTTTTAAAACAAATAACCTCAGGGAAAGCTGGAGATAAAATGTCAGTGGAGTTTAAGCATAAGCAAGCGTTCTTTGCTTCTGTAAGTCCGATATTATTTTTTGCTATAAACAAACCACCTGTTTTATCTGCAAATAGAACGTTTGCTATAGAAAGAAGAATGCAGGTAATTAATTTTTCTAATAGATTTAGCATTAATCCAAAAAATGGGGAATTACTTGCGGATCCAAGATTAGATAATTACGAATACACTAAAGATATTGTGATCGGTATTTTAAATCTAACTTTAGAAGCTATTAAAAATATGTTACAACGAGGGAAAATCTGGCAAAATGGTGTAAATGAGACTTTAAAAGAAGCCGTCTTAAAAGGTTCACATAAAGAGCAGTTTTTTGAAGAAGATATAGAATCCAGCCCAGATTCAGAATTAGCATCTGAAGATTTGCATAGTGCTTATGTCAATTATTGTTTACAGGAAGGTATTGCTCAGGAGCATCAAAATAAAAGCGGAACTATAAAAATTATTTGGAATGATGAAAACACTGATAGGGCATGTAAAACTCCTCATGTTTTAAGCAAATGGATTCATCAAAGATTTAAGGGACAGGTTACTAGTGTATTTTTAAAGAACTCCAGAGGAAGTAGAGTTAGGGGTTTTAAAGGTTTAAAATTAAAAAATAAAGATGTTGAAAATGAAGTGTGCAGCCGTGCAGCTTTAAATAATGCAGAATTAAGCCAAAATAACCAGCTGCACACTTGCACAGCTGAAAGTGAACAATTATCAATTATCAATACTGAAGCATTAAAAAGCTTTGCAAAGATAAAAATGACGGATGTCCTTAAAAAGGAGTTAGAAGATGACGCAGCTAAGCCCAGTTAAAGTTAAACAGATTGAACAAATCGCAAACATCTTTAGACTTGAACCTGACAGGCTCGTTGATGCACTTATAAAAGTTGGTTTTGAGATACCTGAAGAAAAAAAGGCTAACTTTGAGCCCCAGCCCATTAAACTTACCCCTGAACAAAAGGTAAAAGCAATTGAAGAAAAAGCTTTAAATCAAGGCTGGACTTATAAGAAGTTATGGAATAAACCAAAGACTAGAGACTATTCAGAAATGGGATTAATCTGCTTTGTGGATGACTTAACCATAGTAGGAGAAGTCACAAATAAACATATTTCTTTAATCCATGAAAAACCAACTGCAGGACCTGTAATTCTTAATTTTTATAATAATAAAACGGATCAACCATGGATAAAAAAGATTAGTAGAACAGTGGTATACCCACTTGTTCAACAAGTCAAAGGAGGTTAGATTGAAAGCTATTAAATGTCTACAGACTAAAGATGATGGAAGTAAATGTGGTGCCTGGGCACAGTCTGGTAAGAACTTTTGCCTAATGCATGATCCAGAAATGAAGGAAGATCATAAACTGATCTGCCAAAAAGGTGGGCAGACACCAAAGAAGAACTTTACTCCACTGGCGCCAATTTTTTTGGATGACCCAAGTGATGTTGTAAATCTTTTGGCAGATACTATAAATAAAGTGAGAACTGGAGATCTCGATCTTAGAGTAGCAAATTGTATAGGGTATCTTTCAGGGCATTTAATTAAGGCTTTTGAAATTGCTGAGATAGAAAGAAGAATAGAAGTTATAGAAAGAGCAGTTTTGAAGAAATGAAAAATCTAGGCACTATAATAAAAAAAGGTGATTTATCTGCAAAAGAAAGAGCACTTATCTATATATCTTCCCAGATTGAAAAAGATAAGACTGGAAATGAAGTTCTTACAGCAAGAGATATTGAAGCTATAAAAGACCCAAAAGCTTTTACCTCAAATGAGTACATTAACACTTACAATAACTATGTAAAAAGTTGGACATCTGTTTTTATGCTTAATATTGAGCTTCAGCATTCTTATGCCATGTTAGTGCTTTTATATAATCACTTAAGAGATTTATGTCTTTTTACTGCAAAAGATATTGCTGATACTTACTTGATAGACAGCTGCATTAGTCAGCTAGATCATAAAGAGTACTATACTATGGCTATCCTTAAAGGATTAGGAAAAGAAAATAAAACATTAAATGAATTAAAGATGAAAAACGGTATTAAAGATGTTGAGCTGGTAGGTTCTGCATCAGAATCTTTAAGCAAAGCTTTGTCAGAATTTAGGCTTGTATATTCTGCTATTTTGGCAAATAGAGAAATCCTATACAAAGTTAGTCAGAAGCTAGGAATTGATGTTGCATATAAAGCTAATCAGTTCTATGAGTTTGTCAGAAAAAAAGCTGATAGATATGATTCAGCTATAGATTTTATGTTAATTGATTTTTCCAGGGCAAAAGCAGGAGATCTAGATAATTCACCAAAAGATAAGGTTTTTAAAAATAGAGAAGGAATATATCTAGATTTAGACAGGGTTTCTATGGATGAAGAACTTTTTAACTTAAATATTCCAATTTTTGAGGATTTATTTGGTAAAAGATTTTGGGAAAGCTAGGCATTTAAGCTTGTAAAAAAGCAATCATTACAGCAGCCATAATTGCCATAAGAATATCCTCAATAAAAGTTACCCACGTCATTGGAATCTTAAACACTACACCTAAGCAAGCACAAGGGATTTGATTTTTCTTTTTCAATTCTCCAGCAACACCAACACTGCCTATGAGCATTAAAATTAGTGTAATCCATGCTACTGCCAACAGTTGGAATGAAAAGAGATAGCCAGCAGCCAATCCCAATTCAATCAATGGATAAAAATAAGCATAGAAACGGCTACGTTTTGCAATAATGTCATAAGTAGAGTATGCATCAACAAAACCTTTCCAGTTAAACAATTTGAATATGCCAAAAAGAAGGAAGAAAAATCCTTCAAAATAACGCATTGCAAACATTGTGTCCCAATGTCCTAATCGCCAAACCATTGCACCAGTTAGGATAAATATTACTAAGAAAATAATTATGAGCGGTAAAAAATCTTTAATTGTCTGCTTTGTAGCTATTGGCTTACTTCCTTCAAGCACTAAATCCATTCCACACTTTGGACATTTTCCAGGCTGTGGCTGCCGTACTTCTGGATGCATTGGGCAAACGTATAAAACGTCCATCATAGAATTATTGTTCTCCTATTGGAAGAATCCTTCACATACCTAATTTTATATATTACCTTGATTTGTTGATTTACTTACAACAAAAACAAGCAAGACAATTGCATAAACCTGCACAATTACAAGTTAGCTTATTAAGAAGCAAAACTGCCAATAATAATAAAACTGAACCAAATGCAATAACTGCAGGTTTATTTAATTGTTGGATATTTAGTAACTTATTCATACCTTATTTATATCATTACCTAGACATTTACTTGCAACTATCACAGCTTTCTGCACATTGGCGGCAAATCTCTACACATTCTTTCATCTTCTCATCACTGCGTCCAATGGTTTCACAACTTTCTGCACACTTAGTACAGACTTCAGCACAAGCTTTGCAAACACTGCTGTGGAGCGAAGAACCACTTATCATAAAATTAGCACTTGTTTGACAAATATCTGCACAGTTTAAAAGCAGATTGATATGTTCAGATTTAGCGTGTTCGCCACCTTTTTGCAAACAATAGCTTATTGTTTCTCTGCATGTTTCATAACACTTAAGACAGTTATCAATACAACCTTGCAAGTCTTTAGTCATCGTTTTCATAAAAATATCTCCTAGTTAGATTTCCCATTAATCATGAGTAAGCTTAACTCTATTAGTTTTGAGAAGATATTGAACTAAAGGATGACTTTGTTTCAATAGTCTCTTTAAAATCATCCTTTAGATTATTTGCTATTTAGTAGGACTTAGGAGCAATTTCGAGATTTAAAGGATATTCGTAATTCAATTGGTTATATTAATTCACAAAAAACTCTTATTATTACTATGACTGGCTTTCAATATATTTTTCAGGCTCAGCTAAAAACTTTTCTTTACATCCACCACAGCAAAAGTAGTAAGTCTTACCATTGTATTCTGTTTTATCTGCTGCTTCAGAAGCTAGAATCCAGTTTTTCATAACAGGGCATTGAACTTTCCCTTCCGTTTGTTGAACCTGAACAGGTGAAGTATTAGATGCACCACAATTGCCGCCCATACATCCACAGCCACATGCTAATGCAAAATTGCTTGTAAGTAAAATGGTTGCAGGAATGGCAACTGATATTAAAAACTTCTTTCTCATAATTGTTCTCCTTTATTAAGTTTTATATCTTAATGTTTCTATTATACCCAGACCCCCCTAGTGGGGGTATAGTCAAGATAAGAATGTCGTAATTATACTGCTTATGGTTATAATTTCATTAAAGTCATTTAATCACTAGAAATATCCCTAATTAAGATGAAAATTAAAAGAGAATAGTACACTTAAGATCTTGTTTGTGTATTTATTGCTTTACCCAGCTTTAATCTCTACGGAATAAACTTTACCTAACCCACTAGGAGTGTTAATTAATTACTTATGCTCAATAGAAAAAATATTTATGCTACTAAAGAATTAAACAAAATGATTTGTTTAATTTCCTTATTTTTATTTTTAAGCATACCTGCAAAGGCCCAAAATCAAGGCTATAACTACTATGGTAATTATCAAAATCCCAACCCGTTTGTTTCACTCACTACAAGCTTTATAAATCCTTACCAAGTCCCCTCCAATCAATATGCTTATGGTGCAAGACCATTTCCTTATAATGGTACTTATTATACAAATCAAGGTTATTATAATAGTTACCCTTCTTCTAGTAGTAAAAAACATCCTTTTTTATCATTTGCTGCAAGCTTAGCGACTTCTTATTATAAGAATTCATCTTCTAATCCTAATTACGCTTATAATTCTAATTATTCAAATCCTTCAATTGTTACTCCCCAAACTTCTGTAAATGGCTATATTTTGCCTAATACAGGATTTTATCCAAATGGTAACACAACAATTAATAATAATGGATGGTGATTAGTACCCTATAACTTTTCATTATGCTTTTTATGAATCTATAATTTTATTTTTTCACCATTTCTCATAAAATGCTACCGATAGTCCAAGTACTCCTAATGCAATAAATGCAGCTGGTGCAACAAGTGGTGTAAAAGTAGTAAGCATTTCCATATGCAGTGCTTTGGCATGAAACAAAAGATCAGCAAATGCAGGGTAACGCCACTTGTTATGGAAATACAATCCCATAAGTCCTACTAGAATTGAAAGATTCATCAAAATAATAAACAAATAGTAGCTAAGCCTGTTAAAAACAATAGCAACTCCAAGACACATTATTCCTCCTGTTAGCCCAAATATTATAGGTGTCCACATTATTTTGGTATCCTGCAACCTTGAATAGTGCTGAAGATACACCTCAAGTGCAAAAATCAGAAGACCACATGCAATGTAAAAAACAATCAGACGATTAAGTGGGATTAATTTTTTTATTGAGTTTTTCCTCATTTGTTACTTGGGGCTTATCCTCCGCATCCTTTAAGGATTTTCTGAAAATATTTACTTACACTTACCACAACACAAGTTATAAGTTTTACTGTTGGGATCTACTTTGTTTGGTATTTCATTTGCTGATTCCTGATTTTTCATAAGTAGTTGCTGAGATTTGTCTTCAGGTTGTTGTATCTGTTTTTGATCTATGAGTGATGAAGGCTGTGAGGATCCACAGTTATTACCTTTACATCCGCAACCACAAGCAAGAGCAATATTATTTACAAATAATATTGCCAGCAAAGATAGAGACAAAACTAAAGGTTTATTTTTCATGTTTTATCCTTTCACATATTTTTCTGGGTTTTCTTGAAACCTCGACCTACATGTAACACAACAAACACTATATACTCTGTCCTTATAAGTAACTTTTTCAGTTGTCTCATTTTGAACAAAACTTCCTTTACATACTTGGCACGGGGTCTTTTTCCAAGAGAAAGTAATTTTTTGCATAAATTAATGTTCTCCCATCAAACTAAAAGTTTATTTCTAATGTTTTATCATTTCAAATACTTTTCTGGCTCTTTTTCAAACATTGGTTTACATCCCTTACAACAAAAGTAATAAGTTTTACCTTCATAAACTGCTTTATCTGTCTTTTCATCGGGGACAAACCAAGTTTTCATTACAGGACATTGAATCTTTCCTTTGTTTTCCCCCTCGCCAACTATGTTCCCTGCTATGTTTTTTGTTTCCGTTGTAGCAGCATGGGCCAAACTATTTAAACCATACATTGTTAGAGTGATTGCTAAACTAAAAAAGATTGCTGGCAACATTTTAATCATAATTATTCTCCTTTGTTAAGTTTTATATCTCAATGTTTATATTATACCCAGACCCCCCTAGTGGAGGTATAGTAAAGATAAGATCACACAAAAATGTTACAATTTTGTTAAAATAACCAATGAATGAGAAACTTAGGCAAATAGGAAGGAATCTATAGAAATATGCTTCACCACTCACCAAAAATTAAAAAAGATGTTTTAAAACGCTTATCTTTTATCATAGGACATGTTAAAGGCATTAACAAAATGGTTGAAGATGACAAATACTGCATTGATATTGTTAAGCAGATACATGCAG